>NZ_CP144274.1:4800000-6012500 GCF_036542145.1 Pseudomonas sp. ZY71
CAAATTGGCTAGGGTGCAGGATTTTACTTCGTGAAGTCCCCACATAAGCAGAAGTTATCTCGACCGGATCAGGATATTGACTAAACAAGGCAACGTTCTGAATCAGCATCTGATTACCCAACTCGCGACCCGATATCGACATATTGGGCAGCGCAGCCATCAGATCCGATGCGCTTTGCATCACATCTGGCTGTTTGAGCGATTCGCGATAGCGAACGGTAACTTCCAGGCAAACAAAACCGAAAACAACCAATACCGCCGTCAGCACGTAGAGCTTGAGCAGTCGCGACCGCGTCAGCCTCAAACTATTAGAATTGAAAGTATATGAAGTCATTGCCGTCTACATAATAAATATAGGAGAAAAGTACCAACGATGCGAAGCCCAGGGCGGCTTGCCAAGGAATGGCATTGGTGATGTCACGCTGGTATGTCGTGCGATGTACGAACCACTGCAGCGGCAGATACAGTATCAACAGTTCGAAAAACAGTGGCGCGAGCTTCGTCTGCGTCCAATCAGAGGCAGGAACTACGATTCGCTCAATCATCATCATCGCATCCCCGACGTTTGTGGCCCGGAAGAAAATCCACGCAACAAATACCACAGTCATCGTCAACAGCCATGCGATCGGCAGCCATTGGAATAACCGCTTCAAACTGGTGGGCAGACTACTATTTTCAAACCACCGATTGACTGCCAGCGCGCCACCATGGATCCCACCCCAAATAATGAAATTCCAGCTGGCACCGTGCCACAACCCCCCCAGCAACATGGTGAGGATGAGATTTCGCTGAATTTTCCATTTCGCCTGAGTACGCGAACCACCGAGCGCTATATAAAGATAATCGCGCAACCAATTGCTTAACGTGATGTGCCAGCGCCGCCAGAAATCCTTGATGGACAAGGAAGAGTATGGAGCATTGAAATTGTAGGGCAGCACATAGCCAAAAAGCAGTGCTGCGCCCAGAGCCATCAACGAATAGCCCCAGAAATCACACAAAATCTGCACGCCAAATCCGATGACGGCGAACAAATTATCAAGCCCTGAATATTGATCAGGCGCTTTGAAGATGACATTGATAAAGGGTGCAATGCCATCAGCGATACCACACTTGAGTGCAAGTCCCGCGATGAAATAGTACAAACCGTTATAGCAATGCGCCCCATCCAGTCGCTGCTTTACATGAATCTGCGGCATGAACTGGCTTGCACGGCAGATAGGACCTGCAATCAGATGCGGGAAAAACAATACGAAAATAGCGAAAACTACCGGATTTTTCTCGTGTTTGAATTTCCCCTGATACACGTCGACCTGATAGGAAATCAACTCAAAAACATAAAACGAAATGCCTAGCGGCAATATGACTTTCAGTAAACCGATTTCAAACGCTGGATCCTTGAGTCTCGCGACATACTCAATGTTCTCCAAAAAGAAATTCATGTACTTGAAATAACAAAGTAACGCGAGATTCAGCACGCAGGAAAAAATCAACCAGCCACGAGACCTGGTAGCCGAAATTTTTCCGGCAACCAGCCAGTTGATGGCGATGACTCCCAACAACATAAGACCGAACTCTTTACTCCAGCTCATGTAAAAATACACGCTGGACAGAAGCACGATCCATTGCCGCACACGTAGCGATGGACACAACCAGTAAAACGCCAGGGTGATCCCCAGCAAAATCACGTATTCTATTGAGTTGAACAACATTGCCAGTAATTCCGCGTCATCTAATTGTTTTAGAACAGCTCTGTTCACGGGGTCCGTACACGCAAAGCAGGCCCCGTGTCAGCGCTCAAGCTTGTCTGCCAAAGCCAGATCCATCCTCGATATTCGCCCAGGCTTGCCGACTGAAAAATATCTGACGTAATAAGCTTGGGCGATCCCGGACATTATCGTCCGGGAATATCTCGATACGCTTGATGGACACGGCTTGAGCAAAAGCTTGAGCCGTTCAATCATGCGTTGGAAGCCTTCTTGTCGCCAGAGCCTTGCTCGGCTCGTAGCTTGGCTTCATATGCTTTGATTACCTTCTGACGATGCCGCTTGGCTTCATAGACAGCCTTGTGCGGGATGTATCCTGACAATTTATCAGTGGCTGTGTTTTTCCGGTCCCATATTCCGTGCAGAAAGGACGGGATCAGATGACGATACTTGATATCGCGGAGCAGCGAGGGTCTGAAATACCCAAGATCGATTTCCTTTTTGATCTCCGCCTCGGTCAGTTTACCGTCCGCCAACATCCTTCTTACTTCAGCAAACCACGGCCAGGCGTTCTTGTTACCGCAGCAGGACCACGGCTGAGTGGCCACATCAGTGTAATGAATCAGTCGCGTATTCGCATCCAGATGTTCCAGGCTGTTCCACTCAAACGGGACACCGTACTTGACATGCTCCTCGTCGAGAATAACCAGCTGCGACATCAGCTCGTCATAGTTGTAACGTCCTTCATCCATGCCGCCAACGATGTCTTCGACTTTCCAGTCCAGGCGCTCGCAATCAAGCAGCATAACGGCACACTGCTTTTTTCTGACTTTTGGCGCGCCGACCTTTTGAGTCGTCTCGTCAGCAAATTTCACTTCCTGCTGGATAATGATCTTCGCGCCATCGAACGGAATGTTCCACAGCTCGCGGATGTCGCGAAAAACCAACATGTCGGCATCCATATAGATGGCTTTGCCTTTGTAACCGCACAGCTTGGGAATGCAGAAGCGACTGAATGAGAATCCGGTTCGCTGCCCGTTACGCGGATCCAGCGGTTCAGGTACCGGAAGATCCAGCATGGGAATAACTTCAACCTTGGCCGTGGTATGCCGTTTGATCGAATACTCAAGAACGGGCACGGCTAATAACTGCGAGCGGTCCACGCCCACATATACCCGTATAACTTCATCGTCATGAACCATTCGAAAATCCCTCTTAATCGTTAGCGTTCTTGAATTCTACCTTCGCCCACTCGGCCAAGCGCTCTACACCCGATTGAATACTGACGTTCGGGCTCCAGTTCAAGGCGGCTTTGGCGGCGGTTATATTTGCGCACGCATAGCGAATATCACCGATCCGGAATTGGCCGGTAATTTTATAAGAGGTGTCGTCCACGCCCAGATTGCGCATGAGCATCCTGGCCATCTCAAGGATAGAGACCGGTTCGCCACTGCCAATATCGAGAATGGTGCCGTGGGCAACACTGGCCGCGTTTGCCTTGACCAACGCGTCGACGATGTCATCCACAAAAACGAAATCTCGAGCGATATCGCCGTCTTCGAAAATCGCGAGCTCACCACCCGCAAGCAATTGACGAGCGAAGATCGACAATACACCGGTGTATGGGTTGCGCAGGGATTGACCAGGACCGTAAACATTCTGGAAACGCAGAATGGTCGCACTCCACGGCGCGCCGTCACCGGCCTGGCACAGCAGATATTCCTGCATCAATTTGGTTGACGCATACACCGACGCGGGGGCAGGAGGGAGTCCGGCATGACTGGCAATAGGACGTGCAGGCAAGACCGCGGACGCTGGCAAGGGCACGCTAAAATCACCGGAATCCATCGCCTGTGGCTGGCGCGGCAAACCGACGTACTCCACACCTTGAGCATCTACATAGCCGCCTTCACCATAAACTGCCCGCGATGCTGCCAATACGACCTTGCGCACATTATTTTGCTTGCGAAGCGCTTCGATCAGGTGAGTGGTTCCCAATACGTTGACCGAGCAATAACGAGACGGCTCATCGTAAGACTGGCCAGTACCGGTTTCCGCAGCGAGGTGATACACCAACTCTGGGTCAGCCTCGGCCACTGCTTGCATGAGCGCCTGAAGATCGGCGACGTCACCACGGATAAAGCGCACATTATGCGGCAGGATCGGATCGACGGCATTGAGGCCGTGGACTTGTGGGTGCAGGTTGTCAAAGACCCAAATAGAACGAGCAGGATCTTCCTTTAGCAGAGCCTTGACCAGACGACTACCAATGAAGCCGGCACCGCCGGTGATGAAAATACGTTGCGTCATTAATTTATTACCTGGGAATGTAGTGATGTTGAGCAAACCAAGTCGTCAACTATTCGGGCGGCAGCATCGCCTTTAAGGACCAGACGATTTACAAAACAATCAGAAAAATGTTCGAGCTCGGAAATCCTGTTTTCATCCAGAACACGCTCGAGGAACCTGGACCAGTCTGCCATTTGCTCGATTGTGTAAAGTGGAGCGTAGGTTTCTGTGTCGAGATCACCCGTGACAACCGCGACAGGCAGTCTCCGCGCAGCTGCATCAAGCGCCACGGTAGAAGGACTGGTGATAACCGCCTTCATTCGGCCCAACAAGCCCCCAGCGGTATAAAGCTCCCACTCAGCCTGTTTCGGATCGGCAATGATCAGGTTCGACGCAATGGGTTTTTCCCCCTTGTGACGGGAGGTCAGCCACAAGCCCGCATGATGCGGCTTGATCAAAAAGGTGATTGATGGGAACTGTTCCGCCATCTTGCTCACCCCTTCAAGAAAAAACTCTCGGTACGCGTCGGAGTACCGATGCCAGTGAAGGTTCTCGAAGACACCAACAACACAGGCTTCGGGAGCAATCAACGCATCCAGATTGGCATTTTCCTCACGGCCTACCTTGGAGCACCCCATCGCAACACATTTTACGCGCGTGGCAGGGCTGATGTCCGCATGCAGCGTGTCAAGTTCCCCCCAAAGGTAAATCCTGTCAGCTGCAAAATTGACCCGGTCTATCGAATGGATGCTGTCGCTGTAGGTCAACCCCACATTCTCGAGTCCATGCTGCAAGGTCGCGGTCATGATGCCCGCGCTTTTTGCCGATTCGGTAAGCGCGCGACTGAAGCGGTGAGGACCGAGATTTGTTTCCGATATTGTTAAAAGTGACCGAACTCTGGAACCAAAGGGAAATGAAGTCAATTGCTCGGTAGCAGCGACCACTCGAACATCAATGTCATGATGCGACAGGCTTTTGATGACTCGCGGAGAAGCTTTTATCAACGTGTGGCTGCAAACTACCTGTACCGCTATCTCACGACGCTGGAGCTCAAGAATGATAGGCAGTGCGAGATCCAGATCCTGAATCAGATGCAGCACCACAATGACCTGCGCGTCTTGGAGGGATGACTCGCTGGAGCCCATGGCGATTGCAGATTGCAAAACATCCCGCCAAAGGGAACCGATAACAACGGTGCTGAAGTTACGCTCAATCAACTTCTTACCGAGGGCCAGATCGCGGCGAGCATTGTTAGGGCTCGATAGATAACGACGCATCCCTTGTAAAAAGTCACCGGTCATGATGCTACCCGCCAGCGGCGCTAGCGCAGGTGTTGCCGTAGCGACGACAGGAACACCCCGGGTTAACGCATGCACTGTGCGGTTGGCGGATTTGCAGATACTGAATGCATCACAGGAGTTGGGAATCAGAACAACCCGTGAAACTGCCATCCAATCGTCGACAGCGTTGATTGACCATGCCACATAGCGCGATGCAATCGCCATTGGCTTGATAAAGCGCTCGTACTTGGCCGCGTTGTTACTGATCACTACGAGCTCAACTGGATATTCCAGCGCGATCGCTTCCAGATCGCTCTGGATGAGCAGCAAGTCCAACATACCGAAATCAGCGTATTCAGCACCGTGATTACCGAACCACAACAGATACATGGTCTTCGATGAATCGTGGGCCGGAACCAATGATATGACGGGAGCGGCGATAGGCGCCGTTCGCTTGAGTCTGAGCACTTGCTGTCGCAACGCGCGCATCACTTCTCTCGGAATTGACATGAGCGTCGCAACAGAACCATCCCTGCCACGCTTTTTCCTCAAGCGGTGCAATTGCTTTTTCAGCACGTGCTTACACATGCTCAACAAATGTTTGGTCGTGTGGCGAGCGCCTGAATCCTGGAGCTCACTCAACAATTTCGCTGTCCGGCTTGGCTGCAATAGCGGAGCCGTGATTTTCTCGATGCCCTTGGCCTTTTCGATGAGCTTGCTGCCCATTTCTATAACGGATTCAGACGCCAGGCCATCAGGAACTATGTGGACGGGAACGCCCGGAGCATGAGTACTAATTACGTCGCACAACGGTTCAGTGGTCGTCACAATGGCAGTTGAGAGCTGAGCCATAATGGTAAAAAGATCGCCATGCGTACCAAATGGTCCACTGCCGTAGCCGGGAACAAAAACGTTGTCACACAAGTCGATAATGACAGGAATACCTAGCGCTCGGGCTCGCTGCACCAACGCCAGAGTTTCGATAGAAAAGGATTTGACAATCACGAGAACATCGAGACTTTCGAGATCAAAAGCACATCGACTGGTAAACAGACTGCCAGCAATATCCTCAGCCTCCAGTGCCAGCAAAGGAAGCAATGCTCGATAGCGCACACTAGCGGTGTCATTCGACAGAGAAGCCACACACCAGCCGACTTTTATTTGGCGTCTAGCCATAAGACCTTCCATTCCTAAACGTATCCTCCCCTTTCGGCCAATGCGAAATACAAGCCGAAACCAACAACATCAATAACTAAAAAAACGCAAAGTGGATCCGATTTCGCATCAGAAACGAAGGTAGTCACGAGCCACGGCCCGCGCATTCTACCGAACGCATCTAAGTCCGCGGGCTTTTTTCGACGTCAGGTATTTTGAACCATGCTCGTCAGGGCGCGATGACATGCGTCAAACGCTACTACCAGAACACATCGAGCTGCAGCAGATACAACTCTCCGATACTCCAGCGTTTTGAACTTATGGCTTGCCTGCACCCAGTCGGCAAGCAAGACAGGCAAGCGGAACATACGCCAGACCCGCCCCTGTAAAAGGACTCAAATGACCGAGCACTACCAGGATCGACAATGGCAACAGAAAGGCAACGTTGATCGCCGCGACGCATAATGTCACCTTTTTATGACCCCAGCGACGCGCAGCTTTCTGATAAGCATGATTGCTATGGGCGTGATAAACCTTATCCCCGCGAAAGAGCCGGCGAACAAGAGTCCATGTTGCATCGACGATAAAAACACCCAACAGAATCAACCAGCTCCAAATCAGCTCGGGCTTGCTCCAGGCGGCTTGAATCGCCATGGCCCCAAGCATGATGCCAAGAAAGCCACTACCCGCATCCCCCATGAAAATCCGGGCTGGCGGGAAGTTCCAGCATAGAAAGCCGGCAACTGCCACTGCCAGTGCCATGGGGGCCCAGATCAGGTCCGCAACTCCACCACACCAGTAAACCAGACACATCCCCAGGCATACACTGATAGCCTCAGTGCTGGCCAACCCATCGATACCGTCCATGAAATTGTAAAGATTGAGCATCCACACAAGGTAAATCGAACCCAATATCCCGCCTATCCATGCCGGCGCCAATGAAACACCCAACAGCTCGATGGGTGCCAGCCCGTTCAACCAGAACAATATCCAGCCCGCCGCGATGAAGTGCCCTAGCAACCTCCACCGCGCAGCGATATGACCATGGTCATCGACGAAGCCGATTAGCGCAGTCAGCAATCCCGCCCCTGACAATGCCATCGTTATTGGCAGCGACAGCACGTTCAACGACGTCAAAACTGGAAGTGCCAGCAGAAAGGCAACGACAATTGCTACGCCACCACCCCGGGGCGTTGGAACTGAATGAGCGCTACGCTCATTCGGAATATCCATCAGGCTTTTGGACAGCGCGTACCGGCGCAATAAACCGGTCAGTCCCCAGGAAACGAGAAACACCACCACCAATAACGCAAAAATCATCTTGTCTCATCCCGATAATGCTCGACGGTCTGACGCAAAGCCTTTTCTGTATTGATAGGTGGACGCCAGCCAAGCAATTCGCAGGTGCGCTGTATATCCACTTGTAAATTGCCACACAGGCGCTCGGCAATTCCTGACTTGCCAACCATTGACGCGGCGGCTTGCAAAAGTCCGGCAGGTACGGGCACCAACTTGGCAGAATTGCCCAAGGCGAGCGCTGTGCGACGCAACAATTGAGTGGTGGAAAGATCCTCACCATCGCTAACCAGAAATATTTCGCCTGCGGCAGCAGGGTGATCGATACACGTCAACACCAGGTCCGTCAAATTGCCGATTGCAACCAGACTGCGCCTGTTATCAATAGCCCCTAATGGCAGGGGTATACCGCGATCAAGCCAACGTACCATGCTAAGAAAATTGGCTTTGACACCGGGTCCGTAAACAAGTGGCGGCCGGATCACAACAAGCTCCATACCGGTTTCCTCGCATACTTGCCGTATTGCGTCCTCTGCCTCACGCTTTGAAATGCCATAAGCATCGACCGGTGCGGGCAAATCTGTCGCCTTGAACGTTTTATTTCGAGGCGTGCCTTCGCCGTTCACCTTGATCGAGCTGATAAAGATAAAACGCTTCACGCCGCACTCGGCTGCACGCTGGGCAAGCCGAACAGTACCCTCGACGTTAATCTTTCGAAACGCCGCTAAACCGTCCGCGCCCTTTTCGTTCATAACATGCACTCTCGCCGCACAGTGAACGATGACGTCTATGCCCCGCAACTCTGGCATGCCTGTCGGCAACTCAAGGTCAAAGGGAACGATCCGACATAAACCACTTAAGCGTGTAGTTGCGCGGACTGCAGCAACGGGCGTGTATCGTTTATCGAGCAATAACCTGAAGACAACAGCCTCGCCGACAAGTCCGGTAGCTCCCGTGACTAAAACTTGCAGTCCTTTCATCGAGGCCTACTTCCAATCAACGCCGTAGCCCAGCAAATAAAAAAGAAAAATATTTTATCCCGCACACGCCGACGACAATTCCAGGCATTAAATGAGAGCCTTATTAGTTGCCCCCGCCCAAGACATAGTGAGACCTGGCCAATTGGATTGGTATCCTGCCCTATCACGCGAGCGATTAGCCGGACTTGGGAAAACCACCAGCCATCATGAATTGTTTTGTAGCGCGCAATCATTGAACCAAGCCCCGTATTGGCTCCAACCTGATTTCGCTCATGTTGGCGATACTCCATGGAGGGACGCGGATCGATATACCATTTGAAGCCGTGGCTACGTGCAAAGGCGTAGCAGTACCAGTCATGCAGACTGACAGCCTGCAGATCAACCCAATGATCCAGCAGGGATGCCTTCAAGGATCTCGCCATCTTTTGCTTCAGCACATACGTGCAACCCGGGCCAGCTGCCTCAAATAGAAAATCCCAGGCAACCTGCGGCTGTGCCTTGTCCAGCAATCGAGTACGGCCGTTCGCCCAGAAAGCGGTGACGTTACTGGAATAGGCATCTACGTTGAAAGTTTGAATTGAATCAGTCGCGCACTGCAATTTATCAAGATGCCAAATATCATCCTGATCGGCGAAGGCGACAAAGTCGTACCCATCAAAATCGACATCTCGAATCAATCTGAAGAAGTTACGTGAGGCACCGCCGAAGGGGCCGACCGAAGGTAATAGAACGACATTTGCGTGCTCAGCGGCGTAAGCCTGACACCAAACCTCGGTACCATCATCAGAAGGGTCAATACTTATATAAATAGTTACGTTAACAGCCGACTGGGCGAGGACTGAGGCTAACTGCTCCTCAATCCATCGCATACCGTTGTAGGCAGCCAGCAAAACCGCAACCTTGGGATGTTCTACTGGCATGCCATTCCTGTCCGGGACGTTTAAACGCTACCGCTCAAAAAGCACTTAACTTTTTGATCAATGGGAAGGCGAGTCCAACAGTTTTTGCAGATATTGACCATAACCGGTTTTCTTTAGAGCATCAGCCTGAGCCGCCAACTGCTCGGCGGTGATCCAGCCATTGTGATACGCGATTTCCTCAAGGCACGCTACCTTCAAGCCTTGACGCTGCTCAATGGTATGCACGAAATGGCTGGCTTCCAGCAACGAATCATGGGTTCCAGTATCCAGCCAGGCAAAGCCCCTTCCGAGCATCTCGACCTTGAGGCTCTTGCGCTCAAGATAAGCACGGTTGACGTCAGTAATTTCCAGCTCACCACGCTCGGACGGCTTGATGTTCTTGGCGATCTCAACAACTTCGTTATCGTAGAAGTACAACCCGGTCACAGCGTAGTTGGACTTGGGTTTCAGCGGCTTTTCTTCGATGCTCAGGGCCTTGCCGGCTGCATCAAACTCAACAACCCCAAAACGCTCAGGGTCAGAGACATGGTAGCCGAACACGGTGGCACCGCTTTCTTGAGTGCTGGCGGCACGCAAGTTGTCAGAAAAGTGCTGACCATAGAAAATGTTGTCACCCAGAATCAGACAGCAAGGATCATCACCAATGAATTCCTCACCAATGATGAAAGCCTGCGCCAGACCATCGGGAGTTGGCTGCTCAGCATAAGTCAGCTGGATGCCGTACAAACTGCCATCTCCCAACAATTTGCGGAACAGCGGCAAGTCTTCAGGTGTAGAGATAATCAGAATCTCGCGCATCCCCGCCAGCATCAAAACCGACAGCGGATAGAAAATCATCGGCTTGTCGTAGATCGGCAGCATCTGTTTGGACACACCGAGGGTCAGCGGGTGCAGACGAGTGCCAGACCCACCGGCGAGGATTATGCCTTTACGATTTGTCGCGGTCATTTGTTCAGGACTTCCCTAAGCATTCGGGTTACACCACTTTGCCAATCCGGCAAGTGTAGAGAAAAATTGTCACGCAGCTTTTGAGTATTCAGCCGTGAGTTCAGCGGACGGCGTGCAGGCGTTGGATAAGCGGTTGTATCGATGGGATTGACCGCTGTTACTGCCAGCTCTTCACCTTGTGCCTTGGCGAAATCGATCACATGACTGGCATAGCCATGCCAGGACACCTCTCCCGCCGCAGCCAAATGGTAGAGACCTGCAAGTTCTGGACGCTTGAGCACTTGTTGAATAGCGAGAGCTGTAACGTCGGCGATCAAATCCGCACCCGTCGGCGCGCCGATCTGATCAGCGATGACGTTGAGTGTTTCGCGATCCTTGGCCAAACGCATCATGGTCTTGGCGAAGTTGTTTCCTCGAGCACCAAATACCCAACTCGTGCGAAAGATCAGGTATTTGCAGCCAGACGCCATGATCGCCTGCTCACCGGCAAGCTTGCTGGCACCATAATGATTGACAGGCGCAACGTCGTCCGACTCTTGCCACGGCCTGTCACCCTGACCGCTGAAGACATAATCTGTCGAGTAGTGGATCAGCCACCCGCCCACCATCGCCACTTCTTCGGCCATGACCTGGCTTGCCTGAGCATTTACGCGGTCAGCCAGATCGGTCTCGGATTCAGCCTTGTCAACAGCGGTGTAGGCTGCGGCATTGACGATCACGTCAGGCCGAACTGTCCGGATTGTAGTTCGCAAAGTATCGAGATCGGACAAGTCGCCGCAAAGACCATCAACGGGATGCCGATCCAGGGCGACCAGCTCGCCAAGCGATGCAAGAGAGCGCTGAAGCTCCCAACCTACCTGACCGCTCTTTCCGAGCAGAAGGATCTTCATACCTTGCCCGACCGATCGGCGTAGTTCTGATCGATCCATTGTTGATAGCTGCCGCTTTTCACGTGCTCAACCCATTCGGTGTTATTCAGATACCACTCGACAGTCTTGCGAATGCCGGTCTCAAAGGTTTCTTGCGGAGTCCACCCCAGCTCACGCTGAATCTTGCTGGCGTCGATCGCATAACGCTGGTCATGACCGGGACGATCCTGAACATAAGTGATCAAACTTGCGTGAGGACGATGAGCAGAGTCCGGACGCAACTCATCAAGCAACGCACAAAGTGTGTGCACTACTTCGATATTTTGTTTTTCGTTATGACCACCGATATTGTAAGTCTCGCCGATCACGCCCTCGGTCACGACTTTGTACAGAGCGCGGGCATGATCTTCGACATACAGCCAGTCACGGACCTGATTACCCTTCCCGTAAACTGGCAAAGGCTTACCTTCCAGCGCATTGAGAATGATCAGCGGGATCAATTTCTCCGGAAAGTGGCAAGGGCCGTAGTTGTTCGAGCAGTTGGTGACCAGCGTCGGCAGACCATATGTGCGCGCCCATGCACGAACCAGGTGGTCAGAACTGGCCTTGCTGGCCGAGTACGGCGAGCTAGGCTGATACGGGGTGGTTTCGGTAAAGAGATCTTCCGGACCTTCGAGGTCTCCGTAAACCTCATCAGTCGAAATATGGTGAAAGCGGAAGTGGCTTTTGCGTGCATCATCGAGTGCAACCCAGTAGTGGCGTGCAGCCTCCAGCAGGGTATAAGTGCCGATGATGTTGGTTTGAATAAACTCGGACGGCCCGGAGATTGAGCGATCAACATGGGACTCTGCGGCCAGGTGCATGATGGCATCCGGTTGATGCTCACGCAGGACACGATCAATCTGATCGCGGTCGCAAATGTCGACACGCTCGAATGCATAACGAGAGTTTTGACTGACTTCAGCCAGTGATTCCAGGTTTCCGGCGTAAGTCAGCTTATCGACGTTAACGATGGAGTCGGTGGTATTGGAGATAATGTGACGGATCACTGCCGAGCCGATAAACCCGGCGCCGCCGGTTACTAGAATTTTCACGCGAAACCATACCCTTGAGCTGCGGACAGCGCCATCTACGAGCGCGATCTAATCCATGAATGCAGAAGCCGACAGACATGAAGGCTTCCGTCAGAGTCAGTCTGAATCGAAGTGCATTGGAGGCACTGTCGAACAAGGGTTGCATTTTACAGCTTAGTGAACGTTTTACTAATGGATAAAGACAGCTAGAGACGCAATTTCGACAGATGCCCCGCACTTGTCGTTTTCAGACAAGACGCTTGCGCGCAGCTCTGGACGAACGCCCAAGAATCCAGCCAAGTACCGGACCCATCAACATACCGACAAGCAACGCCAACACCACGATCAGCGAAACCGGCAACTGCGGACCGGACAAACCCAGAAACAATAACGATACGGACTGCTGATTCTCAAGCACGAACGCCAGCACCACCAGCACCAGCAATAAAATAAAAACACCGACAAATATGCGCTTGAGGTTACGCATGAGTAACCCCTTTAGAGATAACGATTGTCAAACCCCCTCCTCCTCTTCCTCATTCACCCGGTCACGCAGCTCTTTACCCGGCTTGAAATGCGGAACGAATTTACCGTCAAGACTGACGGACTGGCCGGTCTTGGGATTGCGACCGACGCGCGGCGCGCGGTAGTGCAGGGAGAAACTGCCAAACCCACGAATCTCGATGCGATCACCGGTGGCCAGACACTGGGACATTTGTTCAAGCATGGTCTTGATGGCCAACTCCACATCCTTGGATGAGAGCAGCCCTTGATGGGTGACAATTCGTTCGATCAACTCCGACTTCGTCATATTTTTCCCTTCTTTTTCAAGCAGCTAGATCAGCGCTTGAAAGGTTTTAGCACGCCCGGAAGATTTTGAACAGCCCAGGGATTGACATATCTTCCACCGCGTCGAAACGCCCGTTTTCAGGGCATCACAGCAACAAACAGGGCCCGACATACTCAACGACATATCACCAGCATGGTACGTGTCACATAGCCCGCAGGGTTGAAGCCAAAAGGAAACTCATCTTCATCCTTGGCATCATCTGATCGCGTGATCACTTTGTACCCCGCGCCCTTGCACTCCTTTGCCGCGCGCTTCTGGCATTTCTCCCAGCCAGAGCCCAACCCGGAGCAATCGACCTCTATACCACTGATACCACGCACAGCATGGGTCTTGGCACTGGTCGTACAGCCAGCCAGAACCAGTACAGCCATGAGGACAATAAACTTGTTCATCCACTTCCTTATGCCAGGCAACTGCCCGACGACTACACGCTCAAGACCAAGCTTAGTCGTGAATAGGCGATTGATCCGATTAAAGAAACAGACCGCCCGGAAGCAAGATTGGTTTCACCAGAATCCTCACACAAACCACGAAGCACTAAATCGCAGGCACAAAAAAGGGCGACCGAAGTCGCCCTTTTTCATGATCAAGCAGAACTTAGTTCTGTTTGGCCATTGCTTGACGCAGCAGTGCCGCCATAGTGGTGTCAGCTGCTTCGCCTTCCGGAGCTGCTTTCAGGCTCTGGATAGCTTCTTTCTCTTCAGCATCGTCTTTCGATTTGATCGACAGCTGGATTACGCGGCTCTTGCGATCAACGCTGATGATCTTGGCTTCTACTTCCTGGCCTTCTTTCAGAACGTTGCGCGCATCTTCAACGCGGTCACGGCTGATTTCGGAGGCTTTCAGAGTCGCTTCGATATCGTCGGCCAGAACGATGATGGCGCCTTTGGCGTCAACTTCTTTCACGGTGCCAGTAACGATTGCGCCTTTGTCGTTAACCGAGACGTACTCGGAGAACGGATCGCTTTCCAGTTGCTTGATACCCAGGGAGATACGCTCGCGCTCTGGGTCAACCGACAGGATAACGGTGTCCAGCTCGTCGCCCTTCTTGAAACGACGAACAGCTTCTTCGCCCACTTCGTTCCAGGAGATGTCGGACAGGTGAACCAGACCATCGATGCCGCCGTCCAGACCAATGAAGATACCGAAATCGGTGATCGACTTGATGGTGCCGGAGATTTTATCGCCCTTGTTGAACTGGCCAGAGAAATCTTCCCATGGGTTAGATTTGCACTGCTTGATGCCCAGGGAGATACGACGACGCTCTTCGTCGATGTCCAGAACCATAACTTCCACTTCGTCGCCGACTTGTACGACTTTCGAAGGGTGGATGTTCTTGTTGGTCCAGTCCATTTCCGAAACGTGTACCAGACCTTCAACGCCTTCTTCCAGCTCAGCGAAGCAGCCGTAGTCGGTCAGGTTGGTTACACGAGCGGTAACGCGAGTGCTTTCTGGGTAACGGGCTTTGATAGCAACCCATGGATCTTCGCCCAGTTGCTTCAGGCCCAGGGAAACACGGTTGCGTTCGCGATCGTATTTCAGAACCTTGACGTCGATTTCGTCACCAACGTTGACGATCTCGGAAGGATGCTTGATGCGCTTCCAGGCCATGTCGGTGATGTGCAGCAGGCCGTCCACGCCACCCAGATCGACGAATGCGCCGTAATCGGTGAGGTTTTTGACGATACCTTTGACTTGCTGGCCTTCCTGCAGGGATTCCAGCAGAGCTTCACGCTCGGCGGAGTTCTCGGCTTCCAGGACGCTGCGACGGGAAACGACAACGTTGTTGCGCTTCTGGTCCAGCTTGATGACCTTGAATTCCAGCTCTTTGCCTTCCAGGTGCGTGGTGTCGCGCACTGGACGGACGTCAACCAGGGAACCTGGCAGGAACGCACGGATGCCGTTAACGTCGACAGTGAAGCCGCCTTTAACCTTACCGTTGATAACGCCCTTGACCACTTCCTCAGCTGCGAATGCTGCTTCCAGAACGATCCAGCACTCAGCGCGCTTGGCTTTTTCACGGGACAGCTTGGTTTCACCGAAACCGTCTTCAACCGAGTCCAGAGCAACGTGAACTTCGTCACCGACATTGATAGTCAGATCGCCAGCGTCGTTGTAGAACTGCTCAAGCGGGATGAGTGCTTCAGACTTCAGGCCAGCGTGAACGGTTACCCAGCGAGCCTGGTAATCGATATCAACGATAACACCGGTGATGATGGAGCCTGCCTGAAGGTTCAGGGTTTTTAGGCTTTCTTCAAAGAGTTCCGCAAAGCTTTCGCTCATTTTAATTCCTGTAAATGAGGGCGAAGGATACGCCCATCTCCACACCCCAGACGGTGTGGGTTAGTTTCATATAGAAGAAGCGCCGCAGGACTATGACTGGTCCCCTGTGGCCTTCTTGGTCACCCGGCGATATCGCGAATGGCGATCTCGCTCATGATGCGTTCAAGCACCTGATCGATGGACAACTCCGTGGAATCCAGCTGTATGGCGTCAGCCGCCGGCTTAAGCGGGGCTACCGCTCGCTGGGTGTCACGCTCGTCGCGTGCACGGATCTCATCTAGCAGACTCGACAGACTAACACCCTCGACTTTGCCCTTCAACTGCAAATATCGACGGCGCGCCCTCTCCTCGGCACTGGCGGTCAGGAAAATCTTCAGCGGCGCATCCGGAAAAACCACCGTTCCCATGTCGCGACCATCGGCCACCAGGCCCGGCGCTTCCTGGAATGCGCGCTGGCGCTGCAGCAGCGCCTCGCGCACGGCCGGCAGTGCAGCCACTTGCGAAGCGCCGGAGCCGACGCTTTCGGTGCGGATGACATCGCTGACTTCGTCACCTTCCAGAATGATCCTTTGCAACTGACCATCGGTCGCCGCAATGAACTGAACATCCAGATGAGCGGCAAGTTTCTTCAGCAGCTCTTCATTGGTCAGGTCGACACCATGGTTGTGCGCAGCAAACGCCAGCAGGCGATAAAGCGCACCGGAGTCCAGCAGATTCCAGCCCAGACGCTTGGCCAGAATCCCGGCTACGGTGCCCTTGCCCGAGCCGCTTGGCCCATCAATGGTGATGACCGGTGCAATGTTCTTCACGACTGAGCCTCTTGTGCCACACGAATACCGACCTGCCCGCACAGCGCGAGGAAGTTAGGGAACGACGTCGCGACATTGGCGCAATCATGGATGCGAATCGGTGCAGTAGCGCGCAGCGACGCCACACTGAATGCCATTGCAATACGGTGATCGCCATGACCATGCACTTCGCCGCCGCCGATCTGGCCGCCGTCGATGATGATACCGTCCGGGGTTGGCTGGCATTTCACGCCCAGCGCCAACAAACCGTCCGCCATCACCTGGATACGATCCGATTCCTTGACCCGCAGCTCTTCAGCGCCAGTCAGCACGGTACGCCCTTCGGCGCAGGCAGCCGCCACGAACAGCACCGGAAATTCGTCGATCGCCAACGGGACCAGCTCTTCCGGAATATCGATACCTTTGAGTTTAGCTGCCCGCACGCGCAGGTCAGCCACAGGCTCGCCGCCGACTTCACGCTGATTTTCCAGAGTGATGTCCGCACCCATCAGGCGCAGAATGTCGATCACGCCGGTACGGGTCGGGTTGATGCCGACGTGCTCAAGCACCAGCTCCGAACCTTCAGCGATCGAGGCCGCTACAAGGAAGAACGCCGACGACGAGATGTCGCCTGGAACTTCAATGTGAGTCGCCGCCAGCTTGCCGCCGGATTCGACCGAAGCCGTAGCGCCTTCAACGCTGACCGGATAACCGAAACCACGCAGCATGCGCTCGGTGTGGTCGCGAGTCGGAGCCGGCTCGGTCACGGTGGTCTTGCCTTCAGCGTACAGACCGGCGAGCAACAGGCAGGACTTCACCTGAGCACTGGCCATCGGCATGGTGTAGGTCAGGCCTTTGAGTTTGTGACCGCCACGAATGGTCATCGGTGGACGACCTTCGGCAGCAGTTTCGATCACGGCGCCCATTTCACGCAGCGGATTGGCTACGCGATTCATCGGGCGCTTGGACAACGACGCATCGCCAGTCAAAACACTGTCGAAGTTCTGCGCAGCCAACAGGCCGGACAGCAGACGCATCGAGGTACCGGAATTGCCCAGATAGATCGGGCCCGGTGCCGGCTTCAGGCCATGCAGGCCGACACCGTGGATGGTCACGCGGCCGTGATGCGGGCCTTCGATGACCACGCCCATGTCGCGGAATGCCTGCAAGGTTGCCAGAGCATCTTCGCCCTCAAGGAAGCCTTCGACCTCGGTGACGCCTTCGGCCAGCGAGCCGAGCATGATCGAGCGGTGGGAAATCGATTTGTCACCCGGTACGCGAATCCGACCGGACAGGCGGCCACCAGGTTGAGCCAGGAAGATCAGATCGTTGGAATTCATAGCGTCCACATAGGCCCTGCGGGCCAGGATTTTACTGAAATGCTCGCGGGCAACCCGGGCGCGAGTGAAAACGCCCAACAATTGGTGCCCATCCCCTGCATCGACCGCGTCGCGCAAGGCGTCGAGGTCGCTGCGAAATGTATCGAGTGTGCGCAGGACAGCCTCGCGGTTGGCGAGGAAGATGTCGTGCCACATCACCGGGTCGCTTCCGGCGATTCTTGTGAAATCGCGGAAACCGCCCGCAGCGTAACGGAAGATCTCAAGATTTTCATTGCGCTTGGCCAACGAATCGACCAGACCGAAGGCCAGCAGATGCGGCAGATGACTGGTCGCGGCCAGCACTTCATCGTGACGTTCGACCTGCATGTGCTCGACATCGGCGCCCAATTCGCGCCACAGCCGATCGACCACAGCCAGCGCCGCCGGATCGGTTTGCTCAAGCGGCGTGAGAATCACTTTGTGGCGACGGAACAGTTCGGCATTGGAGGCTTCCACCCCGCTCTGCTCGGAACCGGCAATCGGATGGCCCGGCACGAAACGCGGCGGCATGGCGCCAAATGCTTCGGTGGCTGCGCGCACGACATTGCCTTTGGCGCTGCCGACATCAGTCAGAATCGCCTGCCCCAGATCCATGCCCGCCAGACGCGCGAGCACTTTTTCCATGGCCAGAATCGGCACTGCCAACTGAATCACGTCAGCGCCCTGACAGGCTGCCGCCAAGTCATCTTCACAGCGATCCACAACGCCCAACTCAACCGCCAGCTTGCGCGACTGCGGGTCGAGATCGACCCCGACCACTTCGCGGCAGATACCGCTTTCACGCAAGCCTTTGGCAAACGAACCACCGATCAACCCCAGACCGACCACCACAAGGCGACTGATCATAGGTGCAGCAGATTGCAGTGCAGTGACATCACCCACGAGCCAGAACCTTGCGCAGCGCTTCGAGGAAGCGGCTGTTTTCCGCCGGCAGACCGATGGTCACTCGCAGGTGGTTCGGCATGCCGTAGTTGGCCACCGGACGCACGATCACGCCTTCGCGCAGCAAGCCCTGAAACACCGGGGCCGCGACTTGAGCGAGATCGACGCAGATGAAGTTGCCTTTGGATTCGATCCAGCTCAAGCCCAACTCACGGAAACCGGCCTGCAACTGCTGCATGCCCGCCTCGTTGAGTTGACGGCTTTGCGCCAGATATTCCTCATCCTTCAGCGCCGCACAGGCTGCCGCGAGGGCGAGACTGTTAACGTTGAATGGCTGGCGAACACGGTTCAGCACATCGGCGACAACCGGAGTCGACAGGCCGTAGCCAACGCGCAATGCCGCCAGACCATAGGCCTTGGAGAAGGTGCGCGAGACCAGCAGATTCGGGTAAGCGGCGAGGAAATCCAGTCCGTCCGGCAGATCGCTGCCTTCGGCGTATTCGATGTACGCCTCGTCGAGCACCACCAGCACGTGCTCCGGAACATCCTGCAGGAACTCGTCCAGCGCTTCCGCGCCGAACCAGGTGCCGGTCGGGTTGTTCGGGTTGGCGATGAACACCACGCGGGTATTGGCATCGATGGCCGCGAGCATCGCCGGCAGGTCGTGCCCCCAATCCTTGGCCGGCACTACTTTGGCTTGCGCGCCAACTGCCTGAGTGGCGATCGGGTACACAGCGAAAGCGTGCTCACTGAACACCGCATTCAGGCCCGGCGCCAGATAGGCGCGCGCAACCAGTTCAAGAATGTCGTTGGAACCGTTACCCAAGGTGACCTGATTCAGGTCTACGCGGCATTGTTCGGCCAGCAGCGACTTCAGCGCGAAGCCGTTTCCATCCGGATAACGGGTCAGTTCGGCCAGTTCTTCACGGATTGCCGCCAAGGCTTTCGGGCTGGCACCCAACGGGTTTTCGTTGCTCGCCAGTTTGACGATTTTTGCCGGATCCAGATCCAGCTCGCGCGCCAGTTCGTCCACAGGCTTGCCCGGAACGTACGGCGAAAGTTGTTGCACGCCCGGCTGTGCCAGAGCGAGGAAGTTGCCACTCATTTGCTACCGCCCCTTAGAGAACTGCTTTCGGGTAGGAACCCAGCACTTTGAGTGCTACTGCTTCCTGACTGATCTTTTCCAGCACACCCTTGATCAACGGATCACGGTGGTGGCCGACAAAGTCGATGAAGAACACGTAGGTCCATTTGCCGCTGCGCGACGGACGCGTTTCGATACGGGTCAGGTCGATCCCGTTGTCGTGGAACGGCACCAGCAGCTCGTGGAGCGCGCCAGGCTTGTTGCTCATCGACACGATGATCGAAGTCTTGTCGTCGCCGGTCGGCGGCACTTCCTGGTTACCGATCATCAGGAAGCGCGTCGAGTTGTCCGGACGGTCTTCGATCTTCTCGGCCAGACGGGTCAGGCCGTACAGCCCTGCCGCCATGTCACCGGCGATCGCCGCCGAGTTCCACTCGCCTTTAACCCGCTTGGCCGCTTCGGCATTGCTGGAAACCGCCACGCGCTCGACATTCGGGTAATGCGCGTCCAGCCACTTGCGGCACTGAGCCAGCGACTGCGCGTGGGAGTAGATGCGACTGATGCTGTCGGTCTTGGTGTTTTCACCGACCAACAGGTGATGGTGAATACGCAGCTCGACTTCGCCACAGATCACCATGTCGTGTTCGAGGAAGCTGTCCAGCGTGTGGTTGACCGCGCCTTCGGTGGAGTTTTCCACCGGCACCACGCCAAAATTCACCGCACCAGCCGCCACTTCACGGAACACTTCGTCGATCGCCGCCATTGGCTTGCTGATCACCGCATGACCGAAGTGCTTCATGGCCGCTGCTTGAGTGAAGGTGCCTTCAGGGCCGAGGTAAGCCACTTTCAGCGGCTGCTCCAGTGCCAGGCACGACGACATGATTTCGCGGAACAACCGCGCCATCTCTTCGTTGCCCAGCGGCCCCTGATTGCGCTCCATCACGCGTTTGAGCACCTGAGCTTCACGCTCAGGACGATAGAACACCGGCACTTCGCCTTCGGCCAGCGAGGCCATCTTTACTCGCGCGACTTCCTGGGCGCAACGCGCACGCTCACTGATCAGCTCCATGACTTTAGTGTCCAGAGCGTCAATGCGAACGCGCAGTGCCTTGAGTTCTTGCTCGGACATCAGCCGTGTTCCTTCTCGAATTCAGCCATGTACGCCACCAGCGCATTAACCGCGGTGATGTCGACAGCGTTGTAGATGGAGGCGCGCATGCCGCCCACGGAGCGGTGGCCCTTCAGATTGAGCAGGCCGCGCTCCTCGGCACCGACGAGGAACGGCTTGTCGAGACGATCATCGGCCAGACGGAACGGCACGTTCATCCACGAGCGATCCGACTTGTTGATCGGGTTGCTGTAGAGGCCGCTGGCGTCGATGAAGTCGTACAGTGTGCGCTGCTTGACGTCATTCAGTTTGGCGATGGCTTCAACGCCGCCCTGCTCTTTCAGCCACTGGAACACCAGGCCGGACAGATACCAGGCCAGGGTCGGCGGGGTGTTGTACATCGAGCCGTTATCCGCCGCGACTTTATAGTCGAGCATGGTCGGGCACAGCGAACGTGCTTTGCCGAGCAAGTCTTCGCGGATGATGTTGACGACGATGCCGCTCGGGCCGATGTTTTTCTGCGCGCCGGCGTAGATCATGCCGAAACGCGAGATGTCGACTGGACGCGACAGAATGTCCGAAGACATGTCAGCTACCAGCGGCACGTCGCCGGTTTCCGGGATCCACTGGAATTCCAGACCGCCGATGGTTTCGTTCGGCGCGTAGTGAACGTAAGCAGCGTCTTTCGACAGCTTCCACTCGTTCTGGCCCGGGATCGCGAAATAGTCGTAAGGCTTGGCGGTGGCGGCAACGTTGACGTGACCGTAGCGCGAAGCTTCTTCGATGGCCTTCTGCGACCAGATACCGGTATCGATGTAGTCGGCAGAACCGCCTTCAGGCAGCAGGTTCAGTGGAATCTGCGCAAACTGCTGGCTGGCGCCGCCTTGCAGAAACAGCACTTTGTAGTTCGACGGGATATTCAGCAGGTCACGCAGATCCTGCTCGGCCTGGGTGGCGATGGACACGAACTCATCGCTGCGATGGCTCATTTCCATGACCGACAGACCCTTGCCGTGCCAATCAAGGAGTTCACCCTGGGCACGTTGCAGGACAGCTTCAGGAAGCGCCGCAGGACCGGCGCAGAAGTTAAAGGCTCGCTTGCTCACATCCAATCTCGCTCTGATTTGATATCACGCATTAAATCGTATCGACCGTCGACACAGGAACAGCGATGAAACGCTTTCCAGTGTAGGAGTGAGCCTGCTCGCGATAGCGGTGTATCAGATAAACATTCGCTGACTGACACACCGCTATCGCGAGCAGGCTCACTCCTACAGGGGAATCTCCTTGCCTGACGAAATTTCATACCGGACAAATAACAAGGGGGCGAATTTTCATCCGCCCCCTCGTTTGTCCGCTTATTCTTGCGGTTCTTCGTCTGCTGCGGCGTCGAGTTGCTGGTCTTCACCGGCATCGTCGTTTACGACAATGCCTTCGAATTCCTCGCCCTCTTCACCTTCAAGCTCTTCACCTTCGACTTCCGAAGGCTCCTGAACCCGCTCCAGCCCGACCAGGGTTTCATCTTTGGCCAGCTTGATCAGCGTGACACCTTGAGTGTTACGACCCAGGCTCGACACTTCGTCGACACGGGTACGCACCAGGGTGCCCTGATCGGAGATCAGCATGATTTCTTCACCGTCCTGCACCTGAACCGCGCCGACCAGACGGCCGTTACGCTCGTTGCTGACCATGGCGATCACGCCCTGACCGCCACGCTTGTATTCAGGGAACTCGGTGATCGCCGTGCGCTTGCCGTAGCCGCGCTCGGAAGCGGTGAGGATTTCGCTGCCTTCTTCCGGAATCAGCATGGAAATCAGCTTCTGCCCTTCTGGCAGACGCATACCACGCACACCGCGGGCGGTACGGCCCATGGCGCGAACTTCGGATTCTTTGAAGCGAGTCACTTTGCCGCCGTCGGAGAACAGCATGATTTCCTGCTCACCATCAGTGATGGCAGCGGAGATCAGGATGTCGCCCTCGTCCAGCTCCAGCGCGATCAGGCCGACGCTGCGCTGGCGGCTGAATGCCACCAACGGAGTCTTCTTCACAGTACCGTTGGCGGTCGACATGAAGATGAACGGGGCCTTCTTGCGGTCGGCAGCCTTGATGCGAGCGCGACGTTCTTCATCGGTCTCGTTGCTGTTTTCGATCTCTTCTACATCAGCCTCGGCGCCTTCGGCTTCTTCTTCATCAGCCTGACGCTTCATGGCTTCGAGATCGACCGGCAGCATGGTGGTGATGTACTCGCCTTCGCTCAATGGCAGAAGGTTGACCAGCGGACGACCACGGGCGGCGCGGGACGCTTCCGGGATCTCGTAGGTCTTCAGCCAGTACACCTTGCCCTTGCTGGAGAACAGCAGCAGCGTGGTGTGGCTGTTGGCAACCAGCAGGTGAGCAATGTAGTCCTCATCCTTGACGCCGGTCGCCGACTTGCCTTTACCGCCACGACGCTGAGCCTGGTACGCAGCCAATGGCTGGGTCTTGGCATAGCCACCGTGGGAAATGGTCACGACGCGCTCTTCTTCCGGGATCATGTCACCCAGGGTCAGGTCGAGACGGGCATCGAGAATTTCGGTGCGACGCACGTCGCCGTATTCGGCGCGGATCACTTCCAGCTCTTCGCGGATCACTTCCATCAGGCGCACAGCGCTGTTGAGGATACGGATCAGCTCGCCAATCTGGTTGAGGATCTCTTGATACTCGGCCAGCAGTTTTTCGTGTTCCAGGCCGGTCAGACGGTGCAGGCGCAGTTCCAGAATGGCTTGTGCCTGTTCTGGCGACAGGAAGTACTTGCCTTCGCGCAGACCGTATTGCGGATCGAGGTTTTCCGGACGGCACGAATCGGCACCGGCACGCTCAACCATCGCGACCACGGCCGAGGATTCCCACGGCGTGCTGATCAGCGCTTCTTTCGCTTCCGAAGGGGTCGGCGAAGCTTTGATCAGGGCGATAACCGGGTCGATGTTCGACAGGGCAACGGCCTGGCCTTCGAGAATGTGGCCACGCTCACGCGCCTTGCGCAGTTCGAACACGGTACGGCGGGTGACGACTTCGCGACGGTGACGGACGAAGGCTTCCAGCAGATCCTTGAGGTTCAGGATGCGTGGGCGGCCATCGATCAGCGCAACGATGTTGATGCCGAAAACCGATTGCAGCTGGGTCTGGGCGTAGAGATTGTTGAGAATGACCTCAGGCACTTCGCCGCGACGCAGTTCGATCACGACGCGCATACCGTCCTTGTCGGACTCGTCGCGCAGTTCGGTGATGCCTTCCAGCTTCTTCTCTTTGACCAGCTCGGCGATCTTCTCGATCAGACGCGCCTTGTTCAGCTGGTAAGGGAGTTCGGTGATGACGATCTGCTGACGACCACCGACCTTGTCGATGTCTTCAATGATCGAACGAGCGCGCATGTAAATACGCCCGCGACCGGTGCGGTAGGCTTCGATGATGCCGGCGCGACCATTGATGATCGCGGCGGTCGGGAAGTCCGGACCGGGGATGTACTGCATCAGTTCATCGACGGTCAGCTCAGGGTTGTCGATGAGTGCCAGGCAACCGTCGATGACTTCACCGAGGTTGTGCGGCGGAATGTTGGTCGCCATGCCCACGGCGATACCGCTGGAACCGTTGACCAGCAGGTTGGGAATACGGGTCGGCATGACCGCCGGGATCATTTCGGTGCCGTCGTAGTTCGGCACCCAGTCCACGGTTTCTTTGTGCAGGTCAGCCAACAGTTCGTGCGCCAGCTTGGTCATGCGCACTTCGGTGTATCGCATGGCCGCAGCGTTGTCGCCGTCGACCGAACCGAAGTTGCCCTGACCGTCTACCAGCAGGTAGCGCAAGGAGAAAGGCTGAGCCATACGAACGATGGTGTCGTACACCGCGGTATCACCGTGCGGGTGATACTTACCGATCACGTCGCCGACAACACGGGCAGATTTCTTGTACGGCTTGTTGAAATCATTGCCCAGCTCGCTCATCGCGAACAGTACGCGACGGTGCACGGGCTTGAGGCCATCGCGCGCATCCGGCAGTGCACGGCCGACGATCACGCTCATCGCGTAGTCGAGGTAGGACTGTTTCAGCTCGTCTTCGATATTGACCGGGAGGATTTCTTTGGCCAGTTCGCCCATGAGAAGCCTGATTCCTTTTTCTGGTGAAACTTCGTCATATCCATATGGGACCAACGAAGCTCGTCGAGGCAGGCCGAGTGCCATGCGCCGACTTACGACAAATCAACAATCTGAAGAGTGGATTTGCGCAGTAAAGACAGCTCCGTGGAGCTGCCTCGGAAAACGCCGGATGTTATCACAAAGGCCGTCACGCACCTATCCCCCTGATGCGCATGGAGCATAGTTAGTTGACCGGTGACAGGCTTAACGGGGACGAGAGAGGCTCAGAGCTTCTTTGAATGCAGAATTCAGGCTTGGTTTGGGGATGTTTATTGACATTTAGGGCCCCTTCGCGAGCAGGCTCGATCCCACATTGGTCTGTGGTGATCACAAAACCTGTGGGAGCGAGCTTGCTCGCGAAGAGGTCGACGCGGGATTCAAGCCTGTTAATGCAGGCGCTTGCGGCACATCAACTGGGCCATTTTCGCGGTATCCGGGCGCTCGACGATGCCCTTTTCGGTGACGATCGCATCGATCAGGTCCGCCGGGGTCACGTCAAACACCGGGTTGAACGCTTCAACGTCCGCGCCGACACGCTTGCCGCCAACTTCCAGCAACTCGGCACCATTACGTTCTTCGATCGGGATGTCGTCACCGCTGGCCAGATTCATGTCAATGGTCGAACTCGGCGCCACCACCATGAAGCGCACACCGTGGTGCATGGCGTTGACCGCCAGTTGATAGGTGCCGATCTTGTTGGCCACGTCACCGTTGGCGGTGATGCGGTCCGCACCAACGATCACCCAGGTCACGCCTTTGGTTTTCATGATGTGGGCGGCCGCAGAGTCGGCATTCAGCGTCACCGGGATGCCCTCATTGGCCAGCTCCCACGCAGTCAGGCGCGAGCCCTGCAGCCATGGACGGGTTTCGTCGGCGTAAACACGCTCGACCATGCCTTCCAGATAAGCCGCACGAATCACCCCCAGCGCGGTGCCGAAACCGCCAGTGGCCAGCGCGCCAGTATTGCAGTGGGTCAGAATCGCCTGGGCATTGCCCTGATGCTTGCGGATCAGATCAACGCCGAGTTGCGCCATGGTCAGGTTGGCTTCGCGGTCGCTTTCGTGAATGGCGATGGCTTCGGCTTCGAGCGCCGCCAGCGGATCGGCGTTTTCCTTCAGGCGGTCGAGGCGATCGTGCATGCGCCCCAGGGCCCAGAACAGATTGACCGCGGTCGGACGAGAATCCGCCAGCAAGGCGAAATCCTCTTCCAGCGCCGCGTACCAATCGCCGCCCTCAGCGATCCGCGCACGCGCCGCGAGGACGATGCCATAGGCCGCACTGATGCCAATGGCCGGCGCACCGCGCACCACCATCGAGCGAATCGCTTCTGCCACGCCAGCGGCGCTGGTGTAGGCAATCCAGGTTTCCTCGAACGGCAAAATACGCTGATCCAGCAGGTGCAGCGCGCCGTTACGCCAATCGATGGCCTTCACTTTTTCCGCAGCCAACAGTCGATCGCGCATCCTACACCCCGCACTCATGAACAAAAGCCGCCGATTATAGCGATCCCCCCGCGAAGACGCTCGGGTATACTTCGCCATCCTTTACAAAAGCACTGGAACCGACCCTCGATGCCGAAACCTGCCATTGCGCTCGACTTATTATTGCTGCCGACCTGGCTGGTACCCGTCGAACCTGCAGGCGTTGTGCTCAAAGAGCACGGCCTGGGCATCCGCGACGGTCGCATCGTGTTTATCGGCCCGCGCGCCGAAGCATTGAAGTGTAACGCCACGGAAATCCGCGAACTGCCGGACGTGCTGCTCGCCCCCGGCCTGATCAACGCTCATGGTCACGCGGCGATGACACTGTTCCGTGGCCTGGCCGATGATCTGCCGCTGATGACCTGGCTGGAAAACCACATCTGGCCGGCCGAAGCGAAATGGGTCAGCGAAGATTTTGTCCGTGATGGCACCGATCTGGCCATCGCCGAGCAGATCAAGGGCGGCATCACTTGTTTCTCGGACATGTATTTCTTTCCGAAAGTCGCCAGCGAACGCGTGCATATCAGCGGCATTCGCGCGCAAATCGCGATTCCGATCCTTGATTTCCCGATTCCGGGCGCCAGCAGTGCAGATGAAGCCATTCGTCAGGGCGTCGAACTGTTCGGCGATCTCAAGCACCACGAACGCATCAAGATCACTTTCGGCCCTCATGCACCGTACACCGTCGGCGACGAAAACCTGGAGAAAATCCGTGTGATTGCCGAGGAGCTGGACGCCTCGATCCATATGCACGTGCACGAAACCGCTTTCGAAGTTCAGCAGTCACTGGAGCAGCGCGGCGAACGTCCGCTCGCTCGCCTCGGCCGTCTCGGCCTGCTCGGCCCGCGCTTCCAGGCCGTGCACATGACCCAGATCAGCGAGGATGACCTGGCGTTGCTGGTAGAAAGCAACACCAGCGTGATCCATTGCCCGGAATCCAACCTGAAACTCGCCAGCGGCTTCTGCCCGGTCGAGCGTTTGTGGCAGGCTGGGGTAAATGTCGCGGTCGGCACCGATGGCGCCGCCAGCAATAACGATCTCGATCTGCTCGGCGAAACCCGCACCGCCGCCCTGCTGGCCAAAGCCGTCGCCGGCTCCGCCACCGCGCTGGACGCCCATCGGGCGCTGCGCATGGCCACCCTGAATGGCGCGCGCGCACTGGGAATCGAAGCACAGGTTGGCTCGCTGGAAATCGGCAAAGCCGCCGACATCGTCGCTTTCGACCTGTCCGGCCTGGCGCAGCAACCGGTGTACGACCCGGTTTCGCAACTTATATATGCCACCGGTCGCGATTGCGTGAAACACCTGTGGGTCGCCGGCAAACAATTGCTCGACGACCGCCGCCTGACCCGACTCGACGAAGAACAGCTGGGCGTCACCGCCCGGGCCTGGGGCCAGCGCATCAGCGGCCACACCGAATCGTAAACACCCCGGCGCGAACGCCAGGGCTACAGCCTTTTTCAAGTTTCAGAGGATTTAACATGAGTAACGTCGACCACGCCGAAATCGCCAAATTCGAAGCCCTGGCCCATCGCTGGTGGGACCGCGAAAGCGAATTCAAACCGCTGCACGACATCAACCCGCTGCGGGTCAACTGGATTGACGAGCGGGTTAATCTGGCCGGCAAGAAAGTCCTCGACGTCGGCTGCGGCGGCGGCATCCTCAGCGAAGCCATGGCCCAGCGTGGCGCCACCGTAATGGGCATCGACATGGGCGAAGCGCCACTGGCGGTCGCGCAATTGCATCAGCTGGAATCCGGCGTCAGCGTCGAATACCGCCAGATCACCGCCGAAGCCCTGGCCGAAGAAATGCCTGAGCAGTTCGACGTGGTCACTTGCCTGGAAATGCTCGAGCACGTGCCTGATCCGTCGTCGGTGATTCGCGCCTGCTTCCGCATGGTCAAGCCCGGTGGCCAGGTGTTCTTCTCGACCATCAACCGCAACCCGAAGGCGTACCTGTTCGCCATCATCGGCGCCGAATACATCATGAAGCTGCTGCCGCGCGGCACTCACGACTTCAAGAAATTCATCCGCCCGTCCGAGCTCGGTGCCTGGAGCCGCATGGCCGGCCTGACCGTCAAGGACATCATCGGCCTGACCTACAACCCGCTGACCAAGCACTACAAGCTGGCCAACGACGTTGACGTCAACTACATGATCCAGACCCTGCGCGAGGAGTAAGCCGATGGCCATCAGAGCAGTTCTCTTCGACATGGACGGCACCTTGCTCGACACGGCGCCGGACTTCATTGCCATCTGCCAGGCGATGCGCGCCGATCGTGGCTTGCCGCCGATCAACGACAAGCACATCCGCGACGAGATCTCCGGCGGCGCCAAGGCCATGGTTGCGGTGACGTTCTCGATGGACCCCGAGTCGCCGGGCTTCGAAGAACTGCGTCTGGAGTTCCTCGAGCGCTATCTGGTCGGTTGCGCGGTGCACAGCAAGCTGTTCGACGGTATGGGTGAACTGCTCGCCGACATCGAAAAGGCCAATTTGATCTGGGGCGTGGTCACCAACAAGCCGCTGCGCTTTGCCGAGCCGATCATGCAACAACTGGGGCTGGCCGAGCGTTCGGCACTGCTGATCTGCCCGGATCACGTGAAAAACAGCAAGCCGGATCCGGAACCGTTGATCCTTGCATGCAAAATGCTTGATCTGGATCCGGCGACGGTTCTGTTTGTCGGCGATGATTTGCGTGATATCGAATCCGGGCGTGACGCCGGTACAAAAACGGCGGCGGTGACATTTGGCTACATTCACCCGGACGACAACCCGCGGCATTGGGGGGCGGACGTGGTGGTGGATCATCCGTCGGAGTTGCGCAAGGTGCTCGATAGCGCGCTTTGCAGTTGCTGAGACCTGACGCAGAGCGTCACTGGCTGCATTCCCACGCAGAGCGTGGGAATGATCTGACTTGATGAGGTTTTTATGTTTGATTACTCCGCTCGTCCCGAATTGCTCAAGGATCGGGTCATTCTGGTCACCGGTGCCGGTCGTGGCATTGGTGCGGCTGCGGCGAAAACCTACGCCGCTCATGGCGCTACGGTATTGCTGCTGGGCAAAACCGAAGCCAATCTGACCCAGGTCTACGACGAAATCGAAGCGGCAGGCCATCCGCAACCGGCGGTGATTCCGTTCAATCTGGAAACCGCCCTGCCCCATCAGTACGATGAGCTGGCCGCGATGATCGAGACCGAGTTCGGCCACCTCGACGGTTTGCTGCACAACGCTTCGATCATCGGCCCACGCACGCCGATCGAGCAGTTGTCCGGCGAAAACTTCATGCGCGTCATGCAGGTCAACGTCAACGCCATGTTCATGCTGACCAGCACCCTGCTGCCGCTGCTCAAGCTGTCACAAGACGCCTCGGTGGTGTTCACTTCCAGCAGCGTCGGCCGCAAGGGTCGGGCGTACTGGGGCGCCTATGGCGTGTCGAAGTTCGCCACCGAAGGTCTGATGCAAACCCTGGCCGATGAAGTCGACGGCGTCGCGCCGGTGCGCTCCAACAGCATCAACCCGGGCGGCACCCGCACCAGCATGCGCGCACAAGCCTATCCGGGCGAAAACCCACTGAACAATCCGACACCGGAAGAAATCATGCCGGTCTACCTGTACCTGATGGGCCCTGACAGCACCGGCATCAACGGTCAGGCGTTCAACGCGCAATAACTGCCATACGTCGCATTTGTTGCCGCGGCAGATTCCTGTCGCGGCATGCATTTGCCGCCCGAGAGCGTCACAATCCAGTCAATTTTCCAGCACCAGTCTCTTACCTTCAAAGCCAAGCCATTGATTACAAACGGTTTAAATAAAACCGAACTGAATGGCACGACTTTCGCTCTAATTTCCCTCAAAGCAAGCCGCGTGAAGGCAATGGGGCGAAGCCGATTTCGATAGCTGACTAATCGTCATCCGGCAGACTAGACTTACGCCAAACGTCCTACGGGACTGATGGATCAGTATGACGCGCAGCCCATAGCCGCTCTCACCCAGCCTGTAAGACGGACTTACCGCTAAGGGTTCACGCCATATGAAATCACCCTCCCAGACCAATGCAATTGACTTTGACAGTGCCAAATTGCAACGCCTGGGCTTTGGTCAACTGCCTCCCCTTCTGGAGCGACCGGCCAGCCTGGCGCAACTGCGCCAGCAAATGAGCCTGCAACTGCAGACCAGCCTTGAGCCGCAACGCATCCTCGGTCTGTTTTTCCGCGAAGTTCAGCGCCTCGTGCCGCTGGACGCGCTCAGTTATGTGCACCAGGGCAGTGATTTGCGCCTGGAGTTCGGTACTCGCGGCCACCACTCGATCAGCTATAGCCTGAGCCACGAAGGCGAGCACATGGGCGAACTGATATTCCGCCGCAACCAGCGCTTCAACGAACTGGATCAGGGCAACCTTGAATCGCTGTTGTCGTCGCTGCTGTACCCGATGCGCAATGCCCTGCTCTACCGCGCCGCCACGCAGAGCGCCCTGCGTGATCCGCTGACCGGCGCCGGCAACCGCATCGCCATGGAGCAGACCTTGCAGCGCGAGATCGACATGTCGCGTCGGCATGTGCAGCCGCTCTCGGTGTTGATGCTCGACATCGATCACTTCAAACGGGTCAATGACAGCCATGGTCACAGCGCCGGCGATGACGTACTTAAAGCCATCGCCGCGACAATCAAGGCGCAACTGCGCAACGTCGACATGGTGTTTCGTTACGGAGGCGAAGAGTTTCTGGTGCTGCTGTCCAATACCAGCCGGGATGCGGCGGCAATGGTCGGCGAACGGTTGCGTTATGCGACGCAGGCAGCTGAATACTATGCGGACGGGCAGTTGATCGAATTGACTGTAAGCCTGGGATGTTCGACGTTGTTGCCCGGCGAATCGGCCGACAGCTTGCTGCGCCGTGCCGACAGTGCGCTGTATGTGGCCAAGCGTGAAGGCCGGAATCGGCTGGCAATGGCGGGCTAAACCTTTCCAGCCCCCCCAAAACCACTGTAGGAGTGAGCCTGCTCGCGATGACGATCTGCCATTCAACACTGATGTTGACTGACAGTCCGCTATCGCGAGCAGGCTCACTCCTACATTTTTACGCGGTGTATCAGCTCTCGACTACCGCCCTGCGCTCTCGGTTGACCAACAAGCGCTCCGACGTTTCCAGTTGCATGCAACGCTCCAGAAACAGATACATGTAGTCGTAGCTCTTGCACACCGCCTGACGCAACTCGGTCTGCAAGGCCTTGCTCGGGTTCATCCCGGCCAGGGTGCAGATGATTTCCAGCGCTTCCCAGGGATGGGCATCGTCGTACTGGGCATGCATCTTCAGCCACTTCATGGCCCGTTTGCGATCCTCTTCGGGAAACGCTGCGGCGTACACGCCGGTGGAGCAGACGAGCGCCGACCACTCCCCGGTCGCGCCTTCGATGGCATAGTTGGTCGCGGCGATGGCCACAATCAGCGAATCAGCCGAACTGGTGTGCCAGCACCAGTGACTCAGCGCATGCAGTTCCGGCGGCACATGCTGGGCCTGAAGGTCTTCCAGGCTGACGCCATGGGCACGACTCCAATGCACCCAGTAATCGGCGTGATTGAGTTCAACGCGGATATTGCGCATCAGCCAGCGCCGCGCCATGTCTTCGCCCGGGTGACGGGCAAATCTGGTTTTGGTGAGGTTCTGCGCCATGTACAACGCAAACTGCTCAACCACCGGCCAGCCCCCGATCAGGTACTGACGCATGGTTCTGGCGCTGAGCTTGTTATCACGCATGCGCAGGTAAAGTTCATGTTCGACAACCCGGCGCTTGCTCTCGCTGCAATCCTGTATGAGCTGTTGCGCCCAGGCTGGATAACTTGCAGCTTCCATGAGTGGTCCGGTTCGGTTGAATGTGTCGATCACTGTTCGGCTCCTTTTGATTTGTGATTGTAAGGATCGGCGAGAGACTTCAACGGAACGTGCCAGGCGCTTTGAATAACAGCGGTTGCGGTCTGGCGGGCCGACTTTGCAAACTGTCACAGGTAAACAACTGTGGGCGTTCTATAACATAACCCTGAGCGTAATCCACACCAATTTCAAGCAATGCCTGCTCGATCTGGGTTGTTTCAACAAACTCGGCAATTGTCTGCTTACCCATGACATGCCCGATGTGATTGATCACTTCGACCATTGCGCGGTTAATCGGGTCGTCCAGCATATCCTTTACGAAACTCCCGTCGATCTTCAGGAAGTCTACAGGCAAATGTTTCAGATAAGCGAATGAAGACATTCCGGCGCAAAAGTCATCCAACGAAAAGTAGCAACCTAAGCCTTTGAGTTCATTAATAAATCTTATTGCACTGCCGAGATTTGCAATTGCACTGGTTTCTGTAATTTCAAAACAAATCATTTCAGGCGGTATTGCGTAGTTAACAAACTGCTCGCGCAGAAAGTGCAAAAACGCGTCATCTCCTATAGTAATGCCTGACAGATTAATCGCACACATTGCTAAAGGCTCTTGATGTTCTTGCGCAATACATTGAGCAATAACCTTGAATACGTTCTGAACTACCCAACGATCCAGTTGACTCATCAAACCATAACGCTCGGCAGCAGGAATGAAACTGTCCGGCAGAATCATCCGCCCGGCTTCATCATGCAGTCGCAGCAGAATCTCGATGTGCCCACCCTTGTTGTCGCCCGGCTTGAGCGGGGCGATTTCCTGGGCGTAGAGACAAAAGCGGTCTTCTTCCAGCGCCATGTGCAGACGTTGCACCCAAGCCATTTCACCAAAGCGCAGCGACAGCTCGGAATCGTCGGCGTGGTAGACCTGCACCCGGTTGCGGCCCTTCTCCTTGGCCATGTAACAGGCCATATCGGCGGCGCGTAATGAGGATTCAAGGGTGGTCGGGGTCTGCGTGATATGCACCAGACCAATGCTCACCGTGGTCAGGAACGGCCGCCCCTTCCAGACAAAATGCAGATTCTGCACAGTCTGGCGCAGCGCCTCGGCAATCTTCTCCGCCGCGTCCGGCGCGCAGTTCTCCAGCAGAATGCCGAACTCATCGCCGCCAAGTCGTGCCAGCGTATCGCCCTCGCGCAGCCCCGATTGCAGCAGCGTACAAATGTGCCGCAACAACTCATCGCCGGCGGCGTGACCACAGGTGTCGTTGACCAGTTTGAATTGATCGAGGTCGAGGAACATCAGCGCATGCCGACCGGAATGGCGCGTGAGGTTGTGCAGTGCCTGCTCCAGCCGGTATTCGAACTCGCGACGATTGGCCAGCCCGGTCAGCGCATCATGGGTCGCCTGCCACGACAGATTGGCGATGTATTGCCGCTCCTGAGTCATGTCGTGCAATACCAGCACCGTGCCGCTGACCTTGCCGGCATTGCGGATCGGCGCGCCGACTAGCGTCACCGACAATGTCGTGCCATCCAGGCGCTGGATCAGTTTCGAATGCTCGCTGCCGCCACTGAGTTTGCCGCTGAGAATGTGCTCGATCAGCGTCAGGCCTTCGGCCTGAGCGTTGTCGTCGAGCAAGTTGAACAGCGCGGCCAGCGGCAGGCCGGCCGCCTGCTCAGCCTTCCAGTGGGTCATGGCTTCGGCGGCCGGGTTCATGTAATCAATGGCGCCGCTGACATCGGTGGTGATGACGCCATCGCCGATCGAATGCAGCGTGACGTGCGCCCGATCCTTCTCCAGTTGCAGCGCCTCGGCAAAAGCGTGGCGCTGCTTGAGCAATTTGTGTGTGCGCCACAAGGCCAGTACGATCAGCCCAAGTGCCGTGGCCAGGTTGGTGAACAGCAGCAGACGCATGATCATCCGCGAACCTTCGCCCAAGGCATCGCTGAAGGCTTTCGCGGCCGGCGTCACACCATCGTTGATAGCGAAGATCCGCGCCTTCCAGCGCTGGACATCGGCACTGTTGGCGGTGTTCTGCGAGATGCTGCGGTGCATCTCCTGCGCTACGTCATCCAGTTCGACCAGATAGGCGTCACCGACCGTCCAACGATCAATGGCAGTTTCCAGATAACTGAAATGGCGGAAGTTGAGGTACAGCCAGATCAGGCTGGAGACGTCATCCGGGTGGTTGCCGCCCTTGAGAATACCTTCACGCGCTGCGGTCAGATCCGGCGGCTGATGATCCAGCGCCAGACGCAACTGATGCCCGCCCTGTGGCACGGCAATCGCGTTGCGGTATTTGAGGAGAATTGCCTCGTCGCGACTGTCGGCGTACAGATTGAGGTAATAGATCGCGTCTTTCTGGCCTTTGGACCAAAGGCTTTCACCAGCGACATAACCGCGAACGGCCGAGAGCACGTAAAGACTCACGCCGCCCAATAACGCTTGAAATAACACGACGGCAATAAATGGCCAGACGATGCCCAACAACCGTGGCGTTCCGAGAGTCCGCTTTTGCTTCATGAGATCCCTTGCGCAAGCACTGCCAGATGAACACCGGAAAATCCCGCTCCTGACAGCTCAGCCTAGGCTAATTTTCGCCAAGTCAAAGGGACAGCTCTGCCGTCCTCTGGGTCGATTGTGCAAATGGCTGGTCTGCTGGAGCGTTCCGGTTGATTTTACTCAATGCAATTCAAGCACTAAGCACAGAAACCGGAACGAAACTCAAGGGCGCTGGATCTGCTGCAGGTGACCATAGAGCTTGGCATACAGACCGCCATCGGCGATCAGCTGCTGGTGATCGCCGTCTTCAGCGACCTGACCGCCATCGAACACCAGCACGCGATCAGCCTGTTTCACCGCCGACAGTCGGTGAGCAATGATCAGCGTGGTGCGGCCATTGAGGAAACGCGCCATGGCCTGATGCAGGTTGTATTCGGTGGCGGCGTCGAGGGCCGAAGTGGCTTCGTCGAGGATGACGACTTTCGGCTCGGCGAGGATCATCCGCGCGATGGCCAGGCGTTGCCGTTGACCGCCCGACAAGCGCACGCCGGAGCGGCCGACGATACTGTCCAGGCCATTGGGCAAAGCACGGATGGTCGCTTCGAGCTGAGCGATTTCCAGCGCCTGCCAGCAGGCTTCGTCGCTGCGAGTGCGGCCCATGGTCAGGTTGGCGCGCACGGTATCGTTGAACAGTGCCGGGTGTTGCAGCACCACGGCAACGTTTTCCCGCACCGTTTCCAGGCCGATCTCCTGCTGGGTCGAGCCGCCGAAACGGATGGTGCCGGACACTGGCGTATACAGCCCGAGGAGCAATTGCACGAGGGTACTTTTGCCACCGCCGCTGGCGCCGACAATAGCGACTTTTTCACCGGGAGCAATCGACAGATTCAGTTGATCCAGCACCAGTTCATCGCCGTAGCCAAAGCTAAGGCCTTGCACCTGAATGCCGACGGTGTCACGGCCCTTGAACGGATCGACGCCGCCGGGATATTGCGGCTCATCGGCGCGCGCCAGCAGTTCGTTGATCCGCGTCAACGCCCCGCCCGCCGCGTAATAGGCGTATTGCAGATTGAGCAACTGTTCGACCGGGCCGATCATGAACCACAGGTAACTGAACACCGCGAGCATCTGGCCGATCGACAGGTCGGAGAACAACACCGTGAGCATCGCCGCCGCGCGGAAGATGTCGATGCCGAACTGAAAGAGCAAGCCGCTGGCGCGGTTGGAAGCGTCGGTTTTCCACTGCGAGTTGACCGCGTAATTGCGCACTTCCTGCGCACGCAGACCGAGCCGCCCGAGAAAGAAGCCCTGACGGTTGCCGGCACGGATTTCCTGAATCGCATCGAGGGTTTCGCTCAACGCCTGAGTGAAGCGCGAGGTACTGTCGTTCTCGAGTTTCTTCAGGTGTTTCACGCGTTTGCCCAACTGCACCGTGGCGTAGATCACAAGCGGGTTGAACAGCAGAATCAGCAGCGCCAGCTTCCAGTGCATCCACATCAGGATGCTCGCGGTGCCGACCAGTGTGAGCATCGCCACCAGAAAGCGACTGAGGGTTTCGCCAACGAATTTGTCGAGGGTATCCAGATCGGTGACCAAGTGCGTCGTCACCGTGCCGCTGCCGAGGCTTTCGTATTCGCCGAGGGAAATCCGCTTGAGGCGTTCGATCAGGCGTACGCGAATGCGGTAGACGATGTCTTTGGCCAGCCGTGCGAACAGCCGCGACTGCAACACGCCAAAGCACAGCGAGCCACATCGCAACGTCAGGGTGACCAACAACATCAAGCCGATGTAACCCGCCGCTTGCTGCCACGTTGTCGGCAGCACATGGTTCATGACTTTCAGCGCTGCATCGCCGTGGCCGAGCAGGACTTCATCGACCAGCAACGGCAGGAGCAACGGAATCGGCACGCTGCACAACGTCGCCAGCACAGCCACGCCGTTGGCGATCCACAGGGATTTTTTGTGAGTGAGTGCCAGTCGCCGGACTTCTGCCCAGCTCAGTCGGTCGACACGCTTTACGGCTGGCGTGTCATCGGCCAGATCAGACACAGGCCGCACGCTCCAGCCATCGACCCAGTAACGGCGACAGTTCACTGAGCGGTTGATAGCCGTTGGTCAGCAGTGCCAGTTGGCCGTTGCGTTCGGCGAGCAAGGTCGGGAAACCGGCGATGCCAAGATCCTGCACCCAACTGAAATCGGCCTGAGTCGCTTTATGTTGATCGGCATGATCAAACAATGCAGCGAACTCGATGCGCGGCACGCCGGCCTTTTCTGCCAGCTCAACCAGCACGCTGGCCTGGGTGACATCGCGCCCTTCAGCGTAAAACGCCTGCTGGATCAGACCGACCAGTGTCCACGCGCAATCCGGCGCCAGGCTGCGCGCGGTGACGATTGCGCGGCAGGCCGGTTCGGTGTCGTAGACGAAACCGTCGGGCAACGCGCCGTCAAACTTGAACGGCTGGCCCGTAGCCTCGGTGACCGCTTGCCAATGCTCAAGAATGTAGCGACGCGTGGTCGGCTCCAGCGCCGAACCGCTGCCGGTGCGCAAACCGCCGACCACCAGATGCAACTCCACCCCGGCTGCTTGCGCCTGCTCGACCAATGCCTTGGCCACCGGAGCAAATCCCCAGCACCACGAACACATCGGATCCATCACATAGAGCAGGCGCGCAGACATGGTTAAGCCTCGGTGGATGCTTGCTTGTAGTTGTAGCCGATCGGGTGCGGCATGTTGCGCGCCTTGGCCAGTTCGATCTGCTTCTGCCGATCGATGGCGCTGCGGCGGGTCTTCTCGCTCAGCTTGTCCCAGCAATGCGGGCAGCTGATGCCAGCGACGTAATGCTCGGAGGCGCGATCTTCAACACTGACCGGTGTGCGGCAGGCATGACATTGATCGTAGTCGCCTTCGCTGAGGTCGTGACGCACGGTCACGCGGTTGTCGAACACGAAGCAGTCGCCCTGCCATTTGGTTTCTTCCTGCGGCACCTCTTCAAGGTACTTCAGGATGCCACCCTTGAGGTGGTAAACCTCTTCGTAGCCTTCGCTGAGCATGTAGCTCGAGGCTTTCTCGCAGCGAATGCCACCGGTGCAGAACATCGCGACCTTCTTGTGCACGGCCGGGTTGAAGTGTTCTTTGATGTAGTCGGGGAATTCGCGAAAACTGGTGGTTTTCGGATCGATGGCGCCTTCGAAGGTGCCGATCGACACTTCGTAATCGTTGCGCGTGTCGATCAACAGCACTTCGGGGTCGCTGATCAACGCGTTCCAGTCTTGCGGATCAACGTAAGTGCCGACTTTTTTGTTCGGGTCGACGCCTTCGACACCGAGGGTGACGATCTCTTTCTTCAATTTGACCTTGGTGCGATAGAACGGCTGCTCGTCGCAGTACGACTCTTTGTGATCGATGTCGATCATGCGTGGGTCGTTCTTCAGCCAGGCGAGCAGGCCATCAATGCCTTCGCGGCTGCCGGAGACCGTGCCGTTGATGCCTTCTTCGGCGATCAGCAGGGTGCCTTTGATCTGGTTGTCGACCATCGCTTGCAGCAGGGGCTCGCGCAGGTCAACGTAATCTTCGAGGGTGACGAACTTATACAGTGCCGCCACGACAATCGGTTGTGTCATGGGTATTTCTCCAGGTGGCTACCCTCGCAAAGGGTGAACCGGATTCAAAAAAAAACGCGCCGGGTAAGCGGCGCGTTGCGGATTCTAGCAAAAAACCGAAGCTTAATGCTTGCTGCCGCCGGCACAGGTCGGCGACGCCGGGGCGGCGTCGATCTCTGCCCATTCCTGCGGGGTGTAGGTGTGCAGCGCCAACGCATGGAACTCGCCCATCAGCTCGCCGAGCGTGCCGTAGACTTTCTGGTGGCGCTTGACCCGGTTCAGGCCGTCGAACTGCGCGCTGACCACCACTGCCTTGAAGTGCGTCTGTAACCCGCGACTGTGCATATGGCTTTCATCCAGCACTTGCAAGTGCTCAGGCTGAAGCAGGGCCAGCGTCGATTCGATGCGTTGTTGCATGGTCATCACGAACTCCGCTTACTTCTTCTTGGCCGGCGCAGCTGCAGGGGCCAGCTCTTTGGTCATGTCGTCGAGCAGCTTGTTGACCACAGGTACGGCACTTTCCAGTTTGGCCTGGGTCATCTGGGCCGATTGCTGAGTCAGCTGCGGCATTTTTTCCAGGACTTTCTTGCCCAGTGGCGACTGGTAGAACGCGACCAGGTCTTTCAGCTCGGATTCGCTGAAATTAGTGGTGTAGAGCTTGACCATGTCCGGCTTCAGCTTGTTCCAGCCAATGGCTTGGTCCAGCGCGGCGTTGGCCTTGGCCTGGTAGGTTTCCAGTACGGCTTTCTTGGCTTCCGGGGCTTTGGTCTGTTCAAAACGCTGAGCGAACATTTGCTGCACTTGCATGTACACCGGAGTGCCCAGCTTGTCAGCGTGCGCCAGGGTCAGGAAAGCTTCGGCACTGGCGTTGTGGCTGGCGGTATCGGCAAGCACCTGGCCGCTGGCGCAAACCAGTGCAACCGCGGTGCAGATGGCACGAAGACGAGTCATCGAGTTTCCTTTTAAGCAAAGCGAGGTCAAACCCCAAGGGCGACCATTCTGCGCCTAAAAAACCTCGTCGCTCAACCCCCGAGCCTTGCCGCGCTTGATTGCCCGGGTTTTACCGGTCAACAATCGGCTCGATGGAACCACCACGGCCGAAGCCGGCCTAAACTGCGCAAACAGACCAACAGGAGTGTGCACGATGAGCCGTATCGAAACCGACAGCCTGGGCCAGATCGAAGTCCCGGACGACGCTTACTGGGGTGCTCAGACGCAACGCTCGCTGATCAACTTCGCCATTGGTCAGGAACGCATGCCGCTGCCGGTATTGTACGCTCTGGCCCTGATCAAGAAAGCCGCCGCCCGCGTCAATGACCGCAACGGCGACCTGCCCGCCGATATCGCCCGCCTGATCGAACAGGCCGCCGACGAAGTCCTCGATGGCCAGCACGACGACCAATTCCCGCTGGTGGTCTGGCAGACCGGCAGCGGCACCCAGAGCAACATGAACGTCAACGAGGTGATCGCCGGTCGCGCCAATGAACTGGCCGGCAACCCGCGCGGCGGCAAGACGCCGGTGCACCCGAACGACCACGTCAACCGCTCGCAAAGCTCCAACGACTGCTTCCCCACCGCCATGAGCATCGCCACCGCCCAGGCCGTGCAGGAACAGCTGCTGCCGGCGATTGCCGAGCTGTCCGGCGGCCTCGCCGAACTGGCGGCGCGGCACATGAAACTGGTGAAAACCGGGCGTACGCACATGATGGACGCGACGCCGATCACCTTCGGTCAGGAGCTGTCGGGTTTCATCGCACAGCTGGATTACGCCGAACGCGCGATCCGCGCCGCACTGCCAGCGGTGTGTGAACTGGCGCAGGGCGGCACCGCGGTCGGTACCGGGCTGAATTCGCCGCACGGTTTTGGTGAAGCGATTGCCGCAGAACTGGCGGCGCTGTCCGGACTGCCCTTCGTCACCGCGCCGAACAAGTTCGCCGCCCTCGCCGGCCACGAGCCGCTGACCAGTCTTTCCGGCGCGCTGAAAACCCTCGCCGTGGCGCTGATGAAAATCGCCAACGACCTGCGTCTGCTCGGCTCCGGCCCACGCGCAGGTTTTGCCGAAGTACGCCTGCCGGCGAATGAGCCAGGCAGCTCGATCATGCCGGGCAAGGTCAATCCGACCCAGTGCGAGGCATTGTCGATGCTCGCCTGTCAGGTACTGGGCAACGACGTGACCATCGGCATTGCCGCGAGTCAGGGCCACTTGCAGTTGAACGTGTTCAAACCGGTGATCATCCATAACCTGCTGCAATCGATTCGTCTGCTGGCCGATGGCTGCAGCAACTTCCAGCAGCACTGCATTGCCGGGCTAGAGCCGGATGCCGAGGTCATGGCGCGACATCTTGAGCGTGGGTTGATGCTGGTGACGGCGCTGAACCCGCACATCGGCTATGACAAGTCGGCGGAGATTGCCAAGAAGGCCTACAGCGAAGGACTGACCTTGCGTGAGGCGGCGTTGGCGCTGGGGTATCTGACCGATGAAGAGTTTGATGCGTGGGTGCGGCCGGAGAATATGATCGAGGCTGGCGCCAAGGGCTGAGATTTGTAGCGTTTCTTAATAAGTCATCGCGAGCAGGCTCACTCCTACAAGGGAATGCGTTCCAAATGTAGGAGTGAGCCTGCTCGCGATGGCCCTGACGCGGTTAGCCTGCCGCCATCTTCACTCGCCGCGCCTTCAACCCGGCAATCAACGATGGCCCCAACGCCACCAGCGCCGAACCCAACACCACCAGCACCGCGCCGCCATAACCCAACCCATTGATCTGCTCGGCATGCACATACTCCGGCCAGACCCCGGCTGCAATCGCCACCGCGCCAAACGTCACCAACGGCGTGATCGCCAACGTCGCGCTGACCCGCGATGCCTCCCAATGCGCCAGTGCCTCAGCAAATGCGCCATAGGCAATCAGCGTATTCATGCAGCACGCCAGCAGCAGCCAGCCCTGCAGCGGACTCAAGTTCAGCGCTTCGAGCGGATGCACCCACGGCGTCAGCAACAGCGCACAGAACAGATAGATCACCATCATCACCTGCAGCGAATTCCACACCGTCAGCAATTGCTTCTGGCCCAGCGCATAGAAGGTCCACACCGTCGACGCCAACAGCACCAGCAAAACCCCTGCGGTGTAATCCGACAGCGAGGTCAGCAGCTCGGCCAAGCGCTGATTGAAGAACAGCACAAAACCGATCAATAGCACCGCCAGACCAATGCCCTGACCGATACTGAAGCGTTCCTTGAACACAAACAGACTGGCGATCAGCAACATGATCGGACCCATTTGCACCACCAGTTGTGCGGTGCCGGGGCTGAGCAAATTGAGGCCCATCAGGTACAACACGTAGTTGCCGACCAGCCCGAGCACCGCCATCAGCACCAGCCAGCCGCCCTTGGGCCCGAGCACTTTAAGGCTCGGCAGGCGCTTCACCGCCGCCAGATAGATGAACAGGCAGCCGCCGGACACCAGCAGACGAAACCAGGTCACCGTGATCGGGTCCATCACCAGCAAGACCTGTTTGAGTTTGATCGGCAGGATGCCCCACAGAAACGCGGTCAGCAGCGCCAGGAACAGACCGTAGACCCAGCGACCGGATGAAATGTGCATGGAAACCCCAAAGCCTGCTGACAAGTGCGCTCATTCTAGGCGCGCCCTGGGTCGGCACACAGGGACAGTTAAGGCCAGGACGCGAATGAAACTGTGCAGGTCGCAGCATTAAATTGACGCGGCGCCGTTGATCGGCTGGCCGGGCGAGCCAAGTGCTTCAGGCATAAGCTCATTGGATCCCTTCCAGCACATCAGCCGAGGAGACCGATCATGTTAGGAATGCGCGCCCGCGACAGCGCCCCCGAAATGCATTTTCGCAGCGACCGGGTGTGCCGGGTCAATGGCGAACTGTTTTTCAGCACTCGGGAGAATACCCTTGAAGGGCCGTTTGAGAATTCCGAGAAGGCTGAGCAGGAAATAAAGGCTTATATCGCGCGGATGCAGCTGCTGGACTCCAACCGGACACCCAACTGATGCCATCGCGAGCAGGCTCACTCCTACAGGGGAACGCATTCCAACTGTAGGAGTGAGCCTGCTCGCGATAGCAATCCACCCGTCTACAAAACTCTTCCTGCCTTAACGCACCGCCTCAAACAACCCGGTCGCGCCCATCCCCCGCCCACACACATCGTCACGATCCCATAACGCAAATTACGCCGCTGCAACTCCCGCACCAGATGCCCGACCTGCCGCGACCCGGTCATGCCGAACGGGTGACCAATCGAAATCGAGCCGCCATTGACGTTGTACTTATCGTTGTCGATCTCCAGCCGGTCGCGGCTGTACAGGCACTGCGAAGCAAACGCCTCGTTCAGCTCCCACAAGTCGATATCCGCCACCTGCAAGCCCTTGGCCTTGAGCAGTTTCGGCACCGAGAACACCGGGCCGATGCCCATCTCGTCCGGTTCGCAACCGGCCACGGTGAAACCACGGAAAAACGCTTTCGGCTTGAGCCCCAGTTGCAAGGCTTTCTCCAGGCTCATCACCAGTGTCATCGACGCACCGTCGGACAGTTGCGACGAGTTGCCCGCCGTTACCGAACCGTCCTCGGCGAATACCGGTTTTAGTCCAGCGAGACTTTCATAGGTGGTGTCCGGGCGGTTGCAGTCGTCGCGGTCGACGACGCCGTCGAGAATCTGCACTTCACCGCTGTTCTTGTCCTCGACGCGATACTTGACCGCCATCGGCACGATTTCATCGTTGAACAACCCGGCGGCCTGCGCCGCCGCAGTGCGAATCTGACTTTGCAGGGAGTAACGATCCTGCGCTTCACGACTGACGCCATAACGTCGCGCGACCACTTCGGCGGTCTGGCCCATCGTGTAATAAATACCCGGCGACTGCTGCTTGAGCACAGGGTTGATCAGGTGATCGGTGTTGACACTTTTCATCGTCAGGCTGATCGACTCGACGCCGCCGGCCACGATGATGTCGCTGCAACCCGAGGCAATCTGGTTGGCGGCAATCGCAATCGCCTGCAAACCCGACGAGCAGAAACGGTTGAGGGTCATGCCGGCGGTGCCGGTGCCCAGACGCGACAGCACCGCCACATTGCGGCCGATGTTGTAACCCTGCGCACCCTCGTTGGAGCCGGCACCGACGATGCAATCCTCGACGCTGGCCGGGTCGATGTCGTTGCGCTCAAGCAGCGCGTTGACGCAATGAGCCGCCATGTCATCGGGACGGGTCTGGTTGAACTTGCCGCGAAAGGATTTGGCCAGGCCAGTCCGCACGCTGTCGACGATCACCACTTCACGCATGGCATACCTCATTGTTGTGGTCGGTTGAGAGTGGACCTGAGCATAAGTCCACCCGATTACCGACCGCGACAATCATTCACCCCGCGTATGCGTGCCCATCGCTTCAGTCCTTGTGTTTCTTCGCGCGCTTGTCGGATTTCTCGAAGGCTTCTTCCAGTGCGCGGTTGATCGTGCGCAACACTTTCACCCGCGCCCAGCGCTTGTCATTGGCCTCGACCAGCGTCCACGGCGAGATTTCCGAGCTGGTGCGGTCGACCATATCGCCCACGGCGGCGCGGTAGTCATCCCACTTGTCGCGGTTGCGCCAGTCGTCTTCGGTGATCTTGAAGCGCTTGAAGGGGATTTCTTCGCGCGCCTGGAAACGCTCCATCTGCGTGTCCTTGTCGATGGCCAGCCAGAACTTGACCACGATCACCCCGGCGTCGGCCAGTTGCTCCTCGAAATCATTGATCTCGCCATAAGCGCGCAGCCAGTCGGCCGGCGTGCAGAAACCTTCGATGCGCTCGACCAATACCCGGCCATACCAGGAACGGTCGAACACGGTGAACTTGCCGCGCGCCGGAATGTGCCGCCAGAAACGCCACAAATACGGCTGGGCTCTTTCTTCTTCAGTCGGCGCGGCAATCGGCACGATGTTGTATTGACGTGGATCGAGCGCCGCCGCGACCCGACGGATCGCACCGCCCTTGCCCGCCGCGTCATTGCCTTCGAACACCGCGACCAGCGCGTGACGACGCATGCGTTTATCGCGCATCAACCCGGACAGGCGCGCCTGCTCGGTGATCAGTTGCTCTTCGTAGTCTTTCTTCTCAAGGCGCTGGGTCAGGTCGAGACTGTCGAGCAGGTTCAACTGATCGACCGGCGTGCCCAAAGGCGCGGCGCTGACATCGTGCGGATGCACGTCCGGACGTTTCAGCGCATTTTGCAAACCTTCGAGGAGAATCTTGCCGACCGCCAGGCTGCGGTAGTTGGCGTCGGCGCCTTCAATCACATGCCACGGCGCGTAATCACGGCTGGTACGGCGCAGCACGCGCTCGCCGTATTTGACGAACTTGTCGTAGGTTTCTGATTGCTGCCAGTCCAGCGGGCTGATGCGCCAGCTGTGCAGCGGATCATCGGCCAGTGCTTTGAGCCGGGCCTTCATCTGTTTCTTCGAGAGATGAAACCAGAACTTGAAGATCAGCGCGCCTTCATCGCAGAGCATCTTTTCCAAACGCTCGGCACCGGCGATTGCCTGATCCAGACGCGGATCCTTGAACAAGCCATGCACCCGCCCCTGGAGCATCTGGCTGTACCAGTTACCGAAGAAGATCCCCATGCGCCCCTTGGCCGGGAGCATCCGCCAGTAGCGCCACGCCGGTGGCCGCGACAACTCTTCATCAGTCTGCTGATCGAAGGTGCGCACTTCGATCAGGCGCGGATCCATCCACTCGTTGAGCAACTTGACCGTCTCGCCCTTGCCCGCACCTTCAATACCGTTGATCAGGATGATCACTGGGAAACGCTTCTGCTGCTGCAATTCAAACTGAGCTTCGAGCAAGGCTTCACGCAATGCCGGGACGGCCGCATCAAAGGTGTCTTTGTCGATGGCGTGACCGATTTCAGCGGATTCAAACATGGGACGGCTCCTTCCAGGATTCAGCAAGACTAGCGGATTGGGCATAGCAGCGGCGCAGAAATTCCCGCAGGTGGCGGATTGTCCGTGAGTCAGTGACCGCAAGCCTTGCCATGGATCAAGCAGCCCCTGCGCGATCGGCTAGAATGGCCGCCTTGTCGTTGCCGAGCCTGCCATGAAACCTGTATTGCCCCACGCCCAACTCGACTGGGATGACCAGGGACGCCCGCGTTCGCGGGTGTTCGATGACGTGTATTTTTCCGACCAATCAGGTCTGGATGAAACCCGTTACGTGTTCCTTGAACAGAACCGTTTGGCCGAACGTTTTACCGCGCTGCCGGCGGATGGGCGGCTGGTCATCGGCGAAACCGGTTTTGGCACCGGACTGAATTTTCTCTGCGCCTGGCAGTTGTTCGAGCAGCATGCGGTGGCCGGTGCGCGGCTGCATTTCGTCAGCGTCGAAAAATACCCGCTGAGCCCTGCCGATCTGAAACGTGCGCTGGCCCTGTGGCCGGAACTCAAGCCGTTGGCCGATCAGTTGCTGACGCACTACGTAGCGATCCATCAGGGTTTTCAGCGCATCACGTTAGCCAACGGCCGCGTAACACTGACGCTGCTTATCGGCGATGCACTGGAACAGCTGCCGCAGCTCGACGCGCAGATCGACGCATGGTTTCTCGACGGTTTCGCCCCGGCGAAAAACCCCGACATGTGGACCGCCGAACTGTTCGTCGAACTGGCGCGACTGGCAGCGCCAGGCTCGACTATCAGTACCTTCACCAGCACCGGTTGGGTAAGGCGTTTGCTCAACGCTGCCGGGTTCAAAATGAAGCGCACGCCGGGCATCGGCCACAAGTGGGAAATCCTCCGTGGCGAATTTCTCGGCTGGCCAGCGGAAGTTGCGCCGCCAGTGCCGGACAAGCCGTGGTTCGCGCGCCCTGCCCCGATTGTCGGTGAGCGGCGTGCGCTGGTGATCGGCGCCGGTCTGGCCGGATGCGCCACGGCGTCCAGCCTGGCCGCACGCGGCTGGCAGGTCACGTTGCTGGAACGCCATGCAGCCGTGGCGCAGGAAGCCTCCGGCAATCCACAAGGTGTGCTGTACCTGAAGTTGTCTGCCCACGGCACGGCGTTGTCGCAACTGATCGTCAGCGGTTTCGGTTACACCCGGCGCCTGCTGGAAACCCTGCAACGTGGCACCGATTGGGACGATTGCGGCGTGCTGCAACTGGCGTTCAATGCCAAGGAAGCCGAGCGCCACGCACAACTGGCTGAAGCCTTTCCCGAAGATCTGTTGCAGTGGCTGGATCAGCCCCAGGCGCAAGTCCGCGCCGGGGTCGGCGTGAGCCATGGCGGTTTGTACTATCCCGAAGGTGGCTGGGTGCATCCGCGGGCGTTGTGTCAGGCACAAGCGGCGCAGCCGAACATCGAACTGCTCAGCCATAGCGAAGCGCTACAACTGCGCAAGGTCGATGATCAGTGGCAGGCGCTGGACGGTGAACGTTTGCTCGCCAGCGCGCCGGTCGTGGTGCTGGCCGGCGCTGCCGAGATCAAACGCTTTGCGCAAAGTGCCGAACTGCCGCTAAAACGCATTCGCGGGCAGATCACTCGTCTCGCCGAAACAACAGAAAGCCAAGCGCTGAGCACCGTGGTCTGCGCCGAAGGTTACGTCGCCCCGGCCCGCTTGGGCGAACACACCCTCGGCGCCAGTTTCGATTTCAACAGCGATGACCTGACGCCGACCACGGCCGAGCATGTGGGCAATCTGGCGATGCTCGAAGAGATCTCCAGCGACCTGGTCGCGCGTCTGCACATCAGCGAACAGCCGGTCGACAACCTGCAGGGCCGCGCAGCTTTTCGCTGCACCAGCCCTGACTATTTGCCGATTGTCGGCCCGCTCGCCGACCGCGAAGCGTTCCTCGAGGCCTATGCCGCCCTGAGCAAGGATGCCCGTCAGGTGCCGGACATTGCCTGCCCTTGGCTCGACGGCTTATACATCAACAGCGGCCACGGCTCTCGCGGTCTGATCACCGCGCCGCTGTCAGGCGAATTGCTCGCCGCGTGGCTGGACAACGAGCCGCTGCCGCTGCCACGCAGTGTCGCCGAAGCCTGTCACCCTAACCGCTTCGTCCTGCGTCAGTTGATTCGCGGCAAGTGAATCTCACATGTCTGGCATCACGCACAGGCCCAGGTCCATCAGGCGGATAGACTCTTGCGTAAGGCGCTTGAACTCTGCCTCTTGCGCCTGCTCCTTTTGAAGTTTGAGGGCAAGCCCCTGACTCAGATAGTCAGCACTGGGCAGTGTGTCCGCCTGCTCATCCAGGGCACTCATACGCGGCGCGAACGACTCTTCAATCTGCGAGAACTGGCGCGTAAACGTACGTTTCAGGTAGTCACGCCAGAACGTCTGCTGCTGCATGAATTCGAGCCATTGGGGGGAGAGTTCATCTGTAGCGATCCGGTGTTGCGCCTTTTCCAGATCAGCGGCGGTCACGCCGCTCTCCGGTCCGAGCAGCATGTTCTGCGGCTGGCCGGGCAGGTCCAGGGTCTTCGCCAGCCCGATGCGATAAGCCAGGTTCACCTCGACTTCATCCAACTTCCCGACCTTGACCGCATGGTCGTGGGCAATCGCGTTCAGTCGATGCAGCCGGAACAGACTGCGGCCGAGTTCGAGCAGCGGTTTGGCAGTGACCTTGCCGCCGGCTCCCTTGGTGACATGATCGACGTGAACAGCAACTTCAAGATGACTGAAATTGATCGCCGCTGTGTCATCGCAATTGATCGGGTTGGCGGCCATATCGAGCAACTCATCGCACAGAGGGCCATCAGCCTCTGCTGCCTTCAATACTTCCCAGATCCGTCGCTGCATGTCAGCGCTGCCCTTCGTTCCGTCGGCGGTATCGCCCAGTCGCGCGAGTAGCTGGAACAAGCCTTCGGCACGGGGATCGTCGCGAAACGCCTGCCAGATCCGCACCTGCGTCAGCCATTCCTCACCGGTCGTCTTGGTGAGCCATAATGAGCGTGCGGTCTGTTCGTGGAGCCGGGCAATGTCGTCTGCGGTGAAACCCATTCCTATACCGTAGTTATTGCGATAGTTATCCAGATACGTTTTGCTGGTTTCAGAAAAGGGATTGCCCCCCAGGTTGAGCGTCCGGGTAAATCGTCGCGGTTTTTGAAACAGCCAATCGGGCAATTCCTTGATTTTGTTTTTGCTCAGATTCATCCATTCGATATGGGCGAGGTTCTGCAGACCTTGAGGCAGTTCGGTAATCCCCGTTTGGCGCAGTTGCAACAGACGCAGTTTGCTCATTTGACTGACATCCGGAGTGGCGCCCAACGGGTTGTCGTTCAGATCAAGATTCGTCAGCGTGCGCAGCCGGTTCAGCTTCGTCAATGTCTGCTCGGTCAGCTTTAGCTGATTGCCCTCCAGGCTCAATCGCTTGAGGTTGGGCATATGCGACAGCACTTCGGGGAGCCGGGTGATTTTATTGTTGTCGAGTTCCAGCGACTCAAGCTGTTTGAAGGATTTGAGGAAGTACGTGACATCATCATTCTGCTCCACGTCCTTCATCGACAAACGCTGGATATGGTCAAAGCTCAATCCCGCAGGCATGCTCGGCAGCTTGCCGATGCGCATTCGATCGAGATTGAGGGCGCAGACCGATTTGCCCTGTTCACCCTCGGTCCAGTCAAACCGCCGAAAGGCCTTCTCGATCAGTTCGGCCGCCATCTTGCGGCTGTGCCGTGCTTCGGCCAGATCACCCCCCATCGCCTTCAGGGCGGCGCCATCTTCACTCCAGATAAAAAGAACGTCACGCAGGGTTTTCAAATCCTGACGCAAGGCTTTGACCCGAATCGCTTGGCTCAGCGGATCGTCGCCCAGCTCGTCAAGCAATTGACTGGCCTGCGCGTCATCCAGGCGGGGATAGAGTTTGCGCACTTTGCGCAGCAACTTGCCTGAGTGGTGTGTCGCCGGGGCCTGATCGCCTTGCACGCAGGCCGGCTCGATGCCCGGCGGTTCGTACTTGCCGTTGACCAGTGTGCGCCCGGTGGCTTCGCGCTCTTCGAACCCTGCGTCGAGCAATTTGCTGCGCAAGCGCTGTCTGCTGCTCTGTCCGGCATCGATCAATCCGCTCGCCTCACGCTGACGTGACGGGAGCGCCTTCAGGACGGCGGAGTACAACGCGTCGGGCGCCGACGCCACCTTGCCAAGGGATTTTTTGTCGCCGTCAAATGCTTCATAACCATGAGCGGATTTCACCAGGTAACAGGTATCGTCGGCGGTCGCGGACGCATCGCCGATGGCTTCCAGCACGGCTCCGGTCAACGCCTTTTCGCGCACCTCCAGGCGCAGTTTTTTATCCCAGCCGCCAAGGCGTGGCAGCAACTGAATGGCCAGTTTGTCGGTATCGGAATTCGCCAGCAGTGGCCAGTGAAATCCCGTCAACCCACGGTCGAGCCGCACCTTGGCGGCAGCGGCCCGGGCGCGCTGCCCCAGCCGCAATGGCACCCGTGCGGTGGCGCGCAGGTGCTGGCGCTCGACACTGGGTGCGCGGTCGATCAGGCGTTGTCCATAGCGTGCCGGGATGTCGGCGAAAACCTTGCGCAAATTGAGCAGCTCATCCGCCTGACTCTCGTCGTAGCGTTGATACAGACGCTCGAACACCGCGCGATAATCGGACCTGAGCGCCGCACCCAGCTTTTTCGCCAGTGCGCGTTCCTCTGTGCTTCTTGCGACTTTGCCGCCAAGCAATGCATCGACCTCGTTTTGGTACAGACCATCGATAACCGTTTGCAACAATTGGTCCCGGGTAACAACCACACCCAGCGTTTCGTCGATCGTACTGTTCGCCGGATAGGTTGCTTCGACGGCCCCTTCTTCTCCGACCACCTCGATATAGCGGTCGGTGGGCCAGCCCGGCAGTTTCGGCAAGGCATGCATCAGCGTCTCGCCAGATTGCCCGGAATGGGTCTCGCCGTTTTCCAGCTCCACGGTCAACTCCCGCAACTGGAGCCCGATGCGTACACGCTCGACGGTATCGCGCAGGCGCACAGGCAGGCTCAGATTGTCGTTGAAGGTGTCGAGCACGGTCTGATGCGAGGTGTCGCTGAGTCGACGCATCATGTCCAGGTCGCTGTCGACGAATTCGCGCAAGTGCGGATCGATGCGTTTGAGTGCGTACGCGGAGCTGCCCCATTCCTCCGGCTCTTCGCCGGGTAGCCGCCAACCGCCTTCGACGTGCCGGACCAGTTCCGGGGTATAGGCTTGCGTTCGTTCGGCGTGCTCCAGACGCCACAGGTTAGCGTCGATATCGTAGCGGCCGGCGAACACACGATGGTCAACCTTGCCAAAGGTTTTCGCGCCAATCTGATAAAACTCCTTGGAGCCGGCATCGATGGTGAACCCTGCCGGGAGAGAATGCTCGTAGGGCGCGAGATCGGGCTTCCACAGGCGCGCTTTACCGGCGTGATTGAGAATGGCAGTGAATTCCCCAAAGAACTGCGGGTGCGTGCGCAGCAGTTTGCGACCCAGTGTCCCCAACACTTTTTGCCCGCCGGCGAAGACGCCCATCAACGCGATGTTCTCGACCACGCTGAGCAGATGCGACAGGGCTTGCTGATGATCACCGCGCTGCCAGTCTTCGACACCTTCGTACACTTCGCCAAGCAATTGCCCCACCGCGACGCCCATCATCAATTGTCCGAGCACCGGCACGAAGAGCCCGGCCACCGAGGCAATATTCACTCCGCGCTGAATGAAATCGAGCAGACGCTTGCGGCGCGTCTCTTCATCGATATCAGCAGTAGGCACTGCCAGTTTGCGTGCGTCGATCTGCAACTTGCCGACATGGCTTTGCACCATGAAATCGAAGAGCGGCACGCTGATCGGCCATTGTTTGACCAGACCCAGATCGCCTTTTTCAGCGAGCGTCTGGAAGAAATCCGCCTTGTCATCTTCGTCGAGGCTGCGGGCAAAGTAGTCCCGATAATCCGCGCTTTTCAGTTGTTGCACCAGGTAGCCCTTGAATGCATTGAAACTCGGGTATTCGTACACGGCCCGCTCAGGCTCGCCGGCCATGTACACCATGCATCCGTCCTCAGGGTGTTGTTCCACGGAGCGTGTGGAAAAAACGACGACGCCCCACACGCAGCTGTCGAGTAGCTTGATGCCCTGCATGATCAGCGGTTCTTTGCCGTACCGCAGGGATTGCGTCGACGCCACGCCCTCGGCCATCACCAGGTCCTGCAACATGCGCAAGCCTGCCGCTGTGATATCGCCTTTGAGCACGGCCAGGTGCGCATCGAGTTCCAATAACGACTGTTTCAACGCGGCGATATCACGGGTCATGGCACTGGTCGCCACGATTTTGCCGCTTTCATCACACAGGCCGAACACTTGCTGCAGATGCTCCTGGTATTTCTGGCCCAGATCCAGTTGCCGGCAAAACGAAGCAAACGCCGCTGGGGTCAAGCCGCTCACACCCTGCGGCGCGCTTTTCAGGCGCACCTGACTGCCATCGGGAAACGCGTCAGCCTGCTCCTCGTCTTCGGTGAAGTTTTGCATGGCAGCCTGCAAAAGCGTTTGCGAGGCGTGTTTGACGAGGTCTATCCCGGCCTGATCGGTCGCAGTCGTTTCGCAGCCACAATCAACACCCGGCAGACTGACCACATCCACACCTGCGTCATAAAGCGCCGGCCATTTTTGGTTCAGTGCCGCGTTGAGTTCGCTGATACAGAAGTCGGCCAACGGTTTTAGCCGGGCGAGCTCCTTATTGACCTTGAGTTGCCGGGCGTAAAGTTCACGGTTGATTTCATCCAGCCTTGCCAGGCTGGTGGCCGACGCCTGGAGCAAATACGCCGGGAGCGTTTTTTCCAGAGTTTCAGCGGTGTCGAGGTCGCCGGTTGCGTCGAATAAAGTGCTCAGGATGGCCCCTTGAGCCTGAGCAGGTTTGTTGTCTTGGGCGAGCATTGCAATAGTCCTTTATTGCGGTTGAGCCTTTGACGTTAGCGGTGACGCGCAGTGATTAACAACTCAAAATCCTGTGGGTAATCCAGGCCAATCAAGCACTTTTTGTCATGAATAAAATAGCCTTGCACCACCCGGCGAGCATTACCGTGCCCGTGAAGCGCTGACGCAGAAAAACGCATCGGCGCGCGCAAAGACCGCGTCTTCCGATCAGCCCTCATAACTGTCGCGCAAAAGGCAGAGTCGCCTCTTTATAACTTATCGATCTAAAACTCCCCCTACCGAGTCTGGTCAGTTTCTGAGTACCCGCCCTTCTGGCGAGGTACTGCTTGACCCCTCCCCAACGGAAAAACCGGTAAGGATTTTATGTGCGGATTAGCTGGCGAGTTACGTTTTGATCAACAACCTGCAGACCTTGCAGCGATCGAGAGAATCACCCATCACCTGGCCCCTCGCGGCCCCGACGCGTGGGGCTTCCATGCCCAAGGGCCGATTGCCCTAGGTCATCGGCGCCTGAAAATCATGGACCTGTCGGACGGCTCGGCGCAGCCGATGATCGACAGCCAACTGGGCCTGTCCCTGGCCTTCAACGGCGCGATCTACAACTTCCCGGAACTGCGTGCCGAACTCGAAGCGCTGGGTTATGCCTTCTATTCCGGTGGCGACACCGAAGTACTGCTCAAGGGCTATCACGCCTGGGGCGAAGCGTTGCTGCCGAAGCTCAATGGCATGTTCGCCTTTGCCATCTGGGAACGCGACGCCCAACGCCTGTTCATCGCCCGCGACCGTCTCGGCGTGAAGCCGTTGTACCTGTCGCGCACGGGTCAGCGTTTGCGCTTTGCCTCGGCGTTGCCGGCGTTGCTCAAGGGCGGCGACATCAACCCGATTCTCGACCCGGTGGCGCTCAATCACTACTTGAATTTCCATGCCGTGGTCCCGGCGCCGCGCACCCTGCTGGCCGGCATTGAAAAACTGCCACCGGCGACCTGGATGCGCGTTGAAGCCGATGGCACCACCGAGCAGAAAACCTGGTGGACCCTGCCCTACGGCCCGCACGAAGACGAGAAAAACCTGAAGCTGGAAGACTGGGTCGACCGCGTCCTCGACAGCACTCGCGAAGCGGTGGCAATTCGTCAACGTGCGGCGGTGGATGTCGGCGTGCTGCTGTCCGGCGGTGTCGATTCGAGCATGCTCGTCGGCCTATTGCGTGAAGTCGGCGTGGAGAACCTGTCGACCTTCTCCATCGGTTTCCAGGATGCCGGCGGTGAGCGCGGTGACGAGTTTCAGTATTCCGATCTGATCGCCAAACACTACGGCACCCAACACCATCAGTTGCGTATCGACGAGAAAGAGATCATCGAGCAACTGCCCGCCGCGTTCCGTGCGATGAGCGAGCCGATGGTCAGCCATGACTGCATCGCGTTCTATCTGTTGTCGCGCGAAGTGGCCAAGCACTGCAAGGTGGTACAGAGCGGCCAGGGTGCGGATGAGCTGTTCGCCGGTTATCACTGGTACCCGCAAGTCGATGGCGCAGCCGATCCGTATGCGGCCTATCGCAACGCGTTTTTCGACCGCAGTTATGACGACTACGCCGCCACCGTGCAGCCGAAATGGCTGACTGCGAATGACGCTGCCGGCGACTTCGTCAAAGAACATTTCGCCCAGCCCGGTGCTGATGCTGCCGTCGACAAAGCTCTGCGTCTGGACAGCACGGTGATGCTGGTCGACGACCCGGTCAAACGCGTCGACAACATGACCATGGCCTGGGGTCTGGAGGCGCGCACGCCGTTTCTCGACTATCGACTGGTCGAACTCTCGGCGCGAGTGCCGGGCCAATTCAAGCTGCCCGATGGCGGCAAACAAGTCTTGAAAGAAGCCGCGCGTCGAGTGATTCCAAGTGAAGTGATCGACCGCAAAAAAGGCTACTTCCCGGTGCCTGGTCTCAAGCACTTGCAGGGCGATACGCTGAACTGGGTGCGCGAACTGCTGCTTGATCCAAGTCAGGATCGCGGCCTGTTCAACCCGGCCATGCTCGACAAGTTGCTGACCGATCCGCAAGGCCAGTTGACGCCGTTGCGCGGTTCGAAGCTGTGGCAACTGGCAGCCCTGAACCTGTGGCTCAGTGAACAAGGAATCTGATCGATGAAACCCCACGCCACGGCCATCAACCAACGGCTGCTACGCGGTCAGACACCGTCTTATGAACGCTTGCAGGCGCGCCTGGCCGAAGACGGCAGCACGCTGGCCGCCGAGCCGATTGCGCTGCATTGCGGCTGGGGCCGGTTGCTGATCGGCCACACCTTTCCCGATCCTGCGTCTCTGGCGCAGGAGCTGCTCAAAGAGCAGCCCGGCGAGCGCGATATCGCTTTGTACGTTGCAGCACCGCAGCAGATTCTCGGCCTGGAGCCGACGCAATTGTTCCTTGATCCATCCGACACCTTGCGCCTGTGGTTCAGCGACTACCGGCAGGCGACTCGAGTGTTTCGCGGCTTTCGTATCCGCCGCGCGCAAAGTGAGGCGGACTGGCAGGCGATCAATCAGTTGTATCAGGCACGCGGCATGTTGCCGATCGATGCCACGCGGCTGACTCCGCACCATCAGGGCGGCCCGGTGTATTGGCTCGCCGAGGATGAAGACAGCGGCGCGGTGATCGGCAGCGTCATGGGCCTGAACCATCAAAAAGCCTTCAACGACCCGGAAAACGGCAGCAGCCTGTGGTGCCTGGCGGTTGATCCGCAGTGCTCGCGACCGGGTGTCGGCGAAGTGCTGGTGCGGCACCTGATCGAGCACTTCATGAGTCGCGGCCTTAGCTATCTCGACCTGTCGGTATTGCACGACAACCGTCAGGCGAAAAACCTCTATGCCAAGCTCGGTTTCCGCAACCTGTCGACCTTTGCCATCAAGCGCAAGAACGGTATCAATCAGCCGCTGTTTCTCGGCCCGGGGCCGGAGGCACAGTTCAATCCGTATGCGCGGATCATCGTAGAAGAAGCCCATCGACGCGGCATCGATGTGCAAGTGGATGACGCCGATGCCGGGCTGTTCACCCTTAGCCACGGCGGGCGCCGCGTGCGTTGCCGCGAATCGTTGAGCGACCTGACCAGCGCGATCAGCATGAGCCTGTGCCAGGACAAAAGCCTGACGCACAAAGTGCTCAAAGGCGCCGGGCTGAACCTGCCGTCGCAGCAACTGGCCGGTAATGCCGACGACAATCTGGCCTTCCTCGATGAGCATCAACGAGTGGTGGTCAAGCCGCTCGACGGTGAACAGGGTCAAGGCGTGGCGGTGGATTTGCAGAGCATCGAAGAGGTGCAGCAAGCCATCGAAACAGCGAAGCAATTTGATAGCCGCGTGCTGCTGGAAAGCTTTCACGAAGGGCTTGATCTGCGGATTCTGGTGATTGGCTTTGAAGTGGTCGCGGCGGCGATTCGCAAACCGGCGGAAGTGGTCGGCGATGGTCAGCATTCGGTGGGCGCGTTGATCGAAGCGCAGAGTCGTCGCAGGCAAGCAGCCACCAGCGGCGAAAGCAAGATTCCGCTGGACCACGAAACCCAGCGCACCTTGCATGCCGCGGGTTACGACTACAGCAGCATTTTGCCGGCGGGTGAGCATCTGTTTGTGCGGCGCACGGCGAATCTGCACACCGGCGGCACGCTGGAAGATGTCACAGCGATTCTCCATCCGACGCTGGTCGATGCCGCGGTGCGGGCGGCGCGGGCGCTGGATATTCCGATGGTTGGCCTCGACTTGATGGTGCCGGCGGCGGATCAGCCGGAGTACGTGTTTATCGAGGCCAACGAACGTGCCGGGCTGGCCAACCATGAGCCGCAGCCGACGGCGGAGCGATTTGTTGATTTGTTGTTTCCGCACAGTCAGCCGGTTGTCTCTTGAATCTGCTTTGTACGGGCTGACGCCTTCGCGAGCAGGCTCGCTCCCACAGGGGAATGAATTCCAAATGTGGGAGCGACGGTGCGACGATTCGACCTGCTCGCGAAGAGGCCCTTAAATCCACTACCCATATTTCCTCATCGAAACCATCGGTGTGCTCAACCCATCAGGAGTTTCCATGACCACGCAAATCCCCGAACCGGATCTCAACTACCTGCAAAAAGTCCTCCTGGAAATGCTCGCCATTCCCAGCCCCACCGGGTTCACCGACACCATCGTGCGCTACGTCGCCGAGCGTCTGGAAGAACTTGGCATTCCGTTTGAAATGACCCGGCGCGGCACCATTCGCGCCACGCTCAAGGGCAAGAAAAACAGCCCCGACCGCGCGGTCTCGGCGCACCTCGACACCATCGGTGCAGCGGTTCGTGCAATCAAGGACAACGGGCGACTGACCCTCGCCCCGGTCGGCTGCTGGTCGAGCCGTTTTGCCGAGGGCAGCCGCGTCAGCCTGTTTACCGACAACGGTGTGATTCGCGGCAGCGTGTTGCCGCTGATGGCGTCCGGACATGCGTTCAACACTGCCGTCGATGAAATGCCTATCAGCTGGGATCACGTCGAACTGCGTCTGGACGCCTACTGTGCGACCAAGGCCGATTGCGATTCGCTGGGTATCAGCATCGGTGACGTGGTGGCGTTCGATCCGCTGCCGGAGTTTACCGAAAGCGGCCACATCAGCGCCCGCCACCTCGATGACAAGGCCGGAGTTGCCGCGCTGCTGGCGGCACTCAAAGCCATCGTCGACAGCGGTCAGGAACTGATGATCGACTGCCATCCGCTGTTCACCATTACCGAAGAAACCGGCAGCGGCGCGGCGGCAGCATTGCCGTGGGATGTCAGTGAGTTTGTCGGCATCGACATCGCGCCGGTCGCTCCGGGGCAGCACTCCAGCGAACACGCGGTGAGTGTGGCGATGCAGGATTCCGGCGGCCCGTATGACTATCACCTGTCGCGACATTTGTTGCGTCTGGCCGGTGAAAACGAACTGCCGGTGCGCCGTGACCTGTTCCGCTATTACTTCAGCGATGCGCATTCGGCGGTCACCGCCGGGCACGATATCCGCACTGCCCTGCTGGCTTTTGGTTGTGATGCGACGCATGGGTATGAGCGTACGCACATCGACAGTCTGGCGGCACTGAGCCGACTGCTCGGGGCTTACATTTTGAGCCCACCGGTGTTCGCCAGCGATGCAGCGCCAGCGAATGCTTCGCTGGACCGCTTCAGTCATCAGATTGAGCATGACACGCAGATGGAGAGCGATACGCGGGTGCCGTCGGTCGACAGCCTGGTGGGGCAGCGTTCCGATAGTTAACTCTTTGTTGGCAGAACCATCGCCTTCGCGAGCAGGTCGAATCGTCGCACCGTCGCTCCCACATTTGGAATGCGTTCCCCTGTAGGAGTGAGCCTGCTCGCGATGACGTAAGTACAGGCAACACAAAACTGGCAGCCAACCCGCAATCGCCGTAGCATCCCGACATTGATTTGACCGAGGTGCCCATGCTCATTCCCTACGACGCGCTTGAAGTCGACACCCTCACCCGCCTGATCGAAGATTTCGTCACCCGCGACGGCACCGACAACGGCGATGACACGCCGCTGGAAACCCGCGTGCTGCGCGTGCGTCAGGCATTGACCAAAGGCCAGGCACTGATCGTCTTCGACCCGGAAAGCGAGCAGTGCCAGTTGATGCTCAAGCACGACGTGCCCAAGCACCTGTTCGACTGAAATCCTCAGCGAACTTTCTGCGTGGCCTGCTTGCGCTGAATCCGCTCATAGACCTCCGCGCGGTGCACGTTGACCTTTTGCGGGGCCTCGACGCCAAAGCGCACGCTGGAGCCGTTCACTGACAGAACGCGCAAGGTGATGTCATCACCGATTGAAATCAACTCACCAACGACACGGCTGAGTACAAGCATGAGATTCGTCCTTCAGGGTTAGCGAGCCCTGAAGATGCGCGGCTTGCCGCGGCTCTACAATGCATGGCGGGCAAATCAGTTTTGCCTTACAGCCATGCTCGCATCAAGCCGTCAGACGTTTCCGACAAGCAACCCTCACGCCGCAGAAAATCGCGGCCCGAACAGAATCACGCTGGCGCCGATCACGCACAGTGCCACGCCGATCCAGTCCGAACCCAATGGACGCACCCGCTCGACCACCATCAGCCAGCCAATCGACGCGACGATGTAGATCCCGCCGTACGCGGCGTAGGCGCGCCCGGCATAATTGGCTTCGACGCGAGTCAACAACAACGCGAACAAGGTCAGACTGAGCAGCGCAGGAATCACCCACAGAGCACTTTTGCCCTGGCGCAGCCACATGAAGAAGGCGAAGCAACCGGCGATTTCAAACAGCGCCGCGAGGAAGAACCACAAGTAATTGAGCATTGATGCGTCTCGACAGGGTGACCATTGCGGCCACCCTAACGACGCCGTCTGTTACGGGCAAGCTCAGCCGTTGTTCTGTTTCGCCTTGGCGCGCATTTTCTCGGCCATGGAAGTCATTTCGTTATAGAGCAGTTGCGGGTTTTTCTGCTTGATCGCCCAAGCCATGCGCCCTTGTTCGTGGGGCAGGATCATGAACTCGCCGGCTGCCACTTGCTGATAGATGTAGTCGGCGATGTCCGCCGCCGTGATCGGCGAACTTTCCAGCAACTTGCCCACCTGCGCTTTCATCGCCGGGGTCGGGCCACGGAAAGAGTCGAGCAGATTGGTCTGGAAGAATGACGGGCAGACCACGTGCACGCCGACTTCCTGTTGCGCCAGTTCAATCAACAGGCTTTCCGAAAGTGCTACCACGCCAGCCTTGGCCACGTTGTAATTACTCATCGCCGGGCCCTGCATCAATGCGGCCATGGAGGCGATGTTGATGATTTTGCCTTTGCTTTGTTCAAGCAGCGGCAGAAACGCTTTGCAACCCTTGACCACGCCCATCAGGTTGATCGCGATCTGCCAGTCCCAGTCTTCCAGCGACAATTCGCTGAAGAAACCGCCCGAGGCAACACCGGCGTTATTGACGATGATGTCGATGCCACCCAGCTTCTCTTCGCACGCCTGAGCGAACGCGGTGAGCTGGCTGTAATCACGCACATCGCAGCGCTGAATGAAGCCGTCGCCACCCGCCTCGCGGACCATTTTCAGGGTTTCCTGCAGGCCGGGTTCGCTGACGTCCGACAAGGCCAGTTGCCAGCCTTCACGCGCCCAGCGCAGCGCGATTTCGCGACCCAGGCCCGAGCCCGCACCAGTGATCATCATGCGATTTTGCATAGCAGACAGCCTTGTTGTTCCGGGGAAGATGCGCCGAGTGTAGCGAAGGATCGGCGCGCGCCCACGCTCCATCAGATTGCTGAATGGTGAGGGCAAACCGTGGCGCGTTGGATTCCCGAAAATGGTCTGAGTTCTGAACTAGACGAGAGGAAAAAAGGAAATAAGTCTGCGATCCAAATACATTAAAAAAACATTGAATTTTCTTTCATGCGCACAGGTCGGAATTTGTAAGCCGTCTGGAATTACTTAGTCTCCAGTCGCCCTTGAATACCAAGACTTCTCGAACACTATCAACAAGGAAATCGACATGGGCACAATTCTAATCATTATCCTGATCCTGTTGCTGATCGGTGGTCTGCCGGTCTTCCCGCACTCCAGAAGTTGGGGTTACGGTCCTTCGGGCATTATCGGCGTGGTGTTGGTGGTGCTGTTGGTCCTGCTGTTACTCGGTCGGATATAACGATTCAAGCGCAATAAAAAGAGGCCCTGTTCAGGGCCTCTTTTTTATTGCACGGATTTTATGATCGCTGCGCGATCAGTCCGGCTTGCCGTTGATTACACCGGCAGTGTTGTCCATCAGGCTCTTGGTCGCCGTTTGCAGGAACGCCTCGAGTTTGAGTTTCAACTCGGCCGTGCGCGGTGCATTCGGAACGATCTCGGCATGTGGATTGGCACCCAATTGGTATTGCCAGATCTTCGGACCCATTTCCTTGTCTTTCGGCAGGACCAGAATCTGGTCGGCAGTGACGATGGCTGTGGTCTGCTCGCTGCCCGACGGCTTGATCACACCGAAACCGGTGTCGCCTTCCGGCAGGTTGAGCAAGTCACGGCCCCAGCACTGATGGCGCACTTCGCCACCCAGACGCCCCATGATGGTCGGCACGATGTCGATCTGCGTGCCCACGGTGTGGTCACGGGTACCGAACTTCTCCTGGATGCCCGGCGCGATCATCAGCATCGGCACGTTGAAGCGACCCAGGTCCATTTCGGTGATCTGGCGCTCGTTGCCGAAACCGTGGTCGCCAACGATGACGAACAGCGTTTCCTTGAAGTACGGCTCTTTGCGCGCCTTCTCGAAGAACTGACCCAGTGCCCAGTCGGCGTAACGCATGGCGGTCAAGTGTTCGTTGAGGCTGCCACGGTCAGTCACACGCTCAACCGGCAATGGCGTCGGCAAGGCGTACGGCGTGTGGTTGGACAGGGTTTGCAGCAGCGCGTAGAACGGCTTGCCGTTTTCGCGCGCCTTGAGCTCCTGCAGGCCACGGTCGAACATGTCCTGGTCGGACACGCCCCAGGTCGGATCGGAGAACACCGGGTTGACGAAGTCGTTACGGCCAACGAAGTTGGTCATGCCCTGATTGCTGAAAAAGCCCGACTGGTTGTCCCAGGCGAAATCGCCGTTGTAGACGTACACGTCGTCGTAGTTGCGGGCGCTGAGCAGCTGCGGCAGGCCGGACAGTTTGTGGCTGCCTTCCGGGGTCTGCATCAGGTATTCGAAACCCGGCAGGTTGGGGAAGCAGGCCATGGTCGCGAACATGCCCTGGTGGGTGTGCGTACCGTTGGAGAAGAAGCGATCGAACAGCAGGCCTTCCTTCGACAGTTTGTCCAGATAAGGCGTGATGTTGCCCGGCGCGCCCAACGCACCGACCGAGTGACCGGCCATGCTTTCCATCAGGATCACGACGACGTTCTTGATCGGCAGGGTCTTGTCGGCCGGCGGCGTGTATTCACGGCGCACGGCGGCGATATCGGCATCGACCAGTTTGTCATCCGGCATCAGCAACATATCGCGCACGACTTTCTGCGCTTGTTCTTGCGGCAGTGTGCCTTTCCAGATGTTGTCGCGGTCTTCGCCCATGCGGTCCTTGGCGGCCGCGATCAGCGACAGCGTGCCGTTGAGGCCGAGCTGGTTGGCGAAGTTGGAATCAGTGGTGTACACGTCACCCCAACGCATCGGCGGGCCTTGACGCAGAGTGCCACGAGCGGCAACCACGCAGATCAGCAAGCAGACCACGAACACCGCAAGACGGGTGTACCACGGCGCGACTTGACGGCTGCTGACGCTGCCGCCGCTGAAAGGTCCGCGTGGACGGGTGGCACGGTCGGCGCCTTTGAACGCGAGGGTCAGAATGACGGTGCCGATGACCCATGCCAGCAGATAACGCACCACCGGGAAACCGTACCAGAGCATGCTCATCACGGTTTTCGGGTCTTCCTTCACATACTGGAAGACCAGACCATTGAGGCGCTGGTGAAACTCGCGGTAGAAGTCCATTTCCATCAAGCCGAGGAACAGCGCGATGCTCGAGGCTATGGTCAGCCACAGGCGGAAGAAGCCGCGCGCGGCCATGGCGCGTGCACTGAACAGTGCCAGCACCAGCGGAATGCACACGTAAACCACCAGGCGCAGGTCGAAACGCAGGCCGTTGGCGAAGGCTTCGAGGAAAGTCGAGGCCGGGGTGTCGAGGATCATCTCGCGGTTGTAGACCAGCAGCGCGAGGCGCAGCACGGAAAACATCACCATCATGACCAGCGCGCAAAGCAGCGTGTAGGCCAGATGCGATTTGACGGTCGGTTGCAGCAGGCGAGCAGAAGATCGCTGCTGATTCAGGGCGTCCGGGTTTGCCATGTCGTTTTAGGACCCATTGGAAGTTGAAGTTGCAAAAAGACAGCGGCGCCATGCCCTCTATTGGTCATTCCAGACCCCGGGGCTTGCGCGGTGCGCAAATGTTGCACGATCACCCGCACCATTGCCATTGATTACTGCCCCACCGCCAGACACTTTCATTTAGCGCAGCGGCAAACCGGGACAGCGTGCAAACAGCGCGGGCGAATTGTCTTGAACACTTTGTGAAAATTTCGTGCAACGCATATCTGGAAACACAATATAGATACAAAACAAAACGCCCCGAATCGGTCGGGGCGTTTTGTTTGAGCGCGAGATTACTTCTCGGCGCGTTCTTTCAAAGCCTTGAGGGTGTTGAACGGCGCATCGACAACAAACTTGTTGGCAATCATCGACGGCACGCTGCCACCTGGCTCGGTGTGCACCTGGTAGGTCACTTCAACCTGATCACCTTTGGGCACGAACTTCCAGAAGCCTTTGACCTGCGCTACACGGACAAAGCCTTTCTCTTCCGGGATGTACTTCGGCAGACCTTCGAGGTTACGGGTCAGGCTGCCATCGGCGCCTTCGACAGTGGTGACTTTCAGCACAGAATCACGCGGGGTGACTGGCCAAGGCGTGTTGAACTGGGTGTAAGTCCAGCTCTGATCGCCTTCGTGCTTGAGCAGTTTCTGGGTCTTGCACTCGTGAATCCAGGCACAGGCGCCGGAAACGTCTTCCTGCAGTGCGCGCAGTTTGGCGACGGTGGTCTTCATCAGCGCAACGCCCTGGTAGGACTTGTAGTCCGAACCCGGCACTTCACTGAGGGACACCTTGATGCCGTCCTCGTTCTTGGCGACTTTCCAGTCTTCAGCCTGAGCGACGGACGTGGCCAGCACAGCGGTCAAACCACACAACACAGCGATACGATGCAGCGAACCCATAGTCTTATTCCTTATTGTTGAAGTTCCGTTCGTTTGACACATCACGCCGCCGTCATCTGCTCCCACCAGCCGATCAGCCTGATCGCTTCTTCCGAGCTGCTGCCGCAGACTTCGACATCCGCAGCAAAGCCCGAACAGACTGCCGGGCGCTCCGGGCGGCCGAAAATTCTGCACAGGTTTTCGACCGAGAGTTGCACGCAACGTTCGCCAGCAGGTTTGCCATCAGGCATGCCGGGAATCGGCGAACTGATGGAAGGGGCAATGCAGCAAGCGCCACAGCCTTCACGGCATTTCATGACGAACGTTTCCTCGCGACGGGCGATGTGTAAAAGGGACGCGGACAGAGTAACCGCTAAAACGGCTGTTTTAAATTCCCTGAACCGGGGTTTTTAGCGATAACTGAATGTGACTGACCAGTCTCCGACAAAGCGTCTGGTCTGCGGGTCACAGATGGGCCGGGGTTTACTGCTTGAACTCAAAATCCAGCGCTGCGCCTTCGACTTCACGACGCTCTTCGTTGCGCAGTTGCAACTGCATTTCGTTGCTGAGCAGGCGGCCGTTGAGCTGGAATCCGTTGTTTTTCTCGCCAAACATCTGCGGCAGGATCGGCTCGCGCTTGGGCAACTCAACCGTGCCCTTGGGCTTCAGCTCCTGGACCATGTCCTTGGGCAGGCTCAGATCGAGTCTGGCCGACGGCAATCTGGTTTTCACCACTTCGCTGGCGGGTTTCGATTTGGAGGCGATCGGCTTGCGCTTCTTGATGATTTTTTGCTGGGGTTTCTTCGCCGGAGCGGCCTTTGGCGCAGGCGTGTTTTTTTTAGCGGGACTCGTTGCGGCCGGTTTGTCCTGAACCGCAGCGGCCACGGCTCCAGGCGCATGACCGATCATCAGCAAACCCAACAAAACCCAAGCGGCAGGAAAAATCGCTTTCATGGACCCAACGACACTAACGGCAGAGGGCCATATGCTCGCTTGTTGGGCGCCACAAGACAAGCATCAGCCAGCGCTCGTTCAGAATCCGCCAGCGGTTTCCTGACACAGTTGCGTCGCCAGCATGCCTAAGGTCATCAGCGCGCGCTCCGCCTCGCGGTTCCACGGAATCCCGCAGTTAAGGCGGATACAGTGGTTGAACTGCTCGGTATTACTGAAGATCAGTCCCGGCGCAATGCTGATGCCCTGCTGCAACGCGCGGACATGCAATTCCTGTGTGTTCACCCTCCCCGGCAGGCTCACCCAGAGGATGAAACCGCCCGTGGGCCGGGTCATTTGCGTGCCTTCGGGGAAGTACTGCTGCACCGCCAACTGGAAGGCACTGAGGTTTTTCCGGTATTCCTGGCGGATGTACCGTAAATGCCGGTCATATCCGCCGTTTTCCAGATAAGCGGCAATCGCCATCTGCGTCACGCTGCACGCCGAGTGTGTGCTGAAGGTCTGCAAGCGCTGGATTTCCTGCTGGTACTTGCCGGCGATCATCCAGCCGATGCGTACGCCGGGTGACAGGGTCTTGGAGAAACTCGAACAGTAGATCACCCGATCCAGCCGGTCATAAGCCTTGAGCGCTTTGGTTTTGCCTTGCTCGAACATCAGTTCGCCATAGATATCGTCTTCGACGATCTGGATATCGAAATCCGAGGCCAGACGCAGCAACTGTTTCTGCCGCTCTTCGGGCATGGTGCCGCCCAGCGGATTGCTCAGGCGCGTAGTCAGCACCAGCGCTTTGATCGACCATTGGTTGGCCGCCAGTTGCAAGGCTTCGAGGCTCATGCCGGTGGCAGGATCGCTGGGAATCTCGATGACTTTCAGGCCGAGTAGGTCAGCCAGTTGCAGCAGACCGTAATAGGTCGGCGACTCAGCAGCAATCAAATCACCCGGACGGGTCAGCACGCGCAACGACATCTGCAAGGCATCGACGCAACCGTGGGTGATCACCACTTCCGACGGATCGACCACCACGCCGGCATCGCGCATACGGATTGCCACTTGCCGGCGCAGCGGTTCAAAACCGGGGCTGAACATGTAGCTGAAGGCGCGCGGGCTATGGAAACGAGTGACCTTGGCCAGTTGCTGATGCAGTGCGCGTACCGGCAAGTAATCCACGCTGGGCACAGCCGCACCCAGCGGGAACACACCTTCACGGCGTGATTCGACCAGCACCTGTTGAATGATGCTGCTGCGAGTGACCAGCCCCGGCCGTTCGACCCGGGCAATGTCCGGCGTCGGCGCGGTGAGCGCAGGCGTTTGGTGTACGTAATAACCGGACTGTGGCCGTGCGCGAATCAGCCCCTGATCTTCAAGATTGGCGTAAGCCTGCAACACCGTCGCATGGCTGACGTTGAGCTGCGAACTCATCTTGCGCACCGAAGGCACGCGCTCCCCCGGTTGATAGACACCACGGCGGATGTCTTCGGCCAGTTGCTGAGCAATACGTTGGTAGAGCAAGAGATTGGTCATGACGCAGCACTCGATTTCACGGGCATTTTATTCTTGTGTGAAACAATACCGGAACAGTTTGGAAGTGTACTGGGACAGTTGCTACATTACTCGACCATACAGTGCGGTGTCTGCCCCTGACTGTACTGATTTGCGAGCCATTCGACAGACGTAAAAAAGCCCGGCACTGCATGACAGCCCGGGCTTTCCAGAGACGCAACCCTTAACGGGCGGCGCCGAGCTGGCCTTTTTCATCAGAGAAGACAATCTCAACCCGACGATTCTGTGCTCGTCCGCGCTCGGAAGCGTTGGCGTCCACCGGGTATTCGTCGCCGTAACCTTCGACCTGAATGCGTTTGTCGTCGATGCCCAGATCCATCAACACGTCGGCGACCGATTGCGCGCGGTCACGAGACAGCTTGAGGTTTTCCTGTTTGCCGCCGGTGCTGTCGGTGTAGCCCTCGATGCGCACCACGCGTTTCGGGTTCAGTTGCAGGAACTGCACGATCTTCAGCACGACACGGTTGGCCGAGTTTTTCAGCTCCGCTTCACCGGTATCGAACAGCACATCACCGAGGGTCATCACCAGACCTCGGTCGGTCTGCGTGGTGGCCAGTGCAACGATCTGTTCTTCCAGCCATTTGCCCTGCTGCTGCACGCTCAACAGTTTCGATTCACGCAGAGCCAGTTGCAGGCGCTGGCGGTCCAGTTCGAGCTTGGCCGCGCGCTCTTCGTTGAGCACTTGATTGGTGTGCTCGCGGGCGATTTCGCTGTAACGCTGGCTCAGGTAAGCGTAATGCACGACGTCGGAACCGCTGCCCCAATAGGTCGAAAGACGATCGGCACGGGCCAGCGACTCACCGGCGCGGATCACGTCTTTCGGCGCGATGCGCAGCACGTTGGAGTCTTCCTTGACCTTCTGGAAGTCGGCGCTGGCTTCTTGCAGAGCGGATTCGCTGTGCTGACCGGCGCAGCCGTACAGACTGGCACAAGCGGCGAGGATCAGGCCGCCGACAGCTTTGGACTTGAGACTCATTGGGCATCTCCCAGTTGCTTGCGCAGACGGACGATGCGGGTGTTGAGCACATTCACCTGTTCTTCACTTTTTTGCGTCAGCACTTTGGCTTCGGCCAGACGCGCATCCAGTTCGGCCTGTTCCGCACGCATGCGCGCGTTGCGGTAGGACTCGTCCGCCATGCTGCCTTTGGCGCGGTTGTATTTGGTTTCGGCCAGTTTCATTTCCGGCACTTCGTCGGCGGTAGCGCCAACAGCCTTGGCCTGGGTGATGGCTTGCTCGGTCAGGCGCATTTGCTCATTGGGTGCCGGATCGGTCGCGCAACCGGCCAGAGCCAGAACGGCCACAGCCGCGAAAAGAGGTCGAATACTCACTAAGAATCCCTACTGTTTTGGGGCACTGACAGGTGGTTGCGGCTGTTGCTGCTGCGCCTTCCAGCGCTCGATATTGCGTTGCAGCGCGGCTTCCGTCAGTCCGGACGCGGGCAATTCTGTCATCTTTTTGGCTAGCTGTCCGCGCAACCACGGATCGTTGCACGCCGAGTTATGCGAAACCGCGAGAAACAGACCCGGGCGGTCGATCGGTTGCTCGAACGCCAGCAAGTCATTGGCCATGCCCAATGCCTGCGCGGCGGCCATGCCTGAGTAACGGCCGGCGAGTACATATTCCACCTCACCGAGGAGCAGTTTCTGAAAGGCTTGAGTGAGGTTGGCTGTCTTGGTCAGGGTCAGATTCTGCTCGGCGAAAGTGCCGAATGCCTGGGTGATTCGAGACTTTTCTGACAGCGCACCTGCGTGGCCGTGCAAGTCTTTGGCTTCGCCGTAGACCAGGGTCGAGCCTTTGCGCGTCCACACCAGGTAGTCGTTTTGCAGCAGCGGCGGATAGATGTAGTCGAGGTTTTCCAGCTCAGTAAATGTCAACGGCGCATCGGCCAGCATGTCCATGCGCCCACTGCGCACTTCGTCGAGGGCTTGCGAGCGTTTGCCGGCGTAGAGCAACTCGACCTTGATGCCGAGATCTTTGGCCACTTGCTGCAACAGGTCGGCGCTGGCACCGATCAACTGCTTGGGATTCTGCGGGTCCTGCCACAGATACGGCGGTGCATCCGGGCTACCGGTGACGACGAGGCGCTCGCATTTGCCAGCGGCCATGGCCAAACCGGGCAACAGGGCCAAACCCAACAACCATCCGCAGCGCAGATCCATGGCAAAACGCTCCCCACTCAAATCCAAGACAAAAAAAAGCCCGACCAACAGGCCGGGCTCTTTATAAGTGAAGCCGCTGGATTAGACCAGCTTCTCCAGCTCAGGTACGGCTTCGAACAGATCCGCCACGAGACCGTAATCGGCCACCTGGAAGATCGGCGCTTCTTCGTCCTTGTTGATCGCAACGATCACTTTGGAGTCTTTCATGCCGGCCAGATGCTGGATCGCGCCGGAGATACCGACGGCGATGTACAGCTGTGGCGCAACGATCTTGCCGGTCTGACCGACCTGCATGTCGTTCGGTACGAAACCTGCGTCGACCGCAGCGCGCGAAGCACCGACAGCAGCGCCGAGCTTGTCGGCCAGGGCGTACAGATGTTTGAAGTTGTCGCCGTTCTGCATGCCGCGGCCGCCGGAAACGACGATCTTGGCAGCGGTCAGTTCCGGACGATCGGACTTGGCCAGTTCTTCACCCACGAAGCTCGAAGTGCCAGCGTCGTGCGCAGCACCAACAGCTTCAACAGCAGCCGAACCACCTTCAGCAGCAACCGGGTCGAAACCGGTGGCACGCACGGTGATCACTTTGATCGCAGCGGTGGACTGCACGGTAGCGATGGCGTTACCGGCGTAGATCGGACGTTTGAAGGTATCAGCGCTTTCAACCGAGATGATCTCGGAGATCTGGTCAACGTCCAACTGCGCAGCAACGCGCGGCAGGATGTTTTTGCCGTTGGAGGTAGCGGCAGCCAGGATGTGGCTGTAGCCAGCGCCAAGCTCTGCAACCAGCGGAGCAACGTTTTCCGGCAACTGATGCGCGTAAGCGGCGTTGTCAGCGTTGAGGACTTTGCTCACGCCTGCGATTTTCGCAGCGGCTTCAGCCACGGCGCCAGCGCCTTGGCCAGCAACCAGAACGTGGATGTCGCCGCCGATTTTGGCCGCAGCAGCCACGGTGTTCAGCGTGGCCGGGGCCAGCACTTTGTTGTCGTGTTCAGCGATTACCAAGATAGTCATGATCAGATTACCTTCGCTTCGTTTTTCAGTTTCTCGACCAGTTCAGCCACCGACTTGACCTTGATGCCTGCGCTGCGTGCAGCCGGCGCTTCGACTTTCAGGGTCTTGTTGGTAGAGGCGGTGGAAACGCCCAAAGCGTCCGGAGTCAGCACTTCGAGAGGCTTCTTCTTGGCTTTCATGATGTTTGGCAGGGACGCATAACGCGGCTCGTTCAAACGCAGGTCGGTGGTGACGATCGCTGGCAGTTTCAGGGAAACAGTCTGCGCGCCGCCGTCGATTTCGCGAGTTACGGCAACGCTGTCGCCCGAGACTTCGACTTTCGAGGCGAACGTGCCCTGACCGTAGCCGCTCAGTGCAGCGAGCATCTGGCCGGTCTGGTTGTTGTCGCTGTCGATGGCCTGTTTGCCGAGGATCACCAACTGCGGCTGTTCCTTGTCGACCACAGCCTTGAGCAGCTTGGCCACGGCGAGCGAGGTCAGATCTTCAGCGGATTCGACGAGGATGGCACGGTCGGCACCCAGAGCCAGTGCGGTACGCAACTGCTCCTGAGCGGTGGTCGGGCCGATGGAGACGACGACGATTTCAGTCGCAACACCTTTCTCTTTCAGGCGTACGGCTTCTTCCACTGCGATTTCGCAGAACGGGTTCATCGACATCTTGACGTTGGCGAGATCGACGCCGGAATTGTCCGCCTTGACGCGAACCTTGACGTTGTAATCCACAACGCGTTTGACAGCTACAAGAACCTTCATGGATTCCTCGTTACTCTCCGGTGAAAAGAAAGTCGCCTAGGCGAACCTGGCGGTTGATGCTCATCAGGCTAAAAGGGCACCTCTAAAAACGCCGACCGGGGTGCGAAGTGATTGCACGATGTGAAGGGGGTGCGACCGTTCGTCAGTGGTGACCGACAAGTCATTGATCCTCACGCTGTGTAAACTGCGCGCCAGACTGCGCTGCGCATCACTCTCAACCGCCTGTGCCCTGTCTTTAGACGTGCTCTTGAAACCGCCAGTCTGCCTACGACGAGCGCAAAACCGCCCGTATCTTGACCGGAACGCCTATTCCGGTCAATACAGCAAAATGACCATTCATAAGCCGCGCTTCTTTGATTTCTCTGGGCTGGAGCCGATTCAAACAAACGTTTGTATTGGACGCTAGGAGTGGTGTAGATATAATGCGCCGCCTAGAGAGAAAGGTCTGTTCTCCAATATTCCCCCTTGACGTTAACGTAAAGGAATAGCGGATGCGACATCAAACCTCCAAATTAGAAAAAAAACTGTTGAGCCTTGAGTAGGAGATAGCCTGTGGAACGCGAATACATGGAATTCGACGTGGTCATCGTCGGTGCCGGCCCCGCTGGCCTGTCCGCCGCCTGCCGTCTGAAGCAGAAGGCCGCCGAAGCCGGTAAGGAAATCAGCGTCTGCGTGGTCGAAAAAGGCTCCGAAGTCGGCGCACACATCCTCTCCGGTGCCGTGTTCGAACCACGCGCTCTGAACGAACTGTTCCCGGACTGGAAAGAACTCGGCGCGCCGCTGAACACGCCAGTCACCCGCGACGATATTTTCGTGCTGAAAAACGCCGAAAACGCGCAAAAAATTCCAGACTTCTTTGTGCCCAAGACCATGCACAACGAAGGCAACTACATCATTTCCCTCGGCAACCTGTGCCGCTGGCTCGCTCAGCAAGCCGAGAACCTTGGCGTAGAAATCTACCCAGGCTTCGCCGCTCAGGAAGCGCTGATCGACGAACAAGGCGTGGTGCGCGGGATCATTACCGGTGATCTCGGCGTCGACCGCGAAGGCAACCCGAAAGAAGGCCTGTACACCCCGGGCATGGAACTGCGTGGCAAATACACGCTGTTCGCCGAAGGCTGCCGTGGCCACATCGGCAAGCAACTGATCAAGCGCTACAACCTCGACAGCGAGGCCGACGCTCAGCACTACGGCATCGGCCTGAAAGAAATCTGGGAAATCGACCCGGCCAAGCACCAGCCAGGCCTGGTGGTACACACCGCCGGTTGGCCGCTGGACATCATGGGCACCGAGAACACCGGTGGCTCGTTCCTCTATCACCTGGAAAACAACCAGGTGGTGGTCGGTCTGATCGTCGATCTTTCCTACAGCAACACCTATCTGTCGCCGTTCGACGAGTTCCAGCGCCTCAAGCACCACCCGGTGTTGGCTCAGTACCTGGAAGGCGGCAAGCGCATCAGCTACGGCGCCCGCGCGATCTGCAAAGGTGGCCTGAACTCGCTGCCGAAAATGGTCTTCAAGGGCGGCGCGCTGATCGGTTGCGACCTCGGCACCCTGAACTTCGCCAAGATCAAAGGCAGCCACACTGCGATGAAGTCCGGCATGCTCGCCGCTGAATCGGTGGCTGACGCACTGTTCGCGGAAAAGGACGGCACTGAAGAGCTGACCACTTACGTCGACGCGTTCAAGAAGAGCTGGCTCTACGACGAACTGTTCGCCAGCCGTAACTTCGGCCCGGCGATCCACAAGTTCGGCGCCATCGTCGGCGGCGGTTTCAACTGGCTGGATCAGAACATCTTCGGCGGCAAACTGCCGTTCACCCTGCACGACACCAAGCCGGATTACGCTTGCCTCAAGCTCGCCGCGGACTGCAAGAAGATCGACTATCCGAAACCAGACGGCAAACTCAGCTTCGACAAGCTCAGCTCGGTGTTCATCTCCGGTACCAACCATGAAGAAGAACAACCGTGCCACCTGAAGCTGACCGACCCGAGCATCCCGATCAGCAAGAACCTGCCGCTGTACGACGAACCGGCGCAGCGCTACTGCCCGGCCGGTGTGTACGAAGTGATCACCAAGGAAGACGGCGAGAAGCGCTTCCAGATCAATGCGCAGAACTGCGTGCACTGCAAGACCTGTGACATCAAGGACCCTTCGCAGAACATCACCTGGGTCACGCCGGAAGGCGCTGGCGGCCCGACTTATCCGAATATGTAAGTCGAACCGCTGAACAACAAGGCTCCCGATTCGGGGGCCTTTTTGTTGCCCAAAATTCCTGCAACACCGCCGAACCCTGTAGGAGTGAGCCTGCTCGCGATAGCGGTGTGTCAGTTGACGATGATGCTGACTGACACACCGCTATCGCGAGCAGGCTCACTCCTACAGGGGATCTTCGTCGGATCAGGCGGCGCGCTCGTCTCCAGGACTACGCTCAAAGTAACGCTTATATTCGCGGCTGAACTGCGACGTACTCTGATACCCCACCCGATGCGCCACCTGCGCCACACCCAGCCCTTCCGCCACCAGCAACGTCTGCGCCTTCAACAAGCGCAAACGTTTCAGATACTGCACCGGCGACAATAGCGTGCTGCGCTTGAAATGCTCATGAAAGGTCGACACGCTCATGTTCGCGCAACCGGCCAGCGTCTCCACGTTCAATGGCTCGGTGTAATGCGCATGCAGATGACTGATCGACGCCGCCACCCGCGCGAATTGCCCCTGCTGCTCCACCAACGCGCGCAACACATCCGCTTGTGGCCCGCGCAACGCGACGAACAATAATTCACGCACCCGCGCCGGCCCGAGAATCTGGCATTCCAGCGGATCGTGCAGGCAACTCAGCAAGCGCTCGACACAACCGCGCATGCCATCGTCAAGCACCACCGAGGTCATCGACTCCGGCGTCTGCGCTGGAATATGCCGCCCCGGCGCCAGCCCCATGGCCAACACCAGTTCACCGAGCAACACCCGATCAATCGCCACCGACACACCGAGCAACGGCGCATCCGGCAAGGCAAACGTCTCGCACTCGAACGGCACCGGCAGCGCCTGAATCAGGTAATGCCCGGCGCCGTATTCCATGGTGCGTGGCCCGAGAAACGCCAATTTGCTGCCTTGGGCGATGATCATCAGGCTCGGCTCGTAAATGTGCGGGCCACGGGCGACGTCGCAACTGGCGCGCAACACTTGCACACCGGGCAACCCGGTCGGGGAATAACCATCGCGCAGCGCCAGCGGTTCGATCAGCGAAACCAGCCGCGCATTGGCATCAAGATGACGGGTTAATTGCATCGAATTGTTCTTCACAAAAAATCACGGAAACAGGGGATGAAAGCATCATCGCAGATCCTTTTGCCAATTCGACGGATCAAACCCGCATGCCGGAGGATTAGGCATGAGACCCGGAGGAATCGTCATGGCCGGACCGGCAGTCGGCGCCCAAAATGCGCCGCCTCACTTGTTCCTGCTTTTGCGAGGTTTCACATGTACACCGCCATCGGTTATGCCGCCCAATCGGCCACCACCCCCCTCGCCCCGATGAAATTCGAACGTCGCAGCCCGCGCGCCGACGACGTTGCCATCGAGATTCTCTACTGTGGCGTCTGCCACTCCGACATCCACCAGGCGCGCAACGAATGGGGCATTGCCGTTTACCCGTTGATGCCCGGCCACGAGATCGTCGGAAAAGTCACCGCGATCGGTGCGAATGTCACCCAACATAAAGTAGGCGATCTGGTCGGGGTTGGCTGCATGGTCGACTCTTGCCGCACCTGTGAAGCCTGCCAGTCGAACCTTGAGCAATATTGCCTCGAAGGCCCGACCATGACCTACGCCACCCCGGATCGGGTCGATGGCAGCAACACCATGGGCGGTTATTCCGACAGCATCGTCGTCAGCGAACACTTCGTCGTGCGTATTCCGGAAACACTCGCACTGGCCAGCGCCGCGCCGATCCTCTGCGCCGGCATCACCACCTACTCGCCACTCAAGCATTACGGTGTAAAAGCGGGCGACAAAGTCGGGATTCTCGGCATGGGTGGTCTGGGCCACATGGGCATCAAATTCGCCAAGGCCATGGGCGCTGAAGTCACACTGTTCACCCGCTCGGCGAGCAAGGCAGAAGAAGGTCGTCGTCAAGGCGCCGATCACGTGATCGTCTCCACCGACGCCGAACAAATGAAAGCGGCTGCCGGTTACTTCGACTTCCTGCTCGACACCATCCCGGTGCAGCACGATCTGAATCCGTACCTCGACACCCTGCGCTTCGACGGCGTGCACATTCTGGTCGGTCTGATCGAGCCGATTGATCCACCAGTGCACGCCGGCAAACTGGTGATGAGCCGCCGCGTGTTGGCCGGCTCGTTGATCGGTGGCGTCGCCGAAACCCAGGAAGTGCTGGATTTCTGCGCCGAACACAACATCACCTGCGACATCGAAATGCTCGACATCCGCCAGATCAACGAGGCTTACGCCCGGATGATTGCCGGCGACGTGAAGTACCGTTTCGTCATCGACATGGCGACGCTCAAGGTTTAAATCTGCCTTATACCTTCAAGCCGAGCTCCGCCGAAAGCCGAGCTGTGACCCCTTTGATCAGGGGAATCAGCTCGGCCATTTTTTCCAGCGGCATGTACGGCACGGTACTGGCGATACTGATCGCCGCCACGATGCCCTTGCTCGCATCGCGAATCGGCGCCGCCACGCAGCGGATCGACGGTTCGTTGTCCTCCAGATCGAAGGCGTAGCCACCGGCGACGTATTCGGTCATGCGCTGCTCCAGCTGTTCCCACGACTGCTGGGGATGCTGCGGCCAGAACTGACTTTTCCCACCTGCCGGCAGACTGATGTCGTACAGACGTTGCCAATCTTTCGGCGAATCATCGAGCATCAACGCCTTACCGATACCGGTGCGCGCCAGCGGCATGCGATGGCCGACCCGCGAGCGCATTTCCGGGCCATTGCGTCCCGGGTTCTTCAGCAGATACAGCACTTCATCGCCTTCACGAATGCCCAAGTGCACGGTGTCGCCGGTCAGCGCCGACAACTCGTCCAGATACGGCCCGGCCAAGGTCACCAGCGGCAACTCTTCGCGCGCCTGAAAACCCAGCTCGATCAGCTTCGGCCCGAGCAGGTAACCGACTTGCGGCACCACGCGCAGGTAACGCTCATCAACCAGGCAACTGGCCAGACGATGGGTGGTGCTGCGCGTGGTGCCGATCAGCCGGGCAATCTCCTTGAGATCGCGGGCGCCACTGGCCACCGCTTGCACCACGCCGAGGCCTCGCAATAGCGTCTGCGTGCCGGTGGGCGCGGCGTCCTTGGTTTTTTCCGGAGCGTCTTCCTGCATATCCAGCCTTTTACCGTTGAGCGAAGGAACGGGCGGCATTATGGTCGCCCGACGCAGACCACTACAACTCGATACGCTCGACCTTGCCGACCAGCAGCACGTAGGACAAAGCACCGATCAAGGCGAGCACCGCGATATAGGTGATCGCCGGCGCGAACGAATCGCCACTGGCGAGGAAGCCGATGACGATCGGCGTGGCAATCGCCGACAGGTTGCCGATGAAGTTGAACACCCCGCCGGTCAGCCCTAGCAAACGCGCCGGCGCCAAGGTCGACACCAGCGACCAGGTGATCGAGGCCAGACCGTTGCCGAAGAACGCCAACGCCAGGAAGGCAATCACCAGCGGCGTCGATTCAACGAAGTTGGCGCCGATGATCGAGGTGGAAATCAGCAGCCCGCCGATGATCGGCAACTTGCGCGCAAAGCCGACGGTGCAACCGCGACGAATCAAAAAGTCGGAAAAGAACCCCGAACACAGCACCCCAACGAACGCTGCGAGAAACGGCAGCGACGCCAAAAGGCCGGACTTGATGAAATCCATCCCGCGATATTTCACCAGGTAGGTCGGGAACCACGTGAGGAAAAACCACAGCGTCGAGTTCAGGCAGAACTGGCCGAGATAGATGCCCCACAACTTACGCTTGGTCAGAACGATGCCCAAATCGGTCCAGCTGAATTTGGCTTTGACCTTGGCCGTCTCCTGCTGAATATCGACCAGACCACCGCCCTCGCGGATCAGATCGATTTCCGCTTCGTTGGCACCTTTGAAATCCCGTGGCTCGCGATACACCGCGTACCAGATCGCCGCCCAGATGATGCCCACCGCGCCGGTCGCGACGAAGACCATGTGCCAGCCGAATTCGTGCTGCAGCCAGGCCAGCACCGGGGTCAGGAATGCCAGACCAACGAACTGCCCGGAGGTGTAGAAACCGATCGCCGTGGCGCGTTCACGTTCGGGAAACCAGGTCGTCACTACGCGGCTGTTGATCGGATACGCCGGCGCTTCCAGTGCACCGACCGCCATGCGCAGCACGAACAGCGCAATGAAACTGGCCGCGAAACCGAGCATCACCGTGGCCAGCGACCACAGCAGCAACGCGACGCTGTAAAGAATGCGCGGCGGCACACGATCGACCAGCCAGCCGCCGGGGATCTGCATGGCGGCGTAGGTCCAGCCGAACGCAGAGAAGATCAGGCCGACGTGAATCGGGTCGATGCCCAGCTCACTGGTCAGCGCCGGCGCGGCAATCGACAGGTTGCTGCGATCGAGGTAGTTGATGACCACGGTGATGAACAGCAACACCATGATGAAAAACCGCTTGCGACTGGGCGTGACTAAAGACGCCTGCCCGGTGAGGGTTTGCGGTTGCATGGGGAGAGCCTCTTTTTATGTTTATTGAGGTCGGCCTGAGGCCTGCACAAATCCCTGTAGGAGTGAGCCTGCTCGCGATAGCGTCTTGTCTGTAACATCAATTCTGGATGTCACATCGAATCGCGAGCAGGCTCACTCCTACATTTGAACTGTGGTGAATCAGAAGGGAATCACCACTCGGCAAAACTGCCATCGGCATGACGCCAGATCGGGTTGCGCCAGCGATGCCCGACCGCAGCGCGCTCGATCACGTACTCCTCGTTGATCTCGATGCCCAACCCCGGGCCGTTCGGAATCTTCACGAAGCCTTTGTCGTAATCGAACACCCGTGGATCCTTCACGTAGTCGAGCAAATCGTTGCTCTCGTTGTAATGGATGCCCAGGCTCTGCTCCTGGATAAACGCGTTGTAACAAACCGCGTCCAATTGCAAACACGCCGCCAGCGCAATCGGCCCCAGCGGGCAGTGCAGCGCCAGTGCCACGTCGTAGGCTTCGGCCATGTTGGCGATCTTGCGGGTTTCGGTGATGCCGCCGGCGTGCGAGGCGTCCGGCTGGATGATGTCGACGTAGCCTTCGCTCAACACGCGTTTAAAGTCCCAACGCGAGAACAGCCGCTCACCGAGGGCAATCGGCGTGCTGGTCAGCGGCGCCAGTTCTTTCAACGCTTCATAGTTTTCGCTGAGCACCGGCTCTTCGATAAACATCAGTTTGTACGGATCGAGTTCCTTCATCAGCACCTTGGCCATCGGCTTGTGCACGCGGCCATGGAAGTCGACACCGATGCCGACGTTCGGCCCGACCGCATCACGCACAGCGGCGACGTTGGCCAGCGCCAGATCGACTTTTTCGAAGGTATCGAGAAATTGCAGCTCTTCGGTGCCGTTCATTTTCACCGCAGTGAAACCACGGCTCACCGCCTCTTGCGCCGCACGCGCGGTGTCGGCCGGACGATCGCCGCCGATCCACGAATACACACGAATCTTGTCACGCACCTGACCGCCGAGCAGATCACTCACCGACACACCGAGGGCCTTGCCTTTGATGTCCCACAGCGCCTGATCGATACCGGCCAGTGCGCTCATGTGAATCGCGCCGCCACGGTAGAAACCGCCGCGATAGAGCACGGTCCAGATGTCTTCGATGTTGCGTGGGTCTTTGCCGATCAGGTAGTCGGACAATTCTTCAACGGCAGCGGCGACAGTGTGCGCGCGGCCCTCGACCACGGGCTCGCCCCAACCGGTCACGCCTTCGTCGGTTTCGACCTTGAGGAAACACCAGCGCGGCGGGACGATGAAGGTCGTGAGTTTGGTGATTTTCATCTCTGCTCTCTTTTGTAAATGCAGCTCTTATTAGATGCAGCGCACGCAGCGCCAGAAAGTCTTAGCGAAGCGCCTTCCACGCGGCCACGTAGGCCTTGGCATTCACTGCCACCTGCTCCGGCGTCATGCCCGGTTTGAACAGGCCGGAACCGAGGCCGAAACCTTTCACGCCTGCGTCGATAAACGCCTGCATGTTGTCCGGCGTGATGCCGCCGACCGGCGCCAGAACCGTTCCCGCCGGCAACACTGCGAGCCAGGCTTTGACGACCGCCGGGCCCATCTGCTCGGCCGGGAACAGCTTGAGAATGTCCGCGCCCTCCTCCAGCGCCGCGAAGGCTTCGGTGGGCGTGGCGACACCCGGCGACAGAAACAGCCCCGCCGCTTTTGCAGCGCGTAAAACCTTGGCATCGCTGTGCGGCATGACGATCACTTGGCCGCCGGCTTCTTTCACCAACCCGACCTGTTCCGGGGTCAGCACCGTGCCGGCACCGATCAGGCAATCGGCGGGCAAGGTCTTGCGCAGGATGCGGATACTTTCGTACGGCGAAGGGGAATTGAGCGGTACTTCGATGACGCGAAATCCGGCGGCATACAGGACTTCTCCGACAGCCGCGGCTTCCTGCGGGTGCAGGCCACGCAGAATCGCGATCAGACCGTTTTGTGCCAGTGCTTGCTTGAGCATGTCAGGCCTCCAGTCAGGGTTAACGGGATGAGGTGTCGATCAGTCCGGCGGCCAGCGCCAGTTGCCACAGACCACGCTCGGTGGCCTGCTCGGCCAGCGTCACGTTGGCGAAACCGCAGGCATCGAGGGCACGGCTGTAGCGCGCACAGAGTTGCGCGTTGCCGATGAGGATGATCGAAGGAAGATTCGGGTTGTTGCGGCGACGGCGCTGAACCGTGGCGAGCGCCGCCAGTTCATGGCCGATCATCAGGCCGGACAAATAATCCGCCTGCTCGGTCGGGCTGAGTTCGCCGGTCAAGCCCAGGGTACGGGCGCTGAACAACGTCGACAGCACACCGAGTTCGCCGTCCGCCGACAGAGCAACCTGCGCACCACGGTCAAATGCCAGAGCATCGAAGATCGCGCCTTGCTTCAGGGTCCGGCCGAGGATGCTGTGCTCGCTGAGCACGGCGAACACTTCGCCGGTCATGAAGGTATCGAAATGAGTGATGCAGCCACCGACCACGTCGACCCATTTCGAGTGGCTGCCCGGCAGGCCTATCAACAGATCAGCACCCGCCTCAATCGGCAGATTCTGCAGCACGCCGAGCACTTGGGTTTCTTCGCCGCGCATCACATTCGGCAGACGCGAACGCTGAATCACACCCGGCACGATATGCACGCGGGTGCCGCGCAGACTGACAACTGTTTGTAGGGAGTTTCCGAGATTGGCGACGTTCGCCGGCGTCTCGCAGTAGGCCGCTTCACGCCAGCCCTGCGCACTGCCGACCATGCCGCAGGCAATCACCGGCAGATCCGGCTGCGCATCGAGCCAATCGCCGCACGCCTCATCGAACGCCAGTTCAAAACCATCGGCGCATTCGCGACCGTTGATGACTCGCGGAGTCTTCGGCAGTTGCATGATCCCGGACGACAGCGCGCGCTGCTCCAGCACCACACCACCCGCCGCGAGTTTGTAAGCACGTAATGAGGTCGTCCCCCAGTCGAGCGCGATCAATTGCGCCAGCATCGCTTCACCTGTTTTGTTTTTGGCAGTGAGTGCGACGGACTATAGACCTCTCAGGCGCTAAATCTCAATATGTAATTTTACATCCCATATTATGGGACATCATCAGTCCATTTTGTCCAACGCTGAACGACATCCAGATCATTGTTGATCAGGATCCTCACTGTTTCGTCCTCGCTGGATCCCACCTCATGCGTGTGGCCCTTGTCGTCAGTTATTCCAGGCTCCCGGCGTCCGTCAGCGCGAATAATGGTGTAAGCCGCGAAGGGCGCCGGGTTTTCCTCTGAACCTGAAACAACCTTCAGCTTCGTGTTGTTCGGTGCAAACGAAGCCAACATGCCGGCATAGGGCACGTCGCTACAGAGTCCGAGGCTGTCAATCTGGTCATAGCCGAGCGCCAGGTCATAGCGCCAGCGCACGATGCACACTGAGGCAAAAGGCAGCAACGACCTTGGTTGGTCGGGCTGTTTGAGCGAAATACGCGCGGGTGCCACGCGCGGATGTTCTATTGCGGCAATGAACCGCGACGTGGGCATGTACATGACTTTCGAGTAATACGCCACGAACGGGAACGCGGTGATCACCACCTTGCACGGAATGTATTCCTGCGGTTTGAGGATCTGCACCAACTCAACCGGTCGGATGTGGTTACGGCCGTCGTTGACGGCGTGATTCTCGACACTGATATTCGCGAACATCTCATAACGACGATCGCCTTCGATCAAGCGCATGCCGCTGACGATTCCCGAGGCTTCCAGGACGATTTCATGTTCGATGGAAAAATCCGCATCGCCATTCAACGAGCAATGGATCCAGGTACCAATCTGCCCTCGTCGCCCATGATCCTCATACAGGTCAATCAGGTTTCGGTCTGAGGTGAAACGCAGGTCGTAAGAGGAAGATATCTCGTGATTGATCGAGACAAATTCAAGCCTTGCGGGGGGAACATCCAAGTGCATGCAAGAGGAACACAACGCAAACAAACAAACCAAAAGCAACCTTGCCATTACCACTCCAAAAATCAACTGCTGGGCACGTCATCGAAAACTGTCGTAGTCCGACAGGGCAGAAAAAACATCTGCAACGGGGATGAACAGTGATTTGGTGTAATACGCCTTATAACCCGTTGCCGTAACCACCACTTTGCACGGAATCATCTGCTTGTCTTTCAACAAGCCTTTTATGGCGTCACGACTCAAGTACTTCGAGGTCCTTTTCTTTTCACCAACGTCCTTGAAAGCAATGCTCGCGGTGTATCCGAATCCGGCCTTGTTCAAATGCTCCTTGTTTTCTCTGACCAGACCCATTGCTGCTTTCGATATCGTATGTTCCACGGAAAAGTCAGTGTCATCACCCAGGGCGCAAATGAATACCTGGTCAAAGCTGTTCGCTTTCTTTTCCCGCCAGAAAATCTCCAGCAGTTCCACATCCGAATTGAAATTGACCTCAAAAAAAACGCTATTCGAGCGCGGCGTAACCGATTCATAGCCCAATGACGCGGGGGTGATGTCATGAGACTTTGCGCAGGCAACGCACAATAACGACACAGCGATCAGCAATACCCATCTCATGCACCTTCCCTCAAGTAACCAGCAATTGAACTCGCCGACAAATCCAATGCCGACTGCCCGCACTCCAGACGGGACTCATACAATCTCAAGGCCGAGTAATGGTTGAATTTGACGATCCCCATAACATCGGGACCTGATTCGATATCCCACTTGCCCCCTACCCAAGCGACTACGTCGGTTCGATCCATCTCGTCAGGCTCTGCCCGAACGTTGATCCAAGTTTCAGCCTTGGGCGTTGGCTCCGACCAGTAAATATCCGAAATCAACGCCACCATCACACCTTCCCCCACAGGATCCAGAGTAACGAGCATTTTCACGATATAACCTTTATCGGTGAGAATCTGCGACAAATGCGCGCCGTTCCACCCGCCCAGACTATGACCCACAATGTAGACATGTGCGGACTTGTGAGGCAGCTTAGAGAATACAAACTCTTCGAGGTCGGCATCCCCTTTTACATCGTTGTATCCCATGTAATAGGGTTGGAATTTGCCGCCATAGCTCGAGCCCAAACGGATCTGCAAAGCTTCCATGGCCCGCAAGGTGTAGTTGCTAGGCCCGTCTCCGTAGTAACTTTCCGAATCGCCAGCACCGCCAATGAAAAAAGCCACAACCTCTCTGGCAAGTGTCACGGGTTTGACCGTCTGATCCTCTTTTGTCGTCAACTCATGGCTGGCGACCAGTCTCCCGATGCATCCTTGAACGGCTCCGGATTGAGCTCCCATCGGTATTACTCCACGTACAGTTTGATGGTTTCTTTGAGGTGCGAACTGACCGTGTGGGTATGACCCTTGGCATCAGTGACGCCTCGTTCCAGCGTTCCATCTGCCCGTTCGATGACGTAGGCAATATAGGAAAGCGGTTCACCGCTGTTTTCATCAACGATCTGCATTCGATCATTGAAATGCACAGGCATCGGCAACAGCCCACTAAACGCTGCCCCTCCGCCGCTCTGGCCGATAATCACAGTGCCCGAACCACCTACCACGACATTGCCGTGGCCTCCGGTGCTGTCGAGCGTGGCCGCGTTCAAGCCGTTGATAAAAACGGTGCCGGAAACGGCCCCGGTAATCGGGCTGCCGCACGCCGATTTATCGGTCATGCGCGCGGCGGCGAGGCCGTCGAAGAAGACGTTCGGCGAGCCGGAAGCAATCGGGTTGGTGCCATGGCCTGGCAATGGGCAGGCGGTCGGGTCGGTGACGCGTGCAGCGGGTTTACCACTCAATTCAAAGCTCCTTGCTTCAGGGGTTCCGGGTGCGGCTGATGAATATCGATGTCGGTCGCGGCGAAGCGCCAGCGGTTATCGACGGGGTCGAACAGGGCGTGACAATGCTCACGGCTGTCGAGTGATGCGGCGGTTTGCAGGTGTTGCCAGGCTTCGTCGGTTTGCCAGGCCAGTTCAGCCGGCGAGGCGTCGTCGAGTTCGTTGAGCCAGGCGTTGTAGTTGCGCAGGTGATTACGCTCGTAAGTCGATTGCAGCAGTTCGGCCATTTGTGCGCCGAAGTCGAGATGATGCTGGGCCGTCCACTGGCCGATCTCGGAATAGACGTACCAGCCCATCGGCATCAACCCGCCGTCCTTGAGCAGCGAATGCCCGGCAGGGGCGACAAAACCGCAACAGACATGCAGTGTCAGCCAGCCTTGATGGGCGTCGATAAACGCCGTCGGATCGAAAGTGCGCAGCGGTATCACGCGGTAATCGGCGAGCCCGGCACTGCGCGTCATCAACTCAGCATCGAGGCGTGACACGAACGCACGAATGGCGCTGCCGCCCGTGCGGTTTGTCATGCACAGAATATCGACCGGTTGGCGCTGGGGGTTGTCGCTCAAGCCTGAGTTTTTCACCAGGCCATACAGACGCATTGTCGCCCGTAGTCCGCTCATCGCCGGTCACTCGTTGACGCAGCGAAGGCTCCACGGGCGTGGAGAAGTTGTGCCAGAGGCATTGCAGGTGTCGTCCGTGAGCGCGCAAAAATGGCGCGTAGAATGCCGGACTAGAGGGCTGGCGACAATCGAATTACTTCCGGATTGCCATCATCGTGTTCAGCCCTCGGCAAACTCACGCAGAACCTGGCCATCCATGCGGTAGCGCACCCACTCTTCCTGAGGTTGTGCGCCGAGGGATTTGTAGAATTCGATCGCCGGCGTGTTCCAGTCGAGCACGCTCCATTCGAAGCGGCCGCAGTCGTTGTCGCAGGCGATTTTTGCCAGGTGACGCAACAAGGTTTTGCCGGCACCGCCGCCGCGTTGCTCCGGGGTGATGTAGAGGTCTTCGAGGTACAGGCAATTGCTGCCGAGCCAGGTCGAGTAGCTGAAGAAGAACACCGCGAAACCGATCGGCAGACCATCGCGCAGGCAAATCAGACCGTGAGCGGTGGCGCCTTCGCCGAACAGGCTGCGTTCGATGTCGGCAACGCTGGCGATGACTTCGTGGCGGGCCTTTTCGAAATCGGCGAGTTCAGTAATGAAGGCGAGGATTTGCGGGGCATCGCTGGGGGTCGCCGGGCGGATTTCGATCGTCATGGACGGGCCTTGTCGGAAAAGGAAAACGCCATACTAAGGCCGTGCGCGGCGCTCGTCACATGGCAAAACACACACTACCCTGCGCACTGTTACAAACATTGCAGTTCCCTGTGGGAGCGAGCCTGCTCGCGAATGCATTCTGTCATTCAACAATGCCGGTGACTGTAAGGATGCCTTCGCGAGCAGGCTCGCTCCCACAGGAACTGAGACAATCTGAAAGGATGCTTATGAACCTTGAGTTTTTTACACCCGTGGCGGCACTGGCAGCAGAGTTGCTGCCGCACGCATTGGAGCCGTCCGACGACGGCGCCCACGACCTCGCCCACCTGCAACGGGTCTGGCACAACGTGCGTACGTTGCATGAAGAAGAAGGTGGAGATCTTGAGGTGCTGCTGGCCGCCGTGCTCTTGCACGATTGCGTGGCCGTCGAGAAGAATTCACCGCTGCGTTCGCAGGCTTCGCGGCTGGCGGCAGATAAAGCTTCGTCAGTGCTGGCCGATCTGAACTGGCCGGAAGAAAAAATCATGGCCGTCGCCCACGCCATCGAAGCCCACAGTTTCTCCGCCAACCTCACTCCGCTCACCCTCGAAGCCAAGATCGTCCAGGACGCCGACCGCCTCGACTCACTGGGCATGCTCGGCGTCGCTCGTACCTTCTACATCGCCGGGCGCATGGGCTCGGCGCTGTACGACCCGCAGGATCCCGAAGCGAAACAGCGCGACTATGACGACAAACGTTTTTGCCTCGATCACTTCCAGACCAAGTTGCTGCACCTCGCCGACGGTTTCCAGACTGCCGCCGGCCAGCGTCTGGCGCAGGTCCGTCATCATCGTCTGAAGGGCTTCATGAAGCAGTTCAAGGAGGAGATCGGTCTCGCTTGAGCATTACTCCGGCGTGCAGTGATCCTGACTTCGCCAACCTCAGACCTAAGCCGCCTGCCTGACGTGTTAAACAGACGGCGCTGAATTTTTCCGGTCAAGGAACCGCGTCATGTCGCCAGTAACATCCAAGGTTTCAGGCAAGCTGTTCGGCTTGTTCTGTCTCGCCAGTTATCTGCTGTCGCTGTCCTATGGCTCGACGTTTTTGTTGTCGCTGCTGATCGCTTCTCGCGGCGGCAATGAACACGATGCCGGCAGTGTGATTTCGGCGGCGATGCTCAGTACGTTTGTCGCGGTGCTGGTGTCCGGGCATTTGTCGGACTGGCTCGGGGCGGCGCGCTCGATTGCAGTGTTCGGGCTGTTGCTGGTGGTGGCGAGTCTGGGCTTTGCGCTGACGCAGGGGTTCGGTCATCTGCTGTTGTTTTTCGGCTTGCTGTTGGGATTGGGTTGGGGCGTTTTCTATACGTTGGGGCCGATCATCGTCGCCAGTCTGGTGACGCCGGCGCAACGAGCGAAATACTTCGCGCTGTTGTCGGGCAGCATGATGACCGGCATTGGCAGCGGCCCATTACTCGGGCGTGCAGCCAGTGCCTTGGGGTTGCCAGTGACCTCGGCGTTTTACCTGGCGGCACTGGCGAGCCTGGTTGGCGTGCTGTTGTTCTGGCAACTCGGGGCTCGATTGAAAAGCACGCAAGTAACCTCGGCCGCAAGAATCACTTGGCGAGCGACCACCCAAGTGCTCGGCTCGCGCGCACTGTTCCCGATCATCATGGTCGGTCTCGGCGGATGCGTGTTCGGTGGTCTGTCGAGTTTCCAAACCAGCTATGCCACCGCCCGCTCGCTGGATTACTCACTGTTCTTTCTGGGTTTCATGGGGGCGGCCATCAGCAGCCGGATGTTGATCGCAGGTTATGTGGTCAAACGTGATCCGCTGCGCGCGTCGTGTCTGTTGTCCGGACTGATGCTGGCTTCGATTGTGCTGTTCGCGTTCGGCGTGCACAGCGGCTTCAGTTATCTGCTGGCAGCGGTGATGCTCGGCGTCGGTTATGGCCTGACCTATTCGGTGATCAACGGTTTGGCGGCCAACGAAGCACCGGCCGGCACCACTTCACAGGCCTTGTTGCTGTTCAGTCTGGCGTACTTTATCGGTGTGTTTGGTTTCCCGTTGCTGGCCGGGAAAATCATCGTTGAGCACGGCATGAGCACGCTGCTTTTGACGGTTTTGATCGTCGCGTTGGCCAACTGGTTGATTACCCTTGGCCGCTTGCTCTGGCGGCGGATCAGTCTGAAAGCCGCGCAGGCAACCTAGACCGTTCGTCGCTCATCAGGCACCAATCCGATCACAGGGCAGACCAACGACAGGTAAGGATTCCAATCACTGGAGACGCCCTATGATCCCGTCAAGGTTGACCGCTTTCGTATTCAGCGCCCTGCTCTGCCCTGCGGTTTTCGCCGCATCCGCCACCGCTGCGGGCACTGGCCCTACCGACCCGACCCCGCCACGCGCCCCCGCCATCAACAGTGCCCCCGGCATGAATACCGATGGCTCCGGCGTGCCTTTGATCAATCAGCCTCCTGCGACCGGTACCGATCCGCGCACTCAGGGCAGTGATCCGGGCCGTCAGGGCGGCATGAACACCCCCGATGCCCCCGCAACGCCAGACAATGCTGGCCCCGGCATCGGCTCGAAAACCACCACCGGTGGCTCCGGTTCCGAAGGCTCCGGTCAGTAGTTCGCCGACGCGAGCGTCCTATTCAATCCAATGAAGAGGTAACCATGAACGTCGATAAAAACCTGGAAAAAGAAGTCCTCACCCGCCTGCTGCACGCCCATCCGACTGGTCTGGGCAAGGAGGTGCTGGACAATTACCGGGGCGAGAAAGTCGTGGCCAGCGCCCTCGCCGCCCTGCAGGATCGCGGACTGATTCATCACGGTCATGTGACCTGCAACGAGGCCGGCGAGCATTCGTTGAACCTGCCGATCAAGCTCAGTGCGGCTGGCGTTGAGGCGGCGCGCAAGCTGGATCTGCAGTAGTCCTGCGGCCGCTCGTTGCCGATGCGGCGAGCGGTATCCAGGATTGAATTTTGTGTTGAAACTAATTGCCCTTTCGCGAGCAGGCTCGCTCCCACATTTGAAATGCATTCCATTGTGGGAGCGAGCCTGCTCGCGAAAGCTATCTACCAAGCGCCGCCGGACTCGCGGATAAACGCATCCACCTCAGCCGCCCCCGGCGAGGTCGCCGGCCCCCAGCGCGTCACCGCCAAAGCCGCAGCCGCATTCGCCCGCCGCGCCGCTTCATGGGCAGACAAGCCCTGCGCCAACCCGGCGACAAATACCCCGGCATGAGCATCACCGGCGCCGTTGCTGTCCAGCGCTTTCACGGCAAACCCCGGCACATGCCGACGCTCATCGCCCTGATGAATCCAGCAACCCTGCGGCCCGTCCCGCACCACCATCAGCACTGCTTTGGGCAAATGCTCAGCGAGACGATCCAGCGCCACGCCAATATCATCAGCACCAGTAAACCGCAGTGCTTCAACACTGTTGCTGGTCCACACATCGATGCGCGGCAACAGCGCCTGCATCAGCGGCGAGTCCGGCGATTCCACCAACGGGCCCGGATCGAACACAACATTGATGGAGTCCGGTAGCGCCAACGTCCAGTCAAGCAACGCTTGGGCCTTGCCTTCGTGAAGCAAGCTGTAGCCGCTGAGATAAACGTAATCGCCCGACTCGGCCGGCGCGCTGTTCAGATCCGCCTCAGTCACTTCACCTTCAGCGCCGATGTAGGAAATGAAACTGCGCTCGGCCGACGCATCGGTCAGCGCCACACACAAACCGGTGTCTTTCTGTGCGGGTTCGGTGATGCCGATGTGAATCCCCTCGGCGTTCATCGCCTGGCGCGCGAGATCACCGAAACGCCCAGTGCCATGGCGACCGAGATACACCACCGGCAGGCCATTGCGCACCGCCGCCGCCATCACGTTGAAACCGCCACCCGCTTCGAAACCCGCCGACTGCGCCAGCACGTCACCACCAATCTGCGGCAGTTTATCCACGGCCATGACCAGGTCGATGATGACCTGGCCGGTGTGCAACATCTTAGGCATGAGCATTCTCGGTTTGCGCGGCGCGGCGATCTTTCGCCCCGCCGAGGACGAAGTAAATGCCACCGGCGACGACGAAGGTCACGATCCAGCCGAGGCCGTTGTGGCCCAGCCAAGAGTCGGACAGGAAGCCTTTGAACCAGACGTTTTCAGCGGTGGTGCCGATGGTGGTGAAACTGAAGCCGAGGACGATGGCAATCGCCCATGCACCGAACGCACGCCACTCGATGCCTCCGCGATACCAATAGGCGCTGCTCGGGCTGACGTCGAGCAGGTCTTTCGGGCTGTAATAATGACGGTGAATCAGGTCGACGACGAAGATCCCGACCCACGCAGTGATCGGCACCGCCAGCAGGGAAATGAAGGTAATGAACGGGCCGTAGAAGCTGTCGGCGATCAGCATGAAGTAGATCGAACCGGCGAAGATCGCGACGATATCGACCACTACCGCGTAGACGCGTTTGACCTTGAGGCCGAGAGTCAGCGTGGTCAGCCCGGCGGAGTACACCGACAGGTTGTTCGACAGCAGCAAGCCACCGAATGCGGTGATCAGGTACGGCACGGCCATCCAGGTTGGCAGCATGTCGCGAATTGCCACGATCGGGTCAGTCGCCGAGGCGAGGTCGTTGTTGCCCACCGAGAGCAAGCCGCCGAGGGTGATCAGCAGCACCAGCGGAATACCCGCGCCGAATGCGGCAGACGCGACCAGACGCACAGCCTTGACGCTGCGGTGCTGATAACGCGACATGTCGGCGCCAGCGTTGGCCCAACCGATGCCAGTGCCGGCGGCCATGGTGCCAATGCCGATGATCATTGCGCTCATCGGCGCCGGCGTGGCGTTGAATACCGCGCTCCAGTCGATGGTCGCGCAGAGGAAGCCGCCAACGAGAATGTTCAGCGCGCCGAACACGTAGGTCGCCCACTTCTGGATCACCAGCAAGGTCGCATGGCCGAGGCCGGACACCGACAGAGTCAGCAGCACGAAGATGGCGATGAAGATCAGCGTCAGTATCGGCGCACTTTTCGCTTCGACCGGTGAGCCGAACAGAATCGAGCACAGCGACAACAGCACGAATGCGGCAGTGGTGGTGTTGACGGTTTCCCAACCGAGACGCGACATCAGCGAGACCAGTGTCGGGCCGATATTGCCGCGTACGCCGAAGATCGCCCGCGACAAGGTCAGGCTCGGCGCGCGGCCACGGCGACCGGCAATCGAGATGATCCCGACCACCGCGAACGAACCGGCAGCACCGATGATCGCGACGATGATCGCCTGCCAGATCGCCAGCCCGCGAAACGCCACCAGCGTGGCGCCCAGCGGCAGGCCGAGGATGGAAATGTTGGCGGCGAACCAGACCCAGAACAGTTGCAGCGGATGGCCATTGCACTCGGCTTCCGGCACCGGTTCGATGCCGCGGGTTTCCAGTTGCCCGGCGCTTTGCCCGGCGTTTGATGAACTCATGAAGGTGCTCCTGTTTGCCTTTTTTGTGGTTGTGGCAATGATGCAAAACGACAAGACATCGCGGCCGTCCTCGGCCTGTCTGCGCGATCCATTGCGGGTTGAAAATTCGAAATTTGCGGTGCGGCCTTCGCGAGCAGGGTTATGTGAACGCCACAAATCCAATGTGGGAGCGAGCCTGCTCGCGAAGGCGTCAGCCCAATCAGCGCAAAGCCAACAGCCCCTGCACCAACGGCTCAAGCTCCAGATGATTAACGGCCTTAACCGTCTCGATCATCTCGACAGGCCAACTCTCAAGACCCAGGCAGGCCCCCAGCATCGCGCCAAGAATCGCCGCGATGGTGTCAGTGTCACCACCAAGACTGGCGGCCATGCACAGCGCATCAAACGCGCTCATCTCACCCACCGCGACTTGCTGTGCCAGTGCAAACGAAACCACCACCGATTCCTGCGACGCCACCGAAGTGCCAATCACGTCGTAGAGCAGATCGGCCAGTAAAGCCTTGTCGCTATCGACACTGATGGTGCGCGCCCAACTGATGCGCGAAGCAATACGCCCACCGGCGACCCAGTGCCCGTGCGCCTCGGCTTGCTGAGCGATTTGCTGACCGAGGTTCAACGCCTCGCCGAGGTCCATGCCATTGATGCCAGCGGATACCACCGCTGCCACCGCCGCCGCACTGGAAATCCCCAGCGTGGTGTTGTGCGTGACCTGGCAAGCCTGCACAACCGCCGCAATAAAGCGTTGAGGATCGGCAACATCTGCCGCGATCCCCACTGGCGTGATGCGCATCGCCGCGCCATTGGTGGTGCCGTAACGCCCGGCCTCTTCCGGCGAGTGCCCGGCAAGGATCATTTCGATCGCGCGTTTGGTCGACGGCCCGAGCAAGTCCTGCGAGCCCTTGGCCTGCATCTCGGCTTCCCACTCGATCAGGCGTTGCGCGAGGATTGCCGGCTCGATGCGGCCCTTGCCTTCAACCAGCAACTCGCCGACCAGAATCGCCTGTTCGGTGTCGTCGGTGATCGAGCCTTTGGGCATGTTCGCGGCGATCGGCTGCAAGGGGCCGGCATCCTGCAAATCGGTGATCTGGCCGAAGCGGGTCTTGATGGTTTCGCGGTTCATCGATTGGGTCGGCATGCCCAGCGCATCACCGAGGGCCAGGCCGTAGAAAGCGCCGAGGGCACGGTTGAGCGCGGTCATTTCGATTCTCCGAATTGCAGGTGCAGACGGAAATGCACCGGATCGAGGAGGCTTTCGACCAGCTCCATGAAACGGTTCTGGCGGTCGTAGGTGGTGCGCAGGGCTTTGAGGAATACCGTGCCCTCAGGGCGGCCAAGCAAAGCGGCGTCTTCGGCATTCAACGGTTCGGCGCCGATCCATTGATCGCCGCGCTCGCCGATGTAGCCGTAGGCGGCCAGGGTGATGGTCAGGGAATTGTCGATCAGGCCGACGCGCGGCAGGCTTTCCAGGCCGCCGGTGGCCGGCATCAATGAGCGTTCGAGGGAGACCAGCGTGCCGTCGTTGGAGCGACGACGGCGGTCGAGGGTGATGAATTGGTCGGTGCCGAACCGCGAGAGCAGATCGGGTCGGGTCACGGCTTCCAGGCGCAGCACTTCGGTGTTGATCAGTACGCCGCTGTCAGCCAGCGCCTGCGCCCAGCCGCTGCGCTGATCCAGCGCGACACCGTCGAAGGTGACTATGGAGCCGACGCCGCTTTGCGTGGCGATGTAATTGCGCCGTTTCAGTTCGGCCAGCGCTTCGCGCAGCGTGCCGCGGCTGACTTGGAATTCTTGAGCCAACTGATGTTCGCCGGGCAACAGAAAGCCGTCCTCCATGAGGCCGCTTTCGATGCGCCGGACGAGTTCGTCGACCACCCGTTGTTTCTTGTCAAATCGTACCTGTCTAATCATGTACAAATTGATACCTGAAACGGGTGTGGGCGAGCAAGGGAAATTTAGGGGAAGAGACAGAAGGTTGAAAGTCAAAAGCACCCTCACCCTAGCCCTCTCCCGGAGGGAGAGGGGACTGAATGGGGGATGTTCAAGAAGTACGCCGACCTGAAAGTCCTTTACCGAATCCATAATCGACGAGGTTTTTCAGTCGACGGAGCACCTCGGTCGACCCTTCCCCTCACCCTAGCCCTCTCCCGGAGGGAGAGGGGACTGAATGGGGGATGCTCAAGAAGTTCGCCGACCTGAAAGTGCTTCGCCGAATCCACAATCGACACGAAAGTGCTTTTCCGATTCCATAATCGACCAGGTCTTTCAAGTCGATGCAGGACGCAAAACACCTCGGTCGGCCCCCTCTCCCTCCGGGAGAGGGCTGGGGTGAGGGGCTCTTGATTCTAGCGTTGCTTCAGTCGGTCAATGACCACGGCCAGCAGCAGGATCGACCCACGAATCACATACTGATAAAACGTGTCGATATTCTTCAGGTTCATCGCATTCTCGATGATCGCCAAAATCAACACCCCGGCAATCACATGCCGGATCATGCCAATCCCGCCGCTCAACGACACCCCGCCCAACACACAAGCCGAGATCACCGTCAGCTCAAACCCCTGACCAATCATCGGCTGCCCGGAGGTCATCCGCGACGCCAGAATCACCCCCGCCAACGCACCGATCACGCCATGCACGGCAAAGATAATGATCTTGGTCCGGTCAACGTTCACACCCGCCAGCAGCGCCGCTTCCTGGTTGCCACCGATGGCCATGGTGTTGCGCCCGTAAGTGGTGTAATTCAGCAGCCAGCCAAAAAACAGAAAGCAGACGATGGTGATCAGAATCGGCACCGGCACGCCGAACAACTGGCCATTGCCGAAGACAAAGAACGATTCCTGCGACACGCCCACCGCTTTGCCGTTGGCAAAAATGTACGCCAGACCACGAACGATCTGCATGGTCGCCAACGTCGTGATCAAGGCATTGACGCGCAACTTGGCAATCACAATGCCGTTGATCAGCCCGACAATCAGGCCCATCACCAACGCCGCACTGACCCCGAGAAACACGCTGTTGGTGTCACGCATCACCACCGCCGCGACCACGCCAGCGCAGGCAATCACCGAGCCCACCGACAAGTCGAAGTGCCCCGATGCCAGGCAGTACAACATCGTGCACGCGGCGATCCCGGTGGTGGAAATCGCCAAGCCCAGACCGCGCATATTCAGCGGCGAAAGGAAGTTATCGATCAGCAGCGTGCAGGCGATGAAGATGCCGATCGCCGCCAGCAACATGACCCAGTCATCAAGGAAGCGGCGCATGTCCAGAGGTTTGCGCTCTTTGGGCAGGGTTTCGTTTTGGGTTGTCATCATAGTCACCTCTCAGTTCGCCACGCCGTCAGCGCGGTGGCGCGGCAAAGCCAGTTGCAGCAGGTTGGATTCATTGGCCTGGTCACGGCTGATTTCGCCGCGCAGGGCGCCTTCGCAGAGCACCAGAATGCGGTCGGAAATGCCCATCACTTCCATCAGATCGCTGGACACCACGATCACCGAAATACCCTCGGCGGCGAGGTTATGGATGATCTGGTAGATCTCAGCCTTGGCGCCGATGTCGATGCCGCGCGTTGGTTCGTCGAGCAGCAGGACCTTCATCGGCATCGACAGCCAGCGACCGAGAATGGCCTTCTGCTGATTGCCGCCGGAGAGGAATTTGATCTGCTGACCGGCGTGCGGGGTTTTCACTTTCAGCGCTTTGATCTGTTTGTCGGCGTTGTCCTTTTCCCACAAACCACGAATCAGGCAACCGAGGCCGGAATGTGCGCCGCGTGCACTGATGTTGATGTTTTCGGCAACGCTGGCCAGCGGGATGATGCCTTCCTTCTTGCGATCCTCCGGACACAGCAGAATCCCCGCCGCAATCGCGTCGCGCGGTGAACGCAGTTTCAATTCATGACCGCGCAATTCGAGGCGTCCGGCCGTGTTGCGCTCAAGACCACTGAGCAAACGAAACAGCTCGGTGCGCCCTGCCCCGACCAGTCCGAACAGGCCGAGGATTTCGCCTTTGTGCGCCTCGAAACTGATCGGTTCACGCAGGCCCGGGCCGAGCAGCCCAGATACCTTCAACGCGACGGCGCCGCGTGGACGATGGCGATAATCGTAGATGTCCTGAATGTCGCGCCCGACCATGCAGGTCACCAGTTGATCGTGGCTCAACTGGCTCATGTCGTCGAAGGTGCGCACGTAGCGACCGTCCTTGAACACCGTCACCGCGTCGCAGATGCGGAACACTTCTTCCATCCGGTGCGAAACGTAGAGCACGACTTTGCCCTCGTCGCGCAAGCGGCCGATGATCGCCATCAAGCGGTCGATCTCACGGGCCGAAAGACTGCTGGTCGGTTCGTCGAAAGCGATGACGTGAGCACCACGCGACAGCGCTTTGGCGATTTCCACCAATTGCCGCTGGCCGAGGGACAAGCGCCCGACTTTGGTCTGCGGATCGATTTCATCGGCCAGACCTTTAAGGCAATTCAACGCTTGCTGGCGCAGCGCGCCGCGATTGATCAAACCGAAACTGGCCGGCAGATGGCCGAGAAACAGGTTCTCGGCGACGGTCATTTCCGGCACCAGATGCAGCTCCTGGTGAATCACCGCGACACCGCTGCCGATGCTGTCAGCCGTCGACTTGAACGCCATGGTCTGCTCGCCGATCTGCAACTCGCCACTGCTCGGGATGTAAGCACCACCGAGGATCTTCAGCAGGGTCGACTTGCCGGCGCCGTTCTCGCCCATCAAGGCGTGAACCTGCCCCGGATGGGCGACGAAACTGATCGCGTCCAGCGCCTTCACTCCGGGAAAGGTTTTGCCGATCCCGTTGAAGCGCAGGCTGCCGCTGGCGCTGTGTTGTTGTGTTTGTACTTGCGCGTGCATAAAGCCACCTCTTCACACCGAAACACGGCCCGGCTGCCCGGGCCGTCGCGGCATCAGTTCCACAGGCCGATTTTTTCCAGCTCTTGCTTGAAGTTCTCGCGGGTGATCAGGGTGACGTCGTCCATCGCGGTGTACTTCGGCGGTTCTTTGCCGGTGGTCACCCACTCGTACATCATCTCTGCGGTCTTGTAGCCTTCGATGTGCGGGCTTGGCAGCATCGAGCCAAAGAACCCGCTGTTAGGTTTCTTCAGTTCGCCGATGGCGTCGGTGCCGTTGATGCCGATACCGATCACGTTGGCCGCGGCAAAACCGGCGGCTTCGGTGGCGCGCACGCCGCCGAGCACGGTGTTGTCGTTCATGCCGCCAATGATCAGGTTTTTCGCCGCGCTCGGCAGTTTCACCAACGCCGAGTTAGTGGCGTCCATGCTGCCCGGTACGTCGAGGGTTTTCAGCGCGGCGAACAGAATGTGATCCTTCGGCATACCGGCGTCTTCCAGGGATTTCACCGAACCGTCGGTGCGCTTCTTGCCGGTGTCGAGTTCGTTGTAGGTGTTGACCACCGCGTAGGTGTCTTTCCAGTCCCAGTTACGCTTCTTCGCTTCGGCGACCATGGCGTTGCCCTGTTTCTGACCGACTTCGAACGCGGCCATGCCGAGGTATGGCACGTCTTCCATGAACTTGCCGTTGGCGTCGACGAAACGGTCGTCGACAGCAATCACCTTCAGGTCATTGAGTTTGGCTTTGGCCATGATCGCCGGGCCGAGCGAGACGTCCGGCGGGCAGATCACAAAGCCCTTGGCACCGTTGGCGGCAAGGCTGTCGATGGCCGACAGGGTTTTCTCGCCATCCGGCACTGCGATCTTGATCAGTTCGAAGCCCTTGTCCTTGGCGGCTTTCTCGGCAAAGGCCCACTCGGTCTGGAACCACGGTTCTTCCGCCTGTTTGACCAGGAAACCGATTTTCACGGTGTCGGCAGCGAGCAGCGCACTGCTCAGGCTGAACGCGGTAACCGCCAGGGCGGTACTGCACAGGGTACGAATCCCGAAACGACGTTTCATAAGCTGACTCCTTGTTATTTTTTTTGAGCAATGTTTGAAAAGCGTTAAAGCGTGTTCCTGCAAAATCTTCTGACAATAGTCATATCGTATGATGATTGGATTGCAAACGGATTTATCCGCATGAAAGCCACTGTGCTCAGTCGTGGTACATCACCGAGCGCCCACCATCGATGGTGATGCATGCAGCATTGATGAACGGCGCCTCATCACTGGCCAGAAACACCGCAGTCATCGCCACTTCCAGCGGCTGACCGATGCGTTTCGGCGGGTGCAGATCGAAAGCACGCTGACGCTCGGCGTGCGGGTCGGCGAAACCGTTCCAGTAATCGACGTTCAGTTGCGTTTCGATATAGCCCGGCGCGATGGCGTTGACGCGAATCCCCTTCGCGGCGTATTCGATGCCGAGTGCGCGGGTCAGGCCGAGCAAACCGTGCTTGGCCACCGGGTACGGGAAGCAGCCAGGAATGATGTGACTGGAATGGGTCGAGGCGATGTTGATGATGCTGCCAACGCCCTGCTCGATCATCTGCGGCAGCACCGCTTTGCAGCCAAACCAGGCGCCGTCCAGATCGATGGCGAAGCAGCGACGCCAGTCTTCTTCGGTCATCTCCAGAGGGTCGCGGAATACGTTGACCCCGGCGCAGTTGACCAGCACTTCGATGCGCCCATGCAGTTCAACAGCGCGTTTGGCCATGGCATGCAGATCAGACTGACGCGAGACATCCGCCTTCAGCGCCTGCACGTCATAGCCTTGCCCACGCCAGTGCGCGGCAACCTGCTCGACTTTCTCAGCCTGGATATCGCTGATCACCAGCTTCGCTTGCTGCGAGGCGAAGGCCGCGACGATTGCTTCGCCAATGCCTTGCGCGGCGCCGGTCAGCAGCACGACCTTGTTTTTCAGACGCGCGCCCTTCGGCGGCGCGGGCACCGGCGGCAGGGAAAGGGGTTCAGCCATGGATCAGGACTCCTGTTTCGCAGGCACAAAAAAACCGGGCATCTGCCGATGTCCGGTCTGGAAGGCGGTTTGAACGAAACAGGCAGGCGCGGCCGACGGCATCGAGCCGTTGCGAGACGCGGACTCCACGCGGGAGTGCGATAGACATTCGCTGCATCACTTCACCTGTTTTGTTCTTTTTAAGTGTGAGTGCGTGTTACTGCTGGAGCCGACTATAAACCCGACCGCCAAATAATCTCAATATATAATTTTGCATCCCATATTTTGGGATTTAATCCGCAAAGCGCGTACAGAGTTTTCCTGCGACATCCACGCGCATCGACAGCACTGCACCATCCAATGGATGGTTGTGCGGGCTCTGGGCGCTGGTGATGAACAGGGTTTTGAGGTCTTCGCCGCCGAACACACAACTGGTCGGGCGGCTGACCGGTAGATCGATTCTGCGATCAACTTTGCCATCCGGCGTCAGCCGCAGCAGGCAACTGCCATCCCAGCGGGCATTCCAGATATAGCCTTCGGCGTCCATCGCCGAACCGTCCGGGCCGCCCTGCTGATCGGGGCCATACCAGACTTGCGCGACATCGAGATTGCCGTCGGTGTGAATGAAATAGCGGTGCAGCGTGCTATCGAGACTGTCGCCGAACAGAACTGTGGTGCCGTCATCGCTCCACAGCAGCGTGTTGGGAATACCCAGGCCGCGCAACAACGGCGTCACACGTTTATCCGGATCGATCCGGAACAGACCACCGGAACGACGGGTGATCGGCAGATCTTCGCCCTGCTCGCCGATGTTGTTTTGCATGGTGCCGAGCCACAGACGACCTTGGCCATCGCAGCGGGCTTCGTTGGGACGATTGCCGGGCTGCGGGTCGGCGACGCAGAAAAGTGTCAGGCGCGGTTCGAGGCCTGGGGAGTCGAGATCGAGGCGGTAGACGCCGCTGCTCAGGGTCACCAGCGCATCGCCGCTGGCGCAGGGGATGAACGCGGAAACGTGCTCGGGCATTTGCCAGATCTGCACGTTCTGGCCGATCAGACGCAGGGCCTGTTTGCCGGCGATATCGACCCAGTACAGCGCCTGGGTTGGCGCGTCCCAGAACGGGCCTTCACCGAGCTGGGCGCGGTGTTGGGTCAGGGCGGTCCACGGCATATAACAGTCTCCATTGTTCTTGTGATTTTCTGTAGGAGTGAGCCTGCTCGCGATGGCGTAGTGTCAGTTGACGTCAATGCGACTGATCTACCGCTATCGCGAGCAGGCTCACTCCCACAGGGGATCTGGGTGTTAGCCGGCTTTTTTGTCGGCCATGACTTTCGGGTAAAAGCGTTTGATCGCCAGGTCTGCGTTGTCGATCAGGGTCATGCACGCCCACACGCCCCGCGCAGAATCCCGGGCGGCGATGGCGTCGGCCATGTCTTTGTGGATCGGCAAAGTGCGGCGCAGTTCATCCGGGTCGGCCGCAGAAACTTCAAACGACACAGCGAGCAACGCGCCGAGCGCCGGGACCATTTGTTCAATGAATTGGTTATGGCTGGCGGCGAGAATGCATTCGTGGAAGACCTGATCGGCGCGGTTGTAATCGATGCCGCTGTCGACCGCATGCTCAAGGGCGTTATAGGCCAGTTGCACCGCTTCGATCTGTTCCAGGGTCGCCCGCTCGCATGCCCAGCGCACGGCCATCGGCTCTATGGTGCGGCGCAGGTCGAGCAAGTCATCGACGAAGTTTTCCGGCAAGCCGTTGCGCGAAAGCCAACCGACCACTTGTGGATCAAACAGATTCCAGCGCCGTACCGGCAGCACGCGGGTGCCGACCTTCGGCCCGACTTCGAGCATGCCTTTGGCGACGAGGGTTTTGATCGCTTCGCGGATGACCGTGCGGCTGACGCCGAGCTGTTCGCCCAGATCGGCCTCGACCTTGATGGTCTGCCCGGGTTTGACCTGGCCAGCGGCGATCCAGCTACCCAGCCAGTCAACGGTCGACGCATGAAAGCTGCTGGACATGAACACCTCAAAGCGGATCGCGATGGGTGATCAAGCTAATCATCATACGATTGCGCGTCAATAAGGATTTACTGCAGGAACACAAATCAGTGTAGGAGTGAGCCTGCTCGCGATAGCGGTATGTCAGTCACCATAAGTATTGACTGATCCACCGCTATCGCGAGCAGGCTCACTCCTACAAGGGGTTGTGTTTCAGGGTTCCAGGCCGATGCGAAAGAACTCGCCGCCGCTCCACACGCCAAGCCAACGCTGCCCGTCGATTTCGCGGCTCACCGCCAGTTCCACCAGTTGGTAGAACACATTGCGATGAATCAGCGCTTCAAGGTTGGTACGCACATGTACGTAGGGTGCGGGTTCTTGCGTCGTAGGATCAATCTCGACCCGAATCGGATGCTCAGGCCCGGCCTCGGCGGTTTCATCAACGTTGGTGGTGAAGCGCAACAGCTGCGCCTCCCCTTCGCCTTCAACCTCGACCGCAATCGCCACGAACGGCGCATCGTCGACCTTGATCCCGACCTTCTCGACCGGGGTGATCAGGAAATAATCATCGCCATCGCGGCGCATGATCGTTGAGAACAACTTGACCATCGGCTTGCGCCCGATCGGCGTACCCAGGTAATACCAGGTGCCGTCGCGGGCGATGCGCATGTCGATGTCGCCGCAGAAGTCCGGGTTCCACAAGTGCACCGGCGGCAAGCCTTTGGTTTTGGGGATCTGTCCCAACAGGTCATTGGCTTTTTGCGGGCCACTCATGGCGTTCTCCTTGAATTATTGGTCGCCGACTCCCAACAGGCTGCGCGCGTACTGTGCCAGCGGCGGGCCGATCAGGTCTTCGGGCTTGCTGTCGTGGAACGTCAGTAAACCGCCACGACTCTTGATCCGTGCAGTATCAATCAAATACTGGGTGCTGGTCTCGATCAACATGATCTGAATCACGCCGCCGTCGATGCCGAGACGATCAACCGCCTCCTCATCAAGCCACTCATCAGAGTTGCCGATGCGGTCGTCAGCCTTGGCGAAACGGGTGTACAGCAGATAGTGCGCACCGGCATCGCGAGCTTCGCCCATCGCCTGATCGAGGCCTTCCGGCGCGCGAGCACGGCGGACCATCGGGAAGTATTCGACGAAGCCCTTGAAGGCTTCTTCAGCCACGACGTTGGGGCGCGGGTAGGAACCACCCGGCGGCGCAAAGGCGCCCTGGGCGATGTAGATGAACGAGTCCGGCTGAATGCGGAAGTTGTTCACGCGGCGGCTGTCGCTGTGATCGAGCAGGCCCGCGTCGCTCATCTGATAGCGAGTGCCTTCGGCCATATCGCTGACAGTCATACAGCCGCCAAGCGCCAAAACGGCCAGCAGCAAAACCAGGCTACGCATCCTATTCCTCCAGAGGCCGGTGACGGAAAACCGGCGAATGGCCGTTGGATGCAGCTTTTGCGCCAGCTCAAGAAATTTGTTGATGGTTAAATCGTATTCGCGAGCAGGCTCGCTCCCACAGGGGGAATACATTCCAAGGTGGGAGCGAGCCTGCTCGCGAAAGCGGTTGATCAGCCGCCGATAATTTTCATCACTGTCGCGCCACCGGAGAACGCCACCTCCTGCTTGTCGCCCAACGCTTTGACCAGCAAACGCTGGAGCGCCGGCAACGCCTGATGGCGCGGCTTGTCGAGCAGATCACCGACATAGTGGCGGTTACTCGAGGACAGGCAGCCATGCAGCCAACCGGTCGACGACAGGCGCAAGCGCGAGCACGTCCGGCAGAACGGCACGCTCTCGTTGGCGATCACACCAAAATTGCCAAGACCGGGAATTGCGTAACGCACGGCCGTAGCATCCACTGGTGCGTCGGTTTGCGCGTACTCATAACGCTCGCCAATCAACGCCAGCAGCTGTTGCAGGCTGACGAACTGTTGCAGGAACGCATTGTTGTCCTTGGCCAAGTGACCCATGCGCATCAGCTCGATGAAGCGCAATTCGTATCCACGCTCCAGACAGTAATCCAGCAGCGGCATGACTTGATCAAGGTTCTGCCCGCGCAACGGCACCATGTTGACCTTGATCTTCATCCCCGCCGCTTTCGCCTGATCCATGCCATCGAGCACCGTGGCCAGATCGCCACCACGGGCGATGCTGCGGAACGCGCTGGCGTCGAGGGTATCGAGGGACACGTTGATCCGGCGCAGACCGGCATCCACCAGCAGCGGGAGTTTTTTCGCGAGGAGTTGACCGTTGGTGGTCAGGCTGATGTCGTCCAGGCCCATCTTGCCGACGGCGGTCATGAACGATTCGAGTTTGGGGCTGACCAGCGGCTCGCCGCCAGTAATGCGCAGCCGTTCGATGCCGGCGGCTTCGATCAGATACGCCACGCCGCGGGCCATGGCTTCGGCCGACAGTTCATCCTGCGCAGCCACCAGCCGCTTGCCGTTGGGCACGCAGTAGGTACACGCGTAATTGCAGGCTGAGGTCAGGCTGATGCGCAAATTGCGAAAACGCCTGCCTTGACGGTCAACGATCATGATCACTCCGGCGAAAGAATTTCGAGCCGCTAAAACTTGACTCACAAATCAAGTTTTAGCAAGCCCTATGCCTGAGTATATTCCTGCGGTACTGCGACATGTAGCGAAATAATGGCGCAATAAGGCAGCTGAATGGCTCAGCTGCTCGGCGTTTCCGGGTCGCGCTTGCGCTTGTTGCCCATGCGCACGCCGATGTCCATCAGGAACTGGAAGAAACCTTCCTGATCTTCCAGCACATTGCTCCAGAACGGCGAGTGATACAGCGCCACAGCGCCGTGCACCAGCGCCCAGGATGCGCAGTAGTGGAAGTACGGCGGCACGTCTTCGAGCTTGCCTTCGCTGATGCGGCCCTTGATCAGCAGGGTCAGGCGTTCGAAGTTCGAGGCACGGATCTTGTGCAGCTCCTCGACCATTTCCGGCACCTGATTGCCTTTAACGACCTTCTCTTCGAGACGGTCGAACAGGCGATAGCGCTGCGGGTCGCGCATGCGGAATTCGAAGTAGGCGCGGGACAGCGCTTCCTTGTCCTTGTCGACATCGGCCGAATGCAGCAGCTCGTTCAAATCGCGCTCGTAATCGAGCATCAGGCGCAGATAGATCTCGGCCTTGGATTTGAAGTGCTTGTAGATCGTGCCTTTGCCGATACCCACGGCATCAGCAATCATCTCGACGGTGACACTGTCTTCACCTTGGTCGAGGAACAGCTTGAGCGCGGTATCGAGAATTTCTTGCTCGCGGCGACGAAACTCACGGACCTTACGAGGTTCTTTGTGCATAAGAAAAGGTCTGAAGGGTCAAAATTCGAAGCCGCGTATTATGCCTAACTTGCGCAAAAATGCACGGATCATCCGACCATATCTGTGTTTCTTGTTCATTTTGAGAACGTTTTGGGCGCAATGAGAACTCAACTGAAGCGAACGTATTCCAAATTTGTTTAAAAACCCCGACCGGCTAACTGGACTGCACGCCAGACTGATCAATACTTGAACTGTCGGGCGACATCTCCCCCAAGTGTCGCGCCGATAAAGGTACCAAGGGACCGCGTGCCTTTGTTTTACTCCTAATGGTCTTAACCCGGATTCACCCCCCAGAACCCGGGTTTTTTTTGCCTGCGATTTGGCTAGCGCTTACAGGGCAGATTTAACACTCGCCAGCGGGAACAGCCGCTTGAAGTTCTCAGTGGTCTGTTCGGCAAAACGCTCGTAGTTCTCACCGCGCAGCATCGCCAGGAATTCAGCCACTTCGCGCACGTACTGCGGCAGGTTGGGCTTGCCGCGATAAGGGATCGGCGCCAGATACGGTGAATCGGTTTCCACCAGCAGGCGATCCGCCGGGACCTTGCTCGCGACATCGCGCAACGCATCGGCATTGCGGAAGGTGACGATGCCCGACAGGGAAATGTAATAACCCATGTCCAGTGCAGCCTTGGCCATATCCCAGTCTTCGGTGAAGCAATGCAGCACACCGGCCTGAGGCAACGCCGCTTCGCGCAGCAATTCAAGGGTATCGGCACGGGCGCCACGGGTGTGGATGATCACCGGTTTGCCAGTCTGCTGGGCCGCTTGCAGGTGTAGACGGAACGACTCCTGCTGCAGCTCGGCGGCTTCCGGTTCGTAGTGATAATCCAGACCGGTTTCACCGATCGCCACCACTTTCGGGTGATTGAGTTCGTGCAACAGCCAATCCAGCGCCGGTGCCGCGCCGGGTTGCACATCGAGCGGATGCACGCCGACCGAACAATCGACATCGTCATAACGCTCAGCCAGGGCTTTGACGTCGGCGGCGTTGTCGGCACTCACGCCGATACACAGGAAGTGCCCTACTCCGCGCTCACGGGCCGCATCGAGTGCAGCATCCAGCGAGCCGTCATGGGCGGCGAGGTCGAGGCGATCAAGGTGACAATGGGAATCTACGAGCATAAAAAAGACGGCTACTTACATCGTATGAGTGGGACGGTCGGATTTAAGCGCTCCGGCCAGATGGGTTTCGATGCGACTGCGCGCGGTGTTGTCGCCGTCGTTGAACTGCACGCCGACACCGGCAGCGCGATTGCCTTGCGCCCCTTTCGGGGTGATCCAGGCGACTTTGCCGGCCACCGGAATCTTCTCGGCCTCGTCCATCAGGTTGAGCAGCATGAACACCTCGTCGCCTAACTTGTAGCTCTTGTTGGTCGGGATGAACAGGCCACCGTTCTTGATGAACGGCATGTAGGCGGCGTAGAGCACCGACTTGTCCTTGATGGTCAGGGACAAAATGCCGTTACGCGGCCCCGGGCTGACAGATTCATTCATGTTGACCTCCACTGCTGATGTTCAGAGTCTAGGTACACATTCTTATCTTTGGCCAGGCAATCCCGCCCATTGCACCAACAACGCTTCCAGCAGCAAGGCCGGGTTGAGGTTGGCCTTGCTCAGGACTTTCTGGCGCTGGGCGAGAATCCAGTCCTGAATTTCGAGGACTTTGCCTTGCGCACTTTTCTGCGCCAGGTACTGCACGACTTTACGCATATCGGTCAGACCGAGGCCGGCTTCATCCTGAGTCAATTGATAACGCAGGATCAGGCTCGACCAATCGCAGAACCAGTCGAACAGCCGCAGCATCGGAATGCTTTTCCATTCTTCCGCCAGTTGCGTCGGCGATTGCTGCTGCTTGAGCAACTTCTTCACGCCTTCGACCACTTGCGCACGCTGTTCGCGCACGCCCTGCGATTGCAGACTGACCGCCATCAACGGCGAGCCGGCGGCCAGCGTCAGCAGTTCGACTCGTTCTTCTTCCGAGCAGTCCGGCAGCGCCTGAGCCAGCCATTGCAGGCTCATCGCCTCGCCCGGCAACGGACAGGCCTGCTGCACGCAACGGCTCTTGATAGTGGGCAGCAGACGACTGGTCTGGTGGCTGACCAACAGCAGAACCGTGTCGCCGGACGGTTCTTCAAGGCTCTTGAGCAAGGCGTTGGCGGCGTTGATGTTCATCGACTCGACCGGCTCGATCAGCACCACCTTGCGCCCGCCGAGCTGCGCGGTCTGCACCACGAAGCTGACCAGATCGCGCACCTGATCGACCTTGATCGCCTTGTCGGCTTCTTCCGGTTCGAGGATGTAATTATCCGGGTGGCTGCCAGCCTTGAGCAGCAGGCAGGATTTGCATTCGCCGCAGGCTTCCGGCGTCGGCCGCTGACACAAGAGGCTGGCCATCAGGCGCTCGGCCAACGCGCGCTTGCCGATACCGGCCGGCCCGTGCAGCAGATAGGCGTGCGCGTGCTGCTTACGCCCGGCCAGTTGCTGCCAGAGGCTGTCCTGCCATGGATAGGCCTCAGCCACGGGCCAGCTCCAGCAAGTTAGGAATCAGGGTATCCAGCGATTGTTGAACCTTGACCAGTGGCTGACCGGCATCGATGCGCACATAACGCGCAGGATCGGCTTCGGCGCGTTTGAGGAACGCGCTGCGCACGGCTTCGAAAAATGCCCGGCCTTCCAGTTCAAAACGATCCAGACGACCACGGGCACTGGCGCGGGCCAGACCGATTTCCACCGGCAGATCGAAAATCAGTGTCAGATCCGGGCGCAGATCGCCTTGCACAAAGGTTTCCAGCGCGGCGATACGCTCCAGCGACAGACCGCGACCGCCGCCCTGATAGGCGTAAGTGGAATCGGTAAAGCGATCACACAGCACCACCGCGCCTCGGGCCATGGCCGGTCGAATCACCTCTGCCAGATGCTGGGCACGCGCAGCAAACACCAGCAACAGCTCGGCGTCCGGATTCATGACTTCGTCGGCCGGCGCCAGCAGCACTTCGCGGATCCGCTCGGCCAGCGGCGTGCCACCGGGCTCGCGGGTCAGCACCACTTCGATACCGGCGGCGCGCAGGCGCTCGGCGAGGTATTCGCGGTTGGTGCTTTTGCCGGCGCCTTCAGGGCCTTCAAGAGTAATAAACAAGCCAGTCACAGGCAGTCCTTAATCAACGTCATTGCGTATTTTGTGGGGCGGCGGCTTCTGGAGTCGGCGCTGGCTCCTGTGGTGCAACTTGTGGCATCGACTCTGGCGCTGTGTCCGGAGAGGCCGCAGGAATCGCATCCTCGGCAGCGGGAGCCGCTTCAGGCGTTACCGCTGGCGCAGGGCTGGAGCGGTAATCCGCACGGCGCTTGAGCTGATACTCACGCACCGCATTGTTGTGCGCATCGAGATCGTCAGAGAACACATGACTGCCGTCACCACGCGCAACAAAGTACAGGCTGGTGCCGTCCACCGGGTTCAATGCCGCGTGAATCGCTTCGCGGCCAACCATCGCGATCGGCGTCGGCGGCAGGCCGGGGATCACGTAAGTGTTATACGCCGTCGGCTCTTTCAGATGTGCACGGGTCAACTTGCCGGTGTAGCGATCGCCCAGACCATAGATGACGGTCGGATCGGTCTGCAGCTGCATGCCCAGAGCCATGCGACGCACGAAGACACCGGCAATTTGCCCACGCTCCTGCGGCACGCCGGTTTCCTTCTCGACCAGCGACGCCATGATCAGCGCTTGATAAGGTTCGGTGTACGGCACATCGGCAGAACGACTCTCCCACTCTTTCGCCAGAACTTCATCGAGGCGGTCAAAGGCTTTCTTCAGCAACTCGGCATCAGACATGCCACGCACGAAGCGGTAGGTATCGGGGAAGAAACGGCCTTCCGGGAACAACCCTTTATGACCAATCTTCGCCATGACGTCGCTGTCGCTCAAACCGTTCAGGGTCTGTTCGATCTTTTCATCTTTGGCCAAGGCGGCGCGCACTTGATGGAAATTCCAGCCCTCGACCAGCGTCAGGCTGTACTGCACCACTTCGCCACGCTTCCACAAGTCGATCAGACCATTGACGGTCATGCCCGGCTGCATGCGGTATTCACCGCTGTGAATCGGCGTGCCGGCGAGATTGAAACGCCAGTAAACCCGCAACCAGAACGCGTCCTTGATGACGCCATCGGTTTCGAGGGAAAGGAACGTACGGGTCGGAGTGGAGCCTTTCGGCACATCCAGCAGTTCTTCCTGCGTGATGTTCAGAGGCTGTTCCAGTGCAGAGTGAATCTTCCAGGCGCTGGCGCCCATCAACAGCCCTGCCAGAACCAGTCCGGTTTCCAGCAGCAGCAAAAGTTTACGTCTCACAAATCAGGCATCCAGTAGGGCGCGGGCAATGGTTTGCAGTTTACGGGTGAGCGGGCCAACCGGCCAGCTCAGTGCAGCACAGGCGCGTACCGGCCAGACGCCATACACGCTATTGCAGACAAACACTTCATCAGCCCATTGCAGCTGATCGAGGCTGATGTCGGCGATTTGCGTGGGGATGGCCAATGACTCGGCCTGAAACAATATTTCGGCGCGCATCACACCGGCGACGCCACAGCGCTTCAGGTCCGGAGTGATCAGCACGCCGTCACGCACCAGAAACAGATTACTGAATACACCTTCGATCACTCGACCGACCTGATCGAGCATCAAGCCTTCGGCATGTTCACTGTCCTGCCATTCGGCACGGGCGAGAACCTGTTCAAGGCGATTGAGGTGTTTGAGTCCGGCGAGTAACGGCTGCTTGGCCAGGCGGGTGCTGCACGGGAACAGGCGGACGCCTTGTTCAGCATGCACAGCAGGATAAGCCGCAGGAGGATTGCCTTGCAGAATGCGGCGGCCCGGCGCCGTCGGGTCGGGCGCATAACCGCGCAAACCATCGCCACGGGTGAGGATGAGCTTGAGCACGCCCTCGCCCATCGCTGCCGCATAGCTCAGCAGCTCGTGACGGATCAGTTCGATATCCGCCGCGATGGCCAGACGCGAGCAGCCGTCGGCCAGGCGCGTCAGGTGTCGATCCAGCAGGATCGGCTGGCCGCTACGCACGGCGATGGTCTCGAACAGACCATCGCCGTAAGCCAGGCCGCGATCTTTCAGCGACAGAGCGTCAGCCGGTTGACCGTCGACCCAGCTGTCCATCAGCCTGCGAACCGGCGGAAAGCCAAGGTGCCGTTGGTACCGCCAAAACCGAAGGAGTTGGACAGCACGACATCGATATCCATGTTGCGCGCAGTGTGCGGCACGAAATCGAGATCGCAGCCTTCGTCCGGCTCATCGAGGTTGATGGTCGGCGGTGCTACCTGGCTGTTGATCGCCAGCACGCTGAAGATCGCTTCGACTGCGCCCGCCGCACCCAGCAGGTGACCTGTCATCGACTTGGTCGAGCTGACCGCCAGTTTGTAGGCGTGATCACCGAACACGGTTTTGATCGCATTGGCTTCGGCGAGGTCGCCGGCCGGGGTCGAAGTGCCGTGAGCGTTGATGTACTGCACTTGATCGACGTTGATCTTCGCATCGCGCAACGCATTGGTGATGCAGCGTGCGGCACCGGCGCCGTCGGCCGGTGGCGAGGTCATGTGGAACGCATCGCCGCTGGTGCCGAAGCCGATCAGCTCGGCGTAGATGGTCGCACCGCGCGCCTTGGCGTGCTCCAGCTCTTCGAGAACCAGGGCACCGGCACCGTCGGACAGGACGAAGCCATCACGGCCCTTGTCCCAGGGACGGCTGGCGCGGGTTGGTTCGTCATTGCGCGTCGACAGCGCACGGGACGCGCCGAAGCCGCCCATGCCCAGACCGCAAGCGGCCATTTCGGCACCGCCGGCAATCATCACGTCGGCTTCGTCGTACATGATGTTGCGCGCGGCCATGCCAATGCAGTGCGTACCGGTGGTACATGCGGTGGCGATAGCGTAGTTAGGTCCCTGTGCACCCAGGTGGATGGACAGAAAACCGGAAATCATATTGATGATCGAGCCTGGCACGAAGAATGGCGAGATTCGACGCGGGCCCGTCTCATGCAGAGTACGGCTGGTTTCTTCGATATTGGTCAGACCGCCGATCCCCGAACCCATGGCCACGCCAATGCGTTCACGGTTGGCGTCAGTGACTTCCAGACCGGCGTTGCGCACGGCTTGAAAGCCTGCGGCGAGGCCGTACTGAATGAACAGGTCGAGCTTGCGCGCTTCCTTGACCGACAGGTATTCCTCGACATTGAAGCCCTTTACCGAGCCGCCAAAGCGGGTGGAATAGGCAGAAAGGTCGGTGTGTTCGATCAGACCAATGCCACTGCGGCCAGCCAGAATGCCCTGCCAACTGCTCGGCACATCCGTGCCCAGTGGCGACAACATACCCATACCGGTGACTACGACGCGTCTACGCGACACAGCACTCTCCTTTTTCAAATGACGACGACTTTGCATCAGGCCTAAAGAAAAAACCGCACGCCATGATGGCAGTGCGGTTTTTCCATGACAGCAAACAACGATTACAAACTATTACGCCTGGTGGCTAGTAACGTAGTCGATTGCAGCTTGTACAGTAGTGATCTTCTCAGCTTCTTCGTCAGGGATTTCGGTCTCGAATTCCTCTTCCAGAGCCATCACCAGCTCAACGGTGTCAAGGGAGTCGGCACCCAGGTCTTCTACGAAGGAAGCGGTGTTGACCACTTCTTCTTCTTTAACACCCAGTTGCTCGGCAACGATTTTCTTGACGCGCTCTTCGATGGTGCTCATACCTTGTTTTCACTCCTAATGGACAAATTCAGGCAGCTGGCCAGTGGGTAAGTGTATAGAAAGACTTTTCAGTTTTTCAACTGAAAGCTTCACTCCTCAAACCCTGCAGCCCTCTGCCTATAAATAGATTGCAGCTTTATAACGGATTTTAGACAGCTCGTATGACATTTTTTTGAAGCAATCCGTCACATTTTACTTACATGTACATCCCACCGTTCACCGGGATTGTAGCCCCAGTGACGTATGCCGCACCGTCGGATGCAAGAAAAGCGACCACAGACGCGATCTCTTGAGCTTGTCCCAGACGACCCAGCGGAATCTGCGTCTGCAAGGCTTCACGCTGTGCTTCAGGCAGCTCGCGGGTCATATCGGTGTCGATAAACCCTGGGGTTACCGAGTTGACCGTAATCGAACGCGAACCGACTTCACGCGCCATTGCACGGCTGAAACCTTCCAGACCGGCCTTGGCGGCTGCATAGTTTACTTGGCCAGCGTTGCCCATGGCACCCACTACCGAGCCAATACTGATAATTCGGCCCCAACGCGCCTTGGTCATGCCGCGCAAAACGCCCTTGGACAGGCGGAACAGACTGTTCAGGTTGGTATCGATCACGTCGTACCACTCGTCGTCTTTCATGCGCATCATCAGGTTATCGCGGGTGATGCCGGCATTATTGACCAGGATCGCCACTGGCGCACCAAACTGCTCCTGAATGCTTGCCAGCACCGCGCTGACCGATTCGTCGCTGGTGACGTTCAGCTCAAGGCCAGTGCCTTGAATACCGTTTTCCTTCAGGGTCGCAGCAATGCGCTCAGCACCCGAAGCGGAGGTCGCGGTGCCAACAACAATGGCGCCCTGACGACCCAGTTCCAGCGCGATAGCCTGACCAATGCCGCGGCTTGCACCGGTGACCAGTGCAACTTTACCTTGCAGACTCATGCAAGTTTCTCCTGATTCAGGCTTGCGCTGCACGAGCGGCAGCGAAAGCGTCTGGGGTATTGAGGTTGGATGTCGCCACGCCTTCGGCGCAACGCTTGTTCAGACCGGCCAGGACTTTACCCGGGCCGCATTCGACCAGATTGGTCGCGCCCTTGGCAGCGAGAGTCTGTACCGACTCGACCCAGCGCACTGGCTTGTACAATTGTTCGAGCAGATCACGCTTGAGGGTTTCCAGATCGGCCGGCACTTGCGCGCTGACGTTCTGTACTACCGGGATCTGCGGCGCCTGCCAGTCGATGGCAGCAATGGATTCGGCGAAGCGCTCAGCGGCCGGACGCATCAGCTCGCAGTGTGACGGCACGCTCACCGGCAACGGCATGGCACGCTTGGCACCACGCGCCTTGCAGCCTTCGATGGCGCGCTCGACCGCAGCCTTGGCACCGGCAATCACCACCTGGCCCGGCGAGTTGAAGTTGACGGCGCTGACCACTTCACCCTGCGCAGCTTCGGCGCAGGCAGCCAGTACATCAGCGTCTTCCAGACCGAGAATGGCAGCCATGCCGCCCTGCCCGGCCGGAACCGCTTCCTGCATCAACTGACCGCGACGCTCAACGAGCTTCACCGCGTCCGCCAGCGTCAGGCTGCCAGCGGCAACCAGCGCGCTGTATTCACCCAGGCTGTGACCGGCAACGAATGCCGGGCGCGCACCACCTTCAGCCAGCCACAGGCGCCACAGAGCGATCGAAGCGGTCAGAATGGCCGGTTGGGTTTTATGGGTTTGATTGAGCAGTTCTTCCGGGCCCTGCTGGGTCAGTGCCCACAGGTCATAACCCAGAGCCTCAGAGGCTTCTTTGAAAGTTTCGAGGATCAACGGATATTCCGCGCCCAGCTCGGCCAGCATGCCGAGGGACTGCGAACCTTGTCCTGGAAAGACGAATGCGAGGGAAGCAGACATGTAACAAGCCCCTAATGATCTTGTCGTCGGAAAATGACGCCCCGCTTGGGGACGCAAGAAACTGACAGTTGGATGGCCCTTTGAACCGGGCGGTCACATTTAAGCATTGTCCGACGAAAACGCCTAAGACAACAGATCCTCCAGACGACCGTGAAGGCGCTCAGGCAGGTTCTCCTGAATCTCGATCAGCGCGCGCGAAATAGCACTCTGAAAGCCCTGAACCCCGGCCGAACCGTGACTTTTCACGACGATACCCTGCAAGCCGAGAAAGCTTGCGCCGTTGTGTCGCGCCGGCGCCAGATCCGCCTGCAAACGCTTCATCAACGGCAATGCCAAAGCCCCCACTGCACGGGAGACCAGATTCTTTTTGAACAGCGCTTCGATGCGCGCAGCAATCATCGTCGCCAGGCCTTCGCTGGACTTGAGCAGGATGTTGCCGACGAAACCGTCACACACCACGACATCGGCCTCGCCACGATACAAACCGTCGCCTTCGATGAAGCCGATGTAGTTGATACCGCGAGCAGCCTGCAACAGCGTCGCCGCGAGCTTGACCTGCTGATTACCCTTGATGTCTTCGGTGCCGATATTCAGCAGCGCAACACGCGGGCGATGGATACCCAGCGTCTGCGCCGCCACCGAGCCCATCACCGCAAACTGCAGCAAATGCTCAGCACTGCAATCGACGTTGGCGCCCAGATCGAGCAACTGGCAATAGCCCTTCTGCGTCGGAATCGCGGCAACCATCGCCGGACGATCAATACCCGGCAACGTCTTCAGCACGAATCGCGATAGCGCCATCAACGCCCCGGTATTGCCGGCGCTGACACAGGCCTGAGCCTTGCCATCACGCACCAGTTCCAGGGCGACACGCATCGACGAGTCCGGCTTGCCACGCAAGGCCTGGGTCGGTTTTTCGTCCATGGTGATGACTTCGCTGGCCGCAACAATCGTCAGGCGCGCGCGATCAGCAGCCGATTGGCCGTGGATCAGTTCTTCAAGAAGGGAGGGTTGACCGACGAGGGTCAGGTGCAGCGAGGGCGTAGCAGAAAGGCAAGCAAGGCTGGCCTGAACAATGCTGCGGGGACCGAAGTCCCCGCCCATTGCGTCAATCGCGATGACTTGAGCGGACAAGTGATTACTCGTCAGCGCCCTTGTCGATCACTTTACGGCCACGGTATACGCCTTCTGGCGATACGTGGTGACGCAGGTGAACTTCACCAGTGGTTTTTTCTACAGACAGGGTGCTAGCCTCGAGAGCGTCGTGCGAACGGCGCATGTCACGGGCAGAGCGGGATTTTTTGTTCTGCTGAACAGCCATAATTGATTAACTCCTAAACGTTTGGGTCACGCTTTAACTGCGCCAATACACTGAACGGGTTGGACCGCGTTGACTCGTCCTCGCTCGGTTCGGGCTCATCGAGACCCGCCGGCTGCTGGCATTCTTCCGGATGATGAGCAGGCACAATGGGCAAGGCGAGCAGAAGCTCCTCCTCGATCAGTGACTGCAGATCCAATGGATCTTCGCCCAGTTCCAGCACGTCATAACCTTTCGGCAACGACTGGGTATTCGCACCCTCTTTCACCACAGCATAACTGCATTCGCTGTGGATCGGCAGGGTGACCAGCTCAAGACAACGCTGGCAAACCATTTTGACTTCGGTGTCGATAAAGCTGTGGATTACCACAGATTTACGTTCATCTCGTTCAAAAACGAATTTCGCCTGCACCGTACCGACATTGTCGGAAAGCGGGTCGCAGAGTCTCTCCAAATCGGCCAGCAGCATTTCACCTTGAAGGGTGGTGCCACGGTCAGCCAATTTGCGCGGGTCAACGTGAGGTGGAATCGGGTCATTCAACATAGGCGCAGCATTATAGGGATGCACCCACCCATGTCAAAGGAAATTGTGCCCTGTCCGTCACTTGCGTGCCTCCGCTAGAATTCGCACCTGCCTCAGGAGACGCGAATGCTGCCTTTATTACTCGCTTCAAGCTCGACCTATCGTCGCGAATTGCTTGCCCGCCTGCACCTGCCGTTCGTCTGCTCCTCTCCGGATATCGATGAAAGCCATCGTCCGGGCGAGTCAGCCATCGAGCTGGTCAAACGCCTCGCCGAACAAAAAGCCCGGGCATTGGCTGACAGTTACCCTGCGCACTTGATCATCGGCTCCGACCAGGTTGCCGTGCTCGGCGAGCAGATCATTGGCAAGCCGCACACCTTTGAGAAGGCCCGCGAGCAACTGATGGCCGCCAGCGGCGCCAGCGTGACCTTCCTGACCGGCCTGGCGCTGCTCAACAGCCAGACCGGCGAATGCCAGGTCGACTGCGTGCCGTTTACCGTGCACATGCGTCAGCTCGATCAGGCGCGCGTTGAGCGCTACCTGCGCATTGAGCAGCCATATGACTGCGCTGGCAGCTTCAAGGCCGAAGGGTTGGGGGTGAGTCTGTTTCAGTCCACTGAAGGGCCTGACGCTACCAGCCTGATCGGCCTGCCGCTGATTCGCCTGATCGACATGTTATTGGCTGAGGGTGTGCAGATCCCATAAAGCAAAAGATCGCGGCCTGCGGCAGCCCCTACAGGGGACTGTAAAACCCCGTAGGAGCTGCCGCAGGCTGCGATCTTTTGATCTTTACAACGAATCAGCGCAACGAAGGCCCGTGGAAACCCATCCACATCGCCAACTGCTCAGCAACACTGGCACCGAGCTTCTTCGAGAAACGATCAAACGGAGACTCCTGCACAGTGAAGTCCACCAGCTCTTTCTCGCCGATCACATCCCGCGCCACCGAGCTGGCATTTCCCAGCCCATCGATCAAACCCAACGGCAGCGCCTGCTCGCCCGACCAGACCAGCCCAGAAAAAAGCTCCGGATGATCTTTGTCCTTCAGGCGATCCCCGCGACCCTGCTTGACGCTATTGATGAACTGTTTGTGCGTGGTATCCAGCACCGTCTGCCAGAACGCCGTTTCATCCGGCTTCTGCGGCTGGAACGGATCAAGGAACGACTTGTGTTCACCCGAAGTGTACGTGCGACGCTCAACGCCAAGCTTCTCCATGGTGCCGACAAAACCGTAACCGGCCGCCGTCACACCGATCGAACCGACCAGACTCGCCTTGTCGGCGTAGATCTGATCCGCCGCACTGGCGATGTAATAAGCACCGGAAGCACCCAGATCAGAAATCACCGCATACACCTTGATATCCGGGTGCAGGCCACGCAGGCGCTTGATCTCGTCATACACATAACCCGACTGCACCGGACTGCCGCCCGGGCTATTGATGCGCAGGACGACGCCTTTGACCTTCTTGTCTTCAAACGCGGCGCGCAGACTACCGACAATGTTATCGGCGCTGGCAGGCTCCTTGTCGGCGATCACCCCGGTGACATCGATCAACGCGGTGTAGTTATCGCTACGGGTGGCGCTTTTTTCCATATCCATCAGCGGCGTGAACAAAATCAGCGCCACAAACAGGTAAACAAACGTCAGCAGCTTGAAGAAAATCCCCCAACGCCGTGAACGCCGCTGCTCTTGCACACCGGCCAGCAGGGTTTTTTCCAATAGCTTCCAGCTTTTCTGATCACCGTCGTCGGCACTTGCCTTGGCCGGTGCTTTCCATTCGTCGGTCATGCCATCCACCCCAGCAAAAACGTATTAAGCCTGCTTCTCCAGCCAGGCATGCAATTCGGAAAAACGGTCGATCGACAGGCGCGGTTCGAACTGCTGCAGCGATTCGATCGATTGCGCGCCATAGCTGACCGCCACCGAGTCCATCCCCGCGTTACGCGCCATCAGCAGATCGAAGGACGAATCGCCAACCATCAGCGCCTGTTCGGCGCGCACGCCGCAATGAGCAAGGATCTGCTCCAGCATCAGAGGGTGCGGCTTGCTGGCAGTTTCATCGGCAGCACGGGTGATATCGAAATATTCTTCCCAGCCATTGGCCTTGAGCACCCGATCCAGCCCGCGACGATTCTTGCCGGTGGCGACAGCCAGGTGATAACCCTGCTCACGAAACGACGCCATCGATTCGACTACGCCTTCGAACAACGGCGAAGGCACAGCTTCGGCAGCGATGTAGTGATCGGCGTAATACTCGCGAAACAAAGTCATTTCGGCATCGCTGATTTCGGGGTACAGCGTACGGATCGCCTCGGGCAGACCCAAGCCGATGATGCCTTTGACGGCAAAGTCATCACGCAACTCGAAGCCAGAACGCCCGGATGCAGAGTGCATCGCCTCGACGATCCGATGGATGGAATCGGCCAGTGTGCCGTCCCAATCGAAAATCAGCAGTTTGTAATCAGATGGGCGCACTCAATCGCTCCACGGTCTTGGCCCACATTTCATCGACCGGCGCCTGCAAGGTCAGCTTGCCGCCATCGGGCAGCGGCACAGTCAGCATGTAGGCGTGCAGAAACAGCCGCTTGCCGCCCAGATCGCGAATTTCCTTGGTGAAATCCTCATCGCCATACTTGCTGTCACCCGCAATGCAATGGCCCGCATGCAAGGTGTGCACGCGAATCTGGTGAGTGCGACCGGTAACCGGTTTAGCCTCGACCATGGTGGCAAAATCGCCGAAGCGGCGCAGCACCTTGAACATGGTCAGGGCTTCCTTGCCCTCGTCATTGACTTCGACCATGCGCTCGCCGGAACGCAGATTGCTCTTGAGCAATGGCGCGCTGACTTTCTTGATAGAAGTCGCCCAGTTGCCGCGCACCAGCGCCATGTAGCGCTTGTCGACGCCATCGCCGCGCAATTGCTCGTGCAAGTGGCGCAACATGCTGCGCTTTTTGGCGATCATCAGCAGGCCGGAGGTGTCACGGTCGAGACGGTGAACCAACTCCAGTTCTTTGGCATCGGGACGCAACTGACGAAAGGCTTCGATCACGCCGAAATTCAGACCGCTGCCACCGTGAACCGCAATGCCGGCGGGCTTGTTGATCACGATCAGGGCTTTGTCTTCGAAGACAATCGAGGCTTCCAGGCGCTGCAGCAGGCCTTGGGCCAATGGCACCGGCTCGTCACGCTCAGGCACGCGAACCGGCGGCACGCGCACGATATCGCCAGCCTGCAGCTTGTATTCGGGCTTGATCCGACCTTTGTTCACGCGCACTTCGCCTTTACGCAAAATGCGGTAAATCAAGGTCTTGGGCACGCCTTTGAGCCGGGCGAGGAGGAAATTGTCGATTCGTTGGCCGGCATACTCCGGCGAGACTTCAAGCAATTGAACGCCTGGAGTCGAAGGGGCAGTAGTTGTCATGCCGCGGATGATAACAATTTTTATGGAATTGAAGCACTTAATCATTGCTGCTATAGTCGCGAACGCCGCCAAAAGCGGCCTGGACAGAGGAACCACGGTCAAAAACCGGCCCTGACCAACGCAATTCACCAGGACGCGAGGCCGTCCTACGGGGCTTTCGCTACGTAACGGTGGAGTTTGCAGTTGTAACAAGCGCAGGTGACATGAGGCCTGAATTACACCGTCGAGCAGAGTTTTTACTCGCCTGACAGGCACACATTCAAGGCCAGTTCACAAAGTGCAGTCAGCTGCAGATGACCCCGAGCGAATGCTTCGGAAACAACGCCTGAATTAGCCATGATGCGTGACCTCCCCTTTCGGAGCTCACGGTAAATGCCAACCCGCTGCGGATTCTGCGCGCGGCAGCACCCGAATTATCAGGGATACGTGTAGGGTGGAGATGCACAACCGCTGGACTGTGTAGCAATAGGCTTTATCAAGACGCTTCATCTCGTCCACAGCCGCTGGTTGATTCCTCCTCCTGACTGAGTGCTTAAGTAGCCACAGCAAGCAGGACGCGTACGTCGCTATATCGGCCCAATTGGCCGCATATCGCTGGACACGGGAATGGCCAACCACTCCCGACGCACCTGACACCGACCGTGAGAAGTCGTGTGTGCCGAACGCCGTTTCCGGCAGCCCGGAAACCGACGGTACTACATGAAAAGAATGCTGATTAACGCAACTCAACCCGAAGAGTTGCGTGTTGCACTGGTAGATGGCCAACGCCTCTACGACCTGGACATCGAATCCGGTGCACGCGAGCAGAAGAAGGCCAACATCTATAAAGGCCGCATCACTCGCATCGAACCAAGCCTTGAGGCTGCCTTTGTCGATTTCGGCTCCGAGCGCCACGGCTTCCTGCCCCTCAAAGAAATCTCTCGCGAATACTTCAAGAAAGCCCCTGAAGGCCGCGTCAACATCAAGGACGTCCTGAGCGAAGGCCAGGAAGTCATCGTTCAGGTCGAAAAAGAAGAACGTGGCAACAAGGGCGCAGCCCTGACCACCTTCATCAGCCTGGCCGGTCGTTACCTCGTGCTGATGCCGAACAACCCGCGTGCCGGCGGTATCTCCCGTCGCATCGAAGGCGAAGAGCGCAACGAACTGCGTGAAGCGCTGAACGGCCTGGTAGCACCGGCCGACATGGGTCTGATCGTGCGCACTGCCGGCCTGGGCCGCAGCAGTGAAGAAATGCAGTGGGACCTCGATTACCTGCTGCAGCTGTGGACCGCCATCAAAGAAGCCTCGCTGGATCGCTCCGCGCCATTCCTGATCTACCAGGAAAGCAACGTGATCATCCGCGCCATCCGCGATTACCTGCGCCAGGACATCGGCGAAGTGCTGATCGACAGCGTTGAAGCCCAGGACGAAGCCCTGACCTTCATCCGTCAGGTGATGCCGCAGTACGCCAGCAAGATCAAGCTGTACGAAGACAGCGTGCCGCTGTTCAACCGCTTCCAGATCGAAAGCCAGATCGAGACCGCTTTCCAGCGCGTCGTTGAACTGCCTTCCGGCGGCTCCATCGTCATCGATCCGACCGAAGCCCTGGTGTCCATCGACATCAACTCGGCGCGCGCCACCAAAGGCAGCGACATCGAAGAAACCGCTCTGCAGACCAACCTTGAAGCCGCCGAAGAAATCGCCCGTCAGTTGCGCCTGCGCGACATCGGCGGCCTGATCGTCATCGACTTCATCGACATGACCCCTGCCAAGAACCAGCGCGCCGTGGAAGAGAAAGTCCGCGAATGCCTGGAAGCCGACCGCGCTCGCGTGCAGATCGGCCGCATCTCGCGCTTCGGCCTGCTGGAAATGTCCCGTCAGCGCCTGCGTCCATCGCTGGGCGAAAGCAGCGGCATCGTCTGCCCGCGTTGCAACGGCACCGGCATCATCCGTGACGTTGAATCGCTGTCGCTGGCGATCCTGCGCCTGATTGAAGAAGAAGCCCTGAAAGACCGCACTGCCGAAGTGCGCGCTCAGGTGCCAATCCCGGTCGCCGCGTTCCTGCTCAACGAAAAACGCAACTCGATCACCAAGATCGAACTGCGCACCCGTGCCCGCATCATCATTCTGCCGAACGACCACCTCGAAACCCCGCATTTCGAAGTTCAGCGTCTGCGTGACGACAGCCCGGAAGCCGCGACCAACCAGTCCAGCTACGAAATCGCTGCTGCCGCTGCCGAAGTCGAAGAAGTCCAGCCAGCCGCCGCGACCCGCACCCTGGTTCGCCAGGAAGCCGCGGTCAAGACTGCTCCGGCCCGTGCCAACGCTCCGGTTCCGACCGAAGTCGCCGCGCCTGCCGCTCCAGCACCGGCCCCGGTTGCCGCGCCAGAGCCAAGCCTGTTCAAAGGCCTGGTGAAATCGCTGGTCAGCCTGTTCGCCACCAAAGAAGAGCCAGCCGCTCCGGTTGTGGTTGAAAAACCAGCCAGCGAACGTCCGGCCCGCAACGAAGAACGTCGCAACGGTCGTCAGCAGAGCCGCAACCGTAACGGTCGCCGCGATGAAGAACGCAAGCCGCGCGAAGAACGTGCTCCACGTGAAGAACGTGCGCCACGCGAGCCGCGCGAAGAGCGCGCGCCACGTGAAGCCCGTGAAGTCCGCGAGCCTCGCGAAACCCGTACCGAAGCGCCAGTTGCCCGCGAAGAACGCGCACCACGTGCTCCGCGTGAAGAACGTGCTCCAAGTGCACCGCGCGAAGACCGCAAGCCACGTGGCGAGCGTGAAGAACGTGTACGTGAACTGCGCGAGCCTCTGGACGCCGCTCCAGTTGCAGCAGCCACCGCAGCCGTTGCCGCTGAAGAGCGTCCGGCCCGTCAGCCACGTGAAGAGCGCGCACCGCGTCCGCCGCGTGAAGAGCGTCAACCGCGTGCCGAGCAGGCCGCTGCTGCCGTCGCTGAAGAAGAAGTGAACATCAACGAAGAGCAACTGCCGGAAGACGGTTCGGAGAACGCCGAAGGCGATCGTCCACGTCGTCGTTCGCGCGGTCAGCGTCGTCGCAGCAACCGTCGTGAGCGTCAGCGTGATGCCAACGGCAACGTGATCGAAGGTTCGGAAGAATCCGAAGCCGGCGAAAACGCTGAAGAGCCAAGCACCGCCGATCTGGCTGCTGGTCTGGCTGTCACCGCCGCTGTTGCCAGCACCGTGATCAGCGCTCCGGCCGAAGCCCAAGCCCACGAGCAAGCCGAACGCGCTACCGCTGCTGTTCAGGAAACTGCTGCTGTGGAAGCGCCAGTTGTTGAAGCGACCACGCCAGTGGAAGTGGTTGCTGCTCCGGAAGTCGAAGTGGCACCGGTTCAGGAAACCCTACCTCAGGTAGAGCCTGCGCCAGTTGTAGTGGCCGAGCCGGTGGTAGAAAGCGTCGCTGAAACCGCGACCGAAACCGTGCGTGAAGTTCGCGAAGAGCAGACCGCTTTCAACTGGGTTGCCGAGCCGGCTGTTGCTGAAACGCCAGCGCCAGTGATTGAAGCACCGGTTGTTGAAAAGCCAGTGTTCGAAGCGCCTGCGGTTGAAGCTCCTGCGGTTGAAGAGAGCAAAGTTGTCGAGACAGTGGTCGTTGCTGAACCAGCACCGGTTGTCGAAGCACCTGTCGTTGCCGAAGCGCCAGTTCCAGTGGTTGAAGCACCGGCTCCGGTCAGCGCCCTGACACCAAGCGGCCGCGCGCCGAACGACCCACGTGAAGTGCGTCGTCGCAAGCGTGAAGAAGAGCGTCTGCAGAAGGAAGCCGAACTGGCTGCCGCTGCTGCTCCGGTGGCTGAAGTGGTCGAGGCAGCGCCTGCCCCGGTCGCTGAAGAAGCGGTTGTCGAAGCGGTGATCGCTGAAGCACCACGCTCCGTTCAGGACGCGGTCGAGCAACACCAAGAGGCCGAGGAAAAAGAGCACGAGCCTAAACCACTCGTGTAATTTCCAAAGCCAATAAAAAGCCCCGCCCGGTGAAAACCTGGCGGGGCTTTTTTATGCCTCGATTTTTTGTGGTGGATTCTAGATCCAACCCCCTCACCCCAGCCCTCTCCCCACGGGGCGAGGGGGAAAGGGAGCCGATCTCCGTGTGCTTCAAGGCCGGAGTTCGACTCGAAGTTTCAGGTCGGTGTAGCTCGAAAGAACACCTCGGTCAGTCCCCTCTCCCTCCGGGAGAGGGCTAGGGTGAGGGGCTTTTAGGAATTTACGCAGCTCTCAAGACGAAGTAAAAACCAAAGCCTCAGGCACATCGATATCCCACAGAACGCCTGGGTCATCGACAGCAATCTCCACCACCCTACCCTGCTTGAACAACGGCCGAGCCCCGCGATCGCCGCTCAACGCCTGCAACCCCAAACCAAACGAGCGCCCAAATCCCACCGGATGGCCAAACTCGCCCTCCTGCACCGGCACGCTCACCGCATCATCAGCAATCGCCGCGACCACCCGCTCAATACTCGACGGCAAGATAAACGGCATATCCCCCAGCACAATCAACCAGCCATCGGCATCCGGGCAAGCGGCAACGCCTGCGGCAATGCTGTCACCCATCCCGGTCGATTCAATCGACACCACGTCACAGCCATAAGCCTGCGCCATGCGCATCGCCTGTGGCCGCGCCTCAGTCGTCACCAACACACGCTTATCAAGATCGGCCGGCAGATTAACCAATACCTGCTCGATCACCGAACGCACCGCGCCATCACGCCCGGTGCAGTCCGCCAGCAACTTGTCCTTATCGGCACCTGCCACCTGGCGAAAGCGGCTGCCCTCGCCTGCAGCCAGCACAATCACTGCAATGGATCGACTCATGCGTCCTCCAAAGTTTTCTTCTGCTTCAACTCGACGCCGTTCTTGATCGCGACGATTTCCGCCAGCAAGGACAAGGCAATTTCTGCCGGCGAATGACTGCCAATGTGCAGACCGATCGGCCCGTGCAATCGATCGATCGCCTGTACCGACAAGCCTAGCTGAGCGAGATTTTCCCGTCGCTTCTGGCTGTTGACCCGCGAACCGAGCGCCCCCACATAGAAGGCTGGCGAATCCAGCGCCGTGAGCAACGCCATGTCATCCAGACGCGGATCGTGAGTCAACGCGACAATCGCTGTGCGCTCATCGGTCTGGATGCTCAACACCGCGTCATCCGGCATGCCCGGGACGAAACGTCCGTGATGCTCTTCCCAGCCGTAAACGAATTCGCTGCGCGGGTCGCAGATCAGCACTTCAAAATCCAGCAGTCGCGCCATGTCCGCGACGTAGCGCGACAACTGGCCGGCGCCGATCAACAGCAGACGCCAGCGCGGACCGTAAATGGCGCGCAGGGTTTTGCCATCGAATTCCAGCGCATCGGATTTATTTGCCGGCGCCAGAAGCACTTCACCGGTGTCGATATTCAACTCGCGAGCGACAATCTCGTGGGCCTCGCAACGGGCCAGCAATTCAGCGACCCACGCAGGATCGCCAACGCGCTCTTCGGTCAGGCGCAACGTACCGCCACAAGGCAATCCGAAGCGCGCCGCCTCCTCTCGCGTGACGCCATAAGTGATCAATTGCACCGGCGGCCCATCGGTGGCGATGCGGCCGTCGTGCAGGCGGGCGATCAAGTCATCCTCGACACACCCGCCCGACACCGAACCAATCACCACGCCATCCTCGCGCAACGCCAACATGGCGCCGGGAGCGCGGGGCGCGGTGCCCCAGGTCTGCACCACGCTGAACAGCACCACCCGCTGCCCGGCGCGGCGCCACTCGAGGACACTGCGCAGGACATTGAGGTCGACGCTGTCCATTACGCCTCTGCCTTCTGCCAGCCCTGCAACTGATAACGCACCGGCAGATTACGGATGCGCTTGCCGGTGGCGGCGAAGATCGCGTTACACAAGGCCGGAGCAATCGGTGGCACGCCCGGTTCGCCGACACCGCCCAACGGCACGTCGCCCGGTGGTGTCACCAGATGCACGGCAACTTCCTTCGGCGCCAGCGACATGCGCGCGACTTCGTACATGTGGAAGTTGTCCTGCTGAACCTTACCGTCCTTGAAGCTGATTTCACCCAGCACAGCATTGCCCAGGCCCATCACACAAGCGCCTTCGAACTGCGAGCGAATGCGCTCGGGGTTGATCTGCGGCCCGCAATCCACAGCAATATCAGCCTTGTGCACGATCAGCGTGCCATCGTCTTTGACCTCGACTTCGATCACCGCCGCCACATAGGTGACGAAGCTGTAATGCACCGCCAGGCCAAGACCACGCCCCTTGGGCAGTTTGCGCCCCCAACCGGCAGCCTTGGCCGCAGTTTCCAGCACGGTGCGCATGCGTCCGGTGTCGATCGGGTAACGCTCGGGAGATTCGCCGTAGTTCCACTCCTCGCTCAAGGTACGCGGATCGATCTGCCGATCCGCGCCGAGCAGTTTGATCTGATATTTGAGCGGATCCTCACCGGCCTTGTGTGCCAGCTCATCGACGAAACTCTGGATCGCGAAGCCGTGCGGAATGTTCGACACCGAGCGATACCAGCCGACCCGCGTGTGCACGGTCGCTTCGGGGTTTTCCAGGCGCACATTGGGAATGGCGTAGGCCATGTTGGTGAAACCCATGCCCAGCTCGAACGCCGCCTCATGATTCATCCCCGGCGCAAACAACGCGGTGATGCTCGGCGCCACGGTGCGATGCAACCAGCCGGACGGCATACCGTCCTTGCCCACGCCCGCCTTGAGGTACTCAGCAGACACGGTATGAAAATACGAGTTGTGGATGTCATCTTCACGCGTCCACTGCACCCGCACGGCTTTACCCGGAAACTCCTTGGCGAGGATCGCCGCTTCGACGACAAAGTCCGGTTTCGACTTGCGACCGAAACCACCGCCGAGCAGCGTGACATTAAAGGTGACGTTGTCGAACGGCAAACCAAGGCGCTCACCGATGCGCTCGCGCGTCACTTGCGGGGCCTGACTCGGTGCCCAGGCTTCGCAGACGCCATCCTTGTAACGGGCGATGGCGACCATTGGTTCCATCGGTGCTTGCGCCAGATGCGGCAAATAGTAGGAAGCTTCCAGCGTGCTGGCAGCGCCGCTCAAGGCCTTGTCGATATCGCCGGTGTTGCGCACCACTTTGCCGGGTTTCAGCGAGGCGGCTTCCAGCTCCTTGCGATAGGCGATCGAGTCGTAACTGGCGTTCGGGCCGTCGTCCCACTCGATTTTCAGCGCTTCGCGGCCCTTGATCGCGGCCCAGGTATTGCTGGCCACCACGGCCACACCGCCTAACGGCTGAAACTCCGAAGGCAGCGGACGACTTTCGATCTGCATTACTTTGAGCACGCCGGGGACTTTCAGCGCGGCGCTGTCGTCCAGCGATTTGACCTTGCCGCCGTACACCGCCGGACGGGCGATGGTCGCGTACAGCATGCCGTCGAAATGCACGTCCGCGCCGTATACCGCGCGACCGTTGACGATGTCGTCGCCATCAATGGCTTTGGTGCCTTCCTTGCCGATGTAGCGAAACTCCGACGGCTGCTTGAGACGCAGGCTGTCACGCGCAGGCACCGGCAAGGCACTGGCGGCAGCGGCGAGTTCGCCATAGCCCAGTTCACGACCGGAGGGTTTATGGATGACTTTGTGCAACTGCGCATGGCATTCGCCTGCCGGCACTTTCCACTGCGCAGCGGCGGCCTGTTCAAGCATGGTTCGCGCCGCCGCACCGCAACGCCGCATCGGTTCATACCAATGGCGCATGCTGCGCGAACCGTCAGTGTCCTGATTACCGAAACGCACTTCATCACCCGGCGCCTGCTGCACTTTGACGTGGGCCCAGTCCGCTTCCAGCTCATCGGCAACGACCATGGTCAGACTAGTGCGCACACCCTGCCCCATCTCCGAGCGGTTGCACACCACGGTGACCGTGCCGTCGGCGGCGATGCTGACGTAGACCTTCGGATCATCGATCCAGCCGTTGGGCATGCCATCGGCGCCGAACTGTTTCGGTTTGTCCTCGGCCAACGCATCCTGCCAGCCCCAACTCGCCGCCAGCACCAGCGCACCGGTGGCGCCGACGCCTTTGAGAAAACCGCGACGGCTGAGATTGCTCAGGGCGAAATCATTCGGAAGACGGCTCATGCCTTGGCCTCCTTCAAATGGGTGGAGGCTTGGCGAATCGCAGTCTTGATTCGGTTATACGTGCCGCAACGGCAAATGTTGCCGACCATGGCTTCTTCGATCTGCTCGTCGCTCGGATTCGGGTTGGTCTTGAGCAACGCGGTGGCTGACATGATTTGCCCGCCCTGACAGAAACCGCATTGGGCGACAGCCGTGTCCAGCCAGGCTTGTTGAACCACCTGGCCGACCGGGTCGGCGTGCAGGTTATCGATGGTGGTGACGTTCTGCCCGACCACCGAGCCGATCGGCGTGATGCAACTGCGCGCCGGCAAGCCATCGATATGAATGGTGCAGGCGCCACACAGGCCCATTCCGCAGCCGAATTTGGTGCCGTTGTAACCAGCAACATCGCGGATAGCCCAGAGCAGCGGCATGTCTTCCGTGACATCAAGTGAATGGTCTTGGCCATTGAGTTTCAGGGTAATCATGGGCACGCCCGCATATTTTTAGTGGTTATCGGGTCGAGCAATCTGCCGCCGTTGAATCGGCGGTGGTTCACACAGATCGACTCAGGCTAATGAGGCTCTCTTGTGCCGACGGGAACGTCTGCACCGGGCCTTTGGTGGAGCAAATGACGGTTATCGTTAGCTCGCTAAGTTAACCCAGCATTAACAAAAAAGCCCTGCTGAGACAGGGCTTTTCAGTTATGAGCTTTTAGCTACAAGCTGCAAGTAAAGGCAGTAGCTGGCTCACCATCAAGATTGTAGCTTGCTGCTAGAAGCTTGAAGCTCGCCGCTGCTTCAATACCGATTGGGCTCCATTTCCAGGTCGACATTGAAACGTTCGGCAATGTCTTTCTGGATGCGTTGCGCCAGATCGAGCAGTTGCAGCCCGGTTGCCGCGCCGTAGTTGACCAGCACCAGCGCCTGCAATTTATGCACGCCGGCATCGGCCTCACGGAAGCCTTTCCAGCCAGCGCGCTCGATCAACCAGCCCGCGGCCAGTTTCATCTGCCCGTCCGGTTGCGCGTAGGCGACCACATCCGGATGCTGCGCTTTGATCTGCGCGACGATGGCCGCCGACACCAGCGGATTCTTGAAGAAGCTGCCGGCATTGCCGAGCACTGCCGGGTCCGGCAGTTTTTCACTGCGAATGCTGCAGATGGCGCGGCTGACATCGGTCGGCGTCGGCTGCTCGATACCCTGCTCGGTCAGGCGCTGGCGCACCGGACCGTATTCGAGATGCAGATGCGCAACACGATCCAGTTTGAAGCGCACGCGAAGAATCAACCAACGCCCCGGCTGCTGCTTGAACAGACTGTCGCGGTAGGCAAAGTTGCATTCTTCGAGAGTGAAGTCGCGCAACTCGCCGGTCTGACGATCCAACGCGGTGAGCCCGGCAAACACATCCTTGATCTCGACACCGTAAGCGCCAATGTTCTGCATCGGCGCAGCGCCGACGGTGCCGGGAATCAGACTGAGGTTTTCCAGTCCGGAAAAGCCCAGCGCCAGTGTGTGCTGGACAAACGGATGCCACGGCTCACCAGCTTCAGCTTCGATCACCACACGGCTGCCATCATCACTGATCAAGCGGATCCCGCGCGTCGCCATGCGCAGCACCAGCGCCGCAATGTCGGCAGTCAGCAGCAAATTACTGCCACCGCCGATCACCAGCAACGGCACATCGTGCGCAGTGGCATAAGCCAGCGCTTCACGGACATCTTCATCGCTGTGGGCTTCGGCGAACAGTTGCGCGCGCACGTCGACGCCAAAACTGTTGAACGGTTTCAGGGAAACCTGCGGTTGCACCTGCAAACTCATAACCGGCCCTTCACTTCGATCAACAGTTGGTCACAGGCTGCCTCGATCAGATCCAGCACCTGCTCGAACCCTTGATCGCCGTCGTAATACGGATCCGGCACTTCATCAACCAACCCAGCATAACGGCGCAGGAACAGATCCAGTTCAGCCTTGCCGGTGGACGGCTGCAACGCCTTGAGGTTGCGCAGGTTGCTGTTGTCCATCGCCAGAATCAGGTCATAACTGGCGAAGTCCGCGCGGCTGACCTGCTGCGCGCGTTGCGCCGACAGGTCATAGCCGCGCACTTTGGCGGCAGCCTGGCTGCGTTTGTCCGGCGGGTTGCCGACGTGCCAGTCACCGGTGCCAGCCGAAGCCACTTCGACCTGATCCGCCAGCCCCGCTTCGCGCAGTTTGTGCCGCAACACGCCTTCGGCCGTGGGCGAACGGCAAATGTTGCCCAGGCACACAAACAGAACGCGCATCAGGCCCCCAGCAATCGGCGAACGCGCTCGAGGTCTTCGGCAGTGTCGACACCGGTGGGCGGCGCGATCAGTGCATCGGCGACATGAATGCGTACGCCGTGCCACAGGGCACGCAGTTGCTCGAGGGATTCAGTGTTTTCCAGCCAGCACGGGCCCCAACTGACGAAGTCATGAAGGAAACCGGCGCGGTAGGCGTAAATGCCGATGTGGCGACGGTACGGCACGCCTTCGGGCAATTGCTCGCGGCTTTTGGCAAAGGCATCGCGCGCCCACGGCAAAGTGGAGCGGCTGAAGGTCAACGCAAGACCGTTGATGTCACTGACGACCTTGACCACGTTCGGGTTGAACAGGGTTTCAATGTCTTCGATCGGCTCGGCCAACGTAGCCATACGCGCGTCAGTGTGAGCCGCCAGGTTGGCGGCGACCTGATCGATCACGCTTGGCGGAATCAGCGGCTCGTCGCCCTGCACGTTGACCACGATCGCATCGGGTTCCAGGCCAAGTTTCGCTGCGACTTCAGCCAGACGATCGGTGCCGGAATTGTGATCTTCACGGGTCAGCACCACTTCAGCGCCAAACGCTTTGCAGGCCTCGATGATGCGCGCATCGTCAGTGGCGACCACCACACGGCTCGCGCTGCTTTTGCTCGCCTGCTCCCAGACGTGCTGGATCATCGGTTTGCCAGCGATATCCAGCAGCGGCTTGCCTGGCAGGCGGGTCGAGGCGAAACGCGACGGGATGACAACGGTGAAGGCGGTAGTCATTTATCCAGACGCTCCTCGGTGGTCAGGGTGCGGGCTTCGCTTTCGAGCATCACCGGGATGCCGTCGCGGATCGGATACGCCAGACCGGCGCCCTTGCTGATCAGTTCGGTCTTGTCGGCGCTGAGCTTGAGCGGGCCTTTGCAGATCGGGCACGCGAGGATATCGAGCAATTTGGTGTCCATGAACATTCCCTGAGTAAAGAGTTAAGGCAATAGCCGATCAGGCAACAGGCGCATCAGCTGTGTGTCGAACCAGGCCACGAAGGCCGGCGACGGCACGGCATCGACCGCCAGATACCACCAGTCGGCTGCAGCGAAGGCACGGCACTTCACCGCGTCCTTTTCGGTCATCACCAATGGCAATGACGGTGTGAAATTCAAGGCCTGCACGCTGTATTCGGCGTGGTCGGCAAACGCGTGCGGGACCGCTCGCCAGTCTAGCGCTTCGAGGGTATTGAAGAAACGTTGCGGATTGCCGATCCCGGCGACGGCGTGCACGGCCTGACCGGCAGAAAAATGCTCGAGCGGCTTGCGCTCGCCACTGCGCAGATTGACCAGCGCGGTGGGTTGCAGATGGAAAGCAAAACCGTCTTCGCGATCAGTCGTGGCACCGTTGAACAAGACGCCGTCGACGCTTTGCAGGCGCTCAATCGGTTCGCGCAACGGCCCGGCAGGCAAGCAACGTTTATTGCCCAGCCCACGGGCGGCATCGATCAGCACCAGTTCCAGATCCCGCGCCAGACGATAATGCTGCATGCCGTCGTCGGAGAGGATCAGATCCAGCGGTTCGCTGGCGAGCAAGGCTTTGACGGCGGCGCTGCGATCGGGGTCGATCATCAGCGGCACACCTGTGCGCTGGACGATCAGCAACGGTTCATCACCAGCAATGTCAGCGCTTTGCTCGGCCTCAACGCGCCACGGCAACTGCGGTGGTTTGGCACCGTAACCACGGCTGACCACGCCGACGCGCAAACCGCTGCGCCGGCAATGTTCGATCAGCCAGAGGATCATCGGTGTCTTGCCGGTACCGCCAACGGTGATATTGCCGACCACGATCAACGGCACGGGCGACTGATAGATTTCGCCTTCACCGTCGAGAAAACGTTGGCGTTTGTTGATCACCACGCGGCGGTACAACAACTCCAGCGGCCGCAGCAGCGTCAGGGCCGGATGCCCCTGATACCAAGCGGCGAGCAAACGATCGGACAGGCTCATCAGGATTTCGGCGCCGCCTCGACCGTGGTCATGCGCAGATGGCTGAAACCGAGCTTGCCGGCCGCGTCCATGGCGGTGATCACGGATTGATGCTGAGTCTTGCCGTCGGCACTGATCGACAACGGCATGTTGGTGTCACCGTTGGATTCTTTCTGCATCGCTTCCATCAATGTCGCCAGATCGTTCTTCGGCAGAATCTTGTTGTTCACCGAGAACACGCCTTCAGCGCTGATCGCCACGTCGATCTGCTTGAGCTGCTGATCTTCGGCCGGCGAGCCGCTGACCGCTTCCGGCAGATCGACACGCAATTGGGTTTCACGGGTAAACGTGGTGGTCACGACGAAAAACAGCAGCAGAATGAACACCACGTCGATCAGCGACGCGAGGTTGATATCGATGGTTTCCCGAGGCTTGCGACGGAATTTCACACCCGGCCCTCGGCCAGATCGACGTCACGGTCGCCCTGCACCACTTCAACCAGTTTGATCGCTTCCTGTTCCATACCGACCACCAGTTCATCGATGCGGCGTTGCAGGAACCGGTGAAAGAACACCGCCGGGATACCGACCATCAGGCCCGCAGCGGTGGTGATCAGCGCTTTGGAAATACCACCGGCCAATACCGAGGCGTTGGTGGTCATGCCTGAGCCAGTGAAGGCACTGAAAATGTCGATCATGCCTAACACGGTGCCCAGCAGACCGAGCAACGGCGACATGGCGGCAATGGTGCCCAGCGCGTTAACGTAGCGCTCGAGTTCGTGAATGACCCGGGCGGCGGCCTCTTCAATGCACTCTTTCATGATCTCGCGACCATGCTTGGAGTTGGCCAGACCGGCGGCGAGGATTTCTCCCAGCGGCGAATTGGCGCGCAATTCCTTTAGTTTTTCTTTATTGAGCTGCTTGTCCTTGATCCAGACCCAGACCTGGCCCAGCAGATGCTCGGGGGTGACGCGACTGGCGCGCAGGGTCCACAGGCGTTCGGCGACGATCGCCATGGCCGCGATGGAGCTCAGAATGATCGGCAACATCATCCAGCCGCCGGATTTGACCAATTCCCACACAGTGACAGTCCCCTCGAAAAAGTGCGCCACTTTACCATACCGATCCGCGATTAAGACCCGCCGCCCCGACGACCGTGAGGTGGCATCCATGCTGGCACCGATCAACGGGCGAGCGCAGGCGTATCGCGCCAGAAACGCCGCTGTTGACGCATCGTCCACGGCGGCTTGAAGCGGCCCAATTGCAGATGAATGGCGCCGTGTTCGGCGCTGTCGTAAATGTGCAGGCCTTGTTTGCGATAACGCGCCAGCACGGTCGGGTGGGGATGACCAAATGAATTGCCATGACCTCGCGAAATCAGCACGGACTCAGGCTTCAAGACGTTGAGCAGCGCCATCGACGACGAACTGCGACTGCCATGGTGAGGCGCTTGCAGCCATTGCGTCGGCACGGCCAGCGGACTGTCGAGCAGCGAGCGTTCGGCGTGGGTGTCGATATCGCCAGTCAGCAACAGGCGCTCGCCATTGGCCTCGATCTGCAATACGCACGAACGCTGATTGCTGTCGCCGGCGTCCGCCCACTGCCAGAGTTGAAAACGCACGCCGTCCCACTGCCATTGCCGGCCGCTTTCGCAGGCTTCGGCGCCCAATTGCGCGGGCAGTGGCGCCGGATCGCCGCTGATCACTTGCGCAATGGTCAAACCGCGCATGATCGCCAGCGCACCACCCGCGTGATCGGCGTCCGCATGGCTGAGCAGCATCAGATCGAGGTCTCCCACGCTGAGTTTGCGCAACGCGGGCAACACCACCCGTTCGCCGAGATCGAAATCGCCAAAGCGTGGCCCCGCGTCATACAACAGCGAGTGATGGCGGGTACGGATCAGGATTGCCAGGCCTTGGCCAACATCGAGCTGCCAGATATCGGCCAGGCCTTCGGCCAATCGCTCGCGGGGTGGCATGGCCAGCAGCAACAACAGTGGCCAGCCCAGTGCACGCATCGGCACGCCGCGCGGCAACAGCAACAACACGGCGCCGAGGCTGCCAATGGCCCAGACCCAAGCGGGTAGCGAGGGTGCGATCCACGCCGGCCAATGCCCGGCAATCATTGCCAGCGCGCGAAACAGTCCGTCGATCAAACCGCCGGCCAGCCACAGCAGGCCGGCGCCGACATAAGGAACAGGCAACAACACCGTCCCCAGTAGCGCCGGCGGTAACACCACAAGACTGACCCAGGGCACTGCGAGCAGATTGGCCAGCGGCCCGCTGAGGCTGATCGGCAGGTTCAGCGCCAGCAACACCGGGCACAAGCCGATCGCGATCAACCATTGCGCCCGCGTCCAGGTCTGCCACCAGCGCCACGCGCCCAAACGACCGCCAAAAGTAAAGATCAGCACGGCCACCGCCGCAAACGAGAGCCAAAAACCTGGACGCAAACTGGCAAGCGGATCCAGCAACAGCACACCATTGAACGCCAGCAGCAACGGCCACCATGCCCCCAGATGGCGAAAGCGCAGCCGCCACAACAGCACCAGCCCGACCATCACGCAGGCCCGCTGCACCGGCACATCGAACCCGGCAAGCAGGCCATAACCAAACGCTGCCGCGAACGCCAGCCCACAGGCCCATGGCAGCCACGGCCAACGCAATGGCCACAGGCCAAATCGCGCCAACCCTGCGACCAGCCAATACATAACAGCCGCCAGCAAGCCGATGTGCTGGCCGGAAATCACCAACAAGTGCACGGTGCCGGTGTCCTGCAGAATCTGCCAATCCTCACGACTGAGCCCGGATCCATCGCCCAACACCAACGCGGCCAGAGCACCGGCCCGACCGTGCGCATCCACTGCAAGCAAGCGCTGACGAATGCTGTCGCGCCAGGCCCAACGCGCATCGCTCAGACGTTGACCATCCTTGATCGTGCCCGTCGCACCGATGCGTTGCGCCAGCAGCCAAGCCTCGTAATCGAAAGCGTCCGGGTTGAGCAAACCACCGGGACGCTTGAGCTTGACCGCCAAGCGCCAGCGCTCGCCACTGTTGACCGGCGGCCCGGCGTACCAGGCGAGGCGCATCAGCGATGGCAGCTTTTCATGACGCGAGCGCGCATCCGCCAGCTCGAAACGCACCACACCCTCGGCGCTCTGCGGCAAGCCGACGACCTGCCCTTCGAGCCAGCGGGTTTCGCCATCCAGTTCAGTCGGCAAACGATCATTCAACGCCCATTGCGCACCGACGCTGGCCCACGAGAAGCCAAACAGCAAAAACGCCAACGGATAGCTGCGAAACGGCAGCAGCATCAAAGCCGCCACCGGCAGCAACAGCAGCAACCAGACCGGCGGTAATGCCGGCATAAAAACCGCGGCGAGCAGACCGACTGCAAGCGCCATCATCCCTGTGCGCATAAGCCCGTCCTTGAGAGTCCCGCACTTAGGCATAGCGGGTGTCGGGCACAGGCGTCGTCAACAATTGTCACAAAGTCTGAATGGGCGCTTCGTAGAATCCAGACATACTTGCCGCCTTAACCGACCGAGAAGCCTTATGCCCCGGCGCTTATTCAAACGTTACATGCCCGATCCGACGAGCATCAGGGAACACAAATCCTTACGCTTTCTCGGCAAGTTGCTGCATGACCCGAACCTCTGGCACCTCAATCGCCACTCGGTCGCCCGGGCGATGGCGGTCGGCCTGTTTGCTGCGTTCCTGCCGATTCCGGCGCAGATGCTGGTGGCCGCCGCACTCGCCGTCATGGTGCGGGGGAACATGCCGATTGCCGTCAGCCTGGTGTGGCTGACCAATCCGATCACCATGCCGGCGGTATTCTTCTGCACGTATCAGGCCGGGGCGTTTTTGATGGACGTGCCTGCCCGGCATCTTCCGGACGAGTTGACCTGGGAGTGGATCAGCGGCGAGTTGTCGACGTTGTGGCAGCCGTTCTTGCTCGGCTCGGTGGTGGTGGGGTTGGTGCTCGGCGCCCTCGCCTATTGCCTGGTGATGATGTACTGGCGCTGGTGGGTCGCGCGGCAATGGGCGCGGCGCAAGAAAAGTCGCATGCGCTGAATGCAAAACGGCCTCCGCAGTGGGAGGCCGTTTTGATTTGTGGCGTCTGTATTGCCCCATCGCGAGCAGGCTCACTCCTACATTGGAATGCGTTCCCCTGTAGGAGTGAGCCTGCTCGCGATGGCCACGGCTCGGTCTGGAGTCAGGTACGCATCCCGCGCCCACTCACCAGCAACCGTGCACAACCGAGATACAACACCACCGTCGCCACCAGCATAAAAGTGATCGCGATACCGATCTTGATATCCGACACACCGAGAATGCCGTAACGGAAGGCGTTGACCATGTGCAGCACCGGGTTGGCCAGCGACACGGTCTGCCAGAACGGCGGCAGCAAGGTGATCGAGTAAAACACCCCACCCAGGTAAGTCAGCGGCGTCAGCACAAAGGTCGGGATAATCGAAATATCATCGAAGTTGCGCGCAAACACCGCGTTGATGAAGCCCAGCAGCGAGAAGATCGTCGCCGTCAGCACCACCACCAGAATGGTCACACCGAGGTGATGCACCTGCAAATGGGTGAAGAACAGCGACAGAATCGTCACGATCACGCCGACCATCAGGCCACGCAGCACGCCGCCAATGGTGAAGCCGATCAGAATCGTGTGCGGCGACACCGGCGACACCATCAGCTCTTCGATGGAGCGCTGGAACTTGCTGCCGAAGAAACTCGAGACCACGTTGCCGTAGGAGTTGGTGATCACCGACATCATGATCAGCCCCGGCACGATGTATTCCATGTAGGTGAAGCCACCCATGTCACCGATCTGCCGACCGATCAGATTGCCGAAGATCACGAAGTACAGAACCATGGTGATCGCCGGCGGCAGCAGCGTTTGCGGCCAGATCCGCGTGAAGCGTTTGACCTCGCGGTAAACGATGGTCTGCAGTGCGACGAGGTTGGGACGGAATTCGGAACTCATACCGCCACCTTCGACAGATTTTTCTCCACCAGGGACACGAACAGCTCCTCGAGGCGATTGGTTTTGTTACGCAGGCTCAGCACTTCGATGTTCTGCTGCGCCAACTGGGTGAACAACGCCGTGATGCCCATGGACTTGTCGACCTGGACTTCCAGGGTGTGAGCGTCGATCAACCGGGCTGGATAGCCGAGCAATTGCGGCGCGGTGTGCAAGTCGTTTTTCAGGTCGAGCAGGAAAGTTTCCACGTGCAACTGGCCCAGCAATTGTTTCATGCTGGTGTTCTCGACGATTGTGCCGTGGTCGATGATGCCGATGTTGCGGCACAACTGCTCAGCCTCTTCCAGATAGTGCGTGGTGAGGATGATGGTGATGCCTTTCTGGTTCAGTTCGGTGAGGAACGTCCACATCGAACGGCGCAGCTCGATATCGACGCCTGCGGTCGGCTCATCGAGGATCAGCAGACGTGGTTCATGCACCAGCGCACGAGCGATCATCAAGCGCCGCTTCATGCCGCCGGACAACGAACGTGACGGCACGTCGCGCTTGTCCCACAGGCCCAACTGGGTCAGATATTGCTCGGCGCGTTCCTTGGCGATTTTCGCTGGAATGCCGTAGTAACCGGCCTGGGTCACGACGATGTCGAAGGTCTTTTCAAACTGGTTGAAGTTGAATTCCTGGGGCACCACGCCGATCGAGCGCTTGAGCTGCGCAGGATTCTTGTCCAGGTCATGGCCGAAGATATTCACCGTGCCGCTGGTCTTGTTGACCAGGGTCGATAGAATGCCGATGGTCGTGGATTTGCCGGCACCGTTGGGGCCGAGCAAGGCGAAAAAGTCACCTTCGGCGACGTCCAGATCGATACCACTCAAGGCCTGGAACCCGTTGCCGTAGGTTTTGGTTAGCTGCCGGATGGACAGAGCGGAACTCATATCTGATTTACGCACCATTGAAGGGAAAAAGGAGACGGCGGCGAAGGATCGAACCGCAGCGCAAGTGCGCAATGGTGCTTGCCGCCGCCGTACAAGTACAGTCAAGTGTGTCGATAGTAGGTATTAAGTCAACGCGGTCATGACGGCTTTCTGGTAGGCCGGACGCTGCTTCAGGCGCTCGTACCAGGCTTGCAGATGCGCTTGCGGCGCGCGTTCGATGGGCATCTCGAACCAGGCATAAATGAAACTGCCGAGCGGGATATCACCCATGCCGATGTCTTTTCCGGAAAGGTAAGGCTGACTGGCCAAGGCACTGTCGGCCATGCTCAGCAACTCATTGCATTCCTTGATCGCTGCATTGATTGCCGTCCAGTCCTGCTTGTCCGCTGGCGTGCGCAACACGCCCCAGAACACCGTGCGGAAGGGACCGGCAAAACTCGAGGTGGTCCAGTCCATCCACTTGTCAGCGACGGCGCGGGTTTGCGGATTCGCCGAATACCAGTGGCTGTCGGGCGCATGTCTGGCCAGCAGATAGCGGACGATGGCGTTGGATTCCCACAACACGAAACCGTCGTCTTCGATCACCGGCACCCGGCCGTTCGGGTTCATCGCCCGGTACTCGGGCGTGTCGACCACGCCGAATGCGCCACCGGCATCAATCGCCTCGTAAGCCAGACCGAGTTCCTCGGCAGCCCACAACGGCTTCCTGACATTCGATGAGTTTTTCCGTCCCCAGATCTTCAGCATGACCGCCTCTTTTCAAATGAGTGGGCAGGCAGCATACGCCGGATCAGGGACGGCTCAAATCACTCTGCATATCGCCCAGCAGTTGCGGCTGCAGATCAGTGAACAGATGCGGATAGCACTTTTGCAGATGTTCGAAAAAGAATGTTTCCGGGACATCGGCGAATTGACCGTGATCGACCAGATACTCCATCAACTGCGCCCCGTCACGGTTGAACGGATGAAAAACGCTGTCGTTGATGCCGTCGAATTCCAGCGGCGCGACGTTGAACAACTCGCAGAGCTTCTGGTTGAACGCCGGCGTGGCTTTGACCCAGCGTCCATTGAGGAACAGCTCGGTGTAACCGTGCATGGCGAACATGTCGCTCTTCAGCAGTTCAAGCAGGCGCGGGGTCGACAGGTGATTGCGCACATCGGCCAGACCAATGCGCGCCGGGATCGCGCAATGCCGTGCACAACCGGCTAGCAGTGTGGCTTTGGGCACGCAATAACTCTCCCCCGTCGCCAGCGCATAACTGCCGCACAGGGTCTGCGGATCACGACTGAAGGTGTACGGGTTGTAGCGCACCGCCTCACGCACGGCGTAATAAAGACTGATCGCCTGCTCGAGCGGATCGCGGCTGGCACCCCGGTGTTGTTCGGCGAACTCCACCACTGCCGGGTGGTCACTATCGATGAAGCGGCCGGGGCTCAGATATTCGTGCATGACGACAATCTCCTGGGTGAGCCCCGAGTCTAGCGACAGCTTCAGCACAGAGATAACGACGTTTCGGCCAAACTTGGACGCAAAGACGCGGAATCAGCGAACGATTTCCCACGCGCGTTGCCCACCGAACCTACGAAAACCATCCGGGGTTTCCCACGATTTCAATCACCTTGGTCTGACCACCCGGTTTTACAGATGCCGTCTAAGCTCTGGAGGGTCGATTTGCCTTGGTTCACGGAGGACTGAATATGCTGTTGTTGTGGATACTGGTTTTGATCGTTGGTGTGGCGTATCTCGCCCACCGACGTATTTCCCCTCTGCCGGCCTTGGGCATTGTTGCCGTCTACCTGCTGGCGATGGGTATTTTCAGTCATGCACCGGGCTGGCTGCTGCTGGTGTTCTGGGTCGTGCTGGCGGTGGTCGCCGCACCGTTGCTGCTGCCTGACCTGCGCCGCAAGCATTTCACGGCGCCGCTGTTCAACTGGTTCCAGAAAACCCTGCCGCCGATGTCGCAGACCGAACGCGACGCGATCGACGCCGGTACCGTCTGGTGGGATGGCGAGCTGTTCAGCGGCCGTCCGGACTGGGACAAACTGCTGGCCTATCCCAAGGCGCAATTGAGCGAAGAAGAACAGGCGTTCATCGACGGCCCGACCGAAGAACTTTGCGCGATGGTCACTGACTGGCAGATCGGCCAGTCGATGGACCTGCCGGCCGAAGCCTGGGCACATATCAAGGAACACGGTTTCTTCGCCCTGATCATCCCGAAAGAGTTCGGCGGCAAAGGCTTCTCGGCTTACGCCCACTCGCAGGTGGCGATGAAACTCGCTACCCGTAGCGGTGACCTCGCCTCCACCGTGATGGTGCCGAACTCCCTCGGCCCGGCCGAACTGCTGCTGCACTACGGCACCGACGAACAACGCAATCACTACCTGCCACGTCTGGCCCGTGGCGATGACATCCCGTGCTTCGCCCTCACCGGACCGCTTGCGGGTTCCGATGCCGGTGCGATGCCCGACACCGGGATCATCTGCAAAGGTCAGTGGGAAGGTCAGGAAGTCGTCGGCCTGCGCCTGAACTGGGAAAAACGCTACATCACCCTCGGCCCGGTCGCTACCCTGCTCGGTCTGGCTTTCAAGGCTTACGACCCGGAACATCTGCTGGGCGACAAGGAAGACTTGGGTATCAGTCTCGCGCTGATTCCGACCGACACCGCCGGTGTGGAAATCGGTCGTCGTCACCTGCCATTGGGCGCAGCGTTCATGAACGGTCCGAACTCCGGCAAGGACGTGTTTATCCCGCTGGACTATCTCATCGGCGGTCAGGAGATGCTCGGCAAGGGCTGGATGATGCTGATGAACTGCCTGTCGGTCGGCCGTTCGATTTCGTTGCCGGCAGTCGGCACTGGCGCAGCCAAGTTCACCAGTCTGGTCACCGGGCAATACGCGCAGATTCGCGAGCAGTTCAATGTGCCGCTGTCGGCCTTCGAAGGTATTCAGGAAGCCATGGCGCGCATCGGCGGCAACGCGTGGATGATGGACGCGGCGCGCATGCTCACAGCTAACGCGGTGGATCTGGGCGAGAAACCGTCGGTGCTCTCGGCGATCCTCAAGTATCACCTCACCGAACGCGGCCGCGAGTGCATCAGCCACGCCATGGACGTGCACGGCGGCAAGGCGATCATCATGGGGCCGAACAACTACCTGGGGCGCAGCTGGAACGGTGCGCCGATCTTCATCACCGTGGAAGGCGCGAATATCCTCTCGCGCAACTTGATGATCTTCGGTCAGGGCGCGATTCGCTGCCATCCGTTTGTACTGAAGGAAATGGCACTGGCCGGTCGCGAAGACAAGGATCAGGCGCTGAAAGATTTCGATGGCCTGCTGCTCAAACACATTGGTTTCGCCGTGAGCAATGCCGCCAGCACGCTGGTACTGAACCTCGGCTTCGGTCACTTCGAACATGCGCCGGGCGACAAGATCAGTCAGGGTTACTTCCGCGCACTCAACCGTCAGGCGGCAGCGTTCGCCATGCTCGCCGACTTCAGCATGATGTTGCTGGGTGGCGAACTGAAGCGTCGCGAACGTCTGTCGGCACGTTTGGGTGACGTGTTGAGCAACCTGTATCTGGCCTCAGCCGCGCTCAAGCGCTATCACGATCTGGATTCGCCGGCGTACATGGAACCGCTGTTCCGTTGGGCGATGGAAGAAAGCCTCGGCCAATCGGAACGGGCGCTGGATGAATTGCTGCGCAACTTCCCGAACAAAGTGTTTGGCTGTCTGTTGCGCGCCATCGTCTTCCCGTTTGGTCGTCGTCACAAAGGCCCGTCGGACAAACTCGGTGCCGAAGTGGCTGGCGTAATCGGTCGTGCCAAAGGCGATCCGGCACTGGAAGAGCTGCTTGCCGGTTGCTATCGCCCGCAGTCTGCAGACGATGCGGTCGGGGCATTGCAACATGCCAGCGATTTGCTGAACGCCGCGCAGCCGTTGCACAAAAAACTGCACACGTCGCTGAAAAGCGGTCAGGTCAAACCGGCCGCAGGCGAACACGCCATCGATGCCGCGCTTGAAGCTGGAGTATTGCAACCGGTGGAAGCACAGAGTCTGCGCGATGCCGAAGCGGCGCGACGCAAGGTGATCGATGTCGATGATTTCGACAAAGAGGAGTTGACGCTGGCAGAGGGCAAAGTCCGCTGATCCTGACAACCATGTCCAAGAGGGCGCAGGAGCTTTATACTCCCGCGCCCGTTTTGCTCTTGAGGACTTATCTCGTGTCCAACGTCGTTGCCGATCATCTTGTTTTGCTCGACCACCTGCGCAGTATCCTGGTCGCCGTAGGTGAGGCCGAACAGGTTCCCGAAGAAAGCCATGCCCTGTTCCTGGAGCGCTTCGACGAACTGCTGGCATCGCTGCCGATCGACCCGATCGAAAGCCAGTACCTGGGCCAGGACATCCTGACTCAAGTGATTAGCCGTTACCCGCAAATCGCCCACCTGATCCCGCGCGATCTGCTGTGGTTCTTCGCCGGTGACTGCCTGCACTACCTGTCCGATGAAGAGATCGACCTGTATCAGGCGCTGGAAGAACGCCGTTACGAAGCTGAACAGAACGACGAGCCGTTCGACTGGAATCAGGAAAAACAGCTGCTCGCGATGTCCGCTCAGGACAGCAAGCACTGATTTTCGCGCCGTTATGAAAACGCCCGCATGGTTGTCCATGCGGGCATTTTTTTGCATTGGCGTTAGAGCAGCCCTTCGCTTTCCGGTAATTCATACGCCATGGCTGCGTTACTCGCACCACCTGACTTGCCCGGCTTGCTCAAGGTCGGCTCTTTCTGCAGACACTCCACCAGATAGTCGATAAACACCCGCAACTTGGGAGGCAGATAGCGCGTCGGCGAATGCAGCAACCACAGTCCGCCATGGTAGGACGCCAGGAAGGTCCAGTCCGGCAGCACCTGCACAATCAACTTCTGCTCAAGTGCATAACGGGCAGTGAAATACGGCAGGCTGCCAATGCCGATGTGCTGCAACACCGCGCCCAAGCGCACGCCCGTGTGATTGGCGGCATAGCGACCACGCACACCCACCGTGACTGCCTTGCTGCCTTTCTTGAATTTCCAGCGTGCATCACTGGGGGTTTCACCCAGATAGATACAACTGTGATTGAGCAAATCATGGGGGTGGGTCGGTGTGCCGTGCTCAGCCAGGTATTGCGGCGTGGCACAGAGCAAGTGGTCGATGGTCAGTAATTGCCGCCCGACCAGCCCGGCCGGTGGTCGATCGGTGATGCGAATCGCCAGATCGACATGGTCGTCGATCAAATCGACCTGGCGATCTTCCAGCAGCAACTCGACATCGACCTTGGGATAGCGTCGCAGAAACTCGGGCATGTGCGGATGAATCACGAAGCGCCCTACGGCTTTCGGTACGCTGACCCGCACCAGTCCTTCCGCTTCATGGGTGAACTGGCCGCTGATTTCCATCACCGATTTCGCCGCGCTGACCATTTCCTGACAACGCTTGAAGACCTCTTCGCCGCCGTCACTCAAGCGCAGCTTGCGCGTGGTGCGCTGCAACAACCGCGTGGCCAAGGCTTTTTCCAGCCGCGAAATACTACGGCTCACAGCTGACGGCGATGAGCCCAGTTGCCGAGCGGCTTCAGAGAAGCTGCCGGTCTCCACAACCTTGACGAAAATCGCCATTTCACCGAGCAGCGGTAGCGGCAGATTGATGCTCACAGCGCACAAGTCCTTTGATGTTTGAACGGATTATCACGTTATTGCACGATTCATATAATAAAAACAGAAACTTTAATAAGGGCATGGAATATGACGCTTCGCCTCTTTTTCCATAGTGATGACCTCAAGGCCAATGTGGAAGTCCTCGACTGCACGCCCCAAGAGCACGAATTCGCCGTGGTATTGCGCGCCACACTGTTTCATCCGCAAGGCGGCGGTCAGCCATGTGATACCGGCTGGATCGGCGAAAGCCAGGTACTGCGTGTAGTGCAGGAGCCGGAGCGGATCATTCATTTTGTCGACCGACCGGTAAAGCTCGGCATGACCTGTATTCGCGTTGACGAAGAGCGTCGCCGGTTCAATACGCGCATGCATTCAGCCGGCCACTTGATCGGGCATTTCGTTCAGGCCATGGGCTGGATGCCGATCAAGGCCCACCACTGGCCGGATGAAGGTCGCGTGCAATTCAAACCCGGTGATGCCGCGCAGGAAGTCGACGCCGAGACCGTTCAGTGCGGCATCGGCCAGTGGATCGAGCACGATCTACCCCGCCTGACCTCGCTGCGCGAAGGTGCGCGGGAGATCGGTTTCGGTGAACTCCCGGCTTATGGCTGCGGCGGCACCCATGTACGTAGCCTGAAGGATCTGGGCACAGTCACGATCGCGTCCCTTTCGCAGAAGAAAGGCACGTTGTCCGTCCACTACAGCGTGGATTGAGCATTCCGGACGTTGCCTCACGCAGCGTCCGACGCCGGGGAACTGCACTCGCAGCTTCCGTAGACTATCGATAGATGGACCTAAAAAAAATGATGCTAGACGTCGAGCGTCTCGATGAGACGTGCATAAAAAAACTGGCCAACGAAGAAGTCCTCGCCATCCGCGTCAAAGGCTTTTTGCCGGAGCCGCTGGCCATTCAGATTGGCGACAAGATTCTCGCCCCAGGCTTTGAGGGTTACATCAACGCACCGAGTATCGGCCGCATCGGCATGGCCTTTTACGAGGCGGAAAACCAGCCGCTGCTGATCGAGGACTACTTCGAACGCGCCACCAGCAACATCGCCGAACTGCGCAATCGTTGCGCGCCCTACTCTTCACCGATCGACACCTTGCGCTGCATGCTCGACGAGTCCTGGCCGGCCGGTGCGCACCTGGAAAACCTCTATGGGCGGAAAATGTATGTCGGCCTTTCGCGAGTGGTGAAACCGGGCGTGTGCTTCCTCGCCCACCACGACATCTTCGCCAAAGACGCCCCGGACAGCTTCCAGGCCCGCAGCCTGGAGGCGCAGTTCGCTTGCAACGTCTATCTGAACATGCCGACCGAGGGCGGCGCGCTGCAGATGTGGGACGACGACATCAGCCCGGATCAATTCGACGAGATGCGTGGCGACAGCTACGGCATTGAACCGGCGCTGCTCGGCCCGCCCGCCCTCGAAGTCCGACCGCAACCCGGCGATTTCATCATGTTCAATTCGCGGCGCATGCACTCGGTGACCCCGGGCGTGGCCGATCCGCGTTTGAGTCTTTCCTTTTTTGTCGGCTATCGCGGCAATGCTTCACCCCTGACCTACTGGAGCTGAGATGTATTCGAATTATCTGGGCGAGTTTCTGGCGCTGGCAACCATTCACTTTCTGGCCGTGGTGGCTCCCGGCCCCGACTTCGCGGTCACCATTCGCCAAAGCGTTCGATTCGGCCGACTGGTGGGGATTTGCACGGCGCTGGGTATTGGCGCGGGGATTTCCGTACACGTGCTGTACACGCTGCTCGGTGTGGGCGCATTGATGCATACCACCCCATGGTTGCTGACCGTGGCCAAAGTGATTGGCGGTGCTTACATCCTGTATTTGGGTGTCAGCCTGTTGCGCAGCAAACCCAAATCGGCCATTGAAGGTGAGAAAACCAGCGAGGAGCCGGTGGTCGAACAAACCCTGTTCAAAGCCTTCAGCACCGGGTTTCTGACCAACGCGACCAATCCCAAGGCCACACTGTTTTTCCTGGCTATTTTCACCACGATCATCAGCGCCAGCACGCCACTGCAAATCCAGGCCTTTTACGGACTGTGGATGTGTTTTGTGAATGCGCTGTGGTTTGTCGTGGTCGCGCTGTTTTTCTCGAGCAGTCGGGTTCGAGTGCTGTTCATGCGCATGGGACATTGGTTCGAACGCACCATGGGCGTGGTGCTGATTCTGTTTGCCGGGCGCTTGATGCTGTCCTGGTAAACAGACGGAAAACGCAAAAAGGCCCATCGAATCGCTTCGACGGGCCTTTTTCTTCATGACCTGATGGCACAAACACAAATCACGCGCATACAAAAACGCCGCTCTGTTGAGCGGCGTTTTTGTGAATATGGAGCGGGAAACGAGACTCGAACTCGCGACCCCGACCTTGGCAAGGTCGTGCTCTACCAACTGAGCTATTCCCGCAATGGCGTCCCCTAGGGGACTCGAACCCCTGTTACCGCCGTGAAAGGGCGGTGTCCTAGGCCACTAGACGAAGGGGACACAGGCTACAACTTTCACTAATAAAAACGCCGCTCACTGAGCGGCGTCTTTAGAATTTGGAGCGGGAAACGAGACTCGAACTCGCGACCCCGACCTTGGCAAGGTCGTGCTCTACCAACTGAGCTATTCCCGCAAATGGCGTCCCCTAGGGGACTCGAACCCCTGTTACCGCCGTGAAAGGGCGGTGTCCTAGGCCACTAGACGAAGGGGACACGCTACCCGGAACACATGGTGTGTGTTTCGGTGTCCAGATCCTTGCCCGAAGACTTGGTTCTGGTTTCACTCAGCACCGCCCGAAAGCACTACTGTTTAAAATTGGAGCGGGAAACGAGACTCGAACTCGCGACCCCGACCTTGGCAAGGTCGTGCTCTACCAACTGAGCTATTCCCGCATTGGCGTCCCCTAGGGGACTCGAACCCCTGTTACCGCCGTGAAAGGGCGGTGTCCTAGGCCACTAGACGAAGGGGACACACTACAACATTCACTCCCTGCCGCGCTTCGCTGTGTGCTTTACGCTGCAAGTGGCGCGCATTCTATGGATGGATTGAGAGGTCGTCAACCCCTTGATATAAATTTATTTAAATCAATGACTTCGACCTGCTTTACGGCGACAACCGGGCTTTTCCGTCGCCCGACGATTGACGCCTATATTCTGCCACTCGCCAAGACGTTATAGTCCACCGCACAGTGATGGCAATCTGCACCCGCAGCGCCAGCATTCATATAAGCAGCGTGCGGCCGATACAGATTGAACCTGCCGATCCAACTCGTCGAGCGGCGCTAGGCGGTTAAATGCCCAGCCACTACACTCGCATGCGAACCCTATAAAGAGGTCTTACCGGTGACACCACTCATGATCACCCTGCTTGTCATAGCCGGGATCGCAATTCTGATCGCCATTGGCTACATGAACCATGTGGTGGAAAACAACAAACTGGAGAAGGCCCGCACCAAGGTCGAACTCAACGACCGCCTGCGCCGCTGCGGCGAACTGACCGAAACCTTCCCGGGCCAGTTCATGACCCCGGCCCTCAAGCTGCTGCTGACCCGTCTGGAACTGAACGTCTGCCAGCGCCTGCTGAACCTGGAAAAAACCAGCGCCACCACCAAAGCGCGCATCACCGAACTGAGCGCCCTCGTCGCCCAAGGTGAATCGATCCCGGTCAACAACCCACCGGCACCGATCCTGACCGAAGCCAAAGCCAAAGACGTACGCTTCCTGCTCGAAGCCCTCCACGGCCAGATCACCCGCGCCGCCCACGACGGCTTCCTGCCGCCGAACGAAGCCAAACACTGGATCCGCGAAGTCCGCCACATTCTGGTGCTGCTGCACATCGAGTTCTTCAACAACCTCGGCCAACAGTCCCTGCAACAAAACCAGCCAGGCCAGGCCCGCCTCGCCTTCGAACGCGGCGTGCAATACCTGCGCAAACAGCAGGATCCGCAGATGTACGCAGAACAACTGCAATACCTGGAAAAACTACTGGCCCGCGCCAACGCCCAGGTCATGGACAAAATTGCACCGGTTGAAGGTGAAGAGAACCAACTGACCGCCGGCCTCAAAGATGCCGAGGCCGATGCCGACTGGAAGAAGAAAGTGATTTACGACTGATTGCAAATGTTGAAAAAGAAGCCACCGAGAGGTGGCTTTTTTGTGGGCTCGCGGGAGTGAACCTGATAGAAAACCGGTGAATGTGAGGCCGCTTTCGCGAGCAGGCTCGCTCCCACATTGGGACTGAGTACATCCGATAGAGGATTGGTTGGCTGTCAGACCGCGATCGCGAGCAGGCTCACTCCTACATTGGGACTGAGTACATCCGATAGAGGATTGGTCGGTTGTCAGGCCGCTTTCGCGAGCAGGCTCGCTCCCACAAAGGGGATTGAGCACATCTGACAGAGATGGGTTGGCTGTCAGACCGCGATCGCGAGCAGGCTCACTCCTACATTGGGACTGAGTACATCCGATAGAGGATTGGTCGGCTGTCAGGCCGCTTTCGCGAGCAGGCTCGCTCCCACAAGGGGGCTGAGTACATCTGACAGAGGATTGGTCGGCTGTCAGGCCGCCTTCGCGAGCAGGCTCACTCCTACATTGGGGCTGAGTACATCCGATAGAGGATTGGTCGGCTGTCAGGCCGCCTTCGCGAGCAGGCTCGCTCCCACTGAAAAGCAAAAGCAACGCCCACCTCACAACCGCTTCCGCTTCTCACCACTCAACAGGATGAGCGTTAGCTCGGCTGCAGCTCTTGATCTTAAGGCCCGTCGGCAGGCTGAGTGGAGGGATTGATCCGGGGGTGGGAGCGCAGCGACCGTTCGACGAAGTCGAACACATCGAGAGGAGGTGCAGCGAAGCAAACCGTAGGCGATGCCCCCGGATCGATCCCGGAGCGAAGGAACCCCGAGCCCCAGCGAGCGGGCCGAACGTCAGGGCGCAGACCTTTTGGTTACTTTTGGGGCGTTTGCCAAAAGTGACCCGCTGTAAGAGCGGAACCGCCAGCAGCAGCACTCGAAAAAACGGATATACACCCAAACCCCAAGAGCATGGCCGGCCCAAAGGCCGCCAAGCGTCAAAGCCGAAAATGCCCAACCATCCCACGCAACTCACTCCCCAACTGCGCCAACTCAACACTCGAAGCCGCATTCCCACGCATCGCGATCGACGACTGATCCGCACTCGCACGAATACTCGTCACACTGCGGTTGATCTCCTCCGCCACCGAACTCTGCTCCTCGGCCGCAGCCGCAATCTGCTGATTCATCTGCTGAATCAACGACACCGCCGCCGCAATACTCCCCAGCGCACTCTCAGTCTGCAACGCATCACTGACCGCCAGCTTCACCAACTCCCCACTGCTCTGAATCTGCTGCACCGACGAATGCGCCGCCGAGCGCAACGCACTGACCAGCCGTTCAATTTCCTCAGTCGATTGTTGCGTGCGTCGAGCCAGCGCACGCACCTCATCGGCCACCACCGCAAAGCCCCTGCCCTGCTCCCCGGCCCGCGCCGCCTCGATCGCAGCATTCAACGCCAATAGATTGGTCTGTTCGGCGACACTCTTGATCACTCCCAGCACCGTGCCGATATTCTGGATTTCAGCACTGAGGCTTTCGATGCTCGAACTGGCCGACGTCGCCGAATCAGCCAACTGCTCGATGCGCGCCATGCTCTGGCGCACCACCTGCTGACCACTCTCGACCTTGTCATCCGCCGTCTGCGCGGCCAGCGCCGCCTCTTCGGCATTGCGCGCGACGTCATGCACGGTGGCGGTCATCTGGTTCATTGCCGTGGCGACCTGCTCGGTTTCTTCCTTCTGGCTGCTGACCTCAAGGTTGGTCTGCTCGGTGACCGCCGACAACGATTGCGCCGAACTGGCCAGTCGCTCGATCCCCGCCTGCAAACCGCTGACGATGGTGCTCAGACCCGCGCCCATCTGTTGCATCGCCAGCATCAACTGACCGATCTCGTCGCGCCGGGTCACCTCAACGGTCGCACTCAAGTCGCCGGCGGCAATCTGCTGGGCAACCTGAATCACGCTGCGCAATGGCGCGACGATCAGTCGGGTGATCAGCCACGCAGCGAGCAACCCGACGAGCAAAGCCAACGCCGATGAACCAATGATCAACAGCGAGTTTTTCTTCAGTTCCGCCTGCATCGCGCCATCTTCAGCAACATAAGCCTGATTCACCCGCTCGACCACCTCGTTGGCGCGCTGGTGCAATTGCTCGTAGACGGTTTTTTCCTGGGCGAGCAAACCGGTGTACTCGGCCAGTTTGTCGTTGAAACCGGCGATATGCCCGGACACCTCATTGAGTACAGTCAGGTAACCCTCATCCTTGACCGTAGTTTTAAGTTCTTCGGCCTGGGCCTGAGCCTGTGCGGCCTGCTCGATATTGCCCTTGCCAGCACTGTCGGCATCGCCCTTGCGGCTTTGATCGAGGCGAATCCGCGCTTCGTTCATCGCTTGCAGCATCAACCGCGACACCTGACTGACCTGACCGGCCTGCTCAATGAACTGCGCACCGTCCTTGCCCTCGGTGTCCTTCAAGGTATAAGCACCGTCGTCGGCAAGCCCGGCCTGCAACACGTCGAGGTTGTTGGCCACACTGGACACCGACCAACTGGCCATTTCCAGCGCAAGATCCTTGGCCTGAGTCAACGAGACAAACTCGTCGAACGCTTTGCGATAAGCGCCGAGCGACTGCTGCACATCGTTCATGACCGGCACATTGGCCACCGACTGCGCCTTGAGCTGATCAGCCAGAGCAACCAGTCCGTCGACGCCCTTACGCAAGGCATCGGCCGTTTTCGGATCGCCTCGCAAGGCATACTCCTGCTCGAGCAGGCGCACTTTGAGCAGGCTGCTGTTGAGCGAAGACATCTGTTTCAGCCCGTCGAAACGCTGACTGATGGTTTGCAGGGACCAGACGCCAATAGCTGCCACCAGCGCCGTGAGGAGCAAAACCAGCACAAACCCGATACCCAGTTTTTTTGCCATACCGAGGTTGGCAAAACGTCCTTGCATGGCCGAAATCATTGCGCGTAGTCCCCTGCCATTGTCAGTAGAGCGAAGAGTCGCAACGGCCATCCACCGGCACAAGTCTCTGGCGTCGGAATAATGGCAAAAAGCTACGCCTGCGTCGTTTTCAGAACGTTTGAGGTCGATCCGAACCGGTGTGGCGAAAAAACTGCCGGGCGCGTGGATCACACGCGTAGGCGACGTTGATGCGCAGCCAATCGCTCGACTCGCCACTGGGGCTGAAGGTATCAGGCGCTGACAGCAACACACCGTAGCGTTGAGCCTGCCGGCGCACCCGAATCTGATCGCTCATGCGCGAGCGCGCCCAGATGAACAAGCCACCCGCAGGCTTGCCGAAAACCTCCCAATCGGCGTCCTCCAGCGCCTGCAACGCGGCCGCGCGATCGGCATTCAGCCGTTGACGCTGGCGTTGCACCAGTTTGCGGTAAGCGCCACTGACCATCAGGCTGGCCAACACGGCCTCGGAAAACCTCGACACCCCCAGCCCGCTGATCATTTTGACCTGCGCCAGCCGCCTGACAATGTCGCTGTCGGCGAAGACGAACCCGACTCGCAAGGAACTGCTCAGCGTCTTGGAAAAACTGCCCACGTAGATGACTCGCCCATCATCGTCCAGCGCCGCCAGTCGCGTACCGTTACCGGTGTGCAAGTCCGCGTAGACGTCATCTTCGATCACACGCAGATCGTAGGCTTTGCTCAGTTGCAGGATGCGTTGCGCCACGCTCGGCGACAGGCAACTGCCTGTAGGGTTGTGATGATGACTGTTGATGAACAACGCACCGGGCCGAAACTGTTGCAGCAAAGTCTCCAGCGCTTCGATATCCGGCCCGTTCGGGGTTCGGCTCACCTCAAGCATACGCACGCCATGCAGGCGCAGCAGATCAAACAGCGGCGCGTACCCCGGCGTTTCGACCACCACGCAGTCTCCGGCCTTGAACAAGGTGCGCACAATCAGATCCAGCGCATGGCTGGCGCCGCCGGTACTCAGCAGCTGCGAACTGCGGGCCTCGATACTGAACAGCTTCAGGCGTTTGGCAATTTGCTCGCGCAACGCTGGAAGACCCAGGGGCGTGCTGTAGTTGAACAGGCTGGCCATGTCGGTGCGCGCCACCTCGCGCAGGGCATAACTGAGGTCATCAGGCTCGCGCCAGCTTTGCGGCAGTCCGCCGGCACCAAGATTCAAGCCACCTGCGGCCTCGCAGACTGCATCGCACCAGGCAAACCGGCCTTCGAATGGCGCCAATTCATCCTCTGCACCGAGTGTCGATGGCGAGGCGGCGACACTGAACCCGGTGCCTTGGCATGAGCTCAGAATGCCCTGCGATACCAGCCGTTCACACGCCTCGACCACACACGACTGGCTGAGCAGGTTGCCCCGGGCAATTTGCCGCACGGAGGGCAAACGGGTGGCCGGCGGTACGCCACTTTGCAGGATCCACTCGGTCAGTCCGTCAACAATCTGCTGCACGACCGGCACCATTGCCTGTCGATCAATTCTCAATTCCATGAGCAAGCAAACTCCTGTCCGTTTTGCTGGCGGCAGTAAATCACAGCCGCGCCGGACAGGCTGTGCGACAACGCCGCCAAAAGCGACCGTTCTAACCGTTTGATACACATTGTTTAAGGGACTTCACGGAACTGACCGTGCCCCACAAAAAAAGCCCGCAATGAATGCGGGCGGTTTTTTCTGGCGCTTTATTCAGAATGCGGTGACGCCGCCGTCCACTGCCAGCGAGTGGCCGGTGGTAAATGCGGCACCGTCGCTGCACAGGTACAACACGGCACTGGCAATTTCCTCGACTTTGCCAATGCGACCGACCGGGTGCATGGCATTGGCGAACTCGCCTTTCTTCGGGTCGGCCTCATAAGCGCGGCGGAACATGTCGGTATCGATCACCGCCGGGCACACCGCGTTGACGCGGATTTTCTTCTTGGCGTATTCGATGGCTGCCGATTTGGTCAAACCGATCACCGCGTGCTTCGACGCCGCGTAGATGCTCATCTTCGGCGCCGCGCCCAACCCGGCTACCGAGGCGGTATTGACGATCGCCCCGCCGCCCTGCGCCAGCAACAGTGGCAGTTGATACTTCATGCACAGCCAGACGCCTTTGACGTTGACACCCATGATCGCGTCGAACTCATCCATCGAGCCGTCGGCCAGTTTGCCTTTTTCGATTTCGATGCCGGCATTGTTGAAGGCATAGTCGAGACGGCCGTAGGTGTTGATGACCTCGTCCATCAGATTTTTCACTTCGCTTTCGACGGTAACGTTGCAGCGCACGAAGGTCGCTTCGCCTCCGGCGGTACGAATCAGCGCCACCGTGCCCTCGCCCCCTGCCGCGTCCAGGTCGGCGACCACCACTTTCAGGCCTTCGGCGGCGAACGCCTGCGCGGTCGCACGGCCGATGCCGTTGGCCGCGCCGGTAACTACGGCAACCTGACCGGAAAACGTCATGCTCATTGTTATGTCCTCGAAGGGATGGATGCAGGGGGATTTGTAGAGTGGCAGCATAGCCATTGAGGTCTGCCGAGCGTCAGCACTATCCAATGGCTGTTTAGGTGCCCATGCGTTGCAGTGATAAAACCTGTCCGGTGATCATCACTGCACTGGATCGGCGTGCATTCGCCGCATCAGCCGACCTTGCGCCAATGCTGTCGAGGGTCTATCAACAAGGCTTCATTCCGTTCGAGTGCCTGCCATGACCAACCAGACCAATCGCCAGTTCCTGCTCGCCAAACGCCCGGTGGGTGCGGCTACCCGCGAGACCTTCACCTATCAGGAAGTACCGGTCGGCGAACCAGCGGCGGGCCAGATTCTGGTCAAGAACGAATACCTGTCTCTCGACCCGGCCATGCGTGGCTGGATGAACGAAGGCAAGTCCTACATTCCGCCGGTGGGTATCGGTGAAGTCATGCGCGCGCTGGGCGTAGGTAAAGTCATCGCTTCGAACAATCCGGGCTTTGCGGTCGGGGATTACGTCAACGGTGCCATTGGCGTGCAGGATTACTTCCTCGGCGAGCCAAGAGGTTTCTACAAAGTCGATCCGAAACTGGCGCCGTTGCCGGTGTATTTGTCAGCGTTGGGCATGACCGGCATGACCGCCTACTTCGCCCTGCTCGATGTCGGCGCACCGAAGGCCGGTGACACCGTAGTGTTGTCCGGCGCTGCGGGTGCAGTGGGCAGCATTGCCGGGCAGATTGCCAAGATCAAAGGTTGCCGTGTGGTTGGCATTGCCGGTGGCGCCGACAAGTGCAAATTCCTCATCGACGAATTGGGCTTTGACGGTGCCATCGACTACAAGTCCGAAGATGTCGTAGCCGGGCTCAAACGCGAATGCCCGAAAGGCGTCGACGTGTATTTCGACAACGTTGGCGGTGACATCCTTGATGCCGTGCTCAGCCGTTTGAACATGAAGGCGCGCGTGGTGATCTGCGGCGCGATCAGCCAGTACAACAACAAGGAAGCGGTCAAAGGCCCGGCCAACTACCTGTCGCTGCTGGTCAATCGCGCGCGCATGGAAGGTTTTGTGGTGATGGACTATGCCGCGCAATACGCCAGTGCGGCGCAGGAAATGGCCGGGTGGATGGCCAAGGGACAGCTCAAGAGCAAGGAAGATATCGTCGAAGGCCTGGAGACCTTTCCGGAGACGCTGATGAAACTGTTCAGCGGTGAGAATTTGGCAAGTTGGTACTGAAAATCTAAAATCACCACAAAACAAATGTAGGAGTGAGCCTGCTCGCGATAGCGGTGTGTCAGTCAACATTAACGTTGTTTGACACACCGCTATCGCGAGCAGGCTCACTCCTACAGAGTTTTGCGGTGCCTGATCAGGCGATTTCGGCGACAACCGAAGCCAGCGCCTGCGCCGGATCCGCCGCCTGGCTGATCGGACGGCCAATCACCAGATAATCGGAACCGGCATCCAGCGCCTGACGCGGGGTCAGAATGCGGCGCTGATCGTCCTGCGCGCTGCCGGCCGGACGAATCCCCGGGGTCACCAGTTGCAGCGACGGATGTGCGGTTTTCAGTGCCGTGGCTTCCAGCGCCGAGCACACCAGACCGTCCATGCCAGCCTTCTCGGCCAGCGCAGCCAGACGCAGCACTTGCTCTTGCGGCTCGATATCCAGACCGATACCGGCGAGGTCTTCGCGCTCCATGCTGGTCAGCACGGTCACGCCGATCAGCAACGGCTGTGGGCCGCTGCGCTTGTCCAGCTCTTCACGGCAAGCAGCCATCATGCGCATGCCGCCGGAACAATGCACGTTGACCATCCACACGCCCATCTCGGCAGCGGCTTTCACGGCCATCGCGGTGGTGTTGGGAATGTCGTGGAATTTCAGGTCGAGGAATACTTCAAAACCCTTGTCCCGCAGGGTGCCGACAATTTCTGCGGCGCAACTGGTGAACAGTTCCTTGCCCACTTTGACCCGGCACAGTTTCGGGTCCAACTGGTCGGCCAGCTTCAGTGCGGCGTCACGGGTGGGGAAATCCAGGGCGACGATGATAGGAGTCTGGCAGGCGGACATGAATGGGCTCTCAGGCAGGTCGAAATCGGCGCGCATTGTAGCGGAACCGGCGGCGGCGCGGCACCCGATGATCGGTAAATCGTCGCGCCGACCGTGATCAGCATAGCGCTCGCTGCTATTGTGTCGACTCCGATACACAACCGACATGCCAGCAACAAGCACCCGCGCTAGCCTCGCCAGCCGCAACACGTCCTTACATCAGCACTTCCCGCCTCACGGCCGGACGCCTATGCTGAAACCACCACCTCGCAGCCCATCTTTTGTGGTTGGCGGCCTACTGGCAGATGAACAGCCTCATGCACAACATCCAAATGACCGCGACGGATGAGCCTAAAGACGACAAGCGCTGGAGCATTCGTGCGCTGATCGTCGACGATGACGTGCCGATCCGCGAGCTGATGATCGATTACCTCGCCCGTTTCAATATCCACGCCAGTGGCGTCACCGACGGTGCGGCGATGCGTCAGGCGCTGCTCGCCGAGCATTTCGACGTCGTCGTGCTGGATCTGATGCTGCCCGGCGAAGACGGCTTGTCGCTGTGCCGCTGGCTGCGCGCCGAATCGGACATCCCGATCCTGATGCTCACCGCCCGCTGCGAACCGACCGACCGCATCATCGGCCTGGAATTGGGCGCTGATGACTACATGGCCAAACCGTTCGAGCCACGCGAACTGGTCGCGCGCATTCAGACCATCCTGCGCCGGGTGCGTGACGACCGTACCGAGCAACGGGCCAACATTCGTTTCGACAACTGGCGCCTGAACAGCGTCCTGCGCCAATTGATCGCCGACGATGGTCTGGTGGTGCCGCTGTCCAACGCCGAATTCCGTCTGCTGTGGGTGTTTATCGAACGTCCGCGCCGAGTGCTCAGCCGCGAACAATTGCTCGACGCGGCCCGGGGTCGTTCGATCGAAGCGTTCGACCGCAGCATCGACTTGCTGGTATCGCGCCTGCGGCAGAAACTCGGTGACGACCCGAAAGCCCCACAGCTGATCAAAACCGTGCGCGGTGAAGGTTACCTGTTCGACGCGCGAGACATCGGCTGATGCGGGCGCGCTTCGACACGCTGTTCGGCCGCCTGTTTGGCGTGCTGTTCGTGGCGATCGTCCTCGCGCACCTGCTGGCTTTCACCTGGTTCCGCCTCTATGGCCCGCCTCCGCCTCCGCCACCTCCGGAGTTCTCCCAGAGCGCCGACGGCCAACCGATGGCGCAGGACCCGCGCTACCCGCCACGGCCCCCGCGCCCATGGTTCGGTGGGCCGGTGGTGCCGCTGACCTTCCAGTTCATCACGCTGATGATCGCGGCGTGGTACGGCGCCAAATTGCTCAGTCGCCCGATCCAGCGCCTGAGCGACGCCGCCGAACGCCTCAGCGAAGACCTCGACAGCCCGCCGCTCGACGAGTCCGGCCCGCGCGAAGCCCGGCAAGCGGCGCACACCTTCAACCTGATGCAACGGCGCATTCGCGAACAGGTGCAGCAGCGCGCACGCATGCTCGGTGCCGTATCCCACGACCTGCGCACGCCGCTGTCTCGGCTGAAACTGCGCCTGGAAAACATCAGCGACGAAAAGCTGCAAGGCCAGATGCGTCAGGATCTCGACGACATGATCGGCATGCTCGACGCCACGCTCACCTACCTGCACGAACAGCGCACCAGTGAAGCGTTGCAATTGATGGATGTGCAGGCGCTGGTCGAGTCACTGTGCGAAAACGCTCAGGACCAAGGTGCCGACGTACAGGTCAGCGGCCATTGCACACCGTTGCCGGTGCAGCCGATGGCGCTGCGTTCGTGCATCAACAACCTCATGGACAATGCCCTGCGTTATGCCGGCCAGGCATGCATCGAGTTGCAGGATCAGCGCGAACAACTGCTGATCCGCGTGATCGACCACGGCCCGGGGATTGCCGAAGACAAGCGTGAAGCGGTGTTTGAGCCTTTTTATCGCTTGGAAGGCTCGCGCAATCGCAACTCCGGCGGTGTGGGGCTAGGGATGACCATTGCTCGCGAGGCGGCGCAACGCTTGGGTGGCCAGCTCAACCTCGAAGAAACCCCGGGCGGCGGCCTCACGGCCATCATCCGCCTGCCGCGCCCCTGAGAAACACACATCCCCTTGTAGGAGTGAGCCTGCTCGCGATAGCGGTTTATCTGTGAGAGTTGCTTTGACTGACACACCGCTATCGCGAGCAGGCTCACTCCTACAGGGGGGTGGAGGTGAAATTTCAGTCTGTGTACCCATCGGTACAAACCCCACATACCCCCGACAACTTGCGCCCTGACGCTGCATAAGCCGGTACACCCACCGGTTTTCCATTCCAGGGAGTGAGTCCGATGATCGGTAGCGTCAGCAATTACACGAGCTATACCAGCACCAGCAGCACCTCCACGCAAAACGCCCGCAGCCAGCAACTGCAAAAAGAACTGTTCGCCAAACTCGACAGCAACGGCGACGGCGCGGTGGACCAGGACGAACTGAAAAGTGCCCTGTCGCAGAAATCCGACGACGGCCTGCTGGTCAACCTGAGCAAGCAGTTCGGCGATCTGGACAGCGATGACAGCGGCAGCCTCAGCGCCGAAGAAATGACCGCCATGGCGCCACCCCCGCCACCACACGATCAAGCACCAGACACCGACCTAGCCGACGCCCTGATCAGCGCCCTCGACAGCGATGGCGACGGCGCCATCAGCAGCGACGAACTGAGCAGCGGCCTGACCAGCGCCGGCAGCACTGCCGACAGCAACGAACTCTTCTCCGCCCTCGACAAGAACAAGGACGGCACCGTCAGCCAGGACGAACTCACCGCCAGCCTGACCCCGCCACCGCCACCTCCCCCGCAAATCAGCAGCGACGAACTGTTCAGCCGACTCGACGCCGATGGCGACGGCAGCGTGACCGCGACAGAACTCAGCAGCGCATTACAAACCAGCAACAGCACCTCATCGACCAGCACCGACACCAGCGCCGCGCTGCTCAAGGTGCTCGATAGCGACAGCAGTGGCGGCGTGAGCAGTGATGAGCTTAAAGCGGCGTTACAGGCTGGCCGTGAACGACCTGACGAAGAACAGACCGCTTCGACCCAGAGCACCACTGAAGCGCTGAACCGCATGATTGCCAATTTGAGCAAACAGTACTCGCTGGAGAAGACGGCGTCAGTGGGCAAGTATTTGAATGTGGCGACTTGAGTCGACGACATTATTTGCCGCGGACAATCAAAAGCCCCTCACCCTAACCCTCTCCCGGAGGGAGAGGGGACTGATTGAGGTGTTTGGGAGAGCTACAGCGACATGAAATACCGAGTCGAACTCAGATTCTGAAACAGATCAAAAGCCCCTCACCCTAACCCTCTCCCGGAGGGAGAGGGGACTGATTGAGGTGTTTGGGAGAGATACAGCGACGTGAAATACCGAGTCGAACTCAGATTCTGAAACAGATCAAAAGCCCCTCACCCTAACCCTCTCCCGGAGGGAGAGGGGACTGATTGAGGTGTTTGGGAGAGCTACAGCGACATGAAATACCGAGTCGAACTCAGATTCTGAAACAGATCAAAAGCCCCTCACCCTAACCCTCTCCCGGAGGGAGAGGGGACTGATTGAGGTGTTTGGGAGAGATACAGCGACGTGAAATACCGAGTCGAACTCAGATTCTGAAACAGATCAAAAGCCCCTCACCCTAACCCTCTCCCGGAGGGAGAGGGGACTGACCGAGGTGATTGCGAGAGATACGGCGACGTGAAATACCGAGTTGAACTCAGAACTTGAAAAGCCCACAAATCGGCTCCCTCTCCCTCGGGAGAGGGCTGGGGTGAGGGGCAAATCCACCACAAACCCAAAGCCGAACACCCGTGCTTTTCACCACTCACAGGATGAGCGTTAGCTCGGCTGCAGCTCTTGATCTTGATCCACGGGCGACGTCGGAAGGCTGAGTGGAGGGATTGATCCGGGCGTGGGAGCGCAGCGACCGTTTGGCGCAGCCAAACACAGCGAGAGGAGGTGCAGCGAAGCAAACCGTAGGCGCTGCGCCCGGATCGATCCCGCAGCGAAGGAACCCCGAGCCCCAGCGAGCGGGCCGCACGCAGGAGCAAGCCTTTTTGGTTACTTTTTCGGCGTCTGGAAAAAGTGACCCGCCGTAAGGGCGGAACCCTAAGCCGCCGTTACCGCAGCAACGGATATTCACCCAACCCCAAACCCAAACCCAAACCCAAACCCAAACCCGCTAGCGCCGCTCCTCAACCCGCCCCTGACTCTTGCTCCAATCCGTCAACAAACTATAAGCCACCGCCAACAACGTAGGCCCGATAAACAACCCGATAAACCCAAACGCAATCAACCCGCCAAACACCCCAAGCAACACAATCACCAACGGCAAATTCCCGCCGCGGCTGATCAGATACGGCTTGAGCACGTTGTCCACGCCACTGATGATGAACGTCCCCCAGATCCCGAGAAACACCGCCATCCCATACTCACCCTTCCACGCCAGCCAGGCCGTCGCCGGCACCCACACCAAGGGCGGCCCCATCGGAATCAGACTCAACAGGAAGGTGACAATCCCCAGCACCAACGCCCCCGGTACCCCGGCAATCAAGAACCCGATCAACGCCAGAACCGCCTGCGCCGCCGCCGTGCCGATCACCCCGTTGACCACCCGCTGCACCGTACCCGCCACCAACTCGATGTAATACCCGGCACGATCCCCGATCAAGCGCTCCAGCAGACTGTGCACAAACGCCGCCAGCCGAGGCCCGTCACGGTAGAAAAAGAACACAAAGACAATGCTCAACGTCAGCTCGAGAATCCCGCCGCCGATCTGCGCACTCCGCGCCAGCAGCCAGTTACCGACCTGTCCCAGATAAGGTTTGATCGACACCATCAGTGCGGCGCCCTGCTGATCGATGCTGTTCCACAGCCCGACCAGGCGCTCGCCTGCAAACGGTACAGTCCCCAGCCACACCGGCGCTTCCGGCAGACCATCGACCTGCACATCCTTGATGAACGCCGTGGCATCACGCACATGATCCCCCACGTTGAACCCCAGCCACACCAGCGGCGCGGCCACGAGCAACATCCAGCCCAGCGTCAGAATCCCTGCAGCCAGCGACTCACGGCCATTGAGCCAGCGGGTCAACAGGCGCATCAGCGGCCAGCTGGCAAACGCCAGTACCGCGCCCCAGAACAGCGCCGACCAGAACGGCGCCATCACCCACAGGCTGGCACCAAACAACACCAGCAGCAGGATCTGCACCAGCAGGCGATCATTATTGAGCATGTGAGGTCTCGAAAAAGTCAGTCAGGCAAAGAGTAGGCGAACACGCCGCGCGTGCTCGCCGAAACAGCTTAACGCAACAGATCGATGCGCAGGCCAGAGCCTTCGACACTGCCGGTTTCCATGCGTGCCGCCCGCACGCCCTGATTGATCAGCGCCTGGCGCCAGGCCTCGGCCTTGGGCCCGGATACCGTAACGCGCAACGTCGTGTCGAGATTAAGGCCACGGGAAATCAGGCGTAGCCAGGTGTCATCCGGCTCATCCACGCGATCAGGAAAATCCAGCTCACCGGTGCTTTTCAGTTGACGCAACAGGGTCGCCGAGGTCGGCAACAGCTCACCCAACGGTGCTACCGCCTCGAACTGTTCGACATGCAGATAGGCTTTGCGATTGCCGCGGGTGATGCTGTAAAGCGCCACCAGCGTGTTGTCCCGCGGTGCGGCCAACCTCAATAGCAGGTAGGCCTGTTGCTCGTCGGCGCCATACAGTTTGGCGTTACCGAACACTTCGTTGGCCCACAGGCTGCTTTCGCCGCAATCCCGTGCCTGGCACCAGAACAGCAATTCGGCGTCCTGTTTTTGCAGGGCTTCGCGAGCAGCGGTAAAGGCTTCGTTGGCGGAGTGTTCGGGTGGCAACTCGTAGGTCACCGAAGTGGTCTGGCCACGGGCGGTGACCTGGCCGTCGAAACGCAGTTGCCCGCTGATCTTGCGGATCGAACCCAGCGGATAGATCCGCTCCAGTTCAACCGGAGGGCGATAGTCGACGATCTGTGCATCGGCCAGACGCGGCACGATCTGCAGATCCTGACTGCCCGGCACATCGGCGGCGAACGAAACGGTACTGAAACAGCACAGTGCCAACAGACTGAGTGACCGCATAGTCAGGCTCATCGGATCGGCATGACTGGGTAATTCGAGGTCGCAGCGGTGTAGAAATCCATCGTGGTTGTCTCCCATTTCAACCCGACCAGCCTCGACAGTTGCCCGCAGCAAGTCAAGGAATGGCGAAGAAGCGATTGAAACAGTCTGCGACAAGGTCGGCCCCGGCTTCATCGTTCAGGTGCAAATGGTGCCCGCCCGCCAACTGTTCCCGACTAAAGGGTAGACGCTCCAGCAACTCGGGATGTTTCGCCAGCATACCGTCAGCCGCGACCACCAGATGCGTAGGACAACTGACCCGCAGCGCGAAAGCCATTGCCTGTTCCTCGGTCAGGCGCAGCGGCGACGGCAGGGTCAAGCGATTGTCGGTGCGCCAGGTGTAGCCGCCGGGCACTGGCATCAGACCGCGCTGAGCCAACAGTTCAGCCGCCTCACGACTGACCGCCACCAGACCTTTCATCCGCGCTTCGATGGCGCGGTCGAGGGTGTTGTAGACCGGTTTGCGTTTCTCGCGCAGATCCAGTTGCGCTTGCAGGGCCATGCCCATACGTTCGGCGGCGTTTTCGCCTTTATCTGTAGGAGGAATCACTCCGTCAATCAGCGCCAGATGGCTGATGCGTTCCGGTAACGAACCCGCCAACACCATCGAGACAATGGCGCCCATCGAATGCCCGAGCAGGCCGAACCGCTTCCAGCCCAGTTGCTCGGCGACTTGTAGTACGTCATGGGCGTAGTCCCACAGGGCATACCCGGCACCGTTCGGCCGATGCCCGGAATGCCCGTGCCCGGCCATGTCCAACGCGATGATGCGCAAGCCTTTGAGCTTCGGCGCCAAACGGGCAAAGCTGTTGGCGTTGTCGAGCCAGCCATGCAGCGCGATCACCGGCACACCGTCCTCGGGCCCGAACAAATGCGCGGCCAGTTCGATATGCGGCAGGCTCAGGCGCACTTCTTCGAAAGTCGGGCTCATGCGCAATCCTTGTCCTGACGGTTTTGCCAACGGGTAAACAGATTCTTCAACAACCGTGCGGTGTCCTGCGGTCGCTCAAGCGGAAACATGTGGCCACCGGGCATGCTCAGTGCCTCGCCTTGGGCCAGACGCGAAACGAAACGGGTGTGATGACGCATGACCACACGACTCGTGTGCCCGCGCACCACCGCCAGCGGCACCTGCAATTGTCGGGTGCGACCGGGGCTGGTGTGGGGCACGCCGCGATAGATGCTGATTTCGGTCGCCGGATCGAAGCGCAGACGCAGTTTGTCACCGACCTGGTGCAAACCGTGTTGCAGGTAGGCATCGAAGCATTCCGGATCGAAACCGCGAAACAGTGTTTTACCGGCAAAGTAGCTGCGCGCACTGTCGAGATCGGCGAATTCTTCACGCCGGCCGAGGGTGCGGCCGGCCGGGGTCAGTCTGTCGATGAAGCCAAAACGCTTGGCGGCACGGATCACCCACTGATCGGTGCGGGTCAGCACCGGCGAATCAAGCATCACCACGCCGCGATACAGCTCCGGGCAACGCAAAGCTGCATGCAGGTGCAGCACGCCGCCGAAAGAATGACCGACGCCCCACACCGGTTGATCCTGCTGCTGCAAATGGTGGATCAGCTCGTCGACGAGGTTGTACCAGTTGTCATCTGCCGGGAAACGCGGGTCATGGGCATGCTGCTCCAGATGCGCAACCCGATACTCGGGCGCCAGCGCCGCGAACAACTTGCCATAGGTGCCCGAGGGGAACCCGTTGGCGTGGGCGAAAAAGATTGGTTGCGACATACGGGCAAATCCATGAGCGGGAAACGTGCGTTGATTGTCCGCAAGACCGAGTCCGGCAGCAATGACCGTAACTGCCAGGAATGATGACAGTCCGCTCAGGGCTATGGTGAGTCAGTCGGATCGCTACCCCCTCACCCCAGCCCTCTCCCCCAAGGGGGCGAGGGGGAAAGGGAGCAGATTTGCATGAGTTTCAAAACCTGAGTTCGGCTCGATAACTCAGGTCGGCGCAACTCGAACATCCAGCCCGGTCAGTCCCCTCTCCCTCTGGGAGAGGGTTAGGGTGAGGGTGGCTGCTCACCCAACGGCACAACCGCCATGGTCAGGCGCGACACACAACTGGCCTTGCCTTCATCGCTGGTCAGACGGATATCCCACACATGGGTCGTACGGCCAATGTGAATCGGCTTGGCCACCGCCGTCACCCGGCCACTGCGCAAGCCGCGCAAGTGGTTGGCGTTGATCTCAAGCCCCACGCAGTAGAACTTGCTGGCATCGATGCACAGGTAACTGGCCATCGAACCGACGGACTCCGCCAGTACCACCGACGCGCCGCCATGCAGCAAACCGTAGGGCTGGTGGGTGCGATGGTCGATGACCATGCTCGCGGTCAGCGATTCTTCATCGAACGCTTCGAAGCGGATGTCCAGCACTTCGCCGATGGTGTTCTTCTGGATTGCGTTCAACTGCTCGATGTTCGGAGTGGTACGCCACAGGCTCATCGCAGACTTCCTTTGTTGTTGTAGTGGTCGCTCAATCCTGCCACAGCACCGCCTCGCTGCGCTCGCTCCATTCTTCGAAACGCGCGCCATAGGTGTCTTCGATGACGTTGCGTTTGATCTTCAAGGTCGGCGTGAGGAAGCCGTTCTCCACCGCCCAACTGTCCTTGACCACCACCAACCGGCGCAGGCGTTCGTGCTTGTCGAGCACGGCGTTGACCTCCTCCAGGAGTTTTTCCAGACTCGAATGCAGACTCGCCCGGCCCTCCTCCTGATTGACGCTCGACAGCACACACAAACCCAACGGCGCACTTAACCCGTCACCCACCACGCACACCTGCTCGATGCGTGAATGCACCGCCAGGCGATTTTCGATCGGTGCCGGAGCAACGTATTTGCCCTTGCTGGTCTTGAAGATTTCCTTGAGTCGGCCAGTCAGGCGCAGGCGCCCTTCAGCATCCTGCTCGCCCTTGTCTCCGGTGCGCAGAAAGCCGTCCTCAGTCAGGGTCTCGGCGGTCTTCTGCGGCTCCTTGAAATAGCCGAGCATGTTTGCCTGACTGCGCACTTGCACTTCGCCCGACTCATCGATACGCACTTCGACATCGGGGCACGGTTTGCCGATCCAGCCCTGCTTGTATTGCCCCGGCAGGCAGATGTGCGAATAACCGCAGCCCTCGGTCATGCCGTAGACCTCCAGCACATCGAGGCCGAGTTTCCGATACCAGGCGAGCAATGTCTGCGGCACCGGTGCGGCGCCGGACAGCGCGACACGCAAGGCATCCAGCCCCAGCCCCGCCAGCACGTTGTGCCCGACACGTTTGCCAATGAACGGCAGACCGAGAAGAAACTCCAGACGCTGCGCCGGGATCTTGCTATACACGCCCATCTGAAATTTGGTCCAGATGCGCGGCACGCCGAACATTGCGGTTGGCCTTGCACGCTGCAGATCGGTAATGAACGTCTCGAGGCTCTCGGCAAAGAACACGGTTTGCCCGGTATAGATCGACGCCAATTCAACGAACATGCGCTCGGCGACGTGGCACAGCGGCAAGTACGACAGCAGCCGGTCGCTCTCGTTAAGCCCGAACAGTTGGGTGCCGCGCGTGGTAGCGAAACCGAGATTGGCAAAACTGTGCATCACCCCTTTGGGCAGGCCAGTGGTGCCGGAGGTGTAGATGATCGTCGCCAGTTGCTCGGCCGCCGGACGTGGATCGTCCTGAATCGGTGAGCTGCGCTGCAAGTCCGCCCAGCTGAAATCGAAATCCCCGGGCGGGTGCAGTGGCAGGCTGATGGTCGGCAGATCCGCCGGCACGCCTTTGGCCATGCCCGGCCAATCGTCGAGTTTGCCAATGAAGGCCAGGACGCTTTCCGAGTGATTGAGTACTTGCGCGACGGAGTCGGCGGTGAGGTTGGGATACAACGGGACGGAGACGTGCCCGGCCATCCAGATCGCCAGGTCGGCGATGATCCAGTGCGCGCAGTTTTTCGAGATCAGGGCGATGTGACTGCCTTGCGGCAACTCGCGAGCACGCAACCAGTGCGCGGCGCAGCGAGCCTGATGGCCGACGTCGGCCCAGCTCAGGGTTTCGACCTGGCCGCCGCCAATGGGCTGCACGAGGAAGCGCTGGCGCGGGTGCCGGGCTTCACGTTCGTAGAACACGTCCAGCGGCAAACGGAAGGCGGCAGACATGCGACTCGCTCCTGTTTTTCGGGTCTGGAGCAAGCGTAGTCAACCAAGCAAGTGCTTGGTTGGAAAATTCACACAAATAATTTCATGGTGTACGCGGTACCTGTAGGCCTTCGCCTGCTCGCGATAGCGGGTTGTCAGTCGACATAAATAGCGACTGATATACCGCTATCGCGAGCAGGCTCGCTCCTACAGGGGTCGGTGTTTACAACTTCAGGGATGTTTGAGGCTGTTGAGGGTCATCGAACCGATCAGCAACTCTGGGCTCTCCAGCTCAGCCAACCCGGCAGTACTGACTTTCTCCGGCGGATACCCGGCGCCATGCTGCAGATAGCTCAGCAGATTGCCCACCAACGGGTTGTGGCTGACCAGCAGCACATTGCTCACCGACACCAGTTGATCGGTAACCTTGTCCGGATCAACCTCCGGCGTCAGCCACTCGACCGTGCGAATCTCCGGCTCGAAACCCAGCGCTTCGCGAACAATCTGCGCGGTTTGCTGCGCACGCAGATAAGGGCTGGCGTAGATTGCCGTCAGCGGCTGGCCGATCAACCGGGCGGCGCTGCTCAAGGCCTCTTTGCGACCGTGCTCGGTCAGTTCCCGTTCGGAGTCGGGGCACGAGCCATAAGGCACGGCTTCACCGTGACGCAATACCCAGAGTTTCATAGCTTGGGTTCCTCATCTCGAACCGGATGTGGCGCCGGGGCAACGGCGTGCGGCGCTTCACCTTCCGGGGTACGCGGCGTTGGCCAGTCGGCGAACGGCCACGGTTTCTGGTCGCTGTGGAAACTGCCGAAACGGCCGATCTGCGCCAGAAACTGGCTCAGGCTGTCGCCGAAATTCATCAGGCTGGCGCTCGGGGCGCCATAGATCAAACGATAGATCAATTGCACCAGCACCACCGCGCCGAGGATGAACTGCGCCACTTGCCAGACCAGCACATAGACGATCATCCACAACACGCGCAGGAGGATGGACTCGTACTTGGCTTCGGTTTTCGGATCGTTCATGGCTTGCTTCCTGTCCGTAGATAAAAGCTGGATTCAGTTGAAACCGCTGGTGGAAATAAAATCGACGTCGGTTTTCGGCTCGGCCCGCATCAGTAGACCGATCACCTGCTCCAGCGTGCGTCCTTCAAAGAGGATCGCATGCAGCCCGGCGACCAGCGGCATATAGACGCCGACTTCCTGCGACTTGGCCTTGAGCACCTTCAAGGTGTTGACCCCTTCGGCGACTTCACCGAGGCGCGACACCGCTTCGTCGAGGCTCAAGCCCTGACCCAGCGCAAAACCGACCTGATAGTTGCGACTCTTCGGCGACGAACAAGTCACGATCAGATCGCCGACACCGGCCAGACCGAGGAAGGTCATGGGATTAGCGCCCTGATTCACCGCAAAGCGCGTCATCTCGGCGAGGGCGCGAGTGATCAGCATGCTCTTGGTGTTCTCGCCCATCTCCAGTGCCACCGCCATGCCGGCGATGATTGCGTAAACGTTCTTCAACGCCCCGCCCAGTTCGACACCGAAACGGTCGGCGCTGGCGTAAACGCGGAATGTACGACCGTGCAGCGCGGCTTGCACGGCTTTGCACAGCTCTTCGTCTTCGCTGGCGACCACGGTGGCCGTCAGTGCGTGCTCGGCAATTTCCCGCGCCAGGTTCGGCCCGGACAACACGCCGATGCGCGCATTCGGGGCGATCTCTTCGAGAATCTGGCTCATCAGTTTGAAGGTCTGCGCTTCGATGCCTTTGGTCAGGCTGACCAGCATCTTGCCGCTCAGGCGCTCGGCGTGGGCGGCGAGCACTGTGCGCAACGCGCTGGACGGCAGCGCGACAAAGCACAAATCACAGGCGTCGAGGGTTTCCTGCAGGTCGGTGACAGCGGTCACCCCCGGCAGAATCTTGATGCCTTTGAGGTAACGCGGGTTTTCGCGATTGACCCGGATGGCCTCGGCCTGCTCGGGGTCACGCATCCACTGCCGGACTTGATGGCCGTTCTCGGCCAGTAGATTGGCCACGGCGGTACCAAAACTTCCGCCTCCCAGGACCGCAATCGGGCGCTGTTCAGTCATATGCAATCCGTTAATCCATACCAGTGGCGATGCCGGCATTATACGGGGCGACCCGGTCGCGGCCAGCCCCCGCAACAATTACCGACACTTGTAGGAAGAAGACCGATAAAACCTAGGAAAATGCCTGCAACGTGACTGGAAAAGTCGCTGCCCTCGGTTAACATGCGCGCCAATTCTTTGCTTTCAAGGCTGTGTCGTGTCCGTCGGTTCTCTTCCTCCGCGTTCGTCTCTGTTGCTGGCGCTGCTGTTCAGCCCGGTTTTGCAGGCGGACGATCTGTTTGTCGACAGCGAAGCGCTGCCGCAGGTGCTGACGGCCACGCGCCTGAAACAGACGCCGGCGGAGGTGCCGGGGAGCATGACCGTACTCGACAGCGAACTGATCAACGCCAGCGGTGCCCGCGACATCAGCGAACTGCTGCGGCTGGTACCGGGGATGATGGTCGGCAACATCAATGGCAATCAGGCAGCGGTCAATTACCACGGCACCAACGCCAGCGAAGCGCGGCGCATGCAAGTGCTGATCGACGGCCGCTCGGTGTACCGCGCCGGTTTGTCTACGGTGGACTGGAGCGATATTCCGGTGGCCATGGAAGACATCGAGCGCATCGAAGTGTTTCGCGGCCCCAACACCGTCAGTTACGGTGCCAACGCGTTGATGGCAGTGGTCAACATCATCACCCGCCACCCGGCGGACAGCCACGGCACACGCCTGAAGTACACCCGTGGCCAGCGCGGCATCAATGACTTTTATGCCAGCCAGGGCACCGGTTGGAATGGCGGTGATTTGCGCCTGTCGTTGTCTGGCCAGGAAGACGATGGCTTCGACAGCGATCGCAGTGGTGCCGATTACCGTGACAGCCGCCGCTTGAACCGTTTCAGTCTTGCGGTCAGCCACACCCTCAGCGATAACCAGAGCCTCGACTGGCAGGTCAACGCCAAGGATGGGACCAACCAGCGACCGTACACCTACCGCCCGGTGTTCTCCGGGATTACCGCCGCCGGGAATAATTCCGACGTGGTGGCCAAGGATTACGCCGGTTCGGTGCGCTGGAACCTCGACATCAACCCGGAACACAGCCTTTATATACAAGGCTCTGCGCAACACTGGGATCGCCAGCAAACCTGGCGCGCCTGCGATGCCGAGGTGTCATTCAGCCCCGAGCTGACGCAACTGTGGCAGCTCAACCCGAATTACACCGAACGTCTGGCGCGCAACATCACCCGGTTCACCGGCCCCGGCGCTGCGCCTGGTACGCCGCAGGAAATGGCCCTGGCCAATCAGGTGCTCGAGCAATGGCGTAACGGCGCCAGCCGAACCCTGTGCGGCGACATCGACCAGAGCGCCCGGGAATCGCGCTACGACCTCGAATTGCAAGACACCCTCAGCCTGTCCGACAGCCTGCGCCTGGTCAGCGGCATGAACTATCGTTACGACCGCGCCGACTCCGAAACCTACTTCAATGGCACGCTGGACGACACCACGTGGCGCGCGTTCGGCCAACTGGAATGGCGTGCCACGGAACACTGGTTGTTGCAGGGCGGTGCGATGTTTGAAAACACGCAACTGATCGGCAGTTCGCTGACCCCGCGATTTGCCGTCAATTACCTGATCAACCCGCGCCATGGCCTGCGTGCGGTGTACTCGGAAGCAATCCGCTCGCCGGACATGTTCGAGAACAACGTCAACTGGAGCTATCAGGTCAGCAACCTGCACCCTTCCGCCTACGGCCAGTCTTCGGCGCGCTACTTCGTCAAGACGCGGGGGCCGGGCGATCTCGATCAGGAGCACATGCGTTCACGGGAACTGGGCTACAACGGCTATTTCGCCGAGTTGGGTCTGGCTGTGGATGTGAAGCTGTTCTACGACGAGATCACCGGGATGATCAGCGAGCCGCTGCGTAACAACCAGTACATCGCCAGCAACGCCAACAGCTCGCGTTTTCGCGGCACGGAAACCCAGCTCGACTGGCGCGTGAGCCTGGCCGACCGCTTGCGCTTCACCTACGCCTTTGTCGATGCCGAGGCGAGTAACCCACTGGATCAGCAGTTCACTTCGCGTAACAGCGGTTCGGCCGGTTGGCTGCGCGACTGGGGCCACGGCTGGAACAGCGCCCTCTTCTATTACGGCGACAATGCACTCAACGGTTACCGCTTCGAGCGGGTCGACACGCGCATCGCCAAACGCATCGCGCTGGGCAAAGCGCAGTTACAACTGGCTGGCGTGCTGCAACAGCGTCTAGACCATGAGCCGACCACCTTCGTCGACAATAACTACGACGAACGTCGAGTGATGTATTTCAGCGCCGAGCTGGAGTTCTAGGATGCGCTACGGGCCGTCACGGAAGATGCCAACCTTTGGCCACTGGCTGGCCGGGGTGTGTCTGTTTCTGACCGCTTGGCTGCACGGCGTGGCGGTGCAGGCTGCCGATATTCTGTTGACCGGCGCCGAGGAAAGCCCCGGCGTGCAAGCGTTCGTCCAGGCGCTCAGCGAATTGCGCCCGACCGACAACGTGCGCTTCCAGCCACTGGCCAGTCTGCCGGCACCGGGCAAACTGCCCGCCAGTCTGCGCCTGATTCTGCTCGATCTGCCGAGCCTCGACTGGCGTCTGCAAGAAACCCAAGGCCCGGCGACGCTGGTGCTGCGCATCAGTCGCTTGCAGGCTCGCCAGCGTCTCGGCAGCACGCAACCGGCACACCTGAGTTTGCTGTGGAGTGATCCGCCGCTGAGCCGCCAGTTGCAGTTGATCCGGCGCATTCTGCCCCAGGCCCGGCGGATCGGCGTGTTGTTCGATGAGCACAGCGAATTCCTCCTCAAGGAACTGAATCTCGCCGCCGCGCCGCTGAACCTGCAAATCGTCAGCGAGCGCTGGGACAACACCCACGACAGCCGCCCTTTGCAAACCGTGCTGAAAAACAGCGACGTACTGCTGGGGCTCGACGATCCCGATCTGTACAACCCGAAAACCGCGAAGAACCTGCTGCTCAGCAGCTACTCACGGCAAGTCGCGCTGGTCGGTCCCAACATTGCTTTCGTCCGCGCCGGCAGCCTGGCCAGCACGTACAGCGATCAGAACGACTGGCTGGCGATGCTCGATCAATTGCTCGACCAACCCTCGGCCAGTTGGCCGCGGACGCTCTACCCCGCACGTTTTAAAGTCTCAAGTAATGCGCAGGTCGCTCGTTCACTCGGTATCGAGCCGCTGAATGAAGCGTCTGTCGCCAGCGCGCTGGCTGAAGGAGAACACCGCCCATGAGTTTCCGTCGCCGTTGGGACATCAATACCCGCACCCAGTTGATCAGCCTCGGCCCGGCGTTGTTGCTGACCCTGCTGTTGATCAGCTTCTTCACCTTCGTGCGCATTCAGGATTTGCGCCAGGAGCTGAATCACACCGGCCAACTGATCGCCAACCAACTGGCACCCGCCACCGAATACGGGGTGATTTCCGGCAACAACGAAGTGCTGGAAAGCCTGCTCAAAGCCACACTGGCCACGCCCAACGTACGTTTTCTCGAAGTCCAGGACAGCGCCAACCGGATTCTGGTGTACGTCGAACAACCCGCGGCGGCGCACGGTCGACCGCATCAGGTCGAAGTGTTCCAGGCACCGGTACGCTTGCAGCGAATCGCCCTGCACAATGATTTCTTTCAGGACGGCAAGGTCAGCAATGGCGGAGCCAGCGAGGACTATCTGGGCCGGGTGATTGTCGGCCTGTCCAACGATGCCTTCAGCCAGCGCCAGCAGGAAATCCTGTTCAAGGCCGGGATTCTCGCGCTGTTCGCCCTGCTGTTTACCTTTGTCCTGGCGCGGCGTCTGGCCGGTAGCCTGTCGCAGCCGATCCGCAATATCGGTGATGCGGTCAAGGCCATTCAGGACGGCGACTATAAAACCCCGCTGCCGATCGTCGATGACACCGAACTGGGCGCGCTGTCGCAGCACATCAACAACCTCGCCCAGGCGCTGGAACAGGCCAGCCGCGAGCAGCATCAAGCCATGGCGCAACTGATCCAGACCCGTGAAGAGGCGGAGAAGGCCAACAACGCCAAATCCGACTTTCTGGCGATGATGAGCCACGAACTGCGCACGCCCATGAACGGTGTGCTGGGCATGTTGCAATTGCTGGAGACCACCGAGATGACCGAGGAGCAGGTCGAATACGCCGCCCTCGCCTCGGAGTCCACCGAACACCTGCTGAAAGTCATCAACGATATTCTCGACTTCTCGCGCATCGAGCGTTCGGAGCTGGAACTGGAGCACATCCCGTTCAACCTCGCCGAACTGATCGGCGCCTGCGCCCAGTCGTTCCAGCACAGCGCGGTGCAGCGAGGGCTGGCGCTGAATCTGCGCATCCCGGATGACATGCGCGGTTTGCAGGTACAGGGCGATCCGACGCGGATCCGGCAGATTCTGGTCAACCTGGTTGGCAATGCGCTGAAATTCACCGAGCAAGGTCGGGTCAGCATCGAGGCGCAGTGGCAGTCGCTGGATCACGAATTGCTGTGGTTCACCTGCTCGGTGCGCGACAGCGGCATCGGTATTTCTTCTGAAAGTCTGGAGTTGATGTTCAACGCCTTCCAGCAGGCCGACAGTTCGATTTCACGGCGTTACGGCGGCACCGGTCTCGGTCTGCCGATTGCCCGTACGCTGGCCGAACGCATGGGCGGCACCTTGCGCGCGCAGAGCGAGGAAGGTCGCGGTTCGGTGTTCACCCTGGAAATTCCGCTGGCACTCTATAAGCAGGCGCTGCCGCCACTGGCCGCGCCGCGTGCACTTAACGGCAAAGAGCACGGTGAAGGGCGCAATGTCTTGCTGGTCGAAGACAATCCGGTGAACCAGACAGTTATCGAAGCGATGCTGCGCAGTCTGGGCTTTACTGTCAGTGTCGCCACCGATGGCGCGCAGGCCGTGCGCAGTGCCGAGGGCAGCGACTTTGAAGTGATTCTGATGGATTGCCGGTTGCCGATCATCGATGGCTACGAGGCTACCCGGCAGATCCGGCTGCTGCCCGGACGCAGTGAGGTGCCGATCATTGCGCTGACCGCCAACGCCTTGCAGGGCGACCGCGAGACCTGTCTGTCGGCGGGCATGAACGATTATCTGGCGAAGCCGTTCAAACGTAATGATCTGCAGCAGATTCTGCAGCGCTGGGTGTCGTAGTGTGGGCCTTTCGACCATCTGCGACTGGCGTGAAAAGCGAAAGTGCGGCAGTCTTAGGCACCCGAACGAGCCTCAAAAGGGGCTTGAATAAAAATTTCAGTGCACAAGTGTACATTCATGTCCTTGGTGCTGTGACTTTCACCACAACGCAATAGTCTATGAGTAGGCTGCCGGTTCGAGGCATGAACGCTTCGAACGGTCGGGAAGATTTGCCCCACCTGCCGCATGGGATTATTGAGGAGCTCGCATGACCAAACAAAACGCCTTTACTCGGGAAGATCTGCTGCGCTGCAGTCGCGGTGAGCTGTTCGGCCCAGGTAACGCGCAACTGCCCGCCCCGAACATGCTGATGGTCGATCGCATCACCCTGATCAGCGAAGAAGGTGGCAAGTACGGCAAAGGTGAATTGGTCGCCGAACTGGATATCAACCCTGACCTGTGGTTCTTCGCGTGCCACTTCGAAGGCGATCCGGTAATGCCGGGCTGCCTGGGTCTGGATGCCATGTGGCAACTGGTCGGTTTCTTCCTGGGCTGGCAAGGCCTGCCGGGCCGTGGCCGTGCGCTGGGTTCGGGCGAAGTGAAGTTCTTCGGTCAGGTGCTGCCGACCGCCAAGAAAGTCACCTACAACATTCATATCAAACGCGTCCTCAAGGGCAAGCTGAACCTGGCCATTGCCGATGGTTCGGTGACTGTCGACGGTCGCGAAATCTACACCGCCGAAGGCCTTCGCGTCGGCGTGTTCACCTCCACTGACAACTTCTAAGGGTTATTCGCATGCGCCGCGTCGTTATCACTGGTCTGGGCATCGTTTCGTGCCTGGGCAATGACAAAGAGACCGTCTCCGCTAACCTGCGTGCAAGCCGCCCTGGCATCCGGTTCAACCCGGAATATGCCGAAATGGGTCTGCGTAGCCAGGTTTCCGGCTCCATTGACCTCAACCTTGAAGAACTGATCGATCGCAAGATCTATCGCTTCGTCGGCCACGCAGCGGCTTACGCCTACCTGGCCATGAAAGACGCCATTGCTGACTCCGGCCTGACCGAAGAGCAAGTGTCCAACCCGCGTACCGGCCTGGTGGCTGGCTCCGGTGGTGCTTCCACGCTGAACCAGATGGAAGCGCTGGACATCCTGCGCGAGAAAGGCGTGAAGCGCGTTGGCCCATACCGCGTAACGCGGACCATGAGCAGCACCGTTTCCGCTTGCCTGGCCACGCCATTCAAGATCAAGGGCCTGAACTACTCCATCGCTTCTGCCTGCGCCACCAGTGCTCACTGCATCGGTACCGCCATGGAACAGATCCAGATGGGCAAGCAGGACATCGTTTTCGCCGGTGGCGGTGAAGAAGAGCACTGGAGCCAGTCGTTCCTGTTCGACGCCATGGGCGCTCTGTCCAGCAAGCGTAACGACACCCCGGAACAAGCTTCCCGTGCCTACGACGCCGACCGTGACGGTTTCGTCATCGCTGGCGGTGGCGGCATGGTCGTGGTTGAAGAGCTGGAGCACGCTCTGGCCCGTGGCGCCAAGATCTACGCGGAAATCGTTGGCTACGGCGCAACGTCCGACGGCTACGACATGGTTGCCCCGAGTGGCGAAGGCGCAATCCGCTGCATGCAGATGGCGATGTCCACCGTTGATACCCCGATCGACTACCTGAACACCCACGGCACCTCGACTCCGGTCGGCGACGTCGCGGAAATGAAGGGTGTGCGTGAAGTGTTCGGCGAAAAGGCACCAGCAATCAGCTCGACCAAGAGCCTGTCCGGTCACTCCCTGGGCGCCGCCGGCGTTCACGAAGCGATCTACTGCATGCTGATGATGGAAGGCAACTTCATTGCCGGTTCCGCCAACATCGACGAGCTGGACCCGGAAGTGGCCGATCTGCCGGTGCTGACCAAGACCCGCGAAAACGCCACCATCAACACCGTGATGAGCAACAGCTTCGGCTTCGGCGGCACCAACGCCACGCTGGTACTGAAGCGCTGGGAAGGCAAGTAATTCCCCCCGCTTGAGCCACACATGAAAACGCCCCGACTGGTTCGGGGCGTTTTTTTTCGTCTGTAGAAAACTCATGGCCGACACAAATCCCCTGTAGGAGTGAGCCTGCTCGCGATAGCGGTGGATCAGCCAACAGCGTCGGTGACTGACACTCCGTCATCGCGAGCAGGCTCACTCCTACAGGGGGCTACGGTGTTCTAAAAATGAAACTTCTGTCATGAAACTTACCGCCCTGCGACCGAATGTCGCGGATTTCGCGGGCTGCAGCACTGTTGCAAAAAACGCAACAACACCTTGCGCAAATCAGCCGTTTACTTAGCAGGCTAACAAATTCTATAACAGAGTCCTGCACACGCCTTGCTGCAGATAACTTGAGATTTGGAGCTAGCAGATGACTGTAAAAGTAACTGAACGCGACGATTCACACATGTCCCACGAAGGCGTAGCCGCCGGTATCCGCATCTGGGATGTGCATCAACAAGACTTGCTGGTTGGCATGTTCCACAACGAGATCGATGCCCACAACTACAAGGCCGAACTCGAAGTGCAAGAGCAACAACGCGAAACCCGCTCCTCCTGATTCAACCACAGCATTGAAAACGACAAACCCCGCCATGAGCGGGGTTTGTCGTTGTTACAGCTTTATCGATTTACCACATCAGATCATCAGGGATCTGATACGCCGCGTACGGATCGTCCTCGGTGCTGACCTCTTCAGTCTGCACGTTGAGCTGGACGATGCGCTGCGGGTCGCGCTCCTGGATCTTCAGGGCCGCTTCACGCGGGATCACTTCGTAGCCGCCGGCATGGTGGACGATCGCCAGCGAACCGCTGCTGAGCTTGTTGCGCATCAGCGTGTTGACCGAGATACGCTTGACCTTCTTGTCGTCGACGAAGTTGTAGTAGTCCTCGGTGGTCAGCTTCGGCAGACGCGAGACTTCGATCAACTGCTTGACCTGCGCCGCACGCGCCTTGGCCTCGGCTTTCTCTTTCTGCTGGCGGTTCAGCTCCTGGTCGCGCTTGACCTTCTCGGCCATGGCTTCCTGGGCGGCGCGCTGCTGCGAGTCATCCAGTTCGATCTGGCCTTTATGCGCCAGACGCTGCTGCTTCTGCTTGTCCTTGCTGACCTGCTTGGCCTGCTTTTGGTTGACCAGGCCTGCTTTGAGCAACTGGTCGCGAAGGGAAATACTCATGGGACTTACTCACTTGGGCAGTTGCTCAGCCGCAGCCGGGCACATTCTTTTCCTGACGTTTGGCTTCACCCCACAGGGCGTCCAACTCTTCGAGGGTGCAATCTTCTATGGGACGGTGGGTGTCGCGCAATGCCTGTTCGATAAATCGGAAACGTCTTTCAAACTTGCCGTTGGCGCCACGCAGTGCAGTTTCCGGATCGACCTTCAGATGCCGGGCCAGATTGACCACGGAAAACAGCAGGTCACCGATCTCGTCGGCCACGGCAACGGGATCGTTTTCCGACATGGCTTCGAGGACTTCATCGAGCTCTTCGCGCACCTTGTCGAGCACCGGCAAGGCGTCTGGCCAGTCGAAACCGACCTGGCCTGCGCGCTTCTGCAACTTGGCCGAACGCGACAATGCCGGCAACGTCGCCGGCACATCGTCGAGCAGTGACAGTTGCTCGGGCGCGGCGGATTTCTCGGCGCGCTCTTCGGCTTTAATCTCTTCCCAGCGTTGCTTGACCTGTTCCTCGCTCAAGCGCGGAACATCCAGCGGCGCGTACAGATCACCAGTCGGAAACACGTGGGGATGACGACGGATCAGCTTGCGGGTAATGCTGTCGATCACCCCGGCAAATTCGAAACGCCCTTCTTCCTTGGCCAACTGGCTGTAATACACCACCTGGAACAGCAGATCGCCCAACTCGCCCTGCAAGTGATCAAAGTCGCCGCGCTCGATGGCATCGGCGACTTCGTAGGCTTCTTCGAGGGTGTGCGGAACGATGGTCGCGTAGGTTTGCTTGATGTCCCATGGGCAACCGTACTGCGGATCGCGCAGACGGCTCATGAGGTGGAGCAGGTCTTCAAGGCTGTACATCATTTAGCTGTCTCACCACAAAATCCTGTAGGAGTGAGCCTGCTCGCGATCGCGGTGTATCAGCCACCATTAATGTTGACTGACACTCCCTCATCGCGAGCAGGCTCACTCCTACATTGGTCATCTTCAGGGCGTACGGTTACGCCGCGTTTCGATGATATTCGGCAACTGCGAAATCCGCCCGAGCAAGCGACCCAGCGCATCCAGACCCGGGATCTCGATGGTCAGCGACATCAACGCGGTGTTGTCCTCTTTGTTCGAGCGGGTGTTGACCGCCAGCACGTTGATGCGCTCGTTGAGCAATACCTGCGAGACATCACGCAGCAGACCGGAGCGGTCGTAGGCGCGGATGACGATGTCGACCGGATAGGTGAGCACCGGCACCGGGCCCCAGCTGACCTGGATGATCCGCTCTGGCTCGCGCCCGCCCAGTTGCAGCACCGAGGCACAGTCCTGACGGTGAATGCTCACGCCACGGCCCTGAGTGATGTAGCCGACAATCGCATCGCCCGGCAGCGGCTGGCAGCAGCCGGCCATCTGCGTCATCAGGTTGCCGACGCCCTGGATCTGAATGTCGCCACGCTTGCCCGGTTTGTAACCGGTGGCTTTGCGCGGAATCAGTTCCAGCTGTTCGTTGCCGCGCTCCGGCTCGACCAGTTGCTGCGCGAGGTTGACCAGTTGCGCCAGACGCAAATCGCCAGCACCGAGGGCGGCGAACATGTCTTCGGCGGTTTTCATGTTGGCCTTGTCGGCCAGCTTGTCGAAGTCCACCGCCGGCAGACCGAGGCGCGTCAGTTCGCGTTCGATCAGGGTTTTACCGGCGGCAACGTTCTGGTCGCGCGCCTGCAATTTGAACCAGTGAACGATCTTCGCCCGCGCCCGCGAGGTGGTGACGTAACCGAGGTTGGAGTTCAGCCAGTCGCGGCTCGGCGTGCCGTGCTTGCTGGTAATGATCTCGACCTGCTCACCGGTCTGCAGGCTGTAGTTGAGCGGCACGATGCGCCCGTTGATCTTCGCGCCACGGCAGTTGTGACCGATTTCGGTGTGCACGCGGTAGGCGAAGTCCAGCGGCGTCGCGCCTTTCGGCAAGTCGATGGCGTGACCGTCCGGAGTGAAGATGTACACCCGGTCCGGCTCGATATCGACACGCAACTGTTCCGCCAGACCACCGATATCGCCCAGCTCTTCGTGCCACTCGAGCACCTGACGCAGCCAGGAGATTTTCTCTTCGTAGTGGTTCGAGCCGGATTTGACGTCGGTGCCCTTGTAGCGCCAGTGCGCGCAGACGCCGAGTTCGGCTTCTTCGTGCATCGAGTGCGTACGAATCTGCACCTCGAGTACTTTACCCTCAGGGCCGATTACCGCCGTGTGCAACGAGCGGTAGCCGTTCTCTTTCGGGTTGGCGATGTAGTCGTCGAATTCTTTCGGGATGTGCCGCCACAAGGTGTGGACAATACCCAGCGCGGTGTAGCAGTCACGCATTTCCGGGACCAGCACACGCACCGCACGCACGTCGTAGATCTGGCTGAATTCCAGACCCTTGCGCTGCATTTTGCGCCAGATCGAATAGATGTGTTTGGCCCGGCCGCTGATGTCGGCATCGACGCCGGTGGCCTGCAATTCATCCTTGAGCTGGGTCATCACGTCGGCGATGAAACGCTCGCGATCAAGCCGTCGCTCGTGGAGCAACTTGGCGATCTGCTTGTATTGATCCGGCTCGAGATAACGGAAGGACAAGTCCTCCAGTTCCCATTTGATATGGCCGATGCCGAGGCGGTGCGCGAGCGGCGCATAGATGTCGAAGACTTCGCGAGCGACACGGTTACGCTTTTCGTCGTCGGCGGTTTTCACCGCGCGAATGGCGCAGGTACGTTCGGCCAGTTTGATCAGCGCAACGCGAACGTCATCGACCATGGCGACGAGCATTTTGCGCAGGTTTTCCACCTGCCCTTGCGTGCCCATGACCATCGACTGACGCGGACTGAGACTGGCGCTGATGGCCGCCATGCGCTGCACGCCGTCGATCAGTTTGGCCACCACCGGGCCGAAGCGCTGGCCGACGGCCGCGAGTTCGATCTGGCCTTCGCGCACGCCGCGATACAGGACCGCTGCGACCAGCGAATCCTGATCGAGCTTGAGGTCGGCGAGAATCTCGGCGATTTCCAGGCCCGTACTGAAACTGCCGGAGCCTTCGGCCCACAGATTCTTCCTGGCATTGGACTGTTGTTCGGCCTCGCGAGCGAACTCGCAGGCTTCCTTCAAGGCTTCGCGATCCAGTGCCAGATCGACACTGACCGCGTGATCGAGCCAAGCCTCGAGATTGATACTGCCGTCAGTGTTGATCGGCTGGTGTGCTCTCACCTGTACCATCTTGCTTTACCTTCCCTACGACGCAGATTCAATGCGTCAAATCGCTGATCCTTATTGTCCGTTTGCGCTCGCGGGGCTAAAGCGAGCGCTGCGCGGACAGATCAGACGGATTCAGACGAGCCATCCTGGCTCGCTTCAAATAACGCCATGGCCTCGACATGTGCCGTCTGAGGAAACATATCGAGAATCCCGGCACGTTTTAACCGGTAGCCCTGCTTGATCAATTCGACCGTGTCGCGCGCCAGAGTTGCAGGGTTGCACGACACATACACCAACCGTTTGGCACCCAGGGTCGCCAGCTTGCGAACCACCTCGAAAGCACCGTCACGCGGTGGGTCCAAGAGTACCGCAGAAAAGCCGTTTCCGATCCACTGGGCATCGGTCAAAGGCTGGGATAAATCGGCTTGAAAAAACTTTGTGTTATGCAAATTGTTACTAGCGGCGTTGGCTTCGGCGCGATCGACCATGGTCTGCACGCCTTCAACTGCCACCACTTCGCGCACGGCTTTGGCCAGCGGCAAAGCAAAGTTACCCAGGCCGCAGAACAGATCCAGCACGCGCTCGTCGCTGCCAGGTTTCAACCAGTCCAGCGCCTGCACCACCATCGCTTCGTTGACGCCGGCGTTGACCTGGATAAAGTCGCCCGGCCGGTACGCCAGATCCAGATCCCACTGTTCCAGGCGATAGCCCAGCGACTGACTGGCATCGACCGGTTGCGGCTCGCCTTCGCCATGCAGCCACAATTGCGCTTGATGGAACTGGCAGAAGTCCTTGAGGATGTTCAGATCCGCTTCGGACAACGGCGCCATGTGCCGCAGCAATACCGCCAGCGACGAACCACTGAACAACTCGACGTGACCCAGCGCTTGCGGTTTGCTCAAGCGACGAAGCATCTCCGGCAAACGGGTCATGATCGGTTGCAAGGGCTGTACCAGCACCGGGCATTCGCTGATCGCGACGATGTCCTGACTGCCAGCGGCACGGAAACCGACTTCGAGTTTCTTCGCCTTCATGTCCCAGCGCACCGCGATCCGGGCGCGACGGCGATAGCCGAATTCGGGACCGGTCAGCGGTGCTGCCCATTCTTCAGGTTCGACACCGGCAACGCGCGACAATTGCTCGGCGAGCATGCGCTGTTTCAGGGCAAGCTGTTCGCTGTGAGGCAAATGTTGAACGCTGCAACCGCCGCAACGGCCGGCGTGCTGGCACGGTGCCGGGCGACGCAATTCGCTGGCCTTGAACACGCGCTCGGTGCGCGCCTCGACCACTTTGCCGTGGGCGCCGAGCACCCGCGCTTCGACCTCTTCACCGGCAAGCGCGCCGAGGACGAACCAGGTTTTGCCTTCGAAAAACGCGATACCGCGACCGTCATTGGCCAGGCGCTCGATGCTCAAGCGCTGCTTTTTACCGGTCGGAATTTGCGCGGCCTTGCTGCCCCCCGTGGGCTGGAAGCGCAGGCCTCTCTCGTGCTTGGCCATCAGTTGGGCGCGTCGAAAATGCCGGTCGACAGATAACGGTCGCCACGGTCGCAGATGATCGCGACGATCACCGCGTTTTCAACTTCTTTGGACAGGCGCAGCATCGCTGCCACCGCACCGCCTGAGGACACGCCGCAGAAGATGCCTTCCTCGCGGGCCAGACGCCGGGTGACGTCTTCGGCCTCGCTTTGCGCCATGTCGACGATGCGGTCAACGCGGTCAGCCTGATAGATCTTCGGCAGGTATTCCTGCGGCCAGCGGCGGATGCCGGGAATGGCCGAGCCTTCCATCGGCTGCAGACCGACGATCTGCACGCTGTCGCTCTGCTCTTTCAAGTAGCGCGACACGCCCATGATGGTACCGGTGGTGCCCATCGAACTGACGAAATGGGTGATGGTGCCCTGGGTCTGACGCCAGATTTCCGGGCCGGTGGTGGTGTAGTGCGCTTCAGGATTATCGCCGTTGGCGAACTGATCGAGCACCTTGCCACGGCCTTCGGCTTCCATACGCTGCGCCAGATCGCGGGCGCCTTCCATGCCGTCTTCCTGGCTGACCAGAATCAGCTCGGCACCGTACGCGGTCATTGCCGCTTTGCGCTCGGCGCTGGAGTTGTCCGGCATGATCAGGATCATCTTGTAACCCTTGATCGCAGCGGCCATGGCCAGCGCGATCCCGGTGTTACCCGAGGTTGCTTCGATCAGCGTATCGCCGGCGTGGATCTGCCCGCGCAACTCGGCGCGAGTGATCATCGACAACGCCGGACGGTCCTTGACCGAACCCGCCGGGTTATTCCCTTCGAGCTTGAGCAAAAGGGTGTTGCTGGTGGCACCGGGCAGGCGCTGCAAACGCACCAGCGGAGTGTTGCCGACGCAATCGGCGATGGTTGGGTACTGCAAGGTCATGGCGTATTCGCAATCCAGACGTGCGGGGGCGCCTATCATACCGGCAAACCTGCGCAGGCCATATCACGCAAAGTGCGGTGCTTATGGTTTATGGGAATAAGCAGCAATAGTCTCACCACTGGTGAGACTTTTACGCTGGGTCATCTTTTTTTGCGGTGATGCAAATGGCCTCATCGCTGGCAAGCCAGCTCCCACAGTGACCCGTGTTGCTCTATTAATAATGTCAGCAGTGCTGACACTGTCTTGTATTGCTCAAACAATCTGCGGGTAAAACACACTCCCTATGGATGGGAGTAAGCGATAAAAGTCGCACCAGTGGTGCGACTTTTGTGTTGAGCCATTTTCATTGGTGGTGATGCGCAGAGACTCTTCGCGAGCAGGCTCGCTCCCACAGGGAGTAGTGTCATTCGCAGAATAGTGTCAGCAGTGATGACCCTATTAACTGTTGATCACACAATCTGCGGCGAACCGAGTTCCAATGTGGGAGTGAGCCTGCTCGCGATAGCGTCAGTCGGCGCAACACCGTCATCCGCCAGCAACCGCAAATTCAACCGCAACCCCGCCCCGCTGTTCTCCGCCCAAATACTTCCGCCCTGACGCTGCACGGCATTGCGCGCGATGCTCAGCCCCAAGCCGAATCCACCGTCTCCGGGCCGCGAGCCATCCAGCCGGGTGAACGGCGAGAAGATCCGCTCCAGATCCCCTTCCGCCACCCCGCCGCCCTGATCTTCCAGCCACAGATGCCAGTAATCGCCATCGCGCCGCCCATCAAGCCGCACGATCCCACCCGCCGGCGAATGCCGAATCGCGTTACGCAGAATGTTCTCCAGCGCCTGCGCCAGCGTATTCAGGTTGCCACGCACCCAGCACGACGCCTCGACCGAACACTGCAATTGCAGGCTCGGCCAGCCGCTTTCATAACAGGCGTTGTCCGTGAGCATTTCCCACAGGGCCTGAATCTGGATCGCTTCCTCGGGCAGCGGCGTGCGGTCGGTATCGAGCCAGGCCAGTTGCAAGGTGTCTTCGACCAGTCTTTGCATACCGTCGACTTCGCGACCGATGCGCTCGCGCAGTTGCACCAGGCCTTGTTCACTTTCGCTGGCCACGCGCAAGCGGCTCAGCGGCGTGCGCAACTCGTGGGACAGATCACGCAGCAATTGCTGTTGCAGAGCCACGGTCGATTGCAGGCGCTCGGACATCGAGTCGAACGCTCGCGCCAGCTCGCCAAGTTCATCCGGGCGCTGGGTGATGCCGCTCGACAGCCGCACATTCAATTGATCGGCGCGCCAGGCGTTGGCCTGTTCGCGCAGGTTGTTCAGTGGCACGACCAACAATCGGTACAGACCGACGCACAGCAATAACGTGAACAGCCCGGGAATCACGCCGTTGGTGATGACGCGCCAGAACACCCGGTACTTGCCCGGAACAAATCGTTCGGGCAATTCGATCACCAGGCTGCCGGCAGACGGCTCTTTGGGGAAAGGAATGCGCAGCCACGGCCGGTTCTGTTTGTGGATCGGCCAGTCGAGACCGCGCAAGAACGTCAGGTGCTGGATTTCCTGTTCATTCAGCGGATCGCTGCTCAGCGACTGCAAGTTGCCGCCGATGACGCCGACCCAGCTGGCTTCACGCAACTCCATGCTCTGCAACCAGTCATCGACCCCGCTGCGGCCGCCGTGCTGCCACGCCTGTTCCGCTTGCGCGGCATAACGGCTGAGCGTGCCGCGTGCCTCGTCGGAGAGGAACTGGTTGCGCTCCTCCATATAACGACCCCACGACCAGCTCAGCCAGATCATCAGCAGACAAAATGCGACCAGCAGAAACGCCAGTTTCCAGAACAACGAATGCCGACCCGGCAGTTCAGAGCGTTTCATCAGCAGCGCTCAAAACGTAACCCTTGCCCCACACGGTACGCACTTCACGCTCGGTGTAGCCGATGGCTTTGAGTTTGCGGCGAATCTGACTGATGTGCATGTCGAGGCTGCGATCGTGCGCCGCGTAGCCGCGTTGCAACACGTGCTGATAAAGGAAGGCTTTGCTCAGCACTTCCTCATCATTGCGGTTGAGGGTTTCCAGCAAGCGGAATTCGCTGCGGGTCAGCCCGGCGGGTTGCTCGCGGAAAAACACATCGCACTGTTCGTCATCGAACCTCAGCGTACCGGCGGCTACGAGCATCGCAGGCGCGGCCGGGCGCCGATCCAGCGCAACCCGACGCAGGATCGCTTCGATGCGCACATGCAACTCGGCCATGCTGAACGGCTTGGGTAAATAGTCATCGGCGCCCAGACGGAAACCGCTGATGCGATCCGCCTCGGCACCGAGGGCCGACATCAGCAGCACCGGCGTCGAATGGCTCTGGCGCAATTGCGTCAACACCTGCAAGCCGTCCATGCCTGGCAACAGGATATCCATCAGCACCACGTCGAACGGCTGGCGTGTGGCGATGCTCAGGCCCTCCTGGCCATTCTGGCACCAGGTCACCTGAAAGCCGCTGCGGCCCAGATGTTCGTGAACATAGGCGCCGAGAACCGGGTCGTCTTCGATGGAAAGAATGCGTGGCTGGCCGACGGAAACAGGAGTCATGAGTATCTGCAAGTAATTCTCAGTTGAGCGCGATTATTCAAGATTGCCGGGCAACGGGCAACACAAGGCTGCCCTTTCTGACAAACGAGCACCGGCGCCCTGACCCACCCTGACAGCATTTTTCCGGAGATTGCCTGCGAGCAAATCGCTACACTGCGCCCATGCCGCGTGCCGGATGCACGCATGAGTCAACAGATCAGCGGGATGCAGGAGATAGGCGTGCTCAAGAAACTGGGAATCAAAGGTCGCGTGTTGTTGCTGACCTTGTTGCCGACCAGCCTGATGGCGCTGGTGCTGGGTGGTTATTTCACCTGGACGCAGCAGTCCGACTTGCAGAGCCAATTGATGCAGCGCGGCGAGATGATCGCCGAGCAACTGGCGCCGCTGGTGGCCCCCGCCATGGGTCACGGCAACAGCGATCTGCTGGAGCGCATTGCCACGCAGTCCCTTGAACAACCGGATGTGCGCGCGGTGACCTTCCTCGCCCCGGACCGCTCACCGCTGGCCCACGCCGGCCCGACCATGCTCAATCAGGCGCCGAGCGGCGACAGCGCGCATTTGCAACGGCGCAGCGGCAATGACGCGACGCGTTATCTGATGCCGGTATTCGGCAAGCATCGCAATCTCGCTGGCGAACTGATCCCGCAAGAGTCCGAGCGTTTGCTCGGCTGGGTCGAATTGGAACTGTCGCACAACGGCATGCTGCTGCGCGGTTATCGCAGCTTGTTTGCCAGCCTGCTGCTGATTGCCGCCGGTCTGGCGGGCGCGGCGCTCTTGGCATTGCGCATGGGCCGCACCATCAACCGCCCGCTGAGTCAGATCAAACAAGCCGTCGCGCAGCTCAAGGACGGCCATCTGGAAACGCGTTTACCGCCGCTCGGCAGTCAGGAACTGGATGAGCTGGCGTCGGGCATCAACCGCATGGCCGGCACCCTGCAAAATGCCCGCGAAGAACTGCAACACAGTGTCGATCAGGCCACCGAAGACGTGCGCCAGAACCTGGAAACCATCGAGATCCAGAACATTGAACTGGACCTGGCGCGCAAAGAGGCGCTGGAAGCCAGTCGGATCAAATCCGAATTCCTCGCCAACATGAGTCACGAGATCCGCACGCCGCTCAACGGCATTCTCGGTTTCCCCCATCTGTTGCAGAAAAGCGAACTGACCCCGCGTCAGCTCGACTATCTGGGCACCATCGAAAAATCCGCCGACAGCCTGCTGGGGATCATCAACGAGATCCTCGACTTCTCGAAAATCGAAGCCGGCAAACTGGTGCTCGACCATATTCCGTTCAACCTGCGCGACCTGCTGCAGGACACTCTGACCATCCTCGCCCCGGCCGCGCACGCCAAACAGCTGGAGCTGGTCAGTCTGGTCTATCGCGACACGCCGCTGTCGCTGGTCGGTGACCCGCTGCGTCTGAAGCAGATCCTCACCAACCTGGTGAGTAACGCGATCAAGTTCACCCGCGAAGGCACCATCGTCGCCCGAGCGATGCTTGAAGATGAACAAGAAGACAGCGTGCAACTGCGTATCAGCATTCAGGACACCGGCATCGGTTTGTCGAACCAGGACGTGCGCGCGTTGTTCCAGGCGTTCAGTCAGGCCGACAACTCGCTGTCGCGGCAACCGGGTGGCACCGGTCTGGGGCTGGTGATTTCCAAACGCTTGATCGAACAGATGGGCGGCGAAATCGGCGTCGACAGTACCCCGGGCGAAGGCTCGGAATTCTGGATCAGCCTGAGCCTGCCCAAGACCCGCGACGATGCCGAAGACTTGCCGGCTGCGCCGTTGCTCGGGCGCCGCGTCGCGGTGCTGGAGAGTCACGAACTGGCGCGGCAGGCCTTGCAGCATCAACTGGAAGACTGTGGCCTCGATGTCACGCCATTCAACACCCTCGAAACCTTGACCAATGGTGTCACCGGTGCCCACCAGACCGATCAGGCGATTGATCTGGCAGTCATCGGTATCACCAGCAACGACATGCTGCCCGAGCGTTTGAATCAGCACATCTGGGACCTCGAACACCTCGGCTGCAAAGTGCTGGTGCTGTGCCCGACCACCGAACAGACGCTGTTCCATTTGTCGGTGCCCAATCCACACAGTCAACTGCAAGCGAAACCGGCCTGCACACGCAAATTGCGCCGCGCCTTGGCCGATCTGGTCAACCCGCGCCAGCCGCGCAATGAGCCGGGCGAACCGCTGTCGAGCCGGGCACCGAAAGTGCTCTGTGTCGACGACAACCCGGCCAACCTGCTGCTGGTGCAAACCTTGCTCGAAGACATGGGCGCCAAGGTACTGGCGGTGGAAAGCGGCTACGCGGCGGTCAAAGCGGTGCAGAGCGAGTCCTTCGATCTGGTGCTGATGGACGTGCAGATGCCGGGCATGGACGGCCGCCAAAGCACCGAAACCATTCGCCAGTGGGAAAGCGAGCGGCATTGCACGCCGCTGCCGATTGTCGCGCTCACCGCCCACGCCATGGCCAACGAAAAACGCGCGCTGCTGCAAAGCGGCATGGACGACTACCTGACCAAACCGATCAGCGAGCGGCAACTGGCGCAAGTGGTGCTGAAATGGACCGGCCTGGCCTTGCGCAATCAAGGACCGGAGCGCATCAGCGACAGTACGGCGGGCAACAATGAACTGCCAGTGCTCGATCACGAGGAAGGTTTGCGTCTGGCCGCCGGCAAGGCAGATCTGGCGGCGGACATGCTGGCCATGCTGCTCGCCTCACTGGAAGCCGACCGCGAAGCCATTCGTACGGCGTGCGAAAACCGCGACCAGAACGCCTTGATCGAACGCGTCCATCGCCTGCACGGTGCCACCCGTTATTGCGGCGTACCGCAATTGCGCGCGGCCTGTCAGCGCAGCGAAACCCTGCTCAAGCAGGACGACCCGAAGGCCGTAGCAGCGCTGGAAGAACTGGAGCGCGCGATCAACCGGCTGGCGGCGCAAGCGAAGATCAGCGCCTGATCCACGGCAATGCCGGCCGACACCGGCAGCGCTAAAGTGGGTTCGGGTGATTCAATCCGTGTCGATGCTCAAGGAGGATTTCATGCGCACGCTCGTTTTCAGTAGCCAGACCTATGACCGCGACAGCTTCCTCGCCGCCGATTGCCCGGCGGGTATCGAGCTGCACTTTCAACCGGCAAGGCTCAGCCTCGATACGGCGGCCCTGGCCGACAAACATGAAGTGGTCTGCGCCTTCATCAATGATGACCTCAGCGCGCCGGTGCTCGAGCGTCTGGCCGCTGGCGGCACACGCCTGATTGCCCTGCGATCGGCGGGTTACAACCATGTCGATCTGGCCGCAGCGAAACGTCTCGGACTGGCCGTGGTGCGCGTGCCGGCCTACTCGCCACATGCGGTGGCCGAACACGCCGTGGCGCTGATCCTCGCCCTCAACCGCCGTCTGCACCGCGCCTACAACCGCACCCGTGAAGGCGATTTCAGCCTGCATGGATTAACCGGTTTCGATCTGGTCGGCAAAACGGTGGGAATTGTCGGCACCGGCCAGATCGGCGCGACCTTCGCGAAAATCATGCACGGCTTCGGTTGTGAGCTGCTCGCCTACGACCCCTTTCCGAACCCGGATGTTCTGGCGTTGGGTGCGCGTTATCTGAGCCTGCCGGAACTGCTCGCGCAGTCGCGGATCATCAGCCTGCACTGCCCGCTCAACGAGCAGAGCAAACACCTGATCAACCGCGATTCACTGGCGCACATGCAGGCCGGCGCCATGCTGATCAATACCGGTCGCGGTGGACTGGTGGACACCCCGGCACTGATCGATGCATTGAAGGACGGCCAGCTCGGCTATCTGGGGCTGGATGTCTATGAAGAAGAGGCGCAACTGTTTTTCGAGGATCGTTCCGACCTGCCCTTGCAGGACGATGTGCTGGCGCGCTTGCTGACCTTTCCCAACGTGATCATTACTGCGCATCAGGCCTTTTTGACCCGTGAAGCACTGGGGGCGATTGCCGCAACCACCCTGCACAACATCGCGACCTGGGCGGCGGGAACGCCACAGAACCAGGTCGAGGGCTGAGCGCTTTTCAGCTTACTTAGGTGAAAGCGAGGACGCCAGAATCAGCAACGCCAGCCAGGCGAAGCCAAAAAAGCGCTGTTTCATCGAGTGGCCGTTGCGCAGCAGGAACCAGACGAAAAACATCGGCAACAGGAAGATCATGATCTTCAGCCAACCTTCCACCGGGCGACTGCCGTCGGCATTGGCCAGCTCGTTAACCGTTTGCTCGGTTGGCTGCTGGCGCCGACGCCGCGCGGCGGCCGGCATGACTTTCGGTAAAGGTTGCGGTTCAGGCGCTGGAGCACTGACTTCGGGCACAGCCTTGTTACGCGGCAGGCTGCCAAACGAGATTGTTGCAGCCTGTACTGGCGCGGCTGCGGTCTGCGCGTGTACTGCTTGCTCCGCCATTGGAGCCCCACAATGAATGCACGCGTTGGCTTCGGAGCTGATGCTCTTCTTGCATTCATAACATTCGATCAGCGCCATGTTCCGTTCCTTCAGAGTCGAGGCCGGCAGTTTGCCATGAGCGTCGCCTCAATTGAACCTGATCGAAGGTCACACGCGCGCATCATTCTGCAATCAAGCCCGTGCTAGCATGTCGCGCATATTTGGAGGACCCATGGTCGAACACGATTTCCGCTACACCCTGATGAACCCGCAACACACCCTCACCGAATGCCGCGCCCTTGTTCCGGGCCGCTATCAGGTCACCGGCAATGGTGGCTCGATTCGCATCGGTGACGCGCTGTTGGTCACCCTCAAAGGCAGCAATGACTTGTCCATGCGCCTGACCGTTGAAACCGTCCGCCACCTGATCAATCCGCCCGGCCAATGGACCGCGATGACCACGGGCCCGGTATTCGGCGAACTGGCGATTCACACCTGGCAGGTCAACTGCGACAGCTGCGCCAAAGAGCTGAGTTTCGAATTCGCCGTGGACGCCAAACTCGGCAAAGCCGCCGAGAAACCGGCTGCCACCGCGCGCATCGCCGAGTTGGGCTGGAAAGCCTTTGGCGACAAGCACCTGTGCCCGAAATGCCAGGAGCCTGCGTGATGAAACGCTTTGCCCTGACCGCTATGGTCGGTGTGGGTCTGGTGGGTTGCGCGGCAGAGCCTGTGCAACTGCAACAGAACCGCAGCTACATTCTGGAGTGGATCGGCGAGCGGCCGTTGATGGATTACAGCCATCTGACCGTGACCCTGGGCGATGATGGCCGCGCTTACGGCAACGGTGGCTGCAACCATTGGTTCGCGCCGTATACGCTGGACGGTGACAAGCTGACCTTCGGCAAGATCGGCAAGACCCGCAAGCTCTGTGCACCAGCGCTGATGGAACAGGAACAACGCTTTCTGCAGGCGCTGGAACATGTCGAGCGCTGGGACATCTCGCCGATCGAGCAGATGCGCTTCTGGCCGGCTGAAGGTAAGCCGTTGCGTTGGTGGCTGGAAGAAGGCTAAAAAGCCCTCACCCTAACCCTCTCCCAGAGGGAGAGGGGACTGATTGGGGGATATTGGGGAGCTACGCCGACCTGAAAGGTCTTCATCGAATCCATAATCGACTGGGTCTTTTAGGTCGGTGAGTCGGCCTGCAGTGGTCAACTAATTCCGGACACCTCGATAGGTGGTTCTGACGCCATCGCCCGCTCATAGACGGTCGGTGGCAGATATCCCAGTTTCGAGTGCAGCCGTTCGTTGTTATAAAACCCAACGATGTACTCGGTGATGTCGCGGATCGCTTCAGCATGGTTGGCGTAGTCACGTCGCCATACCCGCTCCATTTTCAAACTCAGGAAGAAGCGTTCCATCACCGCATTGTCCCAGCAATTACCTTTACGGCTCATGCTCTGCTGCATGTCGTTTCTTGCCAGTAACTCTCTGTAAGTTGCACTTGCGTATTGACTGCCCCGATCTGAGTGGGCAATCAAGCCTGGTGGCGGTTGACGCTGCGCGATAGCCAGTTGCATCGCGGTGCACACCAGCTCTGCCGGCATGTTCGGAGCCATCGACCAGCCCACTATCTTGCGCGAGAACAAGTCCAATACTACGGCCAGATACAACCAGCCACTGCGGGTGCGGATATAGGTGATGTCGGCTACCCAGGCCTTGTTTGGCGCTACTGGATCAAATTTTCTGTTCAGTACATTCTCTGCAATCGGCAGGTCATGATTACTATCGGTTGTGTGTACAAACTTGCGCTTCCAGGCTGAACGCAGTCCGTTAGCCCGCATCAATCGACGGATTTTATACAGCCCGACAAGCATGCCTTTACCGCGCAAAGCGTCGCGCAAAGGGCGGCTGCCGTAGCAGCCTCCACTCTCGGCGAAAGACGCCTTGAGTTGCACAAGAACAGGACAACTCTGCCGCACAGGCGCATCGGCACGCTTCTGAGACTCATAGAAGCCTGAACGACTAATGCTCAGCAACCGACAGACATGTGCCACTGAGTAAGCCTTCTGTTGCAGCTGCCGAACCAGTCGATACCTTACTTCAGCTCGCGGGCAAAGAAGGCGGTAGCCTTTTTTAAGATGTCGTTATCCATCTTGAGCTGCCGATTTTCTTGTTCCAATTGCCGGATGCGCTGCTGTTCCGCCGTCAATGGCTTGCCGATTCCGGCCTGCCCCAGTTGCTCTGCCTCGTATTGCTGCACCCAGCGTCGAACGGCTGTCTCACCAATGTTCAGATCTTGGCAAACCTGCACAACGGTCAGTCCCTGATCCTTGATCATCTTCACGACTTGCAGCTTGAAGCTGTCGTCGAATGCCCTGCGTTTTTTAGTCATGAATAACTCCTCGATAGATGTATTTTCCACCTATCGGGGTGTCCGGGGAAATTAGACCACTGCAGCCAATGCCCTCACCCTAGCCCTCTCCCAGGGGGAGAGGGAACTGATGGGGGGATATTGGGGAGCTACGCCGACCTCAAAGGCCTATGCCGAATCCACAATCGACCGGATTTTGCTTTGGCGACCCCATAATCGACCTGATCTTGCTTTGGCGAATCTACAATTGACTCGATCTCTCAGGTCGATGTAACTCGCCAGACACCTCGGTCGGCCCCCTCTCCCTCCGGGAGAGGGCTGGGGTGAGGGGCTTTTGACGTTACTGGGTCGCTTGCAACGCCTCAAGCTTGGCCATCACCCCCGCCGCCGTCTGCTCCCCCATCAACTGCTCACGCACCTTGCCCTTGTTGTCGATGATGTACGTCACCGGCAGTGCCTCACTGCGTGGCAACTCGAACAACTCCGCCGGATCCTGCGCTAGCACGGTGAACTTGATGCCGAGCTTCTCGCTGGCGTCTTTCAGTTCCACGCCCTGCACATTGTCGAAGTTGACCCCGAACACCCCAACGTTCTTGCTCTTGAGCTCATCAGCCAAATGGTTGAGTTCCGGGATTTCAGTCCGGCACGGGCCGCACCATTCGGCCCAGTAGTTCAGCACTACCCATTGTTTGTCCAGACGCTCCGACGCGACCTTCTGACCGTTCTGGTCGATACCGTAATCATTGCCGCAGCCCCCCAGCATCAACGCCCCGATTACCGTCAATGCCGCTGCCAATCGCCGTGTCATGTCGTGTTCCTTGTGAAAATTTGAAGGCGCCTGCGACCCATTGCCTCCGAAGGTTCTGGATTGCGCGCTGCACAGTTAGAATAGCCGCCACTTTACGCCAGAAGCGACCCGCCATGACCGATCTGACGCTTTATCACAATCCGCGCTGCTCGAAATCCCGCGGCGCGCTGGAACTTCTTGAAGCCCGCGGCCTGACCCCGAACGTCGTGCGTTACCTCGAAACCCCTTTGAGCGCGGCGCAAATCAAGGCCCTGCTCGGCAAGCTGGGGATCAGCGCACGCCAGTTGCTGCGTACTGGGGAAGATGAATACAAAATGCTTCAACTGGCTGACGAAAGCCTCAGCGATGCGCAATTGATCGACGCCATCGCCCAGCATCCAAAACTGATGGAGCGGCCGATTCTTGAAGTCGGCGCCAAAGCCGTCATCGGTCGTCCGCCGGAAAATATCCTGGAGTTGTTGCCGTGAGCGCGCCGTACATTCTGGTGCTGTATTACAGCCGCAACGGCTCGACCAACGAGATGGCCCGGCAGATTGCCCGCGGTGTGGAACAGGCGGGGCTCGAAGCGCGCTTGCGTACGGTGCCAGCAATTTCCACCGAGTGTGAAGCGGTGTCGCCGGACATCCCGGACGAAGGCGCGCTGTATGCCACGCTCGATGACCTGAAGAATTGCGCCGGGCTGGCACTTGGCAGCCCGACGCGTTTCGGCAACATGGCCGCACCGCTGAAATACTTCCTCGACGGCACCAGTAACCTGTGGCTGACCGGCGCCCTCGTCGGCAAACCGGCCGGCGTGTTCACCTCCACCGCCAGCCTGCACGGCGGTCAGGAAACCACGCTGCTGTCGATGATGCTGCCGCTGCTGCACCACGGCATGCTCATCACCGGCCTGCCGTACAGCGAGTCGGCTTTGCTGGAAACCCAGGGCGGCGGTACGCCTTACGGTGCCAGTCATCACGCTGGGGCTGACGGTAAAAAAGGCCTCGATCAGCATGAAGTGGCGCTGTGTCGCGCGCTGGGCCTGCGCTTGGCCAAGACTGCGCAGAAACTGGAGGGCTGACAGTGGCGAAGAAGCCGAAAATCCTGCCTGCCGTCGAATGGCTGGAGCCGCGCGTCAAAGTAATGCGCATCATCAGTCTGCTGAGCTTTTTCGCCTTGGCCGGATTGCTCGCAGCCTACTACCTGATTTTCGCCGATCTGCACGGTGCGCGACCGTGGGTAATTCTGCTGGTCGAACTGATCCCGTGGATCGTCCTCGCCCCGGCGATGATCATGGGCAGCGCCCGTGGGCATTCGTGGATGTGTTTTGTGGTGAATCTGTATTTCATCAAAGGCGCACTGGCAGCGTATGACCCGAGCAGGCAGTGGTTTGGCGTGCTGGAAATGGTCGCGAGCCTGGCGGTGTTCTGCTCGGCGCTGTTGTATGTGCGGTGGCGGTATCAGTTGAATCGCAAACTGGCTGGCGAAGGCGAAATCTCCGTCGCCTGACGAATAGCTATCGCGAGCAGGCTCACTCCTACAGGGGATCTGTGGCGTTTACAAATCCCCTGTAGGAGTGAGCCTGCTCGCGATAGGCGCGACTCGGTCTCAATGGTTGACGGTGTACGCGAGCATCATCGAAATCTGGCTCATCGCCCGCCCACCGCTCTGCTCATGCCACTGGTTGAACACATCCTGCACAATCGCCAGATCGCGCAGACTGGTCGGCGCCTTGTCGACGATCTTCTGTGCATTCAGCGCCGCGACCACGTCATAGCTCGGCACAAACGTATCCTTGCCAACCATGCGCAAAAACCGTGGCGCCGACAGCCCGCCCAATTGATGACCGTGCTTTTTCAAGTACGTCCACAGCCCGACGATATCGGTCACCGGCCAGTCGGCAATCAGCGCACCGAAACTGCCCTTCTCCTTCTCCACATCGAGAATGAACTGCGCATTGCGCGGCACGCTTTTCAGTTTGCCCAAATGGCGAATGATCCGCGCGTCCTGCATCAGGCGCTCGAGGTGTTCGGCGCTCATCAGCACAACTTTTTCCGGGTCGAACTTGAAGAACACTTCCTCAAAGGCCGGCCACTTGGCGTCGACCAGACTGTGCTTGAGGCCGGCACGAAATACGCGCAGGGCCATGGTCGAGAGGTAGCGATCGTCGCTGATCTTGCGCAGTTGCGCCGGGGTCTTGGGAACGGGCAGATGGGCTTCCAGTTCAGCCGCCGAACCGAAGCGGTTCAGACAGTATTCGTGCAGCCACTTGTAATCGCGCATGCCCTCTCCTATTGAATGAAGCGAAGAAACCAATGTGGGAGCGAGCCTGCTCGCGAAGTGGGAGTCTCAGTCAACAAATCAGTTGAATGAAACACCGCTTTCGCGAGCAGGCTCGCTCCCACATTTGAAGGTGTTTACAAATTGACGACGTTAACGAAGCGCGAAGCCGCGGTCTCGTCGATTTTCAGGCTGGTGAAGTCGAACAGGTTGCGGTCGGCCAGTTGCGACGGGATCACGTTCTGCAGACTGCGGAAGATGCTTTCGGTGCGGCCCGGGGTCTTGCGCTCCCAGTCCAGCAGCATTTCCTTGACCACCTGACGCTGCAGGTTTTCCTGCGAACCGCAGAGGTTGCACGGGATGATCGGGAATTCCTTGAGGTCCGAATACGCCTGAATGTCTTTCTCGTTGCAGTACGCCAGTGGACGGATCACCACGTTGCGACCGTCATCGGCACGCAGCTTCGGCGGCATCGCCTTGAGGCTGCCATTGAAGAACATGTTGAGGAAGAACGTCTCGACGATGTCGTCGCGGTGGTGACCGAGGGCCATTTTGGTCGCGCCGATTTCGTCGGCAAAGGTGTACAGCGTGCCGCGACGCAGGCGCGAGCACAGCGAGCAGGTGGTCTTGCCTTCCGGGATCAGCTCCTTGACCACCGAGTAGGTGTCTTTCTCGACGATGTGGTACTCGACGCCCAGCTCTTTCAGATAGGCCGGCAGCACGTGTTCGGGGAAGCCCGGTTGCTTCTGGTCCATGTTCACCGCGACGATCTCGAACTTGATCGGGGCAACCTTCTGCAGGTGCAGCAGCACGTCGAGCATGGTGTAGCTGTCCTTGCCCCCGGACAGGCAGACCATGACCTTGTCGCCATCTTCAATCATGTTGAAATCGGCGACCGCCTCGCCGGCCAGGCGGCGCAGGCGCTTTTGCAGTTTGTTCTGGTTGACCGTAAGAGTGCCCATGACGCGAAATCCGTGAGGTGTGACGAAAGGCCGGCATTTTACGCAAAAACCCCGGCGTTGTGGGCACAGGTTGTCGCGGTCAGCCGACAACGAGTTAACAGACCCCGAGGCGATTACCCGCCCTGTTTACAGCGCGATTTGCTCTAAGCCCCCAATACCTGTGCGGGTAAGACCTTTCTATACTGCGACATAAGGTCGCACACAATCTGAAGACCTGTATTTGCTCGGCCACCTTGGCCCGTAGGCGCTCCGTTGGGGGGCGATGGCAATAACAAGAGGAGTGACTGGCATGATCCATCACGTAGTGGGACTTTTTACCCACCCCGATCAGGAATGGAAGGAAATCCGTGGCGACCAAGAGGAAAGCATCAGCCACATGTACCTCACCCACACGCTGATTCTGGCGGCGATCCCCGCTGTCTCGGCGTTTATCGGCACGACTCAGGTCGGCTGGGTGATCGGCAACCGCGCACCGGTGATGCTCACCGTCGAAAGCGCAATCTGGATGACCGTCATGTCGTACCTGGCGATGCTCGGCGGCGTCGCGGTGATGGGGGCGTTCGTGCACTGGATGGCGCGCACCTATGACGCCAATCCAAGCCTTGCCCGTTGCGTGGCCTTCGCCACTTACACCGCGACACCGTTGTTTGTCGGTGGGCTGGCAGCGCTGTATCCGCATATGTGGCTGGGGATGATCGTCGGCACGGCGGCCATCTGTTACACGGTTTATCTGCTGTATGTGGGTCTGCCGACGTTCATGAATATTCCGTCGGACGAGGGTTTTCTGTTCTCGAGCTCGGTGCTGGCGGTGGGTCTGGTGGTGCTGGTCGCCATCATGGCGTTTACCGTGATTGTCTGGGGGCTGGGCGTGGGTCCCGTTTACACGAACTGACTCGACAGGCTGAATACAGGCCGCCGCAAGGCGGCCTTGTCGTTTCGAGGATGACCATTCGGCAGCTCGATGATTCGCAAGTCTGCGGCGTTGCGGCATACTCGACGCCTCTGGAGATCCATCAAGCATGCCCGAGCAACTCAATACCCGCGTCGAAGACTGTTACCAACTCGCAGAATCCTTTTTCAAACGCTCATTCCCTCGTCCTGTCGTCAGCCTCAAGCTGCGCGGGCAAAAAGCCGGTGTCGCGCATCTGCACGAGAACCTGTTGCGCTTCAATCCGCAGCTGTACCGGGAAAACGCCGAACACTTCCTCAAGCAGACCGTGGCCCACGAAGTCGCGCACCTGATCGCCCATCAGTTGTTTGGCGACCGTATCCAGCCGCATGGCGAAGAGTGGCAACTGATCATGCGCGGGGTTTACGAACTGCCGCCGGATCGCTGCCACACCTATGCAATCAAGCGCCGCAGCGTGACCCGCTATATCTACAAATGCCCGTGCGCGGACAGTGATTTTCCGTTTTCGGCGCAGCGCCATAGTCTGGTGCGGCAGGGGCGGCGGTATTTGTGTCGTAGCTGCCGGAGTACCTTGGTGTTCAGTGGTGAGATGCGGGTGGAATAGTCAGTGTTGTGTTGCCCTGACTGGCGCCATCGCGAGCAGGCTCACTCCTACATTTGGAATGCGTTCCCCTGTAGGAGTGAGCCTGCTCGCGATGGGGCCTGTACAAGCACTAGAGAATTACCTTGGCCCGCCGCAATTCAGCAATCCGCTCAGCACTAAGCCCCAACTCCGCCAACACCTGATCCGTATGCTGCCCCAACACCGCGCCAACATGCCGCGGCGCCGGCAACGCTTCGGAAAACTTCAACGGACACGCCATCTGCGCCTGCGTCGTGCCATCCCCACGCGGCACCTGCGTCACCAGTTCCCGAGCCTGCAATTGCGGATGGCGCACCGCCTCACCCAGGCTCAACACCGGCTCGACACACGCATCGATCCCGGCAAACATCTCGCACAACTCAGCAAAGTCATGCTTTTCAAACTCGACCGTCAGCGCGTATTTCAACGCCCGCTGCTGCTCAGGCTTTGAGGACAAGCCCTGCGCCGCCAACTCCGGCCGCCCCAGCGCCGTACACAGTTGCTGCATGAACCCCGGTTCCAGACTGCCTACCGACATCCAGCGGCCATCGCGAGAGCGGTAATAATCGTAGAAGCTACCGCCGTTGAGCATCTGGTCTTCCCACTCAGGCTGTTCGCCGCACGCCAGATACCCCGCCCCCGCCATGGCATTCAGGCTGAACGCGCAATCGGTCATGCTCACATCCAGATGCGTGCCCTGCCCGCTCTGCTGACGGGCAATCACCGCCGCCAGCAGGCCGATCACCCCGTGCAACGAACCACCGGCGACATCCGCCACTTGCATGCCCAGCGGCAACGGCCCGCTGTCGGCGCGGCCGGTGTAACTGGAAAGCCCGGCCAGCGCCAGATAATTGATGTCATGCCCGGCGCGATCCTTATACGGCCCGGTCTGGCCGTAACCGGTGATCGACACATAAATCAGCTTCGGGTTGATCGCCTTCAGCGCTTCATAACCCAGGCCCAGACGCTCCATCACACCGGGGCGAAACTGCTCGAGGACGATGTCGTAATCGGCCAGCAACTGCTTGACCACTTCCACGGCTTCAGGCTGTTTCAGATCCAGCGCCAGGCTGCGCTTGTTGCGATTGAGGTAGGCGTGACTGGCCGAGACTCCGCCATCATGCGGCGGCAAAACGCGCAGCAGGTCCAGGCGCGTCGGTGACTCGATGCGCAACACCTCGGCGCCCATGTCCGCCAGCAACAACGAGGCAAACGGCCCCGGCAGCAGCGTCGAGAAATCGAGGATTTTCAGTGAGGCCAGCGGTGCGGACATGGGCGAACTCCTTAAGCGATGCACTCAGCCTAGGCAGCGATGCCGCGCACGGCAATCACCGCAAATGTCAGCGGGTGTGACCGTTACGCTCAAACAGCAGGCAAGAAAAAACCCGCCGAAGCGGGTTTTTCATGAAGCGAGGGTTACTTGACGCTGCTAGGCGTCGGGCCTTCAGCCACACCCAGGTCATCTTCCGGACGGGTATCAGCGATACCACGACCGCCCGAGGCCAGCTCGGTTTGCAGCGTGTCGGTGTCCAGCTCTTTCACCCACTTGGCAACCACGATGGTCGCTACAGCATTACCAACGAGGTTGGTCAGGGCGCGTGCTTCGGACATGAAGCGGTCGATACCGAGGATCAGCGCCAGACCGGCCACTGGCAGGTGACCTACCGCCGACAGGGTCGCTGCCAGCACAATGAAGCCCGAACCGGTTACACCCGCCGCGCCTTTGGAGGACAGCAGCAACACTACCAGCAGAGTGATCTGGTGAGTGATGTCCATGTGCGTGTCGGTGGCCTGAGCAATGAACACGGCGGCCATGGTCAGGTAGATCGCGGTACCGTCGAGGTTGAACGAGTAACCGGTCGGGATCACCAGACCCACTACCGATTTCTTCGCGCCCAGACGCTCCATCTTGATCAGCATGCGTGGCAGTACCGATTCCGACGAGGACGTGCCGAGGACGATCAGCAGCTCTTCACGGATGTAACGGATCATCTTCAGCACGCTGAAGCCGTGCATGCGGGCGATACCGCCAAGGACGATGAGGATGAACGCCAGGCAAGTGATGTAGAAGCAGATCATCAGTTGACCCAGCTGCACCAGCGAACCAACACCGTAGGCACCGATGGTGAACGCCATTGCACCGAAGGCACCGATTGGCGCGAGCTTCATGATCATGTTGATGATGTTGAACATGACGTGGGCGAAGCGATCGATGAAGTCGAGGATCGGCTTGCCGTAGGCGCCCAGGCGATGCAGGGCGAAACCGAAGATCACCGAGAACATCAGCACTTGCAGGATGTCACCGGTGGCGAACGCGCCGACGATGGTGGTCGGGATCACGTTCAGCAGGAAACCGACAACGCTTTGGTCAGCGCCAGCCGCTACATAAGAAGCGACTTTCGAAGCGTCGAGGGTGGCGACGTCGATGTGCATGCCGTTGCCCGGTTGCACAACGTTGACCACGACCAGACCGACCAGCAGCGCGATGGTCGAAACGATTTCGAAGTACAGGAGTGCGTAACCGCCGGTCTTGCCGACCGACTTCATGTTCTGCATGCCGGCGATACCGCTGACCACGGTGCAGAAGATGATCGGGGCGATGATCATTTTGATCAGCTTGATGAACCCGTCACCCAGTGGCTTAACCGCGACACCGAACTGCGGGTAGTAATGACCAAGCGCAATACCGATGATGATTGCGATGATCACCTGGAAATACAGGGATTTGTACAGTGGCTGACGAGTCGTCATTGCAGATTTCCTCAAGAGCCTCGCGTGGCAACATCCATCTGTTGACCGCGAAACCTGAATTGCGAACCCTCCTGCACTGGAGGGATTTGTTGTTGGAGCAGCGTTTTCCATCTGGGCCAAACGCACGCTTCTGTGGCTTGTATCGCAAACGTCGTGCCACTTTGGTGCGATTGCCTGCAAGCCTTTTGATATCAGGGATCACAGGTGCATGGGTGTCACCATCCGGTTACTCAAGTGTGGCGGATTTCCGCCAACTCGCCGCTTCTCGTCCTACAATTTGGCGGAAATCCGCCTTGTAGGCGTGTCCAGCCGCCGGCTACCATCCGGCGCCTGAGGAAGGATCTGCCGCTTATGCGCGAACGCACCATCGCCAGTCATTTTGCCCGTGCCGCCCTCGGCGGCGCACGCCGCGTGGGTTTCGATTACTCGGGCCTGCTGCTGCAACTGGGCATCAGCCCGGAATTGCTCGATGAACCGCGTGCGCGCATTGCTCCGGAACAATTCACCCGGTTGATTCAGGGCCTGTGGCTGGCGCTGGACGACGAATACCTGGGTTTCGGCAACGCCCCGAGCAAGCCCGGCAGTTTCGCGATGATGTGCCATGCCTCGATTCACTGCCGCAATCTGGAGAAGGCACTGCAACGCGGTTTATTGTTTTATAGCCTATTCCCCGAAGCCCCGCGCCTGAGCCTGCGTCGCGAAGACGAATGGGTGCGTTTGAGCCTCGATGATTCGCAGATGTGGGACCCGGATCACTTTCTCACTGAAAGCCTGCTGGTGATCTGGCATCGCCTCGGTAGTTGGCTGATTGGCCAGCGGATTCGCCTTGAACAGGCGACTTTCAGCTATCCGCGCCCCGAACATGGTGCCGAATACGACCTGCTGTTCCCCTGCCCCATGACCTTCGGCACTGAGCAGAGCAGCCTGTTGTTTCACAGTCGCTATCTGTCTATGCCGCTGTTGCAGGACGAACGCACGCTCAAACATTTCCTCGAACGCTCGCCCGCCGACCTGCTCTCACGCCCGGACGACGGCGACAGCCTGAGCAGCCGCCTGCGTCGTTTGCTCAGTCGTGACAGTGCGAACTGGCCGGATCTGGAAGCGGTGGCGGCGCATATGCACATCAGCCCGCAAACCCTGCGCCGGCATTTGCGTGAGGAAGGCACGAGTTTTCAGGAGTTGAAGGATCAGTTGCGGCGGGATATCGCCATTTATCATTTAGGCCGGGCGGATCTGTCGTTGCAGCAGATTGCCGAGCAGCTCGGATTTTCCGAACCGTCGGCGTTTCATCGGGCGTTCAAGAAGTGGACGGGGCTGACGCCGGGGCTTATCGGGCGCAGGAGCAGTGAGGCACTAAATCAAAAACCCCTCACCCTAACCCTCTCCCGGAGGGAGAGGGGACTGATTGGGGATGGTTGAGAAATACGCCGACCTGCAAGCTCTCTATTGAATCCATATTCGCTGCAAATCGCTCAGGTCGATCATTTTCGCAAGACACTTCGGTCAGTCCCCTCTACCTCTGGGAGAGGGTTAGGGTGAGGGCAACTCCCAATCACACCGCAGGAAAATGAATCCTGAACGCCGCCCCACCCATCGGCGAGTCGCCCAACGCCAGTTTGGCGTTGTAGCTTTCAATAATGTCCTTGACCACCGCCAACCCGATGCCCTGCCCCGGATGCTGGGCATCCAGCCGTTCACCGCGTTCCAGAATCCGCGCACGCTGATCCGGCGGCACGCCCGGACCGTCGTCTTCGACGCACAATTCAATCCCGGCGAGGGTCTCGCGCACACTGATGCGCACTTCGCCCAGACACAGGCGATAAGCGTTCTCCAGCAAGTTGCCCATCATTTCCAGCAGCGCGCCCTGCTCGATCGGCACATAACAGTGCTCTGGCAGATCGAATGCCACGCGCACATGCTTGTCGCGGTAAACCTTGTCCAGTGTGTCGCACAGGCTTTTGAGCACCGGTTGCAGGCGCACCTGGTGGCGCACCAGTCCGCTTTTGCGCAAGCTGGCCCGTTGCAGTTGATAGCTGATCTGCTGGCTCATGCGTTCGATCTGGCTTTGCAGCACCCACGCTTGATCGCGTTCTTCGGGACGCTGGGCCATGTCCTCGCTAACCCCTTGCAGTACCGCCAACGGCGTTTTCAGGCTGTGCGCCAGATCATCGAGAGAATCGCGATAACGACTACGTTGCTGGCGTTCACTGTGCAGCAAACGGTTGAGCGAGCCGGTCAGGCGCAGCAACTCACGCGGATGCTGCTCGGTGAGGCTTTCACGGGTGCCGCCTTCGATTTCGTCGAGCTCCTGACTGAGCCGGCGCAAGGCTTTGAGCCCCCAGGTCAGGCCGATCCACAACAGCGCCAGCAGTACGAGTAGCGCAGCGCCGAAGCCCAGATAGAGATTCTCGCGCAGCCCCTCAAGGGTGGTTTCGTACTCGCGCACCGGTTGCAGGGCAACGATACTGAACGCCGCGCTTTTGCCACCGAGCAGTTTGACTTCGACGTCGTAGACGAAGAATTCCTGACCATTGGTTTCACGGATCCGCGCAAACTCGTTACCGAGTCCGTCGTAGCGCGGCTTGTAGTTGATCTGCTCTTCCTGGGTGGCTTTCGAGCGCCAGACCAGGTGCCCTTCGCGGTCGTAGATGTAGCCGAGCAAACGGAAGTCGGTGAGATTGAAACGCTCATCCGGCAACTGATTGGGCATCACCAACCGACCGTTTTCGATGCGTGCGGCCGAGATCAGCGTGGTGACATCCGAGGCCAGCCGCTGCTCGATCGAATCCTGCAATGCAAGGCTGAAGGCGCCTTGCATGGCCGGCAGCAAGGCAAGCATGAACAACACCGCCAACGTGGTGGCGGCGAGCATCAAGCGAACGCGAAGGGAACGAATCAAGTGCAGCGCTCATTGAACAGGTAGCCGAGGCCGCGCACGGTATCAATCGGCTTGAACCCGGCCGGGCCTTCGAGTTTACGGCGCAGACGGCCGACCAACACTTCGATGACATTCGGATCGCGCTCGTCGTCGTCCGGGTAGAGCTGCTCCATCAAGCGATCCTTGGGCACCACTTGTTGATGGTGGCGCATGAGGTATTCGAGGATGCGGTACTCGTAGGCGGTCAGCGCCAGCGGTTGCTCGTCAAGGGTCGCCTGTTTGCGATTGAGGTCGAGCAGCAGCGGACCGGCGACGATGGTCGACTGGGTGAAACCGCTGGAGCGGCGCAGCAAGGCATTCAGGCGCGCATCGAGTTCTTCGAACTGGAACGGCTTGACCACGTAATCGTCGGCGCCGGCGGCGAGGCCTTCGACCTTGTCCTGCCAGTTGCCGCGCGCGGTGAGGATCAGGATCGGGAAGGTCTTGCCGCCCGCGCGCAACTGGCGGATCAAGTCGAGACCGCCCATGCCCGGCAGGCCGAGATCAATCACCGCCAGGTCGAAGTTGAACTGTCCGGTCTGGTACAGCGCCTCTTCGGCATTGGCCACGGACTCGACCACATGACCGCTTTCCGTCAGGCGGGTTTGCAGGTGATGGCGCAACAGCGCTTCATCTTCGACGACCAACAGTTTCATAACACTCTCCCGGGTAAATCCAGAATCTCCAAAAACACACCTGTGGGAGCGAGCCTGCTCGCGAAGGCTGTGTGTCAGTCGATAAATTGATCGACTGATTCACCGCTTTCGCGAGCAGCCTCGCTCCCACATTGAACCTGCTGGCAACTCCTTAGAAATTGTAGTTAGCCGACAGGTAAGTCTGCGCGCTGCTGTTCAAGTCCAGCGAACCTTGCTTGCTGCCACCGCTCTCTTTCATCTCGGTGCTGGCGTTGCTCATCAGGTAACGGTAACCGAGTTCGACCGAGGTGTTCTGCGAGACTTGCTGCAATACACCGAACTGACCGCCGACGGCGTAACCGATGTCACTGTCGCGGCTGTAGCCTGGCGAATCCTGAGTCAGCTTGGTCAGACCGGCCGTGGCACCGCCGAACAGCTTGGTGCTGCCGCCCACCGGGTAGAACAGATCGTAGCTGCCCAGCAGGTTTTCCTGACGCAGTTTAATGCCATTGTGCGAGCCCGACACGTTGTCGTAGGTGGCGTAGTAGCGACCCTGACTGTTTTGCTGACCGAGGCGTACGCCGTAGGTGTTGTTGCCGTCGATCGCGCCGGTGGCGTTCGGGTGGTCGAGGTTGTTGTTCAGTGCGTGGGACTTATCGATCTTGTCGCTGGTCTGGCCGAACGTCAGGCCGGCAAAGTTGCTGGTGTCGTCGGCGTTGGCGGCGATGCTGGAGCCTAACAGGGTAAATGCCAGCAGCAGTTTGTTAAAACGAGTCATGGGTATTTCCTCTTTCACAGTTGCTGTTTGGGTATGGCGCAAGGTTACTGACCCTCCCCTGTACCGCCCCTGAACCGTCTCTGAACCTGACCTGAACCAAATGAACTAGGCTGTTCTGACCTTTTATTGTCAGGAGACCCGACCATGCGCCTGTTCCTTGCCCTCACTTTGCTGGCCGTCAGCAGCCTCACTCAGGCTGCGATCAAGACTGAAGAAATCCCCTATCAGAGCGCCGACGGCACGAAACTGATCGGCTACTACGCCTATGACGACGCCATCAAAGGCAAGCGTCCGGGCGTCGTCGTTGTGCACGAATGGTGGGGGCTGAACGATTACGCCAAGCGCCGCGCGCGCGATCTCGCCGGGCTCGGCTACAGCGCCCTGGCCATTGATATGTACGGCGAAGGCAAGAACACCGAGCACCCGAAAGACGCGATGGCGTTCATGCAGGCGGCGACCCAGGATGCGGCGGCTTCCAGCAAGCGCTTCGAGGCAGGGCTGGATTTGTTGAAGAAGCAGCCGCAGACCGACGCCAACAAAATCGCCGCCATCGGTTACTGCTTCGGCGGTGGCGTGGTGCTCAACGCCGCGCGGCAAGGTGAGCCATTGGCGGGCGTGGTGAGTTTCCACGGTGCGCTAGCGACCAAAACCCCGGCAACGCCTGGCAGTGTGAAAGCAAAGATTCTGGTCGAGCATGGCGCGCTGGACAGCATGGTTACGGCGGATAACGTCACGGCGTTCAAGGCAGAAATGGACAAGGCCGGGGCTGACTATAAATTTGTCAGTCTGGATGGCGCCAAGCATGGCTTCACCAATCCGGATGCCGATCGCCTGAGCCATGGCGAGCACGGTGGCCCGGACATCGGGTACAACAAGGCAGCGGATGAAAAATCCTGGGCGGACATGAAAGCGTTCTTGCAGAAAATCTTTGGCTGATCAGCGACACCGCGGCGCGGCCTTCGCGAGCAGGCTCGCTCCTACAATTGAAATGCGTTCCCCTGTAGGAGTGAGCCTGCTCGCGATAGCTTCACCGCTATCTCGACCTCGGCCCGACTAACCGGCAAAATGCCCGCCATGAATCTCACCCCCACCCTGCCCTCCTGCTGCACCGCGCTCGACAGCCACTGGCCGTTGCCGACGGTGTTGCCTGATACCGTGCTGCTCAGCACCCATTTCGACCCGGCCCGACTGCTCGGCGATGACTTTCAGCGCAGCGCCGTCGTTGCACCGCCAAGCATTCAGCGTTCGGTGGCCAAGCGTCAGGCAGAATTCCTCGCCGGGCGGATTTGTGCCCGCGCGGCGTTGCAGCAATTGGAAGGCAGCAGCGTGGTGCCGGCGATGGGTGAAGACCGCGCGCCGATATGGCCCGCGCATATCTGCGGCTCGATCACGCACAGCACCGGTCGTGCGGCAGCGATTGTCGCCAACAAGCAACACTGGCGCGGTTTGGGCATGGATCTGGAAAACCTGCTCAACACCGAACGCGCCGAGCGCCTGACTGCGGAGATTCTGACGCCACCTGAAATGCAACGCATGACGGCCGCCTCGCGGGATCAGTTGGCGTTGTGGGTGACGCTGACGTTTTCGGTGAAAGAGAGTTTGTTCAAGGCGCTGTACCCGATTGTGCAGCAGCGTTTTTATTTCGAGCATGCTGAAGTGCTGGAGTGGACTGAGGCCGGTGAAGTCCGGTTGCGGTTGTTGACGGACTTGTCCGCTGAATGGCGTAACGGCACTGAACTGGAGGCGCAGTTTGGGGTGCGGGATGGGCAGTTGTTGAGCCTGGTCAGCATTCAGGCCTGAAGATTTGTGTTGCGGGCACTGACCCTATCGCGAGCAGGCGAAGGCCTACATTTGAAATGCGTTCCCCTGTAGGAGTGAGCCTGCTCGCGATGAGGCCAGACCCGCCACCACACATCTCAACGGCGTTCCTGATTCCTCGGCCAACTCAGGCTAAAACAAGCCCCGCCCAGACTCTTGCTCTTGCCAATGATTGCCCGGCCGTCATGCCAGTGAATGATCCGTCGCACAATCGACAACCCCAGACCATGCCCGCCCGACGCCCGTGTGCGGCTGTCGTCCAGACGTAGAAACGGTGTAAAAATCCGCTCCCACGCCACTTCCGGCACGCCCGGCCCGTCATCTTCGACATCCACGCGGCAGCGCAATTGCCCGACCTGATAACTCACCGTCACGTTCGAACGTGCATGGCGCATGGCGTTGCTCACCAGATTCTGCAGCGCTCGATGCAGATAGCGTGGCTCGGCTTCGACCCAGGCATCATCGTTGTCCGCAGCAGACAGGCACAAACCCCGCTGCACGGTGACCTCGGCGCGCAACGGCGCCAGCTCTTCAATTACCTGATTGACCAGCGCATCCAGATCGATGCGCTGGAAGGTCAGCGCCGGCGAACCTTGCTCCAGCCGCGCATAGGTGAGCATTTCATCGACCAGCTTATCGAGGTCTTCGATGTCGTGATCCATGCCTTCGCGGTACTTCTCCAGCGCTTGCGGCGTGGTCGCCGAGCCGATCATTTCCAGACCGAAACGCAGGCGTGCCACCGGCGTGCGTAATTCATGGGACACCGCGCGCACCAGTTCGCGCTGGATCGCCAGCAACTGTTGCAAGTGCTCGGCCATGCCGTTGAACGCCGACGCCAGACGCCCCACCGAGTCGGCACCGCGCGCCGGCACACGAGTTTCCAGGCTGCCCTTGGCAATCCGCGTGGCCGCTGCTTCGAGGCCGCGCAAACGGCGTTCGAGCTGACGCACCAACAGATAAACGATAAGGCCGATCAGGCTCAGACCAAGTGCCGCAATCAGCACCAGCCATTCCGGCGGGTACGGGTTCATCTGATACAGCGGGCCGATCTCCAGCACCCACGGCGTGCCGACCATGCCGGCAAACACGCGAATCGAATCGCCGCCCTTGCCCAGCGCCATTACCGTATCGCCTTCGGCCACGCGGCGGCTCTGGTCTTCGTCCATGTCGGCGTCATTCACCGTGACCAGGCGCAGATCAAAGCCGAAGCCTTTCTCTTCCTTTATCTGCGCGAGGCGCTTGGGTTGCTCGCCGACCGGTACGCGCACGAGCTCATCGGCCAACAGGTAAATAGTCGCGCGAGCCAGTTGTTCGCTGATCTGCTGCACTTCCCCCACCAGCACCAGTTGCTCTTTGTCGCTGACCATTCGATAGACCTTCGCCGCGTGCGGTCCGGTCTGCTCGACCAACGCCTGACCACGCTGCACGCGGGTGCGCTGGGTCAGATCAAGGTCGGTTTCGGCAAATTTCTTCAGCGCCAGCGGAATCCCCAGTAAACGCTCCCACACCAGCAACGCGCGATGACGCTCGGTTTCGTTCATCGGTTGCAGGTTGCCGGCCATCAGCGAGAACGTGCCGTGGGCCAGCCGCTCGCGGTATTGCTCGCTGCGCACCTGATTGAGCAGATTCAGCGCCAGCACCCCGAGCACTGCCACCAGAATGATCGCTGCACACATGCCGCCGTAGATGCGCAGGAAGATCGAATTCACAGCGGCAGATCTACGCAGGCTTCGGGGACGAACAGGTAGCCTTTGCTGCGAATGGTCTTGATCAGGCGTGGATGGTCGGGGTCGTCACCGATTTTCGGGCGAATGCGCGAAATGCGCACATCGATCGAGCGGTCCTGGCCGTCATAGCCGATGCCGCGCAGGGCGGTGAAGATTTCTTCGCGGGACAGAATGCGCCCGGCGTTGGAGACCAGCAGCCATAACAGATCGAACTCGGCGCTGGTCAGCTCGATGCCGTTGTCACTCAGCCACGCCTCGCGCAAGGCGTCGTCAACCACCAGCGGACCAAATTGCAGACGACGGGATTTTTCGGCGACCGGTTCAGGTGTGTCGCTACGTCGCAGCAACGCTTGAATGCGCGCCAGCAACAGACGCGGGCGCACCGGTTTGCACACGTAATCGTCGGCACCGAGGTCGAGCCCCTGGATCTGATCGGCATCGTCGGTGCGCGCGGTGAGCATCAGAATCGGCCCATCGAAATGATTGCGCACCTTACGGCAAATGCTCAGGCCATCTTCGCCGGGCAGCATCAGGTCAAGGATCACCAGATCCGGCTGCTCCTTGATGATCCGTGCCGCCGCCAGCGCACCGTTGCCTTCGATGTCCACGCGCAGTCCATTGGCTTGCAGGTAGTCGCGCGTCAGTTCGGCCAGTCGCTGGTCATCCTCGACGATCAATACCTGAAAGGCTTGTTGCTCCACCGGTGACCTCTGCTTTCTATTGTTATTGATAAAAGAGGAACGTCTGCCTCGACACACTTCCCTGTGGGAGCGAGCCTGCTCGCGAAGGCGTCGTATCAGCCAACATCTGAGTCAGATGACACAGCGCATTCGCGAGCAGGCTCGCTCCCACAGTTTCAGATCCTCCCGTCCTTTTGTCATGTTTCGGGAGGAAAAGAATGCCTGTGCATGGGCCGATTGTATAAACGGCGTACAGCCAGAACACAAGTCGGTAAATGCGTTCGGAGACGGCAGTTTTTTGTGATAGGGTTCGCGCCCTTAAAAAACCGCTGAAGCGTTTTTCCCGGTGAAAAAACGGAGACAAACGGTCTAGCTCAGCAGGTTCGCGGCCTACACGCTTGTTCCTCGTTTCACACACAATTTACGCACAGGTTTATCCACAGGTAGTACGTTGCAACACCCCTCGAAACGCATTATCTTGTAGCACGGCGAAAAAAAAACCCTACATATAGGGTTTTCGACTTAAACGCCCAACCACATTTCAGACCTGAAACTCAAGCGATTTATTGCCGGTTTCCGGTTGAACCCAGCAAGTTTTTCAAAGCCCAAACCGCACTGGCGGATGGCACCGTTTTTTACCTCGCAGCGGCGAGAACGGTACGGGTGTTGCAGTCATTACTGTCACCTGGGAAGGAATCCGGTTCGAGCCCTGGCTCGTAGCCAAAAACTTCGGCAAGGATGCGGCTTCATCAGCCTTTTTTCCTACTGTCCCGAAGTTGTTATACCCGACGCCCGTCGGCTGTAGTGCTTCTGGACAGAACGGTGGGCACCATGATGGTGCCCAAACAAACATAGAGAATGTGGAGACCACCCCCCATGCAAACCGACACAACTCGCGAGAACCCGCAGGGCACCTTGCCGCAGGCCGCTGATTCGAATTCGGATCTGGCAGCCACCGCGCCTGGCCAACTGCGCGTGATCAAGCGTAATGGCACTGTCGTTCCTTACACCGATGACAAGATCACCGTCGCTATCACCAAAGCGTTCCTCGCAGTTGAAGGCGGCACCGCTGCCGCTTCGTCGCGAATCCACGACACTGTTGCGCGCCTGACCGAACAGGTCACCGCCACCTTCAAGCGTCGTATGCCGTCGGGTGGCACCATCCACATCGAAGAAATCCAGGATCAGGTCGAACTGGCCCTGATGCGTGCCGGCGAGCAGAAAGTTGCGCGCGACTACGTGATCTACCGTGACGGTCGTTCTAAAGAACGCGCTGCCCACGCGCCGGCCGAAGAAGCGGTCAACGCTCACCCGTCGATCCGCATCACCCGTGCTGACGGCAGCCTGGCGCCGCTGGACATGGGTCGTCTGAACACCATCGTCACCGAAGCCTGCGAAGGTCTGGAAGAAGTCGACGGCGACCTGATCCAGCGCGAAACCCTGAAAAACCTCTACGACGGCGTGGCCCTGACCGACGTCAACACCGCCCTGGTGATGACCGCTCGTACCCTGGTTGAGCGTGAGCCGAACTACTCGTTCGTGACCGCCCGCCTGCTGATGGACACCCTGCGTGCCGAAGGTCTGGGTTTCCTCGGTGTGGCCGAAAGCGCCACTCACCACGAAATGGTCGACCTGTACGCCAAAGCTCTGCCGGCCTACATCGCCAAAGGTATCGAGTTCGAACTGCTGAACCCTGTGCTGGCCTCCTTCGACCTGGAAAAACTGGGCAAGGCGATCAACCACGAGCGTGATCAGCAATTCACCTACCTCGGCCTGCAAACCCTGTACGACCGTTACTTCATCCACAAGGATGGTATTCGTTTCGAACTGCCGCAGATCTTCTTCATGCGCGTGGCCATGGGCCTGGCGATTGAAGAGAAGCACAAAGAAGACCGTGCGATCGAGTTCTACAACCTGCTGTCGTCCTTCGACTACATGTCGTCGACCCCGACACTGTTCAACGCCGGTACCCTGCGTCCACAGCTGTCGAGCTGCTACCTGACCACCGTGCCGGATGACCTGTCGGGCATCTATCACGCGATCCACGATAACGCCATGTTGTCGAAATTTGCTGGCGGCCTGGGCAACGACTGGACGCCGGTGCGTGCACTGGGTTCGTACATCAAGGGCACCAACGGCAAGTCGCAAGGCGTGGTTCCGTTCCTCAAGGTAGTGAACGACACCGCGGTAGCCGTTAACCAGGGTGGCAAGCGCAAAGGCGCTGTGTGTGCCTACCTGGAAACCTGGCACATGGACATCGAAGAGTTCATCGAACTCCGTAAGAACACCGGTGATGATCGTCGTCGTACCCACGACATGAACACCGCCAACTGGATCCCTGACCTGTTCATGAAGCGTGTCTTCGATGACGGCAAGTGGACCCTGTTCTCGCCATCCGAAGTGCCGGATCTGCACGACCTGACCGGTAAAGCCTTCGAAGAGCGCTACGAGTACTACGAAGCCCTGACCGAATACCCAGGCAAGGTCAAACTGTTCAAGACCATCCAGGCCAAAGACCTGTGGCGCAAAATGCTCTCCATGCTGTTTGAAACCGGCCACCCATGGCTGACTTTCAAAGACCCGTGCAACCTGCGCAGCCCGCAGCAGCACGTCGGCGTGGTTCACAGCTCGAACCTGTGCACCGAGATCACCTTGAACACCAACAAGGACGAGATCGCCGTTTGCAACCTGGGCTCGATCAACCTGCCGAACCACATCGTCAACGGCAAGCTGGACACCGCCAAGCTGGAACGCACCGTGAACACCGCTGTTCGCATGCTCGATAACGTTATCGACATCAACTACTACTCGGTGCCACAAGCGAAGAACTCCAACTTCAAGCACCGTCCGGTCGGTCTGGGCATCATGGGCTTCCAGGACGCTTTGTACCTGCAGCACATTCCTTACGGTTCCGACGCTGCCGTCGAGTTCGCCGACAAGTCGATGGAAGCGGTCAGCTACTACGCGATCCAGGCTTCCTGCGACCTGGCTGATGAGCGTGGCGCGTACGAGACGTTCCAGGGTTCGCTGTGGTCCAAAGGCATCCTGCCGCTGGATTCGCAACAGATCCTGATCGAGCAACGCGGCCAGAAGTACATCGATGTCGACCTGAACGAAACCCTCGACTGGGCACCGGTTCGCGCCCGTGTACAGAAAGGCATTCGTAACTCGAACATCATGGCCATCGCACCGACCGCGACCATCGCCAACATCACTGGCGTATCGCAGTCGATCGAACCGACCTACCAGAACCTCTATGTGAAATCGAACCTGTCGGGCGAATTCACCGTGATCAACCCGTACCTGGTTCGCGACCTCAAGGCTCGCGGTCTGTGGGACTCGGTCATGATCAACGACCTGAAGTACTACGACGGTTCGGTTCAGCAGATCGAGCGCATCCCGCAAGAACTCAAAGAGCTCTACGCGACCGCGTTCGAAGTGGACACCAAGTGGATCGTTGACGCGGCCAGCCGTCGTCAGAAGTGGATCGACCAGGCCCAGTCGCTGAACCTGTACATCGCTGGCGCATCGGGCAAGAAGCTCGACGTGACCTACCGCATGGCCTGGTACCGTGGTCTGAAAACCACTTACTACCTCCGTGCCTTGGCCGCGACCAGCACCGAGAAGTCGACCATCAGCACCAGCAAGCTGAACGCTGTTTCCAGCGGCGGCAACCACGGCGACGATTCGGTTCTGGCTGCTCCTGCCGGTCCTGCTCCAGTGCCAAAGGCTTGCGCCATTGACGAGCCGGATTGCGAAGCTTGCCAATAAGCTGAGCTGAGTCAGGCGTTGCGAGACGCCTGAGATTCTTCAGGCAAAAGAAACCCCCGACAGACTTCTGGTGTGTCGGGGGTTTTCTTTTGTCTGGAAAAAACCACAGGCATAAAAAACGGCGAAGCCCTGATTGCGGGCCTCGCCGTTTTTATGTTGCAGCCTCCGTCAGCTCATCAAGGACTCGGCCATTGCCTGCCCTACCACCGGGATGGTGAAAGAATCGCCGTTGTTGGTGTAGAAGGTTTCAATGGTGTTGGCCCCCTTGTTCCAGTCCTTCAGGAAAAGACCGGAGTCCAGGTTGCCGCTCTGCACGTCCGCAGCATTGAAGATATAGACGCCTTGGTCGTTGGTCATGATGCGGACATCATTGAAGCTCTGGATGTTTTTCAGGGTGACGATATCGATGCCCGCGGTGCCGTCATCGGAAATCGCAACCATGGTTTTGGAAGAGACGAAATATGCATCGCTGCCCTCGCCACCATACGCGTCACCCGAAGCATTCAGGTACAGCTTGTCCGCGCCCGCCCCGCCATGCAGTTCGTAGCCATGACCCGAGCCCGTCAACGTATCGTTACCGTCGCCTCCGTTGGCAATGCCTGAAAAGACCGTGATGTTGTCATTACCGGCTTCACCATAAAAGACCGACCCCACATCGCGCGCGTAACCCATGATGTAATCATCGCCATTACCGCCATAAATGGTGTCGGACTGGTTTTGCGTCGAGACAGCTACGGCCAGAGCGCTGATATCCGTGAAGCTATGTCCGTACAGAGTGTCGTTGCCATCACCGCCATACAAGACGTCGTTACCGTCTCCCCCCTCCAACACGTTGGCGTAGGTGTTACCGGTCAAGGTGTCATTGAACGCCGAACCGATCAGATTATCGATATTGATGAGCACATCACCTTGGGCATCGCCGCCGGAGATGGAACCTGTCAGAAGATTGATCTGCACTGCATCGGAACTGTTGACGTACCAGGCGCCATCACCTCGACCCACACCGGTCAAGGTATCCGCACCGCCGCCGCCAATGAAACTCTCGGCGGCTCTGGCACTGCCGGTAAAAGTGTCGGCATAACTTGTGCCCTGGAACGCCTCGATCGAGGTGTAGGCGTCGCCCGCAGCAATACCGGTAAGCACTGTTGGACTCAAATCCAGCGTGACGCCGGAAGTCTCACTCGCAAAGCTGAGGATGTCGGTGCCGCCGCTCCCGTCGAAATTATCCGCACCCAGCCCACCGACGAAGATATCGCCGCTGTTCGATCCACGAATTTGCTCGATACCGACATACGTATCACCCAAGGCGATGCCGGAGTTCACGCCGGTCTTGGTGTTGATCGTCACACCGGTCGGGCTGTCGATATAGCTGACGACGTCAAAACCATTGCCACCAATGAACTGGTCAGCGCCGGCGCCGCCCGACAGTGTGTCGTTGTTGGCGCCGCCAGTGATGACGTTGTCCAGACCGTTGCCGAACCCGACAAAACTGCTGTTGCCAACGTAAGTCAGACGCTCGACGTTGTCGGCCAGACGCAGGTTGGTGACCACAGTGCGCACTTCGTCATCGCCACCGCCGGCGGTTTCGATCACGTTCACTGCCGAGCCGTTGACGAAATACACGTCATTGCCCGCGCCGCCGATCAGTTTGTTGCCTGCAAGGCTCGCAGTCAGCGAGTCATCGAAGGACGAGCCGATCACGGTTTCGATGTTCCACAGTCGGTCGCCCTGCGCATCACCGCCGACACCGACCGCGCCACTGAGCAGGCTCGCCGTCACACCGCTCGCCGAACCCGAGTAATCAACGGTGTCGTTGTTGCCCATCGAGCCATCGAACGTATCGGCGGCTGCGCCACTGATGAAAATGTCGTCGGAGTTCGAGCCTTGAATCACCTCAATGCCAACATACGTCTCACCCTCGGCAATGCCGGTGTGTACGCCGGTTTTGGTGTTGATGGTGATCGAGCCAGGGCTGTCGATGTAGCTCACGGTATCGGTGCCCGCACCGCCGATGAACTGGTCAGCGCCTGCACCACCCGACAAGGTGTCGTTGTTGGCGCCGCCAGTGATGACGTTGTCCAGACCGTTGCCGAACCCGACAAAACTGCTGTTGCCAACGTAAGTCAGACGCTCGACGTTGTCGGCCAGACGCAGGTTGGTGACCACAGTGCGCACTTCGTCATCGCCACCGCCGGCGGTTTCGATCACGTTGACTGCCGAGCCGTTGACGAAATACACGTCGTTGCCCGCGCCGCCGATCAAACTGTTGCCCGCCAGACTTGCGGTCAGGTTGTCGTTGAACGCAGACCCGACGACCGTCTCAATGGAGGTCAAGGTGTCACCCTGCGCATCCCCGCCAATACCCGTGCCTGAAACCAGGTTAACGGTTACCCCGGCTGTCGAGTTGGCATAAGACGCGGTGTCGATACCGTTTCCGCCATTCAAGACATCAGCACCTGCTCCGCCATCCAGCAGGTCATTGCCCTCGCCACCACTCAGCGAGTCATTTCCTGCAAACCCATACAACTCATCCGCACTTGACGTGCCTACCAGTGTGTCCGTACCCGACGTTCCGTTTATAACTGCCATTGTTTCTTCCTTGCCTTTTTGATGAATCGATAGTCAACGCAATGCTTCAGAATCGCCTCGATAAGGCCGAGTACTTTTGCGCGTGGTCATTGATGAGACGTTTAACCGCTCTGCAACCAGAGGTCTCCATGACCTGCGGAAGTTTGACGCGCCCCCTCCTTTGCTCGGGGCATCTGCAATTACTGCACCACAGCTGCCGACGAACGGTAGGTCTCTAAGAAAAGCCTGACAGCAGGCAAAAAAAAACCGACGCCCAAGGCGTCGGTTTTCAGTGCAGCGATTCGATCACATCAGGTCATCTGAATGATGGTCTGCATGATGGTGCTCTGGGTCGAAATGGTCTTCGCGTTCGCCTGATAGTTGCTCTGGCCCTTGATCAGGTCCACTAGCTCATTGGTCAGGTTCACGTTCGACTCTTCCAGCGAGTTGGACTGAATCGAACCCAAGGTGCCGGTTTCCGGAGCGTCATAACCCGGAATACCCGAAGCGAAGGTTTCCTTCCAGCTGGTGCCGCCCACTGCTTGCAGACCTTGTTCGTTAGTGAAGCTGGCCAGTGCAACCTGGCCGATCGCCTTGTTCTGGTTGTTGCTGAAGTTGGCGAACAGCGTACCGGTGCCGTCGATGGTCAGGTTGGTGATCTGGCCAGTGGCGTAGCCATCCTGAGTCGGGATGGTACGCGAGGTGTCAGCGTTGTACTGAGTGGTCTTGGCCATCGAAATGGTTACACCATCCGGGTTGGCAGCTGCGCCGTTAGGTGTAAAGACACCGTTGGTCACTGTGCCTGGCTTCCAGTTCATCAGGGTCAGATCGCTGCTGATCACCGGAGGATCACCTGCAACCGCGGCAGGCGTGCTGACCTGGACGAGTTTGCCGGCAGAGTCGAACGTCAAAGTCGATGCAATCGGCGGAGTGGCAGCTTTGCTTGGATCACTGCCGGTGGCATCCGGGTTGCGCCCATCGACCAGCGTGTACACCTTCCAGGTGTTTTCGCCCGTCTTCACGACGTACTGATCCATGTTGTGCTTGTTGCCTTGCGTGTCATAGATCGGGGTGCTGAACGACTCGGTGTAAGTCTCGACCTTGGACGGGTCGAACTTGACAGCGTTGGTGCCGGTATCAACGATCACCGGTGCCGATGAGTTCAAATTGATGCTCGAAGCCACGGCCGAAGTGGACTTCGGTGCCAGGTTCGAGGTGTCGATCTTCAGGTCGGTCAACACACCCTTGATGATCTTGCCGCTGGAATCCACGGCGTAACCTTGCAGACGCGAGGTGTAGTCGGTGTTGGTGATGAAACCGGCGTCGTCGACTTTGAAAGTACCGGCACGAGTGTAGGAAATCGAGCCGTTGTTGCTCATGGTGAAGAAGCCGGAACCGTTGATACCCATGTCCAACACGTTACCGGTGTTGTTGATGTCACCCTGAGTGAACTGCTGGGAAACGTTGGCCAGGCGAACACCGTTGCCGATGACTTTGCTGCCGGTGCCCAGACGGGTCGCCGAGTAAACGTCTTCGAATTCTGCACGGGACGATTTGAAACCGGCGGTCGCGACGTTGGCGATGTTGTTGCCGGTCACGTCCAGTTGTTTGTTGGCTGCATAGAGACCGCTAAGGCCGATATTGAAAGACATATTCCACTCCTTTGTTGCCGGTTAGTCGGCTCTATATACCAATGGTTTGTACTTTGGACAGGGCAACGGAGCCCTTGCCAGCCAGGTTGAGCATCAACTCGCCACCGGTCTGGCTGATCGTCACGCTGTTGACCGTTGCCGGCAGGTAAGTGGCCAGATCGGTCGCGGTGCCGTTGATCGGTGCGCTCGCCTTGAAGGTGTAGGTACCGGTCGGCACGAGGGTGCCGGACGTGTCCTTGCCGTCCCAGGTGAAGCTGGCACTGCCAGCGGCGCGACTGCCCAGATCGATGGTGCGAACCGTCTTGCCGCTGCTGTCGGTGATGGTCACGGTACCCTCAGCAATGGACGTCGACAGGTTCACCGAACCGGTCAGGCCTTTGCTCGGATCGTCGAGCTGCGCGGTGTTGGTCTGCACGATCACATTGCGACCGACCAGCGACGAAGCTTGCAGCGCCTGCGACGAGTTGTAGTTGCCGGCCAGGCCACTCACGGTGGAGTTCAGCGTGGTGATGCCTTCGAGGCTGCTGAACTGCGCCAACTGCGCAACGAATGCGCTGTTGTCCTGCGGGTCGAGCGGGTTCTGGTTTTTCAGCTGGGTGACCAGCAATTGCAGGAACGCATCCTTGCCCAACGCTTGACCGCCGGTGGCACTGTTGGTCGCCGAGGCGATGCCGCCCGTCGTGGTGCTGCTGGTCTTCGCCGAGTTGGCGAGGATGTCCTTCAGGCTCGGCGTAGCGGTGGTATCGGTAACACTCATGGCAGTCGCCCCTTATTACTGACCGAGGGTCAGTACCTTCTGCATCATGGTTTTGGCGGTGTTCATCATTTCGGCGTTGGTCTGGAACGAACGGCTCGCGGAAATCATGTCGGCCATTTCTTCCACTACGTTGACGTTCGGGTAGTAGACGTAGCCTTTGGCGTCAGCCGCCGGATGGTTCGGCTCGTAGCGCGCTTCGAGGTTGCTCTGGTCTTCGACCACACCGAGCACTTGCACGCCCTGACCGGCCGCGTCCTGGCTCTGGAACAACGAGTTGCTGCCACTGTTCTGGCCGCCCTGGAACATGGTGGCGAATACCGGGTGACGGGCGCGATAGGTCTGGTCGATGCTCGACGAGACGGTTTCGGCGTTGGCGATGTTCGACGCCACGGTGTTCAGACGCGTGGTCTGTGCGCTCATGCCGCTGCCGGCAATGTTGAAAACGCTGGACAGGGACATGGATTACTCTCCGCGCAGGGCTGACACCAGCCCTTTGAATTTGCTGTTGAGCAGGGTGAAGCTGGCCTGGAAGCCGACGGCGTTTTCCGCGTAGTTCGACTGTTCCAGTTGGGCGTCCACAGTGTTCTGGTCGATCGAAGGTTGCATCGGCGTGCGATACATCAGCGATTCGTCGCCGTTGCCCAGGCCCTCAGCTTCGATGTGACGGCTGTTGGTCATGTTCAAAGCGATGGTGCCGTTCGCATTTTTCTGGGTCTGTGCTTCAAGCACTTTGGAGAAGTCCAGATCCCGCGCCTTGTAGTTCGGGGTGTCGGCGTTGGCGATGTTGTTGGCCAGCACTTCGGCACGCTGGGCGCGGAAGCCCAATGCCTTTTCGTGAATGCCGAGCGCTTTATCGAAGCTGATGCTCATGTCGGGAACCTTCAGGTGACCGGTTTTTCGTAACTGAGCTTTAGCAAGCGCCGTGCCAAACCATAAAACCCCCGTAAACCGGGGCCTTGCCGGACGTCGGCAAAGCGGCAATGCCAGAAAAGCGGCAACCGGTTTCCGCCGGATGCCGCTTTTCTGCCGCTTGCCTTCTCCCTCATCCACGCCACAGCCTCCTTGTAGGAGTGAGCCTGCTCGCGATAGCGGTGTGTCAGGCACCGATGATGCTGAATGTGCTACCGCTATCGCGAGCAGGCTCACTCCTACAGGAGTTTTGTGGTGTCAGGGAGAAATTCCGCAGGCACAAAAAAACGGCAGGCCTTTTCGGGCCTGCCGTTTTTTGTATTGCCGATGCAATCACTTCGCCTGGTAAATGATCCCCGGGCTGCACTGCACCATCTGGTAATGGTCCGGCAAACCGTTCAACGCTTCGGAAGCGCCAAGGAACAGATAACCGCCCGGCTTCAACGTGCTGTGAATGCGCAACAGGATGTCTTTCTTCACTTCGGCAGAGAAGTAGATCAACACGTTGCGGCAGAACACGATGTCGAACTTGCCCAGCGCGGCATAGCTGTCGAGCAGGTTGAACGAACGGAACTCCACGCGGTTCTTGATCGGCGCCTTGATCACCCAGCGCCCCGGCCCTTTCGGGTCGAAGTAACGCTGCAAACGTTCCGGCGACAAACCACGACCGATCGCCAGGCTGTCGTACTCGCCCGTCTTGCAGTTGGTCAGCATAAGGCCGGACAAATCAGTGGCAACGATCTGCACACCCATCTTCAACTGGCCCAGGTTGCTGCGCTCGAACTCGTCGATCGACATCGACAGCGAGTACGGTTCCTGGCCCGACGAGCACGCCGCCGACCAGATCCGCAGACGCTGGTTGGGGCTGGCCTTGATCGCTTCAGGCAGTACCTTGTTCTTCAAGACTTCAAACGGATAGGTGTCACGAAACCACAGGGTTTCGTTGGTCGTCATGGCATCGACCACCTGCTCGCGCAAACCGCTGCGCGGCTGGGTCTGGATGCGCTGAACCAGCTCACCCAGGGATTTGATGCCTTGCTGCTCCATCAGTTTGTTGAGACGGCTCGAGACCAGGTATTGCTTGTTTTCACCGAGCAAAATGCCACAGGCTTTTTCCAGGAAGACCCGGAACTGTTCGAAATCCAAATTACCCGTAGACAATGATGCCGCCTCTTAAATCGTGTTGACCGCCAGGAGCAAAACGCTCCTAGCTGATATCTGCTGCTTTGATCCGGTCGACTACCCGGGATGCCAGGTCATCAGGGCGGAACTTGGCCAGGAAGTCATCAGCACCGACTTTCTTGACCATCGCCTGATTGAATACCCCGGACAACGAAGTATGCAGGATGATATGAAGCTTTTGCATGCGTGCGTCGCCGCGGATTTCCGCCGTCAGGGTGTACCCGTCCATCTCCGGCATCTCGATGTCGGAAATCATCATCAGGAACTCTTCTTCCGGCTTCTTGCCCTCGTCGACCAGCTTGCGCAGGTAATCCAGCGCCTGCTTGCCGTCGTTCAGCGCCACTACTTCGACACCGATCGTCTGTAGACAACGCGTGACCTGCTTGCGCGCCACCGACGAGTCATCGACCGTCAAGACACGCAACGACAGTGCCTTGGTCTGGGTCTCGACATCGACCACGCCCACCGAAATCGCTTCCGGTGTCGGCGCAACTTCCGCCAGCACTTTCTCGACGTCGATGATTTCGACTAACTGATTGTCCACCCGAGTCACAGCGGTCAGGTAATGATCGCGACCCGTGCCCTTGGGCGGTGGATGAATCTCTTCCCAGTTCATGTTGACGATGCGCTCCACCGAGCGGACCAGGAAACCCTGGGTCTTGGTGTTGTACTCCGTGATGATCACGAACGGGTTGTTCTTGTCTTTCAACGCTCCGGAACCGGTGGCCATTGCCAGATCAAGGATCGGAATGGTCGCCCCCCGGATATTTGCCACCCCGCACACGACAGGACTGGACTTGGGCATCAACGTCAGCGACGGGCACTGCAACACTTCCCGCACCTTGAACACGTTGATTCCATAGAGCTGCTGACCGTCAAGACGGAACAACAACAGCTCCAGGCGATTCTGCCCTACCAGTTGCGTGCGCTGGTTCACCGAATCCATTACACCAGCCATGCCCAGACTCCTACACCAACGCCAAGTGTTGTTGCGACGCACATTCATTGCTAAACGGCACGGCGCTTGCTTTTTAACTCGTATGAACGCTCAAACGACATTTTTTCGACGCCTGACATCTCCCCTCCGCAGAGGGCTTTGTGCTGCGGGCGCTATTTGCTGCTTTTTTGCTGGCAGCCCTGCCATTGCTGATGCGGTTACCTTGCCTGACATGCTTATCGGCGTCACTCAGGGCTTTCTTGAGTTCACCGTAGAAGACTATCTGGCAACCAGTCAAACGGAAGGCCGCTACGAAATCGAAGTTAACCAGCTCGACCCCCGTATGCGCATGCCTATGTGCGACAAGGAATTGACAGCGACTTTGGAAAGTCCGGCACGTCCGTTGGGCCGGGTTACCGTGAAGGTTCGCTGCGAAGGCGCCTCGCCCTGGACCGTGTTCGTGCCCGCTCAAGTCCGCCTGTTTCGCGAGATCGTGACCACCACCCGACCGCTGAAACGTGCAGGGATTATCGAACCACAGGACGTGACCCTGCGTGAGCGCGACGTGAGTACGATCAACCAAGGCTTTCTGACCTCGGTAGACGAAGCGATCGGGCAGAAATTAACCCGACCAACGGTAGCCGATCAGGTCATCACCTTGGTTCATCTGGAACAGGCCGAAGTCATTCGCAAAGGCGATCAAGTGGTCATCACCGCCCGCAGCGGCACGCTCGCCGTGCGCATGCCCGGGGAAGCGCTGGCCAATGGCGGTTTGAAAGAGCAGATCCGGGTGAAAAACCTCAACTCGCAACGGGTCATCAAGGCGCAAGTCACCGCGCCGGGCCAAGTGGAAGTCGCGATGTAGAAAACTGGCGCTGACCCCGGCTGTTCCCTAAACTGTGCCGCAGCAGGACACGCGCCGGCGCATGCAAGGCTCATTGTAAATGTGCCTAAAGTTTTCCAGGGGATGGCCGAAAACATGGCAAGCGTCCAAATTCCCAGAGGTTTTTATCATGGTCATCGATTTCAGCCGTTTGAACAGCTCCTCGTCACTTACGGGCAGTACACGTACCAGCAACGCCAAGGAAACCGCCGAAACCGGCACCTCCGCGCCGCTGAATACCCAGGCCGAACCGGCCAGTACCGCAAAAAGCGGGGAATCGGTACACCTCAGCAATGAGGCTCAACAGTTGCAGAAGGTCACTGACAAGCTGCGCGATCAACCTGCTGTCGACAAAGCCCGTGTGGCCGAGTTGAAAGCCGCGATTGCCGATGGCAGCTATAAAGTCGACAGCAACCGTGTAGCCAGCAAACTGCTCAACTTCGAAGCCCAGCGCTAGGCCTTTGCCGGCGCGAGGCTTTTGGACGCTTAACACCCAAGGCCAGCCATGCACGACACTAATTTATTGCAACTGATCAACGACGACTTTGCTCCAGCTCAACAATTGCTGGAGTTGCTGCAAACCGAATCTCTCGCGTTGCACGGTCGCGACATGCCCCTGCTGGAAGAAATTCTGGCGCACAAACAGGCATTGATCATTCTGCTTGAACAGCATGGCCGCAAACGCAGCGAAATACTCGCCAGCCTCAACTTGCCGACAGACCGCAGCGGTCTTGCGCAACTGGCTGGCCAGTCGAGCATTGGCGAGCAGTTGTTGACGCAAGGCGACGCATTGACCGATCTGATCGCTCAATGTCAGGCCGCCAACGTCAAGAATGGCCAGTCGATCCAGATCCAGCAGGCCGCCACGGCCAATCAGCTGAAGATCCTCACCGGTGGTGAAGCGCCAGCGCTTTATAACGCCAGCGGTACATTTGCCAAACCCGCCACACCGCGTCCGCTCAGCCAGGCATGAGCCGTTGATGCGCCAGCTCTATCAACCCGCGGAACATGCTGGCAAAATGCTGGCTAGTCGTCATATTTTGTCTGGAGATTGATAAACCGTGTCCAACGCCCTCAGCGCGGATGATGCTCCGCAGCCCCCTAAGGTGCTTACCACGCCACTGGAAATCTCCAGCAACCTGCGCCAGCTGCAAGAAAGCCACGATCCGCTGATCATCACCTTTCATGAGCGCAGCCAGCGCTTCCAGAGCTACCTGATCAAAGTCGACCGCGACAGCGCTTCGATCGCGCTGGACGAGATGATCCCGCGTGACGGCGAACGCTTTCTGCTGGCCGGCGAACCATTCAAGGTCGAAGGTTTTCATGAAGGTGTGCGCATTGCCTGGGAATGCACCGGCACGCTGAATATCGAAGAGTCCGAAGGTGATCGTTTCTACACCGGCGAGCTGCCGACTGAAGTGGTTTACCACCAGCGCCGCAATGCCTTCCGCGCCGCGCTGAAACTGACTGATCTGGTCAGCGTTGAACTGGGCGGCGAAAAGCTCAAGGCGCCGATCAACGGCAAACTGCTGGATATCTCCGCGACCGGCTGCAAGCTGCGTTTCGAAGGCGATATCACTGATCGTCTGCAATTGGGCCAAGTCTATGACCGCCTGATCGCGCCGCCACTGTTCGGCAACCAGCCGACCTCCGTCGAATTGCGCTATCTGCACTTCGAAGAAAAACTCAACATCACCTTTGCCGGCCTGCGCTTCCACAACATCAGTGGTCAGGCAGCGCGCAACGTTGAGCGTTTCGTGTATCAGTTGCAACGTGAAGCACGCCGTTTCGACAAAGACGATCTCTGATTTGTCCGGCCAATAAAAAGGGCAGTCCTTGAGGGGACTGCCCTTTTTTATGCGCGGTGCTTTTTGCTCAGTTCAGGGTCTGCCGCCACTGAGATCGGGCGCGGGATTATCGGTATCCGGCTCGCCTTCTGCCGCAGGCTCTGACGGCGTAGCAGGTTCAGGCTCGGGATTTGCTGGGGTCTGCACCGGGTCCTGCACCATCTGCTCCTGCACCACTTGCTCATCGACCCGAGGATCGAGGGCTGCCACCAGCGGCGAACTGGACATGCTGTCCGGCATGGCCACGTGATGCAGCGGCGCATCGTCGACCTGATGCAGATTGGTCACGGCTTTCGGCCGGATCCGCCACACCAGCACCAGCGCGAAGAAGCTGAAGAACGCATACAGGCTCTGACTGCCGAACAACTTCATCAGCACACCCGCGAGCAATGGCCCGATGCTCGCGCCGACCCCGTAGGTCACCAACAACATTGCTGTCAGCGACACCCGGCGATCCCCTTCCACGTGGTCATTGGAAAACGCAACCGCCAACGGATACAGACAGAACTGCACCAGCGAACAGAGAAAGCCAACCCCGAACAACACCTCAAGCGGCACTTGCGGCAATACCGCCAACGGCAACGCCGCCACCGCCAGGAACCCGGCAAAGCAACGAATCAGCAGCGCCCGATCGTAACGATCGGACAACCAGCCCAACGGCCACTGCACCAGCAAACCGGCAAAGATGCAGCTACCCATGAACAGACCGACCTGCTCGGTCGACAGCCCTTGTTGCGAGGCATACAACGGTGCCAGACCGTAGAACGAACCGATGATCAAACCGGCACCAAGCACCGTACTCAGCGACTGCGGGACCCGTTTGATAAAGAAGCGCGGCTCCATCGGCGCCGGATGCAGGGGCGCCGGGTGAATCCGTCGAGTCAACGTCACAGGCACCAGACACAGCGCAAAGCACAGCGCGACCAGCATCAGCAGTTCCAGACCCAGCCCGGGGTGCATGACCAGAATCAATTGACCCAGCACCAGGCCAAGGTAAGACGCGATCATGTAACCGCTGAACACCAGACCTCGCTGATTGGCGTCAGCCTGCTCGTTGAGCCAGCTCTCGATCACCATGTATTGGCACATCATGCCCAGACCGACAATGGTCCGCAGCACCAGCCACGCCGGCAGCCAATCGACCAGCCCGTGGCCCAGCACCGCCGCCCCGACGATCCCGGCACAGGCGGAATAAGCACGAATATGCCCGACACGGGCGATCAGCCGGTGACCGATCTTGCCGCCCAGCACCAGGCCGAAATAGTTGGCCGCCATCAGCGCACCGACCCAGAGGCCGTCGACATTGTCAGCGGCCAGACGCAAGGCCAGATAAGTGGATAGAAGGCCCGAGCCGATCAACATCATCAGCGAGGCGAAATACAGCGCTCGAAAGGATTTCCAGATTTGGCGCATCGGCGTTCCGAGCGGCTCCTTGCAGTAAATATCGGGCTACCAGAACGATAGCCCGATGGCGGCGGTACGTCAGGCCTGGGCTGCTAGAACACGTCGTTCCCAGGGAGTGATTTCATCAAAGAAGCTGGTCAACTCCATGGTCTTCGAAGCGATGTAGCCTTCGATGAACTCCTGTCCGAACAGTTCCCTCGCCAATTGGCTACGTTTCAGACGCTCGAGCGCGGCATGCAAAGTACAAGGCAGCGAGAGGTTGTCCGGCACTTCGAACTCGCCCTGAATCGCCTCGCTCGGTTCCAGCTCATGCTCGATGCCATGCAAGCCGGCGGCCAGACTCGCGGCGATCGCCAGATACGGATTGGCATCGGCGCCCGGCAAACGGTTTTCCACGCGACGAGCGACCGGCGCACTCGCCGGAATCCGCAGCCCGGCGGCGCGGTTGTCGTGGGACCAGCACGCGTTGTTCGGTGACGCGTACGGATGGCACAGACGCTGATAGGAATTCACATTCGGTGCGAACAGTGCAGTAAAATCGGCCATGCCCGCTTGCTGGCCACCAATGAAGTGGCGGAACATCGCCGTCGGCTCACCGTTCGCGTCACTGAAGAGATTCTTGCCGCTGCCGACCTCGACGATGCTCTGGTGAATGTGCATCGAACTGCCCGGCGTGTGTGCCAGCGGTTTAGCCATGCACACCACGGTCAGGCCATGCTTGAGCGCGACTTCCTTGAGCAGGTGTTTGAACAGAAAGGTCTGGTCGGCGAGCAACAGCGGATCGCCGTGCAGCAGATTGATCTCGAACTGGCTGACACCCATTTCGTGCATGAAGGTATCGCGCGGCATTCCGAGTGCCGCCATGCATTTATAGACTTCGTTGAAGAATGGCCGCAGACCGTTATTGGAGCTGATGCTGAACGCGGATTGGCCATCCTCGCGGCGACCGTCGAGACCGACTGGCGGGCGGAACGGTTGGGTCGGATCGGTGTTGGGGGCAAAGACAAAGAATTCCAGCTCGGTCGCCACCACCGGCGCCAAGCCGCGCGCGGCGTAACGGGCGATGACTTTTTTCAACTGGCCACGGGTCGACAGATTGGAGCTTTCGCCGGTCAGTTCATCAGCGTCGCAAATGGCCAGGGCGCGCGGGTCGTCACTCCACGGCAAGCGATGGATCTGGGTCGGCTCGGCGACCAGTGCCAGGTCTCCGTCATCGCTGCCGTAAAACCGCGCTGCCGGATAACCGCCCATGATGCATTGCAGCAGCACACCCCGCGCTAACTGCAAACGCCGTCCTTCGAGGAACCCCTCGGCGGTCATCACTTTGCCCCGGGGTACGCCGTTCAAATCCGGCGTGACACATTCAATCTCATCAATGCCCGTCAATCGCTGCGCGAGTGAACGCTGGCCATCGGTTGTCATGACGCAATCCTTGTTATTGTGCGAGCCGCGAACGGCGACCCGTACAAAATAGGCTTCGGCTGTTCGGAATATCAAGCAGCGTCAAACAAAAACCTGTGTCACGGCAGATAAAGGCTGAACACCCCGCCGCCAAGCGGTCCGCCATTGCGGATTTCAGTGCGCCCTTCGACACCGTTGCGCTGATGCAGCGCGGCGATACGATTGGCGAAATACAAACCGAGCCCGGTGCTGCCGCTGCTGTGATTGATGCCCTGCACGTAATCGGCCTGACGCTCGAGCATCTCGGCCGGATAACCGTCGCCGTCGTCGTTGATGCTCAGCACCAGTTGCCCGGCTTCGTCACTGACGGTGATCAGCAACGATTCGCGGGCATAACGAATCGCATTGTTGATGCAGTTTCCGAGCACTGAGGCAATCAGTTCGCGGTCGAAGAAACCCAACGGACTCAACGGATCGACTTCATAGGTGGCGATGATCCCGCGACTGGCAAACACCTCTTGATGCGCCGCCAGTTGCGCCTCGATAAAGTCATCGAGTTCGTGATACGCCGGTTGTAGCGGCATCTGGTTGACGCCGAGCTTGTACAGCCCGAGCAACTGCACCAGCATGCCATTGAGGTGGGCGAACTCGAAGTCGATGACGCCCTGCTCCGAACCTTCGCGCTGCGCTTGCGGCAAGCGCGCGAGCCATTGGCTGTGGGCCTGCATCAGCAAGGCCAGCGAGTTCTTCATGTCGTGGACGGTGGAGGCGATCACCGTGGAAAAATCCAGCGCCTGCTTGTCGTTGCTCATTCGCCAAACGCCTTGCTTTTCAGCTTCTGATAACGCGCAAAACGCGCGTCGGTGTCGGGCATCAGGCCAACCATTTTCAGGCAGGCCCGACATTCTTCCAGCTCCGCCGACGGCACGCTGGTGTCGGTGCCGTGCAGCAGCGACTGGGCCATGTTCAGCGCGATACTGATGTTTTTCGGTTGCATCTTCAGCGCCTTGCGGAACACCTCGCGGGCCTCCACCAGGTTGCCGGTCTTGTACACGCGCACGCCCTGACGGTTGAGATCGGCGGCGGCGTTACTGGAACTGAGAATGGTCGGGTCATCGGTGAGCTTGGCGATGTCTTTCATCACCGCAGGGTCATCCCCGTAGATCTCCGCACAGCTCTTGAGCATCGAGGTGCCCGCCTCGGCCTGCCCGAGCATCTGCAATTGCTTGGCGACCAGCAACGCCGCTTCCGGGCTCATGAATTGCTCCATGCCGTCGAGGCGCATCAGCGCTTGTTCGGTGAGCTTGTCAGCGGTTTCCGCATCGTTGAGGAGCAGACTGGTGGCCTTCATCAGACGCGCTCGAATCTGCAGGCCCGGGTCGGTCGGGTTTTCTTTGGCCACGGCGCTGAGGGTGGTGTTGATCTCAAGACGCGTGCGCGTATCGAGACCACGTTCGCTGCCCTTGCTGATCAGCGCGTGGGCCAGCCCGAGGTTGCTTTCCGGGTCCTTGAAGCGCGACTGCGCACCTTGCGACACCGCTTGGCGGTAAGCACGCGAGGCGGTGTCGAAATCTTCGTTGGCCATCGCCAGTTTGCCGAGCAAAGCCTGTCGGCGCACCGCCAGTGGCGAAAGACGAATGGCCTCTTCGAGCACCTGTTGCGCGCCTTTGGTATCCCCCTCGGACACCAGCACGTCGGCCATGCCGTCGTACAGCGACGGCATCATCGGGAACACCTTCAGCGCTTTCTCATAAACGCCTTTAGCCTGTGCAACCTGACCGCGCTTGAACAACAACTTGCCCAGCCCGGCAAATGCCCACGGCAATGGGCGGTCAGCAATGATGCTGTCGTAGAGGCGTTCCAGCGCTTCGTTCTGATTCATGTCGCGTAGCGCATCAGCGCGGTAGCGCAGGCACAGCGGCGAATAGCGGATGTCCTGCTTGCACAGGGCGATGCAAGCGTTAAGCACCTCGACCGGTTTGCCACGGTCGAGGGCTTGCAGAATCGGTTTGAGCAACGTCTTGCGCTGCTCCAGACGCTCCAGGCGCTGGGCCAGACCGGAGCGGTTGAACGGCTTGGTCAGGTACGCATCCGGCTCATGCTCGAGGGCACTGAGCACCATCGCCTGACTGGTCTCGGCGGTGACCATGACAAACACTGCTTCATGGCTGATGAGCTTTTCCAGCATCAGGTCTTCGAGAACCTGTTGACCGTTCTTCTTGCCGTCGCCGAGATGGAAATCCTGCAGGATGAAATCGTAGGACTTCTGTGCGCACATCTTCAGCGCCTGCTCACCGGTGTCGGCCGTATCGACGTCCTTGACCCCAAGCTCACGCAGCATCGAACGCACGGAACTGCGGAAATCCGAGAAATCATCGACGATCAGAAAACTCTTTTGGTGATACGACAGCATCGAAGATTTCCAGGCAATTGAAGTGAGGGCAATTTCAGGCGCGCAGATGATAGCTGGCGGCCAAATGCTATCAAGCGATTTCGCGCGACTTTTAAGTCACCGAATGGGTTATCGGCCAGAAGTGCTGTTCCCTGAAGCCGGCACTTCAAGATTCCTCTGCGAGCATTTACCCTGCGCGCCAGGACAACTTTCCACTACAAGGTTTACATCGTGTACATCAAAGGACGCTGCATCGTTTCCGCCTGCGCTCTGCTGCTTGTTCAGCAGGCAATGGCGGCTGGAATGGACTGCACAAAAGCGGCGAATGCCGCCGAAAACACTGTTTGCGCGGGCAAAGGACTTTATGAACAAGATGTACAGATGGGCTCTGTTTATCGAGCGTTAATAAAGGCGTCCGCCCAGGTACAACCGGAACTGAAACGTACTCAACGACTGTGGTTAAAGGCTCGCAATGAATGCGCCGACGATGTCTCGTGCCTGAATCAGCGTTATGACGAGCGCCTGAAAGTCCTTCAGGCACTGTTGACGGAGGCGCTTGCCTACCCACCGGATGACCTCGATACGCAAGTGATGCATGAACTGAGCAACAGCATTCAAGCAGCGAGCAAGGACAATCCGGAGTTTGCCCTGGAGCGTACGCTTGAAGCCTTTGGCATCCGCGCGGGCAAGACCTCGTTCTCTGGAGACGTCGACAAGGATGATCCAAGCGACACGCACTTTCCGACATCGAAGCCCGCCGGTCTCACGCCAGACGAGTGGCAGGCGCTGAGGACGTCGGACATTTCCGGCGCTGCCGATTTCGGTCACTCCACGTACACCCTGCTGGACATGGACGACGATGGTCAGCGCGACCTTATCGTCGATACCTACACCGGCGGCACAGGTCTGTTTACCTACACGGAGACCTGGCGGCGAACCGGCGAGCGTTTCATCAAGAGAAGCCCCGCCGCTGAAAGCTCGCTGTTTCACACCAATGATCGCGGCGCCAACCAGTCAGCGAATTGGATAAACATCCGTGGAAAAGTGTATGCGGCGTATCGCAGCGGTGCCTACGGAGTTGATCAGCTTTACTTGCTAAACCCGCTCAGAATCAACAATCGGGTACCGACGATAGCGGTTCATTACCGTTACGACCTGAAGGTGCCCACCCTTCAACATAAGGAAGACGGCACCACCACTTACGAGTTGGAGCCCGCTCTGCAACAGACACTTGACCGGGCGATAAGCAAAGCGACGCAGGCTGGAGAAGTCAGTTCAGCGAACACGCCGCTCTGCCCTGTCCCGGCCAGTGGCGCAGGAGAAAACGACTATTACAGCTATGGCATGGCGCCCTACACCCTCGAAGTTGTCACGAATCTGGGGGTTGTCATTGGCAATGATTGTTATATCGGCGCGTTGATCAACTGGTTCGGCAGCTACTACGAAAAGGAAGGATTGTCGGCACAACTGGTATTGCGCAAACCGGATGCCGAAGCCACTGGGCGTAGTTATGACGTGAATGGCAAACGCCATGTCAGCGCCGTGAGCGCAGCACTAGGTAAAGTTGAAACGGACGACGGCGCGTAGCATGACTTCTCGCGCTCAAGGTTAGCGACGGTTGGGGGCAGGTAATACATTGGTAAACGTATTACCTGTCGCGAGCCAAAACTTTCCTGCGGGCAAAACAAAACCCCAACTGCTTTCGCAATTGGGGTTTCGGAATTTAATCTTGACGATGACCTACTCTCACATGGGGAAACCCCACACTACCATCGGCGATGCATCGTTTCACTGCTGAGTTCGGGATGGGATCAGGTGGTTCCAACGCTCTATGGTCGTCAAGAAATTCGGGTACTGAGTCGTGACCAGATGGCCTCGCTTCAGCAAATTGGGTATGTGGTAGTTTTCGGTGTTTTGTGCTGCTTTTTTAAGTGCAGTCGAACTTTCGGTTCGTTTCGTCTTCACACACCGCAATCTGGTCTCTTCGACGCAAATTGCTTGGGTGTTATATGGTCAAGCCTCACGGGCAATTAGTATTGGTTAGCTCAACGCCTCACAGCGCTTACACACCCAACCTATCAACGTCGTAGTCTTCGACGGCCCTTCAGGGAACTCAAGGTTCCAGTGAGATCTCATCTTGAGGCAAGTTTCCCGCTTAGATGCTTTCAGCGGTTATCTTTCCCGAACATAGCTACCCGGCAATGCCACTGGCGTGACAACCGGAACACCAGAGGTTCGTCCACTCCGGTCCTCTCGTACTAGGAGCAGCCCCTCTCAAATCTCAAACGTCCACGGCAGATAGGGACCGAACTGTCTCACGACGTTCTAAACCCAGCTCGCGTACCACTTTAAATGGCGAACAGCCATACCCTTGGGACCGGCTTCAGCCCCAGGATGTGATGAGCCGACATCGAGGTGCCAAACACCGCCGTCGATATGAACTCTTGGGCGGTATCAGCCTGTTATCCCCGGAGTACCTTTTATCCGTTGAGCGATGGCCCTTCCATACAGAACCACCGGATCACTAAGACCTACTTTCGTACCTGCTCGACGTGTCTGTCTCGCAGTCAAGCGCGCTTTTGCCTTTATACTCTACGACCGATTTCCGACCGGTCTGAGCGCACCTTCGTACTCCTCCGTTACTCTTTAGGAGGAGACCGCCCCAGTCAAACTACCCACCATACACTGTCCTCGATCCGGATAACGGACCTGAGTTAGAACCTCAAAGTTGCCAGGGTGGTATTTCAAGGATGGCTCCACGCGAACTGGCGTCCACGCTTCAAAGCCTCCCACCTATCCTACACAAGCAAATTCAAAGTCCAGTGCAAAGCTATAGTAAAGGTTCACGGGGTCTTTCCGTCTAGCCGCGGATACACTGCATCTTCACAGCGATTTCAATTTCACTGAGTCTCGGGTGTAGACAGCGCCGCCATCGTTACGCCATTCGTGCAGGTCGGAACTTACCCGACAAGGAATTTCGCTACCTTAGGACCGTTATAGTTACGGCCGCCGTTTACCGGGGCTTCGATCAAGAGCTTCGCGTTAGCTAACCCCATCAATTAACCTTCCGGCACCGGGCAGGCGTCACACCCTATACGTCCACTTTCGTGTTTGCAGAGTGCTGTGTTTTTAATAAACAGTCGCAGCGGCCTGGTATCTTCGACCGGCATGAGCTTACGGAGCAAGTCCTTCACCCTCACCGGCGCACCTTCTCCCGAAGTTACGGTGCCATTTTGCCTAGTTCCTTCACCCGAGTTCTCTCAAGCGCCTTGGTATTCTCTACCCAACCACCTGTGTCGGTTTGGGGTACGGTTCCTGGTTACCTGAAGCTTAGAAGCTTTTCTTGGAAGCATGGCATCAACCACTTCGTGTTCTAAAAGAACACTCGTCATCAGCTCTCGGCCTTAAGATCCCGGATTTACCTAAGATCTCAGCCTACCACCTTAAACTTGGACAACCAACGCCAAGCTGGCCTAGCCTTCTCCGTCCCTCCATCGCAATAACCAGAAGTACAGGAATATTAACCTGTTTTCCATCGACTACGCTTTTCAGCCTCGCCTTAGGGACCGACTAACCCTGCGTCGATTAACGTTGCGCAGGAAACCTTGGTCTTTCGGCGTGGGTGTTTTTCACACCCATTGTCGTTACTCATGTCAGCATTCGCACTTCTGATACCTCCAGCAAGCTTCTCAACTCACCTTCACAGGCTTACAGAACGCTCCTCTACCGCATCATCCGAAGATGATACCCGTAGCTTCGGTGTATGGTTTGAGCCCCGTTACATCTTCCGCGCAGGCCGACTCGACTAGTGAGCTATTACGCTTTCTTTAAAGGGTGGCTGCTTCTAAGCCAACCTCCTAGCTGTCTAAGCCTTCCCACATCGTTTCCCACTTAACCATAACTTTGGGACCTTAGCTGACGGTCTGGGTTGTTTCCCTTTTCACGACGGACGTTAGCACCCGCCGTGTGTCTCCCATGCTCGGCACTTGTAGGTATTCGGAGTTTGCATCGGTTTGGTAAGTCGGGATGACCCCCTAGCCGAAACAGTGCTCTACCCCCTACAGTGATACATGAGGCGCTACCTAAATAGCTTTCGAGGAGAACCAGCTATCTCCGAGCTTGATTAGCCTTTCACTCCGATCCACAGGTCATCCGCTAACTTTTCAACGGTAGTCGGTTCGGTCCTCCAGTTAGTGTTACCCAACCTTCAACCTGCCCATGGATAGATCGCCCGGTTTCGGGTCTATTCCCAGCGACTAGACGCCCTATTAAGACTCGCTTTCGCTACGCCTCCCCTATTCGGTTAAGCTCGCCACTGAAAATAAGTCGCTGACCCATTATACAAAAGGTACGCAGTCACAGAACAAAGTCTGCTCCCACTGCTTGTACGCATACGGTTTCAGGATCTATTTCACTCCCCTCTCCGGGGTTCTTTTCGCCTTTCCCTCACGGTACTAGTTCACTATCGGTCAGTCAGTAGTATTTAGCCTTGGAGGATGGTCCCCCCATATTCAGACAAAGTTTCTCGTGCTCCGTCCTACTCGATTTCATGACTAAGAGATTTTCGCGTACAGGGCTATCACCCACTATGGCCGCACTTTCCAGAGCGTTCCGCTAATCTCAAAGCCACTTAAGGGCTAGTCCCCGTTCGCTCGCCACTACTAAGGGAATCTCGGTTGATTTCTTTTCCTCAGGGTACTTAGATGTTTCAGTTCCCCTGGTTCGCCTCTTGCACCTATGTATTCAGTACAAGATAACCATCTTATGATGGCTGGGTTCCCCCATTCAGACATCTCCGGATCAAAGTCTGTTTGCCGACTCCCCGAAACTTTTCGCAGGCTACCACGTCTTTCATCGCCTCTGACTGCCAAGGCATCCACCGTATGCGCTTCTTCACTTGACCATATAACCCCAAGCAATCTGGTTATACTGTGAAGACGACATTCGCCGAAAATTCGAATTTCTCAATTAAGAGAACTCACAAATTTTACCTTAGCCTGATCCGTTACCAGTGAAAGTAACGTTCAGTCTATCTTTCTATCACATACCCAAATTTTTAAAGAACGAACTAGTCAAAGACTAGAAATCAACATTCACCATCACAACGATGGAATGCTCATTTCTAAGCTTTATACAAGAGAAGCAGTAGTGGTGGAGCCAAGCGGGATCGAACCGCTGACCTCCTGCGTGCAAGGCAGGCGCTCTCCCAGCTGAGCTATGGCCCCGTATTTCTACAGGCGTTTCCCACACAAAATTGGTGGGTCTGGGCAGATTCGAACTGCCGACCTCACCCTTATCAGGGGTGCGCTCTAACCAACTGAGCTACAGACCCAATTTCGGGCTGCTTCTTTCGTCTTTTTCAATGAATCAAGCAATTCGTGTGGGAACTTATGGAGCAGCTGATGTCGTCGATTAAGGAGGTGATCCAGCCGCAGGTTCCCCTACGGCTACCTTGTTACGACTTCACCCCAGTCATGAATCACACCGTGGTAACCGTCCTCCCGAAGGTTAGACTAGCTACTTCTGGTGCAACCCACTCCCATGGTGTGACGGGCGGTGTGTACAAGGCCCGGGAACGTATTCACCGTGACATTCTGATTCACGATTACTAGCGATTCCGACTTCACGCAGTCGAGTTGCAGACTGCGATCCGGACTACGATCGGTTTTATGGGATTAGCTCCACCTCGCGGCTTGGCAACCCTTTGTACCGACCATTGTAGCACGTGTGTAGCCCAGGCCGTAAGGGCCATGATGACTTGACGTCATCCCCACCTTCCTCCGGTTTGTCACCGGCAGTCTCCTTAGAGTGCCCACCATTACGTGCTGGTAACTAAGGACAAGGGTTGCGCTCGTTACGGGACTTAACCCAACATCTCACGACACGAGCTGACGACAGCCATGCAGCACCTGTCTCAATGTTCCCGAAGGCACCAATCCATCTCTGGAAAGTTCATTGGATGTCAAGGCCTGGTAAGGTTCTTCGCGTTGCTTCGAATTAAACCACATGCTCCACCGCTTGTGCGGGCCCCCGTCAATTCATTTGAGTTTTAACCTTGCGGCCGTACTCCCCAGGCGGTCAACTTAATGCGTTAGCTGCGCCACTAAGAGCTCAAGGCTCCCAACGGCTAGTTGACATCGTTTACGGCGTGGACTACCAGGGTATCTAATCCTGTTTGCTCCCCACGCTTTCGCACCTCAGTGTCAGTATCAGTCCAGGTGGTCGCCTTCGCCACTGGTGTTCCTTCCTATATCTACGCATTTCACCGCTACACAGGAAATTCCACCACCCTCTACCATACTCTAGCTCGACAGTTTTGAATGCAGTTCCCAGGTTGAGCCCGGGGATTTCACATCCAACTTAACGAACCACCTACGCGCGCTTTACGCCCAGTAATTCCGATTAACGCTTGCACCCTCTGTATTACCGCGGCTGCTGGCACAGAGTTAGCCGGTGCTTATTCTGTCGGTAACGTCAAAATTGCAGAGTATTAATCTACAACCCTTCCTCCCAACTTAAAGTGCTTTACAATCCGAAGACCTTCTTCACACACGCGGCATGGCTGGATCAGGCTTTCGCCCATTGTCCAATATTCCCCACTGCTGCCTCCCGTAGGAGTCTGGACCGTGTCTCAGTTCCAGTGTGACTGATCATCCTCTCAGACCAGTTACGGATCGTCGCCTTGGTGAGCCATTACCTCACCAACTAGCTAATCCGACCTAGGCTCATCTGATAGCGCAAGGCCCGAAGGTCCCCTGCTTTCTCCCGTAGGACGTATGCGGTATTAGCGTTCCTTTCGAAACGTTGTCCCCCACTACCAGGCAGATTCCTAGGCATTACTCACCCGTCCGCCGCTGAATTCAGGAGCAAGCTCCTGTCATCCGCTCGACTTGCATGTGTTAGGCCTGCCGCCAGCGTTCAATCTGAGCCATGATCAAACTCTTCAGTTCAAACATCTTTGGGTTTTTAAGAAACCCTAAACTTGGCTCAGCAATCGTTGGTTACATCTTTGATTTCTCGCGGAGTAACTTGTGATGCTGATAATCTTGTTGACTATCAGTCTGACTCCACAAGCACCCACACGAATTGCTTGATTCAGTTGTTAAAGAGCGGTTGGTTAAGATCTTTCTTCTCAACCGAGGCGCGCATTCTACAGCAGCCTCATTTGCTGTCAAGTGATTATTTTCAGAAGCTTTCGAAGAATTCTTCAACAACTTCAACCACTTGCGCTTCCGATCTCTCGTCAGCGGGAGGCGAATTCTACAGCGTTACACGCTGCTGTCAACACCTCTTTTTCAACTTCCTTTCGGCTTCGATGAACTGAAGCAACTCACTGCCGAAACCTACATAACTCATTGAATCTCAAGGAGTTTTCCGTTTCGACTGCGCCGGAAGTGGGGCGAATTATAGACATCTGAAATCTGCCGTCAACTGTTAATTTAGCTTTTCTATCGTTCAGTGGAAAAAGCCTTCTATATAGACGATAGAGACGCTTACGCACGCCTGATTCAAAATCAAGGAGACAGCCCCTCTAGCAGCAAGCGCAGGCAAGCCCCCTTGGCCCATGACAAAGCCAGAGCCTTGAGCATTGGGTTAGCGAACAGCAAAGGAGAGGAGTTTCTATAGTAGATGGTGTCCCAGGGCAGGTTCGAACTGCCAACCTTCCCCTTAGGAGGGGGATGCTCTATCCAATTGAGCTACTGAGACACACGTTTCGTCGCAGCAGACGCTGCATGACGGACGGCGTGCATGTTAACCACCGAACCCCGATTTGTCATGTCGTCCGTAGGGCTTTTTAAGTGTAGGCAGGCGCCCTGTGATGCTGCGGGAAGAATTACCGTGCATTTTGCACGCTGCCTTAAAAGCCATCAGTGCAGATTGCAACCTGCACAATCCGTAAAACTTGCTCAAATGCTTGTTTTTAAAGGACTTAACAGAGGTTAGACTGTTGGCACGACGGCTGCTTTGTCTGTTCAATAGAAGAACATTCGGAGCTACGCCCATGAACAGCACCCTTTTGCTTGCAAACGCAATTGCTCTGGCGGTTTTGGTGAGCTTCCATTTTATCCCCGCAAGCGACTCGCCGGAGCCATTGGCCCAGCGTATGCCGCATTACTTGCAGGTACAAAAAGCCCCCCAACTGGCAGTACTGAGCGATCAGGGCACATCAACACCGCTGGCCGTCAGTAACTCTGAGCAAGTGCGACCAGCACTGACCTCCGAACATCTGGTTTTTTGAAATATCTTCAGGAGTACAACATGTCCAAGTCAGCTGCGGGATTTCTGATCCTCGCCCTTTTGAGTGGCGTTGCGCATTTATCGCTGTTCGAAGGCGCTGAAATCACCCTGCCCCTGATTGGCTGCGCCGTTTTTGCCGTGCTATTTGTGCTGGCACTGGCAGCAGGACGAAAGATCAAATTTGATCCGGTTTTACGCTGAGCCGGATCAGACGCAAGAGATCATTGACGGCGTCCGCCAGATCTCCGGAATTGTCGACAATATGTACTGGCCCATCACTTGATCTCCTATCCTTGAACAACGCATTGCGAGCCAGTCTTGCATCAATTTGCTCAAGCGTTTCCCTACCACGCTTGAGCAGACGCTCTCGCAGTACTTCATCCCTGACCGTCAGCAAAACCGGCAGCAACGCTGGATAGCATTCAATTGCCTGACGCAGATTGGCCCTAGAGCCATTGACCAGCACATGCTGCCCATCGCTCAGGCGCTGATCCATTTCCACCGGAATCCCGTAGGCAAGACCATTGGCACGCCAGGCCAGCGAGAAATTGCCAGCATGCTCACGACGCTCGAACTCGTCCGGTGTTACACCAATAGCATCCTCCCCTACCGATTCGGCAGATCGTGTGATCACCCGGCGCATCACATGGCAATTCAAAGCGCGTAATGGCTCCCGAGCTGCCTCAATCAAACTGTCCTTGCCTGAACCGGAAGGCCCCATCAAATAAATTAGCTTGCCATCCATCCTGAAAACGCCCTCCAGCGGGTGCCTGCCACTAGTAAATCGGCAATTTGCCACTATCCTGTAAAGGTAAGGAACAAGGATGCAGAACCCGCATAGAATGCACGTTCTGATGCCTTCGGACATTAATTCATGTGCAGCAGGAAGCGGGCAAGGATGCGGACAGAGGCGAAGTTTTCAAACCAGTCCGCATTTCTGATAATTGGTGCTGGCATTACGCCTTTACCCAGCTCAATATTTGTCACAGAATTGACGCCAATGATCTGGCAATTTTGAGGCATGATGCGGGCCTCTTAACAATTCAGGTTGAACCATTTGGCGCGGATGCTTGTCCTACCACACATCCTGCGGCCAATCCCGAGAACCGCTCCCCTGAACTAACCGGTTAAATATATGCGCCCATTGAAACAGGCAATTTATTCCAGCCGTACGGCTGACAAGTTTGTCGTACGTCTGCCAGACGGAATGCGTGAACGCATTGCCGAGGTGGCTCGCAATCATCATCGCAGCATGAACTCCGAGATCATTGCGCGCCTTGAGCAGAGTCTTATTCAGGAAGGCGCACTGGGCGAAGAGCTGAGCATGCGCCTGGACAGCCCGGAGCTGTCGTTGCACGAGCGCGAGCTGTTGCAACGTTTCCGCCAGCTATCTCATCGTCAGCAAAACGCTTTGGTGTCCTTGATTGCCCATGACGCCGAAATGGCAGCAGACGCGTCCTGAGCCATACCGAACATCTCAAGCCAGCTTAATTGCTGGCTTTTTTTTGCGCGGCATTTGAGATTTCGCAGACACAAAAAAGCCCGCCAATTGGCGGGCAGTTTCGCTAATACCGATCAGAGCAGGAAGATTGTCGCCAACCCCAGGAAGATGAAGAAACCACCACTGTCCGTCATCGCAGTGATCATCACGCTCGCCCCCATCGCCGGATCTCGCCCCATCTTCGCCAGGGTCATAGGGATCAACACCCCCATCAACGCAGCCAGCAACAGATTCAGCGTCATCGCTGCCGTCATTACCACGCCCAGCGACCAACTGCCGTAGAGCAGATAAGCAACGACGCCGATCACACCACCCCAGACCAAGCCATTAATCAAGCCCACCGCCAACTCCTTGCGCATCAGACGCGAGGTATTGCCAGTGCTGACCTGATCGAGCGCCATGGCGCGAACAATCATGGTGATCGTCTGGTTACCGGAATTGCCACCGATACCCGCCACGATCGGCATCAGCGCTGCGAGCGCTACCAGCTTCTCGATCGAGCCTTCGAACAGACCGATCACTCGAGAGGCGACAAACGCAGTGATCAGGTTGACCGCCAGCCATGCCCAACGGTTGCGTAAAGACTTCCAGACGGAGGCGAAGATGTCTTCCTCTTCACGCAGACCGGCCATGTTGAGAACTTCGCTCTCACTCTCTTCACGAATCAGGTCAACCATTTCATCAATGGTCAGACGGCCGATCAACTTGCCGTTCTTGTCGACTACAGGGGCCGAGATCAAGTCGTAACGCTCGAACGCCTGCGCGGCGTCATAAGCGTCCTCGTCCGGGTGAAAACTCACCGGATCGCTGGCCATTACTTCGGCAACCTGCTTGTCCGGGTCATTGACCAGCAGACGCTTGATCGGCAGCACACCCTTGAGCACACCGTCGTAGTCGACGACGAACAGTTTGTCGGTATGACCCGGCAGCTCTTTGAGTCGACGCAGATAACGCAGAACCACTTCGAGGCTGACATCCTCACGGATGGTGACCATCTCGAAGTCCATCAACGCACCGACCTGCTCCTCGTCGTAAGACAGGGCCGACCGTACGCGTTCACGTTGCTGGTTATCCAGACTCTCCATCAGCTCATGGACGACGTCTCGCGGTAGCTCGGAAGCCAGGTCAGCAAGTTCGTCGGCGTCCATGTCCTTGGCCGCAGCCAAGAGCTCGTGATCGTCCATGTCGGCGATCAACGTTTCACGAACGGAGTCGGATACTTCGAGAAGGATATCGCCGTCGCGATCAGCCTTGACCAATTGCCAGAGCGTCAGACGATCGTCCAGCGGCAGGGCTTCAAGGATGTAGGCAACGTCAGCGGAGTGCAGATCATCGAGCTTGCGTTGCAGCTCGACGAGGTTTTGTCGGTGAACCAGGTTTTCGACGCGATCGTGATGCGCGCCTTCCTGGCGGTGAGTCAGGTCTTCGACGACCCGCTGACGCTGCAGCAGTTCGACGACCTGAGCCAGGCGATCCTGCAGGCTTTCTTGTGTTTTCTTTACTTCGATTTCAGACATAGGCGAACTCCACTCCCAGCAGCGGGGCACGCCGGAAGGATCAATCAGTCAATTCATGATTGGTGAAACTATTTACTGAGTAACTACTGGGTAAGTCCATGGAGGTTTTCCATAAGCCCCGGCGGGGCTGACGGGCGCAATGATACACCGCCTGACGGTTTAAAACGTTAAAAAATCGCGGTCGAAACAAGCGCTTGCGAAACAAACCTGAGCACTGTCCTGATCCCTGCAAATGCGACGACTCATCCTGAAAAGAAAACACACCAGCGCCGAAAGATGTAGCGACTACCCTTGAGCGTAGATCGTCATGGAGGACGCCGAATGCCATTGAAACCATCCCACCTCGTACTCACCAGCCTGCTCTGCCTGCCACCCACCGGAGCCGCCCTCACCCTCCATCGCTGCGAAGCCGCTGACGGCAGCATCACGTTCACCTCGATGAGCTGCGCACAAGGCGAGCAGCGCTCAGCACAGGAAGTCCACCCCTACTCACCCGGATCGGTTGTGGCAGTGATGCCAGAACACAACCATGAAGAAACATCAGGCATGACAACGCGAAATAGAGAACCAGGTATTGTTGGCCACACTGAAGACAAATGCGGAAACCTGATCGACGCGAGACAACGTCGCGCCGCGATCATCAATCAACGCGTGATTGCCGGCATGAGTCAGCAAGATGTTGAAAGCGCGCTAGGCAAACCGGACAAGGTGAATATTCGAACATCGACGACGAGCTATCGATACGACCTCAAGCGAGGCCGGAGTGCTCAAATAGATTTTGACGAGAGAGGATGCGTGAAGGCAAAAGCCAAATCGCGGACAGCAAAAAGCCCGCGTTAAACGCGGGCTTTTCGGTATATGGTGCACTCGACAGGATTCGAACCTGTGACCGCTCGGTTCGTAGCCGAGTACTCTATCCAGCTGAGCTACGAGTGCATTTGTGTTTTTAGACCAGACCACAACTGGCTGAAACCAAGTTATTCACATTGCTGCAACTAACTCTTAAATGGTGCACTCGACAGGATTCGAACCTGTGACCGCTCGGTTCGTAGCCGAGTACTCTATCCAGCTGAGCTACGAGTGCATTTGTGTTTTTAGACCAGATCACATCTGGTTGAAGCCAAGTCATTTACATTGCTGTAACTGACTCTTAAATGGTGCACTCGACAGGATTCGAACCTGTGACCGCTCGGTTCGTAGCCGAGTACTCTATCCAGCTGAGCTACGAGTGCATTTGTTGCGCCGCATTATAGCCCGTCTAATCTCTATTCCAACCACTTTTTCTATTAATTTCAACAACTTACAGAAAAAGCCAGATTACGACGTACTAAGCAAATAATGGCGGAGAACGGGGGATTCGAACCCCCGACACCCTTGTGAGGTGTACTCCCTTAGCAGGGGAGCGCCTTCGGCCACTCGGCCAGCTCTCCGCAACACGGGGCGTATCTTAACCAACCTTTTCCCCGTTTGCAAACATAAAAATCGATAAAAATTAATGGCTTGGTTCTTCGTCCTTCTCTTTCTTTATACGCAGGTAAATTTCCTCACGGTGCACGGCAACCTCTTTCGGGGCGTTGACGCCGATACGCACTTGGTTTCCTTTAACGCCGAGCACGGTCACGGTGATTTCGCCATCACCGATAATCAGGCTTTCTGCGCACCGACGAGTCAGAATCAGCATACCTTTCTCCTCACGCAATTCAGTTCAGGGACAACAGTCTGCAAAAAAAAGGCACCCGACCTACAACCGGAGCGATCGTAGCCCTACATGCCTGAGTATTGACCAGCGCGAGCAAAAGAACAGTTCAGGGCTCGCGCCATTCAAAAAATAAAGGGCGCGGTCAGACCGCGCCCTTCAAGAAACGGAATTACTCGCCTTGACGGGCCGGAGCATCCAGTTCGAAAGCCGTGTGCAGGGCGCGCACGGCCAGTTCCAGGTACTTCTCTTCGATGACCACGGAAACCTTGATTTCCGAAGTCGAGATCATCTGGATGTTGATGCTTTCTTTTGCCAGGGACTCGAACATGCGGCTGGCCACACCTGCGTGGGAACGCATGCCGACGCCGACGATCGAGACCTTGGCAATCTTGGTGTCACCAACCACTTCACGGGCACCGATCTCGCGAGCGGTGTTTTCCAGCACGGTCTGTGCGGCCTGGTAGTCGTTGCGGTGTACGGTGAAGGTGAAGTCGGTGGTGTTATCGTGCGCAACGTTCTGCACGATCATGTCGACTTCGATGTTCGCGGCACTGATCGGGCCGAGAATCTTGAACGCCACGCCCGGGGTGTCTGGCACGCCACGGATGGTCAGCTTGGCTTCATCGCGGTTGAAAGCGATGCCGGAAATGATCGGCTGTTCCATGGTTTCCTCTTCATCAATAGTAATGAGGGTGCCCGGACCCTCCTTGAAGCTGTGCAGTACGCGCAGCGGAACGTTGTACTTGCCGGCGAATTCCACCGCACGGATCTGCAACACCTTGGAACCGAGGCTGGCCATTTCCAGCATCTCTTCAAAGGTAATCTTGTCGAGACGCTGAGCGACTGGCACGACACGCGGGTCAGTGGTGTAAACACCATCAACGTCGGTGTAGATCTGGCACTCGTCAGCCTTCAACGCGGCAGCCAGTGCCACACCGGTGGTGTCGGAACCGCCACGACCGAGGGTGGTGATGTTGCCGTGCTCGTCGACGCCCTGAAAACCGGCGACAACCACCACGCGACCCGCTTTCAGATCACCACGAATCTTCTGGTCATCAATCTGCAAGATACGCGCTTTATTGTGCGCACTGTCGGTCAGGATCCGCACCTGGTTACCGGTGTACGACACCGCCGGCACACCGCGCTTGATCAGCGCCATGGCCAACAGGGCAATCGTCACCTGCTCACCGGTGGAAACGATCACGTCCAGTTCACGCGGAACCGGTTGAGTATCGCCACTGATTTGCTTGGCCAGATCGATCAGACGGTTGGTTTCGCCGCTCATTGCAGACAGCACAACCACCAGGTCATCGCCGGCATCGCGGAATTTCTTAACCTTGTCGGCGACCTGCTCGATTCTCTCGACAGTACCGACCGAGGTGCCTCCAAATTTCTGTACGATCAAAGCCATTTCAAAGCCGCCTCTGCCCATGAAGGGCGCCCAATAATCACTCGAACAGCCGCCCGGCCCGCCACTAGACTGCGGGCCGGACGGACTGCCTTATAAACCCTGCTCGACGAATGGAACGGTCAGCGCCAGTGCGCCATCCAGTGCGCCGGCGTCGACACCGCCGCCCTGCGCCATGTCCGGACGACCACCGCCCTTCCCGCCCACTGCCGCAGCAGCCTGCTTCATCAAATCACCGGCTTTGAGTTGGCCAGTCAGGTCTTTGGTTACGCCAGCAACCAGAACGACCTTTTCCTCATGGACACTGCCGAGCAGGATCACTGCGCGACCGAGTTTGTTCTTCAACTGATCAACCAGCGCCAGCAGCGCCTTGGCGTCCTGACCATCCAGACGTGCGGCCAGAACCTTCACGCCTTTGACGTCCAGCGCCGAGGACGACAGATCGTCGCCCGCCGCGCTGGCCGCCTTGGCTTGCAACTGCTCGAGTTGCTTCTCCAGTTGGCGGTTGCGCTCCAGCACAGCTGACAGCTTGTCGATCAGGTTGTCGCGGCTGCCCTTGACCAGGCTGGCCGCTTCCTTGAGTTGTTCTTCTGCCGCGTTCAAGTAGGCCAGTGCTTGCGCACCAGTGACTGCCTCGATACGACGCACGCCCGAGGCCACACCGCCTTCGCTGATGATTTTCAGCAGGCCGATGTCGCCGGTACGGTTGGCGTGGATACCGCCGCACAGCTCGACGGAGAAATCGCCGCCCATGCTCAGCACGCGCACGTTGTCGCCGTACTTCTCGCCGAACAGCGCCATCGCGCCTTTGTTCTTCGCGGTTTCGATGTCGGTTTCTTCGGTTTCAACGGAGGAGTTCTTGCGAATCTCGGCGTTGACGATGTCTTCCAGTGCTTTGATCTGTTCCGGCTTGATCGCTTCAAAGTGACTGAAGTCGAAACGCAGACGCTGGCTATCGACCAACGAACCTTTCTGTTGAACGTGCTCGCCCAATACCTGACGCAGCGCAGCGTGCAGCAAGTGCGTGGCCGAGTGGTTCAGCGAAGTCGCGTGACGCACTTCGGCATCGACGTGAGTTTCCACTGGCGCGCCAATGGTCAGGCTGCCCGAATCCAGCACACCGTGGTGCAGGAACGCGCCGCCGGTCTTGGTGGTGTCACGTACGTCGAAACGTGCGTTGCCAGCCTGCAGATAACCACAGTCGCCGATCTGGCCGCCGGATTCAGCGTAGAACGGCGTCTGGTTCAGAACGATCACCGCCTCTTCGCCTTCATTCAAGACGTCGACCGACTGGCCATCTTTATAGATAGCGACGATTTTTGCCGAACCGCTGGTGTCTTTGTAGCCGGTGAACTCGGTGGCCACATCAACCTTGACCAAGGTGTTGTAGTCCAGACCGAAGGAGCTGGCCGAACGCGCGCGAACACGCTGGGCTTCCATCTCACGCTCGAAACCGGCTTCGTCGACCGTCAGGCTGCGCTCTCGCGCGATGTCGGCGGTCAGGTCCATCGGGAAACCGTAGGTGTCGTAGAGTTTGAACACCACGTCGCCCGGCACCACGGTGCCTTTGAGTTCCAGAAGGTCCTGCTCGAGAATCTTCAGGCCGTGCTCCAGAGTCTTGGAGAACTGCTCTTCTTCAGCCTTGAGCACGCGCTCGATGTTGCTCTGCTGCTTCTTCAGTTCCGGGAAGGCTTCGCCCATCTCGGCAACCAGCGCCGCGACGATCTTGTAGAAGAAGCTGCCAGTGGCGCCCAGCTTGTTACCGTGACGGCAAGCGCGACGGATGATCCGGCGCAGTACATAACCGCGACCTTCGTTGGATGGCAGCACGCCGTCGGCGATCAGGAAACCGCACGAACGGATGTGATCGGAAACAACCTTGAGCGAAGACTGATCGCCATTTTCGCAACCGATGGCTTCAGCCGAGGCCTTCAGCAGGTTCTTGAACAGGTCGATGTCGTAGTTGGAGTTGACGTGCTGCATCACCGCACTGATCCGCTCCAGGCCCATGCCGGTGTCGACCGACGGTGCTGGCAACGGATGCAACACGCCATCGGCGGTGCGGTTGAACTGCATGAACACGTTGTTCCAGATCTCGATGTAACGGTCGCCATCTTCTTCCGGCGAGCCCGGTGGGCCGCCCCAGATGTGGTCGCCGTGATCGTAGAAAATCTCGGTGCATGGGCCGCACGGGCCGGTATCGCCCATGGTCCAGAAGTTGTCGGAGGCGTATGGCGCGCCTTTGTTGTCGCCGATGCGGATCATGCGCTCGACCGGCACACCGATTTGTTTGGTCCAGATGTCATACGCTTCGTCGTCGGAGGCGTAGACGGTGACCCAGAGTTTTTCCTTCGGCAGTTGCAGAACGCCGGTCAGGAAGGTCCACGCGTAGGTAATCGCGTCTTTCTTGAAATAGTCGCCGAAGCTGAAGTTACCGAGCATTTCGAAGAATGTGTGGTGACGGGCGGTATAACCGACGTTTTCCAGGTCGCTGTTCTTGCCACCGGCACGCACGCATTTCTGGCTGCTGGTCGCACGGGTGTACGCACGTTTTTCCTGGCCCAGGAAGCAGTCCTTGAACTGGTTCATCCCCGCGTTAGTGAACAGCAGGGTTGGGTCATTGCCCGGAATCAAAGAGCTGGAGGCTACACGGGTGTGGCCTTGCTCTTCGAAGAAGCGAAGGAAGGCTTCACGGATTTCTGCGCTTTTCATTAGGTTCTTCCACGGAGGCTGCGGCCAAAGGCCTGTTCGAAACGTCAACAGACGAAGCGACGGCAAAGGGCCGCATTATATCGGCCCTGCGCGCGGGGTACAGCGTGTTTATACGATAGAAACGGTCAATTGGACGGCTAACGCTGTCACTTGCGCGAAAACTCGACGAATGTCGCGATCACTTGCTCGATTTGCGAGCGATTGACGTCCATGTGCGTGACCATACGCAGGCGTGCGGCGGCGCTCAACTTGATCCCGCGTTCGGCAGCAAAGGCCTTGATCGCTTCGGCTTTGTCGCCCATTTGCACATAAACCATGTTGGTTTGCACGGGTTCGACGATGAAACCTGCTTCACGCAGACCTTCGGCGAGCAATTTCGCATTGGCGTGATCGTCGGCCAGACGCTCGACGTTGTGATCCAGCGCATACAGCCCCGCCGCCGCCAACAACCCGGCCTGGCGCATGCCGCCACCGACCATTTTGCGCAAACGCCGGGCCTTGCCGATCAGTTGCTCAGAACCGCACAACACCGAGCCGACCGGCGCGCCAAGACCTTTGGACAGGCACACCGACACCGAATCGAAATATTGGGTGATTTCCCGTGCATCGACGCCCAGCTTGACCGCCGCGTTGTACAGGCGCGCGCCGTCGAGGTGCAGTTGCAAGCCTTTGTCCTGAGTGAAGCGACGGGCCCGAGCCAGATACTCCAGCGGCAGGACTTTGCCCTGCATGGTGTTTTCCAGCGCCAGCAGACGGGTCCGGGCGAAATGGAAGTCGTCAGGTTTGATCGCTGCGGCGACCTGATCCAGATCCAGCGATCCATCGGCCTGTACTTCCAGCGGCTGTGGCTGGATCGAACCGAGCACCGCCGCGCCACCGCCCTCGTACTTGTAGGTATGCGCCTGCTGACCCACGACGTATTCGTCGCCGCGCTCACAGTGCGCCATCAACCCCAGCAGATTACTCATGGTGCCGGTCGGCACGAACAGCGCTGCAGCAAACCCCAGACGCTTGGCCAATTCGGCTTCCAGACGATTGACCGTCGGATCTTCGCCGTACACGTCATCGCCAGTGTCCGCCGCAGTCATTGCGTCGAGCATGGCGGGAGTCGGTTGGGTGACGGTGTCGCTGCGAAGATCGATAACGCTCATGAACCTGGCCTCAAGTCAGCAGGGGAAATCCCTTTACGAAGTGGAATTACTGCGGGCATCGCGTGGATTAATCAACCCTTGAGCGCGAAAAGGTCAGGTTACTTCTTGAGAACACACCATCCATGTGGGAGCGAGCCTGCTCGCGAAAGCAGTCTGTCAGTGACACATCTGCTGACTGACACACTGCTTTCGCGAGCAGGCTCGCTCCCACAGGTTCTGTGCAGGGCCGGAAAATATGTGTTAAAAACGCTGCGCCGCCCGAGAAAGGGCGGCAAAAACGTTCTCAGGGCGGGGTGCAATTCCCCACCGGCGGTAATTGCGCGCAATGCGTATAGCCCGCGAGCGCTTGGTGCTGACACGGCTTTGGTTGTGCGCGGCGGCAAGGTCAGCAGACCCGGTGTGATTCCGGGGCCGACGGTCATAGTCCGGATGAAGAGAGAACGGGATTAACGCCAAAGGGCCGTCCGCGCAATGTTGTGCGTGTGCGCACCCTTGAATCCCTTTCGATTCATAACGCCCTGTTTTTCACACAAACAGGAGTCAGAACATGCAACCCACCGCTATCGACAGCAAAAGCAAACACCCTCATGGCGAGCGCGTCGCGTTCATCCAGGCCTGCTGGCACAAGGAAATCGTCGACCAGAGCCGTAAAGGCTTCGTCGCCGAAATGATTGCCTTGGGTTATCAGGAATCGGACATCGATATCTTCGAAGTCGGCGGCGCCTTTGAAATGCCTCTGCACGCCAAGTTGCTGGCCAAGACCGGTCGTTATGCCGGCATCGTCGCCGCAGCCTTGGTCGTGGACGGCGGCATCTACCGTCACGAGTTCGTCGCCCAGTCGGTGGTCAGCGGCCTGATGCAAGTGCAGCTGGAAACCGAAGTGCCGGTGTTCTCGGTGTCGCTGACGCCGCATCACTTCCATGCTGGCGACGAACATCAGAAGTTTTTCTTTGAGCACTTTGTGCACAAGGGTCAGGAAGCGGCGCGGACTTGCGCGGATACGCTGCGCAAGGTTCGCGCGCTGCGCCGTACTGAGCCGCATGCTGTAGCCGTGTAAACACGGAACCAAAACTGTAGGAGTGAGCCTGCTCGCGATAGCGGAGTGTCAGTCGACCAATGTAGTGACTGATACATTGCAATCGCGAGCAGGCTCACTCCTACAGGGGTTTTGCGTAGGATCAGGCGAGATTTTCGTCGGTGGTCGGGACGATCAGGATGCCCGCGCGCAAGCCGTTTTTGACCTTCGGATTGGGGAAAATGATCCTCGCGCCCTCTTCCTCAATGATCCAGCGGGTATTGGCCAGATCCTCGGCCAGCACATACCCCATCTCCAACTCGGAAAAGTTTTCGATGTCCTGCGGCAGGTTCAAACGAAAGGCATCGCTGTGCTTGATGATTTCCCGCGCGACGCTGAACAGCTGCAAACCATCCAGCCGTGGTTCAGCCATCTCCGGCTCAGTGCCTTCGATGATCTGCTTCAGACGAGTTTCCAGCAGCGAGACGTTAACCCCGTCGTTCTGCCCGAACGGCCGCGCCTTGCCCAGTTCCAGCGTGAAAGCCTCGGCACCGAGTTTGTCGTAGGTGTACGAGCTGAACACGATCGACGGTTTGTTCTGCAACAGCACCGCCTCCATGCCGGCAGCGCGCAGGCGCGCCAGCTCAAGGCGTGAATGCTGGCGACCTTCCTTCCACGGATACAGCGCGAACTGTTCGATCTTCGAGCCGCGAATAGCGGTGTGCAGGTCGTAGTGCAGACGCTGGCGATCCGGCAGGCTGAAGAAACTCGCCGCCAACCGCTCCAGCTCACAGGCACGCAGCGCTTCGCTGCCACTGCTTTGTTCATGACGGCCGTTGAACAGCCGATTGACGTCCTGCTCGACGAAACGCTCGCCTTTGCGAATCGCTTCCGGGTTGCCGAACAGGAACAGAATGCGTGCGCGCGGCTTCAGATCGCCACGTGCGATGTCGTGCAGCAACCGATCAAGCAACTCGATCGGTGCAGTTTCGTTGCCGTGGATGCCCGCCGACAGCAGCAGGTCCAGGCCATTGTCGCGCGCTTCCGGCGGCCGGACTTCCAGCGCACCTTCGCTCAACCAGCGCATCCGCACGCCTTCGACAGTCAGTTGAGTCTTCTCCGCCGGTTCGCGGCCGGCGAGGGTCAGTTCAAGCAGTTTGCCGAGGGCGAGCATAGAGCGGTTTCCTTAGTGGTCGTGGTTGCAATCCGGGCCGTGCACGTGGTCTTCGTCGTCGCCGACGTCAGCCGGTTCCATTTCCAGTTGCAGACTTACCAGATTAGTCGCCAATGGGCGCAGCAGCAGGTTGGCGTACTCGGCGTCACCTTCTTCAACGTCCACGCCGATCAGCAGTTGGCCGCGGCCGTCCTGCTGGATCCACAGCTCTTTGCCTTGCCACATGACCGCGACGCGGGTGCAGGAAGTCTCCAGTTGCGTGCCGTCGGTGTCTTCAAGGATCAGCTGCAGGGAATCGCTCATGTTTTTACTCTCTTGGGGAGACAAGCCGCGCGCCGCTTTCAGGCGACGCGCCGGCCATCAATTGATCTGGAATGGATAAACCGCGCCCAGTTTAAGGATTTGCGTCAGTTCATCCAGTGCCGTCCGGCATTCAAGCAGCAATTGCGGATCCGCCAGATCGGTTTCGCTCAGGCGGTCGCGGTAGTGCTTTTCAACCCATGCGGTCAACGAACCGTACAACGGTGGCGTCATGATAACCCCTGGGTTGACCGCCGCCAGTTCGGTTTCGTTAAGCGCGACGCGCAGTCGCAGGCACGCCGGGCCACCGCCGTTCTGCATGCTTTGCTTGAGGTCGAAGACTTTCACTTCGCGGATCAGGCCGCCGGAGCTGGTCAGACTTTGCAGGTAAGCCCAGACGCGTTCGTTGGCCTGGCACTCTTGCGGAACGATCAGCAGCATCGAGCCGTCAGGACGCGACAGCAATTGGCTGTTGAACAGGTAGGAACGGACCGCGTCATCCACGGTGACTGCCGAACGCGGCACACACACGGACTGGAAATTGCCGCCGACTTTGGCGAGCTTGCTTTGCAGCTCGGCCAGCATCGACTCGGTGTCGAGGAAGGCGTCCTCGTGATAGAACAGCACCTCGCCATTACCTACGGCGATCACGTCGTTGTGGAACACGCCCTGATCGATCACGTTCGGGTTCTGCTGGGCGTAGACCACGCCCTCATCACGCAGACCGTGCAGACGGGCAACGGCTTGCGAGGCTTCGAGGGTCTGGCGCGCCGGGTATTTCTGCGGCGCCGGGAAACGGTTGTCGAAGGCGCTGCGACCGAACACGAAGAACTCGACGCCCGCCTCGCCATACTCACGACAGAAACGCGTGTGGTTGGCCGCGCCTTCGTCACCGAACTGCGCGACCGCTGGCAATGCTGCGTGATGAGCAAAGTTCTGCTGATTGGCGAACATCGCGCCGAGCACGCGGCTGGTGGTCGGGTGCTCGATGCTGCGGTGGTATTTGCAGTTGAGGTTGGCGGCGGTGAAGTGCACGCGGCCATCAGCGGTATCGGCACTCGGGCTGACGGTGGCGGCGTTGGCCACCCACATGCTCGACGCCGAGCAACTGGCGACCAGCAGCGGCATCGCCTCTTTGGCGGCGCGCTCGATCACTTGCGCGTCAGTGCCGCTGAAACCCAGACGGCGCAGAGCGGCCACGTCCGGACGCTCCTGCGGTGCCAGCACACCTTGCTGAAAGCCCATTTCCATCAGCGCTTTCATCTTCGCCAGACCTTGCAGCGCGGCTTCCTTCGGGTTCGAAGATTGCTGGCTGTTGCTCTGGGAGGCAACGTTGCCGTAGGACAGACCACCGTAGTTATGGGTCGGCCCCACTAGACCGTCAAAGTTGACTTCATAGGATTTCATCAGCGAGGCTCCACGAGAATCTGTTGTTATAGGCTTCAGGTAACAATTCAGTCAGACCGCGTCGCGGCTATCGCGAGCAGGCTCACTCCTACAGGGATTTTCATCGCTCTTGTAGGAGTGAGCCTGCTCGCGATGGCCGTTACGCCATTTTCACGCCAGGCGTCAGGGCTGCTGGCAAAGTCAGGCTCGGTGTTTCCAGCGACGCCACCGGGTACGCGCAGTAATCCGCTGCGTAGTAGGCACTGGCGCGATGGTTGCCCGAGGCACCGACACCACCAAACGGCGCGCTGCTCGCAGCACCGGTCAGTTGTTTGTTCCAGTTGACGATCCCGGCACGGCTTTCCAGCCAGAACTGCTGATAACGCGCTTCGGAATCCGACAAAAGACCAGCGGCCAGACCATATGCCGTGTCATTGGCCTCAGCGATCGCCGCTTCGAAATCGGTGTAGCGGATTACTTGCAGCAACGGGCCGAACAGTTCTTCGTCTGGACGATCGGCTACCGCCGTCACGTCAACAATGCCCGGCGTCAGCAACGCGGCTTGCGCCTGTGGCTGAGTCATCGCCAGCAACGACACCGCGCCATTGGCCAACAGATGTGCTTGAGCGTCCATCAGCGCTTTCGCCGCGCCGAGGGAAATCACCGAGCCCATGAACGGCGCCGGTTGCTTATCGAATGCACCGACCTCGATGGTCGAGCTGACTTCAACCAAACGCTTGAGCAGGCTGTCGCCCCACGCGCCCTGCGGCACCAGCAGACGGCGTGCACAGGTGCAACGCTGGCCGGCAGAAATGAACGCCGACTGAATGATCGTGTAAACCGCCGCATCCAGATCCGCGACCTGATCGACCACCAGCGGGTTGTTGCCGCCCATTTCCAGCGCCAGAATCTTGTCCGGTCGCCCGGCAAATTGCTGGTGCAGATGATTGCCGGTGCGGCTCGAACCGGTGAAGAACAAGCCGTCGATGCCCGGGTTCGCCGCCAGCGCGATGCCGGTTTCGCGAGCACCTTGCAGCAGGTTCAAAACGCCTGCCGGCAGACCGGCTTCGATCCAGCACTTGACCGTCAGCTCGGCGACTTTCGGCGTCAGTTCGCTTGGCTTGAACAGCACGCTGTTACCCGCCAGCAATGCCGGAACGATGTGACCGTTCGGCAAGTGGCCGGGGAAGTTGTAAGGGCCGAACACCGCGACTACGCCGTGCGGCTTATGACGCAACACGGCAGTAGCGTCGCCCAACGGGCCGCTCTTCTCGCCGGTACGCTCGCGGTAGCTCTGTACCGAGATGGCAATCTTGTTGACCATGCTGGTCACTTCGGTCGCAGATTCCCACAACGGTTTGCCGGTCTCTTCACCAATGGTGCGAGCCAGTTCGTCAGCGTGGTTTTTCAGCGACGCGGCGAAAGCTTCAAGCACGCTGATGCGCTCGTCCAGCGTACGACGCGCCCAACCCGGAAACGCCTGACGCGCAGCCTGCACCGCCGATTCAACCTGAGCAGTGGTGGCGCCCTCCCCCGACCACAGCACTTGCTGGGTCACCGGGTTCAGCGATTGAAAAGCTTCACCCTGACCGGCCAGCCACTCACCTGCGATGTATAGCGAATTCATTATTTCGACTCCCGTGCAGCGGACAACGCCACGGCGCGCACTTGATCGCCAGCGTTGAGTTGAAGACGTTTGGCGGTCTGCGGATCGACCACCAACGTACCGGCAGCCAGACGTGCCGGCGCAGCGGTGATGCGGCAGTCTTCGCGCTTGCGGTTATGGATGATGAACGGCGTCGCGTCGTCGCCCGGTGTGCCAACGGCCAGCACCAGCGCTTCACTGTCACGCACCGCGCGGATCTTGCCGGTTTCGCATTCGATGGCAGGGCCGGCGTCGAAAATGTCGACGTAACCCTGATAGCTGAAACCTTCACCCTTGAGCATCGCCAAGGCTGGCTCGGTGTCCGGGTGAACCTGACCGATGACACTGCGCGCGCCTTCGGAGAGGAAGCAGGTGTACAGCGGGAATTTCGGCATCAGCTCAGCGATGAACGCCTTGTTGCCGACACCAGTGAGGTAGTCAGCCTGACTGAATTCCATTTTGAAGAAGTGCCGACCGAGGCTTTCCCAGAACGGCGAACGACCGGCGTCATCGGAGACACCGCGCATTTCGGCAATGATCTTGTTGCCGAACAATTCCGGGAATTCGGCAATGAACAACATCCGCGCCTTCGACAGCATGCGACCGTTGAGACCGCTGCGGTAATCGGCGTGCAGAAACAAAGAGCACAGCTCGGAATTACCGGTCAGGTCGTTGGCCAGAAACAGCGTCGGAATTTCGCGATAGATGTTCAGTTCTTGCGAGGCACTGACCGTCAGGCCAACCCGGAAGTTGTACCAAGGCTCACGCATGCCGACCGCGCCAGCGATCGCAGAAATCCCCACCACGCGACCGTCGTCATCTTCGAGCACGAACAGGTAGTCCGCATCGCCACGGCCGGCTTCCCCGCGAAAGGTCTTCTCGGCCCAGCCGACCCGATGGGCCAGACGTTCTTCGTTGGCCGGCAATGTGGTCAGGCCGGTGCCGGTGCTGCGGGCCAGGTCGATCAGCGCGGATAAATCGCTGCTGCGTACGGGACGAACAATCATGCTATCTCCTCAAACGGGCCGCTTTCGCCACCCGTGAAACTCGCTAAGGCGTTAAACCGCCACCAGGCGCACGCTGGCACCTTCACCGACGCCCAGGGCTTCGGCCGCTTCCAGATCCAGAGTCACCGGTTTACCCGGCGCGTAGTCCAGCTCCAGCAATACCGCGCGGTAATCCTGCAACTGCGCGTTGGCCACCAGATACTGGCGCCCGGCGCCTTTCACCGGCTCGCCGATCTTCACCGGCACCACACGGCTCTGGGCGATCGAACGGATCCCCGAAACGCGCGCATGCAGGGTCGGGCCACCGTCGAAAATGTCGATGTAGTGATCGGTCTCGAAGCCTTCGCGCATCAGGATGTCGAAGGTGATCTGCGCACGCGGGTGCACCTGGCCCATCGCCTCTTGGGCGGAATCCGGCAGCAGCGGCACGTAGATCGGGTAATGCGGCATCAGCTCGGCGAGGAACGTACGGCTTTTCAGCCCGCACAGACGTTCGGCTTCGGCGTAGTTGAGGTCGAAGAAGTTGCGACCGATCGCATCCCAGAATGGCGAGTCGCCATTCTCGTCGCTGTAACCGACGATCTCGGTCACCACCGAATCGGCAAAACGCTCCGGGTGGCTGGCGACGAACAGCAAACGGCCACGGGAGTTGAGCTCGGACCACGGCGAACCGACCAGCTCGCGCTGCACGTAGAAACTGGTCAACAAACTGTTGCCGGTCAGGTCGTGGCACTGCGAGAGCACGTGGATCTTGTTGTGGATCTTCAACTCGCGCGAGGCGTGCACGAAGGTCTCGTTGCGGAAGCTGTAGAACGGTTCCGAATAACCGGCCGAAGCAACAATCGCCGAGCAGCCGACCAGCTTGCCGGTAGTGGAATCTTCGAGAACGAAGAAGTAACTCTCTTCACCGTTGAAGCTCACTTCGGCAGCGAACGAAGCTTCGCTTGCAGCGATCTTGTCGCTCAGACGTTCCACGTCATCCGGCAAGGAAGTGACACCAATCGGGCTGTCCGCAGCCAGACGCTGTACCTCGCCCAGATCAGCCATTTGCGCGGGGCGCATCACCAGCATGGTGTCACTCCTTTTCTCTTATCAATTCACAGAAAAATAACCGGGCCTACATAGAGATCAATGTAGGAGTGAGCCTGCTCGCAATTGCGGTCTGTCAGAAACCAATGAGTCGACTGACATACCGCAATCGCGAGCAGGCTCACTCCTACAGTTGATCTGGTCCGGCATAAAATTTTGATCGACGCCTGAAAAACTCCAGGCGCCGAAGGGTCTATCAGGCTTGCGTCAGTGCTGCAGCAGCGCGTTCAAAACGATCCAGACCGGCATCGATATCGGCGTCTTCCACCACCAGGCTCGGGGCGAAACGGATCACGTCCGGGCCGGCTTGCAGAATCATCAGGCCTTCTTTTTCAGCGGCGTTGAAGATGTCTTTGGCCTTGCCTTTCCAGGCATCGCTCAGCACGCAACCGATCAGCAGACCGAGACCACGCACTTGGGTGAACAGGCCGTATTTCTCGCCGATCTGCTCAAGGCGCGCCTTGAACTTGTCGTGCTTGGCGTTCACGCCGTTCAGCACTTCTGGAGTATTGATCACGTCGATCACTGCTTCAGCGACTGCGCAGGCCAGCGGGTTGCCGCCGTACGTGGTGCCGTGAGTGCCGACGACCAGATGTTTGGCCAGCGCTTCGGTGGTCAGCATTGCCGCGATCGGGAAACCACCGCCCAGGCTCTTCGCGCTGGTGAGGATGTCCGGGGTCACGCCGTAATGCTGGTAGGCGAACAGCTTGCCGCTGCGACCCATGCCGGTCTGCACTTCGTCGAACACCAGCAGCGCGTTGTTCGCGTCGCAGAGTTCGCGGGCACCTTGCAGGTAGGCTAGTTCGGCTGGCAGTACGCCGCCCTCACCTTGAATCGGTTCCAGCACGACCGCACAGGTCTTGTCGGAAACGGCGGCTTTCAGCGCGGCCAGGTCGTTATAAGGCACGTGGGTGATGCCGGTGATTTTCGGGCCGAAACCGTCGGAGTACTTCGACTGGCCACCGACGTTGACGGTGAACAGGGTACGGCCGTGGAAGCTGTTCAGCGCGGCGATGATTTCGTACTTCTCGGTGCCGAAACGGTCGAACGCCACACGACGGGCCAGCTTGAACGCGGCCTCGTTGGCTTCAGCGCCGGAGTTGCAGAAGAACACGCGCTCGGCGAACGTGGCGTCGATCAGCTTGTGCGCCAGACGCAAGGCCGGTTCGTTGGTGAACACGTTGGACACGTGCCACAGCTTGTTCGCTTGCTCGGTCAAGGCACCGACCAGCGCCGGGTGCGCATGGCCCAATACGTTAACGGCAATCCCGCCGGCGAAGTCGATCAGCTCGCGGCCGGCCTGATCCCAGACACGGGAACCGGCGCCACGCACCGGAATGAAAGCGGCAGGCGCGTAGTTGGGAACCATTACCTGGTCGAAATCAGCGCGTTGTACCGCAGCGTGCTCAACGGACATCGGAGTCTCCTGATGAGGGCCACCCGCCTGAAACTGGCGAGCGATGGGGGGATTGTAAGGACAGTTTTCTGCCCGGCCTTGTCGCCAAGCGACAACTTCTTATAGCGCAAACCCCGGATTTTCCCGGGTTTACGGCAATGCGACAAATAGCGTCGCAAAGGCGCAGTTTACCGGGCGCCGCCGATTTGCGGCAGGTTGCTGAGAATACCAATTCAACCCCGCGACAAAGATATAAATATGTACCGCACAAGGGTGGCCCATTCCTGATTTGCTGCGCGTTCTTTCAACGCCAAGGATTGGCCCATGCACCTGACTCAACGACACCCTGCGGCAGCCTCGACCGCCACGAGTGACGCGCAGTATCAAGACGATCATTATCTGCCGCTGAAAAACGCTCTGCCCGACTGGCTCGGCAACGCTTCATCGAGCCGGCGCCAGCGACTCAAGAACGTCCCGCCGCAGATGTCTGCTTCCCTTCAGGCAGCGCCCGTCGACCACCATCAACAGATGAAGGCCCTCAACGCCGCGCACTGGACCGCACAAAGCAAGGTCGACCAGAGCCTGGAACATCTGCAGGACGCCAGCGCCTTTGCCGAACCTCTGCTCAAACAGGAACTGAACAATTGCTTTGGCCTGGATCTGGATGTGCGCGAAACCTTCGTGCGCCTGTACATCCCCGCCACCACGCCCTGGTTCCCGATCAGAACCGGCACGCGTGCCTGGACGGTCTCGTTACTGGACGCTGCGCTGCACAATTTCGAGGAGTCGGAAACCGGTGACGACGCCTTCGACGTAGACTCAACCTTTGTCACCCGGCCCTCCGCCACCGGCCAGTTCACGACCCTGCCGTCAATCAAGACCAAATTGAGCATTGCCGCCTTCACCCAACTGTGCCGAAGACTGGACCTCGGCGCTCAGTACAAAACCCATCTCGAAGACAACCTCGGCTATACCGATCCGATGGTGGCGTCCGTATTGCGCAGCAAACTGGACGACAGTCAGAAGGCCGCGATGAAAGCCGCCCTGCAATGGGCGCGGATGAACCGCGATGTCTCGGAAAGTTATTTTCGCTTGATCGACGCCGTGCTCGACGGCATGAAAGGTCTGTATGTCAGCGGGGCGCCTGTGGTGTGCCATGACATGGGGATGCTGTGCGCGCCGCTCACCGGAATCGTCGTGTTTGCCCCTGATCTGTACGCATCACGCGACCCTGCGCGCGTGGTGGCTTACGTCCCCGATGATCCCGAGCACCCCTTCAAGGAATACGCCTCGACCAACGATCTGATCGTCGAACTGACGCGCCAGTTACGCTCTAAAGACTACCAGCAGTTTTTCAGCCGCTTCGTGAACCACGAACATCGCGGCTTTTTCTTCAGCACCCTCAATAGCCGCTTGACGAAGATCGAGTGGCATCCGCCAGAGCCCGGCAGCTCACTGCCCGCGTGGCGCGAAACGCCCGTCGAGCATCCCGATCTGCAGACCACGCTGACACCGTTCCATGACGGTCTGTGGCAACACCTTTACCAAATGAAACTGAACAAGATCTTCAATGACGCCCGAGTGATCGCCGTACCCACCGCTATCGTCGATCAAAAAGCACGCTGGGCGTTCTGGGATTCGGTGAGCAACATCATCTCGAGCATCGTGCAGGCCGCCGCGCTGATCGTCGCACCGTTCGTGCCGGTGCTGGGTGAAGCAATGATGGCCTACATGGCCTATCAAATACTCGATGAAGCCTTCGAGGGCATCATCGAATGGGGACAGGGTCGCACGACCGAAGCATTCACACACCTGATCGGCACCGTCGAATCGCTGATCCAGCTGGGTATCTTCGGCATGGGCGGTGCGATTGGCGCCGGCGAGTTTCGCAAGGTCTTGCCCAAGGAAGTTGTTGCATTCATCGACCGCTTCAAGCCTGTGAAGCTGGCCAGCGGTGAAACCCGCTACTGGGAGCCCGATCTGGCCCGGTACCAACACCCGGCAGAACCCGATGCCAGTTCAATACCCAATGAACTGGGCTTGCACACTCACCAGGACAAACAACTGCTGCCACTTGAGAATGCCCACTTTGCAGTCAGTGAAGGCGCGGTTCCCGGCCAGTACCGCATTGATCACCCGACCCGACCCGACGCTTACCAGCCGGTAGTGCGGCACAATGGCGCCGGCGCCTGGCACACCGAGCTGGAACGACCACTGGAGTGGGACACCGACACGGCGCTGCGGCGAATCGGTCCGGCAGTCGAGTCGTTCTCACCGACCGAGCGCGAGGCATTGCTGCGGGTCAGCGGCGTCACCGAAGATGCCGTGCGCAAAATGCATGTCGATCAGCAAACGCCGCCACCCCTGCTGGCTGATAGCATCCAGCGCTTCAAGATCGATCAGCAACTGCAACGCCTGATCAATCAGCTCGATAGCGACGTCAGCGAGGAATTCCTGCGGGCCGACCCCGTGACGCAGTTGCAACTGCTGACGCAACACGGCCGCTGGCCAGACAACCAGCGTCTGCGTTTGGTCAACCAGCAGGGTGAGCTGGTCTGGCAATCCTCAGCGGACGAAACCTTACCGCTGACCGAGCTTGATCAAAGTCGCCTGATCGACGGCGATCTGCTCAAGAGCCTGCTGGCTGCCCTCGACGAACAACAAGCCAGAGCCCTGCTCGCAGAACCCTTCGGCGGACCAATGCCTTCGCTCGGCGTGCGCAGCCAAACCCTGCGTCAGCAACTGGCCGCTCTCGCCCGCCGCCATCGCAGCTCGCTGTTCGAATCGCGCTATCAGGCGCTCCAGCACATCGACGACCCATTGGCCCAACCATTCATCAACCACGATCCGACACTGCCGGCCAGCCTCACCCGCGAACTGCTCGACAGCGCTACCGGCAGCGAGCTGTTGCAGATCAACGCGGGAGAGCTGCCGAAGCGCCAGCAGGACCTTATGCAACTGGCCAATCAGGAAGTACGCGTTACCCGTGCTTACGAAGGGCTGGTACTCGACTCCGTGAACAATCCCGATTCCGATGCACTCGCACTGCACAGCCTCAAGCTATTGCCAGGCTGGAGCGGCGATGTGCGCCTCGAAATCCGCGACGGACACTACGAAGGCCCCGTGCTCGACAGCATCGGGCGCGACGATGCGCCCGCACAGAAAGTACTGGTTCGCCAACATGATGGCCGCTATCAGCCCTACGACGAGCGTGGCCAGCAACTGCATTCGGCCGCGGATTTTTATTCCAGCCTTTTACAAGCGCTGCCGGACAGTGAGCGCCAAAGCCTGAGCTTCCGGATTGGCCAGGGAGACGCGTTGAAAGCAGCAGTCGCGGAGCGAACACTGGAACGCAATGAGTTGCGCACAGTGATGTTCGAAGCACCGATTCGCCAGCCTGCCGTCGACACGTTGCGCCTGTCTGGCTTTAGAAATGAACAATCAAACCCGCCAAGAAGCCGCGCCGCTGCCGACTTTTTTGAAGCGGGCGAACTCGGTGCGTTCGGCATAGAGAATCAGGACAACCTGACCACCAGGGGCCAGCGAATCATCAGCCCCGAAGAGCGCGTGCAGGAGATCTATCGAGGCATATCCGCCGAGGAAGCACGAAATTTCGTCGCGGTGTTTCAGGATGATCCCGCAGCACTCGACGCTGAACTGGCCAGCCGTCGCAACGAGCACATCAAGCTCAGTGATGACCTGCGTCGCTGGGAAACCGCTGTCCCCGCCAACGACCCGGTCAGCGGCCAGCCATTGACCTACATCGAACGCCGGGCAGCCCTGCAGAATCGCGCCCAGTTCAGAGAGGCGCTGTTGCGTTGCTGGCGCAGGCAGACTCGTGGCCCCGCCGGCTATATGTTGCAGATCGCCCAACCGATCGTCGGTGAGCTGCCGCTACTGGAAGCGGATTTCAGTCACGTCTCCATGCTCTCGATCAATGGCAGCGTCAGTACCGGAGCCATGGATGTTTTTCTGCAGCGCTTCCCCGGAATGCTCTATCTGGATGCGCAAAACCTCAACTTGCCCAATCTGCCCCAATCCTTGACCGCCATGCCCAATCTGCGCCAGTTGATCCTGCGCAACTGTGGCGTCAGCCATTCAACGGGCAATCAGGCGGTGCTGGCGGCATTGCCCAATCTCTCGCTGCTGGACCTGCGCGGCAATCCGTTGGGTGCATTGCCGGACGTCAGCGCCCTACCCTCGCTGCGTTATCTCAATCTGTCGAGAACGGGCATTTCTACCCTTCCGGCCAATCTGCTCGATCATCCGCGATTGATTACCGGGAATTTCGAGGGCAACCGGATCACGGAAATACCGCCAGCCTTTTTCGATCTGGCCAGCTCCCTCAGTGACGGTTTCGGATTTGCAGACAACCCGCTGACGGCGGCAACGCGGGAAAAGGTCAAGACGTTCTACAACCACACCGGAAAACACTTTGGCGTACGCCCGGAATCTGCGGACATCGAGCGCGCGGTGGCATTGTTCCCCGGGCTGAACACTGATCAGGCAAGCGATCTGCTGTACCGGCTGCCCGGCCCCCTGGCTGAAGGGCGAGTCCAGCTCTCGCGCTGGGAGGCCGAGCAGCGCACTTTGAATGCCGAGCTGGACACATGGGTCGAGCGTATTCCTGCGCTCGACCCCGCATTCGAGCGACCGTTGACCCTCGACGAGCAAGCACTGGAGCGCAATGCAAGGGTCGCGTTCAGACAAACACTGGAGCAGTTCTGGCGTAACAGATCAGCCTCTGTCAGGCAAAGCGAGCTGATCGCGAATCTGGACTTCACGGGTGACATGCCAATCCTGAGCGCCAACTTCGACCATGTTTCCCGGTTGCGGCTAACCGGCAACAAAAACATCTCAGCCTTGCTGCCGTTCGTGCAGCGTTTCGAGAAACTGAACACCCTGGAGTTACACGCCTTCGACCTCGAACCGGTTGCACTGTCATCGATCAGAATGCCTGGCCTCAGCGTTCTGGAGCTTAACGATTGCGGTGTGACGCTGACCCCGGAAAATCAGGCAACGCTCCTATCCCTCAACAACCTGCATACGCTGGATTTGAGCAACAACCCGCTGGGCACTTTTCCCGACCTGAACATGTTGCCCGAGCTGACCTACCTCGATCTGTCCAACACCGGTATCAACGTGGTGCCCAACGGATTGACCGGTCATACGAACCTGCGCACCGCCATCCTCAGTGGCAACCGTATTACCGAAATCCCCGATGCAGTTTTTGAACTGTCGGCCAATCAGAGCGATGGGTTCGACTTCTCCGACAATCCGCTGTCGAGCGCAACGCACAACAAAGTAAAAGCCTATTACCGACGCACCGGAATTGACTTCGACGTGCGCGCCGATGAGGGCGACATTGCCCTCATGCGCCAACTGTTCCCGTCCCTGGACGAACAGGAAGCCAGTGATGTGTTCTATGACCTGCCCGGAACCCTCGCGGATGGCCGGACCCATCTCGTCAAATGGCGTGCCGAACTCAATCAGATGACCACCGACCTGACCTTGTGGGCTCCCCAGGTGCCAAGCACTCACCCGCTCACTGGGCAGATCCTCACGGCCATTGAGCTGTTCGACCAGTACGCCGCCCGATCCGAATTCGGCCAGCAGCTGGAACGATTCTGGCGTCACCGCTATGGCGAATCAGGGATGCGCGCCGATTTTCTCGAAGCCGACCTGAGGTTCTTTGGAGACTTCCCCCAACTGACCACGGATTTCAGCCATGTGTCTGGCCTGAAACTCAAAGGCAACGCCGCCATCGGCGCACCGGATGCGTTCACCGATTTATTCGTGAACGCGCGGGAACTGGAACTGCGAAAATTCCCGCTGAATGAAATCCCCCAGACCGTGACTCGTCTGACGAAGCTCAAGGAACTGACGCTGAGCGATTGCGGCATCACCTTCACCGCCTTCGACCAGAGCACCCTTTCGACACTGCAAAACCTCGAGCTGCTGGATCTGAGCCACAACCCGCTATCGGCGGCACCTGACCTTCAGTCCTTCCCGGCCATGCGTGACATTCTGCTGACCAATACCGGGATTACCGCCCTGCCCGAGGGTCTCGCCAGGCATCCGAACCTGAAAAACGCCCTGTTGAACGACAACCGCATCAGCGATCTCCCCGAGGCGTTTTTCAGCCTCGATCTGGACCTTGCCGACGGGCTCAATCTGGGCAACAACCCGCTGTCCCTGGCGGCTCGCGAACGTATCAAGACCTTTTATGTCGAGCATGGACGCCACTTCGATGTGATGCCGGACGTCAGCGATCTGGCCAGCGCGCAACGGCTGTACCCGGAGATGGATGTCGACGACGCCAGTCACTTGATCTATCGCCTGCCTGGCAACTTGCAGGCAGGTACGGCGCAACTGGCGCGCTGGGAAGCGGAGATCAGTCAGATGCTCAGCGACCTCAACGCCTGGACCGAAAGCGTGCCGGTGCGTAACCCTGCGACCGGTGAACACTGGGGAGCATTCCGCAGAGCGCTTGAGCGAAATCACAGAAAACAATTCAGTGAAAATCTGGAGGAATTCTGGCGTGGCAGGAACCCGACAAGACCCGAGTTAAGATTGAATTCGCTGGAATTCGAGGCACCCTTCGCAGGTGAACTGCCGGCACTGACTGCCGACTTCAGTCATGTCATCCGCTTATCCATACGGGGAAATCAGACCCTGAATGCGCCCCCTGCTTTCCTGTCGTGCTTCGGCGGATTACAGGTACTGGAGTTGCGCGATTTCGCCTTGGGCAGGATGCCCCGTGCACTATCACTGCTGCCGGTCGTGGAAACACTGACGCTGAGCAGTTGCGGCATTGTCCTCGATACCGTGGGCCAGACCACATTGTCCGGACTGAGCCGTTTGAAGGCGCTGGACCTTTACAACAACCCGCTGGGCACAGCGCCGGATGTCAGCTCATTGCGAGCGCTGACGACACTCGACCTGAGCCGCACCGGTATCAGCCAGATACCCGCCGGCGTGGGGCAATTGACGAGACTGCGCTACGCGCTGCTGATCGAAAACGCCATTGTCGATTTGCCACAAGACATGACTGGCTTCGCTGACAACGGTGTCGACCTGCGGGCCAATCCACTGTCCGCCGCCGCCAGAGACCGGATCAAAACCGACTACCAGATCACTCGCCAGCATCTGGGTGTAACGGCCGCAGAAGCGGACATTGCCCTGACCCAATCGTTGTACCCACGCATCAGCGAAGTCGATGCTAACCACCTGATCTACAGCCTGCCCGGCACGCTCGCCGAGGGGCATCTGGAATTGCTGCGCCGGCAGAGCGACCTTACGGCATTACTGGGCGAACTCGGGGCGTGGGCGAAGGAGAACCCGCACGATCCAGCCACAGGCGTCACGCTGGAGGGTGAAGCACTGCGGCAGGAAAATGCTAAAAGAACCTGGTTCATAAATGGCCTGGAACGCAGATTGCGCGAAGCTCCGGTAGGTTTTGCCTCCACCGAACTCTCCTGTGATCTTTCGTTCACCGGCGAGCTGCCAACACTGAGCGGGCGCTTCGAGCAGATCAGCGAGCTGACACTGACCAGTACCGCGAAAGTACATCCTCGGGTAGATCGCTTGCTTGAGCTGTTACCGAATCTGGAACAACTGGACATACGGGCCTATCAGCTCAACGAGGTTCCCCAGACGATTTTCACTCTGAACAAACTGACCAATCTGGAGCTGCCCGATTGCCGTATCGTCCTGAACGCGCAAACGGTGAGCGCCCTGGCACGCATGGAAAACCTGCAAATTCTCGACCTGAGCCACAACCCCCTGGGGCTGGCGCCAGACCTGCGAAACCTGCGGACGTGTTACTCGTTACATCTGAGCCACACCGGGTTGACCGATGTTCCAGCCGGCCTTTTCGAACTGCCACGTTTGAATTATGCCGATCTGTCCGCCAACGCCATTACCGAGCTTCCTGACCCGCTGCCGTCACCGACCCTCGGTTCAGGGGCCACTTATGACTTCAGTGGCAATCCATTAAGCACGCAGAGCGAGCATCGCCTGAGAACGTACAACGAGGCACTGATTGCCCGCAGACTGGAGGATCGAGAAACGCGAGCCAGCACAAACGAAGCGCTGGATGACTTCCAGGACCTTTCGTTTTCCGATTGACCCCGGCGCTCGACGCGGTCTAACCGCGCTCGGGCGGCACTGACGACAATTCGAACGGGCTGCTGCTGCGCCGCTGGTTGCGATCTTCCCGCGGCGTGGCGCCGAAGAAATTGCGATAGGCGCTGGAGAAATGCGGCCCCGAAGAGAAGCCACACGAGAGGCCGATCTGGATGATCGACTTGCTGGTTTGCATCAACATCTGCCGGGCCTTGTTCAGGCGCAATTCCAGGTAGTACTGGCTCGGCACACGGTTGAGGTATTGCTTGAAGATCCGCTCCAACTGGCGACGGGACACGCACACATGCTGGGCGATTTCGTCGGTGGTCAGCGGCTCTTCGATGTTGGCTTCCATCAGCAACACCGCTTGGGTGAGCTTCGGATGACTGGAGCCGAGGCGGTTCTGCAACGGGATGCGCTGACGCTCGCCACCTTCGCGGATACGTTCAACCACCAGTTCTTCCGAGACTGCCCCGGCCAATTCCGCACCGTGATCACGGGCCAGTACCGCCAGCAACAGATCGAGCACGGACATGCCGCCACACGCGGTCAGGCGATCGCGATCCCAGTCGAACAGGTGACTGGTGGCGATGACTTTCGGGAAACGTTCAGCGAAATCATCCTGCCAACGCCAATGCACGGCAGCGCGATAACCGTCGAGCAAACCGAGTTGCGCCAAGGGATAAACGCCAGCGGACAAACCGCCGATGACGGTTCCCGCACGCACCAGTTGCTTGAGCGCACTGCTGAGTGCCGGGGCCAACGTGGTCGGTGGCTCGTCAGCAAGCAGGAACAGTTTCTGGAAGTTTTCGAGCTTGCCGGTCCATGCCTCGCCGGGCAATTGCCAGGCGCCTTCAGCCGGTGGCTCGGCTTGCAGGAACGACAGTTCGTAAACCACGTCCGGGTGCACCCGCTGAGCAACACGCAAGGCTTCCTCCGCCAGCGCCAGCGTCAACGCTTTAGTGCTGGGCCAAATCAGGAAACCAATTCGATGGGCAGTCATGGGCGGGCAATCCGAAGCGAAGAACAGTGATGAAGGCATGGGCCAATGCTAGCCCGTAAATGAACACAAATCTTGAAACTGCACAGCTCAAATGTAGGAGTGAGCCTGCTCGCGATGGCGGTGTAACAGTCAACATTACTGCTGTCTGAACCACCGCTTTCGCGAGCAGGCTCACTCCTACAAGGGATCTCGGTCAGTCTCTAGGTCGCGAAGCATGACCTAATCTGGTGCATAACGGCAGCGATTACTTGAGGCTGCCCGAGAGGAATTGTTGCAGACGTTCCGATTGCGGATTCACCAGCACTTCACGCGGGTTGCCGCTTTCTTCAACAACGCCTTTGTGCAAGAACACCAACTGGTTCGACACTTCACGGGCAAAGCCCATTTCGTGCGTGACCACGACCATGGTGCGACCTTCCTGTGCCAGCGCTTGCATGACTTTCAGCACGTCGCCCACCAGTTCCGGGTCGAGCGCGGAAGTCGGTTCGTCGAACAGCATCACTTCAGGTTCCATCGCCAGCGCACGGGCAATCGCCACACGCTGCTGCTCGCCACCGGACATGTGCCCAGGGAACGCGTCTTTACGATGGGCCACGCCGACCTTGTTCAGGTAGTACTCGGCTTTCTCGCGGGCTTCGTACTTGGGTACGCCCAGTACGTGCACCGGCGCTTCCATGATGTTTTCAATTGCAGTCATGTGCGACCACAAGTTGAAATGCTGGAACACCATCGACAGGCGCGAACGCATGCGTTGCAGCTGCTTCGGATCAGCGGCTTTCAGCGCGCCGTCCTTGTTCGCTACCAGTTTCAGCTCTTCGTTGTTGAGCAGAATCTTGCCCGCGTGCGGCTGCTCGAGCAGGTTGATGCAGCGCAGGAAAGTACTTTTGCCGGAGCCACTGGAGCCGATGATGCTGATCACATCGCCGGCTGCCGCTTTCAGGGACACGCCCTTGAGCACTTCGTGACTGCCATAGCGTTTATGCAGGTCTTGGACTTCAAGTTTGTACATGCGGTCGGTTCTCACAAAAACAGTCAGTCAGTCGTTGAGCAAGCGCCCGTGACGCAGCGCTTCGCGCCCCGCCACCTTGGCCAGCCAGAAACCGGGTTGGGCATAACGCAGCCGTTCAATGGCAAACAGCACCCCGGAGGTACCTGCACACACCGTGCTGACCCGATCGGACAGAGGATCAATCACTTCAAAAATCTCGTCGCCCGCCTCGACCCACTCGCCGGGCTTGCGCAGAAAACTCACCACGCCAGGGTGCGGCGCGAACAGCAACTCGGTACCTTCGAACGGCATGCCTTCACAGGCCTCATGCGCCGGGTTCGGCCACTCGCCGGTGATCAAGCCTTGCTCGGCGAGGAACGCCAGAATGCCTTCAGCATAGGCCTCGGCTTCGGCGCGACCGGTATCGGCCTGACCGCCCAGCTCAATGGTCGTCGCCAGGCACGCCAGCGGAATTTGCGCATCGGGGAACTGCCGCGACAGACGCAGCCACGGCAACGAGCAGGCTTCATCGAACGAGCTGCCGCCGGAATCTTCCGCAAGCAATCCGACCTTCACATTCAGGTGCGCCGCCAGCGAACGCCACTGCGGCCAGTGCTGCGGCAACGCATACATGTGCAGCGCGGCTTCGGCATCGCAGTGCAAGTCGAGCACCACATCAGCGGTGCAAGCGTGGCTGAGCAACACACGTTGCATGCCTTGCAACTGGCTGCTCGCTTCCGGCAATGCCACCAAGTGATCAGCCATCGCCTGACGGATCAGGCGCACATTGGCGTGCGGATCATCTCCGAGACGGTCGGCCAATGCCGCCGCAACCGGCGCGCTCAGCTCAACGAAATCACGGTTGAAATTCTTGCCACTGCCGGCCTCGAAACGGCCCTGGTGATTGCCTTGCAGCAACTGCCCAAGACCCAGCGGGTTGGCGACTGGCACCAGCTCGATGACACCGTTGAGCAAGCCTTTGGCTTCGAGTTCGCCGAGGCGCTTTTTCAGCTCCCAGGCGGTGCGCATGCCCGGCAATTCGTCAGCATGGAGGCTGGCCTGAATGTAGGCCTTGCGCTCGCCATGCCCGAAGCGGAACACCGAAATCTTGCGCTCGCTGCCCAGGTGGCTCCACGGCAATACGTGGTCGATGCGTTCCATATCAGTGCTTCCGCGGGGCCAGGTAGCTCAACCAGCGACGCTCGGCCAGTTTGAACAGCTTGACCAGAATGAACGTCAGGCACAGGTAGAACACGCCAGCGGTGATGTACGCCTCGAACGGCAGATAGAACTGCGCGTTGACGGTGCGCGCCGCGCCAGTGATATCGATAAGGGTCACGATGGAGGCCAGACTGGTGGTCTGCAGCATCATGATCACTTCGTTGCTGTACTGCGGCAGTGCCCGGCGCAGGGCCGATGGCAGCAAAATACGTTTGTACAGTTTGAAGCGCGACATGCCCATGGCCTTGGCCGCTTCGATCTCACCGTTCGGCGTGGCCTTGAGGCTGCCGGCGATGATTTCAGCGGTGTAGGCGCTGGTGTTGACCGCAAACGCCAGACAGGCACAGAACGTTGCACTGGACAGCCACGGCCACAAGAAGCTTTCGCGGACCGCTTCGAACTGCGCCAGACCGTAGTAGATCAGGAACAGTTGCACCAGCATCGGCGTGCCACGGATCACGTAGGTGTACAGCCACGCGGCGCCGTTGACGACCGGGTTCTTCGAGACGCGCATCAGCCCTAGCGGCAGGGCCGCGAGCAGACCGAAAAACAGCGACAGCGCGAGCAGTTTGAGGGTGGTCAGCAGGCCGCCGAGATACAGCGGCATGGCCTCCCAAATGACGTTGTAGTCGAAGATCATAGATCAGCCGCCCTTACGCCTACTGAGTAGCGCTTCTCAAGTTGACGCAGGATCAGCAACGAAACACTGGTGATCACCAGGTACATCGCCGCCACTGCGAGGAAGAAGGTGAAAGGCTCGCGGGTGGCATCTGCCGCCTGCTTGGCCTTGAACATCATGTCTTGCAGACCGACCACGGAAATCAGCGCGGTGGCCTTGGTCAGTACCAGCCAGTTGTTGGTGAAGCCCGGAATCGCCAAGCGAATCATCTGCGGCACCATCACCCGGAAGAACACCTGAAAACTGCTCATGCCGTACGCCATGCCCGCTTCAGCCTGACCTTTGGGAATGGCCATGAACGCGCCACGGAAGGTTTCCGACAGGTACGCACCGAAGATGAAACCGAGGGTGCCGATACCGGCGGCCAGCGGGTTCAGGTCGATGTAGTCGTCGTAGCCGAGCATCGGTGCGACGCGGTTGAGCAAGTCCTGACCGCCGTAGAAGATCAGCAGGATCAGCACCAGATCGGGAATCCCGCGGATCACCGTGGAATACAGATCGCCCAGCCAGGCCAGCCAGCGCACCGGCGACAGGCGCAACGCGACACCGATCAGCCCGAGAACGATGGCCAGAGCCATGGACGACAAGGCGAGCTGAAGCGTCAGCCATGCGCCATCGAGGATGACAGCCCCGTAGCCTTTCAACATGATTCAGGTCCTCGAAAGTTGGGATGAAAAAATGGCGCAAACCGCAGAGATCCTGTTGCTTGCGCCATTTCGGACTTGTCGCAGAGACGTCTTACTTGCCGTAGATATCGAAGGCGAAGTACTTGTCCTGGATTGCTTTGTATTTGCCGTTTTCGCGGATGGCCGCGATGGCAGCGTTGATCTTGTCTTTCAGGGCGTCGCCCTTACGCACGGCAATGCCTACGCCGTCGCCGAAGTATTTGACGTCGGTGAACGCAGGACCTGCAAACGCGAAGCCTTTGCCGGCGTCGGTGTTGAGGAAGCCATCTTGCAGCAGGGTGGCGTCAGCCACGGTACCGTCGAGACGACCGGCGGCCACGTCGAGGTAGATTTCGTTCTGCGAGCCGTACGGCTTGATCTCGGCACCCAGTGGCGCGAGGACTTCGCGGGCGAAACGCTCGTGGATCGAACCACGTTGCACGCCGATGTTCTTGCCCTTCAGCTCGCTCAGGTTTTCGCTGACCTGAGTACCGGCCTTCATGACCAGACGTGCCGGGGTGTTGTAGTACTTGTTGGTGAAGTCGACCGACTTCTTGCGATCTTCGGTGATCGACATGGACGACAGGATCGCGTCGATCTTGCGCACTTTCAGTGCCGGGATCAGACCGTCGAACTCTTGCTCGACCCACACACACTTGACCTGCATCTGCTCGCACAGAGCGTTGCCGATGTCGTAGTCGAAACCGACGATGCTGCCATCCGGCGCTTTCGAGGCGAACGGAGGGTAAGCCGCTTCGATACCGATCTTCAGAGGTTTTTCGTCAGCGAAGGCGTTCATCGACAGCACGGACAGTGCCAGGGCGCCAAGCAGCACAAGTTTCTTCATCTTGGGACTCCATCGGTAAAGGGCAAAAACGGCAGAGTGAGCGACAGCCCAATATGCGAATGGGTGAATCGGGAAATCGGTTGCTGCATCGGTGGGAAGTTTCCCATTGAAACCGAAGAAGGTTTCAACGTCAGCCACGATGAGCGAGTGATCGGCATTCTAACGACAGGCCGGAAGCCGATATTTCTTCAATGCGACAACTAATTACAGATGCACAGAGAAAGCGACTTTGGCGCATTGACAGCCCTGCAATTTCATGCAAGAGCGAAAGACAGTGAACCGATCTATGCTGCAAATTGCGGGCCTATTATTCGCAAACCCTTCTAATCCGGCAAGCGCAGCGTTGTGTCTTATTTTTCACCGGGGATTTCGAGGCTCTAAAACGGGGCGATACGTTTCCCTTTGCCCCGTCGCGGGGCGGGCGGTTACACATTCGGTTACGTGGAAGGTGTTGGGTAACAGCGGGAAATGTCTTACGGGGGAGATCGATAATTATTGGTTGGGTGCGTTGGTGGTCTGACAATGGACTGCGATGGCGTCTGACAGATTGCTATCGCGAGCAGGCTCACTCCTACAGGGATCGCATTCCATCTGAAGGAACCCGGTCAATTGTAGGAGTGAGCCTGCTCGCGAAGAGGCCAGCCCAGTCACCACAAAACCTCCAGACACAAAAAAGCCCCGCCCGGCAAAACCGGACAGGGCTCCTATGCTTCTAACGCTTAAGCCACATTCATGGTCTTGTGCGTATCAATCAAATGCTGCACCACACCCGGATCCGCCAGCGTTGAGATATCCCCCAACCCGTCATATTCCGCCGTGGCAATCTTGCGCAGAATGCGGCGCATGATCTTGCCCGAACGCGTCTTCGGCAGCCCCGGCGCCCACTGGATCACGTCCGGCGAAGCAATCGGCCCGATCTCTTTGCGCACCCAGTTCTTCAGTTCCAGACGCAGTTGCTCGGTCGGTTCCTCGCCATTCTTCAACGTGACATAGACATAAATGCCCTGCCCCTTGATGTCATGCGGCACACCCACCACCGCCGCCTCGGCAACTTTCGGATGCGCAACCATCGCGCTCTCGATCTCGGCCGTGCCCATGCGGTGACCGGACACGTTGAGCACGTCATCGACACGCCCGGTGATCCAGTAGTAACCATCGGCATCACGACGCGCGCCGTCACCGGTGAAGTACATGCCACGGAAGGTCTTGAAGTAGGTATCGACGAAACGATCATGGTCGCCATACAGCGTGCGCGCCTGACCTGGCCACGAATCGAGAATCACCAGATTGCCTTCAGCCTCGCCCTCGATGATGTTACCGAGGTTGTCGACCAGCGCCGGCACCACACCGAAGAACGGACGCGCCGCCGAACCCGGCTTCAGCGCGTGAGCGCCCGGCAGCGGGCTCATCATGTTGCCGCCGGTTTCGGTCTGCCACCAGGTATCGACGATCGGGCAACGCGACTTGCCGACATTCTTGTAATACCAGTCCCAGGCTTCCGGGTTGATCGGCTCGCCCACGGAACCGAGCAGACGCAGGCTGCTGCCATCCGCGCCTTCAACCGCAGCCTGACCCGAGGCCATCATCGCGCGGATCGCGGTCGGTGCGGTGTAGAGGATGTTGACCTTGTGCTTGTCGACGATCTTCGCCACCCGGGTGATGTCCGGATAGTTCGGCACGCCTTCGAACAGCAGCGTGGTCGCGCCGTTGGCCAGCGGGCCGTAGACGATGTAGCTGTGGCCGGTGACCCAGCCGACGTCGGCGGTGCACCAGTAAACTTCGCCCGGACGGTAATCGAACACGCGCTCGTGGGTCATCGCCGCGTACAGCAGATAACCGCCGGTGGTGTGTTGCACGCCCTTCGGCTTGCCGGTCGAGCCGGAGGTATAAAGGATGAACAGCGCTTCTTCGGCGCCCATCTCTTTCGGCGCGCAAACGGTGCCCGCCACTTTCATCAGGTCTTCGTACCAGATGTCGCGATGCTGGTTCCACTTGATGTCGCCACCGGTACGCTTGCAGACGATGACTTTCTGAATGCTGCTGGTTTCCGGGTTGGTCAGCGCGTCGTCGACGTTGGCCTTGAGGGAAATCTTCTTGCCGGCGCGAATACCCTCGTCAGCGGTGATCACCACTTTCGATTTGCAGTCGATGATGCGACCGGCCAGGGCTTCCGGCGAGAAACCGCCGAACACCACCGAGTGAATCGCGCCGATCCGGGTGCAGGCCAGCATGGCGACCACGGCTTCGGGAATCATCGGCATATAAATGGTCACCACGTCGCCGCGATGCACGTCCTGACCACGCAGGGCGTTGGCGAGTTTGCACACTTGTTCGTGCAGTTCGCGGTAGGTGATGTTGCGGCTTTCGGAAGGATCGTCGCCTTCCCAAATGATTGCGACTTGATCGCCGCGCTCGGCCAGATGACGGTCGAGGCAGTTGTAGGAAACGTTCAGGGTGCCGTCGGCAAACCACTTGATGTCGACATGGTGATCGTCGAACGACGTCTGTTTCACCGTGGTGAAAGGCTTGATCCAGTCGAGACGCTTGGCTTGCTCGCGCCAGAAGCCGTCAGGGTTGACGACCGACTGCTGGTACATGGCTTTGTAGGTCGCCTCGTCAGTCAGCGTGTTAGCCAGAACCTCGGGACGAACGGGATACAGAGAAGCCGCACTCATCTTTCCTACCTCGGTGTAATAGTTGTTTTTGTATGACCCTGTTGTAACGGGGCGGGGGCCATAGAACCATTCGACGATGGTAGTAACAAGCCCCTACAAATCCTCCACCTACCCCGCACGCAAATCTCCCAAACACCCCCAATCCCCTGTGGGAGCTTGCCTGCAAGCGAATCAGACACCTCGGTATCCCAGACAAACCACCCGGTTATCAACCCCCATATCAAGGGATTGTTACCAAATCTGCCAAAGGTGTTTATCAAAACCCGCTCTGTTTACCCCCGCCCCATCTCCCTAAAATCCACCTCGCCAACAAGGCAAATGCGATTAACAACGATACAGCCCCCACGAAGGCCGTTAATCCAGCTCTCAAGTAATAACTGCAAACGATGAAGTTACACACGCAACCCCATAAAGGTTGCGTGACCCCACTCGACCTCAAAAAGGTAAATCTGAAATGAAAGCTTTATTGGTTCTGGCCCTCAGCAGTCTGTGCGCAACCGCCATGGCAGATGAGGTCCCGACTGATGTCGCACAGCAACAACCGGTGATCGAGGAATACACTTACTCCACTCACCTGGACATCGCCAACGTTGTATCGATGAGTGAAATTCCCAACGTCTGCGAAGTAGTACCGGCAAAAATGGAGTACGACGACTCTAAAGGTCAGCGTCACATCCTGCGTTACAGCGTGATGGGCAACGGTTGCACCAATTGATGATTCGAGACTGCACCGAATTGGATCTCTCAGCGCTTCATTGAGGGTCGATTCCAGCCCGACTTCGGTCGGGCTCAGTTGTGTTTGAAACCGTCAGAAATGCTTGCAAAACACTAGATGTAGTGAAAAACCGATTTTTTTGTTCGTTTTTTGAGCAAATTCACAATGGCGAGATTTTTACGAAAAAAATCTATCCCCGGCAAAGCCCTGTAAACCCTCACTCTCGTCGAAAAACCACCCTCCTCGACCGCTCCATGCGCGGATTCGCCTCAGCACAGCCGTGTTTTTTTCCCTATAATGCCGCCCCATACGGGTCAGCAATATTCCCTTACAGGGAGCAAAAGCCATTCTGAAGCCCCGCAGCAGCGTTCAACGCTGATTGCGCCCATCAGAGGCTCTCGGAACCCGTCAAAATTTCTGTTTATTTGCCTGCGTGCATCGCTGCAAAAAACGACATCCAACGCGGTCTGTACGACCGTGTGAAAAACCAACCAATCAGGTTTCACACGGGCACAGGCCCTCACGCAGGAGACGACACGTCATGCTGAGCTGGGACGAATTCGACAAAGAAGACAGTGAAGTAGCAACCGTGAAAGGCGCCAACGCCGGCCACGCTACTGAAGCCAACATGGACCGCCTCGACAACGCTGGTGGTGCCGCCGCGATCGAAGCCCGCGCCGTGACCGCCGACGACTCGGCCGCTGTCGCCCGCGCCAAGGCTGCACTGAACTCCCTCGACGTCGCCGAAGGCCTCGCCGAACTCGAAGGCGCCTCCGCCCGTGTCGCCGTTGACGAAAAGCGCATGATCAACTGCCGCGCCGACCTCAACCAACTCGTGCCATTCAAGTACGACTGGGCCTGGCAGAAATATCTGGACGGTTGCGCAAACCACTGGATGCCGCAAGAAGTCAACATGACCGCCGACATCGCCCTCTGGAAAGACCCGGAAGGCCTGACCGACGACGAGCGCCGCATCGTCATGCGCAACCTCGGCTTCTTCTCCACCGCCGACTCCCTGGTTGCCAACAACCTGGTACTGGCCGTGTACCGCCTGATCACCAACCCGGAATGCCGCCAGTACATCCTGCGCCAGGCTTTCGAAGAGGCGATCCACACCCACGCCTACCAGTACTGCATCGAATCGCTGGCCATGGATGAAGGCGAAATCTTCAACATGTACCACGAGATTCCATCGGTCGCTAAAAAAGCAGCCTGGGGCCTGAAATACACCCGTTCGATCTCCGATCCGAAGTTCGAAACCGGCACCCCGGACACCGATAAAGAGCTGCTGCGCAACCTGATCGCCTACTACTGCGTTCTGGAAGGCATCTTCTTCTACTGCGGCTTCACCCAGATCCTCTCCATGGGCCGCCGCAACAAAATGACCGGCGTCGCCGAGCAGTTCCAATACATCCTGCGCGACGAATCCATGCACCTGAACTTCGGCATCGACGTGATCAACCAGATCAAAATCGAAAACCCGCATTTGTGGGATGCTGAGATGAAGGAAGAAGCGACCCAGATGATTCTGCAGGGTACGCAGCTGGAGATTGAATACGCGCGTGACACCATGCCTCGTGGGGTGTTGGGTATGAATGCGGCGATGATGGAGGACTACCTGAAGTTCATCGCTAACCGTCGTTTGAGCCAGATTGGTTTGAAGGAAGAGTATCCAGGGACGACTAACCCGTTCCCTTGGATGAGCGAGATTATGGACTTGAAGAAAGAGAAGAATTTCTTTGAGACGCGGGTTATTGAGTATCAGACTGGTGGGGCTCTGAGCTGGGATTAATACTCCCACCATCGAAAAAGGCCTCGAAAGAGGCCTTTTTAATATGTTTAGCCAAAACAAAAATCACTTAAGACCACGACTCAACTGATCGATTAGATACTTATTTCTTAATTGGCGCGCTCTAGTGCTATTAACCGCCTCAGTCGCAGCCAACCTATAATCCTCAGGAAGGGTACGTTCGAAAGACTCGAGAATCAATTTTACCTTAGAGGGATCTAGAATAACGCCTTGTTCCTGAAGTGACACGACAGCAATAACCAGGGAAAAGAAATTAGCTTTATTCAACCAATACGACTTCCCTCTAAAACCAACTTTCAGGATAAAGTCAGCCGCTCTCTCTAAAGCATCGACTACTACATCTCGCTCATTGAATGACGTAGCGTAATCATCTAGATGCTGGATCGCCTTCTCATTTCGATTTGAAAATCCACCAATCACTGCAGAAATGATATTCAAAACGTGCATCAAATTTGTTTTTCGCGCTATTTCATGACTGTTAAAGACACCCTTCTCATTAACCAACTTAGAAAAATTTTTAATGTTTTTCGAGTTGGCCCACAAATAGAACTCTTCTGGAACATTAGGATCCTCTCGAAAGTCATCCTCCTCTTTTCTATCCAAAGAAATGTGATCAGAAAGAAACTTCGCCACTAACATGAAATCCGATGTAGAGTATTGAGAAGCTAATTTCTCAATAGACGTTAGTGAGTTCGAAGTGCGATTGATACGTTGAAATATCTCTTGAACTTTTGGATCATCATTCTCCAGATCTAGTTCAATTACCGCGATCTCATATTTTAGAAATTCAGACTTCTGTTTTTCAGGAAGATCGCTATATTTAGCGCCTTCAACTTCGAGTTTATCCGCAATAAAATTTACAATTGCATCGCTTCTCTGCTGCCCATCGACTATGCATGAAACTGTAGACATAGTCTCAACATCCACTTTACCTTTGGATATAAAAATTTGCGGAAATGGAAACCCCAGAAGAATAGTTTTTATAAAATCTTTTTTATGAACATCTCGCCAGACCAAGTTTCTTTGAAAATAAGCATCAGGGATCAAACGCCCCGCCTTAATATCATTCACCAAATTCAAAAGCGAAACTGATCGCACTCTATACTCAACCATCAGTAAACCCCATTTTTAACAACATTCGTTATAACCGATCTTTGTTTATTCTCAAAAAACGTTTCAGACATATACACAGCAGCATTTATGGAGCTGAAAAGACCACTATACTTCGAAGACAAAACGCCAAAAAAATTATTAATTTCTGCCCGCTTCTCTCCATTAACCATCAAATCAGGTCGAAAAATCCCTTTCGATAAGTATTTCAAGTAAGACTCACAAGTAGAAGTAACGCCCACCATAGGAAATCTAGTTAAATCTGTGTAATTCTTTGAAACCTTACAAACATACTCCATGTACTTTAAAAACAAACGAACATCAATAATAGCGATATCTAAATCCGAAACACCGGGTTCGAAATCACGACCCTTATGAATGCTTTTACCTATTTTTGCCAATCCTGCAACGTGGACAGAGCTAATTGGAACATCAAAAAATTTAGATATCTCATTATATACGGAATATTGATGCTCCTCATTTCCTATAAATGCATGCGTGGGAAATGTCAAAAATATTTTTCGTGCAATTTCATTATAAGGAGTGTTCGTATCCTTACCTATTTTTATAGCCTTTAAGTAATCCATTAAAATCGCTCAAAGTTCAACATCATAAAAAACAGTTAGAAACTTAAAATCGGCACTTACACCCCGACCCCATCTAAAACCGCAGAAACCACAGAAGCTATTTTATAAGCAAGCAGAGGAGGAACCGCATTACCTACTTGGTGATACTGCTGGGACCGATTCCCCTGAAAAAAATAGTTATCTGGGAATGTCTGTAGACGGGCAGCTTCCCGAACACTCAAGCTTCGGCATTGAGCGGGATCGTAGTGGATGAAATAATGGCCGTCTTTAGAGATATGACTGGTTATTGTCGTGGACGGAGATTGGGCACACTGAACCCTGAAACGGTCACTAAATTTTCCAGACTCCCAATTTTTATGCGCCGGAGCCAGACCTGGTAAATTAAATTCCAAATGACCTTTTGGGGAGTAGCCATTGACCTTTGCAAAAGACGCAGCATATATATACCGACGAAGATCAGAAGTCATATGACCACGCGCGTCATGGTTTAACCATCGCTCTAACGCATTATCATGAAACCAACCCCCTAACGGGCTACTGACATCTGGATTATAATCGGGAAAACGTAACGCCCCCACGCTCAAATCACCGTTAATTAAAGTATTGCGCGCTACGTCTAATTCCAAAGACAAACTTTCATTTTTCTTTGCATCTACACTAGCAATGAGCTGATCCAACTCGCTTAAAACCACGCTTCGCCAGACATCATCACTATCAAATTGCTTCGTAAGCCGACTTCTAATCTTCGGAAGGTCTTTAATAACGTCACGAACGCTCACAGGTTCAAAAAAGTTTTCAAGCTTCGTATAAGCTGGCACATCCTCATTACTATCAACAGCGATACCAAGCAGAATAACTCGATGCCTGGCTTGAGGAATACCGTATTTTTCCGCTCGTATTATATATTCCCGAGGATCAATCTCGTAACCGACACCCGCCCCTGCGGCGCTATCACTGACAAAAGAACAAATCCTATACTTCTTACCTGAACGAGAAACACCTAAAGCCTTATCGGGATCAGAGAGATCTTGTAGAATTTTCTGAAAAATACTCTCACCGTCAATCTTCGAAGAAAGTATACCTTTCACATTCTCCATAACGAAAACCGTAGGCTGACGTTCCTGAATTATTCTCAAATATTCTTTATACAAAAAATGGCGATGATCTCCCTCAGGAGTATAGTTTGCTTTACTCTTATTTCTTGATCTTCCCGCTAGAGAATATGCCTGACAAGGTGGACCACCTATAAGCACCCAAGGTCGACTCTCATCTAGCTTAAAATCAAGAATATTATCAAGTTCGTCATCTCCCGCTTTGGTGCCTAACGTAATACACTTCGCTTCCTCTCCAGCCTTTTCCCACTCATCTTCGCTAGCAGCGGTCCATGGCTGTGGAGAGTAACCATTACAGAAGTCGTAATAGTCCTTTAAAGCAGGTGATTTTTTATTTCTTAGAAGTCGATAAAATGCTCGTAGCCTAAGGGTCTCTCTTGCGACCGGATCCGCCTCCGCTGAAACAATAATATTGAAGCGTCGCCCTTCGTAAAAAGACGAAAAACCTTCACCTAGGCCTCCCGGCCCCGCAAAAAGATCTACAATTTGAATTGGATTCGGTGACTTCATATTACCTTCAAAAATCTTACTACTCATAAACCAACTTAGGAGTTAATCATGGATATCGTTAGCACTGCGACTAGATCGAAATTTATGGCCAACATAAAAAACAAAAATACTTCGCCAGAAATCAAAGTAAGAAAATTTATATACTCGCACGGCTTTCGGTACAGACTCCATCAAGCAGGCATTCCTGGAAAACCCGATATCGTCATAAAGCGGTACCGTCTTTGCATATTTGTAAATGGGTGCTTCTGGCACCGACATCCACGATGCAGGTTAAGCTCAACGCCTGCAACCAGAAAAGAATTCTGGTCAAAAAAATTCTTAGATAATATAACTCGAGACATCAAAAATAGAAACACTTTACTTAGAAATGGCTGGCGAGTGATTGACATATGGGAATGCGGCACGAGAGACAAATCATTAAATTTAGACTGGCTAATTGCGGTAATACCTAATATGGAAATACACTACCAGTCTTGGCCATAACCTCACACTCACCCCATACTAACTTTATAAAATATAGAACAATGCACCCATAATGAATGCATCATTCTTTTCGCATAGCTTCTTACTCGCTTGAAAACCCGGGCGTGCCTATCCGACTAAAATACCCCCCAAAACGTTCAACTAATGATGGCACAAACATAGGTGATAATGACGCAAACCTTAATGGAACCAACTCGACTAAAGCCATCTCTGAAGGCAATGCACAAATATCATCGAACTGAACCATCCAAGGCCCCTGCGGCACTGAAGAAACGTCGCGCATCGGCAACAAAAAATGTTGCTTCAAAGATCCATCATGCTGAATAAGTTTTTTAATTTTTTCCCGAGAAGCATTTGAATTAGCAGCTATTAAAGCGCCCCACTTTTCCGATATATCTTCCAAGGCAGCCATAAGAATAGTTTTTACTTTCCCTTGATTCGCTAAATCGCATCGAGGAGAAACTACTATCCACTTCCGCCCTTCGAAATCAACCAAATCTCCAGTATCCAAACGCTCTTTCATAGGAGGAACGAAATATGTTTCCTCAGGGTGAGTCGAATCTCCACCAGCAACCAAGAGCGCATCATGCACATGTGCAATTACGTGCCTTGCGACTACTTCCGTTAGATCTTGGGATAAATCTGATGTCCAGTGCTGCCAGCGAGGCCAAATAGACTTATAGAAGATCTTCGCGGTTTCTCTATTATACGTCGCTTTAACCCCTCGCAACTTTAAAAATACATCTTTGTTACTTGTCAACCAATTAAAAACCTGATCAAAACCGTCCCCCTTATCCATAACTTCAACCTGAGGGCTACCATAGCTACCTACATCAGCGTCTACACGCTGACCGGTATATACCGCGACCCCCATTGGCAATGCGCTTATCAGGTGACGTACAAATATGTTCCCGTCACTGTTATTTGCAGCAACACCGACCTCAGTCTGCAAGCGCAAGTCAACTACCGCAGCATCAAACCGGTGGAGATCTAACAGTTCTTTAGCACCAGTAACTGTTTTAGACGCTAGAAAATCAATGGAGAACCCTTTAGCTTCAGAGTCTGCATTATGCGAATCTATAGCATCTTGCCATTCCATCAGCTTTGAATCTTCATCTTCTACAATTAAAATTTTTAAAGTAATCACTGGTGAATTCATTATATAGGAGCTCTCTGCATTTCAATTACAAAAGTCGTTTGATCTGCTAGAGGATCAAATGCGACATCTCCTTTGCTTGCTCTCATTGCTTCCCTAGCGATAGCCAACCCGATACCCGACCCCTCTGTCTTGAGGGAGAATCCTGGATGAAATAAATTCCCATGAAAGCGATCTGCAATCAGAGGACCGTTATTCGAAACAGCAACTCTCACATACTTCTTAGACATACTTACAGAAAAAGCCAGTTGCCTCGGATACTCAGGACTAACACTTAACCAATGGATTGCATTATCTATAATATTTATCAGCGCTGCCATCAAGTCTGATTCAAAGCCGATTACATGGGGGTGTAGTTCTTCGTCCGGCATCTCGAGCACGATTGATGCTTCAGCAATGCTGTCGCTAAATAAACCAATACACCGATCCAATACAGAAGTCACTTTAAAAATCTGACTTCGACCTCTTCTCTTTCCGGAGATCGGATCGAGAGCTTTGAACAACTTACTTAATTGTCCGGAAGAATGATGTATGGAATAAGCCTCTTTTCCAAAAACAGAGCGAAAATGATCGCCAAACTTGGATTCTTCTCTCAGCCGCGGTGCGCCGTCAGACAATCGTTTAGATCGCGTGGCGATATCCGATAGAAAGCGTCTGCCGTCATGTAGTATCTGTGCAACAACAAGCCCAAGCGTCGATCTAGAGGAAAGCGCCTGCTGGTAAGTCTCAAGTTCTGCAATAGACGTTTTCAAAGCTAAGCTATCAGCTTTCATTGCTCGCTCAATTTTATTTCTGTACTGGGCAGGAAGAGTTGCCACAGCACGGGTGGTCGCACTCAAGTTAGCTTTACTGCGTACTGACTCCGTGTCAGTTGCGGACTTCCTACTTAATCCAGCAGCCTGCCTAAAGTCTTGGCGCATTGCTTCAATATGAGTTAACAGCTCAGCTACGAGTCGTTTCAGTCGTAGAAATGCTCCATTGTGCTCCAACCCCTCCCGACTACTTCTCTCTACTAAGCCAGACTCTTTTTCATCCTTTATTTCGACCAATCCCCAGACTTGGTTCAAACCCAGCTTTTTAGAAGGATTTTGAACTCGCATCCGTTCTAGCTCTAGCCAATCCGATTCGGCATCACCATATGGTCTGATGCGAAAACCGCCGCGATATATACCAATCCCTATATTCTCGTCTAATACTCGTTTTGCATCTAGGCGCCCAATCCCCCCCAGCCCTAGCTTTTCGAACAACTCAACTACCGCCTCACTCTCGCGATCGTATATATTTAACCGCAACGAGACCGCACCACACTTAGACTCTTCAGAAGATGGCTCCGTCGCTGAAATATTTATTTCTTGCCGAACACCATCACCTCTCTGATTTATAAAGTATCCTGCGAACCCACCATCGCGATCAAATTGCCCCTCGACCATATAATGAAATATTTTGTCAATCGCGAACGGCTTTATTTCTTGCGGATCAAACGATTCATCTTCGATGCCTTCCACTCCTTCTAGAGCTCCAGCAACAATAGTTTGCCCGTCAAATCCATGAACGTCTTTTTTAAATGAGCTTATATCCAGGTATATCTTAAATTCATCTTCGCGAGCCTTTATTGGTGAAGCTAGGCGCCGCAACTCCCTCACGAGTAACTCAAGTTGTTTTTTTGTCCACTGATCCCGAAGACCGGTGATTACCAGAGTAACACCTGGACACTCCTCCTTACTTCCAGGCCTAGTAGAGATATCAATATCAACTTGGTCGAGATAAAGAGTCTTATCAAACAAATCCCAATCAACGATTATTTCACTTACTTCTAATGAACTATTCGAGTCGATGCTTTTAGTTTTTAGATGCAGCTTCTTGCCCAATCGCGCCGTTGCAAATCGACCAACTCCTTTGGCACCTAGCATGGTTCGTTTTTTTTCGGGGCTTGACTTCCTGGTAACCTTGTCACTTGTGGCTGGTTCAAACCATTTATCTAGGAGATCAGCCGCACTCATACCGTGCCCAGCATCTACGACCGTAATCGATCCCTCGTCATCGTTTCCTTTGCCATCCTCCGGCGGAGCTATCTTGATATGCACGGAAGGAGAATCAGCGTCGAAAGCATTTTTCACCAATTCAATCAGAGCTGCTTCTGGGCCGCTTATTAATTGGTCTCCAATTGTTCGTACGATCCTTGCTCTAGGCCTTAGCTTTGCCATCTTCACTCCCTATGAACCGTTACATAAGCCATGCAACGTTTAGCCTCGCCGGCTAACCATCAGTTTGGTGTCGTCCGACAATGTACATCAAGTGCCATCATTGCAAAATGCCGAAGCAACAACAGCAATGGTCTAGTCAGGGACCGTTTGCTTGACCCCCTTTTTTTCTAAGGCTACCCTCAGCTCCGAGCCTAAGAAACTCTACAAACCAGAGCGGTCCTCCGCACCCGACAGTCATGCGGCTTTTTTTCGTCTGCGGTTTCTCTACGCCTGCGAAAAATCCCGTTATGTCGGGAGTGGGCGAATACAAGACCCGAAAGGGGAATATGTCCGGCCCGTCTCTGGTGGGTTTCTTAGCTCCCGACACCCTAACGAATGCCCTAAGAAAGCAGCCAGAGGTAAATGGAAATGCCTGAATATCAAACCTTCATGATGAAGGTGAATCGCTGTACCCGCCGTTCGAATCCCGTGCCTCTTGGTCAGGAGGCATGCCATGTCTGAAACACTTCTTCCTACTCGTTTCGTCCGCAACAAAACCCATTTGCACGCCCTTCTGGTTGAGAACCAAGCGTGGTTCTGTGTCCATGAGCTGGGCCGGTTGATGGGCAAACATCTTGATGAGCGCCAATTGCGTAAACTCGACGCTGATCAGCAGCAGATGATGCGCGTGGAGACCTATGGCGAAGCGGAGGACCAAATGATGGTGAGTGAGTCCGGCGTGTATGCGCTGCTGATTTATCACTACTGTCCTGAGCATCGGCAGCTTCGCGAGTGGCTGACTCATCAGGTTGTGCCCGCCCTGCGTGATGCTCGCCCGGCGCGCTCGGTTGAGCGTCCGACGTTGAGTGTTCTGAGCTGGCCGCAGATGTCGCTGAGTACGTTGCACTGGCAGGACGAGCCGTGGATTCGTTTGCGGGATATGCCTTGTTTGCTGGCGGAGGATCAGTTCAATCGGCAGGAATCCTGGTGGCGTAGGGCTTCGCGATTGTTGCGTGGTTGCTGAGGGTTTCAAGATCCGCTGTTTGAGGCTCAAGCAGCGGATTTTTTTGCCTCAAAATGCTTGGGACTGCTCCGCAGCCCAGCGGGAGCAAGCTCCCTCGCCACAGGGAGATGCGTAGCCTGCAATGGCGGCGTGAGAATTGAAATCTGGTTGATGCCAAGAGTCGCCAGCAGGCTACCTCCCACAGATTCCGCATCATCCTGAAAACAATCAGTGCAACCCGCGCCGCCTCCCGCTATTAATACCCCTCCCCCACTCAAGGATCCGAGCCCCACCATGAAATTCGATCTCGCCTACTGCCGCAGCCTCGATGACAAGTTGTCGATCTATGACGTTCGCGATCTCAATTTCGATGAGACGGTGGCCTTCGATTCCGCGAAGGAACACTTCCAGTGCCCCAACGATGCCTGTCGTTCAGCGTTCGAGGCGTCCAACGAGTTGGGCACCTTCAACGCCAAGAACGTGAATTACGTACGTACGCCGCACTTCAAGAATCTGCCCACTACGCAGCACGTCGCGGGTTGTCCGTATGTGAGTTTGAAGGCTTTGGCTTCTGGCGTTGAGACGGCGGATGGCGAGGTGGATGACGGGCGTGAGGAACACTTCCCTTCGGAGTTGTTGCTGACCCGCCGTGAGTATGTGCGCAAGCCTATCGCGCCAACGGGGGTGGCGGATGTGTTGCGGGATGACCCGGTGCGGGCGGCGGCGGACGGTGGTAAAGAGTCGGCGAGTCGTGAGTCGGCGCCGGACAAGACCAGTGTGTTTGCGCATCCGGTGGAGTGTTTTGTTTCCAACTTCGCGGACAAGGAGTTGCTTAAGCGGATGCCGTTGAAGGTCGGCGAGCATTCGGCGCCGTACAGTTCGTTCTTCAAGAAGATCGAGTATCTGACGGACAACAAGGGGCTGATTTACTGGGGGCGGATCAAGAAGATCGAGGACTTTCACAGTGCCAGTTTTCGTATCGATTTCGAAGACAAGGTCTGGTTCAAGAAACCCGAGGACAGTAAGAAGAAGCCGTATCCGGTCAGCGTTTATCTGAACAAGAAGCTGATCGACAACTACCGCAAGCGCAAGGCGTTTCTGGAGGAGATCAAGCACGCGGTGGATAGCGACAAGGCGTTGTTCTGTTTTTTCTATGGGGTGACGCCGGAGTTGAAGCAGGTGCCGGGCAAGAAGAACCCCGAAAAGCCTTTCGAGGTCTTCAATGCCAATATCGAGAACCTGGATCACTTCATTATTCGTGAAGCGCCGGGTCTGGAGTGACGGTTAGCCCTGGGGCAGTTGCAGTTTGGCGGCGCCGGGGTGTTGTTTGATCAGCGAGTACGGCAGGATCGACCAGTCGGGTGAATCGCAAGAGCGTTGCACGCGAGCGAAATAGGCGCCGAGGTACAAGCCCTTCTCGGTGAAGTACCAAGGTGAAGTGCCCCAGATGCTCTCATCCTGGAAGTTGCAGTCGTCATCTCCCGTCGGTTTCTTCATTTCTGTGGGGTACAGGGCGGTGAATTGCTTGATTACCCAAGGTACCAACTCTTTGCTTACGTACTGATAGCGCGCGTTACTTTCGGCCTCGCTAAGAGGTTTGTCGCCCAGGCTGTCGCGCTCGGCATGCAAAATCGGCGTGCCCTTACCTACCCAAAAGACATCTTCGAGTGACAATGGGTGGCCGGTTTTTACATCAATGTTGAGGGGTGAATCGCCAAAATCAGGATGCGCGCCGCCGCAGTAATAGCTGGTCGAGATGTTCAAGCTGACTACCGCTGGCGAGATCATTTTCGGTTCTGCCTGCTGCATGAAGTCGACGTTCTCTCCGCCACTCAATTGGCAACTGTGATAACGGATCACTTCAAGCCAGAGCCGTCCCAGCAATTGCTGATTAACCCGTTGCAGATCATCTTTCGGCAAACCGGATTCCACACTGAACAGGGCAATTTTCGAGTCGGGCTCCGTCCACCATTGCAGGGTGTAGCCCATGAAGGTCTCTTGCTTCGTGGCTTTGAGATTGAGCCCCTGCACTCGCAAGTATTCGTACAACTCGCCGCTCGGCAGCGCGGCGATGATTGGCAGCGTGTTAGCGGTTGGTGTTGGAGTTTTGGCCTCGGTGAGTTGCACTGACAGTTTCTTGCCCTTCGGACTTTGCCACTCGCCCTGCCAGCCGTCGCCGTTCTCTTCCAGCTTCAACGTTGGCAGAGGCTTTTCATCACCGTAACGATTGTTGCCCTCGGTCAGAGTAAGTGTGCTGTCCTGCAACGCGCCGCTTAGGGGCAGATCGCGATGGTACTTCTCATAGAAGTAGCGGCCAGTCACTTCGTCCGGCTGTGTGGTATTGAGCTCCACGACAATCGGCGTCTTACCCAGCGTACCGGTAAATACGCGCCGGCCATCTTCGGCATGGGCGGTGGAAATCAGTGTGAACAGCGCCGCGGCATATGGCGCCAGGCGCATCAGTCCCTTGAGCATGAATCAATCCTTGAAGGAGTCGGTGGTCGCGTCGGCACACAGGCGCCGGCGCTGAAAAATACGCTGCGGATTATGGCGGGGGCAGCTTAACTATTCGAGTTTTCTTGCTCGTACTTTTCAAGCCAGGCTTTGCGCTCGAGGGCCGCAATTTCCCGAACCATTTGTTGGCGACGCTCCTTGGCAGCATGAAGCTGGACGTCATCAAGAAAGCAGTAATGACGCAGCCAGTGAAGCGCCATTTCCTCATTCGGAAAATAGTAAGACTTGGCGCCCTTGCTGTTCCTCGGTGTGTCATTCATTTGCTCGTCAAATACCATCGCTGTGATTTCATCCGGTGGCAAAGACCCCGTATGGGCGACCTTGTCCTGGAAAATCCATGCAATCTCATCAATGTGTTTTTGCGCGCTGCGATGGCTACGTCGATAGAACCGTTGATGCTCACAAGTCTGTTTCAACCGCGCCAACATCAACTCCGGGTTAAGCCACTGCCCGAGGTCATGATGATGTGCGTTGATCACTATCCCCTTGACCCAACGATCCACGAATCGATCAACAAAGTCTTCTGTGTCAGCCTTTTTCGCATCAGCGAAAATCAGGCAATAGCGGGTCTGGACGTGAATGACCAGCAACACATGCTTGCGTTGTACCGTTATCGCGTGCACCAGCCACTGCTCGTCAGCGCCGCTCAGCTCATCATCTTCAATGATTGCGGACGGCGGTTTAGCATCCACCGGCGTGATCTTTTTGCCCTTGTGGACACGGCTGAAGAATTTGCTGGCGGCTTCGGTGCAGTTAAAGATCAGCATGTAGGCCCCATGTAATTTCTACAGAAAAGAAACATATTCTTGCGAACACGCTGACTGATTCCAACCCCCTTCGACGCGCGAATCAAGGCAATTGCAATGGAACACCGCCGGGGTGCTGTTTGATCAGGTCATAAGGCAGCACGCCCCACTCGACGTATCCGCACACGGCGGCGACATGTGGATACGACGGCGTGAAGGTGATGCCGTTTGCGCTGAAGTACCAGGATGGGAATGCCCAAGGTTCTTGCTCGTCGTACCCGCATTCGTTTTCGCCTTCCGCGACGACGGTCATTTCCGTGGAATAAAGCTTTAGCAGCTGCGCGACGAGCCAGGGTGCGAATTCTTTGGAGCGGTAATTGTAATAGTCAGCGGAGGACACTGTAGAGGCGCCTTCCAATCCCTCCACATAATGAAAGGGCTTGCCCTGCCCCACCCACAAAACGTCCTCAAGGGTCAGCAACTTCCCTGTTTGTGTATCAAAGTTGAGCGATTCATTGTTTTGATCCGGATAGGCACCGCCACAATAATATTCGGTAGCAATGCGCGCACTCATCACCGAAGACGACAACCATAGCGGTTGACTGGATTGCGAGTAGCTCCCCGCACAGCTGAAGTGTGCGTCCACCTCGCCCCACAAGCGTGCCATCAAATATTGATTGATGCGCTCCCGCGCTTGCGGCGAATAACCCGATACCACTTCAAACAGCGAAGCCCCCGACTTCGCCTCGCTCCACCATTGCACCGTGTAGCCCATGAAGGTTTCGGTTTTGCCTTTTACAAGTTGCAGACCCTGCAACCGTAGGTACTCGTACGGGTTCTTGTCATGCAGTTCGGTGAAATAAGGCAAGGCACCGGCGGGAACATCGGGGAGCTTGGCGGGCTGTAATTCGACCTTCAGGATCTTCCCGTCCGGGTTGCTCCATTCGCCGCTCCAGCCGTCGAGTTTTGGCTGCAAGCGCAGAGTCGGGCGCGAATGGCCATCCATCGCCGCGCCTTCGGCCATCACCAGCGCATCGTCTTCTTTGCTGATGTCCAGCGCCAAGTCTTTTCGGTATTTTTTGTAGAAGTAACGACCCTCGCTGTAGCGAGTGTCGATTTCCACAACGATCGCGGCTTTGCCCAGGGTGCCGGTATACACCGGCTTGTTGTCGTCGGCCCATATCCGGGTTGAGAGCACTAAACCGATGAGCATCAACATGCCGGAGATTCGCAACAGTCCGCGATACATCTTTCATCCTTGAGTGACTGGGCTTTTGCCCATGAGAAAACGTTGCGGATTATGTCGAGGTTGCGCGGGGGAATCGAGCGCTGTCGCCTTCAACTCAAGCACATGCTGATCATCACCATCAGCAACAGCCCGATGTACACACGCGCATGCACCCGATCCGGGATTCGTCCAATCCATGGCGCGGCCAATCGAATCCCGATGAGCGAGCCAACCGTCAGCACCGCAAACGCCAGCAAATCCACATACCCGACAAACCACGCGCCCAGGTCAGCCTGACTGAACCCGGCAAGCGCCATGTACGTCAGCGTCCCCGCAACTGCCACCGGCACACTCAGCGGATTGGCCATGGACGTCGCTTGCGACATGCTCAATCCACAGCGGCGCAACAACGGCACGGTCATGACGCTGCCGCCTACACCGAGAAACGTCGCAATGGCGCCGATGCCTACACCACCTGCGGAAGTTTCCGTAGCGCCAAGTCGGCGTGGGATGACGCCTGCGTTCTGAGTGAGAAACCCGCGCCTGAGCAAGCAATCGACAATGGTTACACCGAGGTAGCCGATGAACGCATAGCGAATCACGTCGCCGCTGACCCACACCGCCGCCATTGCACCCACGACCGCACCCACTCCGATGAACCCTCCCAACGGCCACAGGTAATGACGAATGAGATTGCTGGCGCGACGGTGTTTGTCGGTGGCGATCAGGGCGTTGACGATCATCACGCAGGTCGAAGTGGCGACGGCGATGTGCATCGCTGACTGGCCGATCGGGTCGTCGACGCCGTGGCTGGCGGTGAGCAGGCGATACAGCAGCGGCACCACGACGAAGCCGCCGCCGAAGCCGAACAGCACGGCGGTGATACCGGTCAGGCAGCCGAAGAGGGTCAGCAGTAAATAGAACATGTCGAGGCGTCCGTGGTGGGAGAACGGTCGACGATAGAGCGGCATCGCTTGGCCTGCTTCAGCAACTCAGCCAATAATGTTTGCGTTTACGCCAACCACTGGGAAACACCTGATGCGCAATGTTTCGATCAATCTGCTGGATGACACACCGCGCGCGGTGGTGGCGATCGGTACGGATTATTCCCACGGTCACTTGCTGCCTTTTCACACGCATCGACGGGCGCAATTGTTGTATGGCGCGACCGGGGTGATGCAAGTCAGCACCCATGACGGCAACTGGGTGGTGCCGCCGCAGCGGGCGGTGTGGATTCCGCCGGGGGTGGCGCACGAGGTGTTGATGCTTGGGGTCAGCACGCGCAGCTTGTACATCGAACCGGGTGCAGTGGATTTGGGGGAGCGCTGTCAGGTGATCAGCGTGTCGCCGTTGATGCGGCATTTGCTGATGGAGGCGGTGGAGGTACCGCTGACCTATGACCTCGGCGGGCGCGATGGTGTGTTGATTGATCTGTTGCTGCATGAATTGACGCGCAGTGCGCCGCTGCCGCTGCACATTCCGCTGCCGACTGACGGAAAGCTCCTGTCTCTGTGTCAGACCTTTCTGCATCAGCCGTACGCCCACCAATCACCACAGCAGTGGGCTGACCAATTACACATAAGCTTGCGTACCTTCAACAGACTGTTTCGCCAACAAACCGGGCTGAGCTTCAGGCAATGGCGGCAGCAGGCTTGCGTGGTCCTGGCGCTGGCACGTTTGGCCTCAGGTGAAGCGGTGACGCGCATCGCGCTGGACTTCGGTTATGAAAGCCCGGCGGCGTTCTCGACGATGTTCCGGCGGATCCTCGGGCAGGCACCGTCCGTCTGGTTGGAGGCGGCGAATTAGCGCAAATCAAAAAATGCGTTTGATCCCGGCCGAAAACAACTGTACAAAAACACAGTACATTTTCAATCAGCACTCTTGAGCCCGGAGCACACCATGGCCTCTCTTGCGATGAACCACATCCTCGAACGCATTGCCCTTTTCCAGTTCACCCCGACGCACTGCGTCCAGGCCCGAGCGATGCTGGGCTGGAGCGTGGAACAGCTATCGCGAGAGGCTGAGGTCCCGGTTGAAGACATCCAACGCTTTGAAGCGCAGCAGGATGTCGCGGATGCGGCGCGACTGGCGTTGGCTTACCGGTTCGAGGCGCAGGGGCTGGTGTTCTTTCCCGGGTTTGCGCCGGGGCGTAGTGCGAGTTTTCAGAGCGTTTCGTCGGAAGCGGTGGGACGTGGGGATTTTGCGATGGCTGAGTAAGGATAAAAACATGAGCGAGATCGAAGAAAGCACAGGCAATGTTTATCAAGATTTAGGGCTTGAGCATACAGGCGAGATGCTGCTCAAGTCCGAGTACGCGACAAAATTGGTCTCGCTCATCGAGTCCAGCGACATGAGCGAATCTGAGGCTGCACAAAGACTGGGAATACCTCTGGAGAATCTCCAGCAAATCCTTCGTGGAAAATTCCGGGAGGTACCCGTTACTACGATGGCCGAATACAAGATCAAGATTTCAGGGCTTGGTTCTGGAGCAACCGGTTCGCCCCCTTAGACGCGAACCGTCTCCAACTCATCAGGCGCTCTGCACCACCGCCTCACTCTCCCCTTCAACCGCCAACCACCACGCCTCCCCGCGTTGCGGTTGAGCGATGTTAAACGCCTCGCCCATCTGCGGCGTGGTAATGGAAATACTGCGTTCCCACGCCAATGCCAGGATCCGGTCGAACGGTTCGTGCCAGGCGTGCATGGCCAGGTCGAAGGTGCCGTTGTGGATCGGGAAGAGCCAGCGGCCTTTGAGGTCGATGTGCGCTTGCAGGGTTTCTTCGGGCTGCATGTGCACGTGTGGCCATTCGACGTTGTAGGCGCCGGTTTCCATCAGGGTCAGGTCGAAGGGGCCGTACTGTTCGCCGATGCGTTTGAAGCCGTCGAAGTAGCCGCTGTCGCCACTGAAGAAGATCCGCGTGTCGCCGTCGATCATCACCCATGACGCCCACAGTGAGCTGTTGCCATCGAACAGACCACGGCCGGAGAAGTGTTGCGACGGTGTGGCGACGAAACGGATGCCGGCAATTTCGGCGCCCTGCCACCAGTCGTATTGGCGGACTTTGCTGGCTTCGATGCCCCATTTGATCAGGGTGTCGCCGACGCCGAGCGGGGTCAGGAACAGGTTGGTCTTGGCGGCCAGCCTGAGCACGGCCTGATAATCGAGGTGGTCGTAATGGTTGTGCGACAGGATTACCGCTTCGATCGGTGGCAACTGGTCGATGCTGATCGGTGGCTGGTGGAAGCGTTTCGGCCCGGCCCACTGCACTGGCGATGCGCGCTCGGCGAAGACCGGGTCGGTGATGAAGAATTTGTCGCGCAGCTTCAGCAACAGAGTCGAGTGACCGAGGCGATAGACGCTGTGATTGGGCGCTGCCAGCAGCTCTTCCCGAGTCAACGCTTGCACCGGGATCGGCGCGGCGGGCCGGGTGTTGCGCGGTTTGTGGAAAATCATGTTCCACATGATCCGCAGCATTTTGCGTAGGCCTTCGCGCTGCACGGGTGCGTGATTGCGAAACAGCCCCTGATGCTGCCGCGAGGCTTCAGGCGTGGATGTGTTATCCGGGAGCGAAACTGGATTGGCCATGACTGAATGACTCCAGAAAAACCGCGCAATTCGCGGTTTTTCCACGGTGGGACGATAAATGGCCAAAGCTGCACGCAATAGGCCGAACTGTCTGGTTTTTAGATTGCGAGGATTAACGCAACATTACACTGACCGGTGTAGTTTCTAGGTTGCATCAAAGCGGATGACAAGTAAACTGCCAAGTGTAATTTCATCTTTTCTCTGCCGAAGCGTACTTATGACAGTTCCACTGCGACTCACCGACCGTAAACGCGAAGCCATTATTCAGGCGGCGATTGCCGAATTCCGTGCCCACGGTTTCGAGATCACCAGCATGGACAAAATCGCGGCCACGGCCGGTGTGTCGAAGCGCACGGTGTACAACCATTTTCCCAGTAAAGAAGAGTTGTTCGCCGAAATTCTCAACCAGTTGTGGGCACGAATCAGCGCCGAGCAATCGGTGACCTACAACCGCGATCAGCCCTTGCGCGAGCAATTACGGCAGATGCTGCAGGCCAAGGTGCAGTTGATGGCTGACGAGAATTTTCTGACCCTGGCACGGGTGGCAATTGCTGCAACCATTCATTCTCCGGAGCGCGCGCAGAACATGATCGAGCGCATGGGCGAGCGCGAAGAAGCTCTGACCGTGTGGATTCGCGCCGCGCAGGCCGACGGCCGATTGAAACCGGTCGACCCGGAATTCGCCGCCCATCAAGTACAAGGTTTGCTCAAGACCTTTGGCTTCTGGCCACAGATGTCGATGGGCCGCGCCGCTCTTGATGTCGACACGCAGAACACCGTCGCCGAATCGGCGCTGGAGATGTTTCTGGCCTGCTATCAGCTCTAAATCGCCCTCCACCTGTAACCCGCTCCCTGCCAGTTGCCGCTGTACGAGGCATGGAGGCTTGATGGAGCGATGGGTGAAGCATTGAATTCATGTTGTCATCCGCAGGTGCCAGACTTGCGAGTGGGTCTGAGTATCGGTCTGGCGCGGTATCAACCCTTGTACAAGGATGCCCTCGACTGGCTGGACGATGCCGACAAAGCGCTGTACACCGCCAAACATAAGGGCCGCAACACTATCAACGTAGCCTTGAGCCGTACCGCGACAGACAACGCCAGCGCTTAAAAAGTTATACAAAATTACAAATAATTACTTTCTTGTACAACTTTATGAAGTTTTGTATAAGTAGCCATCTGCCAGTTAAGGAATGCTGGCATTGAGCAGTCACCGCCGAATGCCGTCCGCGCATTCGGTCTGCCAGCGCGGAAATAGGGACTGAATCCTCGATCTTCCCCTTCTTCCAGAGTACTGCGAGCATGTTCTTCAATCGCCACAAAGCCGTCGTCGATGACCTTCAGCGCACCCTCACCGAACAAGCCGGCCTGCTCGATGCGATCAATCGCTCGATGGCGGTGATCGAGTTCGACCTCGATGGCGTGGTGCTGCGTGCCAATGACAACTTTCTCAAGACCATGGGTTACACCGCCGAACAAGCGATCGGCCAAGCGCATCGGCGCTTTTGCACACCAGAGTTCGGCCGTAGTGCTCAGTACACTGATTTGTGGTCTCGCCTGAAAAACGGCCAGTTTCAGTCCGGTACGTTTGAACGGGTCGACGGCAAGGGTCAGCCGATCTGGCTGGAAGCCAGTTACAACCCGATCAAGGATGCCTCGGGACGGGTGGTGAAAGTGGTCAAGTACGCGATGGAGGTGACCGCCAAGGTGCAGCAGGAAAGTGAGGCCAACGCCAAGTTGCAGGCGATTGACCGCGCCATGGCGGTCATCGAATTCAACCTCGACGGCAGCATTCTCACGGCCAATCAGAATTTTCTGACGCGCATGGGTTACACCCTCGCCGAGCTGAAAGGTAAACATCACCGTTTGTTCTGCACGCCGGCATTGGTCAATAGCAGCGCGTATGAGGATTTCTGGCGGCGTTTGAACCAGGGCGAGCTTTTCCAGGGTCAGTTCGAACGCGTCGATAAACGCGGGCAAACGGTGTGGCTCGAAGCCAACTACAACCCGGTTTACGACGCTGCCGGGCGCTTGTGCAAAGTGGTGAAGTTCGCCTCCGACGTGACCGCCCGAGTCGAGCAACACGAGCAGGACGCGCGCAGTGCCAGCGCGGCGTATCACATCTCGGTGGCGACGCGAAAAGTCGCCGAGCAAGGTACGCAGGTGATCCAGCAGGCCGCCAGCGAAATGCGCGAAATCGCCGAGGACATTGCCGAATCTTCAACGCTGATTGCACAACTGGGTGAACGCTCCGAGCAGATCACCGCCATCGTCAACACCATCCGCGCGATTGCCGACCAGACCAATCTGCTGGCGCTCAACGCTGCGATCGAAGCAGCGCGCGCCGGTGAACAGGGACGCGGATTTGCTGTGGTCGCTGATGAAGTGCGACAACTGGCGGCACGTACCAGCGGCTCGACGGCGGAAATTTCCAGCATGATCGGGCTGATCCAGAACGAGACCCGCCAGGCCATCAAGAGTATGGAAGGCACCCGGGGTCGCGCGGCTGAAGGGGTCGAGTTGGCGAATCAGGCGGGGACGGTGATTCTGCAGATTCGTGATGGCGCCAGTGAGGCGGTGGATGCGGTGAGCATGTTTGCCAATGAGCGGGTGCCGGGTTAAAGGCAGGTAGACCGCGTCGTTGCCTTCGCGAGCAAGCTCGCTCCCACAGGGGTTAGGTTGATCACAATATTTGTGAATACCCCGGCTACCTGTGGGAGCGAGCTTGCTCGCGAAGGGGCCGGTCGCCATAACGCAGGGCTATAGTGACTACACGTCCCACGCCCTGCCGAGTGCACCATGACCACTGAAAAACCCGCATCGCCTGAAACAGCTCCCGTCGATCACCTGCGCTTCCACCGCCCTCACGCCCACCTCAGCACCACCTTCGGCAATGACACGTTCGCCCTGCGCGCCGAGGCGTTTGCGCGGTTCTTCGGCACGCCGATGTTTCTCGGCGCGCAAACCCTGATTGTGCTGTTGTGGGTCTGCCTCAACGCGTTTGGCGTGACCACCTTCGACGTTTACCCGTTTATCCTGTTGAATCTCGCTTTCAGCCTGCAATCGGCCTACGCCGCGCCGCTGATTCTGCTGGCACAAACCCGTCAGGCCGCGCGCGACAAGGCGCAAGCCGATGCCGATGCGCAACACCGTGAAGCGCTGGCACAGGCCAATACCGAGCGCCAGGCCCAAGCCGCGAAGAACACCGCGCAACTGCTTGAACTGCTGGAGCAGAACACCCGCCTCACCGAAATGACCAAAAACCTCACCGAACGCATCGCCAGCCTGACCAGCGAGTTGCACGATCACATGCGCCAGAACCCGCAGCGCTGATCACGGCAACCGCAGCGCCCGCCCCAACTCATCAAACAACGTCACCACCGAGCGCAAGGCGCGGCAATCCGGGCGAGTCAGCAGCCACAGCGCGGTGTCGTAACCGTGCAGCGGCTCGCTCAACGCCTGCAAACCGCCGGTGATCAGAAAGTCCGGTAACGCCGCCACGCCGAGGCCCGCGCGAACCAGCTCTGTCACTGACAACATGCTGTTGCATCGATAGCCCGGGGTGACGCCGGGTAGATGCTGACGACGCCAGGCGATGGTTGGGTGATCGGGTAGAAAGTCGTCCGGGGCGATCCAGGTCAACGTCGTCAGATCCGAAGCATCGACATTTTGCAGATACCGCGCACTGGCGCAGACCCGATAGGAAATCTTCGCCAGTTGCCGTCCGACCAGATGTTCCGGCGGTGTCCGCGTCAGGCGCAGGGCGATGTCGGCATCGCGGCGGCTGAGGTTGGCGAAATCGTTGGAGGTGCTGAGCTCAATGGTCAGTGCCGGGTAATTGGGCATGAACTGCGCCAGTGCTGGCAGCAGCAAACTCTGCAGCACCGAATCGGTACAGGTCAGACGCACCGTGCCGCTGACCACTTCGCCGCCCTGCTCCACGCCAATGCGCGCGGCCTCTAGTGCTTGCTCGGCGCGTTCGGCTTGCTCGGCCAGTGTCTGCGCGAGAGTTGTCGGTAAATAGCCGGCGCGGCTTTTTTCGAACAGTTGCTGACCGAGTGCGGCTTCGAGACGGCGCACGGCGCGAAACACCGTCGATACGTCGACCTTCAACAGCTGCGAAGCGCGGGCCAGAGAGCCGCCGCGCACCAAGGCCAGAATCAGGGCCAGATCGGGGTAGTCGAGCTGATAGTGCGTGGCTGCATTGATCACTTGGGGAAACGCCCATATTGAGTGCGTGAACGCCAATCTATAGTGAGTGCCATCAATCAACAAGCGCAGGGAACCCCCATGGAAAACAGCGCCATCCGTATCGCCCTGATTGGCGATTACGACCCGCAGGTCACCGCTCACCAAGCCATTCCCGTCGCCCTCGGGCTGGTCGCCGAACACCTCAACCGCAACGTGCAATTCGAATGGTTGCCCACCGAGCAGATCCACGCCGATACGCCGCTCGAGCGGTTCGACGGTTTCTGGTGCGTACCCGCCAGCCCCTACAAAAGCGAAGACGGCGCACTGCGGGCGATCCGTTTTGCCCGCGAACAGCAGCGCCCTTTCCTCGGCACCTGCGGCGGTTTTCAGCATGCGGTGCTGGAGTTTTCCCGCAACGTGTTGGGTTGGGAGGATGCGGAACACGGTGAAACATCGCCCGACTCTGAACGCGCGGTACTCACGCCGTTGACCTGTTCGCTGGTCGAAGCGGTGGACAGTATTCACTTGGTTCCCGGGTCGTTGATCGCCAAGGCGTACGAAACGTCGCAGATTCTTGAAGGCTATCGCTGCCGCTTCGGTGTGAATCCGCTGTTCGAACAGCAACTGTTGAACGATCGGCTACAGGCAGTGGGGCATGATTCGTCAGGGGATTTACGCGCTATAGAACTCAAGGATCACCGCTTCTTTGTCGCGACGTTGTTCCAGCCAGAACGTGCCGCGCTCAAAGGGCAGATGCCGCCGCTGGTGCGCGCGTTTGTCGAAGCTTGCATGGAGCCGCGTTGATGACTGATTGCTTTGCGGTGATTTTTACTTCGACTCGAACCGAAGGTGACAATGGGTATGCCGAGGCGGCTGAGCGCATGGCTGCGTTGGTCAGTGAGCAGCCGGGGTTTCTTGGGGTGGAGTCGGTTCGTGGGGCGGATGGCGTCGGGATTACGGTGTCGTATTGGCAGAGCGAGGCGGCGATTCTGGCGTGGCGGCAGCATCCTGAGCATCGCTTGATTCAGCAGCGTGGGCGGGAACAGTGGTATTCGGTATTTCATACGCGGGTGTGCAAGGTTGAACGCGAGTATCGGTTCGGGCCATAAAATGGCGGCGCATTGGCGGCCGCCTTCGCGAGCAGGCTCGCTCCCACAGGGGATTTGTGACCACCACTGTTCCCATGTGGGAGCGAGCCTGCTCGCGAAGAGGCCCTCACCCTCACAGCAAATCTTCAGCCGCGCACCAGACTGCGCACCGCCTCAATCTCCGGCACCTCAACCTTGCTCATATAAACGCGCAACGGCTCGGTGATGTTGATCCGGTCATCAATATTCTGATCCAGCAACAACTGAATCAACTCGCGTTTAAGCGTCATGGTCTGCGCTGTCGCCGGCGCCCAGACGAATTCGTTCACAGGAATAATGCCGTCATCGGCCACGTCCATGCCGAACGAATCTTCGCTGAAACGCACGATGTATTGACCGGTTTTGCGGTTAAGGCCGACAAAACCCTTGAGATCGTCGGCAGCCTGGCAGATGAGTTGGGAGGTGATGCGCATGGTAAACCTCACGAAAAATGATCGATGGTTTACACGCAGGGCAACAGAGCGGCGCGCCCTCTGCCGGGACGTCTGCCGAGGTCAAGCGTACTGCAAACCGCGCCACAAAAGTGCAGGAAAAATCGCTTTTAATACGTTTATGTCGGTCCTGCGATAGCACCCGAGCGATTCAGTTGTTAAAAGGTACGTCTTTGAAAATGCCCTGCGAAAGGAACTCGAACATGCCCGCTACTTTCACCAAAAGTGCTCTGGTCCTGAGCCTGCTGCTCGGCCTCGGTCAGGCGCACGCCGCCAGCCAAACCGATCCGAAAGCGCTCGCTGCCGCAAACGGCATCCCGCACCCGGCGGTGATCGCCCACCGTGGCGCGTCTTTCGATGCACCGGAATCCACCGCAGCCTCCTACAAACTGGCTCGCGATCTGGGCGCCGATTACCTGGAAATGGACTTGCAGCGCAGCAAGGACGGCGTGTTGTTCGCCCTGCACGACGACAACCTGCAACGCACCACCGACGTTGCGACCAAATTCCCGGAGCGCAAGGACGCCTCGGCCACCGCGTTTACCATGGCCGAACTGAAAACCCTCGACGCCGGCAGCTGGTTCAACGCCAAGTACCCGGATCGCGCCCGCCCGTCCTACGCCGGACTGAAAATTCTGACCCTCGATGAAATCATCGACATCGCTCAGGCCAATCCGCAACACAAGCCGGGCCTGTACATCGAGACCAAAGAGCCGCAACTGTTTCCCGGGATCGAGAAAGACCTCAAGGAAAAACTGCAGGATCGTGGCTGGCTGAGCCCGGCCGGTTCGAAACTGGCGAAAAGTGCGCTGGGCGTGGGTCAGGGCAAAGGCAAGGTGATTCTGCAAACGTTCGAGAAGAACAGCCTCGAACTGCTGGAAAAAGAAATGCCGCAGGTGCCGAAAATCCTTCTGTTGTGGGTGGGCGAAGGCAGCATCGATCCGAAATCCAAGGTGACGTTTGCCGAGTCCGGCGAGAAGGACAAAAACGTTTTCTACGGCAAACAAGAGCCGAAGTCCGAAGCCGAATTCAAGCAATGGGTGGATTACGCCAAGGCCCAGGGTGCGATCGGCACCGGCCCTTCGGCGAAGTTGACCAAGGGCGGCGACCAGAGCTATTCGGATCTGGTGCAACCGTGGATGAATAAATACACCCACGATCAAGGCCTGCTGGTGCACGTCTACACCGTTGATGAGCCAGTGGACTTCGAGAAAGTCATGGCGGCCGGTGTCGACGGTATCTTCACCAACCGCGCCAGCGAACTGTTGAAGTTCTACAAACGCCCGGCGGCCGGCAGTGTTGATCAGGTGTTGAAGAACAACGGTTTCTGATCTGAAATCGAGGCGCCTTCATCGCGGGCAAGCCACGCTCCCACAGGTTCTGTGCAGGTGCATGGCTTGCCCGTTTTGTTTGGGTGCGGGGTTTTAAGGGTGAGTTAAGTTGCGCTGGTTAACCTGAGGCCACTTAAACGAATCAACCAAGGAATGAACCCATGAAAACTTTGACTGCCCTGTTTACCGCCGCTGCCCTGACTCTTACCGCTGGCCTGGCCCAGGCGGATGTTCGCGTTGACCAGATTCCTGAACTGGTTAAGTCGGGCAAGATCAAGTCGCTGGAGTCAATGAACGCCGAAGCGCTGAAACTGCATCCGGGTGCGACTATTACTGACACTGACCTGGATAACCACTTCAATGGTTATGAGTATGAAGTTGAGCTGCGTTTGGCCGATGGCACTGAATGGGATGTCGACTTCGACGCCACCACCGGCAAAGTGCTGAGCAACAAGCAAGACCACTGATACCGCGCACAAGCGAAAGCCGCACGATTGAAAGATCGTGCGGCTTTTTTGTGTCTGGTGTTTGGCTTTGTTGATGTGTTGTCAGTGAGATTTTCTCCCCCTCACCCCAGCCCTCTCCCCCAAGGGGGCGAGGGGGAAAGGGAGCCGATCGGGGGGTTATTCAAGACCTGAGTTCGACTCGATATTTCAGGTCGGCGTACCTCAAATAATCACCACGGTCAGTCCCCTCTCCCTCCGGGAGAGGGCTAGGGTGAGGGGAAAGGGGGCAGACCGCGGGCTATTCAAGGCCTGAGTTCGACTCGCAATCTTGCAGCCGACAAGTAAACAACAAAGGCCTGAGTGCGCCTCGATATTTCAGGTCGGCGTACCTCAAATAGTCACCACGGTCAGTTCCCTCTCCCTTGGGAGAGGGCTAGGGTGAGGGGAAAGGGCATCACGCCGAGGTGCTGACCAGCGAGCCGGAAGTGCTCGAGTCGGAATCCTGCAACGCCTGCAACAGCGAGGCGGTGGCGGTGGACAGGGAGGCCGAGGTGGCTGTGATCTGCGCTTGTGCGGCGGCTACTTCGGCGGCTTTGGCATTAGAACTTTCCTGCTTCGCCTGCGCCGCTTGCAACGCCTGCTGTTCTTCCTGCAATTGCTTCTGCAACTCGGCAATCTGCTTGCGCAGTTCCTTCACCGAATCCGATTCTTCGCTGCTGCTGGAGCTGCTGTCACCCACCGGAGCGGCCCCACCACCGGCAGCGACTTTACCGGTATCGGCAGTCGCACCCGTGCTGGCGGTTGCTGAGGTAGACGTGTCGTCACCAACGTCACTGATCGACGTTTTGCTGGTCGGTGCGCTGACGGTCTGATTGATCGAAACAGAAGTGATGCTGACCATGGAAAGGCTCCAATGCCGGTTATAGATAACCGGTCATCGACCACGGCCGCAGGTAATTGAGATCGACTGTGTACCGACTCGGTATCCGAACCGGTACACAGTCGATGGCGTCAGGCGCTCAGGCGCGCGGTGACTTCGTTCAGTTGCCCGGACAGACCATGCAGGTTCTGGCTGGCGCTTTCGGTGCGCTGGACGTTGTCGAGGTTGGTGCTGGCGATCGAAGTGATCTCGGTGAGGTTGCGCGAGATGTCCTCGGCCACCGAGGTCTGCTCTTCGGCAGCAGTAGCGATCTGACGGTTCATGTCGCGGATCGCTTCCACGGCGTGGGTGATGCGCTCCAGCATCGCGCCAGCCTGGGTCACTTGCTCGACACTTTCATCGCTGCGCGTCTGGCCGCTGTCGATGGCTTGTGCGGCGTCCACCGCACCGGTCTGCACGCTCTGAATGATCTGGTTGATCTCGATGATCGACTCAGCCGTACGCTGCGCGAGGTTACGCACTTCATCGGCGACCACCGCAAAACCACGCCCGGCCTCGCCGGCCCGCGCCGCTTCGATCGCAGCATTGAGCGCCAGCAGGTTGGTCTGTTCGGCGATGCCACGAATCACTTCCAGCACTTTGCCAATGCGGCCGCTGTCGGCTTCCAGACGACGAATCACCGTGGCGGTGTTGGCGATTTCACCGCGCATCTGGGTGATCGAGTGAATGGTGCTCTGCATGACCTTCTCACCCTGCTGGGCAGACTGGTCGGCATCGTCCGCAGCACGCGCGGCATCGGCAGCGTGACGCGCCACTTCTTGGGCGGTGGCGGACATTTCGTTCATCGCCGTGGCCACTTGATCGGTGCGGTTGAACTGCTCGTTGGTGCCGCCGGCCATGGTCGTGGCGATCGCATTCAACTCACCGCTGGCGCTGTCCAGATCACTGGCGCTGCGCTGCAAACGGGTGAAGGTGTCGGCGAGGAAATCGCGCAGGGTATTGGCCGCAGCGGCGAGGTTGCCCAGTTCATCCTGACGGTCGCTGACCACACGTTCGGCCAGTTTGCCGCGGCTCAATTGGGTGACGTAATCGATGAGTTTGCGGATCGGCTCGACCAGGTTGCGGTTGACCAGCCACAGGCTCAACAAGCCGATCAGCAGACCCGATGCGAGCATCACCAGCAGCCCCAGCCACACGGTGCGATCGGCCTCGGCACTGATCAGCGCCGACTGTGCACTACCCTGCTTGCGCAACTCAGCGACCAGTTCGCTCATCTGATCACTGGCGGCACGGTCAACGCCTTTGACCGCCGCGTCACCCGCCGTCGGATCACCACCGGCAGCCACGTAGGCATCGCGTCCCCTCTGATAAGCGCTACCCAGTTGACGGTGTTCGTCGCGCAGGCGTTCGATGCGCGATTTCAGACTGGGCTCAATGCCTTTCTGCCCGGCCAGTTCACCAAGGATGTTCTGTACATCGCGCTGCCGGTCTTCGAACTGGCCCCAGTACTTGGCCAGATCCGCCGGTTGTTTGCCGCGCAGCAGGACGTTTTTCCACTCCTGCACCTGCACCTTGAATTGCAGATTGGCTTCGTCGATCAGTTGCGAGGTGTGCAGGGGACCGGCGATCAATTGGCTGTAGCTTTGCACGCCGTTGGAGAGGAAATGAAAACACGCCAGCGCAATCAACAGCACCGCCAGCAGGCTGCCGCTCAGCAGGGCGAGAATTTGCGCTCTCAGGGATTTTTGCAGCATCGAAAGATACTCAGGACAAGAATGAGGCACGCCCGGTAAGGCGTGAAATTGTGCCGGACATCCATGTCGGCGAGCCTTGGCTCATGGCCAATGGCGCGCAACCTAACGCACCTGTGATCGGCGCGCCAGAGCGCTTCTTGAAGAAAATCCGACCGCCGGTAAGTCGCTGATTTGACGTCACTTTGCTGTCATATAAATGTCATGTGACATTGCGATGATGCGGCTCAGTGAACCTGCCATTTGCGCGACCGACGCACCCTCCTCGCAGCGAGCCTTCATGAACCACAGCCTCGATATCAGCCATCGCGATCCTGATCTGTTTGGCCTGCTCTATGGCTTTCGTTTCCTGCCCGGCGAACGGGGTCGCGAAGTCGACTCGGCGACAGCGTTGCGCTGTTTGCAGGACGACAACGACACGGGCGAATTCCTCTGGCTGCACCTCAATCTGGCGCATGCGGCGTGCGAACGCTGGATGAAAAGTCATCTGCAATTGCCCGAAGAGTTTTTCGAGGCGCTGCACGAAGGCTCGCGTTCGACGCGCATCGAGCATGTCGACTCGGCATTGCTGGCGGTGGTCAACGATGTGGTGTTCAACCTCAGCAGCATGGTTTCTTCGGATGTGTCGACGCTGTGGGTTTGTGTGCGCAGCAAACTGATCGTCAGCGCGCGCCTGCAACCGTTGCACTCGGTGGACAAATTGCGCTCATCGGTGAAGGCCGGCGAACGCTTTCGTTCGCCCTCGGAATTGCTCGTGCACCTGCTACGCGATCAGGGCGAAGTGCTGACGCAGATCGTGCGCAAAACCAGCCTGAGCGTCGATCAGGTCGAGGACGAATTGCTTTCCTCGCGGTTGTCGACCAACCGCGCTGAACTCGGTGCCAACCGCCGCGTGCTGGTGCGCCTGCAACGGCTGCTGGCGCTGGAACCGGGTTCGTTGCTGCGTCTGCTCAACCGGCCGCCGCCGTGGTTGCAGAAGGAGGACGTCAAGGAACTACGCAAATCCACCGAGGAGTTTGCGCTGATCATCAACGACCTCACTGCCCTCGGCGAGCGGATCAAACTGCTCCAGGAAGAGATCGCCGCCAACCTCAACGAGCAGAGCAACCGCACGCTGTTTACTCTGACGGTGGTGACTGTGCTCGCGTTGCCGATCAACATCATTGCCGGTTTTTTCGGGATGAATGTGGGTGGCGTGCCGTTGTCGCAGGATCCGGAGGGGTTCTGGATATTGGTCGCACTGGTGGCGACGTTTACCGTGATTGCCGGGCGTTGGGCGTTTCGTAAAAGAGGCGATTACTGACCGCGGAATGCACTACCACCGCAGATCCTCTGTGGGAGCGAGCCTGCTCGCGAAGACTGAGTGTCAGACGCCATCATGTTGAATGACACACCGTTTTCGCGAGCAGGCTCGCTCCCACAGGGGATCTTCGTCGTTGTTTAGATCAATGGTCGGACTAATAAAGCAAACACTGACATGGCGCAGTCTCTCTGTAACATTCTGCAACGATCATGGGCGACATTCCTTCCCTCGCTCAGGATTGTCCGCTCATGGCTACTCCCTCCCTGACCGCCAGCCCCGCCTCCGCCGCCAGCGGCAGGCCTGCCCTCGACAAGAAAACCGGCCCATTCACCTACGTGATCTTTTTCGCCGTGCTGGCGATGGGAATGCTGTTCACCGCCTACAGCCTGATGCACGACATGCACGAACTCGGCACGGTGGTCACCACGTGGACGCCGTTTCTGCTGCTCGGTGTGGCGCTGTTGATTGCGCTGGGCTTTGAGTTCGTCAACGGTTTCCACGACACCGCCAACGCCGTGGCGACGGTGATCTACACCCACTCGCTGCCACCCAATGTCGCGGTGGTCTGGTCGGGGTTCTTCAACTTTCTCGGCGTGCTGCTTTCGAGCGGTGCGGTGGCGTTCGGCATTATCGCGTTGCTGCCGGTGGAGTTGATTCTGCAGGTCGGTTCGTCCGCTGGTTTCTCGATGATCTTTGCTCTGCTGATCGCGGCGATCCTGTGGAACCTCGGCACCTGGTGGCTGGGTTTGCCGGCGTCGTCTTCGCACACGCTGATCGGTTCGATCATCGGTGTCGGTGTGGCCAATGCCTTGATGCACGGCCGCGACGGCACCAGCGGTGTCGACTGGGCACAGGCAACCAAGATCGGTTACGCCTTGCTGCTGTCGCCACTGGTGGGTTTCGGTTGTGCGGCACTATTGCTGCTGGCGCTGCGCGCCTTCGTAAAAAATCGTTCGCTGTACAAGGCACCGGAGGGAAATACCCCACCGCCGTGGTGGATTCGCGGTTTGCTGATTCTGACCTGCACCGGCGTGTCCTTCGCTCACGGCTCCAACGACGGGCAGAAAGGCATGGGCCTGATCATGTTGATTCTGGTCGGCACGCTGCCGATGGCCTACGCACTCAACCGTACGATGCCAGAAGAACAATCGCTGCAGTTCGCCGCCGTGGCGCAAGTCACCCAGCAAGCGCTGGTGAAAAGTGCGCCGCTGCCGACGCCGGCCGATCCGCGTGCGGTGCTCTCCGATTACGTGCGCAGCAAGGACGCCACGCCACAACTGATCCCCGCCCTCGCCGCCCTCACCGGGCACATTGGTGAGGAAGTCAAAGGTTACGGTTCGCTGGCGAAAGTCCCGGCTGAAGCCATGGGCAACGTGCGCAATGACATGTACCTGGCCAGCGAAAGCATTCGCCTGATGGACAAAAACAAGGTCGGCAATTTCGACGCCGACACCAGCGGCAAACTGCAACTGTTCAAGCAACAGATCGACAACGCCACGCGGTTTATTCCGCTGTGGGTGAAGATCGCCGTGGCCATCGCGCTGGGGTTGGGCACCATGGTCGGCTGGAAGCGGATTGTGGTGACGGTCGGCGAGAAGATCGGCAAGACCCACCTGACCTATGCGCAGGGCGCCTCGGCGGAAACCGTGGCCATGCTGACGATTGGTGCGGCGGACATGTTTGGTTTACCGGTGTCGACCACGCATGTGTTGTCCTCGGGTGTGGCCGGGACCATGGTCGCCAACGGTGGCGGGTTGCAGATGAAGACCATCCGCAATCTGTTGATGGCGTGGGTGCTGACCCTGCCGGCGGCGATCCTGCTGTCAGGCAGCCTGTACTGGCTTTTCACCCAGATCTTCTGACGGACGAAGATCCCCTGTAGGAGTGAGCCTGCTCGCGATAGCGGTGTATCAGTCAACATTGATTAAACTGACCCACCGCTATCGCGAGCAGGCTCACTCCTACAGTTTTGACCGGTGTTCAGGTTTAGAGCGCGGAGCGGATCAGATCGCCCAGCCAGTCCATAAACACCCGCACCCGTAACGGCAAATGCCGCTGTCGCGCATACAACAATGAAATGCCCATCGCCGGCGCGGTGAATTGCGGTAGCACCGTCACCAGTTCGCCGTTGTCCAGATGCGGCTGCATGCCGGTACGCGGCACCTGAGTCAGACCGAAGCCGCCGAGGCACGCCGACTCGTAAGCGTCAGTGCTGTTGACCGTAATGCTGCCAGCCATCGGCAAGCGTTTCACCTGGCCGCCCTCCTCGTACACAAACCCTTCCGAACGCGAACCGAGCACGCCAACGTAATGCACCAGCCGATGCTGCGCCAGATCTTCCAGTGTCTGCGGCACGCCGTAGCGCGCGAGGTACGCGGGACTGGCGCAATTGACCATGGGGAAGTCACCGAGGTGCCGCGCGACCACCGATTGATCCGGTTGCGCGCCAATCCTCACCACGCAATCAAAGCCTTCGCTGAGCAGATCCACGCGGCGATCGGTGCTGCTGATTTCCAGCTCCAGATTCGGGTGCCGATCCATGAATTGCGGCAGGCGCGGCATGATCAGACGCCGCGCGAGAATGTTCGGCAGATCGACCCGAATGCGCCCGGTCAGCGAAGCCTCGTCCTGGCGGAACAAGCCTTCGATCTCGTCCATGTGCGAGAGCAGATCCTTGCTGCGTTCGTACAGCACCAGTCCGTCCTGCGTCGCCTGCACCTTGCGCGTGGTGCGTTGCAGCAGGCGCGTGCCGAGTAACGCTTCGAGCGCTTGCACATGCTCGGAAACGGTCGATCGCGGGAGACCGAGATTTTCCCCGGCGAGGGTAAAACTCGACAGTTCGCTGACCCGCACGAAGGTGCGCAGCAGTTCCAGTTTGTTCATTAGTCACCTGTCGATTGTTCGGCTGAGCCGATCAGTGATTCCGGTTTCACTCTGTTTATCACCTCACGGCGGATAAATAAACTGAGTCCCATCACCACTCACTGCAATCGAGGAAGCCTCCATGAATCGCAAAATCGCATTGATCACTGGCGCCAGCCGTGGCCTGGGCAAGAACGCCGCCCTGCACCTCGCCGCTCAGGGCATCGACATCATCGGCACTTACCACAGCCGTGCTGAAGAGGCGCAGGCGCTGGTTGCCGAAGTGCAAGCACTTGGCGGCAAAGCCGTGATGCTGCAACTCGATGTTGGCCGCAGCGAAAGCTTTGCCGATTTCGCTAAACACGTTGAGCAGTCGTTGCAGCAGACTTTCGACCGTCAGCGTTTTGATTTCCTGATCAACAATGCCGGGATCGGTGTTCATGCACTGTTCGCCGAAACCACGCCGGAGCAGTTCGATTTGCTGATGAATATCCAGCTGAAAGGGCCGTTCTTTCTGACTCAGCAGTTGCTGCCACTGATTAACGACGGCGGACGCATCATCAATATTTCCAGCGGCCTGACCCGTTTCAGCCTGCCGGGTTACGGCGCTTACGCGGCGATGAAAGGCGCGATGGAAGTGCTGACCCGTTATCAGGCCAAGGAGTTGGGTGCGCGGCAGATTGGCGTGAACATTCTCGCGCCGGGGGCGATTGAAACCGACTTCGGAGGTGGCGCCGTACGCGATAACTCGGCGCTGAATGCGATGGTCGCCAGCAACACCGCGCTGGGCCGTGCCGGGCAGCCGGACGATATTGGCGGAGCGTTGGCGCTGCTGCTGTCGCCGGGCGGACAGTGGATCAATGGCCAACGGGTGGAGGCATCAGGCGGCATGTTCCTCTAACTAACGCTGAAATACTTTCCCTTGTAGGAGCTGCCGAAGGCTGCGATCTTTTGATCTTGCGCTTAAAAATCAAGAGCAAAAGATCGCAGCCTTCGGCAGCTCCTACATGAGGTGGTGTTAGCCTTGGCAAGCGTTGCGCGTCATGAACCGCTCGCGCAAAACGTCATAGCCCCAGTGATACACGTAGGTGTACGGCAGGAAAAACAGCAGCACGCCGATGTCGAGCAAAAACGCCTGCCACAGGCTGACCGACAGCCACCAGGCAATCAGCGGCACACCCATCACGATCAAGCCCCCTTCGAACAGCAGCGCATGCACTACCCGCACCCAGGCGTTGTGCGCCACATTCATGCGTTCCAGCAGGCGATCGAAGAAGCGGTTGAACACCACGTTCCAACCCAGTGCCAGCAAGGCGATCAACACGGTCACCGCGCCCATTTCAAGCATCGGTTTTTGCATGATCCACGCCAGCAACGGCGTGCAGATCAGAATGGCCAGCAGTTCGAAACCGATGGCCTGAAAAATACGTTCAGTGATGGATTTGTGGGCAGTCATGGCCTGACTCCTTGAGTGAAGATGGTTGCCATGATCTATGCTCGCATCGATACTTCATAACCAGTAACCATCGATCAAGGCGATAGTTGATGATTTCGCAGGAAGTGCTGTTGGCGTTTGTCCAGGCCGCCACCCAAGGTTCGTTTTCGGCGGCGGCGCGCAAGCTCGGGCGCAGCCAATCGACCATCAGCGCGGCGGTGGCCAGCCTCGAGATCGATCTGGACCTGGTACTGTTTGATCGCAGCAGCCGCAAACCGACCCTGACACCGGCCGGGCATGTGATGCTGCAACGCGCCGAGGCGATTCTGGCGGCCAGCAGTCGCCTGGAAATGACCGCGCGGCAATTGTCGCAAGGCGTTGAGCCGAAACTCACGGTGGCGATTTCCGATACCTATCAGTCGGACCGTTTTGAAGCCGCGTTGGTCGGGTTTGAGCAGCGTTATCCGGATCTGGAGCTGGAATGTTTGATTGCCGAATGTGATGACCTGATCGAATTGGTGCAGCGTGGTCGTGCGCATCTGGCCTTCGCGGAGATGCAAGAAAACTATCCGCCGGATCTGGCGACGTCGACGGTGGCCGAACGCACGGAAATCGCATTGTTCGTCAATCGCGACCACGCGTTGGCCAAGCTTGATCATGTTGATCAGCACATCCTGGAACAGCATCGCGAATTGCGCCTGGCGACCATCGTCAATCCGTATGACAGTCGCGGCAAAGGTCGGGTGTGGTCGGCACCGAGTTATCTGATGCTGCTGGAAATGGCCGAGAAAGGTTTTGGCTGGGCGCCGCTGCCGCGTTGGCTGGCGCAGCGCTTTGGCAATGATTTGTTGGTGGAGTTGAAGGTGCGTGGGTGGCCTAAGCCGGTGTTTGTTGATGCGTTGTGGTCGCGGCTGTATCCGCCGGGGCCGGCGGGGAGTTGGTTGTTGAGCAAGATGCTGGAATAGCGGCGCTGCGGATTGCTGGCAAGCCTGAAGTCAAAAGCCCCTCACCCCAGCCCTCTCCCGGAGGGAGAGGGGGCCGACCGCGTTGTCTTGCGTCAGACATCGACCTGAAAGACCGAGTCGATTATGGATTCACTGGATATGAGCTCAAAAGCCCCTCACCCCAGCCCTCTCCCGGAGGGAGAGGGAGCCGACCGAGGTGTCTTGCGTCAGACATCGACCTGAGAGACCGAGTCGATTGTGAATTCATTGGATATGAGCTCAAAAGCCCCTCACCCCAGCCCTCTCCCGGAGGGAGAGGGAGCCGACCGCGGTGTCTTGCGTCCGACATCGACCTGAAAGACCGAGTCGATTATGGATTCACTGCGACTTTAAACCTCGAGCAGATTGGGTCGATTCTGGATTCAAAACCGATCGTTCAAGTCGGTGAAATTCTCCAATATCCCCCAATCGGTCCCCTCTCCCTTTGGGAGAGGGCTAGGGTGAGGGCAATTCCAGCGCCGAAAGTCGCCCTTCAATAAACCGCCGCTCCGGCTCTTGTCGGGTCAACTCCAAGGCTCGCAAATACGCCGAACGCGCCTCCTCCGCCCTTCCCAACTGCCGACAAAACTCCGCCCGCGCCGAATGCGCCAAGTGATAATCCTGCAACTCACCCCGGGCCAAAATCCCTTCAATCAGATTCAATCCGTTCAGCACCCCATCGCGCTTGGCCACCGCCACCGCCCGGTTCAACTCGATCACCGGCGAAGGCACCGCGCACAGCAGCACGTCATACAAACCAACGATCTGCTCCCAATCGGTTTCTGCCGCCGACGGCGCCTCAGCATGAACCGCCGCAATCGCCGCCTGCAAACAATATGGCCCAAAGCGCCGCGTGGTCAGCGCACGCTCGACCAGCGCACAACCTTCAGCGATCAATTCGCCATCCCACAATGAGCGGTCCTGATCATCCAGCAGCACCAATTCACCGTCCGGCGAAGTGCGCGCCGAACGTCGCGATTCGTGCAGCAGCATCATCGCCAACAACCCCAAAACCTCCGGTTCCGGCAGCAACTCCATCAACAGCCGTCCCAGCCTGATCGCCTCGCGAGTCAGATCTTCACGGGTCAACTCAGCCCCGACCGACGCCGAATACCCCTCGTTGAACACCAGATAAATCACCCGCAACACACTGTCGAGGCGTTCGGGCAATTCGCTCAGGCTCGGTACTTGATAAGGGATTTTCGCATCACGAATCTTGGCTTTCGCCCGCACGATGCGCTGGGCAATCGCCGCCGGCGCGGAGAGAAAGGCGCGGGCGATTTCCTCGGTGGTCAGGTCGCAGACTTCGCGCAAGGTCAGCGGCACTTGCGCATCCGCCGCCAGCGCCGGGTGACAACAGGTGAAGATCAGCCGCAGACGATCGTCTTCCACGTCTTCGCCACTCCAGTCGGCCTGTTCGAGTTCTTCCAGCTGCGCCAACAGCAAGGGCTGTGAAGCTTTGAAGCGTGCACGTCGACGCAACACGTCAATCGCCTTGAACCGCCCGGTCGACACCAGCCAGGTACGCGGATTATCCGGCACGCCGTCGCGCTGCCAGCGCTCGACCGCGACGAAGAACGCCTCGTGCAAGGCTTCTTCGGCGAGGTCGAAATCACCCAGCAGGCGAATCAGCGTCGCCAGAATCCGCCGCGAGTCTTGGCGATAGACCTGCTCGACCCGCGCCCGAACCTCAGACATTCAACTGCCGCACCGGCCGCACTTCAACGCTGCCAACCCGCGCCGCCGGAATGTTGCCGGCGACCTGAAGCGCTTCGTTAAGATCCTTGGCGTCGATCAGATAGAAACCGGCCAATTGCTCCTTGGTCTCGGCAAACGGGCCGTCGGTGATCGACAGTTTGCCGTTGCGCATACGCACCGTGGTGGCGGTCTGCACCGACTCCAGCGCTTCGGCGGCAACCATCCGTCCGCTGCCCTGAATCGACTCGGCGTAGGCCCAGCACTCGGCGTCTTCCGGGCTGTCGGGCGACGAATGCAGCAGGCGCTCATCGCTGTAGACCAGGCATAAATACTTCATGGCGTTCTCCTGAATCGGACGGATCAACTATGGCTGAAGATCAGGGAGTCACATCGAACAGCGTCGCGCCGCTCATCGGATCGAACGGCGCCGACCAGTGTTCGTGGACGATTTTCCATGTCCCGCCAACCTGCCGATAGCAAGCGGTGACGCGCATCCAGCAGCTCTGGGTTTCGCCCTTGTCATTGGTGCCGCCGCAGTTGGCCACCCAGTGGGCGAAGGCGATGTTGTCGGCGCTTTCGATGGCGATTTCCTGGAATTCGAAGACGTGCGGGCCGGGGCACATTTCCATGCACGCGACCCAGTGCGCGCGGTAGGCGGGTTTGCCCTTGAATTGCAGGGCCTTGATCGCGTCGAAAGAGACGATGTCGTCGGCGTACAACGCCATGACTTTCTCCACGTCCTTGGTCATGACGGCTTCGCGGTAGGTGTCGATCAGGGTCTGGATTTCAGATTGTGCGCTCATGCTGTTCTCCGTGGTTTTTGTTGTGAAGACACCTTTAGTCGTTCGGCAAACAGGCAAATCGACAGTCGAAACAAAAAATTTCCACTGAGGCCAAAATCGCTAGAATCCGAGGCTTATCTTTGTAGGAAAAAGGAAATTCCCGTGTCAGCCCAACTCGTGCCGTACGACAGCCTGAACGCCTTGCAGCGTCAGCAAGTCGAGGCGATTGAAATCCATGCCGAGCAGATCAAGTTCTCCGGCGATATCCACGGTGCCTTGCACACCCTGCTGTCGAAACCCGGCCCCGGCGTGAAAGGTTTCGCGCTGTTGGCGGATGAGGTACCGGTGGCGTTTCTGCTGCTCAAGCGCCCGCCGGTGTTGCCAGCCTGGGCCAATGAGCACAGTGCAACATTGCATGCGTTGCAGGTTGATCACCGGGCGCAGGGCAAAGGTTTCGGCAAGGCGTGTCTGCAAGCGCTCCCCGAAGTCGCGCGTCAGGCCTGGCCGGAGATCAAAGGGCTGGAATTGTCGGTGGACGCGGATAACGACGCAGCCATCGCGCTGTATGCCAAACACGGCTATGTCGACAGCGGCGAAGCGTACAAGGGCCGGATCGGTTACGAACGGCGCATGGGGCTGTTTTTCTAAGTGAGTGGGAGAGCAAGGATGATCGATTCAATCGAAGCGCTGGAAGCGATTTACGGACTGCCCCACGAGCGCGCGGTGCGCAAGCAGATCGGTTTTCTCAACGAGGATTATCAGGCGATGGTGCGGGTTTCGCCGCTGGTGATTGTCAGCTCGGTGGGCGCCGATGGCCTCGACAATTCACCGCGAGGCGACAAGGCCGGGTTTGTGCGGATCATTGATGAGCGCACCTTGGCCCTGCCGGATCGCCCGGGCAACAACCGCATCGATACCTTGCGCAATGTGCTGCAGGATTCGCGGGTGTCGCTGCTGTTCATCATTCCGGGGATTGGTGAAACGTTGCGGGTTAATGGCACGGCGACGATCAGCGCGGAGCCGCAGTTGCTGGAAAGCTTTGCGGTGAATGGCAAACCGGCGAAAACGGTGTTGCTGGTGACGGTAGAAGCGGCGTTCTTTCATTGCTCGAAAGCCTTCGTCCGTTCGGATGCGTGGAACCCGGAAACGCATCTGCCACGCTCGGCCCTGCCCTCTGCTGGCGCGTTCCACAAGCGCCTGAACGATGGCGAGTTCGATGCCGAAACCTACGACCGTGAAGCCCCGAAACGAGTAAGCGACACCCTCTACTGATACAACACGGCCCCTTGTAGGAGTGAGCCTGCTCGCGATAGCGGTGTACCAGTTAAATCAATGTTGTCTGACACTCCGCTATCGCGAGCAGGCTCACTCCTACAGGTTTTGATAGGGGTTGGGTCAGAGGGTCAGGATCATCTCGTGCCACGCCATGCCGCCGTGATCCGACTCCGACGGCTTGATGTAGGCAAAACCAAACCCGGCATACAACGGAATGTGATTTTCCTTGCACATCAAATGAATCGTCGCTTTATCCATCCCGCGCATACGTTCAATGAACTCGCCCATCAAACGCTTGGCCAAACCCTGCCCCTGATAATCCGGATGCACCACCACTGACATGATCACCACGTTCGGCCCCTTCGGGTCGTGGCCGATCAACTCCTTGAACGCTTCATCCGACATCTGCACATCAAACGCCGCGCCGGAGTTGACGAAGCCTGCGACCTCACCGTCCACCTCGGCAACGATAAAACCTTCCGGCCAAGTGGCGATGCGCGTGGCTATTTTTTCGCGGGTGGCCGCTTCGTCACCTTCATAGGCGACGGTTTCGATGGCGTAGCAGCGGTCCAGATCGGTGGCGGTGACGTTGCGGATAACGGTGTTCATGGCGGCTCGGAAATCAGCAGAAGAAAGTGCCGAAAGCATAAAGGAATAAGGCCTGTATATCGATGCGCACGGGCGGCGTAAAGCCTGCGTATAAGCGCTTTTCTTCGTGCAGGCGGCGGGCTATTTCTGAGGTGTGTCTCTGACTACCCTTGGGGGAAACCGCTTTATGAGCAGCGTTGAAATCGGCCTGTTGATGGTGTTGGGCATCAGTACATTCGGCTTTATCACCTTGGGCATCGACCTGTTGCGGGCGCGACGGTTGGGCAAAGGCAAGCGGGGTTGAAAACCATGAGGCGGATCATTGATCCGCCTCATGCTTGTCGGCTCAGGCCTTGGTATCGACCGGTACGCAGATTTCCAGTTTGCCGGTGTTCTGCTTCGGATTGAAATCGGCGCTGTAACGCTCCAGTTCCGGGGCATTGAGTTCCACGTAGTGGGAGGTCGGCAGCCAGGTCTTGTAGATGTATTGCAGGGTCTGCGGCAATTGTTCGAGCGGTCCTTTGTGCTCGAACACTGCGTACTGGCGAGGCAGCACTTCGACCCATTGGTAGACCTGCTGGTCGAGGTCATCGAGCTTGCTGATTTCCACCCCGGCGATGTAATCAAAGCCGCCCTTGCCGTCGAAATTGCTGCAGACGCCGTAAGTCACTTCGTTCTTTTGCCCCGGAATCTTTCCCAGGTGCGGCAAGAACTTTTCCCACAGCGCGGGGATGTCTTTTGCTGTGTCTTGGGTAAATCGACCGCGAAAGCCTGCAATAAGCAGGAAGTGTCCATGTTCGAAGCGAGGTTCAGCCACTTCGACGCGTATTTGCTCATCCATGACTCGACTCCTGGAACAAAAAAGGGGTTCGGCTGGGAGTATAGAAAGCCAAACCCAATTCGCACGCTTACAGCGAATGCAACTGCTCGACGGCACCTGATCCGACAAATTCGTTGTAGCCGGATACGATCACGTACACCGCGAAATAGCAGAAGATCGCTGCAGATGCCATGTAGGAATAGCGCAGCAGCTTGTCGCCCAACAGCTTGCCACCGTGGCTTGCGGCGAAGCATAAACCCGCCGACCACAGCAGCCCGGCGCAGAGGAAACCGCCAAGGAACAGCGCCGAACTCAAAGGGCCACCGCCACCGGAACGGGCGATCAAGGTGCCGCCGACCGCGGCAAACCAGAGAATCGCGCTTGGCGATGACATAGCGAGAAAAATCCCCCGGAAGAATTCCTTGCGATGGGAGTTCTGCCCCACTTCTGCCGTCTCGGCCAGCAGCGCTTCGTGATGGATCGCCGAGTAGATCATCTTCGCCGCAAAGTAGATCAGCAACGCCGAACCCCCGATCCACAACACCCAGCGCACTGTTTCGTATTGCAGCAAAACGGTCATCCCGGCCAGCGCCAGCACCGCGTAAATCAGGTCGCCGACGCAGGTGCCAAGGCCCAGCGCAAAGCCCTGAAAGTAACCGCGCTGCATCGCCAGCGTGATCATCGCGATGTTGGCTACGCCGATATCCAGGCACAGCGAAAGGCTCAGCAAGAAGCCGCTGGTGAATTCCATCTACCGATTTCCTTGGGACAAAATTGTTTACAAACGGGCTGGACAGTATGCCATCACTGACCTTATCTTCCGCCACAGGTCACCGCAGTGACCAGCGTCGCTCGGACGGTTCCGGGCGCTTACGTTATCCGAGGCAACAATGGCCGAACAAGGTTCGCCGCGCCGCTTTGCGCGCATAGATCGACTCCCCCCTTACGTTTTCAACATCACCGCCGAGCTGAAGATGGCCGCGCGTCGTCGTGGTGAAGACATCATCGACTTGAGCATGGGCAACCCTGACGGCGCCACACCGCCGCACATCGTCGAAAAACTCGTACAAGTTGCCCAACGCGAAGATACCCACGGTTATTCGACGTCCAAGGGCATTCCGCGCCTGCGCCGGGCGATTTCCAACTGGTACAAGCAGCGCTACGAGGTCGATATCGACCCGGAAAGCGAAGCCATTGTCACCATCGGTTCCAAGGAAGGCCTGGCGCACTTGATGCTGGCGACCCTCGATCAGGGCGACACCGTGCTGGTGCCGAACCCGAGCTACCCGATTCACATCTACGGCGCGGTGATTGCCGGCGCCCAGGTGCGTTCGGTACCGCTGGTACCGGGCGTGGACTTCTTCGATGAGCTGGAACGGGCCATTCGTGGCTCGATCCCGAAGCCGAAAATGATGATCCTCGGCTTCCCGTCGAACCCGACCGCGCAGTGTGTGGAGCTGGATTTCTTCGAGCGGGTGATCGCCCTCGCCAAGCAGTACGACGTGCTGGTGATTCACGATCTGGCCTACGCCGACATCGTCTACGACGGCTGGAAAGCCCCGTCGATCATGCAGGTGCCGGGCGCCAAGGACATTGCGGTGGAATTCTTCACTCTGTCTAAGAGCTACAACATGGCCGGCTGGCGCATCGGTTTCATGGTCGGTAACCCGGAACTGGTCAACGCCTTGGCGCGGATCAAGAGCTACCACGACTACGGCACCTTCACCCCGCTGCAAGTGGCGGCGATTGCTGCGCTGGAAGGCGATCAGCAATGCGTGCGCGACATCGCCGAGCAGTATCGTCAGCGTCGTAATGTGCTGGTCAAAGGTCTGCATGAACTGGGCTGGATGGTCGAGAATCCGAAAGCGTCGATGTATGTCTGGGCGAAGATTCCCGAGCAGTACGCGCATCTGGGTTCGCTGGAATTTGCCAAGAAACTGCTGGCCGAGGCCAAGGTCTGTGTTTCGCCGGGGGTTGGGTTTGGTGAGTATGGCGATGATCATGTGCGCTTTGCGCTGATCGAAAACCAGGACCGGATTCGTCAGGCGGTGCGCGGGATTCGCGGGATGTTCCGGGCGGATGGATTAGTCGCAAAAACTGGCGGCTAACGCAAAACCTGTAGGAGTGAGCCTGCTCGCGATAGCGGTGTGTCAGTCACCGTAAATGGCACTGACACACCGCTATCGCGAGCAGGCTCACTCCTACAAGGGAATGTGTCCGGCCTCGAAATTTCACCCACAAAAAAACCGCATCGCTGCGGTTTTTTTGTGTCTGCAAGAAGCGCTTAAACGAACAGCGACAGCAGCAGGATAAAGCCCAACGCAACCACCGACAGGATGGTTTCCATCGCCGTCCAGGTCTTGAACGTCTCGGCCACGGTCATGTTGAAGTACTGCTTCACCAGCCAGAAACCGGCGTCATTCACGTGCGACAGGATCAGCGAACCGGCACCAGTAGCCAGCACCAGCAGCTCACGATTCACACCCGGAATCATCCCCACCACCGGCACCACAATGCCCGCGCCAGTGATGGTCGCCACAGTCGCCGAACCGGTAGCGATACGAATCACTGCCGCCACCAGCCACGCCAGCAGGATCGGCGAGATCTGCGCGCTGACCGCCATGTGGCCGATCACGTCGCCCACGCCGCTGGTCACCAGCATCTGCTTGAAGCCACCGCCAGCACCGATGATCAGGATGATCGCGGCGGTTGGCGCCAGACTTGCGTCGAGCCACTTGAGCATCTGCTGGGAACCGATGCCCTGCTTGTGGCCGAAGGTGTACAGCGACAGCAGCAACGCCAGCAGCAGCGCGGAGATCGGGTGACCGATCATGTCCATCCAGGTACGGAAGAAGTGACCGTCCGGCAGCGCCACGTCAGCGAAGGTTTTCAGCAGCATCAGGAACACCGGCAACAGCACGGTGATCAGGGTAATGCTGAAGCTCGGCAGCGTGGTCGAGTCGTCATTTTCGCGGGCCAGTTGATCGACCAGTTCCTGATTCGGGTGACCCGGAATGTGCTTGGCGATGAACGTACCGAAGATCGGACCAGCAATGATAGCGGTCGGCAGCGCAACGATCAGACCATAAAGAATGGTCTTGCCGATGTCAGCGCCGAACACGCCGATGGCCAGCAGCGGGCCCGGGTGCGGTGGCACCAGACCGTGCACGGCGGACAGGCCGGCGAGCAGCGGGATACCGATCTTGATGATCGACACGCCCGTACGGCGCGCAACGATGAACACCAGCGGAATCAGCAATACGAAGCCGATTTCGAAGAACAGCGGAATGCCCACCAGGAACGCGGCGAACATCATTGCCCACTGGACTTTGTCTTTACCGAACGCTCGAATCAGGGTCTGGGCGATCTGATCCGCCCCGCCCGATTCGGCCATCATTTTGCCGAGCATGGTGCCCAGCGCAAGGATGATGCCGACGAAACCGAGCACGCCACCGAAGCCGTCCTGGAACGCTTTGATGATGGTGCCGATCGGCATGCCCGACGTCAGGCCGAGGAACGCGGCGGCGATGGTCAGGGAAATGAACGGGTGAATCTTGAATTTGGTGATCAGGATAATCAGGCCGATTACCGTGACCACTGCATCGAGCAGCAGGAACGTCTCATGGGACATGCCAAACATTGGGGGTGTCTCCTGGATTGTTGTTGTTATTAAAGCGGGTTAAACAGAAGTCGGGAGGACAGCGCTATCTCTTTCAACACACTCATACCGCCTGCTTCAGACCGTGGGCCTGCCACCAGACGTGAGCCTGGGACGCCAGTTCTTCAACGCTGTGGATCGAGGCATTCAGGGCCAGGGTCAACGGTTCGCCCTTGGGCGACTCGAGGGTGGCGAACTGGCTTTCGATCAACGTGGCCGGCATGAAGTGGCCCGGACGATGGGACACACGTTCAGCCGCGACTTCAGGGGTCAATTCAAGAAACACGAAACCCAGGCCCGGCAAGGCACTGCGCAACACTTCGCGATAACTGTGTTTAAGGGCCGAGCAGGTCAGCACCGGGCGTTTGCCGGATGCATCGACGCGACGCAGTTCATCGCACAGGCTGTCGAGCCAGCCGGCACGGTCGTCGTCGTTCAGGGGGATCCCCGCGCTCATCTTTTCGATGTTCGCGGCCGGATGGAAAGTGTCGCCTTCAATGGCAGTGGCGCCGCTCAATTGGCACAAGGCCTCGCTGACGCACGTCTTGCCGCAACCGGCAACGCCCATGATGACCAGGGCGGTGATGGGATGACTCATATAACACCTCAGCGCGCAGACAGCGCTACCTTTGCTAGCTATGACTCTAGTGCACAGGCAGAAGTTGCCGACGCCTTCTTGTCGTTTTTTTGGGTTGCAGCAGGTTTGTTCCCAACGCCAAAAAGCGAAGATCAGGCAGGACCTCGCTTACGCATTTACAGCTGCATCAGGACAGCGCTACCTTAGTGCCTTGATTTTTGTTTGGCAAGCCGCCCGATGACCTCCCCTAAAAACGATAAAAACACTCGCACCACCGGCCGTCCCACCCTGAATGAAGTTGCCCGCCTGGCCGGTGTCAGCCCGATTACCGCCTCCCGCGCCTTGCGTGGGGTCAGCACGGTCGCCACGGAACTTGTGGAAAAAGTGCAGAAAGCCGCCCTCGAGCTCAACTACGTAGTGAACCCTGCCGCCCGCGCGCTGGCCTCGGCGCAGAGCCATTCGGTGGTGGTTCTGGTGCCTTCGTTATCCAACCTGCTGTTCATCGATACGCTGGAAGCCATTCATCGGGTGCTCACGCCCAAGGGCTTCGAAGTGCTGATCGGCAACTTCCACTACTCGCGCGATGAAGAAGAAAACCTGCTGCGCAACTACATGGCTTATCAGCCGCGCGGTTTCTTGTTGACCGGGTTTGATCGCACGGAAAGTTCGCGGCGGATGATCGAGGCGAGCAACATTCCCTGCGTGTACATGATGGAACTGGACAGCGCCGCCGGGGTGAATTGCGTAGGCTTCTCGCAGCTCAGTGCCGGTGAAACGGCGGCCGAGCATTTGCTCTCCCGTGGGCGCAAACGCCTGGCTTACATTGGTGCGCAACTTGATCAGCGAACCCTGCTGCGCGGTGAAGGTTTTCGCAAAGCGCTGCAGAAGGCCGGCCGTTATGACCCGGATCTGGAAGTGCTGACGCCTCGCTCTTCATCGGTGGGCTTGGGCGGGGAATTGTTTTTGCAGTTGCTCGCGGCGCATCCGGATGTTGATGCAATCTTTTTTGGTAACGACGATTTGGCGCAGGGCGCGTTGCTGGAAGCACTGCGCAACGGCATCAAGATTCCTGAGCAGGTGGCGATTCTCGGTTTCAACGACTTGCCGATGTCCGAACACATGGTGCCGCGCCTGAGCAGCATCAACACCCCGCGTGAAGCGATCGGCCGGCGCGCGGCGGAGCAGATGCTGACGTTGATGGCCGGTAACTCGGTCGCGCGCCCGGTAGAAGACATGGGCTTTGAACTGAAGATCCGCGAAAGTACCTGACGCTGTCGCCCCCCCGCAGGTTTTATGTGGTGCTCACAAATGCTGAGTTGAAACACAACCCTTGTAGGAGTGAGCCTGCTCGCGAGAGCGGTGTGTCAGGCGACGCATGTGTTGAATGACACTCCGCTATCGCGAGCAGGCTCACTCCTACAGGGGATCTGCGCAATGTTCAATGGCTGAGCAGGTCGACGAGGGCCAGTGCGCCTTTTTGTAAGGGCTGGCTCTTGAGCCACACGGCATGCACCGGCATCACCAGTCCGTTTTCGATGTTGCGGAAATTCAGCCGTTTCAGCCGTCCGCTGTCCAGTCGCGGCTGCACCACCGACAGCGGGAAGTTGCCCCAGCCCAATCCCGCCTCGACCATTTCCATCGCCGTCTCAAGACTGTCGGTGCGCCAATACGACTCCGCCACCAACGGTCGCGTCTCACTGATCGGCAAGTCCCGGCTGGCGACGATGATCTGCCGCACATGCACCAGATCCTCGAGAAACACATCCTGCCCCTGCAACAGCGGGCTGTCCGCCGCCAGTGTGGCGATCATCCGCTCGCTGCCGACAAACTGAAAACGCTCCAGCACATTCATGCTCAACCCGGCAAACGCCAGGCATACGCTGACCCGGCCGCTGTGCAGCATCGCCAGCACATCATCCTGCGGCGCGGTCAGCACTTCGATGTCGAGCAGCGGATGCCGCTCGGCGATCACCTTGATCGCCGCCAGCAAACGACGGCGGTCGATGTCCGCGACCACGCCGATCGACAACTTGCTCTCCAGCCCCAATGACAATTCCACGGCATGCACTTGCAGTTGCTTGAGTTGCTCGGCGATCAGCCGCGCATGGGGTACCAGTGACAGCGCCATCGCCGTGGGTTGCGGTTCGCGATGACTGCGGTCGAAGAGCAGATAACCCAGCTCCGCTTCAAGATTGCCAATACCCATGCTGACGGCGGAAGGCACCCGACCTAACGCACGCGCCGCCGCCGAAAACGAGCCACGCTCGATCACGGCAAGAAACAGCTCGATGCTGTCGCTGTTGAAATTCACCTCAAACACCTATCAATAGAACTGAAAGTAGCTGACTTTTTCTGTCAGCCCTATTGAAGCTATCTTTCGCCGTCTTCGCCAGTCCCGCTGGCCACAAACGGCAAGAAAGAGGCAATTCCCCATGCAAGGTGTCAAACGCAAACTGGTCTACGTGTCGCTCTACGAAGTGATCGGCATGACCTTCTCCGCCCTCGGTCTGGCGCTGTTGTCCGGCACGTCCCCGGGCAGCACCGGGCCGCTGGCGGTGATCATCACCACCATCGCCGTCACCTGGAATTTCATTTACACCTCGCTGTTCGAGCACTGGGAAAGCCGCCAGCAATCGCGCACCCGCACGGTGAAACGACGCATCGCTCACGCGGTCGGTTTTCAACTGACGTTGATCGTGTTCCTGATTCCGTTGATTGCGTGGTGGATGAACATCAGTCTGGTGCAGGCGTTTCTGCTGGATCTGGCGCTGATCATTTTCATCCCGTGCTACACGTTTGCCTTCAACTGGCTGTTCGACCGGATCTTCGGACTGCCGGCCTCGGCGTTGCCAGATTCGGCGGCTGCGGCATAAATCGTTAATTCGTAAACAGATATTGCGAGAAATCAGCGGTTTATCCGCGTAAACCGCCGATATTCACAATCCGTCAACTCCGATAGCAGGCTAAGCTTTTCCATCAATAAAAAATGGACCTGCCCATGACTGCACACGCCCCCGCCGCCGCGCAAAGCGACGGCATCGACCCGATCCGCGCCGCTCAGGTGTCCGCCCGCATTGATCGTCTTCCAGCGGTCGCGACGATCTGGCGGCTGGTGGCGCTGCTGTCGATCGGTGGTTTCTTCGAACTCTACGATCTGTTCCAGACTGCCTACATCAGCCCCGGGCTGATTCGCGATGGCATCTTTGCCACCGGTAATCAGGGTGTGTTCGGTTTCTCTGATCAAGCAGCGTTTGCTTCGGCGACGTTCCTCGGCCTGTTCCTCGGCGCCAGCCTGCTCAGCCCGTTGGCCGATCGCTTCGGCCGCCGCGCGATCTTCACCTTTGCCCTGGTCTGGTACACGGTGGCGACGGTGTTGATGGGCATTCAGAGTTCGGCGCTGGGCATCATTTGCATGCGCTTTCTGGTTGGCATCGGTCTGGGGATCGAACTGGTAACCATCGACGCCTACCTCTCGGAACTGGTGCCCAAGCGCATGCGCAGTTCGGCGTTTGCCTTTGCGTTTTTCGTGCAGTTCCTGTCGGTACCGGCGGTGGCGCTGATGTCGTGGTGGCTGGTGCCGCAAGCGCCATTCGGTATCAGCGGCTGGCGCTGGGTGGTGTTGGCCAGTGCGGTGTTTGCGCTGTTTATCTGGTGGCTGCGCAAGCGTCTGCCGGAATCGCCGCGCTGGCTCGCGCAGCATGGCCGCTTTGATGAAGCCAAGCGGATTCTCGATGGCATCGAAGCACGCTGCGAGAAGGATCACGGCAAGCCACTGGACGTGCCCGAAACGGTCCCGGTCGACGTCGAAGGCAAGGGCCGCTTCGCCGATATCTGGCAGCCACCGTATCGTCGTCGCGCATTGATGCTGATCGTTTTCCACATTTTCCAGGCGATCGGTTTCTTCGGTTTCGGCAACTGGTTGCCGGCGTTGCTGTCCGGCCAGGGCGTCAGCGTTACCCATAGTTTGATGTACGCGTTCATCATCACCCTCGCCTACCCGCTCGGGCCGCTGCTGTTCGTTAAATTCGCCAACCGTTTCGAGAACAAATGGCAGATCGTCGGCTCGGCCCTCGGCGCGATGACCTTCGGCACCTTGTTCGCTCTGCAAACCAGCGCGTTCGGGCTGATCTTCTGCGGAGTGATGATCACTTTCTGCAACGCTTGGTTGAGCTTCAGTTATCACTCGTACCAGAGCGAATTGTTCCCGACCAACATCCGCGCCCGGGCGGTGGGTTTCTGCTATTCGTTCAGTCGTTTGTCGACGGTGTTCAGCAGTCTGTTGATCGGCCTGTTTCTCGACAACTTCGGCACACCGGGCGTACTGGCGTTCATCGTCAGCAGCATGCTGATCGTGATGCTGACCATCGGCTGGTTCGGCCCGCGCACACGCAATCTGGCGCTGGAGAACATTGCCCATCGCTGATGGCTGGCAACGGTCATCCTCTGCCGCTTATCGGCAAAGGATAACCGCCGCGAACGCCTGACCGACGATCAACCTTCTGAAATAAAAGGATTTATTCAGAAGGCACGGTAATTGCTCTGATACGGCAGTCGAGTAATTACCTACAGGTCCACACATCATGTTGATCAGTGCCAAACAACAGCAAATCATTCATCTGCCCAAAGCGCTGAATGACGATGCGACGTCCATCGCCGCAGCCGGTCTGCAAGGTGGTCTGCACGGCGCCATGCTGCAAACCCTGCAAAACCAGACCCAGGCGCAAACAGCTGAAGCCACCGCCAAGGTGCAGGACTCGGCCACGCAGATCGCCACCCAGCAAGTCAGCGAAGCCTCGCGTATCAGCGACAACGTCGACGAAGCGTTTGCCAAGACCCGCGTCAACCTGCAAGCCACCGATGCCACCACGGCCTCGGCAACATCCGCCACCGATGAATTCAAGGACTACATGAGCAAGACGCCGGAACAGCGTCTGCGCGACAGTATCCTGCAGTCGATGGGGCTGACCGAAGACGACATCAAAGCCATGCCGCCGGAGAAACAACTGGCCATCGGCAAAGAGATCGCCGAGCGCTTGCAGGACAAGATGAAGTTGGCCCAAGCGGAGAAAGACAACGATGTGAAGGACAGCGACAAGCAGGCGGACAAGTTTCTCGCCGCACTCTGATCTCGGGTCTAAATGAAAATCCCTTGTAGGAGTGAGCCTGCTCGCGATTGCGGCTAGTCAGTCACCGAAGATGTCACTGATATACCGCTATCGCGAGCAGGCTCACTCCTACAGGTTTGGCTGCGTTTTCAGTTCAATTGCAGGGTTTCATTGAACTGGCTGATCGCATCCACCACATGCCGTGAGCCCTGCTGAATCTCCAGAATCACCTCCCCCGCCTCATTCGCCAGCTCCACGCCAAGCCCGGTACGACTCAGGCTCGACTGCATACTCGACACCGCACTCAGCGACAGGTCATGGTTCTTGCGCACCACATCGACAATTTCCAACGTCGCCTGACTGGTACGCGCCGCGAGGCTGCGCACCTCATCCGCGACCACCGCAAAACCACGCCCATGTTCACCGGCCCGCGCCGCTTCAATCGCAGCGTTAAGTGCCAACAAGTTGGTCTGGTCGGCAATGCCGCGAATGGTCTGCACGATGGTACCGATGATGTCTGACTGTTTGCTCACCGCATCGATACTCGCCGCCGCTTCGTTGAGGTCGCGGGAAATGTCCTGAATGATCTGCACGGTTTGCTGTACGACTTGTGAGCCTTTTTGCGCGCAGGCGTCGTTTTGTACCGAAGTGCTGTGGGCCGATTCGGCAGCGTTCTGCAACGTGGTCATCTGATGGGTGATGTCGCTGGCGAACTTGACCACTTTGTACAAGCGGCCCTTGGCGTCGAACAGTGGGTTGTACGACGCTTCCAGATAGACCATGTGCCCGGACTTGTTCTTGCGCTCGAAACGGTGCGAGTGATATTCGCCGCGATTGAGTGAGGCCCAGAATGCCTTGTACTGCGCAGACTCGGCTTCGGCACGATGGCAGAACAGGCTGTGATGATGGCCGACGATTTCGTTGAGCGAGTACTGCATGGTTTGCAGAAAGTTGTCGTTGGCGGTAATGACATTGCCTTCAGGGGTGAATTCGATCACCGCCATGGAACGGCTGATCGCCGCCAGCATGCTTTCTTCTTCGTGTTCTTTATTCACTCGAGCAGTGATGTCGGCAGCGACTTTGATTACGCTGCGGACTTGTTTGTCCGGGCCATAAACCGGCATGTAACTGGCTTCGAGCCAGACTTCCCTGCCGGCCTTGTTCAAACGCAGAAACGTTCCGCTGATCGGCTCACCGCGCGCCAGGTCACGCCACAATCTGGCGTACTCCTCGCTGCGATAGAAAGCCTCTTCACAAAACACCCGGTGATGTTTGCCGCGTACTTCATCGGCACTGTAGCCCATGGTCTTGCAGAAGTTTTCATTGGCATCGAGAACGATGCCGTCAGGGCTGAACTCGATCATGGCCATCGAACGGCTGATCGCGGCCAGTTTGGCGTTGGCCTCGGTCAGGGCGCAGCTGAAGCGCTCGATTTCCTGCAGGTCAGCCTTGTGATGTAGGTTGAACATGGTTGTATCACCTTCCGCGCGGACTTTTGATTTGATGAAAGTTCAGTTCTTTCACGATCCACCACTACGTTCCACAGAACAGGCACACGCATTCCTCCACGGGAGGAAGTTGTCAGGTGATAAATGATGATCAATCGGAGCGTCCATGCAGCGACGCTCTAATCAAGACATCCTTCTCTTGATAGCCCGCACGCGGGCCAGCCCTAACGCGTTGAAGAACTTCCATGTAAGCGACGCTCCTTGTTGGTTCAGTGTCGGTGCCTTGGCTTGCGCACTCTGGCAGCATGAATTCACGAACCAACCCTGCCTTTCAGCCATGTTTTGACATGACGGTCGACATAGTTAGTTACGAGAAGCATAGCCAGTGCAAAGGCCTGCGCAAGGCCACTAGTCGGCCAGTATCTGGCACTTTTTGCACAAGAAACGGTTCAGCGCGGGGCGTTGTATCGGGGGATGGCCATCGCGAGCAGGCTCACTCCTACATTTGATCTGCGATGTTCACACGATCAAATGTAGGAGTGAGCCTGCTCGCGATAGCAATAGTCGTCGCACTACCAAAACATCAGGAAAAATCTACAAACCTGCACTCACCTTGGCCGCCACCTCCGCAGGCACCCATGGCTTCCAGACCTGCGGCTGATCACGCAAAAACGCCTCAGCCACCACTCTCGGCTGCAAACGTTTTTCGCTCATTCCCGCCAGCGTCTGGTTCAACAGATCAATCGGCAAATCAACCTTTTCAAAGAACGTCACCAGTTCCGGGTACTGCGCCTTGAATGGCGCCGACACACCGATCGCCAGACTCGCCGGCATCGACCGGGTGCCTTTGGGATTCGGGTTATTGGCATCGGCGAGGGTTTTCCAGGCCTCGGCATCGAACGGCGGTTCTTCCAGTTTCACCAGTTTGAATCGACCCAGCAGCGGCGTCGGCGACCAGTAGTAGAACAGCACCGGTTTACCGCGTTTGATCGACGACGCCACCTCGGCATCCAGTGCCGCGCCGGAACCGGTGCGGAAATTCACGAAGCTGTCGTTCAGCGCATAGGCCTTGAGCTTCTGGCTGTTGACGATCTCCGAAGTCCAACCGGTCGGGCTGTTGAGGAAACGCCCGCGAGACGGATCTTCCGGGTCGCGGAACACGTCTTTGTAGCGCGGCAGATCGGCCACCGATTTCAGCTCCGGCGCCAAGGCTTTGATGCCGCGCTCGGGGTCGCCTTTGATCACATACTCCGGCACCCACCAGCCTTCGGTGGCACCTTTGACCGTGTCGCCCAAACCGAACACCTTGCCCTCGGCGGCCGCTTTGACCCACGCCGGACTGCGCCCGGCCCATTCCTCGCCGATCACCTGAATATCGTTTTTCGCCAGTGCAGCCTCCAGGCTGACCGTGCTGCCGGGCAACGTGTCGGTCGGGTAGCCGTAGCCTTTTTCAACGATCAGGCGCAGCACTTCGGTGATGAAACTGCCGCTTTCCCAAGTGATGTCGCCGAAGTGGATCGGCGCGGTTTTTTCCGCCGCCGAAACAGCGCCGACACTCAGGCTCAACGCCAGCAGCGAAGTGCCGAGCAGGGTTTTGATCGATCTCATGCGGACCTCTTGTCTTGCAGGGATTGGTTGGCGCTGTGGCGATCGCACAGCGCTTGGGAAAGGTTCATGTACTCGCTGACCGAGCGCTGGGAAATGCCCAGTTCGGCAGCGATTTGCGGGTAGGTCAGGCCATCGATGCGGGCGAGCAGAAACGTCGTGCGGACCTTGGCGGGCAAGCGTTGCAAGCTGTGATCGAGGCGGTTGAGGGTTTGCGATAGCGTGACCAGGTCTTCAGGCGAGACGGCGTAATCGACAGCAAGCTGCTGGCGATGACGACGCTCCAGATCACCGCGTCGCCAGCGTTGATAGAGCAAGCGTTGGGCGATGGTCGTCAGCAAGGCGCGGGGTTCGCGGATGGCCCTCAGTGCCGGGGCTTCAAGCAATTGGGCGAAGGTTTCGGCGGCGATGTCTTCGCTGCCGGCCGCGTCGTGCAGATGACCGCGCAGGTAAGCACAGAGCCAGCGATAGTGGGCGCGAAACAGCTCGTCCACGGTGTTGCGATGGGAAAGCTCGGCGCCGGACATAGGGGCTCCTGGGTTAGGGGTCGCTGAATGTCCGGTGTTCCGGTGGCGCGATCGTAGCAAGGCGCCTTATTCGTTAAAAATACTTAAAACGAATTTTTATATTCCATTTACAAATAAAAGATTAAAAGATCGCAGCCTTCGGCAGCACCTGCACCGACCCCCTGTAGGAGCTGCCGAAGGCTGCGATCCTTAGCGCAAGCGGCCATAGCCAAGTCCTTCAGCCTCACGCTGATAGTCGAGCAGGATTTGATAATCGCGCTCACTGGCCGCAAGCACCTCAGGCAATCCCAAGGTCTCCACGACATCAGGGAGTTCGCGCAAGGTTTCATTCATTACCTGTCGCAGCTGCTCGATCTGCTCATCCGTGGCGCTGACGACAGTAATGAACGGCAGGGTCGGGCTCAGGGCACTGCACGCAATCACCCGCAAGGCACGGACTTCTTCCGGCGCATATTGCGCCAGATAGGCGTAGGTGACGCTGTCGATGGCGGCCAGATCGGCGCGGTTTTCGCGCAGCCAACGCAGGCTCTCGCGATGGCCGCCGCTGATGCCGACCGAGGCGAAGAATTGTCCGTCCTGATTCAGTGGCGCCAAGCGCTGGCGCAACAGGTTCATGCCGCTATTGGAGTCGTCACTGTTGATCACCCCGCGACTGTTGTGAAAGTCCGCCAGGGTTTTGCGTGGGTCATCAACTCGGCTAATGATCAGGCTGCAATGATTGCCGGCGCTGGCGTCGGGGAGTTCGTAGCGCGGGCGGCCGACGATGCGCACTTGTCCGCGCAATGCAGTCATCAGCGGGTAGCCGCAGGTTTGTGTGAGCAGCAGATCGGGGGATAACCAGAGTTCGGGCAATGACAGGCCTTCAGCACCCAGGCGGGTGTGGCCAAGTTGCTCGAGAATGCGCGCAATCCAGCGCTCATTGGCTGCGCGGATGGGCTCGGGGGCGACGTACATCAGGAGTTCGGTGTGGTGTTGGGTCATACACATTTTTCCCGAGTTACAAATATCCAATGTGGGAGCGAGCCTGCTCGCGATAGCAGTGTGTCAGACACTGAAAATGTTACTGATATACCGCTATCGCGAGCAGGCTCACTCCTACAGGGTTTTGTGGTGTTCTTGGGTTAGTGGTAAGGATGCTCTGGACTGTCGATCGGCTTGAAGCCATTGCGCCGCCAGAACTCGCCATACCCCTGAACGAGAAACCCGCCACTGCGCGCGATCCATTGCTCACGATGCATCCGGTAAACCGTGGGCAAGTCGTACCACGCCAGCTTCGGCAAGTCGTGATGCACCAGATGAAAATTCAGATTCAGGAATAACCAGCGCCACGGCCAACCCGCTTCGTTCAACACCGTGCGCTGCTCAGGTTGCGCGTGTGGGCGATGTTCGTAGTAGGAGCGGATCATCGCGATCGACAGCGCCGGCACGCTGATCAGCAGCAGGTAATGCCAGACCGGCAGCACGCTGAAACGGGCGATGAACCACAGCATCAATAACGTGAGCAGGCCGTGGGTCAGCCACATCAACCAGGCCTGGCGCTCGCCATTCTTCAGCCGCAGCAACTCTTCTTTGGCCAGCGCCATCAGCGCCAGCGGAGCACCGATCACAAAGCGCCCGAGCACGGTTTTGTTCAACCAGTGCAAGCTGCGTTCAAACAGCGAACTGCCCTGCCAGCCGGCGCGGGTCAGGTAACGGCTTTCCGGATCGACGCCGGGCACGGTCAGATCCTCATCGCGGTGATGCAGCAAATGACTATCGCGATACAACGTGTACGGATACCACACGGCAAACGGCGCGTAGCCAAGGATCTTGTTGAAGCGCACCCAGCGCGTCGGATGCCCGTGCAGCAACTCGTGCTGCACCGACAGCCACAACACCACCAGCGGGATCAACAACAGCGTGCTCAAGGCACGGCCCAGCCAGTGACTGTTGAGCACAATAGCAAACCAGCCAGCATAGACGCCGATCAGCAACAGCCAGGTCGGCCATTCGGTGCGGGCGGTAAAGCGTTGGCGCAGGGTTTCGATTTGCTGACGGTGGGCGGCGTCGAAGTAATGGGGCATGGCGTTGCTCGGAACGGGATTCTTGCCCTTCTGTGCAACAACGCGGTGCAATCTTGCAGATTATTTTCGGGTGCAGGCAGGAGCCCGAGAACCGGGCTCCGGAAAGGCGTGATCAGTGACCGAAGATGTCGACTTTCTTGGCTTTCTTCTCCGCGCGTTTTTCAATCGCGGTCTTGGCTGGTTTCTTCTTCGCGGCTTTCTTTGATTCCATACCTTTGGACATGATGCGTACTCCACTCACAGGGGATGTGAGGTCAGGTATACACCTATCCAGAGCCGTGCGTTCTTTTATAATCGCCGCTTTGCCCACCGACAGTCCGATCCCATGCCCGACACCCAATACAGCCTGCTCGACGAGTCGCTTTGGCCGTTGATGAACAAGTTTTACCGCAGCCACCAGTCCTCGATGAAAGCGGTTCGTGAGGCACAATTATGGGTGGCGCGGCGCGGAGAGATTGTGGGCGCGTTGTGCTTGCGGCCGGTGGCGGGCGGACATTGGTTGACCGGGTTGTTTGTTGATCCGGACTGCCGTGAACAAGGGATTGCCGCGCAGTTGATCGCGGCAGCGGTGCAGGATGTGAGCGAGCCTGTGTGGCTCTTCTGTCATCCGGATTTGCGTGAGTTTTATGAGCGACGCGGGTTCACCTTCGACCCGTCGCTGCCGCAAGCGATGGCGGAGCGATTGAGCCGGTATGCGCGGAGCAAGCCGATGATTGCGATGGAGCTGAGACCTTCAATCTGATGCAAAACCCTGTAGGAGTGAGCCTGCTCGCGATAGCGGCGTGTCAGTCACCGAAAATGTCACTGACAGACCGCTATCGCGAGCAGGCTCACTCCTACAGGGGGTTGTGGTGTTCCCGGGGATTAGTCGTCAGCGGTGGGATCGAGATCCGGGAACATCACTTCAGTAAAACCGAACTTGCTGAAATCGGTAATGCGCGACGGGTACAACCGGCCGATCAGGTGATCGCATTCGTGCTGCACAACCCGTGCGTGGAAACCTGACGCAACGCGCACAATCGGCTCACCCTTCGGATCAAACCCTTCGTAGCGAATCTGCTGATAACGCTCCACCGCACCGCGCAAACCCGGCACCGACAGACAGCCTTCAAAGCCCTCTTCCGTCAGTGGACTCAGCGGTGTGATCAACGGATTGATCAGGATCGTCTGCGGCACCGCTTCAGCGTCCGGGTAACGTTCGCTGTGTTCGAAACCAAAGATCACCAATTGCAGATCGACACCGATCTGCGGCGCGGCCAAGCCAACGCCACCGACGCTTTCCATGGTCTGGAACATATCGTCGATCAGTTGCCACAGCTCAGGGCTGTCGAACATCTCGGCCGGCACTGGCGGGGCGATACGCAGCAGGCGCTCGTCGCCCATTTTCAGAATTTCACGGATCATGATCAGACTTCGTCAGTGTCCGGCTTGAGCGAGTGATCGCGGCCAAGGCCCGAGACGTGTTGTTTGGGATGTTCATCGAGTTCGCCGGGGACTTTCTCACCCGCATCCTTGCCCTCGCTGGACATGTGCTCGATCACCGCGTTCATCTCGGCGCCGAGCAACAGCACCGCGGCGGAAATGTAGAAGTACAGCAACAGCACGATGATCGCCCCGATGCTGCCATACATCGCGTTGTAGTTGGCGAAGGTTTTCACGTAGAACGCGAAACCCAACGAGGCGATGATCCACACCACCACGGCCAATACCGAACCGGGTGTGATGAAGCGGAATTCCTGTTTGACGTCGGGCATCACGTAGTAGATCAGTGCCACGGCGACCATCATCAGAATCACGATCACCGGCCAGCGCGCGATGGTCCACACGGTGACGATGAAATCTTCCAGCCCCACCTGCGCGGCGATCCAGCCCATCACCTGCGGCCCGAGCACCATCAGCGCGGCGGCCACCAACAGCATGCCGGCAATGCCGACGGTGTAGACAATCGACAATGGGAAGCGCTTCCAGACCGGGCGGCCTTCAACCACATCGTACGCCGCGTTCATCGCACTCATCATCAAGCGCACACCGGCGGATGCGGTGTACAGGGCGATGACGATACCGACGGAAAGCAGGCCACCCTTGGACTGCTGCAACTGGTCGATCACCGGATTGACCTGCTCCAGCGCCTGCGGTGGCAGGACCAGTTCCGATTGCAGGCGCAGCCAGGAGAAAAAGTCCGGCAGGTGCAAGAAACCGATCAGGGCGATCAGGAACAGAATGAACGGGAACAGCGAGAACAGCATCTGGTAGGCCAGTGCCGAGGCATAGGTCGACATCTCGTCGTCGACGAATTCAGTGACCGTGCGCACCATCACCCGGTGCAGGGGCAGACCTTTCATGTCCGGAAAAATCATTCGCGTCTCCTTTCGCCGCAGAACAGGTTGAAGTCGTGGCGACTCAGGGGCGTTTTTTACATCACGTTAGCCTGTTTGGCGAACCTCGTTGGGTTGCTGCAGGCTTTTGACACAAAAACGGCCATCCTTGGATGGCCGCTCGTGTATTTCGTTCAAGGCTGAGTTACGCCTTGTCGACACCTTTTTTGACCGCGTCCTTGGCTTTGCCGACGGCTTGCTGGGCTTCGCCTTTTTTCTCTTGAATCTTGCCTTCGGCTTGCAGCTTGGTGTTGTCGGTGGCTTTACCGACGCCTTGCTTGACGTTGCCGACCGCTTCGTTGGCCATGCCTTTTACTTTATCGCCTGTGCTACTCATGGTGTTTCTCCTTGGTGCAATAAGGGGGAAAAGTCAGTACGTAATGATTGACTGGCCGGGTTTGCGCCAAGTTTCATTTATTTTCAGGGGCTCATTTCGTCGCGGCGTGCAGGTTGGGCTTTATGTTTGTGTGCGTAGCCCCGAGAATGCGCAACATATGGGCGCTGTGCGCCAATGAACCGATCCCGCAGGAATGTTATGAAACTCGATAAAACGCAGGCCATCGCCCGACGCAACAAGGAACTGGGCGGTGCCGTGCTCGGCACCAACAACTGCCACTTCGCCGAACTGAACCGTAACCGCAACATCTGGTGGTTCGACCTGCCGGTGTCGCGTCTGGCCATCGGTCAGTACGAGTGGATTCACTTGCTGATGCACACGCCGGCCACCGATGAACTGCTGCACCTGAAAGTGCCGACGGTGTTTCTGCGTGAAAAGCTTGAAGGGCTGGTGATTCGTAACGAGGGCAAGCGTAAAGCGGCGTTGAGCCTGGAATTGAGTGCGGACAAGGATTCGTATCTGCAGGACATGCGTCCGGCGGGGACTAACGTGAATTTTGCGCCGTTTCGTCAATAGCCCTCACCCTAACCCTCTCCCAGAGGGAGAGGGTTAGGGTGAGTTGTTTGGGCGAGCTACACCGACCTGAAATATCGAGTCGAATTCAGGTTCTGAAAGGCCCCCGATCGGCTCCCTTCCCCCTCGCCCCCTTGGGGGAGAGGGTTGGGGTGAGGGGGTAGGATTTACCGGGCACTGCAAACTCCCCCGCATACACCAACAAAAAGCCCCGCATCTGCGGGGCTTCGTGTTTTTAGGCGGCGGACTTGGCCTTGATCTTCTTCAGCTCTTCATCCCGCAGCTCACGACGCAGAATCTTGCCGACGTTGGTGGTCGGCAGCGCATCGCGGAATTCCACCGAACGCGGCACCTTGTAGCCGGTGACGTTGGCGCGCATGTGCTCCATCACCGTTTCCTTGGTCAGCGTCACGCCCGGTTTGGCAACAATGAAAATCTTGATCGCCTCCCCCGACTTCTCGTCCGGCACGCCGATGGCCGCGCACTGCAATACGCCTGGCAGGGTCGCCAGCACGTCTTCCAGTTCGTTCGGGTAGACGTTGAAACCGGAGACCAGAATCATGTCTTTCTTGCGATCGACAATGCGCATATAGCCGTCCGGCTGGATCAGCGCGATGTCACCGGTCTTCAGCCAGCCTTCGCTGTCGAGCATTTCATCGGTGGCTTCCTGACGCTGCCAGTAGCCTTTCATCACTTGCGGGCCCTTGACGCACAGCTCGCCGATTTCACCCAGCGGCTGCTCGACACCGTTATCGTCGATGACTTTGCACAAAGTAGATGGCACCGGAATACCGATGGTGCCGATCTGAATGTTCTGGATCGGGTTGACCGTGGCCACCGGGCTGGTTTCGGTCATGCCGTAACCTTCGCAAATGGCACAACCGGTGACCGCTTTCCAGCGCTCGGCAGCGGCCAGTTGCAAGGCCATGCCGCCGGACAAGGTGACTTTCAGCGCGGAGAAATCCAGCTTGCGGAAACCTTCGTTGTTGCACAGCGCCACGAACAGCGTGTTGAGACCAACAAAACCGCTGAACTTCCACTTCGACAGTTCCTTGACCATCGCCGGCAGGTCGCGCGGGTTGCTGATCAGGATGTTGTGGTTGCCGATCAGCATCATCGCCATGCAATGAAAGGTGAACGCGTAGATGTGGTACAGCGGCAGCGGCGTGATCAGGATCTCGCAACCTTCATTGAGGTTGGAACCCATCAGAGCCTTGCACTGCAACATGTTGGCGACGAGGTTGCGATGGGTCAGCATCGCGCCTTTGGCCACGCCGGTGGTGCCGCCGGTGTATTGCAACACGGCAACGTCGCCGCTGTGCGGGTTGGCTTCGGCCACTGGCTGGCCCTGGCCCTTGCTCAACACGTCGTTGAACTTGACGGCTTTCGGCAGATGATAGGCCGGCACCATCTTCTTCACGTACTTGATGACGCTGTTGATCAGCAGACGCTTGATCGGCGGCAACAGATCGGCGACTTCAGTGACGATCACGTGTTTGACGCCGGTTTTCGGCACCACGGCTTCGGCCAGGTGCGCCATGTTCGCCAGGCAAACAAGGGCTTTGGCGCCGGAGTCATTGAATTGGTGTTCCATTTCCCGCGCGGTGTACAGCGGGTTGGTGTTGACCACGATCAGCCCGGCGCGAATCGCACCGAAGACGGCCACCGGGTACTGCAGAACGTTGGGCAGTTGCACGGCGATTCGATCGCCGGGCTGCAAATCGGTATGCTGTTGCAGATACGCGGCAAACGCACCGGACAATTCGTACAATTCACCGTAGGTGATTGTCTTGCCCAGGTTGCTGAAAGCCGGTTTGTTGGCGAAGCGTTGGCAGGATTGCTTCAACACTGCCTGAATGTTCGGATACTCGTCCGGATTGATGTCGGCAGCAATTCCAGCCGGGTATTTATCCTTCCAAAAGTCTTCGATCATGGAAGCCCACTCCTCAGCAACGCGAATTCTTCACCGCATTTGATGCGATTATTATTGGTGTGTGTTTGGTATTGGTGAATCTGGCTTTTATATAGGCCGAGAAGTCACAAAGCGCGCCGAGAGTAGCAGCTTTGCCAAGGGTCGACTAGAGCCAAAAGCGGCCCCTACAGTCATATTCATGACTCAAGACCACCTAGCAGTCATTTTAGAGCAAAAATCCTAGACCACCTTGAAAGCCCCGGTTTTCGGGGACATCGGCCAAAAAAATTCGCGAGCAGGCTCGCTCCCACAAGGATCACATATTTCCCTGTGGGAGCGAGCCTGCTCGCGAATGCGCGCAGCGCAGCCGATGATTTTTACGCGATATCGCGCAACTCACGCCGCAGAATTTTCCCGACAGGCGTCATCGGCAATGACTCACGCAATACGATGTGTTTCGGCACCTTATACGCAGTGAAATTCTCTTTGCAGTAGGCCTTGAGCTCTTCGAGGCTGACCCCGGTTTCCCGCGCCACCACAAACAGCTTCACCGCCTCGCCCGAACGCTCGTCCGGCACACCGATCACCGCGCAGTTGGCGACTTTCGGATGGGCCATCACCACGTCTTCGATTTCGTTGGGGTACACGTTGAAACCGGAGACGATGATCATGTCCTTCTTGCGATCGACGATGCGCACGAAACCGTCCGGATCGATCACCGCGATATCACCGGACTTGAACCAGCCCTCGGCATCCAGCACTTCGGCCGTGGCCTCAGGCTTGTGCCAATAGCCCTTCATGATCTGCGGGCCTTTGATGCACAACTCGCCGCGCTCGCCCATCGGCTGTTCGACACCGTCATCGTTGATGACTTTCAGCAACGTGCCCGGCACCGGCAAACCGACCGTGCCCAGACGCGACTGATCGCCGTACGGGTTGGTGCAGGCCACCGGCGAGGTTTCGGTGAGGCCGTAGCCTTCGGTGATGCGGCACCCGGTCATCTGCTCCCAGCGCTCGGCGGTAGCCTTGACCAGCGCGGTGCCACCGGAGTTGGTGAGTTTCAGGCTGGAGAAATCGAGGGTCTTGAAATCCGCGTGTTCCATCAGCGCGACGAACAAGGTGTTCAAACCCAACAACGCCGAGAAGCGCCAGTTCTTCAGCTCCTTGATGAAGCCGGCAATGTCGCGCGGGTTGGTGATCAGCACGTTGTGGTTGCCGGAAACCATCATGCACATGCAGTTCGCGGTGAAGGCATAGATGTGATAGAGCGGCAGCGGCGCGATCATCACTTCCTGGCCTTCGCGCAGCAGCGGCTGACCGTCCGGGCCGAGTTGGGCGAGACAGGCGCGCACTTGCTGCATGTTCGCCACCAGATTGCCGTGGGTCAGCATCGCGCCTTTCGCCAGCCCGGTGGTGCCGCCGGTGTATTGCAGCACAGCGATGTCGTCGAGGCTGACCTTCAGCGGCTTGATCCCCAGGCCGCGGCCCATGCGCAGTGCGCTCTTGAAGGAGATCGCCTGCGGCAGCGAATACGCCGGGACCATTTTCTTCACTTTGCTGACCACGGTGTTGACCAGCCAGCCCTTGGCGGTGGGCATCAGGTCGCCCATCTTCGCTTCGATCAGGTATTGAATGTCGGTGTCGGGCAGCACTTCCTGGACTTTCTGGCCGAACATGTTCAGGTACACCAGTGCCCGTGCGCCGGAATCCTTGAACTGATGGCGCATCTCCCGCGCGGTATACAGCGGGTTGGTGTTGACCACGATGAGCCCGGCACGCAGTGCACCGAACACGGCAATCGGGTAATGCAGGACGTTGGGCATCTGTACCGCAATGCGATCCCCCGGCACCAGATCGGTATGCGCTTGCAGGTAACCGGCGAAGGCAGCGCTCTGGCGCTCGAGCTCGGCGTAGGTCAGGGTGATGCCCATGTTGCTGAACGCCGGGCGATCGGCGAACTTCTTGCAGGAACGCTCGAACACCTCGATCACCGACTTGAACTCACCCATGTCGATGTCCAGCGGTACGCCGGCCGGGCGTTTATCGTTCCAGAAATCAGGTTGCATTGTTCTTGTCCTCTTTACCTGAGCCGATCCGGGGCCGCTTTCTGTCATTTCTGAAAAAGCGGAGCTTCACGGACACTAGCAGCTATGGCCATTGAGGCAAATATGGACAAAGCCGTCATTGATCGTGTGAATCTTCCTGCCGTGGCGTGGGCTGATCAGACGCGCTATACAATGATCCGACTCTGAGCAAAGGAATCGCCATGATCCACGACACCCTATGGTTGGACGCGAGTGACCGCAGCCGCCTGTTCGTCAATCAATGGCTGCCTACGGCGCCGTTGAAAGCGGTGATCCTGCTGGCCCACGGCATGGCTGAACATAGTGGTCGCTACGCGCGACTGGCCGACACGTTTTGCGACAAAGGATATGGCGTGTACGCGCCGGATTTGCGCGGACATGGCAAAACCGCCAATCACGGTACCCTCGGCCACTTCGCCGATGACGACGGCTGGTGCAAAGTGCTCGGCGATCTGGCCAGCCTCAATCAGCACATCGGTCAGCAGCACCCCGGCGTGCCGATCATCCTGCTGGGGCACAGCATGGGCAGCTACATCGCCCAAGGTTATTTGCTGCATCACAGCGCCAGTCTGCACGGGGCGATTCTCAGTGGTTCCAACTTTCAGCCTGTTGCGCTGTATCGCGCTGCGCGGCAAATCGCCCGTCTGGAAAAACTGCGTCAGGGTGGCAAGGGCCGCAGTGCGCTGATCGAATGGCTGTCGTTCGGCTCGTTCAATAACAAATTCAAACCGGCACGCACACCGTTCGACTGGTTGAGCCGCGATCCGGCCGAGGTTGACCTGTACGCCAACGACCCGCTGTGTGGCTTTCGCTGCACCAATCAACTGTGGATCGACCTGCTCGGCGGCTTGCAGCAGATCAGCAAAGCGTCCAATCTCGCGCAGATCGACCCGGGCCTGCCGCTGCTGGTAATCGGCGGCGAATGTGATCCGGTGAGTGAAGGCAAGCGTCTGACAGATCTGGCCAATGCCTTGCGCACGGCCGGCAGCCAGCACCTGCAACTGCAGATCTACCCGCAGGCGCGGCACGAATTGTTCAACGAAACCAACCGCGACGAAGTGATCGCGGATGTGCTGGCCTGGATCGATCAGGCCCTGAGCCATCCACGCCCGCATCGCAGCGAATAATTTTTTGTGGATTCATTGAATCCGTTACAGGAATCGAGACCGATGACCCAGGTTACCAACATCCCTTACGAAGCCCTCGAGGTCGGCCAGACCGCCAGCTACAGCAAGACCGTCGAAGAGCGCGACATTCAACTGTTTGCCGCGATGTCGGGCGACCACAACCCGGTGCACCTGGACGCCGAGTTCGCCGCCGCAAGCATGTTCAAAGAGCGTATCGCTCACGGCATGTTCAGCGGTGCGTTGATCAGTGCCGCAGTGGCGTGCGAGTTGCCTGGGCCGGGCACTATTTATATCGGCCAGCAGATGAGCTTTCAGAAGCCGGTGAAGATTGGCGACACGCTGACCGTGCGTCTGGAAATCCTCGAGAAGCTGCCGAAGTTTCGGGTGCGCATTGCGACGCGTGTGTTCAACCAGCGTGATGAGCTGGTGGTGGATGGTGAGGCGGAGATTCTGGCACCGCGCAAGCAGCAGACGGTGACGTTGCCGACGCTGCCGGCGATCAGCATTGGCTGATTGATTTTTGGTGTGTCAGTGAGAGCTTTTCCCCCTCACCCCAGCCCTCTCCCCCAGGGGGGCGAGGGGGAAAGGGAGCCGATCTTGGTGCTTTTCAAAACCTGAGTTCACCTCAGATCGCTCACGTCGGTGTATCTCCAACCTCCACCACGATCAGTCCGCAGCTCTTTCCCTCTGGGGCGAGGGGAAAGGGAGCCGATCTTGATGCTTTTCAGAACCTGAGTTCACCTCAGATCGCTCAAGTCGGTGTATCTCCAACATCCACCTCGGTCAGTCCCCTCTCCCTCTGGGAGAGGGCTAGGGTGAGGGGCCCTTGCTTCGGCTTTCCCCCAGACATAAAAAAACGCCAGACTAGCTGGCGTTTTTTGTACCCGGCGAACGCTTACGAACGAGCGCGAGCCTGGTTACGCAGCGCTTTCACCTGGTCGTGATTGCGTTGCACGCCGTGATACTGGCGTTCAACCAGGTCACGAATACCCACCAGATTGTGCTTGTTGATCTTCTCGATGGCTTCACGATAAGCCTTCAGCGCATGGTCTTCGCCACGCTCGGCTTCGTTCAGCACGGCCTCTTCGTCTTTGCCGGTGAACATGGCTTTGACGTCGACCCAGCGACGGTGCAGGTCACCGCTGACGCTGGTGGAGGTTTCCGGATCGCCGCCCAGCTTGCGAACTTCGGCTTGCAGTTCGGCGGCAGCAGTGGCGCAATCAGCGGAGCGAGTGACAAACAGGGTTTTCAGCTCTGGATGTTTGATGTCTTCAGCGCAAGTCTTGAACCCTTCCTGACCGTCCTTGCTGGTTTCAATCAGGTCATTGAGTACAGAGATGGCTTCTTTATTCATGTCGGTCATTTTTCAATTCCTTGCGATTGGTTGAAGATGCAAGGGATATTGCAGCGTGCGTGCCAGCTTTTTTATTTCTAATAAACTGTTGTAAATCAATAAGTTAAAGATAAGTGAACTATCTGTATCACGGTTATTTGCATGATCTGTCATTTGGCCTGCATGCAGAATGCCTGTATTTTCCTGATTGTTTTGAAGCCAGACGAAAACCCTGATGAATCCCGAAAAACTCGAACTGCTGATCACTCGCGAAATGCCTTTCGGCAAGTACAAGGGGCGGATCATTGCCGACCTGCCGGGGCCATACCTGAACTGGTTTGCCCGCGAAGGTTTCCCGCACGGCGAACTCGGTGGTTTGCTCGCGCTGATGCAGGAGATCGACCATAACGGCCTGTCGGACTTGCTCGAACCGCTGCGCGCCAAACACGGCAAACCTGCCCCGCGCCACTGAAGCACCCTCCTCTCTCAGAGTCAGCCGACCATGCCCGATAACACCCGCCGCGCCCGTGACGAAGCCTTTTGGCAAACGTTCGCCGACCGATACGACGTTCAACCCGGCCCCGTGAACCTGGAAAACGGTTACTTCGGGCGCATGTCGCGCACGGTGATCGAGGAGTACCAGCGCAATATCGAGCTGATCAACACCAGCAACTCGGTGTATGTGCGCCAGCGTTTCGAACAGCACGACAACCTCGACATTCGCGCGCAACTGGCCGAGCTGATCGGCGTACGGGCGCAGAGCGTGGCGTTCACTCGCAATGCCACCGAAGGCCTGCAATCGCTGATCCGCAACTACAACCGGCTGCAGCCGGGCGATCAGGTGCTGATCAGTGACCTGGAATACGACACGGTCAAAGGCGCCATGCGCTGGCTGGCCAGACATCGCGGCGCCGAAGTGATCGAGATTGCCCACGCACACCCGGCGAGCTACGACAGCCTGCTGGAGACTTACCGCGAGGCCTTCGTCGGTCATCCGAAGATCAAGCTGATGGCCCTGACTCACGTCACTCACCGCACCGGCCTGGTGATGCCCGTGCAAGCGATCGCCCGGCTCGCCAAAGAGCATGGCGTCGATGTCATCCTCGACGGCGCCCATGCGCTCGGTCAGATCGAGTTCGATCTTGAAGCACTGGGCATCTCTTTCGCCGGATTCAACCTGCACAAATGGATCGGCGCGCCACTCACCCTCGGCTTCCTCTATATCGCGCCGCAACGCTTGGCCGATATCGATCCGGACATGGATGAAATGCATTACCCGGCCAATGATATCCGTGCGCGCACGTCGTACAGCACGCCCAACATTCCAGCGCTGATGACCTTGCCGCTAGTGTTCGAGGAGCACCGCTCCCTCGGCGGTGCGCCGGCCAAAGGCGCTCGCGTCAATTATCTGCGCAATCTGTGGGTCAGCGCGGTGCGGCATTTGCCGGGCATCGAAGTGATGACGCCAGACGATCCACGGCTGTATTGCGGCATCACATCGCTGCGTTTCACCCGGCACGATGATCAACAGGCGATGGCCGAGCGTCTGCTCAACGACTACAACCTGTTCACCGTGGTGCGCAACGGCGCCGCCAGCGGGCCGAGCATCCGCATTACACCGGGCCTGACCACCACCGCTGGCGACATGCAGTTGCTGGTCCGCGCGCTGAACGAGCTGCGCTAAAACACTGTGATCAGGTATTTGTCGTAGCCCGCCACGCCGATCTGCGATGACAGTGCAAAGGTGTCGACGCCGATCGTCAGGTTGCCGAAGTAGCCGTCCTCCGGGCCAGCGTCCGTGATCGGGCGCAATCCCAGTCGAACGGCATCGTTATCAACGGCTGTGCAATTGCAGGCACAGGGCAAATGCAGGCGCCCCGCCCAGGCCTCCTGGTACAGCTGCGGCTGTTGATCGTCATTGGCGATGGCGACGCTCAGAGCGATGCACGAAAAGGCAGTTTGCCGATCCGGGTAAAGGCTGGTGAAACGAACGATGCCTTTACTGTCGGTCGACTGACTGCCGCACAGTGTGTCGGTACCAATGTGCTGCTCGATGCGAACCACGGCGCCACTGACCGGCTCGCCGGTCATGGCATCGACCAGGGTCAGCCGCAATACAAGGGGCAAACCTTCGATGCCCGCGCTGATGTTGCGCACCTTGCCCTTACTGTTGTGCCAATCGAAACTGCCAACCACGGGCAACTGCCGCGGGCGCAGAGCGTTGATTGATAAAGCGACAGATTGATGATCGTCCATGAGGCGTTCTCTCTTCCGTAAGATGAACGCAGATTAGCGCCACGCAAACGCGGCTGTGCGGTAACTATGTATCGCGTGATGTCCTGACACTTTCTTCAAGGCAAAAAAAAACGGTGCACCGACCAAGCGCACCGTAAAGCCGTAGAACACACAACGAAGTGTCTGGTAACAATCAGTCCAGCAGCGCCAACGCCTCGGCGGTGCATTCCTGAATACGGGCCCAGTCGCCGTTCTTGATCCACTCCGGATCAAGCATCCAGCTACCGCCCACGCACATGACGTTTTTCAGCGCCATGTAGCTCTTGATGTTGGCCGGGCCGACGCCGCCAGTCGGGCAGAATTTCACTTCGCCGAACGGGCCGCCGAGGGCCTTGATTGCCGCCACGCCACCGCTGACTTCCGCCGGGAACAGCTTGAAGCGGCGATAACCCAGGCCGTAGCCTTCCATGATGCCGGAGGCGTTGCTGATGCCCGGCAACAGCGGAATCGGGCTGTCGACGCTGGCTTCGAGCAAGTCACGGGTGATGCCCGGGGTGACGATGAATTGCGAGCCAGCGGCTTCGGCCGCCGCGAGCATGTTGCGATCGAGCACGGTGCCGGCGCCGGTCATCAGTTCCGGACGCTGGTCGCGCAGGATCTGAATGGCCTTGAGGCCGAACTGCGAACGCAGGGTCACTTCCAGCGCGGTGAGGCCACCGGCGGCCAGGGCGTCGGCCAGTGGCAGCACGTCCTGTTCGCGAGCGATGGTGATCACCGGCAGGATCCGCGCCTTGGCGCAGAGGCTGTCGATCAGGGCAACTTTGTCCGCCATGGAAACGGTCGGGGATGGGGTTGTCATAGCGGCTGTTCCTTGGCTCATGGGCACCAGTAAATCTCTAACGTAGGTTGCAGAAACGCGCGCACCGGCATGGCGGCGACGTCGTCGGATGCCAGTGCGGCATTCAGGGTGGTCAGTTTCGATTGACCGGAAATCGACAGAATCTTGTGCCGGGCCGAGGCCAGCAGCGCACGGCTCATGGTCAGGCGCTGACGCGGCACGCTCGGCGCCAGCATCGGCCAGCAACGGCGTGTGCCATCAGCCTGCAGCGCTTCGGTCAGGTTCGGGCTGTCGGGGAACAGCGACGCGGTGTGGCCGTCATCACCCATGCCCAACACCAGCACATCAATCGGCGGCAACTCGGCGAGCAGACGATCAGCCTGTTCCGCAGCCTGCTCGACGTTGGCCGCCGCGCTATAAAGGCTGAGGAACTGCGCCTTGGCCGCCGGGCCTTTGAGCAAGTATTGCTTGAGCAAACCGGCATTGCTGTCAGCGTGTTCAACCGGTACCCAACGCTCGTCGGCGAGGGTCACGACGACCTTCGACCAGTCCAGTTCCTGCTTGGCCAGGTGCTGGAAAAACGCCACCGGACTACGACCGCCAGACACCACCAGCACCGCGTTGCCGCGTGCCGCAATGGCCTCGCTCAATTGCTTGGCAACGTTCAGCGCCAGACCTTCGGCCAACAGCACTGGGCTGTTGAATTCGTGAGCGTTCACGCCCGCAGGCAGTTGCACATCAGATATCGCCATACCACGACCTCCCGTCCCGCGTGATCAATGCAATGGAGCTCATCGGCCCCCACGACCCTGCCGCATACGGCTTGGGCGCGTCACCGGATTTTTTCCACCCGGCGATCAGCTGGTCACACCATTTCCACGCGGCTTCGATTTCATCTTTACGGACAAACAGGTTCTGATTGCCGTTCATCACTTCCAGCAACAACCGCTCGTAGGCATCGGGGATCCGCGCGCTACGCCAGGTGTCGGAGAAATTCAGTTGCAGCGGGCCGCTGCGCAGTTGCATGCCTTTGTCCAGGCCCTGCTCTTTGGTCATCACGCGCAAGGAAATGCCTTCGTCCGGTTGCAGGCGGATGATCAGTTTGTTGCTGATCTGCAAGCGCTGCTCAGGGGCGAAGATATAGTGCGACGGTTCCTTGAAGTGGATGACGATCTGCGACAGTTTCTGCGGCATACGCTTGCCGGTACGCAGGTAGAACGGCACGCCGGCCCAGCGCCAGTTGCGGATATCGGCACGCAAAGCGACGAAGGTTTCAGTGTCGCTCTGGGTGTTGGAATTCGGTTCTTCGAGGTAACCCGGTACGGATTTGCCTTCGCTGTGGCCGGCGATGTACTGGCCGCGCACCACTTGCGTGGTCAGGCCTTCCGGGCTGATCGGTGCCAGCGCCTTGAGCACTTTTACTTTCTCGTCACGGATGCTGTCGGCGGACAAGTCGGCCGGCGGGTCCATGGCAATCAGGCAGAGCAGTTGCAGCAGGTGATTCTGGATCATGTCGCGCAGTTGGCCGGCCTTGTCGAAGTAGCCCCAACGGCCTTCGATGCCAACCTTCTCGGCCACGGTGATTTCCACGTGGGAGATGTAATTCTGGTTCCACTGGGTTTCGAACAGGCTGTTGGCGAAACGCAGGGCGATCAGGTTCTGAACGGTTTCTTTGCCCAGGTAGTGGTCGATGCGGTAGGTGCGGTTCTCAGGGAAGAACTGCGCCACGGCGTCGTTAACCTTGCGCGACGATTCGAGGTCGGAGCCGATCGGTTTTTCCAGCACCACGCGGGTGTTTTCTGCCAGACCGACTTTCGCCAGGTTCTCGCAGATCGCGCCGTACACCGCCGCCGGCGTGGCGAAGTAGGCAATCATGCGCTGCGTGCTGCCGGCCAGTTCGGCCAGCGCCACATAATCTTCGGATTTGAGGAAGTCGACGTGCAGGTAGGTCAGGCGTGCGAGAAAACGCTCAGCGACTGCCTCGTCCAGCTCTTTGCCCACATAACGACGCAGTTCGGCGGCGATGAACGCCATGTGCTGCTGCTGGGAACCTTCTTCACGGGCCAGCGCGATGATGCGCGTGTCCTCGTGCAGCAGGTCGGCGCCATCGAGGTGATAAAGGGCAGGAAACAGCTTGCGCAGGGCCAGATCGCCAAGCGCGCCGAACAAGGCAAAGGTGCACGGTTCAACCGTAATCGAAGGCATGATGTTTGTTCTTTTATCAAGTTAAGCTACAAATACCTTTTTTCAAGGCATCACTCAAGGGAAAATGTAGTAATAACCACAACATTTTCGCAAAATACAGATTCCGAGTGGTGGTCGCTCGGACGCATCAGTAGGATAGGCCACCGTTACGGGCCATATCAAAGGCCCAATTTGCATAGCCCGGCGCACCTTTGCGCAGGTGAATTAGGAATTCCATATGGACCGCGTGCGAAATTTACTGGAACAGATCCAGAGTCGCCTTGAAGACCTGAACAAGGCCGAACGCAAAGTCGCCGAGGTGATCCTGCTCAACCCGCAGCAGGCCACCCGCTTCAGCATCGCCGCCCTCGCCCAGGCAGCCTCGGTGAGCGAACCGACGGTCAACCGTTTCTGCCGTTCGTTCGGTGTCAGCGGCTATCCCGAACTCAAGCTGCAACTGGCGCAGAGCCTGGCCAGTGGCGCGGCGTATGTCAGCCGCGCGGTCGAGGCTGACGACAATCCAGAAGCCTACACGCAGAAGATTTTCGGCAGCGCCATCGCCTCGCTGGACAGTGCCTGTCAGGCGCTGGACCCGAACCTGATCAGCCGCGCCGTCGACCTGTTGATTCAGGCGCGGCAGATCCACTTCTTCGGCCTCGGCGCCTCGGCACCGGTGGCTCTGGATGCGCAGCACAAGTTCTTCCGTTTCAATCTCGCCGTCACTGCGCATGCCGATGTGCTGATGCAGCGGATGATTGCCTCGGTGGCGCACACCGGTGAGTTGTTCGTGATCATTTCCTACACCGGTCGCACCCGTGAGCTGGTCGAGGTGGCGCGCATTGCTCGCGAGAACGGCGCTTCGGTGTTGGGTTTGACGGCGGAGAATTCGCCGCTGGCCAAGGCGAGTACCTTGAGCCTGAATATTCCGCTGCCGGAAGACACCGACATTTATATGCCGATGACTTCGCGGATCATTCAGTTGACGGTGCTGGATGTGTTGGCGACGGGGATGACCTTGCGTCGTGGCGTGGATTTCCAGCCGCATTTGCGCAAGATCAAAGAGAGCTTGAATGCCAGCCGGTATCCGGTTGGGGATGAATTCAACTAAAGATCAAAAGCACACCCTCACCCCAGCCCTCTCCCGGAGGGAGAGGGGGCCGATCGAGGTGTCTTGCGCGGTACATCGACCTGAAACACCGAGTCGATTATGGATTCACCGACATTCGTTCAGGTCGGTGCATCTCTCGAATATCCCCCATTCGGTCCCCTCTCCCTCTGGGAGAGGGCTAGGGTGAGGGGCTACGATGTGACTGACACACTAAGCCGCCGCCCACGCCTGCAAACTCAAATGCGCCTTCTCCCCCGGCGCCAGATGCAGGCTGTCCGTCCCGCCCGCCGCCGCTTCCACACACACGAACTCGGAAATCTCATCCCACGTCACGCCCAACAACGGCCGCGCCCCCGGATGCCAGACCACCGTGTCCGCGCTGTCACCGGTATCGATGCACAGCTCACGCTGCCAGGCGTGATCTTTCAGCTGCAATTCGCCGTCATGCTGGAACACTCGCTGACAGCCACCATCAACGCGCAATTCACCTTCCTGCTGACAAACCTGGCGATTCAACTGGTCATAACCCTGCGCACCTTCGAGCCCAGACAGCGCTATCTCACCGACATCGCCAATACGCCAGTAAGCATGCAAAGCCTGGCTCAACTGGCACGGCATATCGTCCTGATGCTCGGTGCTCAGACGCAGTTCCATGCGTTCGCCCAGATGCGCATGCAGGTCAACCTGCCAGTCGCACAGCTGCAATTGCCAGTGCAGGCGCACGCCATCTTCGGCGCTGCTGCTGTCGAGCAACTTCCAGTCGAGCAGTCGCGCCCAACCATGCGATGGCCAAGCGTTTTCGCTGGGATGACGGCCATACCACGGCCAACACACCGGCACGCCACCGCGAATGGCACCTACGTGCGGCCACTTCGCCGCACACCACAACCACGGCTTTTGCCCACGCGGCTGAAAGTGCAGCAACTGCGCGCCCTGACGACTGAACACCGCCTGACACAGCGGATGATCGATCACCAACACGTCGCGCATCTGATAGCGCTCCCAGGCGAACACCGGTTGTTCACGCAGGGATTTGAAGAAGCGTTGCAGCGGATGCTCATGCATTTGCCACGATCCTGAACTCGACTTTCACCGGGCGGCGCCAGCCCCAAAAAAAAGCGGACAGCCTTGGCTGTCCGCAAATATGCGCACATAGAGAGGAGCTTATCGCAGACGCGTTAGAACGTAGACTGAATTTTCAGGCCAGCGACCAAAGCGTTATCGACTTCATCCACACCACCCGGGTGAGTGATGTACTGCAGGTTAGGGCGTACGGTCAGCCAGTTGGTGACGTGGAAGCCGTAGTTGATCTCGTAGTTGTATTCGGTTTCACGAATCGGCGAGAACACCGGATTGTCGTAATCCGAAACGCCGTTGGAGGCGTTCAGCAGCTCGGCGTTTTTCTTCACGTCGTCGTTGACGTGGATACGCGCCGCACCGATACCGACGTCATCCTTTGGACGCGCGTCGAATGGGCCTTTGTAGACAAACATCACCGACTGATAGTTGTCGATGAAGTTGGTGTCTTTGTCGTGGAACGTGGCGTTGGCGGCGATGTTCAGACCGCGGGTCGCATCACCGTTGTGGCTGGTGAGTTGCTGTTGCGCCACAAACCAGTAGCCGCTTTTGCTGCTGTGGGTCTTGTAGGCATCGCCAGTAGTAGCAGCGTCGAAACCGTTGACGTCTTCGCGAACGTCGTCGGCATCCGCCGTGCTTTTGTAGTAACCGACGCGGTATTCGCCCGGCAGGCTGTTGACCTTCGGCGACCAGACCAACTCGACCGGCAACACAGTACCTTTGGTGCCGCTGCCGCTGAGTTTGAAGCCGTTGCCGTGTTCCAGCTGCGACGGGTTCTGGTTGTACGCACCGATCTGCGCGTAGAGCTCGTCGTTGATGTTGTACTTCACGCGGATCGCGGCCTGGCTGACGGGCCAGTTGTACCAGATGTTGGTTGCCCAGTTACCCACTTGCGAACCGCAGAACGCGAGGTTCTGGAAGTCGCACGGGAAGGTGTTGAAGTCTTCGCCTTCACCGAAGTAACCGGCCTTGACGTCGAGTTTGTTGTCGAAGAACTGGTGCTGAATCCACAACTGGGTCAGACGCACCATGTGGCCACGACCGTAGACTTCCTGCGAGGAGCTGAGGGTGCCGGCACGCGGATCGCCAACGCGGTCGTTGGAGATGTTGTAGCCGTTACGGTTGGTCAGCTGGATCTTCGCCTGGGTGTTATCCCAGCCCCACAGCTTTTGCAGATCGAGTGCCACGCCCAGACCGAACTGGTCAGCGTAACGCGCGGTCTTGTCGTCGTTGTAGCCACCGTTCAGGTTGCCACCGACTTCCCCAACGTAGTCAGCCTTGATGTCGATACCCTGCTCGATCAGCTTGGTACGCTCGCCACCCCAGTCGCCGGTCATCCATTTCGAATCGGAACTGAAGGCATCCGCCGCCATGGCGTTACCGGCCAGCACCAAGGCCGCCGCAGCCGACACTTGACAGATCAACCGGGCATTGACGTGTTTCTTTTTCATCCCTACATCCTCGTCTTTATTGTTATTAACTGTTTTTATCTAACGCGGTTTACATAAATTGCGATGCTCGACAGGCCGGGCACCGCTTGCTCCTTTGTAGGAGTGAGCCTGCTCGCGATAGCGGTGTGTCAGGTAACAACTACATCAACTGACAGGACGCAATCGCGAGCAGGCTCACTCCTACATTGATCTTCAGCGGCCTTTGAATTGCGCCACGTTCGCAGACCGCGCATCGGTCTGTGGTTGCCCGGCAGTGCCGAGGCGTTCGCCAGTCTTGGCATCGAACAACAACACTTTCGACGGATCGAATTGCAGCGTCAGGTTCTCGCCCACCTGCGGTGCCACGTCCGGCGCCAGACGGCAGCAGACTTTGGTTTCATTCAGATTGACGAACACCAGGGTGTCCGGACCGGTCGGCTCGGTCACCTGAACTTCGGCACGAATGCTCGGCAGGCCGTTACCCTCGCCGTTCGCCAAAACGATCTGCTCCGGGCGCAGGCCGAGGATCACTTCGCGATCTTCAAGCCCGGCGTCCTGCATGCTCATCGGCAACTCGCAACGCGCCTGGCCGCTGTCGAGCAGCGCCAGCAGGCGACCGTCCTTGCGTTGCAGGCGCAGCGGGATGAAGTTCATCGGCGGCGAACCGATGAAGCTCGCCACGAACAGGTTGGCCGGATCGTTGTAGATCTCTTTTGGCGTGCCGAACTGCTGGATGATGCCGTCCTTCATCACCGCAACCTTGTCGCCCAGGGTCATCGCCTCGATCTGGTCGTGGGTCACGTAGACCGTGGTGGTTTTCAGGCGCTGGTGCATCAGTTTCATTTCGGTGCGCATCTCGACGCGCAGCTTGGCGTCGAGGTTGGACAGTGGTTCGTCGAACAGATAGATCTTCGGCCGACGCGCCAGCGCACGGCCCATCGCCACGCGCTGTTGCTGACCGCCGGAAAGCTGACCCGGCTTGCGATTGAGCAGGTGTTCGATTTGCAGCAGCTTGGCCACGCGCGCGACTTCTTCGTCGATCGCCGCCTGAGGCATCTTGCGAATCTTCAAGCCGAATTCGATGTTCTCGCGCACGCTCATGGTCGGGTACAGCGCGTAGGACTGGAACACCATGGCGATGTCGCGATCCTTCGGGCTCATGCCGCTGACGTCTTGATCACCAATCATGATCGCGCCGCCGGTGATGGTTTCAAGACCGGCGATGCAGTTCATCAGAGTCGACTTGCCGCAGCCCGACGGGCCGACGAGGATCAGGAACTCACCATCCTTGATCGACAGTTCGATGTTTTTCAGGGTGTCCGGCAGGCCGGCACCGTAGGTCTTGTTGACGTTGCGAAGTTCGAGCGTTGCCATGATTACCCCTTGACTGCGCCGGCCGTCAGCCCGCGCACGAAATACTTGCCTGCGACCACATAGACCAGCAGGGTCGGCAGGCCGGCGATCATCGCCGCTGCCATATCAACGTTGTATTCCTTGGCGCCGGTGCTGGTGTTGACCAGGTTGTTCAGCGCCACCGTGATCGGTTGCGAATCACCGCTGGAGAACACCACACCGAACAGGAAGTCGTTCCAGATCTGGGTGAACTGCCAGATCAGGCAGACCATGATGATCGGCGTCGACATCGGCAGAATGATGCGGCGGAAAATCGTGAAAAAACCTGCGCCATCCAGACGCGCAGCTTTTACCAGCGCATCCGGAATGCTCACGTAGTAGTTACGAAAGAACAGCGTGGTGAACGCCAGACCGTAAACCACATGGATAAACACCAGACCGGTAGTGGTGCTCGCCAGGCCCATTTTGCCGAGGGTGAACGAGGCCGGCAGCAGCACGGTCTGGAACGGCAGGAAGCAGCCGAACAACAGCAGACCGAAGAACAACTGCGAACCGCGGAAGCGCCAGAACGACAGCACATAACCGTTCAAGGCACCGATGGCGGTGGAGATGATGACGGCTGGCACAGTGATCTTGATCGAGTTCCAGAAGTACCCGTCAACCGTGGCCCAGGCCTTGACCCAACCGATACCGCTGACCACGGTTGGCCAGCTCAGCAGGTTGCCGGTGCTGATGTCTTCCGGGGTCTTGAAGCTGGTCAGCAACATCACCACCAGCGGCACCAGATAAAGCAGAACGGCGATGATCAGCACTGCGTAGATCGCGATGCGACTCAGGCTGATAGCGGGTTTGGCAGCGAGACTAGTCATTGCGCTTGGTCCTCAGCTCGGAATACAGGTAAGGCACGATGATCGCGAGGATCGCACCGAGCATCAGAATCGCACTGGCCGAGCCCATGCCCATCTGGCCGCGACTGAAGGTGAAGGAATACATGAACATCGCCGGCAAGTCGGAGGAATAACCCGGACCACCGGCGGTCATCGCAGCGACCAGGTCGAAGCTCTTGATCGCGATGTGCGCCAGAATCATCACCGCGCTGAAAAACACCGGACGCAGGCTTGGCAGCACCACTTTCCAATAGATCGTCGGCATGCTCGCGCCATCGATCTGCGCGGCACGGATGATCGATTGATCAACGCCACGCAGGCCGGCGAGGAACATCGCCATGATGAAGCCCGAGGCTTGCCACACAGCGGCGATCACCAGGCAATACACCACACGATCCGGGTCGATCAGCCAGTCGAGACGGAAGCCTTCCCAGCCCCAGTCACGCAACAATTTGTCCAGGCCCATGCCCGGGTTGAGCAGCCATTTCCATGCGGTACCGGTGACGATCATCGAGAGCGCCATCGGGTACAGGTAAATGGTGCGGATAAAGCCTTCGCGACGGATGCGCTGGTCGAGGAACACCGCCAGCAACACGCCGATCACCAGAGTGATGCCGATGAACATGCCGCCGAACAGCGCGAGGTTTTTGCTCGCGACCCACCAGCGATCGTTGTCGAACAACCGCGCGTATTGCGCCAGACCGGCCCACTTGTAGTTAGGCAGGAAAGTCGAGGTGGTGAACGACAGCACGAACGTCCACAGGATGTAGCCATAGAAGCCCACCAGCACGATGAACATGCTCGGCGCCAGCACCAGTTTGGGCAGCCAGCGTTGCAATGCATCGAACGGCGAGGCCTTGCTGAACACAGCAACAGAACTCATGGGGAAATCCAGTACGAGAGAAAAGGACTACTTGGGCAACTCGTCCCCTTGTAGGAGTGAGCCTGCTCGCGATTGCGGTGTGCCAGTTGATGAATCTGTTGCCTGACAAACTGCTATCGCGAGCAGGCTCACTCCTACAGGGTCCAAGGATTACTTGGACGACTTGATCGCTGCGCCAAGTTTCTTGGCGGTGTCGGCCGGGTCGGCTTTCGGGTCGTTGATGTAGTTGGTCACGACATCAAAGAACGCGCCTTGCACCGCCAGCGTGGTCGCCATGTTGTGCGCCATGCTTGGCTGCAGGCCGCCGGACTTGGCGTCTGCCAGGAAGTCCTTGGCAGCGGTCTGTGCGCAGGAATCGAAACCGAGTTTCTCCATGTCGTTCAACATGTCGTTGCGAACCGGGATCGAGCCTTTGTTGATGCTGAAGACTTTCTGGAAGTTTTCACCCAGCACGACTTTGGCGATGTCCTGCTGACCGGCCGCAGTGCCTGCGTCCTTCTGCTTGAACACGGCCAGCGAGTCGATGTTGTAGGTGAACGCCTTGTCGGTGCCCGGGAAGGCGACGCACTCGTAGTCCTTGCCAGCGACTTTCTTGGCGGCGGTCCATTCGGACTTGGCCCAGTCACCCATGATCTGCATGCCGGCCTTGCCGTTGATGACCTTGGCCGCTTCGAGGTTCCAGTCCTGACCTTTGCCGTCGGCGTCCATGTAGGTCGCGACTTTCTTCAGCTCGGTCAGTGCCTTGACCATTTCCGGGCCGGTCAGCGCGGCGTTGTCCAGATCAACCAGGGCTTTCTTGTAACCATCGACACCCATGACCGAAAGCACCACAGCTTCGAACACGGTGCTGTCCTGCCAAGGCTGACCGCCGTGGGCCAGCGGGATGAAACCCGCCGCCTTCAGCTTGTCGCCAGCGGCATAGAATTCTTCGAGGGTGGTCGGGTTCTTGGTGATCCCGGCTTTCTTGAACACTTCCGGGTTGATCCACAGCCAGTTCACACGGTGAATGTTCACCGGCACGGCCACGTAATCACCGTCGTACTTCACGGTATCGGAGACTTTCTTGTCGAGCAGGCTGTCCCACTTTTCCGACTTGGCGACGTCTTTCAGCACGTCGGTGTCGAGCAGGCCGGTCGACGCCCATTCCTGGATGTCCGGGCCTTTGATCTGAGCGACGCCAGGCGGGTTGCCGGCGACTGCACGGCTTTTCAGCACGGTCATGGCCGTTGCACCGCCACCACCGGCGACAGCGCCGTCTTTCCAGGTGAAACCGTCTTTTTCGACTTGCGCCTTGAGCACATCAACAGCGGCTTTTTCGCCACCGGACGTCCACCAGTGCACGACTTCGACCGAACCTTTGGATTCGGCAGCGGAAACACTGAGAGGCAGAATTGCGAGCGGGAACAGGGAGGCGACAGAAATGACAGTAGCGAGGCGAGAAATCGCATTCATCTGAGATGTACCTTTCTTGTTGTTATGCATTGCAAGTCTGGTGCTTGCGCTGCACAGGAGTTTAAACAGGACGTTTCCCTTCGCAGGTAACGAAGGGACGCGCGAATGTCACCACATGGTTACACAGGACTGCTCTGGGATAACTGTGCCAGCGCAGTCGCCATACTGGGTGACAAGGGTAGACGCGGAATCAGCACGGCTTGCCAGGCGTGATACAGATCGGGTTTGCCCGGCCAGATATCAGCACTTGGCAGGTTTTGCGGATTGAGTTCGTGGTGCCAGCTGCCGTCGCAACGGTCGATGAAATTCATCTCGCAGAATTCCCAGAACAGCCGGTACCAGCTTTCGTATTGCGCATCGCCTGTGCGTTTAAGCAGGGCACTGGCGGCGGCACTGGCCTCGGCGTGGGTCCAGTGCAAACGATGACGGACCACGGCTTTGTTGCCCCAGTCGAGGGTGTAAACGATGCCCGGCAAACCATCGACGTTCCAGCCGTTGCGGCAGTTGTTCTCGAAGAGTTTCTGCGCATCGGTCGCGAGCCAACCGGGGGTGAGCATGCCGGCCTGAACACGTGCCGCTTCGAGGTGCAGCAACAGCCGCGCCCATTCGAAACCGTGGCCCGGTGTGGTGCCGTAAGGGCGGAAACCATCGGCGGGATTGTCGTGGTTGTATTCGCGCAGCGGTTGCCAGTCGCGGTCGAAATGTTCGATGACCATGTAACCGTTGCCGGCGGCATGACCGTGGATCACCCGCTCGACGATGCGTTGCGCACGCACCAGCCAGCGCGGATCTTCGGTGACATCAGCAAGAGCGAGGAACGCTTCAGTGGCGTGCATGTTGCTGTTGGCGCCGCGATAGGCTTCTTCTTCGCTCCAGTCGCGGTTGAAGAATTCGCGCATGGCGCCCTCTTCTTCGCTCCAGAAATAGGTGTCGATGATATCGATGGCGTCATCCAGCAACGCCTGCGCACCGGGGCGTTGCGCGACCACCGCAGAGCTGGCGGCCAGTGCGACGAACGCATGCAGGTAGGCGTTCTTGCCGGTGTTGTCGTCGCGGTGTTCGGCGACGGCAAACCAGCCACCGTGCAAAGCATCACGCAATGGCCCGCGCAGGGCGGCGATGCCGTGATCGACCAGTTCGGCAAAACCCGGCAAGCCCTGAATGTGGGCCATGGCGAAGCTATGGGTCATGCGCGCGGTGTTCATGGTTTCGGCTTGCGCGTTCGCTGGCAGACGGCCGCGTTCGTCGAGGTTGCCGAAGCCTTGTGGGAGTTTTGCTGCCTTGGCGAAATCCAGCAGACGCAGGCCTTCGGCGGCGAGCCATTGCTGGTGGGCAGGGGCATTCAGCCAACTGCTGAAGCCGGGTTGGAAAAGATCCATGGGTGGCCTTTTTTGTTGTTATGACTGCGGGGAGTCTAAACAACGGGCCGGGGTGGGCTTGTAACGAAGGGGGCGGGGTTTGTCACTGATCCGTGACAAAAGAGCCACCCTCACCCCAGCCCTCTCCCGGAGGGAGAGGGGGCCGACCGCGGGGTATTGAAGAGTTACGCCGACCTGAAAGTTTTTCAGCGAATCCATAATCGACACGGTGTTTCAGGTCGATGTATGACGCAAGACAACTCGGTCAGTCCCCTCTCCCTCTGGGAGAGGGCTAGGGTGAGGGGCGCTTTTGACCTAATCCGCCGAACGCGGCAATTGCAGGGTCACCCGCAACCCACCCTCACGCAGATTCTGCAGCGTCACTTCCCCACCATGACTGTGGGCAATATTGCGCGCAATGCCCAACCCCAAGCCATAGCCCTGCTGCTGCCCCGCCAATCTGAAGTGCGGCTCAAACACCTGCTCCAGGCGCTGCTCCGGCACCCCCGGCCCTTCATCATCAACGTGCAAGACAAACGCGCTGTCATCGTCATCAATGTGCAGATGCGCGTTCTGCCCATACTTCAACGCGTTGTCGATCAAATTGCCGATGCAGCGTTTCAACGCCAAAGGCTTGCCCGGATACGCCGCCAACGCCCGGCCATGCTGAGTCACGCGACCATTACCATTCGGTGCCAGATAGGGCTCGACCAGACAATCAAGCACGTGATTGAGATCCACCGGTTCGATGTTCTCGTGGATGTCAGTGTCTTTCACGCATTGCAGCGCACCTTTGACCAACAACTCCAGCTCATCCAGATCGCGACCGAATTTGGCCTGCAGCTTCTCGTCTTCAAGCAATTCGACGCGCAGACGCAAACGCGTGATTGGCGTACGCAGGTCATGGGAAATCGCGCTGAACAACTGGCTGCGCTCGGTCAGGTAACGGCTGATACGCTCGCGCATGGTGTTGAAGGCGCGCCCCACTTCCACCACTTCACTGCCACCGCCCTCGGCCACCGGTTCGACGTCGGCGCCCAGTGACAGATCCCGTGCAGCACGTGCCAGACGCTTGAGCGGCCGGCTCTGCCAGTGCACCAGCAGGCCGATGAACAGCAGCAGGAATCCGCTGGTGAGGACGATGAACCACACCTGCTGCGAGGGCAGGCCTTGCTCTTCAAGACTGGTGTACGGCTCCGGCAACAGCGAGGCGATGTACAGCCATTCGCCCGGCGCCATCTGAATCTGCGTGACCAGCACGGGGGGATTCACCGGTTCCAGAGTCAGCGCGTAATGCGCCCAGGAACGTGGCAACTCATCGAGCTTCAGCCCGGCGTTGAAAATCCGCAGGTCCTCGGGGCTGACAAAGGTCACCGAAATATCCGTGTCATTGCCGAGGGTCTGGCGCAACACTTCGTCGACCGCTTTCATCACCGCCGCTTTACGCGGCGTGACCGGCAGCACGTCCATGCCCAACGGTTTGTCGTTGAGCGTCACGACGAAGCGGGTGCCGCCCATGCTGCGTAATTGGTCGAGCACCAGCGGTCGATAAGCCACCGGCAGTGAGCGGAAGTAACTGACGCTGGCGGTCATCGAATGGGCGAGGCTGCGGGCGCTGGTGACCAGGCCTTCGAGCTGCGTGGCGCGTAATTGCGAGACCCAGATCACGCTCGACAGCGTCTGTGCGAACAACACCGCCAGCAAGGTCAGCAACAACATCCGCCCAAGCAGCGAACGCGGAACCGGGACCTTGGCGGCGAGTTTACGCAGCGAATCAGTGACCATTGCCGGCAACCACGTTGGCTGCCAGTTGATAGCCACTGCCGCGCACGGTGCGAATCAGTCGTGGCGGTTTCTCGGTATCGCGCAGGCGCTGGCGCAAACGGCTGACGGCCATGTCGACGATGCGATCGAGCGGCATCAGGTCGCGGCCACGGGTGGCGTTGCCGATGGTGTCGCGGTCGAGGATTTCCTGCGGGTGATCGAGGAACAGTTTCAACAGGGCGAAGTCGGCACCGGAGAGAATCACTTCCTCGCCGTCAGTGTGAAACAGCCGATGGCTGACCATGTCCAGCCGCCATTCATCGAAGGCCAGCACTTCACTGCCGCTGCGCTCCTGACCGAATTGCGCACGCCGCAGCAGGGCTTTGATGCGTGCTTGCAGTTCGCGCGGGCTAAAGGGTTTGCCGAGGTAATCGTCGGCACCTAGCTCCAGACCGATCACGCGGTCGGCTTCGTCGGAACTGGCGGTGAGCATGATGATCGGCACCTGCGCCTGACGCGGATGCTGACGCACCCAACGGCACAGGCTGAAGCCGTCTTCGTCGGGCAGCATGACATCGAGGATCACCAGATCGCTCGGCGCCTCATTGAGGGCCTGACGGAAACTGGCACCGTCGGCGGTGGCCCGTACCTGAAACCCGGCGCGGGTCAGGTAGGTTTCCAGCAACTCGCGTATTTCCTGGTCGTCATCGACCAACAATATCGACTTGTTGACTGAGCTCACTTCGAAGGCATCCTTGTTGTTGGAATTGGGGCGGATTATGCCTTAAGCACTGATTTTACAAACACCACAAAACAACTGTAGGAGTGAGCCTGCTCGCGATAGCGGTTTGTCAGTCAACGAATGTGTTGAATCCAAGACAGCTATCGCGAGCAGGCTCACTCCTACAGTTTGATTGCATTTCAGGTTGGGATTGATTGATCCAGGGCTACACCGGCGCCAACGAGGCCGGAATACGGCGCTGTCACCAGCCACACCGGAATGCCTTTGAAGTAATCGCTCATGCAGCCTTTGTCAGCAAAGCTACGGGCGAAACCGCTTTCGAGGAAGAAATCGGCAAAGCGTGGAATCACACCACCAACGATATACACCCCACCCCGTCCGCCCGTGGTCAGCACGTTGTTGCCGGCGACACGGCCGAGCCAGCAGCAGAACTGCTCCAGAACTTCCAGGGCAATCGGGTCACCGGCCAAACCAGCTGCGGTGATAGCTTCCGGCGTGTCGAGTGTCGGCTCATGCCCATCGACCGCACAGATCGCCCGGTAAACCCGTGGCAGACCGCCGCCGCTCAATGCGGTTTCCGCGCTGACATGGCCGATCTCGTTGTGGATGTGCTGCCACAACTGGGTTTCACGCGGGCTGCTCAGCGGCAGATCGACGTGACCGCCCTCGCCCGGCAACGCCGCAAAACGACCTTCACCCAGATCCAGCAACGTACCAACGCCAAGGCCAGTGCCCGGACCGATCACCACCGCCGGACGCAACGGCTCCGGCGTGCCCTCGCAGACCACGCGGAATTCGCCCGGCTGCAAACGGGTCATGCCCAGCGCCATCGCCGAGAAGTCATTGACCAACAACAACTGCTCGACCTGCAAGGTTTTGCAGAACGCGGTGCGGCTCAGGCGCCAGTGGTTGTTGGTGAATTTGAATTCATCACCACTGACCGGGCCGGCCACCGACAGGCACACCGAACCGATCGAACCCGGCGCCAGACCGAGCCCGCTCAGGTAGAGGCTGATCGCCTCTTCCGGGCTGGCGTGGTCGGCCGTGGCCAGCACCTGAACCGATTGCAGTTGCTGGTTTTTCCACAACGCAAACCGCGCGTTGGTGCCTCCGATGTCACCGACCAAAGCCAGTTTCAATTAAGCGTCTCCAGGGCAGAAGTGAAGGCGCTGGCGCCCTGCTCCGCCGAGCTGAAGGCCAAACGCATAAAACCAAACAGTTCGCGACCGCTGCCAATGTTGTTACCCAACAGGCCTTTGGCGGGTTCGCGCGCTGCAAATTCGGCGGCGTCGACCTTGAGTTCCAAGGTGCCTTTGACGCCATCGACGCGGATGATATCGCCCTCTTGCACGCGCGCCAAAGCGCCACCGACATAAGCTTCCGGGCTGACGTGAATCGCGGCGGGGATTTTCCCCGAAGCACCGGACATACGCCCGTCAGTCACCAACGCGACTTTGAAGCCGCGATCCTGCAGCACGCCGAGGAACGGTGTCATCTTGTGCAGCTCAGGCATGCCGTTGGAGCGCGGGCCCTGGAAGCGCATCACCGCAACGAAATCTTTTTCCAGCAGGCCGGCCTTGAACGCGTCGGCGAGATCCTGCTGATCCTGGAACACCATCGCCGGCGCTTCGACGATCTGGTTCTCCAAAGCGACGGCAGACACCTTCATCACACCGCGACCGAGGTTGCCTTCCATCACGCGCAAACCGCCTTCCTGCGAGAACGCACGGGCGACCGGGCGCAGAATGTTTTCGTCGAGGCTGTCGACCGGGCCTTCACGCCAGACCAGTTCACCGTTATCAAGGAACGGCTCTTTGGTGTATTTGCTCAAGCCGTGGCCGAGCACAGTGTTGACGTCTTCGTGCAGCAGGCCGGCGCCGAGCAGTTCGCGAATGAGGAACGACATGCCGCCCGCAGCCTGGAAGTGGTTGATGTCGGCTTTGCCGTTCGGGTAGACGTGGCTCAGGGTCGGCACGACTTCGGAGAGGTCGGCCATGTCCTGCCAGGTCAGTTGAATGCCCGCCGCCATGGCGATGGCCGGCATGTGCAGGGTGTGGTTGGTCGAACCGCCGGTGGCGTGCAGCGCGACGATCGAGTTGACCAGCGACTTCTCGTCGACGATTTCGCCGATCGGCATGAAGTTGCCGTTCTGCTTGGTCAGGCGCGTCACTTGATGCGCGGCTTCGCGGGTCAGCGCATCACGCAGCGGCGTGTTCGGGTTGACGAAAGAGGCGCCCGGCAAGTGCAGGCCCATGACTTCCATCAGCAACTGGTTGGTGTTGGCGGTGCCGTAGAAGGTGCAGGTGCCCGGGCTGTGGTAGGACTTCATCTCCGATTCCAGCAGCTCTTCGCGGGTGGCTTTGCCTTCGGCGTACTTCTGGCGCACGTCGGCTTTTTCCTTGTTGGAAATCCCCGAGACCATCGGCCCGCCCGGGACGAAAATCGTCGGCAGATGACCGAAGCGCAGCGAGCCCATCATCAGGCCCGGGACGATCTTGTCGCAGATGCCGAGCATCAGCGCGCCGTCGAACATGTTGTGCGACAGCGCCACAGCGGTCGACATGGCGATCACTTCGCGGCTCGGCAGGCTCAGTTCCATGCCCGGCTCGCCTTGGGTGACACCGTCGCACATCGCCGGAGTGCCGCCAGCGAATTGGCCGACCGAGCCGATTTCGCGCAGGGCGTTCTTGATCTGTTCCGGGAACACTTCGTACGGCTGGTGCGCCGAGAGCATGTCGTTATACGAAGAAACAATGGCGATGTTCGCCGAGTTCATCATCCGCAGGCTGTGCTTGTCTTCGCTGCCGCAGCCGGCCACGCCGTGGGCGAAGTTGGCGCATTGCAGCTTGCCGCGCATCGGCCCGTCAGTGGCGGCGCCACGAATCAGTGCAAGGTAAGCCTGACGCGTGGCGCGGCTGCGGGCGATAAGCCGTTCGGTGACCTCAAGGACGCGGGGATGCATGTGTAGAACTCCAGGCTAACGGATGTGGCGACCTGATTGTCTATGCTGATCAAACGCCGTTGTTGTTGGAATGACAGACGGCTTTTTTGACCATTCGGACCAGTTGATTCAGGTCACTCGTTGTAGATAAAACAAAATATTGCCACTAAAAAGGCTTGTTTTCTATTTTTATGCGAATAATCTTGTAATTCCAACAACAAAACGACGGCGGCGCTGTTCCATGACTCTTCGAATCGCAATCAATGGTTTTGGCCGCATCGGCCGTAATGTCCTGCGCGCACTGTATACCCAAGGCTATCGACAGGATTTGCAGATCGTCGCCATCAACGATCTGGGCGACAGCTCGATCAATGCTCATCTGCTCAAATACGACACCGTTCACGGCACGTTCGACGCGCAAGTCGAGCATGACAATGAAAGTCTGACCGTCAACGGCGACCGCATCGCGGTCAGCGCGATTCGCAACCCGGCCGAGCTGCCATGGGCGGCGGAAAAGATTGATGTGGTGTTCGAATGCACCGGTCTCTTCACCGACCGCGCCAAAGCCGCCGCGCATATTACTGCCGGCGCCCGCAAAGTGATCATCTCTGCCCCGGCAAAAGGCGCCGACGCCACCGTCGTTTATGGTGTGAACCACGACATTCTGCGCCAGTCGCACCAAATCATCTCCAACGCTTCGTGCACCACCAACTGCCTGGCACCGGTGGCACAAGTGCTGCACCGTGAACTGGGCATTGAAAGCGGTCTGATGACCACGATTCATGCCTACACCAACGATCAGAACCTCACCGACGTCTATCACACCGACCCGTACCGCGCGCGTTCGGCCACGCAGAACATGATCCCGAGCAAGACCGGCGCCGCTGAAGCGGTGGGCCTGGTGTTGCCGGAACTGGCCGGCAAACTGACCGGCATGGCCGTGCGAGTGCCGGTGATCAATGTGTCGCTGGTGGATTTGACCGTGCAGCTGAAAAAAGAAGCCAGCGCCGAGGAAGTCAACGCGCTGCTCAAGGCTGCAAGCCAGCATTCGAAGATTTTGGGATACAACACGTTGCCGCTGGTTTCCAGCGACTTCAACCACAACCCGCTGTCGTCGATCTTCGACGCCAACCACACCAAATCCAGCGGCAAACTGCTGAAAGTGCTGGCCTGGTATGACAACGAGTGGGGCTTCTCGAATCGCATGCTGGATAACTGCCTGGCGCTGTGTAACGCGGAATAATCGGTTGCCCTTTGTAGGAGTGAGCCTGCTCGCGATAGCTATCTGTCAGTCACAGATGTTGTGGCTGATCTACCGCTATCGCGAGCAGGCTCACTCCTACAGGGGTTTTATGCTGTATTTGAAATCAGGGCTTGACCATTCGACTAGATGATAAGCATTATCATTCGCTTGAAATCGATCAGGTCCTCCCGTGAGTCAATCGCGCTTCAACCACGTCTTCCTCACCCAGCGCACATCGTTGCTGCGTACGCTGGAACGGATGGTCAACAATCACAGCACCGCTGAAGACCTGCTGCAGGAGACCTACCTGCGTGTGACGCGGGCGTTGAGCGAGCGGGCCATCGATCACCTCGAACCTTTTGTCTTCCAGACCGCGCGCAATCTGGCGCTGGATCATTTGCGCGCGCGCAAGATCCACTCGCGGACCATGGTCGATGATGTGCCGCAGGATGTCGTGCACAGCATCGCCGCCCCGGCCAGCAGCGCCGAAGACGCCGCCCACGCCGAACAGATGCTGGAGCGCCTGAATGTGAGCCTCAGTCAACTCAGCCCCCGCCAGCAGCAGATTTTCATCCTCAGCCGTTTGCACGGGAACAGTTATCAGGAAATCGCTGATGAGCTGAACGTCTCCCTCAGCACCGTACAAAAAGAATTGAAGCTGATCATGAGCATTTGCATCGGCGTCGCCGAACGTCTGAATGGCGACTGAGGCTGTAGGGCTTTTCTGTAAGTGCCAGGATCGACTGCACGGATCATCGGGCTTTGTTACCCTTGCCCGACTTTTACGCTTCACTTGAAAAAACAGCCGTGCGCAGACACTGCCGAGGAAACACCGTGACGGACACCCACCGCTCGCCTTCGCCGGATTCGGTGCAGGACGCTGCAAACGCAATGGACCAGGCACTGGACTGGCTCATCGTGCTCGGCAGCCCGGACGAGGAGCAGACCCGGCAGTTTCATGCCTGGCTCGCGGCCGATCCGTTGAATGCCGAAGCGTTCGCCAAGGCCCAAGCGATCTGGGACGGCCCGCAAGTCGCCCAGTGCGCGCAAAACCTGGCGGCCAAACCTGCGAAAGTCACCGTCCTCAAGCGTCTGCGTCCGCACTGGAAACCGCTGGCCACTGCTGCGGTGCTGATCCTTGGCTTGTTCAGTTTCAGTAATCTGCCGATGCGCCTTCAGGCCGATCACCTCACGGTGGTTGGCGAGCGTCAGCGTCTGCAACTGGAGGACGGCTCGAAAGTTCTGCTCAACACCAATTCGGCATTCTCCAGCACCATCAACGATCAGCAGCGCGTTGCCCGGTTGTTTCAGGGCGAGGCGTTTTTCGAGATTGCCAGCGGGCGCAGTCAACCGCTGGAAATCGATGCCGGGCCGGTCACTGCCAGCGTGCGCGATACTGCGTTCGCGGTGCGTTATCTCGATGGCGTCGCGCAGGTCAATGTACAACGTGGCGACGTCGATCTGCGCGCCACCCACAACGATGCTCGCGTGCGACTGACCGCTGGGGAGAGCATCCGCATTGGCCCCAACGGTTTCGACCGCCCGGCCAAACTCGACGCCAACACCGATCTGGCATGGGTCCAGGGCCGACTGGTGTTCGAGAACTGCCCGCTGAATCAGGTGCTGGCCGAATTGCGCCGCTACTACCCGGGCTGGATCATCAACACCAACGAGCAACTGGCCGACGTCGCCGTGACCGGCAATTACCGTCTCGATCAGCCGCTCGACGTGGTTCGCTCCCTCGCTCAGATCACCTCGGCGCAACTGAAAGAATTCCCCGCCGTAGTCATCCTGAACTAAATGAGAATTATTTTTACTCGATAGCCAACGTCAGTACGTCTCGTTATAGCCAATGCAATTGATTCGCAACACGCGAAGCCAATCAGCCCCTATAAAGATTCGTGCGACACGGAGCGCTATCGATGTCCTCACGCCTTACCCGCCAGACTTCCTCCCCTTCCCGCGTCTTGTCGCTGCTGACCGCGGCCATCCTGATGGCCGGCACTGCGCCACTGATGGCGGCCACCGAGCAACCGACGCGAAACATGGGCGATTACTCGTTCTCCATCGGCCAGCAGCCGCTGGTGTCGGCACTCAATGCCTTCACCGCCGTGACCGGTTGGCAGGTCGGCTTGCCGGCAGAACTGGGTCAGGGCGTGTCGTCGCCGGGTGTGCGTGGCTCGCTGCCAGCGGAAAAAGCCCTGGAGCGTCTGTTGGTGGGGACCAACCTGAGCTTCCGCAAAATCAGCAACAACAACGTTGTGCTGGAAAAGCGCAACGCCAGCGGCACGCTCAATCTCGATCAGGTGACCATCAGCGCCACCCGTCAGGAGCAGTCGGTCAACAGCGTACCGGCCACCGTCACTGTGCAGACCCGCCAGGATCTGGACCGCAACAACGTAAACACCATCAAGGATCTGGTCCGCTACGAGCCGGGTGTTTCCGTCGGCGGCGCCGGCACCCGTGGCGGCATCAGCGGCTACAACATCCGTGGTATCGACGGTGATCGCATCCTGACTCAGGTTGATGGCGTGGAAGTGCCGGACGGTTTCTTCAACGGCCCGTATGCCAAGACCCAGCGCAATTACGTTGACCCGGAAATCGTCAAACGCGTGGAAATCCTCCGTGGCCCGGCCTCGGTGCTCTACGGCAGCAACGCCATCGGCGGCGCTGTCAGCTACTACACCCTCGATGCTGACGACATCATCAAGCCCGGCAAAGACGTCGGTGCGCGTCTGAAAACCGGTTACAGCTCCGCCGATGACAGCTGGTTGAAGTCCGCCACCGTGGCCGGCCGCGCTGACCAGTTCGACGGTTTGCTGCACTACAGCCAGCGCGACGGTCACGAAACCGATTCCTATGGCAGCAACAATGGCACTGGCCTTGAGCGCACCGCCGCCAACCCGGAAGACGTCAACGCCTACAACGTGCTGGCCAAGATCGGCTGGAACTACAACGAAGATTCGCGTCTGGGCCTGACCTACGAAAAGTACAAGGATGATCGCGACACCGATCAGAAAAGTGCCTACGGCGGCCCGTACTTCAACGGCGCCCCGACCATTCCGAACAGCGTACTGCCCGGCGGCATGTACCAGTGGCGCACCGGTAACGACACGATCACTCGTGAGCGTATCGGCATCGAACACTCGTTCGCCCTCGACAGCCTGCTGGTCGATAACGTGAAGTGGAGCCTCAACCACCAGATCGCCAAGACTGACCAGAGCACCACCGAGTTCTACTACCCGATCACCCGCCAAGTGCTGCGTACTCGTGACACGATCTACGAAGAGAAACAGTGGGTGTTCGACGCGCAACTGGACAAGGCGTTCGCCCTCGGCGTTACCGATCACGTCCTGACTTACGGCACCACCCTCAAGCAACAGAAAGTCACCGGTTCGCGCAGCGGCGACGGCACCTGCCTGGCCGTCGGTCGTAGCTGCACCGCCATTGGTGCGACCAGCACCGCTGACGTATTGGCCAAGGCTACCGACTTCCCGGACCCGACCATCAACACCTACAGCGTGTTCGCTCAGGATCAGATCAGCTGGAACAACTGGACCTTCCTGCCGGGCCTGCGCTACGACTACACCCAGCTCAAGCCGCACATCACTCAGGAATTCCTCAACACCGTGGCGGCTGACGGCCAAGGCACGGTCAGCGACAAGAACAAGACCTGGCACAAAGTCTCGCCGAAATTCGGCCTGACCTACGCCCTGACCGAGAATTACACCTGGTACGGTCAGTACGCCGAAGGCTTCCGCACCCCGACCGCGAAAGCCCTGTACGGCCGCTTCGAAAACACCACCACCGGTTACAGCGTGGCGCCGAACCCGGACCTCGAACCGGAGAAAAGCAAAAGCTATGAAACCGGTCTGCGCGGTAACTTCGAGCACGGTTCGTTCGACGTGGCGGTGTTCTATAACAAGTACCGCGATTTCATCAACGAAGACGCCGTGACCCCGGGCCGCAACGAGCTGACCTTCCAGTCGGCCAACATCAAGCACGCCACCATCAAGGGTGCGGAAGTCAAAGGTCGCCTGAACCTGGATGCGTTTGGCGCGCCGCAAGGCCTCTACACCCAAGGCTCGATCGCCTACGCCTACGGTCGCAACAACGACAACGGCGAACCGATCAACAGCGTTAACCCGCTGACCGGCGTGTTCGGTCTGGGTTACGACCAGGACAACTACGGTGGCCTGCTGAGCTGGACCGTGGTGAAGAAAAAGGATCGCGTCGACGACAGCAACTTCAAGTCGCCGGATGGCGTCAGCAGCCAGTTCAAAACCCCGGGTTTCGGCATTCTTGATCTGGCCGGTTATTACAAAGTCACCGACGACGTCACCGTCAGCGGCGGCATCTACAACCTGACCGACAAGAAATACTGGCTGTGGGATGACGTGCGCGGTTACGACAGCGTCGGCGAAGCGTCGGTGACGCAGCCGGCCAACCTTGATCGCCTGACCCAACCGGGCCGTAACTTCGCGATCAATCTGATCTGGGACATCTGATCCGGCGAACCTCACTGCGCGTGTTCTGGCATCGCGCCGTGAGGTTTTTTTACGCTTGCACGGCGTCTTGTTCGTCTCGTTATCAAGCGCCTCTTTTATCAAGGACATGTCATGACCACTTCGGAAAAAGCCCTGCGTTCACAACGCCTGAACCAGATCACCCATGAGCCGCACAGCAAACTCGATGCGCTGGTGAAGGCTCACGCGCCGTTCGAGACCCGCGCCAACTTCGCCCGTTTTGTCGTCGCGCAGTACCTGTTCCAGTCGGAACTGGTCGAGCTGTACAACGATGCCGAACTGACCGCCATCGTCCCGGATCTGCCGGCCCGTTGCCGCGCCGAAGCGGCCAAGGCTGACCTGGCGGATCTGGACACCGAAGTGCCGGCGCCGGTCGCAGGCGCGGTGAAAAATCCGAGCAAGGCTCGCGCACTGGGCTGGATCTTTGTCTCCGAAGGTTCGAAGCTCGGTGCGGCGTTCCTGATCAAACGCGCTGTGGCGCTGGAGCTGAGCGAAACCTTTGGCGCCCGTCACCTGGGCGAGCCTGAAGGTGGCCGTGCCGAAGGCTGGAAGAGCTTCGTGCGCACCCTCGATTCGCTGCAGTTCAGCGCTGAAGAAGAAGCTGAAGTCGAGCAAGGTGCGATCGACGCGTTCAACCGTTTCACCGTGCTGCTGGAACAGGCTTACGCCACAGAAGCCGAACCGGCCTGACACAACACACATCCTGTAGGAGTGAGCCTGCTCGCGATGGCGTCCTGTCATTCAATATGAATGTCGACTGATACACCGCTATCGCGAGCAGGCTCACTCCTACAGGGGAACTGCGTAAGCCTGTAAGATCTCCTTTCCGCTTCAGAAGCCGCCGCGTAGCCCATGCCGCAACCCGCCTCCACGAAACTCGCCCGCGTGCTGTTCGGCCTCTTGGCCTACGTCAGCCTCGGCATCGGCCTGATCGCCATTGTCGTGCCCGGCCTGCCGACCACCGAGTTCATCCTCCTCGCCGCTTGGGCCGCGACCCGCAGTTCGCCGCGCCTGAGTGCCTGGCTGGAAAACCATCGCCTGTTCGGGCCGATCCTCAGCAACTGGCGCAACGGCAAGATCATCGCGCGCAAGGCCAAAGTCAGCGCGACAGTGAGCATGTTGCTTTGCGCGACGTTAATGCTGGTGATGCTCGATCATGGCTGGCCGGTCTATCTGGCGATTGCCGGGATGAGCCTGGGCAATCTGTGGATCTGGTCGCGCCCGGAATCCATCCGGGTCTGCACTGACCCGTCTTCGCACTGAAACATCCCTGTAATTATTCGCTTTTTCAGCACTTTCCCCTGCGCAAACGTTTAGCGCTGACCGTCCGTCGGCACGCGCCTCATGACCTCTGCTTCCACGCCGATGAGCATTGAATGGCGCTGAATGGATTTGGCGAACCGGGTAGTTCCTGCCCGAATGCCACCCGTTTATTCATTCGCGAGATCGCCCCATGTTCGACTCTCTGTCCATTCGCCTGAAAATCGTCCTGCTCTCCGGCCTGTGCCTGCTCGGTGTGGTTGCGCTGATCGTCGGCATGAACATCTACCAGACCAATCAGAACGACGAACTGGTCAGCAACTCCAGCAACAAGCTGCTCACCGCCAGTGTCGAGAATCTGCTGCAAGCCAAAGCCGCCGAGCAAGCGGTGCGGGTGCAGAAAACCTTTGGCGAAAGCCTGACGGTGATCACGGCCGTAGCGGATCAGATCAAGGACATGCGCGTCATGGCCGCCAAGCGTTCACTGGACGCCGGTGCGTTGCGCGAAGAGTTGAACCTGAGCCTGAAAACCGCTTTTGAGCGCAACGATAAAGTGCTCGGCATCTGGCTCGCTTTCGAACCGAATGCTCTCGACGGCAAGGACAGCGAATTCACCAACGATGCCGCGCGTCAGTCCAACGAAGCCGGGCGCTTCGCGACTTACTGGAGCCGCGCCGCCGGCGCCTCGCTGAATACGATCATGGTCGAAGAAGACCTGACCAAAACCACCCTTAGCGTCAGCGGCACGCCCTACAACAGTTGGTACACCTGCCCTCGCGACAACAAGCGCACCTGCCTGCTCGACCCGTATGCCGATACCGTCGGCGGCAAGGAAATGCTCATGACGACCATTTCCGTGCCGCTGATCGTCGACGGTAAAGCCATCGGTGTCGTCGGTGTCGACATTGCCCTCGACGCCCTGCAAGCAGCCGCCGTGGACTCCCAGCGCAACCTGTTCAACAACGCCGGACACATGCTGATCGTCTCCGGCAGCGGCGTGCTCGCTGCCGACAGTTCCAACGCCACCAAGGTCGGTAAAAAAATCAGCGACACCCTCGGCGCCGATGGCCAGGATGTGCTGCAACTGCTGACCTCCGGCACACCGAAGATTCTTGAACAGGGCGAACTGATTCGTGCGGTGTACCCGGTTGACCCGATCGGCAACTCGCGCGCCTGGGGCGTGGTCATAGATCTGCCGAAACAAGTGCTGCTGGCCGACTCGGTCAAGCTGCAAGCGGTGCTCGACGATGCTCAGGAAACCGGCGTGCTCACCGCGTTGCTGGTCGCCGTGATCGCTGGCCTGGTCGGCCTGCTGCTGATCTGGCTGACCGCGTCCGGCGTTACTCGCCCGATCAATAGCGTCGCCGAGATGCTGAAGAACATCGCCAGCGGCGAAGGCGATCTGACCCAACGCCTGAACTACAGCAAGAAGGATGAACTGGGCGAACTGGTGAACTGGTTCAACCGCTTCCTCGACAAGCTGCAACCGACCATCGCGCAGATCAAACAGAGCATCACCGAAGCACGCGGCACCGCCGACCAGTCTTCGGAAATCGCCCGTCAGACCAGCGAAGGCATGCAGGTGCAGTTCCGCGAAATCGACCAGGTCGCCACCGCCTCCAACGAAATGAGCGCCACCGCCCACGACGTCGCCAACAGCGCTTCCAACGCGGCCAATGCGGCGAAAGGTGCCGATCAGTCGGCGAAGGACGGCATGTCGATCATCGAACGCAGCACCCGCGACATCAATCAACTGGCCGATGAAGTCAGCAAAGCGGTGACCGAGGTTGAAGCGCTGGCAGTCAACAGCGAGCAGATCGGTTCGGTGCTGGAAGTGATCCGCAGCATCGCCGAGCAGACCAATCTGCTGGCACTCAACGCGGCGATCGAAGCGGCTCGTGCCGGTGAGAGTGGCCGTGGTTTTGCCGTGGTTGCCGACGAAGTGCGCAACCTCGCCAAGCGCACGCAGGATTCGGTGGAAGAGATTCGCATCGTGATCGAGCGGATTCAGACCGGCACCCGTGGCGTGGTCGCGACCATGCATTCGAGCCAGACCCAGGCGCACAACAACGCCGGGCAGATTCGTCAGGCCGTCGATGCGCTGGGCAAGATCAGCGATGCGGTGACGGTGATCAGCGACATGAACCTGCAGATTGCCAGCGCGGCGGAGCAGCAGAGTGCGGTGGCTGAAGAAGTGAATCGCAACGTTTCGGCGATTCGTACCGTTACCGAAACATTGACTGAACAAGCCACTGAATCGGCAGCGATCAGCAGCCAGCTCAATGCCCTGGCCAGTCAGCAGATGAAATTGATGGATCAGTTCCGCGTCTAAGCCACACTGCATTTCCCTTGTAGGAGTGAGCCTGCTCGCGATCGCGGTGGATCAGTGGAGCATGTGTCGACTGACCCACCGCGATCGCGAGCAGGCTCACTCCTACAGGAGCTTTCATCTAATCCAATGATTTTTTGCACTATCATCGCCCTCTCGCTCCGGAGGGCCTTCGATGACTGATTTGCTCACGTCCATTCAAGCCGCACTCGGCTTGTCACACACGCCGATTCCGTTCACCGACCGAGGCGCCCTGCCCTCGGCGTTCGCCGTCACTGAGCTTGCCTGCGCCAGCCTCGCCGCGGCCGGTCAGGCCGTTAGCCAATTGATCGAAGAGCAGACCGGTCACTTGCCCGACATTGAAGTCGACCGACGCCTGGCCTCGTTCTGGTTCTCGACCTCGCTGCGCCCGATGGGCTGGCAAGTACCACCGCTGTGGGACCCGGTTGCCGGCGACTACGCCACACAGGATGGCTGGATCCGCCTGCACACCAACGCCCCACATCACCGCGCCGCCGCTGAACGTGTGCTCGGTGCCTGCGCCGACCGTGCTGCGATGGCGGCGAAAGTCGCGCAATGGGCAAGTACGGATCTGGAACAAGCGGTGGTCGAGGCCAAGGGCTGCGCCGCCGAAATGCGCAGTTGGGCACAGTGGCAGACGCATCCGCAGGGGCTGGCGGTGAATGCCGAGCCGCTGGTGCATTTCCTCGATTCGCAAGATGAAAGCAGCCAAACCTGGCAAGGCTCGGTGGCGCAACCGTTGGCCGGGATCAAGGTACTGGACCTGACGCGCGTGCTCGCCGGCCCCACCGCCAGCCGTTTTCTCGCCGGCCTTGGCGCCGATGTATTGCGCATCGATTCACCGACCTGGAACGAGCCCGGTGTCGTCCCGGAAATGACCCTCGGCAAACGCTGCGCGCGGTTGAATCTGCATGACTCGGCAGATCGTGCGGTGTTCGAAAGTCTGCTGAAGGACGCCGATATTCTGCTGCACGGCTACCGCGCCGACGCACTGGAGCATCTCGGTTTCGGCGTTGAGCGCCGTCGTCAGCTCGCGCCGGGCCTGATCGATGTCGGTCTCAACGCTTACGGCTGGAGCGGCCCGTGGCAAAACCGCCGTGGTTTCGACAGTCTGGTGCAGATGAGCAGCGGCATCGCCGAGGCCGGGCAGCGCTGGCAACAGGCCGATAAACCGACGCCGTTGCCGGTGCAGGCGCTGGATCATGCGACGGGGTATTTGATGGCGGCGAGTGCAATCAGATTGCTGACTGAGCGTTTGAACACGGGTCGCGGTGGCTCGGCGCGATTGTCGCTGGCGCGGACGGCGAAGTTGTTGATCGAGTCTGCGCCGGGGACAACCGAAGCGCTACGTGCCGAGGATGAACAGGATCAGGTGGTGTCGGTGGAGCAAACCCCGTGGGGCCCGGCGCATCGCTTGCAGGTGCCGGTGAAGATCAGCGGCACACCGATTCAGTGGGCGTTGCCGGCCATAGAACTGGGTTCTCATCACCCACAGTGGAATTAAAAGCCCCTCACCCTAACCCTCTCCCAGAGGGAGAGGGGACCGATCGGGGAATATTCGAGAGATTCACCGACTTGAACGAACATTGGTGAATTCCTAATCGACTCAATGTTTCAGGCCGATGGACAGCGCAAAACACCTCGGTCGGCCCACTCTCCCTCAGGCAAAAGGAACTGATTGGGAGATTTTCGAGAGATTCACCGACTTGAACGATTGGCGCTGAATCCATAATCGACTCGGTCTTTCAGGTCGATGTAAAACGCAACACACCTCGGTCGGCCCCCTCTCCCTCAGGGAGAGGGCTGGGGTGAGGGCTGCAATTTCAAGTCGAACGATGATGTATCAATCAGCACGGCTCAAGGACGTCCACAAAAGCTGCGCCGCATACCCTCGATAAGGCCGCCAAGCCTCAGCCCGCAAAGACAATTCCCGAGCGTTTGGCCGCTGCCCTTCCAGCACTTCCAACGCCCGTAACAACCCGACATCGCCGCTCGGAAACCCATCCAGATCGCGCAACTGCCGCAACGCAATGTACTGCGCCGTCCACTCGCCAATCCCATGCAACGCCAACAACCGCGCCACGCCGCCTTCGCGATTTGGCTCAAATAACCAAGGATCATCCAGCAATGCCTGTGCGACGCCCGACAGCGTGCGCCCACGACTTTTCGGCATGCCCAGCGCCGCCAGATCTGCCGCTGCCAGCACCTGCGCCTCGGGAAACACATGGGTCAATCCAGGCACGCCCGAATCCAGCGGCGCGCCATATTGCCCAACCAGTTTCCCCGCCAAACGAATCGCCGCCAGCACCGTAATCTGCTGCCCGAGCACCGCGCGAAAGGCCAACTCCAAGCCATCCCACGCACCGGGAATCCGCAACCCCGGACGCTCGGCAATCAACCGCGCCAGCAACGGATCACTCGCCAAATGCCCGTGCATCAGCGCCAGATCCGCATCCAGATCAAACATCCGCCGCAACCTGATAACGATCTCGGGCACCATCAACGGATCAGGAAAATCCAGCTCAACCGCCAAGGCATTCCCTGCCTCAGGCCAAATTGAAACCGTGCCATGAAGCCCGTTCAACCCGATGCTGCGCGAGTACACATCCTCGACCACAACCTCCATCCCGACCACCGCCCGCGCCGCGAGAAACCCCAGCATTGCGTCCCAGTCATACGGCGGCGCATAGGCAAGCGACAACCTCACAACGACAGCACCCCGCTGTACAACCCATACGCCGCCAGCCCCGCGCCGATGACCACGCAGGTGAAAATGCCCTTCTCGACATGGGTGAACAACGGCTCGCCCTGTTCATGCTTGGCCTTGGCAAACAGGATCACCCCTGGCGCATAGAGCAACGCCGACAACAGCAAATACTTCACCCCGCCGGCATACAACAACCACACCGCATACCCTAGGGCGATGCCGCCGATCAGCAGGTCCTTGGTGCGCTCTGCCGAGGCATGCTCATAGGTTTCGCCGCGTCCGCTGAGCAGCACCGCGTACGCCGCCGACCACAGATACGGCACCAGAATCATCGACGACGCCAGATAAATCAGACTGGTGTAAGTGCCCGCCGAAAACAGCGTAATCAACAGGAAAATCTGGATCATCACGTTGGTCAGCCACAACGCATTGACCGGCACGTGGTTCTTGTTTTCCTTTTTCAGGAACGCCGGCATGGTCTTGTCCTTGGCGGTGGCGAAGAGAATCTCCGCACACAGCAGCGCCCACGACAACAACGCACCGAGCAGTGAAATCGCCAGTCCGATGCTGATCAACAGCGCGCCCCACGGCCCGACGATATGCTCGAGCACCGCCGCCAGTGACGGGTTCTGCAGATTGGCCAGCTCCGGCTGACTCATGATCCCCAGCGACAGCACGTTGACCAACACCAGCAGCGCCAGCACGCCGACAAAACCGATGACCGTGGCGCGACCGACGTCGCTGCGTTTTTCCGCCCGCGCCGAGTACACGCTGGCGCCTTCGATGCCGATGAACACGAACACCGTGACCAGCATCATGTTGCGCACCTGATCCATCACCCCGCCGAAATTCGGGTTGCTGGTGCCCCAGATGTCGCGGGTAAAAATGTCAGCCTTGAAGGCGACGGCAGCGATGACGATGAACATGATCAGCGGTACGACTTTCGCCACCGTGGTCAGCTGATTGATCAGCGCCGCCTCCTTGATCCCGCGCATCACCAGAAAATGCACGGCCCACAGCAGCACCGACGCGCAGCCGATGGCGATTGGCGTATTGCCTTGCCCGAACACCGGAAAGAAGTAACCGAGGGTGCTGAACAGCAGGACGAAGTAACCGACGTTGCCCAGCCAGGCACTGATCCAGTAACCCCACGCCGAGGAAAACCCCATGTAGTCGCCAAATCCGGCCTTGGCGTACGCGTAGACACCCGAGTCCAGTTCCGGCTTGCGGTTGGCCAGCGTCTGAAACACAAACGCCAGGGTCAGCATGCCAATCGCGGTAATCCCCCAACCGATCAGAATCGCCCCGGCATCGGCGCGCGCCGCCATGTTCTGCGGCAGCGAGAAAATCCCCCCGCCAATCATCGAACCCACCACCAGGGCGATCAACGCGCCAAGGCGCAGCTTTTGCGTCGGTTGCGACATTTCAGTTTCCCTTTGAAGTGTGGTGAGCGTGCATTTGTAACAACTATTAACTAAACGGATAAAGGTAGATGACGTTTATCAGGTAACGCCAATTAACGCCTGTTTATATATAGCGGATGACGCTAACGCCTAGCACGTTAAGACAGTTTTGTGCGCTGATCCCGATAATTCAATTCTGTACTGAAAACAGAGGCGGAAAATTTGCCAAAAGCTGAAAAAGAACTAGCGTGATAATTCGAAAGTAATAATAGCCATTCCCAAAAATGTAGCCAGAAAGCCTCTAGGACGGGCCTTGCAGGCAATAGCTTTATGCCTTCAGTCGAAGCCTAAGTCATTCATTAACAATGGAATGTGACCATGAACTGATCCAAGTCAGCTGTTTGAACAGACAACAGAACTACGCTGTGATCTCTTCTCTCCTGCAATGGAGTCATGCAATGTCTGAAGCTCCCGGAAAACTAAGACTAGGTGCACTGGTTGCATTGGTAGTCGGTTCAATGATCGGTGGCGGGATATTCTCCTTGCCTCAAAACATGGCCGCCAGCGCCGATGTCGGTGCCGTACTGATCGGTTGGGCCATCACCGCTGTCGGCATGCTCACCCTCGCTTTTGTCTTTCAAACCCTCGCCAATCGCAAGCCTGACCTGGACGGCGGTGTCTACGCCTACGCCAAGGCCGGTTTTGGCGATTACATGGGTTTCTCGTCCGCGTGGGGTTACTGGATCAGCGCCTGGCTGGGTAACGTCGGTTACTTCGTTCTGCTGTTCAGCACCCTCGGCTATTTCTTTCCGGTTTTCGGTGAGGGCAACACCGTTGCTGCGGTGATTGGCGCCTCGGTGCTGTTGTGGGCGGTGCACTTTCTGGTGCTGCGCGGGATCAAGGAAGCGGCGTTCATCAACCTGGTGACCACGGTCGCCAAGGTCGTACCGCTGCTGCTGTTCGTGTTGATCGCGGTGTTCGCTTTCAAACTGGACATCTTCACCGCCGACATCTGGGGCATCAAAAACCCGGATCTGGGCAGTGTGATGAACCAGGTGCGCAACATGATGCTGGTCACCGTGTGGGTGTTCATCGGCATCGAGGGCGCGAGCATCTTCTCGGCCCGCGCGGAAAAACGCTCGGACGTCGGTAAGGCCACCGTGATCGGCTTCATCACCGTGCTGCTGTTTCTGGTGCTGGTGAACGTACTGTCGCTGGGCATCATGACCCAACCGGAACTGGCGAAACTGCAGAACCCGTCGATGGCGGCCGTGCTTGAGCATGTGGTCGGTCACTGGGGTGCGGTGCTGATCAGCGTCGGTCTGATCATCTCGTTGCTGGGGGCACTGCTGTCGTGGGTGCTGCTGTGCGCGGAGATCATGTTCGCCGCCGCCAAAGACCACACCATGCCGGAGTTCCTGCGTAAGGAAAATGCCAACCACGTACCGGTCAACGCCCTGTGGCTGACCAACGCGATGGTGCAAATTTTCCTGATCATCACGCTGTTCTCGGCGAGTACTTACCTGTCGCTGATCTACCTCGCCACTTCTATGATTCTGGTGCCGTACCTGTGGTCGGCAGCCTATGCCCTGCTGCTGGCGGTGCGCGGCGAGAGCTACGAAGGCTTCGCGGCCGAGCGGCGCAAGGATCTGATTATCGGCGGCATCGCGCTGATCTATGCGGTGTGGCTGCTGTATGCCGGCGGGGTCAAGTATCTGCTGCTCTCGGCCCTGCTCTACGCACCCGGCGCGATCCTGTTCGCCAAGGCCAAGCTGGAACTCAAACAACCGATTTTCACTAACGTCGAGAAGCTGATTTTCGCCGCAGTGGTCGTGGGTGCCCTGGTGGCTGCCTACGGTCTCTACGACGGCTTCCTGACTCTGTAATCCCTGATTGTTTTGTTATCTGGAGGATCTGAAATGACCACGGAAAAAGTTAAGTACGGCGTCCATTCCGAAGCCGGCAAACTGCGCAAAGTCATGGTGTGCTCCCCAGGTCTGGCCCATCAGCGGCTGACCCCGAACAACTGCGATGAACTGCTGTTCGATGACGTGCTCTGGGTGGCTCAGGCCAAGCGCGACCACTTCGACTTCGTGACTAAAATGCGCGAGCGCGGCATCGAAGTGCTGGAAATGCACAACCTGCTCACCGACATCGTCGCCATCCCTGAAGCACTGGACTGGATTCTCGAGCGCAAGGTCACCGCCGACTCGGTGGGCCTGGGCCTGATCAACGAAGTGAAGTCCTGGCTGAAAAGCCTCGAGCCACGGCACATCGCCGAGTTCCTGATTGGCGGCGTGTCTGCCGATGACCTGCCGGACAGCTTCGGTGGCAAGACCATCCAGATGTTCCGCGACTTCCTCGGCCACTCCAGCTTCATTCTGCCGCCGCTGCCGAACACCCAGTTCACCCGCGACACCACCTGCTGGATCTACGGCGGCGTGACGCTGAACCCGATGTACTGGCCAGCGCGCCGTCAGGAAACCCTGCTGGCCACCGCCATCTACAAATTCCACCCACAGTTCACCAACGCCGAATTCGAAATCTGGTACGGCGATCCGGACAAGGAACACGGCAGCTCGACGCTTGAAGGCGGCGACGTCATGCCAATCGGCAACGGTGTGGTGTTGATCGGTATGGGCGAGCGCTCATCGCGTCAGGCCATCGGCCAACTGGCGCTGAACCTGTTCAAGAACAAAGCCGTGGAAAAAGTCATCGTTGCCGGCCTGCCGAAGTCCCGCGCCGCGATGCACCTCGACACCGTGTTCAGCTTCTGCGACCGCGACCTGGTGACGATTTTCCCGGAAGTGGTGAACCAGATTGTTGCGTTCACCCTGCGCCCTGACGAAAGCAAACAGGGCGGCATCGACATCCGCCGCGAAGAAGGCACCTTCCTCGACACCGTGGCCAAAGCCCTCAACCTGTCGAAGCTGCGCGTGGTGGAAACCGGCGGCAACAGCTTCGCCGCCGAACGCGAGCAATGGGACGACGGTAACAACGTGGTGGCCGTGGAGCCGGGCGTGGTCATCGGCTACGACCGCAACACCTACACCAACACCCTGCTGCGCAAGGCAGGCGTGGAAGTCATCACCATCAGCGCCGGTGAACTGGGCCGAGGCCGTGGCGGTGGCCACTGCATGACCTGCCCGATCATCCGCGACCCGATCGATTACTAAACCTCTGAGCCCTGGCCGTCACTTACCTGCTCGCAACAGAAAGTCACGGCCAGGGGGATAACCGACACCGAAGGAGATCCATCATGGCTTTTAACATTCACAACCGTAACCTGCTCAGCCTGGAACACCACACCCCACGTGAGCTGCGTTACCTGCTCGACCTGTCCCGCGATCTGAAACGCGCGAAATACACCGGCACCGAACAGCAACACCTGAAGGGCAACAACATCGCCCTGATCTTCGAAAAAACCTCGACCCGTACCCGTTGCGCGTTCGAAGTGGCGGCGTATGACCAAGGCGCTAACGTCACCTACATCGACCCGAACTCCTCGCAGATCGGCCACAAAGAAAGCATGAAAGACACCGCCCGCGTGCTGGGGCGCATGTACGACGCTATCGAGTACCGTGGCTTCAAACAGGAAATCGTCGAAGAGCTGGCCAAGTTCGCTGGCGTACCGGTATTCAACGGCCTGACCGATGAATATCACCCGACGCAGATGATCGCCGACGTGCTGACCATGCGTGAACACGCCGACAAGCCGATCCATGACATCAGCTACGCCTACCTCGGCGATGCGCGCAACAACATGGGCAACTCGCTGCTGCTGGTCGGCGCCAAGCTCGGCATGGACGTGCGCATCTGCGCGCCGAAAGCGCTGTGGCCACTGGATGATCTGGTCGAGCGTTGCCACAAATATGCGGAAGAAAGTGGCGCACGTATCACCCTGACTGAAGACCCGAAAGCAGCCGTTAAAGGCGTCGACTTCATTCACACCGACGTCTGGGTATCGATGGGCGAACCGGTGGAAGCCTGGGCCGAGCGTATCCAGCAACTGCTGCCGTACCAGGTCAACGCCGAGCTGATGAAAGCCTCCGGCAACCCGCGCACCAAGTTCATGCACTGCCTGCCGGCGTTCCACAACAGTGATACCAAGGTCGGCAAACAGATTGCCGAGCAGTATCCGCACCTGAAAAACGGCATCGAAGTGACCGACGACGTGTTCGAGTCGCCTGCCTGCATCGCCTTCGAGCAAGCGGAAAACCGCATGCACACGATCAAGGCGATTCTGGTCTCGACCCTGGCTGATCTGTAACTGAAATAGCTCCCACTGAAGGAACCGGTGCCAAAGGTGGGAGCGAGCCTGCTCGCGAAAGCGGTGGGTCATTCAACAGAGATGTCGACTGATCTGACGCCTTCGCGAGCAGGCTCGCTCCCACAGGGGATCCCGGTTTTCCTACAGGAAGATCGAGTTGTTTGCCTCTCCTCTGATTAGAAGGACATGCACCATGCGTATCGTCGTAGCGCTGGGCGGTAACGCCCTGCTCCGCCGTGGTGAACCGATGACCGCTGACAATCAGCGCGCCAACATCCGCATCGCCACCGAGCAAATCGCCAAGATCCATCCTGGCAACCAACTGGTCATCGCCCACGGCAATGGCCCGCAAGTCGGCCTGCTGTCGCTGCAAGCGGCGGCCTACACCTCCGTCACCCCTTACCCGCTGGACGTGCTCGGTGCCGAAACCGAAGGCATGATCGGCTACATCATCGAACAGGAACTGGGCAATCTGCTCGACTTCGAAGTGCCGTTCGCCACCCTGCTCACTCAGGTCGAAGTCGACGCCAAGGATCCGGCCTTCCAGAACCCGACCAAACCGATCGGCCCGGTTTACGACAAGGCCGAAGCAGAAAAACTCGCTGCTGAAAAAGGCTGGGCGATTGCCCCGGACGGCGACAAATTCCGCCGCGTGGTCGCCAGTCCACGGCCAAAACGCATCTTCGAAATTCGCCCGATCAAATGGCTGCTGGACAAGGGCAGCATCGTGATCTGCGCCGGTGGCGGCGGGATTCCGACCATGTACGACGAGAACCGCAACCTCAAGGGTATCGAGGCGGTGATCGACAAGGATCTGTGCTCGTCGCTGCTCGCCGAGCAACTGGAAGCCGACCTGCTGGTGATCGCCACGGACGTCAATGCGGCGTTCATCGATTACGGCAAACCGACGCAGAAAGCCATTGCCGAAGCGCACCCGGACGAACTCGAACGCCTCGGTTTCGCCGCTGGTTCCATGGGGCCGAAGGTACAGGCAGCCTGCGAATTCGCGCGCCATACTGGCAAGGTCGCGGTGATCGGTTCGTTGGCGGATATTGAAGCGATTGTCCAAGGTACTGCCGGTACTCGCGTGACCACGGCGAAGCCGGGCATCACTTACCGATAATTAGAAACTCCGGGGGCAGGCCCCTGGTCTGCCCTTCTCCCATGCCTTGAAAGGAGAAACTCATGGCCCAGTTTGAACCCGGTCATTTGCATATTGAGCGGCACGCGTTGACGCCGGATGACGTCAGTTACAACGTGTGCCTCGACTATGAAGTGTTCAGCGATCCGAAAAAAGGCAAAGGCATCCAGTTCACGATGCATGGCAACCTTCAGGGCAAGGACATGAAAGAGACCTTCTTCCTGCCCAAAGAGGAGGCCTACAACTTTGCCAACAATGTGACGAAAATCGCCGAGAAGTACGGCATTCCCAAGACGCACAGCCAGATCGGCTCGGTTCACAAGCATTACGACATGATGTTTGAAGACATCCGCAAGCAACTTGATATGAAGTCCGGGGATCCGGTCAATCTTGAGCACTTCGAATAACCCGCAAAAGCCCCTCACCCTAGCCCTCTCCCAGAGGGAGAGGGGACTGATTGGGGGATGCTTCAGAGTTACGCCGACCTGATCCTGCTTTACCGAATCCATAATCGACTGGTGCTTTCAGGTCGATGTCAAACCTCCGACACCTCGGTCGGCCCCCTCTCCCTCCGGGAGAGGGCTGGGGTGAGGGACTGATTGGGGGATGCTTCAGAGTTACGCCGACCTCAACTCGCTTTACCGAATCCATAATCGACTGGTTCTTTCAGGTCGATGTCCAACCTCAGACACCTCGGCCGGCCCCCTCTACCCCTGGGAGAGGGCTGGGGTGAGGGACTGATTGGGGGATGCTTCAGAGTTACGCCAACCTGATCCTGCTTTACCGAATCCATAATCGACTGGTTCTTTCAGGTCGATGTCCAACCTCAGACACCTCCGTCGGCTCCCTCTCCCTCCGGGAGAGGGCTGGGGTGAGGGACTGATTGGGGGATGCTTCGGAGTTACGCCGATCTGAACTCGCTTTACCGAATCCATAATCGACTGGTTCTTTCAGGTCGATGTCAAACCTCAGACACCTCGGTCTGCAGTGGTCAACTAATTCCGGACACCTCGATAGGTGGTTCTGACGCCATCGCCCGCTCATAGACGGTCGGTGGCAGATATCCCAGTTTCGAGTGCAGCCGTTCGTTGTTATAAAACCCAACGATGTACTCGGTGATGTCGCGGATCGCTTCAGCATGGTTGGCGTAGTCACGTCGCCATACCCGCTCCATTTTCAAACTCAGGAAGAAGCGTTCCATCACCGCATTGTCCCAGCAATTACCTTTACGGCTCATGCTCTGCTGCATGTCGTTTCTTGCCAGTAACTCTCTGTAAGTTGCACTTGCGTATTGACTGCCCCGATCTGAGTGGGCAATCAAGCCTGGTGGCGGTTGACGCTGCGCGATAGCCAGTTGCATCGCGGTGCACACCAGCTCTGCCGGCATGTTCGGAGCCATCGACCAGCCCACTATCTTGCGCGAGAACAAGTCCAATACTACGGCCAGATACAACCAGCCACTGCGGGTGCGGATATAGGTGATGTCGGCTACCCAGGCCTTGTTTGGCGCTACTGGATCAAATTTTCTGTTCAGTACATTCTCTGCAATCGGCAGGTCATGATTACTATCGGTTGTGTGTACAAACTTGCGCTTCCAGGCTGAACGCAGTCCGTTAGCCCGCATCAATCGACGGATTTTATACAGCCCGACAAGCATGCCTTTACCGCGCAAAGCGTCGCGCAAAGGGCGGCTGCCGTAGCAGCCTCCACTCTCGGCGAAAGACGCCTTGAGTTGCACAAGAACAGGACAACTCTGCCGCACAGGCGCATCGGCACGCTTCTGAGACTCATAGAAGCCTGAACGACTAATGCTCAGCAACCGACAGACATGTGCCACTGAGTAAGCCTTCTGTTGCAGCTGCCGAACCAGTCGATACCTTACTTCAGCTCGCGGGCAAAGAAGGCGGTAGCCTTTTTTAAGATGTCGTTATCCATCTTGAGCTGCCGATTTTCTTGTTCCAATTGCCGGATGCGCTGCTGTTCCGCCGTCAATGGCTTGCCGATTCCGGCCTGCCCCAGTTGCTCTGCCTCGTATTGCTGCACCCAGCGTCGAACGGCTGTCTCACCAATGTTCAGATCTTGGCAAACCTGCACAACGGTCAGTCCCTGATCCTTGATCATCTTCACGACTTGCAGCTTGAAGCTGTCGTCGAATGCCCTGCGTTTTTTAGTCATGAATAACTCCTCGATAGATGTATTTTCCACCTATCGGGGTGTCCGGGGAAATTAGACCACTGCAGCCGGCCCCCTCTCCCTCCGGGAGAGGGCTGGGGTGAGGGGGCTGATTGGGAGATGCGTCGGAGTTACGCCGACCTCAACTCGCTTTACCGAATCCATAATCGACTGGTTCTTTCAGGTCGATGGCAAACCTCAGACACCTCGGTCGGCCCCCTCTCCCTCCGGGAGAGGGCTGGGGTGAGGGTGCTTTTGCTTTCACCTCTCTCCAAGCCCAAGGCATACTTGCCACCCTCCGCTCTGCAGATCACTGAACCGCCCCATGCGTATCCACGTCAGTTTCATCGACCGCGTCGGCATCACCCAGGAAGTTCTGGCTATCCTCGGTGGGCGCAATCTCAATCTGGATGCGGTGGAGATGATCCCGCCCAACGTCTACATCGACGCACCGACCCTCAGCCCGCAAGTGCTCGAAGAGCTGAAAGACGCGTTGTTTCGCGTGCTCGGCGTGGAAGCGGTGACCGTGGTCGACATTCTTCCTGGCCAGCGTCGGCACCTGCAGCTTGACGCGTTGCTGGCGGCGATGACCGATCCGGTTCTGGCGCTCGACAGTGCCGGCAAAGTGCTGCTGGCCAACCCGGCATTAATAGCGCTCTACGGTCGCGAACCGGCCGGTGAAAGCGTCTCTGAACTGTTCAACGATCCGGCCCTGCTCGACACCTTGCTCGAACACGGCTTCCGCTTGCCACTGCGCGAAATCACCGTCAACGGCCAGACCTTGCTGCTCGACGCCACGCCGATCACAGACGCTGGCGCCCTCCTGACGCTGTATCAACCGAACCGCATCGGCGAACAACTCTCGGCGCTGCACCACGACCACGCCGAAGGTTTCGACGCGCTGCTCGGCGAATCCCCGGCAATCCGCACGCTCAAGGCCCGCGCGCAAAGAGTCGCCGCCCTCGACGCGCCGCTGTTGATTCAAGGCGAAACAGGCACCGGTAAAGAACTGGTCGCCCGTGCCTGCCACGCGATCAGCACTCGCCACAGTGCACCGTTCCTCGCCTTGAACTGCGCGGCGCTGCCGGAAAACCTCGCCGAGAGCGAGCTGTTCGGCTACGCCCCCGGTGCCTTCACCGGCGCGGCGCGCGGTGGCAAGCCGGGGCTGATGGAACTGGCCAACCAGGGCACGGTGTTTCTCGATGAAATCGGCGAGATGTCGCCGTATCTGCAGGCCAAGCTGCTGCGCTTCTTGAACGACGGCAGCTTCCGTCGGGTCGGCGGTGATCGTGAGGTGAAGGTCAACGTGCGCATCCTCAGCGCAACTCACCGTGATCTGGAAAAAATGGTCAGCGAAGGCTTGTTCCGTGAGGACCTGTTCTATCGCCTCAACGTGCTCAACGTTGAAGTGCCGCCGCTGCGTGAGCGTGGTCAGGACATTCTGCTGTTGGCGCGTTATTTCATGCAGCAGGCCTGCGCGCAGATCCAGCGCCCGGTCTGCCGCCTCGCTCCGGGGACTTACCCGGCGCTGCTCGGCAACCGCTGGCCGGGCAACGTGCGGCAATTGCAGAACGTGATCTTCCGTGCGGCGGCGATTTGCGAGAGCAGCCTGGTGGATATCGGCGACCTCGACATTGCCGGCACCTCGGTCGCGCGTCAGGCTGACAGCGACGTCGACAGCCTCGAACAAGCGGTCGAGTCCTTCGAGAAAACGCTGCTGGAAAAACTCTACGTCAGCTACCCCTCGACCCGGCAACTGGCCAGCCGCCTGCAAACTTCGCACACCGCGATTGCCCATCGCCTGCGCAAATACGGCATCCCCAACAAACCCTGAACCCACCACAAATCCTCCTGTAGGAGTGAGCCTGCTCGCGATAGCGGTCTGATATTCAACATTTGCGACGTCTGACACTCCGCTATCGCGAGCAGGCTCACTCCTACATTTATTTGTGGTGGATTCGAAATCCGTTCAAAAAACGACCTCCACCTGTACTGAAAGCGCTACAGCGGAACGATATCGATACAGTCTCTTCTGATCACCGCTGTGCAAGGCTTTGATCCCGTTCAGCTTTTTTCCTCGTCCCACGCTGTAGCGATTTCGCTACACATGTCAGCGCATGCCGCATAGCAAAAATACATAACCTATTGATTTGTAATGATAAATCAACCTTGGCCGCATTCTTGCTATTCATCCCCTCATAAATAAGGGCCTTCGCGCCCGACTATTCCACCGCGTCCACCAGACGAGTCTGGCCCCCTGAGGAGTTTCCATGAGCGAGTTGCGTTTTACTGAAGATCACGAATGGCTGCGCACCGAAGCTGACGGCAGCGTTACTGTCGGCATCACCGCTTTCGCGCAGAACGCCCTGGGCGACGTGGTGTTCGTGCAACTGCCTGAGCTGCAGGCTTACGAAAAAGGCGCTGAAGCCGCCACCGTGGAATCGGTGAAAGCCGCCAGCGGCGTGTACATGCCGCTCGACGGCGAAGTACTGGCCGTCAACCCGGCGCTCGAAGACGCCCCGGAACTGGTCAACGAAGATCCGCTGGGCGAAGGCTGGTTCTTCCGCTTCCAGCCAAGCGACGCATCGGCTGTGGCCAAACTGCTCGATCAGGACGCTTACGACCGTCTGATCAAAGCCCAAGCCGAAGCCTGAGGAATACCGACATGACTCAAGTAAACCTTGGCACCGCCAACGAATTCATCGCCCGTCACATCGGCCCGCGCGCCGGTGACGAGCAAGCCATGCTCAACAGCCTCGGCTTCGACTCGCTCGAAGCGCTGAGCGCCAGCGTCATCCCGGAAAGCATCAAGGGCACCAGCGTGCTCGGCATGGACGACGGTTTGAGCGAAGCCGATGCACTGGCAATGATCAAATCGATCGCCGGCAAAAATCAGCTGTTCAAGACCTACATCGGCCAGGGTTACTACAACTGCCACACGCCGTCGCCGATCCTGCGCAACCTGCTGGAAAACCCGGCCTGGTACACCGCTTACACGCCGTACCAGCCAGAGATTTCCCAAGGCCGTCTCGAAGCGCTGCTGAACTTCCAGACCATGATCAGTGACCTCACCGGCCTGCCGATCGCCAACGCCTCCCTGCTCGACGAAGCCACTGCGGCTGCCGAAGCCATGACCTTCTGCAAACGCCTGAGCAAGAACAAGGGCAGCCACCAATTCTTCGCCTCGATCCACAGCCACCCGCAAACCCTCGACGTGCTGCGCACCCGTGCCGAGCCGCTGGGCATCGAAGTTGTCGTGGGCGATGAGCGTGAACTGACCGACGTGACGCCGTTCTTCGGCGCGCTGCTGCAATACCCGGCGAGCAACGGTGATGTCTTCGACTATCGCGAACTGACCGAACGCTTCCACGCCGCCAACGCGTTGGTGGCCGTGGCCGCTGACCTGCTGGCCCTGACGCTGCTGACCGCCCCTGGCGAGTTCGGCGCAGACGTCGCCATCGGTTCGGCACAACGCTTCGGCGTGCCGCTGGGCTTCGGTGGCCCGCACGCTGCGTACTTCTCCACCAAAGATGCGTTCAAACGCGACATGCCGGGCCGTCTGGTCGGTGTCTCGGTTGACCGTTTCGGCAAGCCGGCCCTGCGTCTGGCGATGCAAACCCGCGAGCAACACATCCGCCGCGAGAAGGCCACGTCGAACATCTGCACCGCACAGGTGCTGCTGGCCAACATCGCCAGCATGTACGCCGTCTACCACGGCCCGAAAGGCCTGACGCAGATCGCCAACCGCGTGCATCACCTGACCGCGATTCTCGCCAAGGGTCTGACCGCGCTGGGCGCTAACGTCGAACAAGCCAGTTTCTTCGACACCCTGACCGTGGCCACCGGCGCACACACCGCCGCACTGCACGACAAGGCGCATGCTGCGCAGATCAACCTGCGCGTGATCGACGCTCAGCGTCTGGGCCTGTCGGTCGATGAAACCACCACCCAGGCTGATATCGAAACCCTGTGGGGCCTGTTCGCCGATGGCAAGACCCTGCCGGACTTCGCTGCCCTCGCCGCCTCCGTGCAGAGCACCATCCCAGCATCGCTGGTACGCCAGTCGCCAATCCTCAGCCACCCGGTGTTCAACCGCTATCACTCGGAAACCGAGCTGATGCGCTACCTGCGCAAACTGGCCGACAAGGATCTGGCCCTGGATCGCACCATGATCCCGCTGGGCTCGTGCACCATGAAACTCAACGCTGCCAGCGAAATGATCCCGGTGACCTGGGCTGAATTCGGTGCGCTGCACCCGTTCGCCCCGGCCGCGCAAAGTGCCGGTTACCAGCAACTGACCGACGAGCTGGAAGCGATGCTTTGCGCCGCCACCGGTTACGACGCTATCTCGCTGCAACCGAACGCCGGTTCGCAAGGTGAATACGCAGGCCTGTTGGCGATCCGCGCCTATCACCAGAGCCGTGGCGATGAGCGCCGCGACATCTGCCTGATCCCGTCGTCCGCTCACGGCACCAACCCGGCCACCGCCAACATGGCCGGTATGCGTGTGGTCGTGACCGCCTGCGATGCGCGTGGCAACGTCGACATCGAAGACCTGCGCGCCAAAGCCATCGAGCACCGCGAACACCTCGCCGCGCTGATGATCACTTACCCGTCGACCCACGGCGTGTTCGAAGAAGGCATCCGCGAAATCTGCGCGATCATTCATGACAACGGCGGCCAGGTGTACATCGACGGCGCCAACATGAACGCGATGGTTGGCCTCTGCGCACCGGGCAAGTTCGGCGGCGACGTCTCGCACCTGAACCTGCACAAAACCTTCTGCATCCCGCACGGCGGTGGCGGCCCGGGCGTCGGCCCGATTGGCGTGAAGTCGCACCTGACCCCGTTCCTGCCGGGCCACGGCCAGATGGAACGCAAAGAAGGCGCGGTCTGCGCGGCACCGTTCGGCAGCGCAAGTATTTTGCCGATCACCTGGATGTACATTCGCATGATGGGCGGCGCCGGTCTGAAGCGCGCTTCGCAGTTGGCGATCCTCAATGCCAACTACATTTCCCGTCGCCTCGAAGAGCACTACCCAGTGCTGTACACCGGCAGCAACGGTCTGGTGGCGCACGAGTGCATTCTCGATCTGCGTCCGTTGAAAGACAGCAGCGGCATCAGCGTTGATGACGTCGCCAAGCGCCTGATCGACTTCGGTTTCCACGCACCGACCATGTCGTTCCCGGTAGCGGGCACGCTGATGATCGAGCCGACCGAAAGCGAATCCAAGGAAGAGCTGGATCGCTTCTGCGACGCCATGATCCGCATCCGCGAAGAAATCCGCGCGGTGGAGAACGGCACGCTGGACAAGGACGACAACCCGCTGAAAAACGCCCCGCACACCGCAGCGGAACTGGTTGGCGAGTGGACTCACCCGTACAGCCGCGAGCAGGCCGTTTATCCGGTTGCGTCGTTGATCGAAGGCAAATACTGGCCACCGGTCGGTCGTGTCGACAACGTGTTCGGTGATCGCAACCTGGTGTGCGCCTGCCCGTCGATCGAAAGCTACGCTTAAACCGATGCGGGATCAGTTATCGCTGATCCCGCACACACCGCTGATCCCCCTGTAGGAGTGAGCCTGCTCGCGATAGCGCACTGACATTTACCAATGATGTCGACTGACAGACCGCTATCGCGAGCAGGCTCACTCCTACCAGGGAATGCGGTCAGCCGCAAAACTTTGCCAATTCCTATAACAAGAAACCGGAGAACCACTCATGTCGTTAAGCGTGTTCGACCTGTTCAAGATTGGCATCGGCCCCTCCAGTTCCCACACCGTCGGCCCGATGCGTGCTGCTGCGCGTTTCGCCGAAGGCCTGCGACGTGAAAATCTGCTGACGGCCACCGCCAGCGTTCGCGTCGAGTTGTACGGTTCCCTCGGCGCCACCGGTAAAGGTCACGGCAGCGACAAAGCCGTGCTGCTCGGCCTCGAAGGCGAACACCCGGACACCGTCGATACCGAAACCGTCGCCGCACGCCTGCAAGAGATTCGCGGCAACGGCCGGCTTAATCTGCTCGGCGAACACAGCATTGCGTTCAACGAGAAAGAACACCTGGCGATGATCCGCAAGCCGCTGGCCTATCACCCCAACGGCATGATCTTCCGCGCCTTTGATGCGGCGGGGATTCAAATCCGCAGCCGCGAGTACTACTCGGTTGGCGGTGGTTTCGTGGTCGACGAGGACGCGGCCGGTGCCGACCGCATCGTCGAAGACGCCACACCGCTGACCTTCCCGTTCAAAAGTGCCAAGGATTTGCTCGGTCATTGCGCCACCTACGGTCTGTCGATCAGTCAGGTGATGCTGACCAATGAAAGCGCCTGGCGCCCGGAAGCGGAAACCCGCGCCGGCCTGCTGAACATCTGGCAAGTGATGCAGGATTGCGTCGCCGCCGGTTGCCGTAACGAAGGCATTTTACCCGGCGGTTTGAAGGTCAAACGCCGTGCGGCAGCGCTGCATCGGCAACTGTGCAAAAACCCGGAATCAGCGTTGCGCGATCCGTTGTCAGTGCTCGACTGGGTCAATCTCTACGCACTCGCGGTCAACGAAGAAAACGCCAACGGCGGGCGCGTGGTCACCGCACCCACCAACGGCGCGGCCGGGATCATTCCGGCGGTGCTGCATTACTACATGCGTTTTATCCCCGGCGCGAATGACGACGGCGTCGTACGGTTTCTGCTGACCGCGGCGGCCATCGGCATTCTCTACAAGGAAAACGCCTCGATCTCCGGCGCCGAAGTCGGCTGCCAAGGTGAAGTCGGCGTGGCCTGTTCGATGGCGGCCGGCGCGTTGTGTGAAGTGCTCGGTGGCAGTGTTCAGCAAGTGGAGAACGCGGCGGAAATCGGCATGGAGCACAACCTCGGCCTGACCTGCGACCCGATTGGCGGACTGGTGCAGGTGCCGTGCATCGAGCGCAATGCGATGGGCTCGGTGAAAGCCATCAACGCGGTGCGCATGGCCATGAGAGGCGACGGCCAGCATTTCGTCTCCCTCGACAAAGTCATCCGCACCATGCGCCAGACCGGCGCCGACATGAAAAGCAAATACAAAGAGACCGCCCGCGGCGGTCTGGCGGTCAACATTATCGAATGCTGACCTCACCCCAGCCCTCTCCCTCCGGGAGATAAACGTACCTAACTCCCTCTCCCTCTGGGAGAGGGCTGGGGTGAGGGGCTTTTGATCTTGATCTTGCCTCTTACCCAAACTCAAATTTTCAAGGAGCCACGCATGTCCACCGAACAACTGTCGAAAACCCCGCTGCACGCTCTGCACCTCGAACTCGGCGCCCGCATGGTGCCGTTCGCCGGCTACGACATGCCAGTGCAATACCCGCTCGGCGTTATGAAGGAACACCAGCACACCCGTGAACAGGCCGGGTTGTTCGACGTCTCGCACATGGGCCAGATCCGCCTGACCGGCGCCAATGCCGCCAAAGCCCTGGAAACCCTGGTGCCGGTGGACATCATCGATCTGCCGGTGGGCATGCAGCGTTACGCGATGTTCACCAACGAGACCGGTGGCATTCTCGATGACTTGATGGTCGCCAACCTCGGTAATGACGAACTGTTTCTGGTGGTCAACGCCGCGTGCAAGGATCAGGACCTGGCCCACCTGCAAAAACACATCGGCGCTCAGTGCACCATAACGGCGCTGTTCGAAGAACGCGCCCTCTTGGCATTGCAGGGTCCGGCAGCCGTTACCGTGCTGGCGCGACTGGCTCCCGACGTGGCGAAAATGACGTTCATGCAGTTCGCCCGTGTGAATCTGCTGGGTGTCGACTGCTTCGTCAGCCGTTCGGGCTATACCGGTGAAGACGGTTTCGAAATCTCCGTTCCGGCCGCCGACGCGGAAAAACTCGCCCGCGCCCTGCTCGCTGAACCGGAAGTCCAGGCCATCGGCCTCGGTGCCCGCGATTCGCTGCGCCTGGAAGCCGGCCTGTGCCTCTACGGCCACGACATGAACACCGAGACCACGCCGATCGAAGCCAGCCTGTTGTGGGCGATCTCCAAGCCACGTCGCGCTGATGGCGCGCGGGCCGGCGGTTTTCCGGGCGCGGAGAACGTTTTCGCTCAGCAGCAGAACGGTGTCGCACGCAAACGTGTCGGCCTGCTGCCGCAAGAACGTACGCCAGTGCGTGAAGGCGCAGAAATCGTCAACGAGGCCGGCGAAATCATCGGCAGCGTGTGCAGCGGCGGCTTCGGTCCGACACTGGGCGGTCCGCTGGCAATGGGTTACCTCGACAGCACTTATGTCGCCATCGACACACCGGTTTGGGCCATCGTGCGTGGGAAAAAGGTGCAAATGCTTGTAAGCAAAATGCCATTTGTTCCACAACGCTACTATCGTGGTTGATTGACTGTTTCTATAAGTAACGCGATTGCGTTATGCGTGCACTAATGTGTAACGCAATCGCCACAAAAAAGTGCATTTTCTATCAACTGATTCGAATATGAACTTTGCTTATAACGATCGAAAACAATTGAACAAGCGAATCGTCTAAGGCTGCACTAGTGAAACACCTAACTGCCTAAAGCTCAGTAAAACCGGGGGCTTCGCAGGGCTTGTTTTTTCTCCCGTAGTTGGCGTAGAGTTTGTCCACTGTGTTTGCATGGGTCAGCTTGGAATCGTGACCTGGGCAGTAGCCTACAAGTTAGCTACATCCCGTTCGACGTCTTCTTACTCTCCTGCAACCAGCCCCAGTACTCTTTCATGAGAAAGAGACTGTCATCAATTTATGCGTCAAAGGAAATAAGAAATGTCCACACGTCAGAGCGGTACCGTCAAGTGGTTTAACGACGAGAAAGGTTTTGGTTTTATCACTCCAGAAAGCGGTCCGGATCTGTTCGTGCATTTCCGCGCCATTCAGGGCAACGGCTTCAAAAGCCTGAAAGAAGGCCAGAAAGTGACCTTCGTTGCTGTGCAAGGCCAGAAAGGCATGCAGGCTGACGAAGTACAAGCAGAAGCCTGATTTCTGTTACGAAAAAGCCCCTGATATTGATATCAGGGGCTTTTTTGTGCGCGCGAATCCGTAAAATGGCGCTTCACTTTGCGTCCAGAGGCTGCCATGTCGAAAAACCTGCTCACGCCCCAAGGGGATTTCCCTCCGGTAGGCCTTGGCCGTCGCTTGGCAGCGATGTTCTACGACTTTCTGCTGTGCACCGCCCTGCTGATCGTCACGGGTGGCATCTACAAGATGATCCAGGCAGCGATCATCGGCGAAGAACGTCTGCGGGTGATGACCGATGCCGGGCAACTGGACGGTGATCCCTTGTACTCCACCGTGCTGGTGTTGGTGCTGTTCGGATTCTTCGCCAAGTTCTGGACCCATGGCGGGCAGACACTGGGCATGCAGGTGTGGGGCATTCGCGTGCAGAACACCGATGGCACGGCGATCAGCCTGTGGCAGGCGCTGTTGCGGTTTATGGTGTCGATTGCGTCGTGGCTGTGCGTGGGGCTGGGATTCTTCTGGTCGCTGTACGACAAGCAGAAGCGCACGTGGCATGACATCTATTCCGATACCCGCGTCGTGCGAGTCCCGAAAAAGACCAAATAATTTCCAGACGCCAAAAACCACTGTAGGAGTGAGCCTGCTCGCGATAGCGGTGTATCAGTCAACATAATTGTTATCTGACACACCGCTATCGCGAGCAGGCTCACTCCTACAGGTTTATTCGTTGCCTGAAAGATCTCAGGCGTTACCGGCCAGCTTCATCCGCGCCGCTTGAGTAAAGTCGAGCATGCGCTTCAACGGGCGAATCGCCTGCGGAATCAACGCCGGATCGACAAAGATCTCGTTCGTCCCTTCCTTCAAGCTCTTGAGCGTGCGCTCAAGGGTGTTCATGGCCATCCACGGGCAATGTGCGCAACTGCGGCACGCGGCGCCGTTACCGGCGGTTGGCGCCTCGATGAAGACCTTGTCCGGGCACAACTGCTGCATCTTGTAGAAGATGCCACGGTCTGTCGCGACGATCAGCGTCTTGTTCGGCAGGCTCTGCGCGGCAGCGATCAACTGACTCGTAGAACCGACGGCGTCCGCCAACTCGATCACCGACGTTGGCGATTCCGGATGCACCAGAATCGCAGCGTCCGGATACAGCGCTTTCATGTCTTCGAGCTGCTTGGACTTGAACTCCTCGTGAACGATGCAGGCACCGTCCCAGAGCAGCATGTCCGCGCCGGTCTTGCGCTGAATGTAGGTGCCGAGGTGCTTGTCCGGCCCCCAGATGATGGTCTCGCCGTTGTCCATCAGGCTTTCGACGATCTCCAGCGCGCAACTCGACGTCACTACCCAGTCAGCCCGGGCTTTGACCGCCGCAGAGGTGTTGGCATAGACCACCACCGTGCGCTCCGGGTGCTGATCACAGAACGCCGAGAACTCGTCGACCGGGCAACCGAGATCCAGCGAGCACGTTGCCTCAAGCGTCGGCATCAACACACGTTTTTCCGGGTTGAGGATCTTCGCGGTCTCGCCCATGAACTTCACGCCGGCGACCACCACGGTCTTCGCCGGGTGAGCGTTACCGAAGCGGGCCATTTCCAGGGAGTCAGAGACACAGCCACCGGTTTCTTCGGCCAGAGCCTGAATCACCGGATCGCAATAAAAGTGGGCCACCAGCACCGCGTCCTGAGCCTTGAGCTCGGCGGCGATGGCAGAACGGTAATAAGCCTCTTCCTCAGCCGTCAGCGGTTTGGGCTGTTTGGCATCGAGGTGGGCTTGAACCAGAAGGCGTTCGGAAATCTGCGTCATGTTCGCAAGACCTGCAGGCGCTTTCGCGCGAAAGTCGAGTATACACCCGGCTCCGGACCGCTTGAGGGTACCGCCGGGAGAGTGAGTATTATCAGGCACGGACAGCGTTGAAGCTGCGCAAGGCTACAGAATATCCCGTTGATACAAAAGATGATTCTGACCTGCGTCAGCGCTGCGGGTATTGAAATAACGCGGAGCGAAATTGCAGGCAAAAAAAAACCCGGAAATCCTCACTTTCGTGGGCCTTCCGGATTTTCTAAACCGCCAAATATGGTGGGTCGTGTGGGATTCGAACCTACGACCAATTGGTTAAAAGCCAACTGCTCTACCAACTGAGCTAACGACCCGCTGTGTGGTGGCGCGTATAATACTGATTTTTAAGGACTATTCAACACCTTTTTGAAAATAATCAAAAATAAGGTGTTGGGTCGTCCACACCAGCTGCCGCGAAGCCTTCTGCACGCAGGCGGCAGCTGTCGCATTTACCGCACGCGCGGCCGTCATCGTCGGCCTGATAGCAGGACACGGTGAGGCCATAATCAACGCCGAGCTTCACGCCCGCCTCGACGATCTGCGCCTTGCTCAGGTTCTGTAGTGGCGCCTGAATGCGGAAGCCGTTGCCTTCAACGCCGGCCTTGGTCGCCAGATTGGCCATGCGCTCGAACGACTCGATGAACTCGGGGCGGCAATCCGGGTAACCGGAATAGTCCACGGCGTTGACACCAATAAAGATGTCGCGAGCACCGAGCACTTCTGCCCAGCCCAACGCCAGCGACAGGAACACCGTGTTACGCGCCGGCACGTACGTCACCGGAATGCCTTCGCCCGGCTCTTCGGGGATGTCGATGCTGGTGTCGGTCAGCGCTGAGCCGCCCATGCCATTGAGGTTCAACCCAATCACCTTGTGCTCGACCACGCCCAGGTCGCGGGCGACGCGGGCAGCGGCGTGCAGTTCGGCGTGCGAACGCTGGCCGTAGTCGAAGCTCATGGTGTAGCAGCTGTAACCTTGCGCGCGAGCCATGGCTACAACAGTCGCCGAATCCAGGCCACCGGACAGCAGGATGACCGCACGTTTTTCAGTGGTGTTCAGTTGTTCAGTCATCTCAGCGCCCCGGCTCGTCGTTCCACAGATATTTATGCAACTGCAATTGCAACCGCACCGGCAGGTTGTCCGCCACCACCCAGTCCGCCAGATCGCGGGCATTGAGGTCATGGTGGCTTGGGGAAAACAGCACTTCACCGGCACGCCGATCGAGACCGTACTGAATCAGTTTGGAGACGGCCCAGTCATAGTCGTCCCGCGAGCAGATGACAAACTTCACCTGATCGTTGGGCGTCAGCAGTTCGATGTTCTCGTAACGGTTGCGATGGGCTTCTTTCGAATCCGGCGTCTTCAGGTCGACAACGCGACTGACGCGCGGATCGACCGCCGAGACGTCGAGTGCGCCGCTGGTTTCCAGCGAAACCTCGTAACCGGCATCACACAACTGCTTGAGCAAAGGAATGGCATTCGGCTGTGCCAGCGGCTCACCGCCGGTGACACAGACGTAGCGCGGACGAAATCCGGCCACTTGCTCGAGGATGTCGTCGAGGGAACGGACGGTGCCGCCGCTGAAGGCATAGGCGCTGTCGCAGTATTGGCAACGCAAAGGGCAACCGGTCAGGCGCACAAAAACCGTGGGCAGCCCGGCAGTCCGCGTTTCCCCCTGCAACGAGTAGAAAACTTCGGTGATTCTCAATGTGTCTTGCATAGTCGCCACGGGCGTAACAGCTAAACAGGCTGTCCGCCTCCGTCAGGCACTTCAGGCAATCCCGCCAACGCGTAGACCGCAAGAAGCGTGTTTCAGAAAAAGGGCGTGAATTCTAACGAAAAAACCCGCGACAAGCGCGGGTTTCTTCCAAACGGGTCAAGCTTGCTTACATGCGCTGCAGATCGCGTTGAGCCAACTGAGCGGCAGAGGTACCCGGATATTGGGCCACCACCTGCTGCAGAATGCCTTTGACCTTGTCGGTATGACCGAGGCGGCGCTCTACATCAGCCAGCTTGTACAGCGAATCCGGCACTTTGGCATGCTTGGGATACAGCTGCGAAACCTTGGCGAAAGCCTGACCTGCACCTTGCAGATCGCCTTTGGCCAGATTCACTTCACCCAACCAGTACTGGGCGTTGCCCGCGTATTGGCTGTTCGGGTATTTGCGCAGGAAAGCGGCAAAAGCCTGGCTGGCCTTGTCGAAATCCTTGGCTTTGATCAGGTCGAAAGCGGCATCGTAATACAGCTTTTCCTTGGCCGGATCACCCGGTTCGCTGCTTGCAGCAGGTGCCTGGGCAGCAGCCCCGGCGCCAGCGGCAGCACCGGCAGCAGCACTTGCATCGCCACCGGCAGAAGAATTCTCAGGAGTCGCGGCAGGTGCAGCACCGGATCCTATGCGCCGATCAAGATCCTGGTATCGCTCCAGGGATTCCTGCTTCATGCGCGCAACCTGATTCTGCAGTTCTTCAATCACACCTTGCTGGCGCGATATCTGATCCTGCATCTGTTGCAATTGGTTGAACAGCATGCCTTGTGCCGAGGTAGGGGCCGAAGCCGCTCCCCCGGCATAGGCGCCGTTCGTACCGTAACCCGCAGGCGGATAACTGCTCCCGCTATTGTTATAACCGGAGTTGTCATCGACCACAGGAACCGCAGCCCACGCCGCAAGCGGCGCGAGGCTGAGAGCCAGAACAGTTACAGCACGACGGCACGTTCGCATATCGAATTACTTACGCAGTTCGACGCGACGGTTTTGAGCCCAGGACTGCTCGTCGTTGCCGGTAGCAACTGGACGCTCTTCGCCGTAGGAAACCAGTTCCAGCTGAGCTGGGGAAACACCTTGCAGTACCAGGTAGCGCTGAACGGCTTTCGCACGACGCTCGCCCAGTGCCATGTTGTACTCACGAGTACCACGTTCGTCGGTGTTGCCTTCCAGAACAACGCGAGCGCCGTTTGCTTTCAGGTCTTTGGCGTGAACGTCCAGAGCGCGCATGGCTTCTGGCTTCAGGTCCGAGCTGTCGTATTCGAAGTAGAAGGTGGTGATTGCGCGCAGAGCAGCTTCTTCGCTCAGGGAACCGTCAACGGCACCAGTGTTTGCGCCGTAACCAGCGTTTGGATCAACAGCGCCTTCACCGGCGTTGTCGCCGCCTTTGGACGAGCAACCTACAGCTACAGCCATGGCCAGAGCCAGCGCAGCAAATTTACCAAACTTCAGCATTTCCATCGTGAAACTCCTAATGAACCCCAGTGTGTTAAGTAAAACGTGTAGCGCCCGCTCACTTCAGGTAAGGGGACCAGGACGGTTCTCTGACTTCGCCTTGAGCGGTAGGAAGCGGGAGCCTAACGCGTCCATTAATGGACACGAGCATCAAGACTCCCCGGCCCTGTTGGCGGGTGGCGTAGATTACCATGGTGCCGTTGGGCGCAACAGTAGGTGACTCGTCCAGAGTGCTATCAGTGAGGATCTTTACACTACCTCGCTGCAGATCCTGAGCTGCCACCTTGAAATTGGTGAAGCCATCCTGACGATGAATCATCACCAAAGTCTTTTCATCTGCCGACAGTTTCGGGTTGGCGTTGTAGTTGCCAATGAACGTAACACGCTCGGCACCACCGCCACCGACGCTGGTTTTATAGATCTGCGGCTTGCCGCCACGGTCGGAGGTGAAGTAGATGGTCGAGCCATCCTTGCCCCAGAACGGTTCGGTATTGATGCCCTGGCCATTGGTTACGCGGCTGATCTGGCGCGAAGCCAGATTCATAACGTAAATGTCCGGGTTACCGTCCTTCGACAGCACGAACGCCAGGCGATCACCGTTCGGCGACCAGGCTGGTGCACCGTTCAGGCCTTCGAAGTTGGTGATCTGCTCGCGGCGACCGGTGTCGATGTTCTGCATGAAGATGCGCGGACGCTTCTGCTCGAACGATACGTAAGCGATGCGTTTGCCATCCGGTGCGAAACGCGGCGACAGGATCGGCTCGCGCGATTGCAGCAGAGTCACGGCGCGGGCACCGTCATAGTCAGAACGTTGCAGGGTGTAACGCGTGTTCTTCTCGGAGAAGCGCTCAGCCGTCACGTACAGCAGACGCGTCGAGAACGCACCTTCAATACCGGTCAGCTTCTGGAACGACTGGTCGGAGATAAAGTGCGCCATGTCACGCAGTTGCTCGGTAGTACCGGAAACACTGCCGTCTGCCACTTTCTGTTCGGTGGCCACGTTGAACAATGCCCACTGCACCTGCAGACGACCGCCGGCTGGCGCAATGCTGCCGACCATCATGTATTGAGCACCCACCGCCTTCCAGTCACGGAAGATGATTTCGCTCGGCTGGCTTGGCTGGCTGATCATGTTTTGCTTTGGAATCGGCGAGTAGTAGCCCGAGTTGCGCAAATCGTTACCAATGATTTCAGCCATGTCATCCGGCAGCACGGCACCGCCCTGCATGCCGAACGGTACAACGGCGATCGGGGTAGCCCGATCGCTGCCGCTGGTAACCAGAATGTTTTTCTCATCCGCCATCGCGATCCCTGCCATGCAGCAGATCACGACCAGCATTCCTCGAAGAAGGTTTCTCACAAGGCTAGATCCTCAGGTGTGAATGTCATCTTGAATGAACGATACGGAGCGAAATCGCTCGGCTTCATTCCCTGCATTTCTGTCAAACGTCCAATATTCTTCACTGCAGCGACTGCCGACGCATCGAACGGACCATCACCACTGGACTTGGCCACGCTGACCGAGGTCACCGTACCGTCCGGCAACATGCCGATCTGCAATACAACCGTCATGCCTTTGCGTGCCGAAGGAGGACGAGCCCAACCTTCTGCCGCTCGCGCACGAATCAGGTCATCGAAACTGCCCGCGACTTCGTCACCCTGCTCATCAGCCAAGGCCTGCTGGCGCTGCGGCGTGTCGGAAAGCAGATCGGCCAAGGCCTGAGCCTTTTTATCTTCGGTCGATTTGCGTGCCGCATCCTGCGCTTTCTTCTTCGCAGCATCGGCAGCAGCTTTCTTCTTCGCTTCGTCGGCGATTTTCTTCTTCGCCTCTTCAGCTTCAGCTTTCTTCTTGGCGTCTTCGGCGGCTTTCTTCTTCGCGTCTTCGACGATCTTCTTCTTGGCTTCTTCAGCAGCGGCTTTCTTGGCCTCTTCTTCAGCAGCCTTTTTCGCTTCTTCTTCAGATTTCTTCTTGGCTATATCAGCCAATTGTTTCTCTTCAGCCTTCTTGGCTTCGGCGGTCTTCTTGGCTTCGTCGGCTTTTTTGGCTTCGTCAGCCTTTTTCGCCTCGTCTGCTTTCTTCGACTCGTCGGCCTTCTTGGCTTCCTCGGCTTTTTGAGCCGCTTCTTCTTTCTTTTGTTCCGCAGCGGCCTTGATCTCTTCCTGCTCGACCTTCTTCTGCTCCATCTGCTCGACTTCAGTCTGGCGCGCGGCGGATTTCTTCGCCTCACCCGCAATCTTCTGATTGGTCTGGGTGGTTGCCTGACTTTTCGATTTCAGCTGGTAGAGGGTCGCCTGGACGATCGGTTTGGCCGGCGGCAGCTCTGGTGTAAAGGCAAAACTGACGAACAGCATGCCGAACACCAGCACGTGCAGGACAATCGCCAGAACACTAGGCCAGAAGTAGCTTTCCGAGGCGGACGGCTCTCGCTGTTGCTGCATCAGGGGGCCTCGGTAATCAAACCAACATTACCGACCCCGGCTTTCTGCAACCCGCCCATGGCGCCCATGACGGAACCATAATCGACGGTCTTGTCACCGCGGATGAAGACCTGGGTACGCTTGCCGCCTTCAGTGCCGGCGCGAATGATCTTGGTCACCGCGTCGGTCATTTGCGGCAGGGTCATGGCCCTGTCCTGTTGCTTCTCGGTATCGACTTCGCTGCCAAGGTTCCAGTAGTAGGTCTTGTCAGCCTTGATCGAAATGGTCAGGACTTGCGTGTTGTTGTCCTGCGGCAAGGCTTCGCTGGAAACCTTGGGCAGATCAACTTTCACGCCCTGATTGAGCATCGGCGCGGTCACCATGAAGATGACCAGCAGTACCAACATCACGTCGATGTAAGGCACCACGTTCATCTCGGCGACCGGCTTGCGCTTTTTGCGAGCTCGAGCGATTAAAGCCATTGGAAATTACCTGCTTATTCTTCGCTGGTGTGCACTTTGCGGTGCAGGATCGCCTGGAATTCATCGGCGAAGGTGTAGTAGCGGCCCAGCAAGGTTTCGCTGCGAGCAGCGAAACGGTTGTAAGCGATTACGGCAGGGATCGCGGCGAACAGACCAATCGCCGTGGCGATCAGGGCTTCGGCGATACCCGGGGCCACGGTGGCCAGGGTCGCTTGCTGGGCGCTGGCCAGACCGCGGAAGGAGTTCATGATGCCCCACACGGTACCGAACAGGCCGATGTACGGGCTGACCGAACCGACGGTGGCGAGGAACGGCAGGCTCTGCTCCAGCTTTTCTTCTTCGCGGGAGATGGCCACGCGCATGGCACGCGCCACGCCTTCCATTACTGCTTCAGGATCAACGCCTGGCTGCTGACGCAGACGGGAGAATTCCTTGAAACCGGCACGGAAGATCTGCTCCACGCCCGAATCCGGATCAGGATTGCTGCCCGCCTGACGGTACAGCTTGGACAGGTCGATACCCGACCAGAAGCGCTCTTCGAAGCTCTCCAGGGCGCGTCGACCGGCGCGCAGCAGATTGCTGCGCTGAAAGATCATGATCCATGAGGTCACCGATGCGGCCACCAGGGTCAACATTACCAACTGCACCACGATGCTGGCATTGCTGACCAGGCTCCACATGGAGGAATGGTCGACGACGTTAGCTTCCACGCTTTATCTCCTGCTTTGAGTGTGTACCCGGGCCGACCGCGTCGGCGAAGGCCGCACGCAAGTCTTCGGGAAGGGCCCGGGGTTTCAAACTGTTAGTGCGCACACAGGCCACCAAAAACTGCCCTTCACAGAGCAGCACATTATCCGTTGCCCGCCTGACCTGCTGTTTAAAGCGCAGGCTGGCGCGGTTCAATTCGATTACATCAGCGCTTACCAGCAGTTCGTCGTCCAGTCGCGCCGGCGCGTGATAGCGCGCTTCGCTGGAGTGCACGACAAACAACAGGTCCTCCCCTGCCAGCTGCGATTGAGCAAAGCCCAGCTCGCGAAGCCGCTCGGTTCGAGCCCGTTCCATAAACTTGAGGTAATTAACGTAATACACGATGCCGCCCGCATCGGTGTCCTCGTAATAAACGCGACAACGATGTGCGAACGGCTCAAGCCCGTTTTGCGCGCGCATACTCTAGTGCTTACTCCTCAGGTTGCCAATCCGGCCAGACAACTGTTTTTCATGGTTTCAGAGCTTTACCGCAAAAGTACCGTCCTATGACCGTACAAACCCTGAATAAATCGACAAAAAATGTGTATCAATCGTCCACGGCATCGAGAAACTCGTCTGCCACGGGCATTTCACCCATTCGTGACGGGATGTTTAAACCGAAGTGCAGGTAGGCATGCCGCGTCACCACCCTGCCCCGCGGCGTGCGCATGATGTAGCCCTGCTGAATCAGATACGGTTCCAGCACATCCTCGATGGTGTGGCGTTCTTCGCTGATTGCGGCGGCGAGGCTGTCGATACCGACCGGGCCGCCATCGAACTTCTCGATCATGGTCAGCAACAGACGCCGGTCCTGATGATCGAAGCCATGCTCATCGACATCCAGCAGATTCAGCGCCAGATCCGCCACCGCTTTGGTGATATGGCCTTTGGCGCGCACTTCGGCGAAGTCACGCACTCGACGCAGCAGACGGTTGGCGATTCGCGGCGTGCCACGGGCGCGACGAGCGATCTCGAAAGAACCTTCCGGATCCAGCGGCAAACCGAGAATGGCTGCCGAACGGCTGACAATCGTCGCCAGGTCGGCCGTGCTGTAGAACTCAAGACGCTGGACGATACCGAAGCGGTCACGCAACGGGTTGGTCAGCATACCGGCGCGAGTGGTTGCGCCCACCAGGGTAAATGGCGGCAGATCGAGCTTGATCGAACGCGCTGCCGGCCCTTCGCCAATCATGATGTCGAGCTGGAAATCTTCCATCGCCGGGTACAGCACTTCTTCAACGATCGGCGACAGACGATGGATTTCGTCGATAAACAGTACGTCGTGCGGCTCAAGATTGGTCAGCAATGCGGCCAGATCACCCGGACGCTCCAGTACCGGACCGGAAGTGCTCTTGATCGACACGCCCATTTCCTGGGCAATGATGTTGGCCAGCGTGGTCTTGCCCAGACCCGGCGGGCCGAAGATCAGCGTGTGGTCGAGGGATTCGCTACGACCACGAGCAGCCTGGATGAACAGTTCCATCTGCTCGCGCACGGTCGGCTGGCCAATATAGTCGGCCAGACTGACCGGACGAATGGCCCGGTCCTGGACTTCTTCGCGCTCGCGCGGGCTGTGCGCGGCGGTGATCAGACGATCAGCTTCAATCACTTAAATCATTCCCTTCAGGGCGCGGCGGATCAGGTCTTCACTGCTCAAATTCTTGTCCTTGATGGCGGTAATCGCCTTGCTTGCTTCCTGCGGCTTGTAGCCCAGGGAAATCAGCGCGCTGACCGCATCGTTCTCGGCGGTATTGACCGGCGCTGGGCCGTCCGGCTGATTCGGTACCAGCGCGAACATGGCCGGCGTAGTTTCCCAGGCCTTGAAGCGGTCTTTCAGCTCGACCAGCAGACGCTCGGCGGTTTTCTTGCCGACCCCCGGCACCTTGGTCAACGCCGAGGTGTCCTGCGACTGCACGCAACGGATCAGTTCGTCGACTTCCAGACTCGACATCAGGGCCAAGGCCAATTTCGGCCCGACACCATTGAGACGGATCAACTCGCGAAAAAAGTCTCGCTCACGCTTGCCGGCAAAACCATAGAGTAACTGCGCGTCTTCACGTACGACCAAATGGGTGTGCAGGGTCAGCGGTTCACCGACCGACGGCAGACGATAAAGAGTGGTCATGGGCACTTCCAGCTCATACCCGAGGCCGTTTACATCCAGAATCAGGTGCGGCGGCTGTTTTTCAGCCAGAGTGCCGCGCAAGCGTCCAATCACGTTTCAGATCCTTGAGCGTTGGCCAGCCGTGGGCTGGCGACTGTCGAAAGGCGAATTCCGGGCCGACGACCCAGGCGCAAGAAATCCGCTTTCAGGAAAATTGATGCTGATGCTATCAGAGACGCAGGCGCCCGCCACGACTGCGTGCCGTTCCCAAGCCGTGCGGCAGCAGGCTGGAACGTGTATGTGCGTGACAAATGGCGATAGCAAGGGCGTCCGAGGCATCGATTTGCGGTTTGCTGGTGAGTTTGAGCATGTGCATGACCATCATCTGCACTTGTTCTTTATTCGCGGCGCCTGTGCCCACAACCGCCTGCTTGACCTGAGTGGCCGTGTACTCGGCGATTTCCAGGCACTCTTCGGCACCGGCAACAATCGCGGCGCCACGGGCCTGCCCGAGCTTCAGCGCGGAGTCGGCGTTTTTCGCCATGAAGACTTTTTCGATGCCCATGGTCACCGGGCCGTAAGTCTGGATGATCTCGCGTACGCCGCGATAAACGATTTGCAAACGTTCGTGCAACTCGCCCGCACCGGTACGGATGCAGCCCGAAGCCACATAGATGCAGCCACCACGCCCGGTATCACGAACAATGCCGTAACCGGTAATGCGCGAACCGGGGTCGATACCAAGAATTAAAGTCATAGCGCCTGCAGATTCGGTAAAAGCACGATTTTCAAATCAACCCATAACAAATGTGGGAGCGAGCCTGCTCGCGAAAGCGGTTTCATCATCAGCAACGATGTTGCCTGAAAATCCGCCTTCGCGAGCAGGCTCGCTCCCACATTGAATCGTAGTCGCTCTTAACCGAGCTGAGCGGCCACGTCTTCCGGAATATCCGCGTTGGAATAGACGTTCTGCACGTCATCCAGATCCTCAAGCATGTCGATCAGCTTGAGCACCTTTTCCGCGCCTTCCAGATCCAGTTCGGCGCTGGTGGTCGGCTGCATGACGATTTCCGCATCATCACCCTTGAACCCGGCGGCTTCCAGCGCGTTACGCACGGCATAGAAGCTGGTGAACGAGGTGAACACATCGATCGAGCCGTCTTCGTGGCTGACCACGTCGTCGGCATCGGCTTCCAGCGCCGCTTCGGTCAGTGCGTCCTCATCAACGCCCGGCGCGAAGCTGATCTGGCCTTTGCGCTCGAACAGGTAAGCCACCGAACCGTCGGTGCCGAGGTTGCCACCACATTTGCTGAACGCATGACGAACGGCTGCCGCAGTACGGTTGCGGTTGTCGGTCATGCACTCGACCATCACCGCTACACCGCCCGGGCCGTAACCTTCGTAGGTCAGCTCTTCAACGTTGTCCGCTTCGGTGGCACCGGCGCCACGCGCGACGGCACGATCGATGATGTCGCGGCTCATGTTCGCGCTCAGCGCCTTGTCCAGCGCCAGACGCAGACGCGGGTTGGAGCCCGGGTCACCGCCGCCCTGGCGGGCCGCAACGGTCAGTTCGCGGATCCACTTGGTGAAGATCTTGCCTCTCTTGGCATCCTGACGTTCTTTGCGGTGCTTGATGTTCGCCCACTTGGAATGACCTGCCATAACTCGCTCCGAATTCTCTTTGAAACGTTGCCCGCCCTGCTCATGCAGCGGCCAGCAAACAAAAAATCTCGACCTGCTCTCTATAGAAAGAAAAAAGGCGCATCCGAAGATGCGCCTTCAGGCCCGTCTTACTCAGCCTTTGGCGTTTCGCGCAAACGAATGTGCAGTTCGCGCAGTGCCTTGGCATCCACCACACCCGGCGCTTGCGTCATCACGTCGGCAGCACTCTGGGTTTTCGGGAAGGCGATCACTTCACGGATCGACTGGGCGCCGGTCATCAGCATCACCAGACGATCCAGACCGAAGGCCAGACCACCGTGCGGCGGTGCACCGTACTTCAGCGCATCGAGCAGGAAGCCGAACTTCTCTTCCTGTTCCGCTTCATTGATACCCAGCAGACGGAATACCGCTTGCTGCATTTCCTTGCGGTGGATACGGATCGAACCGCCACCCAGCTCAGTGCCGTTCAGCACCATGTCGTACGCGCGGGACAGAGCGCCAGCCGGGTTGGCTTCCAGCTCTTCAGGAGAGCACTTCGGCGCGGTGAACGGGTGGTGCAGCGCGGAGAAGCTACCGTCGTCGTTTTCTTCGAACATCGGGAAGTCGACGACCCACATTGGCGCCCACTCGCAGGTCAGCAGCTTGAGGTCGTGACCGAGCTTGATGCGCAGTGCGCCCAATGCTTCGCTGACGATCTTGGCCTTGTCGGCGCCGAAGAACACGATGTCGCCGTCAACAGCACCCACGCGATCAAGGATGGCGTTGAGGTTTTCCAGCGGGATGTTTTTCACGATCGGCGATTGCAGACCGTCAACACCGGCAGCGCGCTCGTTGACCTTGATGTACGCCAGGCCCTTGGCACCGTAGATGCCAACGAACTTGGTGTAATCGTCGATCTGCTTGCGCGGCATGCTCGCCCCGCCTGGAACGCGCAGAGCAGCGATACGGCATTTCGGATCATTGGCCGGGCCGCTGAACACTTTGAAATCGACTTCTTTCAGTTGATCGGCAACGTCGACCAGTTCCAGCGGGTTACGCAGGTCTGGCTTGTCGGAACCGTAACGGCGCATGGCTTCTTCGAAAGTCATGTGCGGGAAGTCGCCGAATTCCAGACCCAGCACTTCCTTGAACAGGTTGCGGATCATTTCTTCGGTCAGGCCCATGATCTCTTTTTCATCGAGGAAGCTGGTCTCGATGTCGATCTGGGTGAATTCTGGCTGACGGTCAGCGCGCAGGTCTTCGTCGCGGAAGCACTTGGCGATCTGGTAGTAACGGTCGAAACCGGCGACCATCAGCAGTTGCTTGAACAGCTGCGGCGATTGCGGCAGGGCGAAGAACGAACCGGCGTGGGTACGGCTTGGCACCAGATAGTCACGTGCGCCTTCAGGAGTCGCACGGGTCAGGATCGGCGTTTCGACGTCGAGGAAGCCGTTCTCGTCGAGGAAGCGACGGATGCTGGTGGTCATGCGCGAACGCAGACGCAGCTTCTCGGCCATTTCCGGACGACGCAGGTCGAGGAAGCGATAACGCAGACGGGTTTCTTCGCCGACGTCGGAGAACTCGTTCAGCGGGAACGGCGGGGTTTCCGACTCGTTCAGCACTTCCAGTTCGTAACCCAGCACTTCGATCATGCCCGACGCCATGTTGGCGTTGGTGGCACCGGCCGGACGCAGACGCACCTTGCCGGTGATCTTCACGACGTATTCGCTGCGCACGCGATCGGCAGCGGCGAAGCTCTCGGCGCGATCCGGATCGAAAACCACCTGGGCCAGACCGTCACGATCACGGATATCGAGGAAAATCACCCCGCCGTGGTCGCGACGACGGTGAACCCATCCGCAAAGGGTAATTTCCTGGCCTTCCAGGCTTTCGTTCAGTTGGCCGCAATAGTGGCTGCGCATCATGGTCGTGGTTCGCTTCTCGTAATTCGAAAAATTCGGTGGAGCTCCCGTTGCTTTTCAAGCAATGCGGAACTCACGCGTGTCGTTCAACCTGAGGTTGAACCCTAGTCAGATTTGTCGCCACCGGCCAGGTTCTTCTTGGCGCCGGTCTTGAAATCGGTTTCGTACCAACCGCCGCCACTGAGGCGAAAGCCTGGCATCGACAGTTGTTTCTTGAGCTCTGGCGCCTGACAGGCAGGGCAGTCGACCAGCGGGGCCTCGCTGATCTTTTGAATGGCTTCCAACTGATGACCACAGGAAGCACATTGATAATCGTACATCGGCATGGGGGTGTCTCGGCGATCAGATTGCCACCGCGCGCAGGGCTTTGCGGCGAAAGAGCGGGATTATATCGATTAAATGCGGCCTGTGCAGCCGTAAGACTGCACAGGCCGCGACCTCGTTTGCAACCGCCGCTTCAGAGCGATTAGGCAGGTGCACCGTGCTTGACGCCGTTCATGACACACACCACCCGCACCAGCGCGCTGAAATTTCTCACCCCGCCGTGACGCAAATGCACTTCACGGTCGACGTGGGACAACAGCGAGCTGATCGAACAGCAGTTGTCTGCGGCCATTTTGCCGAGGATGTTCCAGTAGACCCGCTCCAGCCGCAGGCAGGTCGCATAACCGTTCAGACGCACGGATCGTGACGATGGCTGAACCAGTGCCATGTCGAATTCGTTGACGAACGGATCGACTTTCAATTCATGTGGCAAGCCGACAATCCTGTCGCCTCGCCTGTCTCCCTCTACCATATCGGTGACACTCCTTTGCCATCTCTGCTTGTTTGAAAAGTCACATCCTGTGGCTTTCATAAAAGCGCAGACACAAAGTTATAGCCAGACGACTTATTGACCATCTCCGTAGGATAAGCCAACGATACAGGTAAGATTCCGGACAGCGCGCAGTCCTTCGAATGCTGGCCTGCGCGCCCGCAGGATTAAGCTTCCAGCAATGCGCGCAGCATCCACGCAGTTTTCTCGTGAACCTGCATGCGCTGGGTCAGCAGGTCGGCGGTCGGCTCATCGCTGACCTTGTCGAGCAGCGGGAAGATGCCACGCGCGGTGCGGGTCACGGCTTCCTGGCCATCGACCAGTTGCTTGATCATGTCTTCAGCACTCGGTACGCCGACTTCCTCCTTGATAGAAGAAAGGCGCGCGTACGTGGCGTAGGCGCCCGGTGCCGGAAAGCCCAAGGCGCGAATACGCTCGGCAATCAAATCAACGGCCAGCGCCAGTTCGTTGTATTGCTCTTCGAACATCAAGTGCAGCGTGCGAAACATCGGGCCGGTGACGTTCCAGTGGAAGTTGTGGGTTTTCAGATACAGCACGTAGGTGTCCGACAGCAGACGCGATAAGCCTTCGACGATGGACTTGCGGTCTTCTTCACTGATACCGATATCGATTGCCATGTTTACCCCCTAACGGCGATTGAATTCATCCAACAGGTGCAGACCCACTCTAGCAAGCCTGCCGACTCCCCGCAGCCCGGATCGGGTGCAGGTGCTGCGACAAATCGACCGACACCTGCCGCTGGCCGGGCTGATTTGAGTAGCCGCAGGCTTTGCTGTTAAATAGGCAGTGTGTCGCCATGCCCCATTTTTCGGGGTGTTGCGCATAGGCTGATGCCGTGAACGTGTCCACCGCCTCTTATTTTGTTCCGAAGCGAACCGTGCGCCTTCAGCTCTTCCTTGTGAGCCGTCATAAACGTGAGCCAATCAAAATGTTGAAAATCGTCCACCTGCTAATGGGCGCAGCAGCCTTGCTGCTGTCGTTCATACCCAGCTTGAAATCCGAAGCTGTTCCCTACCTGCAACAACCCGATGCACTTTACCTGGCCTTTTTCGGCCTGCTCAACCTGGTGATCGCCCCAGTGATTCCTTTCTGGAACAAAGGCCCTCGTCAGCATCTGCAAAACCTGGTCAGCGCGCTGCTGGTACTGACCGTCGTCCTGCAAACCTTGACCCTGATCGCCCCGATGCCCGTCATCGCCGGTCAGCCAGCCGTGCTGTTCACCCTGGTGATCTCGCTGGTTGCCGTGGTCTTGCACCTGGCTGTGAGCTTCTATCGTTCTTCACCGGCTGCCGCTCCAACCAGCTATGACATGACCAATCGCGATACCGGTACCGTCAAGTGGTTCAACACTTCCAAAGGCTTCGGTTTTATCTCCCGGGATTCCGGCGATGATATTTTCGTGCACTTTCGCGCGATCCGTGGCGAAGGTCACCGCGTACTGGTCGAAGGCCAGCGCGTGGAGTTCTCGGTAATGAACCGGGACAAGGGCCTGCAAGCCGAGGACGTGATCGCCGCTCTGCCGCGACGCTGATTCAGGCATGAAAAAACCGCGAACAGCGTGCTGTTCGCGGTTTTTTTACGCCTGCTGAAAAGTACCCGCCTCAATAGTGCGGCGGTGGCGCCTCATCCTCAAAGGACTCGAACTGGCCAACCATCTCTTCCTGACGCTTGAGCAGGGCTGCCATCTGCAATTGCAGACGCTCGACCACACGCTGCTGAGCAACCAGCACGTCGTTCAACGCCTGAATGGTGTCATCCTGAAACGCCAGGCGGCTTTCCAGATCGGTAACGCGTTCTTCCAGGCTCATGACTCAGCCCTCCACAAAGGTGAAATGCTCGGTCAGGACCAGCCGCAACCGTTCGCGAATGGCAGCGACCTGCTCGGTACTGTAAGGCTTGGCCGGGTGTTTGCCCCAGACCGGCGCCGGCCAGGCTGCGTCGTCACGTTTGCGCACAATCACATGCATATGCATCTGACTGACAACGTTACCCAAGGTCGCGACGTTCATTTTGTCTGCATCGAACAAATCCTTGAGCAGCTCAGCCAGCGCGGTGGTTTCCTGCCAAAACTGCTGTTGGTCGGCGACATCCAACTGAAACAACTCACTGATATCGTCCCGACGAGGCACCAGAATGAACCAAGGGTAATTGGCATCATTGGACAACAGCAGTCGGCAGAGAGGGAAATCACCGATCGTCAGCGTGTCCTGTTGAAGTCGTGAATCTAAAGCAAACACTGCGCGCACTCCCGGCTGATCATTATTCAGCTTAGCGGCATCCCGATGGACAGCGCACCAAGCGACAGGACGGCAGCATACCTGCGAATGCGCCAGCCTTCACGACGACGGTGAATCCCGTCGCTCTGCCAACGCCCCGAGATGTGACATTTGTGAGCGCGACGCACCAGCACGGAACCAACATCGACGTTCAGCGCGAAAAAATGACCAGAATCAGCAGAGACGTGCAGCGTCATGTTCCTTCAAGCTGTATGAATTCAGAACAGCTGTAAATTTTTTTGCACCAAAACCGCACAGTGCGTCTACGCTCACTGCGTCGGGCATCCGCCAAATACTCACTGGCGGGGTGAACCGGTAACGTTTTTGGTTGTCACGCGCGTTTCTCGGCGTGGCAACACCATAGGAGGAATGGCGTCAAGCACAGAAAAAATCAGGCTTGAAGCCCAGCTTTCACAAGGTTTTCACAAGCGCAGGCGGGTGTTCAGAAAAATAACCGCAACGAAATCGCGGTTTGTGCACGCTTGTTGCATTCGTACCCATATGGACTATAAGCGCACCACTGGAAGTGGATGCCTTAAGCCCCATAAGAACAGTGGCAGGGTTGCCCGATGGAGATTCAAGTGTTTTGCCAGGGACTCTTTTTTACCGATGCAAAAAGGCCCATAAACAGCGAGAAAGTTGTCAGTCCGGCTGCATTGGTACTGTGAATTTGCGACATCCACCGCGCCATTTGCGACAACGTCGTAAAGAAGCTGAAAGGTTAGATTCGCAAGTATCGCCAACATTGTCGGCGTGATATAAGTTTGCGCCGACACAAAAAGAAAGAGCCGCCCAGATAATAAAACAGGTGGGACGGCAGTACTCTTCTAAAACCAAAGGAGCAAATCACGATGCGCGTGATGAAGTGGAGCATGATCGCACTGGCAGTTGCTGCAGCCGCCAGTACTCAAATGGCTACGGCCGCACCGTTTGTAAGTGACCAGTCTGAAGCCAAAGGTTTTGTTGAAGACGCGAAACTCACCGAGACGTTGAAGAACTACTACTTCAACCGCGACAACAAAGACGGTGGCCATGATCAGAAAGACTGGACCCAAGGCTTTCTGGGTAATTTCACCTCCGGTTACACCCAAGGTACTGTCGGCGTAGGTATCGATGCATTCGGTTACCTGGCGATCAAACTGGATGGCGGTGACGGCACTTCCGGCACTGGCAACATGAGCCGTAGCGACACTCTGAAGGCTAACGGCTATGCTCACGACGTTAACGACAGCCAAGGTAAAGCCGGTGCTGCCGTTAAATTCCGCATCTCCAAAACCGAATTGAAAATCGGTGACCAACAGCCAAGCACTGCTCCAGTGTTCGCTGTCGGTGGTTCCCGCATAATTCCTCAATCTGCCAGCGGCTTCCAGTTGCAGAGCAGCGAAGTCAAAGACCTTGACCTCGAAGCCGGTCACTTCTACTCGGCGACCAGCCAGGACAAAAACGCCCGTGATGGCGGCCTGTACGCTAACTACGCAGGCCAGGAAGCCAAGACCATCGACTATTTCGGTGGCAAATACGGCATCACCGAAAACCTGAGCGCATCGCTCTACGGCGCCAAGCTGGAAGACATCTGGAACCAGTACTACGCCAACGTGAACCTCACCACTCCATTCGGTGGCGACACTTCGCTGAACACTGACTTCAACATCTACCGCACCACCGACACCGGTGACAAGCTGGCGGGTGACATCAGCAACACTGCCTTCTCCCTGGCAACCGCGCTGTCGTTCCTGAAAGCACACACCTTCACCCTGGCCTTCCAGAAGGTCAACGGCGATACCCCGTTCGACTACGTCGGTGTGGGTAAAAACAACCGTGGTGGCGACTCGATCTTCCTCGCCAACTCCATCCAGTACTCTGACTTCAACGGTCCTGGCGAGAAATCCGTGCAAGCCCGTTACGACCTGAAAATGGCTGAGTACGGCGTTCCAGGCCTGAGCTTCATGGTTCGTTACGTTAAAGGTTGGGACATCGACGGTACCGGTCTGGCTGCTAACAGCCAATACCGCACCAACACTGGCGCTCCGCTGTACGGTGAAGATGGCAAACACCACGAAACCAACTTCGAAGCCAAGTATGTTGTTCAGTCTGGCCCGGCTAAAGACCTGTCCTTCCGCATTCGTCAAGCCTGGCACACTGCCAACGCTGACGAAGGCGAAGGCGACGTCAAAGAGTTCCGTCTGATCACCGAATACCCACTGAACATCTTGTAATCGTCAGTGGTTAGTTTGGAAGCATAAAAAAAGGCCCATCTTGCGATGGGCCTTTTTTGTTGCCTGTCACTTGCAATAGTTGCCTGACCGATAAGTCAGGCAATTAATTAGCAACCTATCATTGTGTGACCGATTCCTGTACCACACGTATCACGCGTTGTGGAAAAGGAATATCAATACCGGCAGTCTTTAAACGGTCACGCGACTGTTCGTTAAACATGAACATCACGTCCCAATAGTCTGCAGTTTTAACCCACACACGCAGGGAAACAGTGATCGAACTGTCACCCAGCGTCGAAATCACGGCCTGTGGCTCAGGATCGTGCAACACACGCTCATCCTTGGCCAGATCCAGCAGTACCTGACGCGCTTTTTGCAGATCAGCTTCGTAATCCACACCGACATCGAACACCACTTTGCGGGTTGGCTGACGATTGGTGTTGGTGATAATGCCGTTCGACAGATTGCCGTTCGGTACGATGATGGTCTTGTTGTCGCCGGTACGCAGCACGGTGTGGAAAATCTGGATGCTGTCGACCGTACCCGACACGCCTTGCGCTTCGATCCAGTCACCGATACGGAACGGACGGAACAGCAGAATCAGCACGCCGCCGGCGAAGTTCGCCAGACTGCCCTGCAACGCCAAGCCGATCGCCAGACCGGCCGCACCGATCGCGGCAACGAAAGAGGTGGTTTCAACACCGATCATCGAAGCGACGCTGACAATCAGCAGCACTTTGAGAATGATGTTCGCCAAGCTGCTGATAAAGCCTTGCAGCGCCAGATCGGCATTACGCAGGGCCAGCAGACCGCCGAGTTTTTGCGTGACCTTGTTGATCAGCCACCAGCCGATGGCCAGGGTAATCACTGCCAACAGCACGCGGCTGCCATATTCCATGATCATCGGGATCCACGCCTGGGATGCCTTGACCAGGTTGTCCACCTCAGCATTCAAATCCATGTTCTATCTCCTGATTTCCGGCCATTCGGCACGCGAAAAATAAGCGGCAGAAAACCGCCGGGTGTACACAAAACAATGTGGGAGCGAGCCTGCTCGCGAAGACGGTGTGTCAGTCAACTCATTATTGAATGACATACAGCCTTCGCGAGCAGGCTCGCTCCCACAGGTCATCTGACCGAGCTTAGTCGCGGAAGTTGTTGAACTGTAGCGGCATGCCGAATTCCTTGGCACGCAGCGCCGCGATGGCTTCTTGCAGGTCATCACGCTTCTTGCCGGTCACGCGTACTTGCTCGCCCTGAATGGCCGCCTGCACTTTGAGCTTGACATCCTTGATGTGGCCGACGATTTTCTTCGCCAGTTCCTTGTCGATGCCTTCCTTAAGTACCGCGTCCTGCTTCATCAGTTTGCCCGATGCGTAAGCGTCCTTGACCTCAAGGCACTGCACGTCGATCTTGCGCTTGACCAGCGCCAGCTTGAGGATTTCGATCATTGCTTCCAGCTGGAACCCGGCTTCAGCGGTCAGGCTGACGGTCAGGTCCTTTTCCTTGAACTCGAAGCTGCCTTTGCCTTTCAGGTCATAACGACGATCGAGTTCCTTCACGGCGTTCTCGACCGCGTTGGTGAGTTCGTGTTTGTCCAGTTCGGATACCACGTCGAACGACGGCATGTAATCTCTCCAATAAAAAGGCGCGCTCGATGTGGATGGAGCGCGCTTGGCTTGCGGTTAAAATCGGGCTCATTATAACGGGTCTTTTCCCACCGACACGGCGAGCCGCACATGCCTGTACGCAATCGAGCAAAAAACTGATGGCCACCCCCTGGCATATTCTCGGCGCCGGCAGTCTCGGCACACTGTGGGCCACACGTCTGGCTCGCGCCGGCCTGCCGGTCAGACTGATCGTGCGTGATGCCGAACGCTTGCAAAGCTATCAAGCTGCGGGCGGCTTGACGCTGGTGGAGCAAGGTGTGGCGAGCAGCTATGCGGTTCCCGGCGAAACACCCGACAGTCCCGAGCCGATCAGCCGTTTGCTGGTAGCCTGCAAAGCCTACGACGCAGAAAACGCCGTCGCCCGCCTCGCCCCACGGCTGACAGCGGACGCCGAACTGATCCTTCTGCAAAACGGCCTCGGCAGTCAGGACGCCGTCGCCAACCTTGTGCCATTGGCACGCTGCATCAGCGCTTCCAGTACAGAAGGCGCGTTTCGCGATGGCGAATGGCGCGTAGTGTTTGCCGGCCACGGTTTCACCTGGCTGGGCGACGCCGGCCATCCCGTCGCGCCGATCTGGCTGGATGATCTCGACGCGGCGAAAATCCCCCACGAATGGAGCACCGATATCCTCACGCGGCTGTGGCGCAAACTGGCGCTCAACTGTGCGATCAATCCGTTGACCGTGCTGCACAATTGCCGCAACGGTGGTTTGCAGGAACACCATTGCGAAGTCGCCACCCTGTGCGCTGAACTGGCCGAGTTGCTGGAGCGTTGCGGCCAACCCGCCGCCGCCGACAATCTGCAAGAGGAAGTCGAACGGGTCATCCACGCCACCGCCGCCAATTACTCATCGATGTATCAGGACGTCGCCAATCAACGCCGCACCGAAATCAGCTATCTATTGGGCCACGCCTGCAAAGTCGCTGCGCGCCACCAGTTGAACCTGCCGCACCTCAATCAATTGCAGCAGCGGCTGATCGCGCATCTGAACAGCCGTGGATTGCCCAGCGACTGAGCAGCGGCTACGCTGGCCACTTGTTCCTTTGCTGCGATAAACCTGATGCCATTGCGCCAGCGCCTCGAAAACCTGCCGGTCGGCCAGAAACTGCTGGCCGCCCTGCTGGTGCTGTTGACCACGGTTCTGCTGGTCGCCAACCTGACCTTTATCAGCGCCGCCTATTACATCTCCCAGGAAAGCATGGCACCGCAGGCCTTGCAGACCATCGGCCGACTGATTGCCAACCCGAGTCTGGTCAGCGAGGCCCTGCAATCACCGCAAAGCGCCGAGCGCCTGCTCAAAGAGCTCGACAGCTACTCACCGCTGCGCGCCGCCGCGCTGTATGACGGCAAGGGCGAACGCTTGGCGCAAGTCCAGCACGGCGACAAACTCAGCCTGCCGGAACGTTATCGGCACATCGAAGCGTGGCAACTGACCGAATTTCGCAGCAACCAGTTGATCACCCTGCCCCGCCCCGGCACTGCGCCGGGCCATCTGTTGCTGGTGGCCAGCAGCGAGTTGCCGATGGCGTTCTACACCGGCACGCTGACCGCCAGCCTCGGCATTCTGATTTTCAGCGTGTTGTTGTGGCTGGTGATAGCCCGGCAGATCAAACGTCTGATCACCCGACCGATTCATCAGCTTGAGGAATTGTCGCGTCAGGTGACCCGCGAAGAGAATTACGCCCTGCGCGCCTCACGCGGCAACCACGACGAAATCGGCAGTCTGGCGGAGGCGTTCAACACCATGCTGTCGCGCATCGAAGCCCGCGAACAGCAACTCAAGCGCGCCCGCGATGACTCGCAAGCCGCCTACGATCAGGCCCAGGGTCTGGCCGAGGAAACCCGCCACACCAACCGCAAGCTGGAACTGGAAGTCCAGGTGCGCAGCAAGATCGAGAAGAAGCTCACCGGTTTCCAGAATTACCTCAACAGCATCATCGACTCTATGCCCTCGGCACTGATCGCCCTCGACGAGCAGCTCTACGTCACCCAGTGGAACCAGGAAGCCAGTGCCCTCTCCGGCACACGACTGGACGAGGCACTGAACCAGCCAATTTTCCTTGCCTTCGAACCGCTCAAGCCGTTTCTGCCGCAACTCAAGCAGACGGTCGAGCAGCACACCGTGGCGAAAATCGAGCGGGTAACCTGGTTCAAGGATGAAGAACCGAAGCATTACGCGCTGACGTTCTATCCATTGATGGGCGGTGCCGGGCGTGGCGTGGTGATCCGCATCGATGACATCACCCAGCGTTTGTCGCTGGAAGAAATGATGGTGCAGTCGGAAAAAATGCTCTCAGTCGGTGGCCTCGCCGCCGGCATGGCCCACGAGATCAACAACCCGCTGGGCGCGATCCTGCACAACGTGCAAAACATCCGTCGACGCCTGTCCGCCGACCTGCCGAAGAACCTCGAAACCGCCGAGCAACTGAACATCGACCTGGACACGGTGAACCGCTACCTGCAGGGCCGCGAAGTGCCGCAACTGATGGATGGCATTCAACAGGCCGGCGCTCGGGCAGCGAAAATCGTCACGCACATGCTCAGCTTCAGCCGCCGCAGCACCCGGCAGATGGCGCCCTGCGATCTGCCGGCACTGATCGATCAAGCCGTGGAAATCGCCGGCAACGACTTCGACCTGGCCATCGGTTTCGACTTCAAGGGCCAGGCGATCATCCGCCAGTTCGACCCGGCGCTCGGCCCGGTGCCGGGCACCGCCAACGAACTGGAACAGGTGCTGCTCAATCTGCTGAAAAACGCCGCGCAGGCGATTCACCAGCGCGAAGACGACAGTGAGCCGGGGCGGATCATCCTGCGCACCAAGCTCAATCCACCGTGGGCCGAAATTCAGGTCGAGGACAACGGCATCGGCATGAGCGAGAACGTGCGCAAACGCACCTTCGAGCCGTTCTTCACCACCAAGGAAATCGGCCAGGGCACCGGGCTTGGCTTGTCGGTGTCGTACTTCATCATTACCAACAATCACAAAGGACAGATGGAAGTGCAGTCAGCACCGGGCCAGGGCACCTGTTTCACCTTGCGCCTGCCGCTGACGCAACCGCTGCCCATCGCTGCTGAAACCAATCAAATATCGAGGTAACCCATGGGCTTTCGCCTGTCGAAAATCTACACCCGCACCGGTGACAAAGGCGAAACCGGCCTGGGTGACGGCCGTCGCGTGCCCAAGGATCACCCGCGCATCGAGGCAATTGGTGAAGTCGATACGCTGAACAGTCAGGTCGGTGTATTGCTGGCCGGGTTGCTGGCCGAGCGCGACACGTATCCGGGGCTGAATGAACTGATCGAGGTGTTGGCGCCTTGTCAGCATCGGCTGTTCGATCTGGGCGGCGAGCTGGCGATGCCGGAGTATCAGGCATTGAACGCGGCAGAAATCGAACGACTGGAAACTGCGATCGATGTGTGGAATGAAGAACTGGGGCCGCTGGAGAATTTCATTTTGCCGGGCGGGTCGATGCTGATTGCCCAAGCCCATGTCTGCCGGAGCCTGGCGCGGAGTGCCGAGCGGCGGTGTCAGCATCTGAATGCGCTGGAACCGTTGGCCGGGGTTGGGCTGGCGTATATCAATCGGTTGTCGGATTTGCTGTTTGTGGCGGCGCGGTTGATTGCGCGGCGGCAGGGGATTGCGGAGATTCTTTGGCAACCGGCGGTGAAACCTGCAGAAATCTAGCGTCTGACAGGCCGCCTTCGCGAGCAGGTTCACTCCTACAGTTGACCGCGTTCTACCTGAAGTAACGCGGTCAATTGTAGGAGTGAGCCTGCTCGCGATGAGGTCAGTAGCCGTTAAACAGAGTCAGGCCAGAACGCGCGAATCCCCGCGACACCCTGCGCGCCAACATTCCAGGCCTTGTCCCGCTCCGCCGGACCAACCCCACCCAACAGAAACACCGGTTTACTGAAGCCTTCAATCAACGCCTCAGCCTGCTCCCAGCCCAGCGGCTGCGCATCCGGGTGAGTCAGCGTCGGCTGCACCGGCGACAGGGTCACAAAATCCACGCCCATCTGTTCCGCCAACGCCAATTCCTCAGCGTTGTGGCACGACGCCGCGAGCCAGCGCTCCGCCGGCAACGGCCGCCCCGCCGCCGCATATTTACGCAGCTGTGCAGAGGTGATGTGCCATCCGGCAGACGGGAAATCGCCGAGCCATTCGAACGGCCCCTTGATCATCAACTGCGCCTTGCCGGCACACAGCCCCACCGCATCAACAGCCAGATCGCGGTACTTGGGGTCGTAGCCGTTCGGTGCGCGCAGCTGGATCAACTTGATCCCACCGGCAATTGCCTTCTGGATACCGCGCAGCAGTGCCGGGGTTTCCAGATCCTCCGGGGTAATCAAGTACTCCGCAGGCAGACGCGCGGCGGCAACGATCGGCTGATTGGCGGCCGGGAACTCATAGTTCGCCAGCTCCTTCGCGGTCACCCAAGCCAAAGGCTGGCCCTCGGCACCGTGTGGTTCACCGGTGAATGCCGACACTTCCCAGACATCCAGCAACACCTGTTTGTCCGGGTAATCGTGACGCACTTTGATCAGCGGGCGGGCGGCGCCAACGACGATGCCCAGCTCTTCGTGCAGCTCCCGGGCCAGCGCAGTTTCGACCGACTCGTCAACCTCGACCTTGCCCCCGGGAAACTCCCACAGACCACCCTGATGCTGGGTGTCGGCGCGGCGGGCGATGAGGATTTTGCCACTGTCGTCACGAATGACCGCAGCGGCGACGTGTACACGTTTCACGGATTCAACTCCTCCAGTCCAGCCTTTTGCCACGCCTTGAAGGCGGGCCATTGGTAGACGGTTTCAACATAGGCTTCGTCGGCGGCGGGCAGCTGCACTTGGTAGGTGCGCAGACGCACGGCAATCGGCGCGAAGAACGCATCGGCCAAACTCACGCGACCAAACAGATACGGCCCGTTCTCGGTGGCGGCGGCACGGCACTCGGCCCACAGCGCGAGCATGCGTTCGATGTCGACCTTTACTTCTGGCGGTACCGGGTTCAGCGGTGCGTCATGGTTGAGGTTGAACGGCATGTGATTGCGCATGGCGAAGAAGCCGCTGTGCATTTGAGCGCAGGCGGATCGGGCCTGGGCACGGGCGAAAATGTCGCTGGGCCATAGTTGCTCGGACGGGAACGTCTCGGCGAGGTATTCGGCGATGGCCAGTGAGTCGGCGATGGTGCCGCGCGCCGTTTGCAGCAGCGGGACTTTAGCGGTCGGCGAATGCTTGAGCAGCAGCGCGCGGGTGTCGGGCTTGCCGAGTTTGATCAGTTCTTCACTGTAGGGTGCGCCGGTCAGTTCGAGCGCCAGGGCGGCACGCAGGGACCAGGAGGAAAGCAGTTTGTCGCCGATGATCAGGTGCAGGGACATGGGTGTGGCGCCTTTTCGTCAGGAGAATCAAGCCAGAATTTTTGGTGGCTGATGGATCGCCATCGCGAGCAGGCTCACTCCTACAGGTGATCTGTGGCTTTCACAAACCACTGTAGGAGTGAGCCTGCTCGCGATGGCATCGACTCGGTCTCAGGTTAGATCAAGTGCGATATTCAGCGTTGATCTTCACGTATTCATGCGACAGGTCGGTGGTCCAGATGGTTTCGCTGCAATCGCCACGACCCAGTTCGATGCGGATGGTGATCTCTTCCTGCTGCATCACCGCCGAACCCTGGGCTTCAGTGTAGGTCGCCGCACGGGCGCCACGGCTGGCGATGCACACCTCGCCAAGGAACACGTCGATTTTGCTCACGTCCAGATCCGGCACGCCGGCACGACCAACGGCAGCCAGAATACGGCCCCAGTTCGGGTCAGAAGCGAACAGTGCGGTCTTGATCAGCGGCGAGTGGGCCACGGTGTAGCCAACGTCCAGGCATTCCTGATGATTGCCGCCGCCATTCACTTCAACCGTCACGAACTTGGTCGCGCCTTCGCCGTCACGCACGATGGCCTGGGCCACGTCCATGCACACTTCGAACACCGCCTGCTTCAATTTGGCGAACAGCTCGCCTTCAGCGCGGGTGATTTCCGGCAGTGCAGCCTTGCCCGTGGCGATCAGCATGCAGCAGTCGTTGGTCGAGGTGTCGCCGTCGATGGTGATGCGGTTGAACGACTTGTTGGCGCCGTCGAGCATCAAGTTGTGCAGGACATCGCGGGAGACTTTGGCGTCGGTGGCGATGTAACCGAGCATGGTCGCCATGTTCGGGCGGATCATGCCCGCACCTTTGCTGATACCGGTGACGGTGATGGTCACGCCGTCATGCGCGAACTGGCGGCTGGCACCCTTCGGCAGAGTGTCGGTGGTCATGATCCCGGTGGCCGCAGCTTCCCAGTTGTTTTCCGACAGATCATCCAGCGCGGCTTGCAGGGCGCCTTCGATCTTCTCGACCGGCAGTGGCTCGCCAATCACGCCGGTGGAGTACGGCAGAATCTGGCTGGCATCGACACCGGTCAGCTCGGCCAGTTTGGCGGTGGTGCGCTCGGCAGCGGCCAGACCCGGCTCGCCGGTACCGGCGTTGGCGTTGCCGGTGTTGGTCAGCAAATAACGCACGGCATTCTGGACGCGCTTCTTCGCCAGGATCACCGGCGCAGCGCAAAAGGCGTTCAAGGTAAACACGCCCGCCACGGTCGAGCCTTCGGCGCAGCGCATCACAACGACATCTTTGCGCCCGGGGCGCTTGATGCCGGCCGAGGCGATACCGAGTTCAAAACCGGCAACCGGGTGCAACGTTGGCAAAGGACCAAGACCAACAGCCATGAATGCGCTCCTTACTCAATGATGTCAGCACCGCCACGCGCAGCGACGGTGGTTTAAATGGCAAAACGCCGCGACGGCAGGAGCCGGTCGCGGCGCGGGTATTTCAGCGATTGAAACGGGTTTTACTGGATCTGCCCGTGGCAATGCTTGAATTTCTTGCCCGAACCGCAGTAGCACAGTTCGTTGCGGCCCAGCTTCTGCTCGTTGCGCACCGGCGCGGTGGCGAGGGCTACATCAACCTCTTCACCGAGTATTTCCGGTTGCTCCAGACCTGGCGCTTCGGCGTGTTCGAACTGCATGCGGGCGGCCAGTGCTTCGGCTTCCTGACGCAGACGTTGCTCTTCGGCTTCCGGATCTTCGCGGCGCACCTGAACGTGCGACAGCACACGGATCGAGTCGCGCTTGATCGAATCGAGCAGCTCGGAGAACAGCGTGAACGACTCGCGCTTGTATTCCTGCTTCGGGTTCTTCTGAGCGTAGCCACGCAAGTGGATACCGTGACGCAGGTGATCCATGGTCGACAGGTGGTCTTTCCACAGGTCGTCCAGCACGCGCAGTACGATTTGTTTCTCGAACGAGCGCAGTGCGTCGGCACCGGCCTGGTCTTCTTTCTCGTTGTACGCCGCCATCAGCTCGGTCATGAGCTTCTCGCGCAGGGTTTCTTCGTACAGGTGATCGTCTTCGTCGAGCCATTGCTGGATCGGCAACGCTACACCGAAGTCGCTCTGCAGCGAGGCTTCCAGACCGGCCACGTCCCACTGCTCTGGCAGCGATTGCGGAGGAATGTGCGCGCTGACGGTGGCGTTAAGCACGTCCTGACGGAAGTCGGCGATGGTTTCGCCGATGTTGTCAGCGGCCAGCAACGTGTTACGCATGTGATAGATCACTTTACGCTGTTCGTTGTTGACGTCGTCGAACTCGAGCAGTTGCTTACGGATATCGAAGTTGCGGCCTTCAACCTTGCGCTGCGCCTTCTCGATCGCGTTGGTCACCATGCGGTGTTCGATCGCTTCGCCCGGCTGCATGCCCAGGGCTTTCATGAAGTTCTTCACCCGGTCAGAGGCGAAGATACGCATCAGGCTGTCTTCCAGCGACAGGTAGAAGCGGCTCGAACCGGCATCGCCCTGACGACCGGCACGGCCACGCAACTGGTTGTCGATACGACGGGATTCGTGACGCTCGGACGCAATCACTTGCAGACCGCCGGATTCGAGCACTTGCTGGTGACGCTTCTGCCAGTCGGCCTTGATCTGGGCAATCTGCTCAGGGGTCGGATCTTCCAGCGACGCGACTTCAACTTCCCAGTTACCGCCCAACAGGATGTCGGTACCACGACCGGCCATGTTGGTGGCGATGGTCAGAGCGCCCGGACGACCGGCCTGCGCGATGATCTCGGCTTCTTTTTCGTGGAACTTGGCGTTGAGAACCTTGTGTTCGATGCCTTCCTTCACGAGCAATGCGGACATGTGCTCGGAGGTTTCGATGGTGGCAGTACCCACCAGCACCGGACGACCGGCCGCCATGCTTTCCTTGATGTCCGCAACGATGGCCGCGTATTTCTCTTCGGCGGTGAGGAACACCAGGTCGTTGAAGTCTTTACGCGCCAATGGTTTGTTCGGCGGAATGACCATGACTTCCAGACCATAGATCTGGTGGAATTCGAACGCTTCGGTGTCTGCGGTACCGGTCATGCCGGACAGCTTGGTGTACAGACGGAAGTAGTTCTGGAACGTGGTCGAGGCCAGGGTCTGACTCTCGGCCTGAATGTTCAGGCCTTCCTTGGCTTCGATGGCCTGGTGCAGGCCTTCGGACAGACGACGACCCGGCATGGTACGACCGGTATGTTCGTCGACCAGTACGACCTGACCGTCCTGCACGATGTATTCGATGTTGCGGTTGAACAGCTTGTGCGCACGCAGACCGGCATACACGTGGGTCAGCAGGCCCAGGTTGTGTGCCGAGTACAGGCTCTCGCCTTCCGCCAGCAGGCCGACGCGGGTGAGCATGTCTTCGATGAACTGGTGACCGGCTTCGTTGAGTTCGACCTGACGGGTCTTCTCGTCAACGGTGTAGTGACCAGCCTTGGTGACTTCGCCTTCGACTTCTTCAACGTGCAGTTCCAGCTGCGGGATCAGTTTATTGATCTCCATGTACAGCTTGGAGCTGTCCTCGGCCTGACCGGAGATGATCAGCGGGGTACGCGCTTCGTCGATGAGGATGGAGTCGACTTCGTCGATCACGGCAAAGTTGAGTTCGCGCTGGAATTTTTCTTCCATGCTGAACGCCATGTTGTCGCGCAGGTAGTCGAAACCGAATTCGTTGTTGGTGCCGTAGGTGATGTCGGCGGCGTAGGCCAGACGTTTCTCTTCCGGCGGCTGGAACGGCGTCACGACGCCGACGGTCAGGCCGAGGAATTCATACAGCGGACGCATCCAGTTGGCGTCACGACGCGCCAGGTAGTCGTTCACCGTCACAACGTGCACGCCCTTGCCGGATAGTGCGTTGAGGTAAACGCCCAGGGTCGCTACGAGGGTTTTACCCTCACCGGTGCGCATTTCGGCGATCTTGCCTTCGTGCAAGGTCATGCCACCGACGAGCTGTACGTCGAAGTGGCGCATACCCATGATGCGCTTGCCGGCTTCGCGGGCGACCGCAAAGGCTTCTGGCAACAGCTTGTCGAGGGTTTCCCCTTTGGCGATGCGGGCCTTGAACTCAGCGGTCTTGGCACGCAATTGATCGTCCGAAAGGGCCACCATTTGCTCTTCGAAGGCATTGACGAGCTGCACCGTCTTGAGCATGCGTTTGACTTCACGCTCGTTCTTGCTTCCAAAAAGTTTCTTTAACAAAGGCGCAAACATATCGGCAGGATCTTCCACACTAAAGGGATGGAGGGCGGCCCCGTGAGCGTCGCCCGTGCAGCCCTCATGGCCGCATGCGAACGAGCATTCTACCCGGAAACGGAAGTGAGGAAAGTGGCGATGTTCCACGATGCTGGCACTGCGCTTTGACGGGGCTCACTTAAAATAGGGGCGTTTTGCTCAACTTCAAGTCATACAAGGCAGAAGTTAGTCGTTGATTTAATGGGTAAAGCGGGGGCAAAAGCAATGGGCGAGTGATTTCGGCCTTTCTGCTACCATGGCGTTTCTGTTACTTCAGGTGTTCGATCATGGCATTCCGCCCTCTTACGGCCAGAGCACCCGCCGTTCTCCTGCGCGAAGCCAAGCCGCTCAAAGCCATCCTCGGCCATGCCCAACGACTGGGGCATTTGCAGCGCCTGCTCGAAAGCCAACTGCAACCTGCCGCCCGGGAACACTGCCATGTGGCCTCGTGGCGTGAGGGCAGTCTGTTGCTGATTGTCACCGACGGCCACTGGGCGACACGCCTGCGCTATCAGCAAAAACGCTTGCAGCGGCAATTGCAGATGTTCGACGAGTTCGCCAGTCTGACGCGGATTCTGTTCAAAGTGCAGCCGCCGACGGTTCAACGCGGGGCAGCCGGGCACACGATGGATTTGTCCACGGAAGCGGCGGCGACGATTCAGGCGACGGCGGACGGGATCACTGATCCGGGGTTGCGTGCGGCGCTGGAGCGACTGGCGGCGCACGCCAAAGACAAGTCCTGACAGCAACAATTGTAGGAGTGAGCCTGCTCGCGATAGCGGTGAAACAGTCGACATTGTCGTGCCTGGCATACCGCAATCGCGAGCAGGCTCACTCCTACATTAGGTCAGCGGCGTTTGCTGCCACCGAGTAAAGAGCCCATCAAGCCGCGTACCAGTTGTTTGCCAAGGTTATTGGCAGCTTGGCGCATCGCCGATTTCAGCGCTTGGCCGGCGGCGGTGCCGAGGAACTCTCCTGCTCTGTCGGCCAGGCTCGGCTCTTCAGGCGCAGGCTTGCCTGCGGTTGCCTCGGCTTCAGGCGCCAGGCCCTTGCGCCCCATCAGAATTTCATACGCCGACTCGCGATCAATCGGCTTGTCATAGCGCCCTTTGAACGGCGATCCGGCAATCAACACCGTGCGCTCAGTCTCGGTCAACGGCCCGATCCGCGATTGCGGTGGCGCCACCAGCACGCGCTGGACCATCTCCGGCGTGCCTTTTTCGGTCAGCGTGCCGACCAAGGCCTCGCCAATGCCCAGCTCAGTCAACACCGACAAACTGTCGAACGCCGGATTCGGCCGGAAGCCGTCCGCCACCGCGCGCAGGGATTTCTGTTCTTTGGCAGTGAAGGCGCGCAAGCCATGCTGAATGCGCAGGCCGAGCTGCGCCAGCACGTCATCCGGCAAGTCCGCCGGTGACTGCGTGACGAAGTACACGCCAACCCCTTTGGAACGGATCAAGCGCACCACTTGTTCCAGCCGCTCCTGCAGTGCCTTGGGTGTATCGCCAAAGAGCAAATGCGCCTCATCGAAAAACAGCGCCAGCAGCGGTTTGTCGGCATCGCCGCGCTCCGGCAACTGCTCGAACAGCTCAGCCAGCAGCCACAACAGGAACGTCGCGTAGACCTTCGGCGCCTCATGCACCAGACGGCTGGCGTCGAGCAAGTGAATGCGCCCACGGCCATCGGCGCTCGGTTGCAGAATGTCTTCGAGTTGCAGTGCCGGTTCGCCGAACAAGGCTTCAGCGCCCTGCTGCTCAAGGATCGCCAGACGGCGTAGCAGCGCCTGACTCGAGCCAGTGGTCATCAGCGCGGCGTCGTCGCCCAATAGCTGCGGATTGTCCTTGAGGTGATTGAGCAGCGCCTTCAGATCTTTCAGATCCAGCAGCAACAGGCCCTCGCGATCGGCAACCTTAAAGGCTGCGTAGAGCGCCGACTGCTGACTGTCGGTCAGTTCCAGCAGACTGCCGATCAGCAACGGGCCCATTTCGCTCAGCGTGGTGCGCAATGGATGACCGGACTCACCGTGGATATCCCACAGTGTCACCGGATAAGCCTGCGCCGTGTAGTTGAGCCACGGCATCCCGGCGATACGCTCGGCAACCTTGCCCTGCGGGTTGCCGGCCGCACCGAGGCCACACAGATCGCCCTTGATGTCCGCGGCAAACACCGCGACCCCGGCGTCGCTGAACGCCTCGGCCAAACGCTGCAAAGTAACGGTTTTACCGGTACCGGTGGCGCCGGCGACCAGTCCGTGGCGGTTCGCCAGGCGCATGGCCTGAGCAATCTGTTGGCCTGCGAGGTCGGCGCCGATTACGAGTTGCGAGGAGTCAGGCATTTTGTCACCCAATGGTTAATCTTTGATTACGCATGGCCGATACAGAAGAGTGAGAGACCCGACCACAAGTCAGGCCGGACATTTCCCTAAGGAGAGACGGAAATATCAGCTTGTTTTCACCCTTGCCCATTTTGCGCGCTTCTATAAAAGCACGCCCTGGACATTAAGACCTTAGCGGAACCCCAAGCCATGAACAAAAATCTGCGCTTCAGCCATAAAATCTTGCTTGCCGCCGCCCTTATCGTCATTGCCGCCTTCGCCTCGTTTACCTTGTACAACGACTGGCTACAGCGCAATGCGATCCGCGATGACCTTAACAACTATCTCAACGAGATGGGCGAAGTCACCGCCGGCAATATCCAGACCTGGCTCAGCGGTCGCATTCTGCTGATCGAGAACGCCGCCCAGAACATCGCCATCAACCCGGAACCGGCCAATGTCGCCAGCCTGCTGGAACAGAAAGCCCTGACGTCGACGTTCATGGCTTCCTACCTCGGCGATGCCACTGGCCACTTCACCATCCGTCCTGATGCGAAGATGCCCGACGGTTTCGATCCACGGGTGCGCCCTTGGTATAAAGGTGCCGAGAACAGCAGTACCTCGACCCTGACCGAGCCGTACATCGACGCCGCGACTGGCCAACTGATCATTTCCATCGCCACCGCCTCGAAAAAGGCTGGTCAGAGCGTGGGCGTGGTCGGTGGCGACTTGAGCCTGCAATCGCTGGTCGACACCCTCGCCGCCCGCGACTTCGACGGCATGGGTTACGTGTTCCTGGTCAGCGCCGACGGCAAGATCCTCGTGCACCCGGACAAGGCGCTGGTGATGAAATCACTGAAAGAAGCCTATCCGCAGGACACCCCGCGCATCAGCAGCGACTTCAGCGAAGTCACCGTTGACGGCAAGACCCGCATCGTCACCTTCGCGCCGATCAAAGGTCTGCCGTCGGTGAACTGGTACATCGGTCTGTCGGTGGACAAGGATCAGGCTTTCGCCATGCTCAGTCAGTTCCGCACCTCGGCCGTGATCGCCACCGTGATCGCGGTGGCGATCATCATCGCCCTGCTCGGCATGCTGATCCGCCTGCTGATCCAGCCGCTGCACGTGATGACCCGCGCCATGGAAGACATTGCTGATGGCGAAGGCGACCTGACCAAACGCCTGACCATCGTCAATAACGATGAGTTCGGCATCCTCGGAACCGCATTCAACCGTTTCGTCGAGCGCATTCATGGCTCGATCCGCGAAGTGTCTTCGGCGACCGGCCAGGTTAACGAAGTCGCCCTGCGCGTGGTCGCTGCGTCGAACTCGTCGATGTACAACTCCGATCAGCAAGCTTCGCGCACCAGCAGTGTGGCGGCGGCGATCAACCAGCTCGGCGCCGCCGCGCAGGAAATCGCCCGCAACGCCGCACAAGCCTCGAATCAGGCCAGCGACGCGCGCGGTCTGGCTGAAGACGGCCAGCAAGTGGTGGATCGCAGCATCAAGGCGATGAATCAACTGTCGAGCATGCTCAGCGCGTCGAGTAGCAATATCGAGTCGCTGAACAGCAAAACCGTGAACATCGGCCAGATTCTCGAAGTGATCACCAGCATTTCCCAGCAAACCAACCTGCTCGCGCTTAACGCGGCGATTGAAGCGGCGCGTGCCGGTGAGGCCGGTCGTGGTTTTGCTGTGGTGGCCGATGAAGTGCGCAATCTGGCGCACCGCACCCAGGAATCGGCGCAACAGGTGCAGACCATGATCGAGGAGCTGCAGGTCGGCGCCCGTGAATCGGTGAGCACCATGAGCGACAGCCAGCGCCACAGTCAGGACAGCGTGGAAATTGCCAACCTTGCCGGGGAGCGCTTGAACAGCGTGACGCAGCGCATTGGCGAGATCGACGGCATGAACCAGTCGGTGGCCACGGCGACCGAGGAGCAGACTGCTGTGGTTGAGTCGATCAACGTCGATATCACCGAGATCAACACGCTGAACCAGGAAGGTGTGGAGAACTTGCAGGCGACGTTGCGGGCGTGTTCGGATCTTGAGCAGCAGGCTTCGCGGTTGAAGCAACTGGTTGGTAGTTTCCGCATTTAAGATCAAGAGCGTTACCCCCTCACCCCAGCCCTCTCCCCCAGGGGGGCGAGGGGGAAAGGGAGCCGATCTTCGTGCTGTTCAAAATTCGAGTTCGACTCAGGTCTCTCAAGTCGGCGTATCTCCAACATCCACCTCGGTCAGTCCCCTCTCCCTCCGGGAGAGGGCTAGGGTGAGGGCACTCTTCAGCTCTACCGCGCAATCCCGACCGAACATCTATTCTTGATAAAGGTCAACCAAGGGAGAACCACGCAGCGGAGGGTTGATCACCGTGCACATCGCCGACATCACCATGTTCTACGCCCCGGCCAGCGGTGGCGTGCGCACTTATCTGGATGCCAAACACCGCCGGCTGGGCGTCAAACCCGGCATTCGCCACAGCCTGTTGATTCCAGGTGCGCATTTCGGCGAACACGACGGTATTTACACGGTTCCCGCCCCCGCCCTGCCCTTCGGCAAGGGTTATCGCTTCCCTGTACGCCTCGCGCCTTGGCGAAATGTCCTGCAGGATTTGCAGCCTGATCTGATCGAAGTCGGTGATCCTTACCTGACCGCATGGGCCGCGCTGGATGCCCGGCGGCAGCTCGATGTGCCGGTGATCGGCTTCTATCACTCGGATCTGCCGCTGCTGATCAGCAATCGCATGGGCCATTGGGTCACGCCGAATATCGAGGCATACGTCACCAAGCTTTACGGCAACTTCGATCGGGTCCTGGCACCTAGCCAGGTCATGGCTGACAAGCTCAGCGGCCTCGGTGTACGCAATGTTTTCGTGCAACCGTTGGGCGTCGATCTGCAGACCTTTCACCCCAGTGTCCGCGACCCGCAACTGCGCGCAGAACTGGGCATCGCCGAAGACACCCGGTTGCTGATTTTCGCCGGACGCGGTTCGAAAGAGAAAAACCTGCCGGTGCTGCTCAAATGCATGCAACGCCTTGGCCCGCGTTATCACTTGTTGCTGGTCGGTTCTTCGATGCCGGCGGCAGTGCCGGACAATGTCAGTGTGATCGACGAATTCTGCCCCGCGCCACGCGTCGCGCAGTTGATGGCCAGTGCCGATGCGTTGATCCATGCCGGCGATCAGGAAACCTTTGGCCTGGTGATCCTCGAAGCCATGGCTTGCGGCATTCCCGTGGTGGCGGTGGCTGCCGGGGCATTCGAAGAGATTGTCACGGAGTCCTGCGGCCTGCTGTGCGCGCCAAACAACCCGCAGGCGATGGCCAATGCCGTGCGCGAACTGTTCAGTCGCGGCTGCGGCAAACTGGGCGCACAGGCCCGCCAGCATGTCGAAACCCACTACGCCTGGGACACGGTGGTCGACAGTTTGCTGGGCCACTATCACGCGGTACTTGGGCAAACGCTGCCGCGGGTGGCCAATGGTTGAATCGATGAACAATCCCGCCGTGTTGCTGGTATTGCACGACGTGGCACCGTCGACGTGGACGGATTACCAACCGTTTGTCGAGGCGGTCGACGCATTGGGCAATGTGCCAATGACGTGGCTGGTCGTACCGAACTTCCACCGGCACAACACCCTCGACGCTCACCCGGCATTTTGTCGAATGCTCGACACGCGCGCCGCCCGTGGCGATGAGTTGGCGTTACATGGTTATTTTCACGATGACCAGGAGCCCCGCCCAACGACACCACGAGACTGGTTCATGCGCCGGGTCTACACCCATGAAGGCGAGTTCTATCGTTTGTCCCGCGAAACCGCCCTCGCCCGCCTGCGCGATGGCATCGATGTTTTCCAGCGCCACGGCTGGCCGCTGCACGGTTTCGTCGCCCCGGCGTGGCTGATGAGCGACGGCACCCGCCAGGCCCTGTGTGAATTGCCGTTTAGCTACACCAGCGATCCGCAGCATCTTTATCGGTTGCCGGATTTCACCGCTATCGACGCCCCCGGTCTGGTCTGGAGCGCCCGCAGTGCCTGGCGCCGGGGCCTGTCAAAGTTGGTCTGCGAGCAGCGGGAACAGCGCTGGCGCCAGGCGCCGGTGATTCGGCTAGGCTTGCACCCGGTGGACATGCGCCACCGCTTCTCCCGCGACTACTGGTTGCATACTCTTGAACGACTGCTGAACGAAGGACGCGTACCGATGACCAAAATGAACTGGCTCGCTCAACAGTGCGGTCGACTGGAACGCGTCGCATGAGTCGCGGCATTCTGTTGCTCATCGGCCTGCTTGCGGCGGTGCTGATCCCCGTTGTGCTCGGCGGCGGCGAAACCTGGGCGCGACTGCAGAGTTTCCCTTTGCACTGGTTGCTGATCATGTTCGGCATGATCCTGCTGTGCTGGGGCATCAATACCCTGCGTTTACGGTTGTTGCTCGGCGATCAACGTGATCGCGTAACACCCTTGAAGAGCCTTGGCGTGGTCATGGCCGCCGAATTCGCTTATGGCGCAACACCCGGCGGCAGTGGCGGACCGCTGACAATCATGGCCCTGCTGGCCCGTTCGGGTGTGCGGCCGGCGCGGGGCAGCGCGGTGTTTGCCATGGATCAACTGAGTGATTTGCTGTTCTTTCTCTGCGCCCTTAGCGGAATTCTGATTTATGCGCTGTTTCAACACCTCAGCGATCGGCTGGAGTGGCTGCTGACGGTCAGCGCCGTGTCGTTGTTTGGCGGCCTGTTCAGTTGCGTGTTGGTCGCGCGCTACCACCGCGCGTTGATTCGACTGAGCGGGCGTCTGTTGGCAAGGGCCAACGTCAAGGTCCGCACCCGGCGTCGCTGGGCGCGCAAGTTGCTGCATTTTCTCGCCGCGTTTACCGATACGTTGAAGTTGCCCTGGCAGACACTGATCAAGGTCTTTGCGCTGACGTGCGTGCATTGGTTGCTGCGTTACAGCGTGCTGTATCTGGCGCTGCGCGGGTTGGGCGCCGACTTGCAGTGGGCGTGGAGTTTTCTGGTGCAGATGCTTTCGCTCGGAGCCGGGCAATTCAGTCTGCTGCCGGGCGGTGCCGGGGCGGCGGAATTGACGTCGGCAGCGCTGCTGGCGCCGATGGTGGGTAAATCCACCGCAGCGGCGGCGATTCTGATCTGGCGGGTGGTGACGTATTACTTCTATCTGGTGGTGGGGGGCCCGGTGTTTCTGTTGATGTTGGGGCGGCCGCTGTTGAAGAAGCTGATGAACGTCAGACAGGCTTCTTGACGTCGTCCTGCTCCTGCTCTTTGAGTTGTTCCCACAACTCGGCAGCGCCGGGAAACTCGGTACCATCCTCCGGGCTCATGTCCTCGGGATCATATCGACTCAAACAACCCTCGCCCAAAGTTGCCGGTGCTTTGGAAGTGGCTTTGTCCAGTGGATCGGTCATGGCTTTTCCTCAAAGCTGAAATGAACAAGGGTCTGAGCGATTGAACGCCCAGACCCTTGGTTTTTCAAGCCGGTGTGGTTTAGATCAAAACACCACAGTCTTGTTGCCGTGCACCAGCACGCGGTCTTCGAGGTGATAACGCAGGCCACGCGCCAACACCATCTTCTCGACATCACGGCCGAAACGCACCATGTCTTCGATGCTGTCACTGTGGCTGACGCGGACCACGTCCTGCTCGATGATCGGACCGGCGTCCAGCTCTTCGGTGACGTAATGGCAAGTCGCGCCGATCAGTTTCACGCCACGCAGCGACGCCTGGTGGTACGGCTTGGCGCCAACGAACGACGGCAGGAAGCTGTGGTGAATGTTGATGACCTTATGCGCGTATTCACGGCACATGTCCGGCGGCAGGATTTGCATGTAACGCGCCAGTACCACTACTTCGGCATCGTGCTGTTTGACCAGGCGCGACACTTCGTCGAAGGCCGGTTGCTTGTCCTGCGGATTGACCGGAACGTGGTAATAAGGAATGCCGTGCCACTCGACCATGCTGCGCAGGTCATCGTGGTTGGAAATCACGCAGGAAATTTCGCAGTCCAGTTCATCGCTGTGCCAGCGGTGCAGCAAGTCAGCGAGGCAGTGGGATTCGCGGCTGGCCATCAGCACAACGCGCTTTTTCTGCTCGGTGTCGGTGATGCGCCAGTCCATCGAAAACTCTTCGGCGATCGGCGCAAACTTCTCGCGCAGCACTTCAATACCGAAAGGCAGCGAATCGGCACGAATTTCGTGACGCATGAAGAACCAGCCCACTTGATTGTCCGAGTGGTGGCTCGCTTCGGTGATCCAGCCGTTGTGGGCTGCCAGAAAATTACTGACTTTGGCAACAATGCCAACGCGGTCCGGGCAAGAAATCACCAGGCGGAAAGTGCGCATGAGGGGGAAACTCCAGAACTTCGCAAAGGCCGCCATTCTAGCGGCTGCGGGGGAAAACTGCAGTATTGATCAGCATCGGCGCGAGCCAGGCCCGGCACTCCGGTTTTTCGCCGGCGTCACCATCCAGCTGAGGGCCAGCGTGTGACATCGCTTGATCAGGCAACTGTGAATATCTGTGATGACTGGATCACACTATTTAACTGAATATTCAATAGAACGCAGTTTCTCGTAACTAATTTAAATAAAAACTCCGGTTAAATGTTTACTTGATGAAACAGCCTGACTATTATTGCGGCACTGTCACCCTGCCATCCCGCACTCTACTAAGGTAGTAATCATGTCCTTGATCAACGAATATCGCGCCACCGAAGAAGCTATCAAAGAGCTGCAAGCCCGTTTGAAGAACCTGTCCCAAGATGACAAACTGCAAACCGAGCTGGAATTCGAAGGCAAACTGCGCACCCTGATGGGCGAATACTCCAAGTCCCTGCGTGACATCATCGCGCTGCTGGACCCGGAAGCAAAAACCAAAGCTCCACGTGGCGGCGCTGTAAAAACTACCGGCACCAAGCGTGCTCGCAAAGTTAAACAATACAAAAACCCGCACAACGGCGAAGTCATCGAAACCAAAGGTGGCAACCACAAAACTCTGAAAGAGTGGAAAGCCAAGTGGGGCGGTGACGTGGTTGAAGGCTGGGCTACCCTGCTGGGCTAAGCCGCAACGCCTTCGCAGAGCGATCCGCGAAAAAACAAACGCCAGCGAATGCTGGCGTTTTTTTATGCCCGGCATTTAAGCCCGGTCATGTTCGATTTCAAAGATTCAAACGTTTGCGCAATGCCTGGACATAATTCTGCCACTCATTGAGCACTTCACTCTGCATCGGCGTGGCATTAAGCGACCATTGCTCGGCCGCCTCGGTAAAAGATTTCAAGGTATTCGGTGCGCCGCACTCAGGCGTGGACAAACGCTGCTGACAAAATATTCTCCAGCGCTCTTGCTCTTCGAAATTCAACGTCTCGGGAAAGTTACGTGCGCGATATCGAAAGAGTAATTCGGGCAAACGTTCGTCATCGAAAGGCCATTGCTCTTGCGCTAGTTGAGCCGGGTCAGCGCTCCTCACTTGCTCACATAGACGCCGGTCGCGGTCGCCGATAAATCCGTCGTACAACTGTTGTTCCGGATCCTCGCTCGGCGTGAAATCTTCACTGACATAAATCTCAGCAACTTTATCTTTCCAACTTTGTTGTGCGTCAGTTAGCCGCAGTGCTCGCTGTTGATACAGCGCCATGTCCAGCCCCAGCCGTTGCTGATCTTGCGCGCGCAAAACGGAAAGCGGCGCCACCACCGGGCAACGGTTGATGTGAATCAGCTTGAGCGGCACCGGCAACTCGCCTTCCAGTAAATCGTCGCGACGCGTGTACAACCGCTGGCGCAGGGTCTGCGCGTCCAGATCGAGCAACCCCTGCGGGTCGAGGTGCAGATCGCAGACGATCAAGGCGTTACGGTTTTTGGGATGCCAGGCTAATGGCAGCACCACACCGACGTAACTGCGCGCGGCGGAGAAACGCCCGGAAATATGCACCAGTGGCTGCAGCAGACGTATCTGATCCATGACCTTTTGCTTGCTGCGCAACTGGAACAGCCAGTCATACAGTTTTGGCTGTTTGTCGCGGATCAACCGCGCCAGTGCGATGGTGGCGCGCACGTCTGACAAGGCTTCGTGGGCGTGACCATGATCGATATTGTTCGCCGCTGTAAGGCGTTCAAGCTTGAGCGTCACCCGGCCGTCGTCATCGGTCGGCCAGACCAGGCCGTCAGGACGCAACGCATAGGCGGCGCGTACCACATCGATCAGATCCCAACGGCTGTTGCCGCCCTGCCACTCCCGGGCGTACGGGTCGAAAAAATTGCGATACAGGCTGTAACGGGTCATCTCGTCGTCGAAACGCAGCGTGTTGTAACCGGCGCCGCAGGTGCCGGGAGCCGCCAGTTGAGCGTGCACCCGCGTCATGAAGTCCGCTTCGCTCAAACCCTTTTCGGCGAGCTGGCTCGGGGTGATGCCGGTGATCGCGCACGCCGCCGGATGCGGCAGGATGTCTTCGCTGGGCTGGCAGTAGAGGTTGACCGGCTCGTCGATTTCATTGAGCGCATGGTCGGTGCGAATCCCGGCCACCTGCAACGGGCGATCATTACGCGGATTGATGCCAGTGGTTTCGTAGTCGTACCAGAAGATTGAAGTCACGGGCGGTTCCTGAACAGAAGATCGGCAAAGTCTAGGCGCTCGACCGCGCTCGCGGCCAGCCTCGCGTCATTCAAACACTTCGCGCTTTACGATGTGCAATACATAGTTATGTCGTTTTCCCCCGAGAGGCTGCTAGCATCGGCCTCACTTGCACCCCGAACAGGCGAACATCAGGTAGCCCATGCTCGAGCCCACAGCACTGCCAAGGAAAGCACCGCTGGCCCCGCCGCTGGATACGCGGCATCAGGTCGAAACGCCGGAAGGTATCGACCTGCCGTTGCGTCCTGCCGGGTTGATGGTGCGTGCCGTGGCCTTCGCGATCGATCTGGCCATACGCGGCGTGATCATGGGCGTGCTGTTCATCGCCCTGGCGTTTCTCGGCAAGCTCGGCATGGGTCTTGGTTCGCTGCTGCTGTTTGCGATCAGCTGGTGGTACATGGTGCTGTTCGAAGTGCTGCGTCAGGGCCGCTCGCCGGGTAAACAGTGGATGGGGCTGCGCGTGGTGCACGACGACGGCACACCGATTGGCTGGTCGGCCTCACTGCTGCGCAATCTGCTGCGTTTTGTCGATCTGCTGCCCTTCGGCTACTTCCTCGGCACCCTCAGTTGCCTGCACCACCCGGCCTTCAAACGCCTCGGTGACATGGCTGCCGGTACGCTGGTGATCTATAGCGAACGTCCGCTGATGCGTCCGCAACTGCCTGATGCCGAACCTCGCCGCTCACCTGTTGCCCTGACACTCGCCGAACAACGTGCCGTGCTGGGTTTTGCCGAGCGCCAAGGTGATTTATCTCCAGCGCGGGTCAATGAACTGGCCGCGCTGCTCGCCCAGCCTCTGCATATTTCCGCGCCCAAGGCTGTCGCTGAACTCAATGGCATCGCTCGCGGCTTGTTGGGCCCGACATGAAGCAAAGCCTTTTCGAAAGTCGCCACAAGGCCGAATGGGAGCGTTTTGCGCTGGCCCTCGAACGCCTCGAACGTGGCAAGGACACCTCGCAAGTCGGCGGCTTCCCCAAGGCCTATCGACGGCTTTGCCAACATCTGGCGCTGGCTCAGGAGCGTGGTTACAGCAGTTTCCTCATCGATTCGCTGCAGCAACAAGTACTGCGCGGACATCAACAGCTGTACCGTCATCGCAGCCGACTCGGCGCCAATCTGCTGAGTTTCATCCTCGCCGACTTCCCACGTCTGGTGCGCGCCGAATGGCCTTTTGTGCTGGTCGCCAGCCTGCTGTTCTTCGGCAGCCTGATCGGCGTTGGCCTGTTGGTGTATGTATTTCCCGAACTGGTCTACAACCTGATCCCCGCCGATCAAGTGCGCGAGATGCAAGGCATGTACGACCCGGTCGCCGGCCACCTCGGGCGCCCCGCCGAACGTGCGGCCAGCGAAGACTGGGTGATGTTCGGTTACTACGTGATGCACAACATCGGCATTGCCTTTCAGACCTTTGCCAGCGGCTTGTTGCTGGGCGTGGGCAGTGCGTTCTTTCTGTTCTACAACGGCATGGTCATCGGTGCGGTGGCCGGGCACCTCAGCGAGATCGGTTTCGGCCAGACCTTCTGGTCATTCGTCATCGCCCACGGCGCCTTTGAACTCACCGCCATCGCCCTCGCCGGCGCGGCCGGTCTGCAACTCGGCTGGGCGTTGATCGCGCCCGGACGGCTGACCCGCAGCGAAGCGCTGCAACGGGCGGCGCGCAAAAGTGTGCTACTGGTCTGCGGGGTGATGTTGTTCCTGCTGATTGCTGCGTTTATCGAAGCCTATTGGTCATCGAAAACCAGTGTCACGCCACTGACCAAATACCTGGTCGGCGCCGGGCTGTGGGCATTGGTCGCGGTCTATCTGTTGTTCGCCGGAAGGACCCGCCATGCGCCTGAGTGACGCCACCGTGGTGATCCGTCCGCGCACGACCTGGGAAGCCATGGACCTCGGCGTGCTGATGAGCCAGCAACATCGGCGTCTGCTGATGATCAGTTGGGCGATCGTCACGCTGCCGTTGTTCGCTTTGCTCAGCCTGTTGTTCTGGGATTCGCCGACGCTGGCGGTGTTTATCTTCTGGTGGCTGAAACCGGCGTATGAGCGCCTGCCGTTGTACATCCTGTCGAAAGCGCTGTTTGGCGAAACGCCGACCCTCAAACAAGCCTTGCGCGAATGGCCGCGCCTGCTCAAACCGCAACTGCTGGCCAGCCTGACCTGGCGCCGCCTGAGTTTGAGCCGCAGCTTTCTATTGCCGGTGGTGCAACTCGAAGGCCTCGACGGCAATGCCCGGCAACAACGCCTGCAGGTGCTGCTGCAACGCAACGCCGGTGCCGCGCAGTGGCTGACCATTATCGGCGTGCATCTGGAAACTGCGCTGTGGATCGGCCTGATGGTGTTGTTCTACATGTTGCTGCCACAGCAGATCGAAACGGATTGGGACTGGCAGTCGCTGATATTCGCGGCGGATCACGACTGGCGCTGGCTCGAACACCTGACCAATGTTTTCTACGCGCTGGTGCTGGTGGTGTGGGAGCCGATCTACGTCGCCTGCGGCTTCAGCCTTTATCTGAACCGCCGCACACAGCTGGAAGCGTGGGATATCGAGCTGGTGTTCCGCCGCTTGCGTCATCGTCTCAACAACGGTGTTTTGGGGGTGCTGCTGGCGGTCTTTCTGCTGCTGCCGAATGTGCCTTCAGCGTGGGCAGCCGAGCCGGATGACAGCCCCCAGGCGCCGCGACTGTTGAATCAGCCACTCACCAGTCAGGCCTCCCGTGACAGCATCAAGGCACTGCTTGAGCAACCGCCGTTCAAGAACAAGGAATCCGTCACCCGCTATCGCTTTGGCGACGACCCGGCGAAACCTGCCGAAGCGCAAACTCCGGGTGAAGCGCCGCAGTGGCTGAAAACCCTGCTGGGCTGGCTCGACGGGCAACACTTGAACGTGCTGGCGAAGGTCATCGAGGTGCTGTTGTGGGGCGCGGTCATTGCTGCTCTGGGCTGGCTGATCTGGCGTTATCGCGAGTTTCTGCAAGCCTTCGTCAGCCGCCGACCGAGGCTGCCTGCCAAACCGAAACGCGCGTTGCCGCAGCAAGCCTTCGGTCTGGATTTGAACCGCGACACCTTGCCTGACGACATCGCCGCCCATGCCGAACAACTCTGGCAAAGCCAACCTCGTGCAGCGCTGGGCCTGCTCTATCGAGGGCTGCTCAGCCATCTGCTCCACGACTTCGACCTGACCCTGAAACCCGCCGACACCGAACTCCAGGTGCTAGCGCACGTTGAACAATTGCAGCGCGCCGAACTGCTCGCCTTCAGCCGCAAACTGACCAATCACTGGCAGAACATGGCCTACGGGCATCGCGTACCACCGGCGTCCATGCAACAGGAATTGTGTGATGGCTGGCGCGCCTTGTTTGGCCCCGGAGCTGCCCGTTGAGTCGCCGGACACTGTGCTGGATCGCTGCGTTGATCGCCTTGCTGCTGGGCGCGCTGAGCGTTTTCCTCTACCTCAAGGCCAAGCCTTATCAGGAAGAAGTCGATCACGGCCCCTCGCCCGCCGCGCAAGCCAATCCTTATCTGGCGGCCGAGATCTTTTTACGTGAGCGTGGGCTCATGGTCAGCCATGCCGAAAGCCTCGCGGTGCTCCCCGATATCGATCCGCGCCGGCATACGCTTCTGCTGTTCAACGATCGCTCACGCATGACCCCGCGTCAGGTTGACCAAGTGTTGAACTGGACCCGGGCCGGCGGGCGGCTGGTGTTCGTCGCCGAATCGCTGTGGGATGAGCAGACCAGACAAAGCAACGACCTGTTGCTCGACCGGGTGCAACTGCATCAATCCCTGAGCAAGGATCTGAAAGACTTGCCCGCCGACGTTGAGCCAGATCGCTTTCCGAAACTGACCAAACTCTATCTGGAAGACGAAGACGCACCGGCCTACGCCGGTTTCGACACCGACTTCCACCTCGACGACCCGAAGAATCTTGCGCAAGCCTGGGCCAACAGTGCCAAGGCCACGCACATGATGCAGTTGCCCTACAGCCTTGGCACGATCACCGTGGTCACCGACGCCGAGTTGTGGAAAAACAAGACCATCAGCCAATACGACAACGCCTGGTTGCTCTGGTACCTGAGCGCCGACACCGACGTTGCGTTGATCTACAACACCGAGCACGACGGTCTGCTGACCTTGCTCTGGCGTTACTTCCCGCAAGCCATCGTCGCCCTGCTCGCCTTGATCGGCCTGTGGCTCTGGCACGTCGGTGTGCGCCACGGCCCACTGCAATTGCCCGCTCCGAGTGGACGTCGGCAATTGCAGGAGCACCTGCGCGCCAGTGCCGATTTCCTGCTGCGCCACAACGGTCAACAAGCGCTGCTGCAAGCCCTGCAACAGGATGTACTGCGCCGCGCCCGTCGCCGGCATCCTGGCTTTGATCAATTGAACGTTGCCGAACAATGGCTGGCGTTGTCGCGCCTGACCCGGCAACCCACCCGCGCTATCAGCCAGGCCCTGAGCCCGGTGCCGAACCGGCGCATATCCAGCGCCGATTTCTGCCGCCAGGTCGCCCACCTGCAAACCCTGAGGAACACGCTATGACTGAACAGATCGAGCCCGGCAGCGCCAGCCACGCCGCCCAGCAACGCCAGCGTGCCAGCCAGTTGGCGCAAGCGGTGCGCGGCGAATTGCAGAAAGCCCTGATCGGCCAAAACCAAGTAATCGACGACGTGCTGACAGCGCTTATCGCCGGCGGCCACGTGTTGCTTGAAGGCGTGCCGGGGCTGGGTAAAACCCTGCTGGTACGGGCATTGGCCCGTTGCTTCGGTGGCGAGTTTGCACGGATTCAATTCACTCCGGACCTGATGCCCAGCGACGTCACCGGCCACGCCGTGTACGACCTGCAAACCGAGCAGTTCAAGCTGCGCAAAGGCCCGTTGTTCACCAACCTGTTGCTGGCCGACGAGATCAACCGCGCACCGGCAAAAACCCAGGCAGCCTTGCTCGAAGCGATGCAGGAGCGTCAGGTCACGCTCGAAGGTCGCGCCCTGCCGATCGCGCAACCGTTCATGGTGTTGGCGACGCAAAACCCGATTGAGCAGGAAGGCACCTATCCCCTGCCCGAAGCGGAATTCGACCGCTTTATGCTCAAAGTGCGCATGGACTACCCCGACGCCGATCAGGAGTTGAACATGGTGCGTCAGGTCTGCCGCTCGACCCGCGCCGACATGCTCGATGTGCAACCACTGCGCACCGTGTTGCAAGCCAAAGATGTGCAAGCCTTGCAACGCATCGCCAGTGACTTGCCGCTGGACGATCAGGTGCTCGACTACGCCGTGCGCCTGGCGCGCAGCACGCGCACCTGGCCGGGGCTGACCCTTGGCGCCGGGCCGCGCGCCTCGATTGCGTTGGTGCGTTGTGCCCGTGCCCGCGCCTTGCTGCGTGGCGGTGAGTTCGTGATCCCCGACGACGTCAAAGGCTGCGCACTGGCGGTGCTGCGTCATCGCGTGCGCATTGCCCCGGAGCTGGATATCGAAGGCCTGCAGGTCGATCAAGTGCTCCAGCAACTGCTTGAGCAGATTCCGGCGCCGCGTCTGTGAAATTCGGGATGAGCCAAAAAAGATCGCAGCCTTCGGCAGCTCCTACACGGAGTGAAGGCATGAAGCCGTCGAAACTGCTGTTGATCTGGCTGGCCTTGTTGCTGGCCATCGGCATTGTGCTGGGCACGTTGCGCGCACTGGAGATCGAGATCCCGGCGAGCCTGATCTCGATCAACTGGGGCTTGCTGCTGGCACTGTTGGCCCTGGCGATACTGGATGCGCTGCGCCTCAAACGTCTGCCGACGCCACGCGTCACTCGACAGATGCCCGGGAGTCTGGCACTCGGCCGTTGGGGTGAAGTGCGTCTGGAAATCGAACATGACTTCAGCGAGCCGATGCACATTCAACTGTTCGACCATCCGCCAGAAGGCCTGAGCTTCGAAAACCTGCCACTGTCGATTGAATTGCAACCCGGCCAGCGCAGCCTGCTCGGCTACCGTCTGCGCCCGCTCAAACGCGGTCATTTCAACTTCAGCCACTGCGAAATCAACCTGCCCAGCCCCTTGGGATTATGGTCAGGCAAACGCCTGCTCAATGTCCGCGACCAGACCCGCGTCTACCCCGACTTCGCCCGGCTCTACGGCGGTGAGTTGCTGGCCGTGGACAACTGGCTCAGCCAGCTCGGCGTACGCCAGCGGCAACGTCGCGGTCAGGGTCTGGAGTTTCACCAACTGCGCGAATTCCGCGAAGGCGACAGCCTGCGCCAGATCGATTGGAAAGCCACCGCGCGCCAACGCACGCCGATTGCCCGCGAATATCAGGACGAGCGCGACCAGCAGATTATCTTCATGCTCGATTGCGGCCGACGCATGCGCAGCCAGGATGATGAACTGTCGCACTTCGACCACGCGCTCAATGCCTGCCTGCTGCTCAGTTATGTCGCGTTGCGTCAGGGCGATGCGGTGGGCCTGAGTACCTTCGCCAGCGAACACCCACGCCACCTCGCGCCGGTCAAAGGCAGCGGCCAACTGAACGTGTTGCTCAACACGGTTTATGACCTCGACAGCACGCAACGCCCTGCCGATTATCAGGCCGCTGCCAATCAACTGCTGACGCGACAGAAGCGCCGGGCCTTGGTGGTGCTGGTGACCAACCTGCGCGATGAGGACGATGAGGAACTGCTGAGCGCGGTCAAACGCCTGAGCGCACAACATCGGGTGCTGGTCGCCAGCCTGCGCGAAGAGACGCTGGATACGTTACGCCAGTCAGCGGTGCAAACCCTGCCCGAGGCGTTGGCTTACTGCGGCACGGTGAGTTACCTGAATGAACGAGCAGAACTCCATGAGCGGTTGAGTGCTCATGGGGTTCCGGTGGTGGATGTTCGGCCCGCCGAGTTGGGGGCCGAACTGGTGACGCGGTATCAGCAATTGAAAAAAGCAGGGATGCTTTAGCAGTATTCAACATCCTCATGAACGCTAAACGACCGTAAATACAAACGTCTGGCTATCGAAGGCTTCACCTTCCGGATCACGGATCTGCGCCTTGATCGACATGCGGCCCGTGGCATTGGCCCTGAAGTTTTCCTGCGTTTCACCACGCACATTGGTCGTAGTGCGTCTGGCTTGTTCGATGTCGTCCTTGAACCAAACGACCTCCACACCTTCAATAGGTTTTCTGCTGACAGAAGAAATGACTTTGGCGTAAACGAGCGTGAACTCCTCGACCTCAATCACATCGCCTCCCGGCACGATCAACGGGTTCAATTGCGGGACATCTGCAACAAGAAGGAGGGACTTCACCTCCCAGCCCGCGTACCCGCCTTCGACGGATGCGTACAGCACACCTTGGCCTACGAACGGAAGTTTGAAAACCAACTCGGCGATCCCTTGTGCATTCGTCTTGCTCGACGTTATCGAGACATTCTCATACTCCCACTTCACCCACACGTCTCGCATGGACTCGCCGGTCAAGGCCGACACCACATTCGCTCGAATAAGGATTTCCTGCTCCGGATAACCCGGCAGATCATCACTGAACAGTTCCTTTATTTTTCGAGGTTCATTGACGAAATACGACAACGAAATCGATTCCGAATGCTGCGCATCCCCTACTGTCGCCGTCAGCTGTGCCGCTCCCGGTGTTGTAGGTACAAAGCGGATACACGCCTCGCCGTAGAAGTTGGTGATCGTTGTCACCTCGCCCAGATCCAGACTTCTCCAGACAACCATCATTCCCGCCATCGGCTTGCCACTGATAACCGAAACAATGGTGATCGGTTCGAACACAGCCTGGCCCCAGAACAGCGTCTGACTGACCCGCGAACGCTCGGCGATTTTCACCACTTGTGCGCCTTCCCCCAAAGACATCGCGTTGACGGGAGAAAGACTCGCCAAGCGTTCAGAAGCAAAACACAGCCCGAAACGGGCATTTTTCAGATCTCCAACGGAAAGGAAGTAGGTGAGTCCTTTCTCACTGAACCGCGTGAATTCGCCGAGCGCGGGCTCATCGAAGCGTATGCCCAGTTCCATTGGCCCGGCCCCTGTCATCCCCAGTGCCAGACCGTGATCCAGCAATGCGCTGTTGGCCGGGGCTTTCACGTCGATCCGATGCTGGCCCTTGCGACGCGGGAAACAGGTTTTCTCACCCCACAGCTGTTCCGGCTTGTTGTCGAAACTGACCATCAAGCCGACCCACGGATCCGTTAGCTGCGCTTTGACGGCTACCGTGCGAGTGTCTTCGAAGTTGTCAAAGTAGCTGTCCACCAGCGCCGTCACCGAATGCATACCGCCGGTGTCTGGACGGAAGCCGAAACCGCTCCAGCCCTCGGAGTCGGTGGACGTTGTCGTGCCATCCCTGCCGTCCCACCATTTCACCGCAACCTGCTCCACCGGACCGTCGGTGAAATGCGAATACACCTGCACCCACAGCCAGGCGGGGGCCTGGCCCACGACCGGATCCACGGCTGCTTCGCGCAAGGCATGGATCCTCACTTTGTTATGGCCCAACACCATCGGTTTGGCTTCGGCGACATAACCCAGCTCAGGAAAGGCAAACTTCAGCGCAAATCGACCGGGCTGCTCGCTGGCGGAGAAATTCAGCTTCCAGATCGCCCCTCCATCACTCAATAACTGGAAATCATCCAGCGGGGGGACAATCGTTGCATTGAGCTGCTCTGGTGAATCGCCCAACCAACTCAGCACGGCCTGCAACCCCACCAGCGGACTTAACGCATTGGGCAACACATTGAAACGGTGAATGGCGCCCAGACAAGGATAAAGCGCTTGTTCGTCCGGCGCAGCCCGGATCTGATCCAGCAGCAGGCTGACCTCCGAACTCAAATCCGTGGACAGCAGGCGCCCGGACAACTCTCGAACAATGTCGACACCTTGCAACTGTAAATAAAGATCAAACAGGCTGCTGATACTGGTTTCTGCCGTTGAACTCAGCATCCATTGCACCCCCGCCGCTGCCAAAGGTTTGCTTATCCCCAAATCGGAAGGCTGTAAACCGATATCGGGATCAGCGCCACGCCAGTGCAGGCTGATGGCTTTGCCGACCCAAGGACTGCCCGGCAAAGGGGTGACGTTCAAGGTGTGCGAACGCCCTTTTCGACAAACCAGACCGAGCGTATTGCGCTCGACGACCTCACCATCCAACCGGATCTCGACCTCGCTCTTCCAGGGGCTGGTAGCGATCGCCCGGACCTCGAACTCCCGAGTGATCGGCACGGCTTCCGGGTGCGCCTTGATGTGGGCGGTGACCTTCAAATCACGGGCTGCTGATGGGGTGTAGAACACGTTTGCCCAGCCACCAGCCCCGGTCCGGGCAGTAATAATGCCTTCAGGCGTGTGCCAGTCGACCAACGCGTTACGAACCGGGTCACCGTCAGCGAATGCCGTCTCATGCACGACTTGCACACGCAACAACACGCTTTCCTGCTCATCGACCACCGGAAATTTGTTGGCTTCGCGCACATCGCCGACCCTGACCCGATTGCGCGCCAGCGACATCGGTTTGCCCGGCGATGGCAGCAACAGTTTCGAGCAAATCAGCGACAGCAGGAAACGGCCGTCGAGCTCATCATCACAGCGCAGCGTCCAGTGCGTGTCGGACGATGTGACCGGCACCCACTTCGCAAGGGGTGGACTGACATCGACGCCCAGTTGTTGATGACTGTCGCCACTCGAATGCAAGGACAGCTCAGTGTCCAGCAATGGACTGTTTTGCGGCAGACGCACCTGCAAGTCATAGGTGTCGCCACGATTCGGATAACCGTTCGCATCCCAGGCTGTCTCGTCATCCTCGACAACGGCGCGCAAGTCCTTCCATGGATCAGTGGTCAGTACCCGCACTGTGAACGGTTCGGTGTAAACCCCATTGGCGTAGTAACGACTCTCGACCGACGCGACGACGACCACTTCTCCCGCCTTCGCCGGCTCAAAAACAACGTAAGCCCAACCGTACTCATCGGACACAGAGGCTGCTATCACCCGCTCTTCGGTCGACCAGTTGACCGTCTGGCCCGCGAGGGTCTGATGCGTATAGAAAGACGCCACCCGCACGCCCAGACGCACGCTTTGCTGATGTTCCAGTACCGGGTAATACGCGGCTTCGAGTCTCTCGCGAAACTCCAGGCGATGATGTCCCAGCGATACCGGGATCGTATAAGGCTCTGAGTTGTAGCGGTTGATCAGGTTCAGCGTGAGCGAATATAGATCCCCATCACCGACCACTGGACAGTAAAACGACCATTGCCCTGTCAGCAACTGTTCAACCTCCGGCCCCGGTTTGACGATGATCGCTTGCTGTGGATTATCAGTAAGCGTCAGTGCTGCCTCGGTATTCTCCCAGGCATTCTCCGGTTCAGGTTCGCACGTCAAACTGTGTGGGTTGTCGCCGGTTGCCCCCAGACAAACATACAACGTGCTGCCCTCGTCCAGAACCTGATCATCCAGTTTCATGGTTTGCAGTTTCAACGGGGCCAGGTGCAACTGGAGGTTGATGCGGGTAATACGGACTTTCGAGTGGTAATCCCCATCGTTGTTTTGCGGACTATTGATCTCTATACGAAGCTTATCGCCGGCGTCGAGTGATGAATTCAGCGCTTGGTCATATTCCTTCGGGACAAACTCCAAAGGTTGCCCGGCCGCCAATCGGGCCAGATCCTCTTCATGGTTGCGGCCAACCGCGGGTTTCAGCTCTACCTTCAATATTTCTTCCGAACCCTTGAAGAGGTATAGCCATCCCGACTGCTGGTGGATCGTCTCGCACAGGAAACTCAGCCGGTATTGCGCATCGCTGGCGGTTTTTCTCGGAACTTCAAACTCCTGGCTGACAGCACTGTTATGAGAGAGGTGCAGCAGTATGATTCGCTTCTCGGCGTACCAGTCTTCCGATACACCGATCGAAAGACCGCTTTTTTTCCAGCCCTGTGTCCCTTCGCTGAAATCACCATTGAACAGCAGATTCCGCTTCGCTTGAACGATCGGCTCATTCATGACTGGCCTACTCCTTTGACCTGACTGTTGCGCGCGGCACTTTCAAATTCGTCAACCAGATCAATTACTTTGCTGACAAAGGTCGGCTCGCCAACCTTGGCCGTGTAGCGGATACGCACGATGCAGTCAGTCATGGAGAGCAGCATGTCTTTTTGCGGTTGCTTCAAATGCCAAGGGAAAAACAGCTTCCACTTCGACACCGCGCCGGTGTTTTCGAAGGGATTGAGCAAGCCTTCATCGGGTTTCATGGCCGTCAGACCGTTGTCGGCGATCCCGACCGACAACACGATTTGCTGGCCACTGCGCAAATTGATCAACACGTCGCCAGGCGCCACGTCCCCTGGTTTATGCAAGTACTGCACTGACTGCGTCGTTGCCCGGGTGGCCGTCTTGCTTGAGATCTGCTGCAAGACACCCCGCGGATCCTCATACGGTCCGGTCAGCACCGGCAGATCGACTTCCACCGAGTTGATCTGCCGGCAAAAGTGTCCCGGATGATCACGATCGAAAAGCAACTGGGTCAGCTGGAATTCCAGTGTGCCGGTTGTCTGTAGCTGGGCGAGCGCAACGTCCCAGCTGGCGATACCTGGCTGCGGGTCAACCTTGTCGTTGAACAATTTGCGCAAGGAAACGGTTTTCACCAACTCCTGCCGACGCTCGTAGCGCTGCAGATATTCGCGCTCCATCCGCAGCAAATGCACGCGCAAATGCTCGCCGGCTGTCAAACCATGACGTTGTTCCAGAAACACATTGGGCAAGGGAATTTGCGCATCGTAATCGCCAGTTTCAGCATTCAGCGACGCCTGGGCACTGAGGCACAGGCTGATCACGGCGTCATAGGTCTGATAGTACAAAGCCTGGAACTGGCCCAGCATCCAGCCAAACAACTCGGCATTGCTCGCGCGCTTTTTCAGGAAGTTGTAAACCGCCAGCGCCTGAGCATTGGCCCGCAGGGTTTGTGCAAGGTTCGTGCGAGCCGCGGTGACCGCATGGCGTTGTGCCTCGACCTGCACACTGAGGCCGACGGCCTCGGACTCGGCCTGATCACGTTGCAGCGCCCATTCGTCGCGGCGGCGACGGTAACCTTCGGTAGTGGCCTGACCGTCGGCGTCGATTTGCAACATCGTTGCGGCGATTTCCAGGCCGAAGCACACGGCATCGATCGCATTTTCGGGTTTCATCCCGCCATTGGCCACGCCAAAGATTTTTGGCAACGCCGCGATGACCGCTCCGGTGGGTTTGAGGATTTTGGCGGTCAAGGCATGGGTTTTCGACTGTTTCAAGCTCGCCATGACCTGATATTCAACCGCCGACACGTCCTCGTTATAGCGCTGCGCGTAGGCCTGCTGCCGCTGTAGCGCCACGTCCCGGCTCTGCTCCAGCGCCCTGACGCTGGCCTCCAGTTGAGCGATGGACTGCTCCTGCACGGTTCGAGAGTAGTCGCCCAATTCCACCAGATGTGTTTGCTGCAGTTCTTCCTGCTCGGCACGCGCGCGTCGTTCGAGCATATCGCGTACCTGATTGCCGAAACCCTCTAGCACCTGCACCGCACGCGAGGCGATGTCGTGAACGGTGCGCCAGCGAAACGCGCCGACAACCAACCGCCCGCCCATCGGCCGTGGCCCACCGACGCCACCCGAGGCCAGAAAATTCAGCAACGCTTTCGGATCGGACGGCGGGCTGAAAAGCGGGATATCCAGCGGCTTGCCATCGAGGGTGAGGTTGTTGCGCAAGTTGTGCAGACGTTGACCCGGAGCGTCAAACAAATCCATCAACGCTTGATCGATGGGAATCCTGAACGGCCCGGCAGCCAACAAACCGAGCGTTGGCGCAATATCGGAACCGGACGGGACATCCGCCAGACTGAAGGCGAGCGACTGTTCAAACGCCTCCAGCGCCGGACGGCTACTGCTTGCGCCCAACAGACTTGCCACAGTAGCGGTTTGCCAGCGATTCACCGCTCGGGCCACAGGCGGCTTGCCCATCAGGAATTCGGCTTGCACATAACACAATTTGGCCGCCACCAGGCTGTCGCGGGTCAGTTGACGGTAATACCAGTCGCCCCAAGCCATGAGATTTTTCACGTACTCGCAGAACATCAAAATCCTGAAGTGCTTGGGCGCTGAATAGCCGATGGCATCCGGATCGGCGGGGGCCAGTGCCTCACAGCCGGGATTGCCGGCGTCGTTCGCCAACGGCCGGCAGCGCCAGTACGACACTTTGGGGGCGGGCCTGTCGGGATCGGCGATGGCTTGCGGATCAAACGCGTAGTGCAGCCATTTCTGCGCATCGGCAAAACGCTCTTCATCGCGCAGACGCGTGTACACCAGATGCGGCAGATGGAAAAACAACTCCCAGTAGTGCAACCCGTTGGCACCATCGAAAGCACCGTTGGGCTCGTCGAACTCACTGCCGGTTGGCGGTGGCTCCACGAGAAACTGTGTATCCCAGTCCAGCACAGCGTCGACGGAGATACTGGAACGCAGTACCAGTTCAGGGCCGAACTGTGAGTTCAGGCGACTGTATTTCAGGTAGGGAACCGGCAATTCGTAGGCAATAAACTGCGCGGAATCGGTGGTGTTTTTCAGCAGTTTTGGCGGAGTGAAGTCCGCCAGATTGACGATGTCGAGTTTGAATTCCTTGCCGCCAAACCCGGTTTCCGTAGCGTTGAGAGTGAAGGTTGTGCCTCTGGGCCAAGTACCTTTGTCACGTTCGAATTTCAGCGATGCAGTGGCCCAGTCTCCGGCTTGCGAAAACTTCGCTTTAATCGGCCCAGGATCCGTAGCGGCACCGCCGACCAAGGTCAATTCGAACTCTACTGAAACGCCGGCGGGCAGCCCCGTAGGCCTGCAAAAACCATTGACGGTCAGCACATCTTTCTCGTCGACACGCTGGGCCGTGGCCCGGAGATCGAGATAACCCGCCATGGAACCGACAGGCTTTACCGCGCTGGTCATCGTCACCTGAGGGTTAAATGGATGCTGCACCGTCTCGGGCGTTTTAAACCGGTCTTGCGCGACATCCAGCCAGCCACCTGCGTCAGTCATGTCGGGCCGCATCAGCACATCGTAAATCCTGTGTATCGCCGTTTTTTCCAGAGTAGATTCGTTGTCCTTGTCCTTCACCAGAAACAACACCCCCAGCTTGCCTTTGGGAGAATCCATATCGATCCACACCGTGGCAATCAGCTGAAAATCCTCGGCATCCTCGGGCTCTGCTTGCGCACTGTACAAAGTCAGCGGCGCCGACCATTGACCGTTCTGCGTCATGAAGGCCAGGTTGACGCTCAGTTTGTCGGGGATGAAGTCGTCATCCGTTTTACCTTCGACCTTGTCACTCCACTCGGCCCAGACCAGACACAACCGGCCGTTCCAGAATACCGCGCGAATATCCAGCACCCGATACGCTGGCTGGATCCCCACTTCCCGCCATTCGCCCCAGGCCGCCGGATTGACAGCAACGCAGGTGGACGTGAGCTCAATCTCGGCCTTGCGCCAGAAGTACAGGAACGGCGGCACCCGCTGACGACCGACAAAATAGTAATCGGCGCGGTCAGGCGTGTGGCCGTGCATGTAGCAACTGATGACATCCAGATCGCAGGTCTGCTCGAAGCCTTGCAGATAGTTCTGCAAGGCCGCCTGCACCGAATCAGCATTCAAGCGGGTCTGGTTCAAGTCGTTTTCGAGGGTTTTGAACAGGCTGCTCTTGCGTTGGCGGACAAACGGGTTGACGACTTGTTCCGGGTAAATCCTGATCAACTGCAAGGCAGCCCAGTCAGAAATGTTGTTGCACAGTCCCCACTCTTCCAGATCGCTGGCGGGAAACTGGTGATTGGGATAACCGGGTTCAAGTTTGCGGTACACCGCGTGAATGTACTGTTGCGCGCAACTGGTCGCTTCGGCCACCCAAGAACTTTTCACAGCATAGGTGTCCAGCGGATCCATGCGCAGCAGTTCGAACAAATCTGCCAGGGTTTCCACAAAAGGGTATTTCGCCCGGCTCGCATGGCCGATGCAGTAATCAAGCAAAGCGGAACGCCGTTTTTCCTGCAGATCGCCAATGTGTTTCAGTGCCATGACCCTTGCTCCTGGATGGGGAATAAATGCTGGACTGGGGACATCTCACGCTGGTGGCCCACCACCCTCGAACGTAATCTCATCGAAGCGCGCCTTCGTGTCGTTACGCTGGCAAAGCACGCTCAACTTGAATGTGCCGCCGGTAGCGCTGGAGACCATCACCCGCGTGAGCCCTTCCAGATTGGTACTCCCGTGTTTTCCCCGGAAGATCACTTTGTTTCCGTCTTCCTCACCACTTTCGACAAGCCAGTCCACCGGCTCGTCTACTCCCAGGTTTCCAAAAACATCCATCAACGTTGCGTAGAGTTCGACTTCATCGCCCGGTTTCACGCCCCCCGAAGGCACCGGCGAGCTCAACATCGCGACGAAATCCAGGGTGGTATGGTCGGAAATGAGGGTGATGATCGGGGCGTTCTCAGGCTCAAACAGATCCAGCCAGAAAACGGGTGTGTCCACGCCCATTGCGGCACCGGGTTTATAGATGGCCTTGAAGATTCCGTTGGTATCGGTGTGGCCTGATTCGATTTCGCCCAGACTGGCGCGAAAATGCACCCGGATACCGCTCAATGGGCCTCCGTTGGGATCTTTGAGCGTGACCGTGTAAGTGGCTGTTTCGGTGGAGCGGGCGACAACCTCGGAGGGTTCCACAACGCAAGTCATGGTCACAAGCTGCCGCAGATCCCCCGCCACTTGAGCGAGCGGCGTACGCGCCTCGGACTGGCTCAGCAAGGCCAATTCGGCTGCCTCGGCATAGGCTTGCTTGTCCACGTTTTCAGGCAAATGGCCCATCAGGAAAATCGTCAGTGCGTCCATCCCCGTTTTCGTCGACATCTCACGGACGCGGATAAACAGAGCCAGTTGGCTAAGGTTTCTCAGTATCGGCCGCTGCGGATCCATGCGATTGATGCATTCACGCACCTCCTGCACGCTCCAGTCGAAGAACTCGGCCAGTCTGATCGTAGAAACCTGATGCAACAGCTGCTTCGCGTGCACGCCAAGGGTTGCTTCCAGCGCGTTGACTTCGCGCAGGTAGTCGAGCAGCTTCTGCGCCGGTTGCGTACTCAAGCCAAATGCCCGGTTGAGCGTGGTCAGGTGATAAAGGGTGCTGACGGTAAGGTCCTTTCTGGCCTGCCCCATCCAGGCGTCATAACCGTAATCGAGATAATCCTCTAACAGGGTGGCACTCAGCCCCAACGTTGAAACCACCTCAGCGCGTCGCCGTACATCGGCCAACAGCGTCAGCAACTCATCAGCATCCGGGTTACGCCTGGATGGCTCGGTGCTCGAATCGATACGTGATTTTACCTGGCGCAAAAACTGGTAAACCGTTTTGTCGGCCCAGTTCAGCACCGCAATTGCCTGATCCGATGCAATCTCGGCATAGGCCGCCAGCGTTTCCTTGACCAGTGACACCTGGGCATCCCTGGCATCCAGTAGCACTTTGAGCAGGGTGCTGGCCAGACTCATGCGCACCCCGGGTTCCAGGGTACCGAGGGCCTGATCGACTGCCCACTCAACCCTTTTTTGCGCATCAATCAAGTACTCTTCCGGTGTCCCGATGGGCGCCAGCACCAGCCCATCGGTATCGATAACAGGCTTCAGTTCTGCAACACTTGTCACCAGGAAATCCAGCCAGCTGGCCGCACCGGCAGGCGGCAGGCCGGCCATCAACACCGATGCATTGGAGAATTGCGCCGTTGGCAGCAGGTTGCGTACTTGATCGAACAGCTGTTGATCCTGCTCGGAGGCTTCGCGGGCGGGTTGCGGGGGCAACGCGTGTTTCAACACCCATAACGCAAGCAAGTTATTGTGCTCACACCACTGCACGCACGATTGCAGAGCATCAATGATGTTCAGAACGTCCGGTGTCTCGCTGTCGACCGAACCAATTTTTGGAGTGCCCGCCAACTCATTGAGCCAGTCCTCCCCCCCCACCAGTAGCAGCATCAACACGCCTTCGACGGGGGTGAGGCTCAGCAATCGGGACAATCGCACCAGTCGATAAAAACTGGAAATGATCGGCAAGCTGCGCTTGAACTTGTTGTTGCTGACGCTGTGGGCCTTGGCCACTTGCAATGCCAGATACTGGTAAGTCTGTGTGTCGATACCCAGACCATTGCACAGCTTGCTGATGGTCAGATCGACTTCGCCCGGTGCGGGCGTGACTGGAAACTCGCCGTCGTCCAGCAACAAAGGTTCGCGATAGCTGCCTTGACTGTTGAACACCTGATCGAATTGCGATAGCGCTTCGCCGCTCCCGTAAATGGCCAGCTCATTGATTAATACCGCAAAGTCCGCCGCCGTGCAGTTGTAGCGTTCGCGTAAAGTCTGGAACAGCCCGAGGGCATGTATGACGTTGTCCGATATCCACCATTTTTCTTTATCCGCACCGCCGCGCACTTCCGCCCTGATCGCAGCAACCAGCACGGCGTCCACCTCATCACTGGGCAGTTCCAGCCAGTTGCACAGGCGCACCATTCGGTTTATCCGGTCGAAGACGGCAAGCCCCTCGACATTGTTGTAAACAACAGACAATCGATGCAGAGACGCAGGGCCATCATCCGCAACGTTGATAATCACGCCGGGGTGGGCATTGGCGTTGATGTAGACCGATCCGAAACGCCCGCTTTCTGGCGACGGGACGGGTTCTTCGGCACCCGTCAAAGGGGTCGAAGGTGTCAGGGGAGAGTCTTGGGGGTAGACCACATTGGCCGAACGCACCGGGGCGAACCCATGAATGGACAGCAAACGTTCAATCCCCAGCGTGCCGAGCTTTGTGTGTGCGCCGAAGTAAGGAACCTGATCCAGATTCTGCGGCCCCGGCCCCTGCTCTATGTCTGAGCCATAGTTATCCCGATAAAACGCGGCAAAGTCTTCAAGCTCTACGGGAGGCTCCGTTAACAATTCCCGCTGATAGGGTCCGAATCGCGTCGAATGTGCCAGCGCACGTTCGGCGAAATCAATCCAGGTACCGGATCGCAAAAAGTAGGGGTAGTTCAAATGCACTGTGTGGGCAAAATCACCCAGTGACAGGTTGTTGATTTGCGCAACACCGTCAGCACTGGCCCAGGGTTGGTAGTAAGGCAGGCTATTGGGATAACGCGCTTCAATCATCGCGTCTTCGATGGTCTTTTGTGGCTGGTTTTCTATCGGATGCTCAGTAATGAAACACTCCAGAACCGAGATGATGATGTCCACCGAAGACACCGACCGGAACACTGCACTGAAATCCACAGACAGATCCATCAGATCAGCACGACGCTCATTGAGCGGGTAGCCTGGAGGATCAAGTTTTACCGATTCGATCCGGTCGCGGATCCAGAGCAACAAAAAGATCAGATAGGCTACTGGGGACAAGAAGGACTCCAAAGAATCCGGCAGAGCCAGTTTTTCGAACTCGGTATGGAAAAGCAGCTCGTATCGGGGACCGGTCACCAGCGATAACAACCCGCTCGCCGGCTTGGCAACGCCATCGCCATTGCCACCGCTCAGTTGCTGCTCGATGAACTGACGGCTCAGGTAAGTGGCCATGCTGTTGGCACGACGTAAAAACCGTTGGGCGTCCGTCCTGTTCATCTGATACTCGTCGATCAGGTATTCCACGCCTTTTTCCACCAGCGGGAAAATCGAGCCGCTATTCTCCAGGTAGGTTTTGAGCGGTTGCACACTCGCGTCCTGCGCGTTTGGGTCTTCAGTAAACAACTGATCGTACAGTTGCAGGCCGGGACGGCGCGGATCAGCCATGATCAGATTCCTTGGGTCGAGAGCTGGCCTGAACCGCCCGACGTATTCGTCAGGCGGCCCATTCGTTCTGATCGATTTGATGCTGGATAGCCTTAAGCGTCTACTGTCATAACTGACAGGTTCTATGACCGCTCGTCGGCTTTTCGTGAGTCAGCGTCGCGGGGCACCGGCTCGACCTCGAAGCGTGCGCTCTCGGCCCAATCGGAAACCCCTGCCTGCGATGTGAGCGTCTGCCGGAACCGGCACCACGTGCCGCCGGGGGGTAAAGACACATCGGACTCACCGCGCCATTGGTTTGCGGCGACGGGCAGCAGCGGCGTCCATTTCTGCTCCGGGTCGAACCAGCTCACGACTTGCCCGCCGCCCTCCTCGCCCACACCGGAAAAGGCCACCGGATCATGCACCCGACGCCCGGCTGCCGGTTCCTTGACGATGGGCAGGTACAGGCCCGCCACGACTTTGCGCGAGGTGGTGTCCGACTCGAAGCCATCAAGCATGGCCTTCACCTCCAGACCCCTCTCGCCGTCAGCTTGAACCTCAACAGCCATCGACCAGGTACGGTCCTCCAGCACGACAGTGCTTTGCGTGGCGGCCCCCAACGTCACCGTAGCGGTATCGCCCGGCACACCGAAACCTGACACTACCAACTGCCGGCCGACCCGTTCGTCTTCGACCGGGGTCTCGACAAAAAGCGCTGCCGGGACCACGTCATAGGTCAAATACTCGGTGAAGGCGGACTCATGTGTCTTGTTGTCATCAGTAAATAACTGCCGGGCGCAGATGATGTAGGTGCCCACGGGCTGCGTCACTTGCTGCCGCCAGTTACCGCTCGCAGGCACCGGGATACTGCTCAACCACGGTTCGGCAGCCCCCTCGCACCAGATTTCGACGTGCGCGAAAGGCAGACCAACGCCCTCTAGTGTCCAGGTGCGCGGCTGCTTGCCGCTCTCCTGCGGTGTGCTGATCTGCGGTGGCGCCAGCACCACGTTGAAGCTTCGATGGTCACTTCTGTCGGACGGCCGTCCGTTGCGCTCCTGTTTCGCGAAGATCGTGTGTCCACCGTGCTTCAAACCGGTGAGCGGGATTGCCCATTCACCGTCCTCGACCAAAGGCAAAGCATCGCCTATTTTTTGTTGAAACTGAGACTCGTACAGTTGCATCGTGGCGCCGCTCACACCGTCGCCACCCTTGATCAGTACATCCTGCTCCACGTCACTGCCTTCGGCCGGATACGTGATGACCGGTGTGAACATGGCCGGGTAAAGCGTGAAGTCTCTGGATTGCGCCTCCGAGGTCTGATCGGCTGCCGTTTGGGTAACGAAGATGGTTTGGGGGACATCTGCGGGAAACGGCTCTGGTCGCTGGAACGTCCACGTGTCCCCATCCACAATCCCGGCATAGACGTTGTTGTCGCCGCTGAAGCTGATGCTTACCGTGGCACCCTCTAAGCAGGTGCCGCGAAACGTCGGTCTCAGTCCTTCCCGGGGTGGCTCGTCCACTGTGGGTGGCAGGGGCGCAATCGAAACCTTCAACACCACACGGTTGAGTGAACAATGCTCCTCCAGACACTGCTGGATATGGACTTCCCGATCCTTCACCGGCCCCCAGTCTTCATTGGCTGTGCTCGACCAGGTTCCACCGCTCACGACTGCATCAGGGGCAGCCTTGAGGTTGCCACCAGGATGGTAAAAACTCACGGTGGCGCCGTTATAACCCTTGCCGCTGAAGACCGGCCGGTAGGCTTTGGTATGGGTTACGTCGGTGACATCCGGCATGTTGTTGCGGATTTCGAACTCATAAGGCCGCGACTCGATCCAGCCACTCGCGTTGTCGACGATCTTTTGCACGACCTCGACTAAATAAATCCCAAACGTCCAGCCTGTCGATGTTGTTGTCCAGGAACCGTCGGCTCGCACAATGACATTGGGCGGCGTGTTCGGCGGTTCGTCGCCCGGGTAACGATTGAGGGTGAACTGAATCTGCGTTTCGAGGTACGGGTCGTAATGGCCGCTACCGGAAAACGTCATGGTTTCTTGATTGAGGGTGTACTCGACCGTCGGTTCGCCCGGGCGCACCCGTATGCCGAAGGGTTCGCTGTTTATCGAGGTAATTGCGTTGACTGTCTGCGTGCCGAAAATCGAATGAGGACCGGGTGTAAGGGTGCCTTCTCGGCGCCATACACCGGTGTCGGGTAGTGGCCAGCCCACAGCCACGGCCCCCATTTGCTCCGAATACACGTCGACCCTGTTCTGATAGAAGCCGGTGGCTCCGGTACCCTCGAACATCGATGTCATATCCACGATTGGCGGCGCAGCGGGATTGGGCTTGGGTGCTGTAAACACGGGAGGGCCAATAACATAAAACTCTTGAGGGTCGCTCCAGTCGGAGTAGCCGCCACCCAGATTCTGTCTGGCAATAATGGTGTAACGTGCCCCTCGCGCGAAAGTATGGCTACTGGTTGCGAGCCATTCGCCGTCGGAATCAACCGGATCGGATGTGGCCACAAGCATGGGGGGGGTTGCTATGAAAACACTGATGCGGGATCCCGACAGCGCCCCGTTGCCCTTGAACACGGGTAGAACACTCTCGACGGGCAGATTGATGCTCGGGGATGTAATTTTGACTATGCCTAGAACCGTGAACGTTTTCGTCTGGGTATATCGACCCAGTGTCCCATTGACGTCTTCGCGGATTTGTAGCTCATGAACGCCTTGGTAAAGGCCCGTCGACAATGTGACAGTCCAGCGCCTATCAGATTGAGTGGTGTGCGTGGTGCTCATCACGGCTTTGTCGGCAGGACGCACAAGCCTTATCACACTGCCAGGACTTGCAGTGCCTGATACCCTAACGCCAACCACACCAATGGCATCAAACGCGGCAGGCTTCCTTACTTCAACAAGCTGGGAGGTCCACGGAGCCCACTCGTCACCTCGCCTCCAAACACCATCAAATTTGGCCTTGCCTTCTACAAGTCCATTGATCTGAATAGTGTTCCAATGAACTGCCTGGAACCAATGCCCATCAAGAATCTTCCTGCTCGAGGTTGCGGAATGAAAGTCCATCCACACCTGATTATGTTCACCGGCATACGATGGAATACTGAATGTAATCGGCGTATCTGGGCTGACAAGAATCGTGCTGTTTCCGTAATAAAACTGGAGAGGTTTCCAAGCCTGAACTTCTGAATTCCCGTCATCTTCGTTCGAAGCATGCTCAACCTTCTCAGGAATAAAAGTACCCTCTGACATGATCGCTCTCCTTTGGCCAGGGTTCTGGCAGCTAGGTCTTGTTTTTACAGAACTCGCGAATACCCAGGCACCTGTAAAACCTGACAGTCCCGACGAACGGTAAATGCTGCAGCAGAGCAACTGAAAGCGTTCTGCATCAGCTAACGCCCGCTTGGTTATTGGCAGAGAAAACGCGGGGTGACGAGTGGACGATTGCGATGGTTTGACGCGTGGGCGGGGTACCCAAGGATGCTTTCGCGGGCAAGCCCGCTCCCACAGGATTCGTGCACAGCACAAATCAAAGGTCGGACGAACCTGCTCGCAAAGCTTTTAGCGGTTTTGAATCAGGCCGACGCCGGCATCGGCTGAAAACTGAAGTACTGCTGCAACGCCTGCACCAGTTGGCCGAATTCCGCCGGCGGGCGCTGTACGATGAAGCCGGCGTCGTAATGCAGCGGCGTGGCGTCTTCATGGCACCACACGCAACACGCAGTGAAGTCGATCACCTGTTGGCAGCCATCGCTGGCGGGGATTTTCAGGCGTAACTGGAAGTCCACCCCGATCATCATCGGCAACTGGCTGATCAGCATCAGCCCGTCTGCGGAGACGTTGCCGAGAAAACCGATGGGCTTGTCGGTAACGCTGTTGAACACTCTGAGGAAGTACGGCAACTGGTGCCGTTCGATCCGGCGGTCGGTAAACATGCGCAGTTCGCCATGCAAGGCTCCATGACAGAGCCGCACCTTTGCTTCGGAACGTGCCTGTGTCGCAGGCCCGCTCTCCCCGCTTCCGGTGTGACGGTCGCCAAGTCGCCGTCACCTGACCACTTGCCAGTCGCAGGTGTTGCTCCGGGTTTACAGATTCAGCTCCAAACCCGGGTTACTCGACTATAGCTCAGCTTGTACACACAGCCAGATTTTGTATGACAACTGTCATCAGAAGCGGGTCGGGCGCACCACGGCAGCGGCGCTGCGCGTCGGGTAGTGGCCCAGGCTCTGCAAGGTTTCCAGACGCGCGCGGGCGCGGTAGGCGTATTCGCTGTTGGGGTACGAGGCAATGATGAACTGGTAGGTCTGCGCCGCATCGACAAACATTTTCTGCCGCTCAAGGCACTGGCCGCGCATCATCGACACTTCCGGCCACACATACGGGCGGGCACGGCTGGCGCGTTCGACCTTGGACAGCTCGAGCATGACCTGCTCGCAGTTGCCACGATCGTAGGCGCTGTAGGCGTTGTTCAAATGATGGTTCATCGACCAACGGGTGCAGCCCGTCACGGCGAGGACGCTGAGGGCAAGGGCGGCAATGGGTACGAATCGCATGAGGGTTCTCCTGTCTTGTGCTCTTTATCGACCCTTGCCGAGAAATCTTCAGAAGTGTTTGCGCCAATCGTCGTGTTCAATAAAGAAAACAATAAGTAGTGCATTCGAACAATGACTACACCCCAAGAGCATAGTAGCCTTCGCTAGCGCTTGAACTCAGGAGTCTTTGCATGTCCGTCCGTCGTACCAAAATCGTCGCTACCCTTGGCCCGGCCAGTAACTCGCCGGAAGTTCTCGAACAGCTGATTCTGGCTGGTCTGGACGTTGCCCGTCTGAACTTCTCCCACGGCACCCCCGACGAGCACAAGGCTCGCGCGAAGCTGGTGCGTGACCTCGCTGCCAAGCACGGCCGCTTCGTCGCCCTGCTCGGTGACCTGCAAGGCCCGAAAATCCGTATCGCCAAATTCGCCAACAAGAAGATCGAGCTGAAGATCGGTGATCAATTCACCTTCTCCACCAGCCATCCGTTGACCGAAGGCAACCAGCAAGTGGTCGGCATCGACTACCCGGACCTAGTCAAGGACTGCGGCGTGGGCGACGAGCTGCTGCTCGACGACGGCCGCGTGGTGATGCGCGTTGATACCCAAACTGACGACGCATTGCATTGCACCGTGACCATCGGCGGCCCGCTGTCCGACCACAAAGGCATCAACCGTCGCGGTGGCGGCCTGACCGCACCGGCCCTGACTGAAAAAGACAAGGCCGACATCAAGCTCGCCGCTGAAATGGAAGTCGACTACCTCGCGGTGTCCTTCCCGCGTGACGCTGCCGACATGGAATACGCCCGTCAACTGCGCGACGAAGCCGGCGGCACTGCCTGGCTGGTAGCGAAGATCGAACGTGCTGAAGCCGTGGCCGACGACGAAACCCTCGATGGCCTGATCAAGGCTTCCGACGCGGTAATGGTTGCCCGTGGTGACTTGGGTGTGGAAATCGGCGACGCCGAGCTGGTGGGCATTCAGAAGAAAATCATTCTGCACGCACGCCGCCACAACAAAGCTGTGATCGTCGCGACCCAGATGATGGAGTCGATGATCCAGAACCCGATGCCAACCCGCGCCGAAGTGTCCGACGTGGCCAACGCCGTGCTCGACTACACCGACGCCGTGATGCTGTCCGCTGAATCCGCAGCGGGTCTGTACCCACTGGAAGCTGTTCAAGCGATGGCACGCATCTGCGTCGGCGCTGAAAAGCACCCGACCGGTAAAACCTCCAGCCACCGTATCGGCAAGGAATTCACCCGCTGCGACGAAAGCATCGCGCTGGCGACCATGTACACCGCCAACCACTTCCCGGGCGTCAAAGCGATCATCGCCCTGACCGAAAGTGGCTACACCCCGCTGATCATGTCGCGCATCCGTTCTTCGGTGCCGATCTATGCGTTCTCGCCGCACCGTGAAACCCAGGCGCGTGCAGCCATGTTCCGTGGCGTGTACACCGTACCGTTCGACCCGGCTTCGCTGGAACCGCACGAAGTCAGCCAGAAGGCGATCGACGAACTGGTCAAGCGCGGCGTTGTGGAAAAAGGCGACTGGGTCATCCTGACCAAGGGCGACAGCTACCACACCACCGGCGGCACCAACGGCATGAAGATCCTGCACGTGGGTGACCCGCAGGTCTGAGTGATGCGCTGAAAAACAAGAGCCCCGGCATGTGAGTGCCGGGGCTTTTTGTTTTCTGATCCAGGAGATGTGTCGACTGATCCGACGCCATCGCGAGCAGGCTCACTCCTACAGGGGTACGCATTTCAAATGTAGGAGTGAGCCTGCTCGCGATGGCGTCAATCCATACAACAAATATCTCAATGCCGTTTGATAAATCCGGTCAACGCCGCCAACGCTTCCGGCGAGCGCAGTCTTTGAGTGAACAATGCGCCCTCCTCCTCGATCACCTTACGAATCAACTCGCGATCCGGCGCCCTCATCAATTGTTTGCTGATGCGCACCGCTTCCGCCGGCAGCTCTTCAAAACGCAATGCCACTTCCCGTGCCTTGCGTAACGCCGCATCACCACTGCCCAACGCCTCGGTGGCAATGCCCCACTGCGCAGCCTGTTCACCGCTAAAACCTTCGCCCAACAACAGAAGCTCCGCCGCTTTGGCCTGCCCAAGCAAACGCGGCAGGATCAGGCTGGAGCCGAATTCCGGACACAATCCAAGATTGACGAACGGCATGCGCAATCGCGCATCGCGGGCCACGTAGACCAGATCGCAGTGCAGCAACAATGTGGTGCCGATGCCCACCGCTGCGCCTGCCACAGCGGCAATCACCGGTTTGCGACATTCGAGCAGATTGAGCATGAAGTGAAACACCGGGCTGTCGAGGTCGCTCGGTGGTTGCTGGATAAAGTCGGCGATGTCGTTGCCGGCGGTGAAGCACTCGGCGCTGCCGGTGATCAGCACGGCGTTGATCTCGGTATCGCCATCGGCCTGCTTCAGCGCTTCGGCGAGGCGGCTGTACATGGCGCGGGTCAGGGCGTTTTTCTTGTCCGGGCGGTTGAGGCGCAGGGTCAGCAAACCGCGTTCGCGTTGCAGCAGGATGGCTTCGGTCATGGCGTGTCTCGCGTCTGAAAATTCAGCGCTCAACCACGGCTCAGAAATACGTCGGCCAGCAGTTGATTGCGCGGCAATCCGGCCAGGTACAGACGTCGGGCGAAGGCGTCGACACTGGCCGTCGAGCCGCAGACTAAGGCCAGGGTTTGCCGGGAAACAAGGCGCAGTTGCGCCAAAGCGGCGGCTGACTCGGCCGCTGTCCACAGCTCGACAGTGAGGTTTTCCCGTTGTGCGGCCAGTGCGGCAAGGGGTTTGGCCAGATAGTGCTCGTCGGCATCATGGGCCACGTGAATGATGCGGATCGCGCCTTGGTGATCCTGGCGCAGGGCTTCACGCAACACGCCGAACAACGGGCCTAGACCGGTGCCGGCAGCCAGCAGCCACAGCGGCCGGTTGTGCCAGTCGGGGTCGTAATGCAAGGCGCCGCCGCGCAGTTCACCGAGGCGGATAGAGTCGCCGATCTGCAAGCGCCGCGCGGCGTCGCTGAACTCGCCGGGCTGGCGGCAATCGAGGTGGAATTCGAGAAAACGGTCTTCTTCCGGCAGGCTCGCCAGCGAATATGGCCGGGCGATGTGATCGATCCACAACACCAGATGTTGCCCGGCGCTGTAGCGCAAGGGCCGCTGCGGGGTCAGACGCAAACGCAGGACGCTGTCGCTGAGCCAGTCCAGCGCCTCGACCACTGCCGGGCGACCGTCGGTGATCGGGTCGAAGGTGTGCACCTGCAAGTCTTCGACAACCTGACACTGACAGGCCAGACGCCAACCTTGCTGACGCTGTTCGGCGCTCAAGGCGTCCGGGCGATTGTCGGCGGGCAGGCCCTGCACGCATTGCACCAGACAGGCATGGCAACTGCCGGCGCGGCAGCTGTAAGGCACGACGACGCCATTCTGATTGAGGGCATCGAGCAGGTTGCTGCCTGTGGCCACTGACCATTGTCGCTCACCGACGCGAAGTTCAGGCATCAACGTTCTCCCACGCGGCCGCACAACGATTGCGCCCGTCACGCTTGGCCCGATACAAGGCTTGATCGGCGCGCTGCAAGGCGTCGTCCAGATCATCGCCCAACGCCAGCAGGGTCATGCCTGCCGACAGACTGAGGTTGCGCACATTCAGACCCACCAGTTCAACGTCGGTGAAGGCGATGCGCAGACGCTCGCAGCACGCGGTCAGCCGTTCGGCGTCGCAATCGGGCAGCAGCACAACGAATTCCTCACCACCATAACGCGCCAGTACATCGCCGTCGCGCAGACACGCCTGAGCGACGCCGGCGAAGGCCTGCAACACCTGATCGCCGGCGGCGTGGCCGTGCAGGTCATTGATGCGTTTGAAGTGGTCGAGGTCGATCAGTGCCAGACCGTGCACGACATCCTCGTCCATTTCATTCAGCTCTCGCGTGGCCAGACGCAGAAAATGTCGACGATTGAACAGTCCGGTCAATTCATCGGTGGCGACCAGATCTTCGAGCTGACGCATCATCCCGCGCAGGGTGTCCTGATGCGCCTGCAAGGCAAACCGGCGCTGGCGCTGGCGTTGTCGCGACACCTGGACGAAGCGTGCGTAAAGCACCAGCCACGCCAGCACCATCGCCAGAATGCACACCTGCAAGGCTGCGAGCGCTGGCTCGCGCAAGCGGAAGTGGTAACCGTCCCACAGCGTGATTGCACAGAAACTGAAGAACACCAGCAGGGCACAGCGGATGAACGCCCGTCGACTGAGATGGAACAGACCGAACAGCAGGATCAGCACGTAGAACACCAGAAAGGCGCCGCGAGCTTCATCCAGATGGGCGATCAGCCAGGTCTGCCAGCCGAGGCCGATCAATACCTGCGCTTCGGTCAGGCTGGGGTCGGCAAAGCGCAGGTTGCGCCCGCTCCAGAACAGCGCGAACAGCACCGACTGACTGATCACCACCAGCGCACTGCCGATGGCCACCGAGCTGACAGGCTGGGCGTAATGTCCGGTGAAAAACGCCAGCCACAGCAGCAGCAAAGCCAATCCATAGGTGGCCGCAGCGAGGGCAAAGCGTTTGAGCAAAAGACGTTGAATGGCGTTATGGGTCAATCGTTGACTCACCGTGCGATAAGAGGCTGACCGAGTGTCCTACTCTACAGACCGGCTGCCACTTTAGAGGCGTAGTCGATAAATGACCACCGATTTTCGGGCTCGAAATTTGACGTCAAAAGTGTGGCCTGCGTATACCGCCAAAAGCCCCTCACCCTAGCCCTCTCCCGGAGGGAGAGGGGACTGACCGAGTTGTTTGTTCGAGATACGCCGACCTGAAATACCGAGCCGAACTCAGGTTTGAACAGCATAAGATCGGCTCCCGCTCCTGAGCTGAACTCAAGTCTGAACAGCACCAAGATCAGCTCCCTTTCCCGAGTCGAACTCAGGTCTGAACAGCACGAAGATCGGCTCCCTTTCCCGAGCCGAACTCAAGTCTGAACAGCACGAAGATCAGCTCAATTTCCTGAGCCGAACTCAAGTCTGAACAGCACGAAGATCGGCTCCCTTTCCCGAGTCGAACTCAAGTCTGAACAGCACGAAGATCAGCTCCCTTTCCCGAGTCGAACTCAAGTCTGAACAGCACGAAGATCAGCTCCCCTTTCCCGAGTCGAACTCAGGTCTGAACAGCACGAAGATCAGCTCACTTTCCCGAGTCGAACTCAAGTCTGAACAGCACGAGATCAGCTCCCTTTCCCGAGTCGAACTCAAGTCTGAACAGCACGAAGATCAGCTCCCTTTCCCGAGTCGAACTCAGGTCTGAACAGCACGAAGATCGGCTCCCTTTCCCCCTCGCCCCCCTGGGGGAGAGGGCTGGGGTGAGGGGGTGGCTCTTGAAGTGCAAACCCTCTGTCCGATATTCGCCCACCCATGCGACCAACGAATGACTGCCGGCGCGTGTACGCCCCATCTAGGCGCGGTATACTGCCGCGCCTTTTTAGCGTCGCGCCAGCAGCCCCGGCGTGCCCGGCCCCAAGGGCCAGCTTCAAGTTGCAAGCTCCAGGCCGCAAGCTCAAGCAGTCCGCGTACTGCTCCAACTTGCCGCTGAAAGCTTGAAGCTTGTAGCTGCCCCATAGAATGTTCCCGTCTTTTAGAGGAGCGCGACTCATGACCGTGATCAAGCAAGACGACCTGATTCAGAGCGTTGCCGACGCCCTGCAGTTCATTTCCTATTACCACCCCGTGGATTTCATCCAGGCGATGCACGAAGCCTACCTGCGCGAAGAATCGCCAGCGGCCCGTGACTCGATGGCGCAGATCCTGATCAACTCGCGCATGTGCGCCACCGGCCACCGCCCGATCTGCCAGGACACCGGTATCGTCACCGTGTTCGTGCGCGTCGGCATGGATGTGCGTTGGGATGGCGCCACCATGGGCCTGGACGACATGATCAACGAAGGCGTACGTCGCGCCTACAACCTGCCGGAAAACGTCCTGCGTGCCTCGATCCTCGCCGACCCGGCGGGTGCTCGGAAAAACACCAAGGACAACACCCCTGCCGTGATTCACTACTCCATCGTCCCGGGCAACACCGTGGAAGTGGACGTGGCGGCCAAGGGCGGCGGTTCCGAGAACAAGTCGAAAATGGCCATGCTCAACCCGTCCGACTCAATCGTCGACTGGGTACTCAAGACCGTTCCGACCATGGGCGCCGGCTGGTGCCCACCGGGCATGCTCGGCATTGGCATCGGCGGCACCGCCGAGAAAGCCGCTGTGATGGCCAAGGAAGTGTTGATGGAATCCATCGACATTCACGAGCTGAAGGCCCGTGGCCCACAGAACCGCATCGAAGAAATGCGTCTGGAGCTGTTCGAGAAGGTCAACCAGTTGGGCATTGGCGCCCAGGGCCTCGGTGGACTGACCACCGTGCTCGACGTGAAAATCATGGACTACCCGACTCACGCAGCCTCGCTGCCGGTGTGCATGATCCCGAACTGCGCCGCCACCCGTCACGCACACTTCGTGCTCGACGGTTCCGGCCCGGCCTCGCTGGAAGCGCCACCGCTGGACGCCTACCCGGAAATCGTCTGGGAAGCCGGCCCGTCGGCTCGCCGCGTCAACCTCGACACCCTGACCCCGGAAGACGTGCAGAGCTGGAAGCCGGGCGAAACCGTCCTGCTCAACGGCAAAATGCTCACCGGTCGCGACGCGGCGCACAAGCGCATGGTCGAGATGCTCAACAAGGGTGAAACCCTGCCGGTCGACCTGAAGGGCCGCTTCATCTACTACGTCGGCCCGGTTGATCCGGTCGGTGACGAAGTGGTTGGCCCGGCTGGCCCGACCACCGCGACGCGGATGGACAAGTTCACCCGGCAGATCCTCGAGCAGACCGGCCTGTTGGGCATGATCGGCAAATCCGAGCGCGGCCCGACCGCAATCGAAGCGATCAAGGACAACAAAGCCGTGTACCTGATGGCCGTCGGCGGCGCGGCTTACCTGGTGGCTCAGGCGATCAAGAAGTCGAAAGTGCTGGCGTTTGCCGAACTGGGCATGGAAGCGATCTACGAGTTCGAGGTCAAGGACATGCCGGTCACCGTTGCGGTGGACAGCAAAGGTGAGTCGGTGCACATCACCGGTCCGGCGATCTGGCAACAGAAGATCAGCGAAAGCCTGGCGGTAGAAGTGCAGTAAGCATTTCGCTCTCATAAAAACGGCCGGTTCATCTGCAACGATGAACCGGCCGTTTTTGTTTGTGCGAACCGATCGCGATAAAAAACCTGCCAAAGCACACAAAATGATCTTGCGCACCTGTCAGATCTGACAGGTTCAATTTCAGCCTGTTCTTGTTAGCGTCAATCCATACACGCCCACGTCAAGCGCGATGGATTTCCCTATGCCCGATCAAGACTTGAGCATTACTGCTCCTTCCATCGCCAAAAGCTCATCAATCGCCACCATTGGCAACAGTTGGAGCGCCGTCGGCCCGACCGGTACGGCTGGATTAGAACTGCCTGTCCCGACGACTGCCGGACGCGGCTATGATCCGCAACTGACCCTGCGTCACAACAGCAACAGCGGCAACGGCCCCTTCGGCGTGGGGTGGGGTATAGACATCAGCCGGATCAGCCGCCGCACCAACAAGGGTGTGCCGCGCTACACCGTTCACGATGAAATCGTCAATCAGAATGGCGAAGTGTGCATGGCCGAGCTGGATGAAAACGGCGATCTCAAATACCGCTTGGAGAGCACATACAACGGCCAGGACATCGGCCCGCATAAAGTGGTGCGTTACTGGCCGCGAATCGAAAGCGATTTCGCCCTGTGCGAGTGCTGGCAACGGCAGACCGGGAAAGCCGATGAACCGGTGTTCTGGCTTGTGCATGGCGCTGATGGCTCATTGCTCTCCTACGGCATGACTGGCGCTTCACGCCTCGCCGACCCCGACGATGCGTCTCGTGTCAGCGCCTGGCTGTTGTGCGAAAGCATGAACGCGCGCGGCGAGCACATCTGCTACGAATACAAAGCTGACGATGCTGAGCCTGACCCGGTTCATGACTATCGTGCCCAGCGCTATCTGCGCCGGGTGTGCTACGGCAACGTCGTGGCAAGCAACCAGCTATTGAGCTGGACCTCCGATAACCCGGCGGCCACTGCGCGATGGTATTTCCAGTTGCTGTTCGATTTTGGCGAGCGCGGAACATTACTCACTGATAAGCCGGAATATGCCAGCACCAAGCTCTGGCCCGTGCGTGACGACGCTTTTCTGACCCACGGACAAGGTTTTGAACTGGGCACCCGAAGACGGTGCTACCAGGTGCTGATGTTTCATCACTTTCCTGACGGTGCAGTCGAAAACGCCAAACTCGCGCGCCGGCTGCTGCTGGAATATGGACCGCAGTCAGATGCGCAGCCCTACAGCCTGATCCGCGCGGCGCACTATCAAGGGTTCAATGCCGACGGTAGCGCCGAAAACTCACCGCCAGTGGAGTTCGAGTACTCGGCGTTCCGCATCAATAAAGTCCCGCAGCGCTTTCTCGAATCCGACCAGCAAAATGGCATTGAGGACGGCCGTTTCTACAGCTGTATCGATCTGTGGGGCGAAGGCCTGCCGGGTTTGCTCTGCCGTTACGACCAGGCCTGGTATTACCGAGCACCCAAGCGCGCGAAGCCCAACACCGACCAGGTCGATTATGAGCAATGGCAGTTGCTGGAGAAGATCCCTGTCGCCAACCGTAATAGCGCCGTGCTGCAAATGCTCACCGACCAGATCGGTAGCGGACGCTTGCAATGGGTCACCGCACAACCGGGCTTCAGTGGTTTTCGTGAACTGACCGAACAGCGTGGCCTCTCTGAATTTTTTCCCATCGACGCCTGGCCGAAGGAGTTTTTCTCCTCGCAGGCAGTCGTCGGCGACTTCGCCGGCAACGGTTTGCCTTCCATGGCGATCATCGCCAGAGACTACGTTCGCTACTACCAGAATCTGCGTGAGAAAGGCTTCGCACCGGCTGAGAACGTTACTCATGACCACGACGACCCCTTGCCAGTGTTCAGCAATTCACGCAGTGAACTGGTCCTGCTCGGCAATCTGACCGGCAGTGATATTCCCGGGTTGTGCCGCATTCGCCATGACCGGGTCGATTATTGGCCAAGTCTGGGTCATGGCAAATTCGGCAGAGGTCGCAAGATCAGCGAGTTGCCGTTCAACTATGGAGAATTCGATTCGTTGCGTGTGCGCCTTGCCGACATTGACGGCTCCGGCGCACCGGCGCTGATTTATCTGAAATCCGATGTTTTCGAGATCTATCTGAACTGCGCGGGTAACGGTTTCATACAAACGCCCATGATTGTCCCTTGGCCGACAGGCGTGCGGTACGACTCGTTGTGCCACGTTATCTTCGCCGACCTGCAGGGGCTGGGTTGCGCCACGCTGATCCTGACCGTGACGCACATGCAGCCGCAGCATTGGCGCTACGACTTCGTCTCGGCCAAACCCTATCAACTGATCGCCAGCAATAACAACATGGGTTGCAGCACCCGTGTGACCTATCGCAGTTCGGCACAGGAATGGCTGGATGAAAAGCGCGCCTTGCTCAAACGCCGGCGCCTGCCAGTGTGCCGTTTGCCATTTGCGGTGTCGGTGGTCAAGCAACAGCAGCAACTCGATGAGATCACCGGTAACTGCTTGACCCGGGTTTTTACCTGGCAGGAGGGGTATTACGATTCCCGGGAGCGCGAATTCCGCGGTTTTGGTCATGTGCAGCAGACCGACAGCGAAGCGGCCACGATCAATCCGGATCCAGGCTTCAGCCAGCCGGTACGAGTACTGACCTGGTACCACACGGGCCGCGCGCTGAATCTCTCCCGCCTGACCTATTTCAAAAGAGATGCGCAGGCTATCGCGTTGGGCAAAACCTTGTTCACCCGTTATGAGCGCAAAAAGGGCGTCGATAAAGTCGTCAAAACCACGCTCGACGCCGAAAGCAAATACCAGATTGCGCGGGCCTTGGTCGGCTCGGTTCTGCGCAGCGAGACGTATGCCGACACACCGCGCCTCACCACGCCGTACCTGGTCGTAGAGCGGCGTTATCTGGTGCGCGAAGTACGACCCCAGGATCAGTATGCCGCCGCGGTTTTGCTGCCGATGCTGGCAGAGGAAATCGAGTATCAATACGACTGTTTCGTCAATGATCCGCTTTGTCGGCACAGCATCAACCTGCTGCGGGACGCCTACGGATCATTGATCCGTGGGTTCAACGTGAGTTACGCCCGCAGGCTGACGGCCGACAGCCCCGCTCCCTTCCCCGATAAAGATGAAAACACTTTTTGGCGCGACGCCCACGACAAGGCACAGCAATCGTTCTATTTGAGTGAGTCGCGTGCCCGATTCATTGATCTGGACACTGATCGACAAAAATGGCGCCTGGGCCTGCCCTACCAACAACGTGAAAATGCGCTGGTGTTGCCCAAAGGCACGCTGCCTGCCGGGCTGAATCCGGCGCAGGTGTCCTACGAGAACTTTACGAAACATCAGGATTCGAAAACCTGGCTCGACCTGCGCGTACTGACAACACAATCCGTGCAGCGTTATGTGGGCACAGACGGTAAGCCACTCAATGATGGCGAAGCCGGTTTCGAAGCCTTGTCAGGCCGGGTGGAAGTGGCGCTGCTGGACAAAACCGCACTGGACGCCTACAGCCTGCCCGGCAAGGATTTTGACGTGCGGGCCGAACTGAAAAAAATCGGTTACAACTCAATGCCGTTTCTGTTCGGGATAGTCCCGCGGGGCAGTACACATCAGGACTTGTGGTCTGCGTACTTCAATGATGTCGAATACCACGATAGCGAGCATTTCCATCACGTGCGGCGTTATCGCGAAACACTCAGCCACGGTTGGACCAGCGCTGACTATGATTCCTTTTCACTGAGGATTATCCGCGTTGAACTGCCCGACGGTTGTGTGACGCAAACCCGCTACGATGATCACCATCTACTTCCCCGGGAAATCACCGACGCCAATGAAAACGTCGAGGAAGTGGATTACGACGCCTCCGGGCAACCCATGAGGTTCAGTTTTTACGGCAGCGAAGGGGGGGCGACCGTCGGCTTCTGCCGACTGAGCGAATATATCCCTCTGCCGGATATCCATCCTGAATGGGCCATCGCCAATCCGGAGGCCACCGTGCAACGTGCGGCGAGTACGCTGCATAAAGACTTGTTCAGCTGGATGGGACAGATTCCGCCCGGTGCGGCGTTGTACTCAAAATGGATAGACCAGAGGCTTCTGTTACCCAGCGGGCATATTCGCGCCAGCGCCCGCCGTCGGCTGACCCACGGTAAAGACCTGACGGCTGATGAACTGGCATTGCTTGCGGCGATAAAAGAAGTCTGGCGCGAGCCGGTGCACACGGTGAGCCTTAGAGCCGATCGCTACCCCGGCGACGTAATCAAGCAACAGTTCCAGATGGTCAAGGCCTGTGTCGACGGTTTTGGCCGGCCGTTGCAAACCCAACAACTGGTCGATCCGGGCGAGGCGTACGAGGTAGACCCGACAGACTGCTCGCTGCTCATAGATAAAGGTCAGTCGCCTGCCAATCCACGCTGGCGCATCAGCGAACGCGTCGAGTACAACAACAAGGGGTTGCCGACGCGCCAATACCGGCCGTTTTTTGCCCACAGGCATTGCTACATCAACGATCGATCACTGCACAAACTCGGACTGTACGATCAGCTGTTTTATGACCCATTGGGTCGCGTGGTTAAAGTGCTCAACGCCAAAGGCTACTTTTCCCGAGAGACTTACCATCCCTGGTATCGCGCCTCCTACGATTTCAACGACACCGCCGAAGAAGCGCCGCCTTCCAAGGTGCCGAAACAATGAACGCCAGTGTGCATTCGCGCACGCCCTCGCTGTCGGTGATCGACGGCCGTGGCCTGCCGATTCGTCAGGTCGCCTACCTGCGCACGGTGGCTGGCGAGCCCCCTGAAGCACTCGTGACGCGCCAACAACACGATGTGGCCGGCCGTCTGGTGGCGCAACACGATCCTCGCTTGCCCATAGCGAACGCCACAACCGTTTACACGCTGGACGGCGCGGCGGTGCTCACCGACAGCGTCGATAGCGGCAGGCGCCATGTGCTCGCCGGCCTGGCCGGCGAGCCACTGCAACGTTGGGACGAGCGCGGCCATCACTGGCGTTCGACCTTTGACAGCCAACTGCGCGTGGTGGCGATGGAGCTCTCGGGCAACGGTCAGAATCAGCTCGATACCTTCACCTATGCCGAGGGGGCCGAGAGCGCAACCCACAACCGGCGCGGCAAACTGATCCAGCAGGTCGATCCCTCAGGTTCACTGGACATCCCCTGCTACGCCTTCACCGGCCAGCCACTGGAGGAAACCCGTACGTTCCATGATGGCGCAGCGTTCACCAGCAATTATGTGTTCAGTCCGCTCGGCGTCGTGCTGGAGCAGACCGATGCCGGCGAACATTGTCGACGGTCACGTTACGGCCTCGCCGGGCATCTCAAGCAGGTGGATCTGTGGATCAAGGGCATACAACTACAACCGGTGTTGCTGGATGCGCAGTACAACGCCAATGATCAGATCGTCGAGCAACGGGCCGGCAACGGTGTGCTCAACCAATGGACCTACGATCCCGCCGACGGGCGCCTGCACACCCAGTGCAGCCAGGCAGGCGAAAAATTACTGCAGAGTTTTGTGTATTTTTACGACCGGGTCGGCAATGTTGTCCGCGTCGAAGACCGCATCTTTGAAGCCGTCTGGTTTGCCAATCAACGGATCGACGGTCACCGCGATTTCAGCTACGACTCGCTGTACCGGTTGATCCGCGCCACCGGCTACGACGACGCTGCGCCTTCGGAGATTCCCGGCTGGCCGACACCGACCGACCCGAAAAACCGCCTCAATTACACCCAGTGCTATTCATACGACACCGGCCACAACCTGACCGAACTGTGTCATGTACGAGACGGTAATACCTTCACCCGTCAGATGTGTATCGACCCGAACAGCAACCGCGGCGTGCTCTGGAAATCCGGCGACGCACCGCCGGATTTCGACACGTTGTTTGATCCTCACGGCAATCAACAGAATCTGAAGCCAGGTCCGACATTGCAGTGGAACGCGCGCGACGAGCTGGAAAGCGTGCCTCTGGTCATCCGGAAAAACAGCAACAGTGACGCCGAGCATTACCGTTACAGCCAGGGCCAGCGAGTCTTCAAATGCCATGAATGGTTTACCGGCACCACCCGCCACTTTCATCAGGTGCGTTACCTGCCCGGCCTGGAAATCCGCACCAAGGACGACGGCGAAGAACTGCACGTCATCAGCCTCGGCAATGCGCGGTGCCTGCACTGGATCACCGGGCGTCCCGCCAGCATTGAAAACAATCAAATGCGCTACAGCCTGGAAGACCACCTCGGCTCCTGCGTGATGGAGCTCGATCAACAGGCCGACATGATCAGCAAGGAAGGTTATTACCCCTTCGGCAGAACCGCGTGGCTGGCGGCACGAAACGAAGTGGAAGTGCGCTACAAATTCATCCGTTATTCAGGCAAGGAAATGGATGTCAGCGGGTTGTATTACTACGGTGCACGGTATTACGCGCCATGGTTGCAGCGCTGGGTCAGTGCGGACCCCGCGGGGGCCGTGGATGGGCTGAATCTGTATGGGTTTGTGCGTAACAACCCGGTCTCTTTTATCGATGTGCATGGCAACAGCGGAGAGAAATTCGACATCGTCAATTTCTCGAACTTCGTGACCGAGCTCAGTGATTACGCCGCTACTACGCAGGACAAGATGCAGAAGATATCAAAGAAACAGTACGGGACCGAGCTGCTGGCGAACGTTGTTGCAGAATCACTTATTGGCGTTGCCGGCTTCTTCGCTGGTTATTTCGGCAACGCGTTCGCAGGTTCAACACTTACCGCCGGTATGCCCTCCTTCGTCGGCTACTTGTCCGAGATGATTGTCATGCACGTCAGCGGCGATATCGGCGAGTCGATCGCCAGCAAATACACGTCCGTTGCAAATATGACAACCTCATTGATTCCACAAACTTCGGTAATGAGCGTCGCAGCCATTGATCAACAGGTCGGCATCACAGAGAGTTCATCGAGTTTCACCCCGGCCGATGCCGCCAACACCTTACTGGCCCGCGGCGTCGGATCATATCTTCCAGGCGTGGGCGCGGCACTTAATATCGGTGCGCGGGTGCAGGAAGTGGAGGACATTAAACATGGTCTGGATCCGGTCAAGATTGAAAAAATCGAAACGATGCTCTCCGGCTGGAAACAAGCCCTCACTTCGCGAATGGCCGATATAGAGAAAGCCTTCAGAAGCTTAGGACAAGACACGATCAATTCCGCTGGTGTACTACCTGATGCGAGCCGCCTGACGGCTGCTAAAACCATTCGACTCGATACCTTGCGAGAGGAGACCAATAAGGCCCTGGGGTATATCGAAAGCACCCAGACCTTCATGAAGTGGTACAAAGAGGACTTGCTCACAGACAACAGGTTTTTGCGCAAACAAGCGAAACCAGAGTCGAATTGGAAGAAGTTTCAGAAAATTGTTCTGCCCTTCACCAAACACAAATACAAATGAAATACGACCCCGTTCATAGGCGCACTCCAACGTTGGCGGCGGTCGATGGTCGTGGCCTGCCGATCCGTCAGGTCGCCTACCTGCGCACGTTGGCTGACGAGACCCCTGGAGCACTCGTGACGCACCAACAATACGATGTGGCCGGCCGTCTGGTGGCGCAGCGGGATCCGCGTCTGCCCACTGCGAATCTCACTAACGTCTACTCGCTAAACGGCGATGTCGTAAGGACTGACAGCGTTGACGCCGGCTGGCGCTTGACCCTCCCGGGACTGGCCGGTGAGCCTTTGCAGCGCTGGGACCAGCGCGGTAGCCATTGGCACATGAACTTCGATCAGCAACTGCGGGTGGTAGCGGTCGAGGAAAATGGTGAACCCGATGTGGATGTTTTCATTTACGCCGGCGCCTCGGCGAAGGCGCAGTTCAACCAACGCGGGCGGTTGCTGGAGCAAAAAGACCGTGCCGGTTCGCTGTTGACGGACAGTTTTTCCCTGACCGGCCCGCCGCTGTGCGAAACCCGCACCTTCCAGGACGGTGAAGCGTTCACCAGCGCACAGGTGTTCAGCCCGCTCGGTGCGCTGCTGGAGCAGACCGACGCCGGCGGCCATCAACGACGCTCGCGCTACGGCCTGGCCGGGCACCTCAAAAAAACTGAACTGCTGATCAGCGGCACGCCTGACTGGCAAGTGGTGTTGCAGGATACGCAGTACAACGCCAATGACCAGATCATCGAACAACTGGCCGGCAATCGCGTCCTCAGTCAGTGGACATATGACCCGGCGGACGGTCGTTTGCACACCCAGTCGAGCCACAAGGACGCTTACACAGTCCTGCAAAACCTCGAATATTTCTACGACCGCGTCGGCAATATCACCCGCATCAAGGACCACGCTTTTCAGCCGCGCTACTTCGCCAACCAACTGATCGATGGTCACCGCTATTTCACCTACGACTCGCTCTATCGGCTGACCAGCGCCACCGGTTACGACGACGCCCCACCGCCCGACATACCCGGCCTGCCGCAACCGGGCGACCCGAACAATCGCCTCAATTACACCCAGACTTACCAGTACGACAGAAGCGGCAACCTGACAAAACTTTGTCACGTGCGAGCCGGCAATAACTTCACCCAGCAGATGCGCATCGACCCACAGAGCAATCGTGGTGTGCGCTGGAAACAAGGCGATGCGGAGCCGGATTTCGACAAGTTGTTCGATACACACGGAAACCAGCAGGCGCTACAGCCAGGCCAATCCATGAGTTGGAATGCCCGCGACCAACTGTTGAAGGTGACCCTGCTACCCCGCACAAACGGGCGCAATGATGCCGAGGGTTACGGGTACAGTCGGGGCATGCGTGTGTTCAAACGCTACGAAACCTTCACTGCCACCACCGAACATTTCCAGCAGGTGCGCTACCTTCCGGGGCTGGAAATCCGCACCCGCGACAACGGCGAAGAACTGCACATCATCAGCCTCGGCAATGCGCGCTGCCTGCACTGGCTGGCGAAAAAACCCGATGACATCGACAACGATCAACTGCGCTACAGCCTCCAGGATCACCTCGGCTCCTGCGTGATCGAACTGGATCAGCAGGCGCGACGGGTCAGCGAGGAAGGTTATTACCCCTTCGGCGCCACGGCGTGGATGACCGCGCCCTCGGGGACTGAAGTCAGCTACAGATTCATCCGCTATTCGGGCAAGGAAATGGACGTCAGCGGTTTGTATTACTACGGCGCACGGTATTACGCACCATGGCTGCAACGCTGGATCAGCGCGGACCCGGCAGGCGACGTGGATGGGCTGAATCTTTACGCCTTCGTCGGCAACGATCCGATTGGCCATGTCGACGTCAACGGTGAATCCAAGTGGCCTACTTTGGACGATATGAATGCCGGAATGGATCGCATCATTGCTTCGCAAAACAAGAGCTATGCCAAAAATGCGCAACGCCTTGCAGAAAAGCGTATGGCCCGCCAAATGAATGATCAGATGATGCAGCACATTGAAATTCTGGGGATTACCCAGCGCCGCGCCAGCGATGCCGCCAAGCAACTCGACAGAATGGGTTCAGGCAGCGACATTGCCTTGGCGACAACACGCAGAACGCTGGTATTGGTCGCAAGCAAAGCCCTCAGTTATGGCGTCGGTCTAACGGTCGGTGTCGGTGCTCAGGCACTAGGCGCCGCGGCACCCGGTGTCGGCAACGTGATAGGCGCAGGGATGGGCTACGCCGCAAAAATCGGGGTCAGCGCGCTCATCGACTACGCGGCTGAAAGAAGCGGACTGAGCGCGTCGGTCAATTTGAAAACCTCCAAAGTGTCAGCGGACACTATTATCGAGAAAGCCCAACACAAACAAATGCAGCCGCTTGAGTATTTAAACGCCAAACTCCAGGGCATGATTCCTCGCGACAAAAAATCCGGACTCAAGTTGGTGAAGGAGGCAGGCGCTCAACTAACGGCGACGGGTGTGAAGGGAACTCTCAATTCACTACCTCCCGCAGCGGCCGGCGCCATCGCTAGCGGAGCCGCGGCGTTATGGAGTTTGCCGGAAATTGTCAATGAAGCAGCCAAGGCCATCTCTGGAAAATCCAGCGAAAAAATGTTTGAGTTCGAGGGGAAAATTCTCGGACTTGCACAGGCTATCGAGGCGAGTAACGACACGGTCCATGAGTATGCTCACGCACTTGGCAGAACAAGCATGAACGGCGTCGACCTCAACGATCTCGACCAGGAAACAGCCCGAATCACCGACATGCTCCACGGTCTGGCGTTAACGGTGCAAAAGCATAGAACTGCGCACAACGCCGCCGCGTAAATAGGCGGCTTTCTGAGCGGGGACAATGTTCCCGCCTGCCGACATGCTATCGTGCCCGCCCGACTGCCATCCGTTTGCCCAGCATGCTGCCGACTTCCCGTACCTTGCGTCTGTCGTTGTATACCCTGCTGATCATCACCGGCGCGGCGCTTGCCGCCACACTTGCGATCCGCCACGCCGAACGTCAGGCGCTGGAGGAAGACGCCGCCCGCGCCAACCAGCAACTGGCGTTGTACGCCAATTCCCTGCACACCCTGATCGACCGCTACCGCGCCCTGCCCGCCGTGCTGGCGCTGGACCCGCAATTGCGCTCGGCGCTGGCAGGACCGGTCGATGCCCAAGAGCAGTCGGCGCTGAATCTCAAGCTGGAAAAGATCAACGGCGCAGCGCAATCCTCGACCCTTGAATTGCTCGACCGCACTGGTCTCGCCGTGGCGGCAAGCAACTGGCGCTTGCCCAGCAGTTACGTCGGCCACAATTACGGTTTCCGCCCCTACTTCAGCCAGACCCGCACCCAGGGCACCGGGCGTTTTTACGCGGTGGGCGTGACCAGCGGGATTCCCGGCTACTTCCTCTCCAGCGCGGTGCTCGGCGACTACGATGAGTTTCTCGGCGCGATGGTGGTCAAGCTGGAATTCCCCGAGCTGGAACGCGAGTGGAGTCAGGGCAATGACACGCTGCTGGTCAGCGATGCGCGCGGGATCATCTTCATCGCCAACCAGCCCGGCTGGCGTTACCGCGCGCTGCGTGCGTTGAGCGCCAGCGACATGGCCGAGATCAAAGCCACGCGCCAGTACGACAAACAGTCGCTGCAGCCTTTGACTCATTTGTCGCTGCGCCGCTTCGATGACAACAGTGATCTGCGCCGCGTCGAAGGCCCTGAGGGCACAGCGGATTATCTATGGGAATCGCTGCCACTGAGCGCCGAAGGCTGGACCCTGCACCTGCTGCGCCATCCGCAAGTGGCCTTCGAAGACCTGCGCAACGCCGGCCTCGCCGCCGCCGGGGTGTGGCTGGCGCTGGTGTTTCTGTTGCTGTTTCTCAACCAGCGCTGGCGCCTGTCGAGAATCCGCCAGCGCAACCGTGAGGAACTGGAACAGTTGGTGGAAGAACGCACCCGCGACTTGCGTACCGCGCAGGACGGCCTGGTGCAATCGGCCAAACTCGCCGCGCTCGGCCAGATGTCCGCCGCGCTGGCCCACGAAATCAATCAGCCGCTGACCGCTCAGCGCATGCAACTGGCGACTCTGCGCCTGCTGCTCGACCATGGCCGGGTCGACGATGCCTATAAAGCCTTGAAACCGGTGGACGACATGCTCACGCGCATGGCCGCCCTCACCGGCCACCTCAAGACCTTCGCGCGCAAAAGCCCCAGCGGCTTGCGCGAGCGGCTGGATCTGGCGACGGTGGTCGATCAGTCGTTGCAGTTGCTCGATGCCCGGCTGCGCGACGAACAGGTCAGTCTGGTGCTGCACCTGACCCGTCCGGCGTGGGTGCGCGGTGATGCGATTCGTCTCGAACAGGTGCTGATCAACCTGCTGCGCAACGCCCTCGATGCGATGCAGGGCAAAGCCTGCAAGCGTCTGGAAATCCGTCTGGAAGCCGATGAACAACTGTGGCGGCTGAGCGTCAGCGACAATGGCGGTGGCATCGCCGAAGACCATTTGGGCCAGGTCTTTGATCCGTTCTTCACCACCAAACCGGTGGGCGACGGTCTGGGCCTGGGGTTGGCGGTATCCTTCGCTATCGTGCATGAATCCGGCGGTCGTCTGAGCGCCGAAAATGGCGACAGCGGCGCGGTGTTCAGCCTGACTTTGCCGATCGATCTGGAGGCACATATCTGATGCTCAACTCGGTAATGGTGGTCGATGACGAAAGCAGCATCCGCAGCGCCGTCGAGCAGTGGCTGAGCCTGTCGGGGTTCGCGGTGCAGTTGTTCAGCCGCGCCGAAGACTGCCTCGCCGCCCTGCCCGCGCACTTTGCCGGGGTGATCCTCAGTGACGTGCGCATGCCCGGCATGGGCGGCCTGGCGTTGTTGGCCGAGGTGCAGAAACGCGACGCTGATCTGCCGGTGATTCTGCTCACTGGCCATGGCGATGTACCGATGGCCGTCGAGGCGATGCGCGACGGTGCCTACGACTTTCTGGAAAAACCGTTCAGCCCGGAAACCCTGCTCGGCAGCTTGCGCCGGGCGCTGGACAAACGCCGGCTGATTCTGGAGAACCGCGCCCTGCACGAACAGGCTGACAACCGCGCGAAACTCGATGCGACGTTGCTTGGCGTCTCCCGTGGCTTGCAGACCCTGCGTCGGCAAGTGCTGGACCTGGCGGCGTTGCCGGTCAACGTATTGATCCGTGGTGAAACCGGCAGCGGCAAGGAACTGGTCGCGCGTTGCCTGCATGATTTCGGTCCGCGCGCGGCCAAGCCATTTGTGGCGCTGAACTGCGCGGCGATTCCTGAGCAGTTGTTCGAAGCCGAGTTGTTCGGCCACGAGAGCGGCGCGTTTACCGGCGCCTCGGGCAAGCGCATCGGCAAGCTGGAATACGCCGACGGTGGCACGCTGTTTCTCGATGAAATCGAAAGCATGCCGCTGGCCCAACAGGTGAAACTGCTGCGGGTGTTGCAGGAGCAGAAGCTTGAACGGCTGGGTTCGAACCAGAGCATTCGTGTCGACCTGCGGATTGTCGCGGCGACCAAACCGGATCTGCTCGACGAGGCTCGGGCCGGGCGATTTCGCGAGGATCTGGCCTACCGTCTCAACGTCGCCGAGCTGCGCTTGCCGCCGCTGCGCGATCGTCGCGAAGACATTCCGTTGTTATTCGAAACCTTTGCCCACAATGCCGCTGAACGCCTGGGGCGCACCTTTCCACCTTTGAGTGGTGCGCAATTGAGCCATCTGCTCAGCCACGACTGGCCGGGCAACGTGCGCGAACTGGCCAACGTTGCCGAACGCCAGGTGTTGGGGCTGGATGAGCCTGCGCCGGAGATTGATCCGGGGCAATCGCTGGCAGCGCAACAGGAGGCGTTTGAGGCGCAGTGTTTGCGTGCAGCGCTGACCCGGCACAAGGGCGATGTGAAAGCGGTGCTCGAAGAACTGCAACTGCCGCGCCGCACGTTCAATGAAAAGCTGCAGCGGCATGGGTTGAGTCGGGAGATGTTTCTGGCAGAGTGAGGCTGGGTCGGGATTTTTTGGTGTGGCTGAAATCCATCCCCCTCACCCCAACCCTCTCCCCCAAGGGGGCGAGGGGGAAGGGAGCCGATCTCCATGCTTTTCAAACCTGAGTTCGACTCGGTATCTCAGGTCGGTGCACTCGAACAATCCACTCGGTCAGTCCCCTCTCCCTCCGGGAGAGGGCTAGGGTGAGGGGCTTTTGATCTTCGCCCCAATAAGCGGAAATCCGCTCATCAAACCAGATTCTTCGGCGATATCCCGCTCACCCGATCCCGCCACCCCCTCTAAACCGGCCCTCCCCCCGTTGGCACACCTCCTGCTATAGCCCTCGCAGGCTGCGTTCCAACGCGCTCCACAAAAACAATTAAACGAAGGATCCTTCAATGGATAACTCCAACGCCCTGCCACTTGGGTCGGCTGCCGTGCCCGCCAAAGAAAGAACCACCGCCAGCCGGATCAAATCGATCTTCAGCGGTTCCGTCGGCAACATGGTCGAATGGTACGACTGGTATGTGTATGCCGCCTTCTCCCTGTACTTCGCGAAAACCTTCTTCCCTGCCGGTTCCACCACCGCCCAACTGATGAACACCGCCGCGATTTTCGCCGTGGGCTTTCTGATGCGTCCGATCGGTGGCTGGCTGATGGGCATGTACGCTGACAAGGTCGGCCGTAAAAAAGCCCTGATGGCCTCGGTCTACCTGATGTGCTTCGGCTCGCTGCTGATCGCCCTCAGCCCGAACTACGAAACCATCGGCATCGGCGCGCCGATCCTGCTGGTGTTCGCGCGACTGCTGCAAGGCCTGTCGGTCGGTGGCGAATATGGCACCTCGGCGACCTATCTCTCGGAGATGGCGACCAAGGAACGTCGCGGTTTCTTCTCCAGCTTCCAGTACGTGACCCTGATCTCCGGCCAGCTCATCGCGCTGGGCGTACTGATCGTGCTGCAGAACGTACTGACCACTGAACAGCTGTACGCGTGGGGCTGGCGTATTCCGTTCGCCATCGGCGCGCTGTGTGCGGTCGTGGCGCTGTACCTGCGTCGTGGCATGGAAGAAACCGAGTCGTTCACCAAGAAAGAAAAATCCAAGGAAAGCGCCATGCGCACCTTGATGCGCCACCCCAAAGAGCTGTTGACCGTGGTCGGCCTGACCATGGGCGGCACCCTGGCGTTCTACACCTACACCACTTACATGCAGAAATACCTGGTGAACACGGTCGGCATGAGCATCTCCGACTCGACCACCATTTCTGCCGCCACGCTGTTCCTGTTCATGTGCCTGCAGCCGATCATCGGCGGCCTGTCGGACAAGATCGGTCGTCGTCCGATCCTGATCGCCTTCGGCGTGCTGGGGACGATCTTCACCGTGCCGATCCTGATGACCCTGCACACCATTCAAACCTGGTGGGGCGCGTTCTTCCTGATCATGGCGGCGCTGATCATCGTCAGCGGCTACACCTCGATCAACGCGGTGGTGAAAGCCGAATTGTTCCCGACTGAAATCCGCGCCCTGGGCGTCGGCCTGCCGTATGCACTGACCGTGTCGATCTTTGGCGGCACCGCTGAATACATCGCGCTGTGGTTCAAGAGCATCGGCATGGAAACCGGTTACTACTGGTATGTGACGGCGTGCATCGCGGTGTCGTTGCTGGTGTACATCACCATGAAAGACACCCAGAAGCATTCGCGTATCGTCACCGACTGATCGGGATTTCACAGCCACTGCAATGGTGGCTGTGATGGACTCTTCGCGAGCAGACTCGCTCCCACATTGGATCCGTGATCGACACAAATCCCCTGTGGGAGCGAGCCTGCTCGCGAATGCCTCAACTCGACTTCGGATCAATCAGGACATTTCGGCAGCCGCCCCCTGTCTGCCATACCGCTTCTGCGCATACGAAGCCCCGACAATCATCACCAGCAGAATCCCCGCCAGCACCGCAGAAGAACCGATGGTGCCGAAGTCCAGCCCACCCTTCTCATGGGGCTTGGTCATCAAGTCGCCCAACGTCGCGCCAAACGGCCGGGTCAGCACGAACGCCACCCAGAACAACACCACTGTGGAAATCTTCGTGAAGTATTTCAGCAGCACGACCGCCGCGATGGTCGAGCCGATCAGCAGCGCGCCACCGGCAAAACCCAGCCCTGAATCGTCGGCAAGGTAGTCGCCCAGCGCGGTGCCGAGGGTGTTGGAAAACAGAATCGCCATCCAGTAGAACATCTCGCCACGAAAAGTCTGCACCTTGCTGACATTGAGCGAATCACCGCTCAGACGCCACGCAGCAAAGATCGCCAGCAAAATCGCGATAAGGATCATCGAGCCGGTGGCGTAACCCAGTCCGAGGGTGCGATCCATGAAGTCCGACATGGTCGTGCCGGCGGTACTGGTCGACAGGATCACCAGCCAGTACAGCAATGGTTTGTACGTCTTGGCCATCAACTGCGTGATCAGCGTCAGGACAAACACGCTGATCAGAATCAGCGAGCTCATGGCGTAACCGACGTTAAGGGTCATCGACAGCAAATCGCCCGCGGTTTCCCCCAGGGTCGTCGCGCAGATTTTCATGACCCAGAAGGCCAGGGTGATTTGAGGAAGTTTATTCATCGCAAGCAACGCTCCAGTGTGTGACGGCCGGTTCTTGGTTTTCTGGCCGTGGGCAGACTGGCGTTGCGGCAGTGAAAATGCGGTCGGCAAAGTATGAAAAATCTGTCACACGCGCAAAAACAGCGATTAATCGCTAATTAATACTGCCCCTGCATTCTGCAATCACCTGATCGATGACCTGCGCGACGCTCGCACCGACGACGAAAGCGAATACTCTGCGCCGTCCTTAATATCAATTTAATCGATTGTTTTTAGCATTAATTTGCGCTTTTTAATCAATTTAGTTGGCGTAGCATTAAACCCAAGCAAGACACACCCGCCAACGAATCTGGAGTAACCGACATGAAAACCAAACTGATCCTCGCCCTGACCCTTTCCGTACTGGCCGCCAATACCTTCGCCGCCGACGGCTCGGATCGCACCAAATCCGCCGACTTCATCAACGGCGCCAGCGCCGCGATCGAAACCAGCCACTCGGGCACCTATGCTGCTGACGGTTTTGATAAAACCAACATTGGCAAAGCTGTGGCTGCCGATGGTTTCGACAAGACCAACCTGGGTAAAACGGTCGCTGCTGACGGCTTCGATAAAACCGGTACTGCCGCTGCCATTAGCTAAGTATCAGCAGTCCTCCCACAGCCCGGCCTTGGCCGGGCTTAGTCTTTTCTGGGGGATGACAATCTCTGAACTCCACACAAATCCCTTGTAGGAGCGAGCCTGCTCGCGATAGCGGTGGGTCAGTCAAACATCTATCAACTGACACACCGCTATCGCGAGCAGGCTCACTCCTACACGGGGTTTTGCGTCTGGCTGGAAATATGCGGAGCGTCCTTGCACTATGGCTGCATCCGAAAAGCAGCCTCAGGAATTCACCCACCATGCCCGATGACATCCACTTCTACGAACCCGCCAATGGCCACGGTCTGCCCCACGATCCGTTCAACGCCATCGTCGGTCCGCGCCCGATCGGCTGGATTTCCTCGCAGGATGCCAATGGTCAGCTCAACCTGGCGCCGTACAGCTTCTTCAACGCCTTCAACTACATTCCGCCGATCATTGGTTTTTCCAGTGTCGGGCGCAAAGACAGCCTGAACAACATCGAGCAGACCGGCGAATTCGTCTGGAACCTCGCCACCCGCCCGCTGGCCGAGCAGATGAACCAGAGCTGCGCAATGGTCGCGCCTGAGGTCAATGAATTTGAATTGGCGGGATTGACGACGGTCGCGTCAAAAGTGATTTCGGTGCCACGGGTCGCCGAAAGTCCGGTGTCCTTCGAATGCAAGGTCACGCAGATCATTCAGTTGCAGCGTGCCGATGGCGAGACGGTGCCGAGCTGGCTGGTCCTCGGCGAAGTGGTCGCCGTTCACATTGCCAAGTGGCTGTTGAAGGACGGCATCTACGACACCGCCGCGGCAGAACCGATTCTGCGCGGCGGCGGGCCGGCGGATTATTTCCAGCTGGGGCCTGAGGCCCTGTTCAAGATGTGGCGTCCGGGTGCCAACAAGTAACGCGTTACCAGATCAATTCGGCGTCGTCAGTGACGCCCTTGAGGTTATCCAGCTCATTGATCGCCGCTTCATCGGCGGCAATGGCGCCGGGGAAGATCTGGTCATTCAGCAGTTTGTGAAAGCGTGGTGCGCCGCCATCGACCAAGGCCTTGACCGCGATTGCCGCGTGATAGCCCTTGTTGCCGCCCAACTCGACGGGGACGACTGCGGAAACTGCTTCGAAGTGTTCGAACTCTTTACGTGCCATGTCACACATCCCGGCTCAGACAAATTAAGCCGGACATTAAACCCTCAACCGACGAGTTTGTGTACCGGCGCCGGGCATTGGCCGAGGGCTTGTGCCGCCGACACGTCCTTGAAGGTGTGGAAGTCGAGGCTGTTGACCACCAGTTCCTGCACCAGCTCGGCGAAGATTTCCATCGACGGGCTGTTGAAATAGTTGGTCATCATTTGCTGACTGCTCCAGAACCCGGAGACCAGCCACAACTCGGGATCACACTGCGAATGCTGCAAGGCAAAGCTCAGGCAACCGGGGGCGGCGCGGGACGGATCGATCAACGCACTGAGGCGTACACCGAGTTCCGCCGAACGCCCGGCGCGCGCTCGAACGAAGGCCATATGACTGACGGGAATCTGCTTGGACATGTTCAACCCTCCCAGGGAGTCGCGTGGCAGCCGGGGGACGGGCTGCGACAGGATCAAAGGTTAAGGGCCACGCGCTAGGTGCCGTTAGTCGATTCCTGCCGCCGCGTTGCACAATCCTGCGAGACTGCATGCAGAACCTGTAACAACCTGTAAAACTGCGTCACACGGTTGTCACACGGCGTATCAAGCAAGTTTTCCGCGCTGTGTTCAGCTATGGCTGGGCATGCTCATGAGCCCAAGCAGAATCAGGCAAGCATTTCGCAGGATGTGTCTACCGCTGGCGCTTGCACAAACATATGCTCTGCTCCATTCCACCTCTCCTGCCGAGGATGCCGTGCATGACGTCATTCGATCGTTTTCAAGCCGAACCCAGCGCTGACATGGAAAAACAGCGCGCGGAGCTGGCGGCGATCATCCGCCGCAACACCACCGACGATGGCAGCTACGAGACCGCCATCGGCTCGCTGTTCATGTCGCGCCACACCCAGTCCCACGACTTCGCCCCGGTGCTCGCGCAACCGGCGCTGTGCATCATGGCGCAGGGACGCAAAGAGGTGCGGCTGGCCGACGAGTACTTCAATTACGACCCGCTGAATTATCTGGTGGTGTCGGTTTCGATGCCGCTGAGCGGGCGCGTGGTCAACGTATCGCCGGAGGATCCGATCCTCGCCGTGCGCCTGGACATCGACCCGACCGAAATCACCGCACTGATCGCCGACGCAGGTCCCATGGGTGTACCGACCCGGCCGACCGGGCGCGGTTTGTATGTCGAGAAGATCGACAGTTCGATGCTCGATGCGGTGTTGCGTCTAGCGCGTCTGCTCGATGCGCCGAAAGACATCGCCATGCTCGCGCCGCTGATTCGCCGGGAGATTCTTTATCGCCTGCTGCGCAGTCCGCAGGGTCATCGCTTGTATGAAATCGCGATTGCCAACAGTCAGAGCCATCGCATCAGCCAGGCGATCAAATGGTTGAACGGCAACTTTGAACAGCCATTGCGCATTGATGATCTGGCCAAGGAAGTGAATCTGAGTGTGTCGACGTTGCATCACCGGTTTAAGGCGATGACGGCGATGAGTCCGTTGCAATATCAGAAGCAGTTGCGCTTGCAGGAAGCGCGGCGGTTGATGTTGGCGGAGGGGCTGGAGGCTTCGGCGGCGGGGTATCGGGTGGGGTATGAGAGTCCGTCGCAGTTCAGCCGCGAGTACAGCCGTTTGTTTGGTGCGCCGCCGTTGCGGGATTTGGCGCGGTTGCGGCTTTCGGTGTGACCGCTAGAAGCCCCTCACCCTAACCCTCTCCCAGAGGGAGAGGGGACTGATTGGGGGATATTGAAGAGATTCACCGACTTGAACGATTGGCTTTGAATCCATAATCAACTCGATTTTTCAGATCGATGGACAGCGCCAGACACCTCGGTCGGCTCCCTCTCCCTTCGGAAGAGGGCTGGGGTGAGGGTCGGCTTTCCAAGTGCTTTGACGAATCCATAATCGACCGGATTTTTCAGGTCGATGGACAGCGCCAGACACCTCGGTCGGCTCCCTCTCCCTCCGGGAGAGGGCTGGGGTGAGGGTCGGCTTTTACCCCGCCCGGATCACATGCTTGATCTCCTGAAACGCCGCCAACCCCCAAGGCCCTAACTCACGACCAATACTGCTCTGCTTGTACCCGCCCCACGCCGCCTGCGGGAAAATCACTTGCGGCGCATTGATCCACACCATCCCCGCCTGCAAGGCATTGGCCACGCGATCCGCCGCAGCAGCATCGCTCGTCACCACACTGGCTACCAAACCAAACGGCGTGTCATTGGCCAAGGCAATCGCCAGCGCTTCAGTGGTGAAACTGCGCACGCACAGCACCGGCCCGAAAATCTCTTCACACCACAGCGCGCTGTCCAGCGGCACGTCGGTGAACACGGTCGGCTGCAAGAAATAGCCGCGCGGCTGATCCGCCGGGCGATTGCCGCCGCAGATCAATCGCGCACCCGCGCTGAGCCCACGGTCGATGTGCCCAAGCACTCGCTGGTACTGCGCCTGATTGACCAGCGCGCCCATTTCCACGTCTGGGTCAAACGGATCGGCAACCCGAATCGCTTGTGCACGCTTGTGCAAACGGCGGAGGAATTCCTCTTCCAGCTCCTCAGCCACCAGCACACGACTGGTGGCCGAACACATCTGCCCGGCGTTGAAAAATGCGCCGCCACAGGCCAGCTCAACCGCCAGATCGAGATCTGCATCCGCCAACACCAGCAGCGAAGATTTACCGCCCAACTCCAGGCTGACACCCTTCACCGTTTCCGCCGCACGCTGCATCACTTGCACGCCGACTGCGTTGCTGCCGGTAAAGGAGATTTTGGCGATACGCGGATCCGCCGCCAATGGTGCACCGACCGCCAGCCCTGTACCGCAGACAAGATTGAACACGCCGTTCGGCAGACCCGACTCCGCGATGATCGCCGCCAGTTCCAGCTCCGGCAGCGGCGTTACCTCTGAAGGTTTCAGCACCACGCAACAACCCGCCGCCAACGCTGGTGCGAGTTTCCACGCCGTAGTGACCATGGGGAAATTCCACGGCACGATCAGCCCGACCACACCGCACGGCTCGCGGCGCAGGCGTGCGCTGAAATCATCGCTGGGCAGCGGCACGTTGCTGTCTTGTCTGGCGTCGAGGCCTTCGGCGAGTTCGGCGTAGTACTCGAACGTGGCGATCACATCGTCGACGTCGATGGCCGCTTCGAACTGCGGTTTGCCGTTGTTGCTCGACTGCAGTTTCATCAAGTGCTCGCGACCGTTGCGCACGCCATTGGCGATGTTGCGCAGGATTGCGCCGCGCTCGGCACCGTTGGTTTGCGACCAGTCCTTGAACGCTGCTGTGGCCGCGGCGACGGCTTGATCGACCGCGTGCTCGTCACCGCCATTGACCGTGGTCAGCAGCGCTTCGGTGGCCGGGTTGATCACCCGCAGGTGTTCGCGGCCGGCCGACCATTGGCCGTTGATGTAGAGGCCGTAGAGTGTGGTCGGGAAACTGATCATTGCGCCACCGCCTGCATCCACTGGGTCTGGTCGATTTCAATCAGGGTCGGGCCCTGACGATCGCTTGCGCTACGCAACGCGGTGCGCAGTTGTTCGATGCTGCTGATCGCTTCAGCCGCGCAGCCGAGGCCCTTGGCCACAGCGACAAAATCCGGGGTGTAGATGTCGACGCCGACCGGCTCGATGGCGCGGTTGACCATGTATTTCTTGATCTCTTCGTAGCCCTGGTTATTCCACAGCAGGACGATTACCGGGGTGCGTGCCTCGACGGCGCTGGCCAGTTCCGGCAGGGTGAATTGCAGACCGCCGTCGCCGATCAGGCACACCACCGCAGGGCGCGCACCTTGGTCGGTTTGACCGCCGAGCCAGGCACCAATCGCTGCCGGCAAGGCGTAACCGAGGGTGCCGTAGCCGGTCGAGGCATTGAACCAGCGGCGCGGATGATCCGGGTTGAACGTCAGGTTGCCGGTGTACACCGGTTGCGTCGAGTCGCCGACGAATACGGCGTTGGGCAACTCATCAAGTACGGTGTCGAGGAAACGGGTTTGCGCGAGGGTCGGTGCATCCCAGCTTGCCGCCAGTTCAGCGCGCAGTTTGCCGGCGCGGGCTTGCCCCCAATCGCTGCTGCGCTCGCCGAGTTTTTCCGGCGACAGCGCATCCAGCAAGGCCTGCGCGGCGTTGCGCGCATCGGCCACCAGTGCCAGGTGCGGCGGGTAGTTACGCACGGTCTGATCGGCGTCGATATCGATGCGCAACAGTTTGCCGGGAATCTCGAAACCGCCAGCGAAAGTGACGTCGTAATCGGTCTCGGCCAGTTCAGTGCCGATGGCCAACACCACATCGGCATCGGCGACCAGCGCGCGGGTGGCAACCAGCGTCTGGGTCGAGCCGATCAGCAGCGGATGGTTGCCCGACAGCATGCCTTTGGCATTGATCGTCAGCGCCACCGGAGCGTCGAGCAACTCGGCAAGTCTGGTCAGCTCTGGCGCTGCGTCGATGGCACCGCCGCCAGCCAGAATCAGCGGACGTCTGGCTTCAGCCAGCAGCTCGCTCATGCGTTTGACGGCCGCTGGCGCAGCGCCGGCGCGGTCGATATTGACCGGTACGCTGGCGAGCAATTCATCGGCGTTTTCGACCAGCACGTCCAACGGAATTTCGATGTGTACCGGACGTGGGCGACCGGCCTGAAACAAGGCAAAAGCACGTGCCAGCACTACCGGCAATTCAGCGGCGGACATCAAGGTATGCGAGAACGCCGCAACACCTGCGACCAGTGCGCTCTGATTCGGCAACTCATGCAGCTTGCCGCGCCCACCGCCCAACTGGTTGCGGCTCTGCACGCTGGAGATCACCAGCATCGGGATCGAGTCGGCGTAAGCCTGGCCCATCGCCGTGGTGATGTTGGTCATGCCCGGCCCGGTAATGATGAAGCACACACCCGGTTTGCCGCTGGTGCGCGCATAACCGTCGGCCATGAAACCGGCGCCCTGCTCATGCCGTGGGGTGACGTGGTTGATGCTCGAACGGGCCAGCCCGCGATACAACTCCACGGTGTGCACGCCGGGAATGCCGAATACCTGCTCGACCCCATAATCCTCAAGTAACTTGACCAGTACTTCGCCACACGTCGCCATGTCGATTGCCCTTCTTGTTCGCTGAAGACACAGAGCCTTTCTGTAGGAGTGAGCCTGCTCGCGATGGCGTCTGGACATTCAACATTGCGGTGACTGACTCACCGCTATCGCGAGCAGGCTCACTCCTACAAAGAGCCCTTCATGGCTTCATTGGAACGGTCGGCAGGTAGCGGCAACAATCGATTAAAAGTCATACTAGCCATGTCCTCACGTCATACCTTGGATCCCCATGAAACGCCTGCCTCCCCTCCCCGCTCTGCATACGTTTCTGATCACCGCGCAGTGCTGCAACTTCACCCGCGCCGCCGAGCAGTTGCACATCACCCAGGGCGCAGTGAGCCGGCAGATCGCCGGGCTGGAGGCGCATCTCGGTTATCCGCTGTTCATCCGCCTGGCCCGTGGCCTGGCGCTGACCGCCGAAGGACGTGAATGGCTACCCCGTGTGGAAAAAGTCTTCGGCCTGATCAGCGAAGCCACCGAGCAAATCGGCCTGCAGCGCGAAACCCTGCAACTCAAAGCACCGAGCTGCGTGATGCGCTGGCTGCTGCCGCGCTTGCTGCAATGGCAGAAAGAACGCCCGGACGTGCCGGTAAAACTCACCGCCTCGCTGCAACACGGCGTGGACTTTCAGCGCGAGCAATTTGATGCCGCGGTGATCTACGGCCCGCCGCCAGACAATTCGCCGGGCGCGCTGCACCTGTTCGACGAGCAACTGACGCCGGTGTGTTCGCCGCTGTTGCTCAAGGGCTCACCGGCTCTGTATACGCCGGCGGATCTACAACAGCATCTGTTGCTGCACCCCACTCACGATATTCAGGATTGGTCGGTGTGGTTGAACGCGGCTGAGCTGCGGCTGAACAACATCGGCAGCGGCCAGCATTTCGAAACGCTGGATCAGGCGATGTCGATGGCGTCGCACGGGACGGGGGTGGCGATCGGCGATTGGTCGTTGATTGGTGATGACCTGCGTGCGGGGCGGCTGGTGATGCCGTTTGATTTGAAGGTGAAGACGGGGCTGGCGTATTACGTGGTGGTGCCTGCGGGAACCGAGCCTTCGCCGCAGTTGGAAGAATTGATGATCTGGTTGGTTGAGCAGGCGCATTTGCGGTGAGGCTTTTTTCCCTCACCCTAACCCTCTCCCAGAGGGAGAGGGGACTGACCGGGGGATATTGAAGAGGTTCAGCGACCTGAACGATTGGCTTTGAATCCATAATCGACTGGATTTTTCAGGTCGATGTACAGCGCCAGACACCTCGGTCGGCTCCCTCTCCCTCCGGGAGAGGGCTGGGGTGAGGGTAAAGCTGTATATCAATACCCGACAGTAAACCGCTGACGCGAATGCTTCGGCGTTTCCACTTCGTCGATCAACGCAATCGCGTAATCGGCAAAGGTAATCCAGCTACGCCCTTCGGCACTCACCAGCAAATGATCCTGGCCGACACGGAAACTCCCCGTGCGCTCCCCTTCAACAAACTCTGCCGACGGCGACAGAAAGGTCCAGTCCAGTTCTTTCTCTTGCCGCAACGCCTCAAGAAACGCCGCACCAGCACTGGCTTCAGCTTTGTACTCCGCCGGGAAACCCGCACTGTCGATCACTCGCGTATCGTCCGGCAGCAACAGCGAACCGGCACCGCCGACCACCAGCAAACGCTGCACACCGGCGTGCTTCACTGGCCCAACAATAGCGCTCGCAGGAACAGTAGCGAAGTGCGCAGCGGTGATCACCACATCGTGACCGGCTACCGCGTCTTGCAGCGCTGCGCCATCCAGCACATCGATATTCTTGCTGACCACACCGGCACGCGCGCCGATCTTCGAGGTGTCGCGGGCGATAGCAGTAACGCTATGGCCACGACGCAGGGCTTCTTCCAGCAGTTGGCTACCGGCGCGGCCGGTGGCACCAATGATTGCGATCTTGCTCATGACATTCTCCAGTTGGCTTGAGAGTGCTGCGTTTTTCAGAATCGGCTTACCACTGCATTTCGCCCTTGGCGACTTTCGCGCTCAGCTCCAGCGAGCTTTCTTCGCCCAGTTTTGGGTAACGCTTTTTCATCGCGGCGATCAGTGCGGTGGAGTCTTTGGCCTTGGCGGTTTCCACGTCAAAAGCCTTAATGTAGTCGGCGGTGAATTTCACGCTGGCCAGCGAACGCCTGCTGTCACCCAAGTAGTGACCCGGCACCACGGTGTTCGGTTTCAGGGTTTCGATCGAGTGCAACGTTTCCAGCCAGTCGGCGTGGGATTGCGCGGTCTGGGTATCGGCCATCCATACGTGGATGTTTTCGGCGACAACCACACCACCGACCACGGCTTTGAGCGACGGGATCCACACAAAACTGCGATCCGGTTGTTTGCCGTCGAGGCCGATGACCTGCAATTTCTGCCCTTCGAGCATCAGGCTGTCGCCCTTGAGCACGCCCGGTACGATGGTTTTCGCCGGAACGTCGGCGCCCATTTTCGGCCCCCAGAAAGCCAGTTTGCCGGCGACGGTTTTGTTGATGTGATCAACGGTCGGTTGCGAAGCCAGCACCTTGGCGTCAGGGAAGGCCTGGGTCAGGGTATCGAGGCCGAAGTAGTAATCCGGGTCACCATGGCTGATGTAGATAGTGGTCAGGTGTTTGCCGCTGGCGCGGATCTTTTCCACGACGTGTTCAGCCTGGGACTTGCCGAATTGCGCATCGACGAGGATTGCGTCTTTCTCGCCGCTGACCAGCACCGAGGTCACCGGGAAAATCGCGTTTGTCCCCGGGTTGTAGACGTCGAGGTTCAGGTTGGCTGCCGCTGCATGCGCGGCAAAACCCAGGGATGCGGTGGCGAGCAGAACGCGTTTGAGTGTGGTGAAACCGATCATCTGTTGCTCCGGTGTCCGAATGCCGTGTTTGGCGATGGAACAGAGCTTAGTTGCCTGACTCAGTACAAAAAATGCGATGCTTGAACATAGTTTGTTTCTGAAAGCGGGCAAATCATGGATCGTCTCCAAGCAATGCGGGTGTTTGTCACCGTGGTGGATCTGGGCAGTCAGTCGGCAGCGGCCGATCATCTGGACCTTTCGCGGCCGGTGGTTTCACGTTATCTGGCGGAGCTGGAAGACTGGGTCGGCGCGCGGCTGATGCACCGCACCACGCGCAAGTTGAGCCTGACCGCCGCCGGCAGTGAAATTCTGCCGCGTTGCCGACAGATGATCGAACTGTCGACGGACATGCAGGCCGCCGTCAGCGAACCCCACGACGCCCCGCGCGGGTTGCTGCGGATCAGCGTCAGCACCTCGTTCGGCCAGGCGCAACTGGCCGATGCAATGGCCGCCTACGTCAAACGTTATCCCGGTGTCAGCATCGACCTGCAAATGCTCGATCGCACGGTGAATCTGGTGGATGAGCGCATCGATCTGGCAATTCGCACCAGTAACGATCTCGACCCCAACCTGATCGCCCGACGCCTGACCGTTTGTCGTTCGGTAGTCTGCGCCGCACCGGCTTATCTACAGGAGCAAGCGGCGCCGTTGCGGGTCGAGGAACTGAGCCGACACAACTGCCTGACGCACTCCTATTTCGGCAAGAGCCTGTGGCATTTCGAGGAGGATGGCGAACCGGTTTCGGTGCCGGTGCAGGGCAATATCAGCGCCAACGAGGCCAGCACGTTATTGCGCGCGACATTGGCCGGCGCCGGAGTGGCGATGCTGCCGACCTATCAGGCCGGGGTGCATATTCACAGCGGTGAACTGGTCAGACTGCTGCCACATGCCGAACCGCGGCAGATGAGCATCTACGCGGTGTACGCCTCGCGCAAACACATGCCGGCGGCGCTGCGCAGCATGCTGGATTTTCTGGTGCTCAGGTTCCCCGAAAAACCCGAATGGGATACCGGCCTGTAAACCCAATCCACTGTGGGAGCGAGCTTGCTCGCGAAGAGGGAATTTCATTCGAAATCTGCATTGGCTGACACGCCCTCTTCGCGAGCAAGCTCGCTCCCACAAAGGGTTCATCAGCGTGCTGAATGCCGTGGTAAATCCTCAAGCACACTCACTGGCAACTCCCCGCCGCTGACCTATGCTGAAAGTAATACCGCAGGGTATGTCGTTCAGAGGTCAACGCCATGAACATCAAAACAAGAAGGTACTTCGCGATTTTCATCACCTGCGCCGCCACGCTGGCGCTGTACGGCACCGCAGCCTGGCGGGTCGAACAGCAGCGACAGCTGCCGCGCGAGTATGCGAGCTGCAACTTTGAGCGGTGCATTCCGCACAATGCCACGCTGAACGCATTGCGCTGATATTCAACTGTAGGAGTGAGCCTGCTCGCGATAGCGGTGTGTCAGTCAAACTTTATCTGTATGACACACCGCTATCGCGAGCAGGCTCACTCCTACAGGGGTTTTGTGGTGTCTGTGAGTTATTGCTCGGCCTTGAGGCTGTCGCGGAAAGCCTTTGGCGATATCCCCACCCGGCGCCGGAACAGGCGCGTGAAGTTGGTTGGGTCGGAAAACCCCAACAACTCCGACATCTCGTAAATCGTCATGCTGGTGTAAGTCAGCAAGCGCTTGGCTTCCAGCAACTGACGTTCATGCATGATCTGCAACGCCGGTTGTCCCGCCAGCTCACGGCAGGTGCCGTTGAGGTGCGACACCGAAATCCCCAGTCGGTGGGCCAGGTCTTCGACTTTCACGTGCTGGCGATAAGTCTCCTCGACCAACTGGATAAAGCCATTGAGGTATTCGCGCTGACGCTGCGGACGCTGACTGGCTTTATGGCGCACGATCGCCTGCCGGCTGACCCAGACCATGATCACGCTGACCAGCGAATGCATGAGCATTTCCCGCGCCGGCTGGTGGCCGTTGTATTCGGCCTGCAACGCCGAAAACAGACTGTTGAGGTAATCGCCGTCGTTACCTGCCGGGTAGTGTTCTGCGCTGGCCAGCGCATGTACCGAATCGCCCAGTTGCGCCTGCAAGTGGTTGATCAGCGGTGTGGCGAGGGTAACGATGAACCCTTCGACGTCTTCGGAAAAACGAAAGCCGTGCACCGAAAGCGGTGGCAGCACTTGGATGGCCGGGGTGTCGAGTTGCGTGCGTTGCCCTTCGATCTCAAGCTCTGCCTGACCTTTGAAGACGAAGAGTAACTGGCACAAATCAGCATGGCGGTGGGGTTTGATTTCCCACTCGTGTTCGCGACTGCGGGAGGAAATGGTTTCACAGTGCAGCAAGTCAGGGGTCGGCCAGTCCAGGCTTTCACCGTAGAGCTTGAACACTGGAATCGAAGGCAGCTCAGGCTTGTTCATCACTTCAATCCAGGCCTCGGGGTTGTGGGCGATAATCGCACCGATTGGCAGAATGTACAGGTATCGGCTCAGTTTTCACCTTCAATTGACAGACCCGCAAGGGAAAAATGCAAGCACTCGATCCATAAAAATCATTCACCGGTCTTGGCCGTGTGAAGCTTGCGAGTCATAAAAACAATGAAAACGCTGAAAACCCAAGTCGCCATTATCGGCGCCGGTCCGTCCGGATTGCTCCTCGGCCAGTTGTTGCACAACGCCGGCATCGACACCCTCATCCTCGAACGTCAGACACCCGATTATGTCCTCGGGCGCATCCGCGCCGGTGTGCTCGAACAGGGCATGGTAGAGCTGTTGCGTCAGGCTGGTGTGAGTCAGCGCATGGACGCCGAAGGACTGGTGCATGGCGGCTTCGATCTGGCCCTGGACGGGCGTCAGGTGCACATCGATCTGCACGCGCTGACCGGTGGCAATAGCGTGATGATCTACGGCCAGACCGAAGTCACCCGCGACCTGATGGCCGCTCGTCGGGAGGCCGGCGCGCCGACGATTTACCAGGCGAGCAATGTCGTTCCTTACGGCATGAAAAGCGACGAAGCCTTTGTCACTTTCGAAAAGGACGGCGAAACCTTTCGCGTCGATTGCGATTACATCGCCGGTTGCGACGGTTTCCACGGTGTCGCTCGGCAGGCGATTCCGGCCGACAGCCTGAAGGTCTTCGAGCGGGTTTATCCGTTTGGCTGGCTGGGCATTCTCGCCGACACGCCGCCGGTGCATGAGGAGTTGGTCTACGCCCGCCATGAACGCGGCTTTGCCTTGTGCAGCATGCGCTCGGCCACCCGCACGCGTTATTACCTGCAAGTGCCGGCGGATGAGAAGGTCGATGACTGGAGCGATCAACGCTTCTGGGATGAGTTGAAAAATCGCCTGCCGGAGTCGCTTGCCGAGAAACTGGTCACTGGTCCGTCGATTGAAAAAAGCATCGCGCCACTGCGTAGTTTTGTCGTCGAGCCGATGCAATATGGGCGAATGTTTCTGGTCGGCGACGCTGCGCATATCGTCCCGCCCACCGGTGCCAAGGGCTTGAACCTGGCCGCCAGTGACGTCAGCACGTTGTTCAATATTCTGCTGAAGGTTTACCGCGACGGGCGCACCGACTTGCTGGAGAAGTACTCGGAAATCTGCCTGCGCCGAGTGTGGAAGGCCGAGCGGTTTTCCTGGTGGATGACTTCCATGCTGCATCGTTTCGACGATCACGATGACTTCAGCCAGCGCATCAGCGCCTCGGAACTGGACTACTTTGTCAGTTCAGAAGCAGGGCGAAAAACCATTGCAGAAAATTACGTCGGACTTCCTTATGAGGCTATCGAATAGCCTGCTACCGACTTACACTGGCGAGCATCAACCCGCGCGCAATAGCCGCGCGGGTCCATTACTGCCCGCAGGCTCGCCCGTGACCAATCTCAATCACCCCGAAACGCCCAAACCGGCCATTCGCAGCGTGCTGGTCGCGTTGATGATGGCGATCTTTCTCGGCGCGCTGGACCAGACCATCGTTGCTGTATCGATGCCGGCCATTTCCGCTCAGTTCAAAGACGTCAGCCTGCTGGCCTGGGTGATTTCCGGGTACATGGTCGCGATGACGGTGGCCGTGCCGATCTACGGCAAACTCGGCGACCTGTACGGGCGGCGCAAACTGATGCTGTTCGGCATGGGCCTGTTCACCCTCGCCTCGCTGTTTTGCGGCATGGCGCAGAGCATGGAGCAACTGGTGCTGGCGCGGATCCTTCAGGGCATCGGCGCCGGCGGGATGATCTCGGTGAGTCAGGCGATCATCGGCGACATCGTGCCGCCTCGTGAACGCGGACGCTATCAGGGTTACTTCAGCAGCATGTACGCCGTGGCCAGCGTTGCCGGCCCGGTGCTCGGCGGTTACATGACCGAATACCTGTCGTGGCGCTGGGTGTTTCTGATCAACCTGCCGCTGGGCCTCGGTGCCTGGTGGGTGGCGCGACGCAACTTGCGCGGCCTACCGATTCCGCAATGCAAACCGATCATCGACTACCTCGGCACGCTGTTGATGATCATCGGCCTGACCGCCCTGCTATTGGGCATTACTCAGGTCGGCCAAGGTCATTCGTGGCGCAGTGCTGAAGTGCTCGGCTTGTTCGCTTGTGCGGTGGTGGTGCTGGGGGTGTTTGTCTGGCACGAACGCCGGGCGCGCGAGCCGTTGCTGCCGATGCACCTGTTTGCCAACCGCAATGCCCTGCTGTGCTGGTGCACGATTTTCTTCACCAGTTTCCAGGCGATTTCCTTGATTGTGCTGATGCCGCTGCGCTTTCAGACCGTGACCGGGGCCGGTGCTGACAGCGCCGCCCTGCACTTGCTGCCGTTGGCGATGGGACTGCCGATTGGTGCATTTTTCGCCGGCCGCCGCACGTCGATCACCGGGCGTTACAAACCACAGATTTTGAGCGGCGCTCTGCTGATGCCGATCGCGATTCTCGGCATGGCGTTCAGCCCACCTGAGGCGACACTGGTCAGTGGTCTGTTCATGCTGCTCTGCGGTATTTCCAGCGGCATGCAGTTCCCGACTTCGCTGGTCGGCACACAGAATTCGGTGGAACAACGCGACATCGGAGTAGCGACCAGCACTACCAATCTGTTTCGCTCCCTCGGCGGCGCAGTGGGTGTGGCGTTGATGTCGGCGCTGCTGCTGGCGTTGTTGCAGGATTCCAGTTTCGCCCATCTGGCGAGCAGTTCGCTGATGAGCGAGGGGCATTCGGGCAACGTCTTGCTGGATGGTTTGAACGCCGCGCCGGGGAATGCGCAGAACGCCTTGCGTGCGGAATTGCTGGTGACATTCCGGCATTTGTTGTGGGTGAGTGCGGCGGTGTCGTTGCTTGGGTTGGCAGCGGCGATTGCGATGCCGAACAACCTGCTGCGCGGGCGTGAGCATGGCGCCAAATAATTCAAACAACGCAGACCCCTTGTAGGAGTGAGCCTGCTCGCGATGCGGTATGTCAGTCGACATCATCGCTAAATGACACACCGCATCGCGAGCAGGCTCACTCCTACAGGAGAGCGATGTTCATTCAAGGGCTGTAATAACCCACCGCAACGAGGAAATGCCCGGCCTTCTTCAGGTAGGCATGCTTGTCCTCGACCTTGCCGGTCACCGGGTTTTTCCAGCGATATTCGTACTCACCTTCATCCTGCTTGCCGATCAGCGCCAGAATCGGCTCGCCCACCGGTTTGCCTTCGGGATCCTTGACCTTGCCGAAGTCGGTGTTGATCAAGCGCAGGTTGGTGCCGTGGGCGACGTAGCGCTGGGTATTCAGATCAACGACGAACACGTACAAGTCATCCTGCAAATAGCCACCCTTGAGCGAGTTGATCGCCGTCAACGTACCCTTCTCGTCTTTGCCCAAATCAGTCGCCGCTTTGTCGAGCAACGCCTTTGCCTGCTCCGCCGAGGCTCGCGGCAAGTAATAACCGACCGCCAGAATTCGCTGACCGATGCGTTGATAAAACACATGCTTGCGCTCGACCTTGCCGTCGGCCCAGTTCTGCCAACGGTATTCGGCCTGCTGGATGCCATTGCCTTCCGGCACTTTCAACGCGTCTTTGAAGGTCTTCTGCAAATCCGGCCCGAGCACTTCACTGACGTCACGACCGATCAACGCCGACGAAGGCCCACCGCTGGCGAGCATCACGCCTTTGGTGTCGACGACGAACACGTAGCGATCCTTGTCGACAAACTCGCCTTGGCGGCTGAACGCGGCGAACGCCTTGTCGCCGTTGTCGTGGTAGTAGGCCAGGGCTTTTTCCAGCAAGGCAATGGCGGCCTGACTGTCATCCTTGGCCGTGGTGGCGGCGCTGGCCTGGCCGAAGCCGCCCAGCAACATCACGCCGAGCCAGGCCACTTTATGCAAAAACCCCATAGCGCATCCCTCGTTCTTGTTGGTGTTTCAAGAGCGTAGACGGCTTGGGGTGATGTACGAGTATTCAGAATGATGCAGGGGATTACAGAATCCCCTGCACTGATCAACAAAGCTTATGGGCGGGAATTGATCTGCTGCTGCAAGTTCTGAATCTGCGCCTGAAGGGTGTTGATGTTGCGGGTCATCTGGCCACGGAAGGCATCGAACTCAGCAGTATTGCCGCCGCCCTGCGCGGCTGCCGGGCGGTTGTCCTGTTCGCTTTTAAGCACAACGATTTCCTGTTCGAGACGATCGATCGCCGCGCTCGGATTGCCCTGTTTCTTCAACGCCGCGATATCGGCGCCGAGGCTTTTGAACTGCGCATCGAAGGCTTTCAACTGCGTGTCGACCTTGCTGGTGTCGGCCGGTGTGCTTTTCACCGTCGCCAATTCCGCGCTCAAGGCTTTGACCTGCGCTTGCAACTGGGTATTGGCGTTCTGCTGTTCGGTTGTTTGCGCGGTCATCTGCGCCAGGCGTTTGTCCAGATCACTGGCCTGCCCCGCAACGCCTTGCTGCTGTTTGCTCTGATCGAGCAGCTTGCCTTCGAGCTGTTTGATTTGCAGCTTCAGCGCTTCGCTGTCGCTGGTGACGTTGGACTGGCTGGCGACGACCTTGCCGGAAATGTCCTGCAAGCGTCCGGCCGCTTCTTCGCTGATCCGCGCGAAGCTTTCCTGGGTCGCGACCAGTTGCTGCTCCATCAACGAGATCTGCTGGAAACTCCACCAGGCCAGACCGACGAAGGCGAAGAACAGCGCACCGACCAAGGCCCACAATGGCCCGGTGCTCGCGGCCTTGACCTTGACCACCGGCGGCGTGCGCGAGTGTACGGAGGTGCGGGCGGTGGTCGGAATGTCATCGTCGTCGAAGTTGTCGGCACGCAGGCTCGGGACATCATCGAAATCGTCGTGGGCATCATTACGCATGGACATTGAGGCAACCTTTGGGAAACGCGGTGATGGCTAAATGCTGCGAAGTATAACCGCCGCAGCCGCAGGGATTGACCCCCAAGCGGCTACACGGTTCATTGCCGCCCGGCCGAATCGTTTCAACGGATGTCCTGAGCTTTCCACCACGCGCAGAACTCATCCAGCGCCGACCACAGGCTGACTTTCGGATCGTAATCCAGATAATGCCGGGCGCGGCTGATGTCGAGGGTGAAATTTTTTTTCATCACCTGCATGCCCAGGCGCGACAGGGTTGGCTCCGGACGCCCGGGCCAGAGCTTGCACGCCCCTTCGTTGAGCGCCGCGACGCTATAGGCCAGTCCATACGAACGGTACTTGCTGACCTGCGGCACTTCCATCTTGCGCATCACGTAATTGACCACATCCCACAACGGCACCGGCGCGCCGTTGCTGATGTTGTAGGCCTTGCCCAGCGCGGAACCGGCGGCCAGCAAACTGCTGAGCAGCGCTTCGTTGAGGTTCTGCACACTGGTGAAGTCGACTTTGTTCAGGCCATTGCCGATGATCGCGAGGCGGCCCTTGCGCTGCATGTTGAGCAGACGCGGGAAGATGCTCATGTCGCCGGCGCCGGTGACGAAACGCGGGCGCAGGGCGATGGTTTCGAGGCCGAATTCCTGCGCACCGAAAACCTTTTGCTCGGCCAGGTACTTGGTCGCGGCGTAGTGATGCTTGAAGCGCTTGGGCACTTGCTCTTCGGTCAGGTTGAGGTGATCACGGCCATCGAAGTAGATCGACGGCGACGACAGATGCACCAAGCGGCGGACGCGCTGTTTGAGGCAGGCTTCGACGACGTTTTCGGTGACCTGCACGTTGCCCTGATGGAAGTCCTGATAGCGCCCCCACAGTCCGACGGCGCCCGCGCAATGCACCACGGCTTCGACGTCCGAGCACAGTTCGCGGACCAGATCGGGATCGGTCAGATCGCCAGGGACAAACTCGGCACCACGGCGCACCAGATGTTCGACGCTCTCGGCCCGGCGACCGTTGACCCGCACGTCCAGGCCCTGCTCCAAAGCGAAACGCGCAAAGCGTCCGCCAATGAAGCCGCTTGCGCCGGTGACCAGAATTTTCATGCAAAACTCCAACAAAAAAGCAGCTGCGAGCATCAAGCCTCTAGCTGCAAGTTTAAAACGGTGCGCAGCGCTTGACTTGCCGCTTGCAGCTTGACGCTCATGGCTGCTTCCAGGGCACCAGCCATTGCGCCGATGAGCGCACCAATTGCTCGGTCAGCAAGCCCAGCAACTGACCGCCATTGCGCCAATGATGCCAGTACAACGGCACGTCGATCGGTTTATCTGGCAACAGTTCGCGCAATAACCCGCGTTGCAGTTGCTCGCGCACTTGCAGTTCCGGCACCAGTCCCCAGCCGAGCCCGGCCTCGGTCAGGCGGATAAAACCTTCCGAGGATGGGCACAAATGGTGCTCGAATCCGCCATCGACACCCAACGAAGCGAGATAGCGATGCTGGAGAAAATCGTCAGGCCCGAACACCAGCGCAGGTGTTCGCGGCAATTGTTCGGCACGTACGCCGTCGGGGAAATGCCGCTCGATAAACGCCGGGCTGGCCAGCGCGCGATAACGCATTGCACCGAGCAATACGCTGCGCGCGCCGGCCACCGGTCGTTCGCTGGCGCAAAGGCACGCGGCCACTTCACCGGCGCGCATGCGTTTGAGGCCGACGGTCTGGTCTTCGACGACCAGATCGAGCAACAAATGCTGGTCGGCACAGAAGTCGCCAACCGCGTCGGCCCACCAGGTGGCGAGGCTGTCGGCATTCAACGCGATGCGCAAACGCTCTGGCAGGCCCTCTTCATCCAGTGCGGGCACCAGCGTCTGCAAATCGCGCTCAAGCAAACGCACCTGCTGCACATGGTTGAGCAGGCGCCGGCCAATCTCGGTCGGCGATGGCGGCGTGCCGCGTATCAGCACCGGCTGGCCAACCCGCGCTTCGAGCAGTTTGATCCGCTGCGAAATCGCCGATTGCGACAAGCCGAGCACCTGCGCGGCCCGTTCGAAACCGGCCTGCTCGACCACAGCGGCCAGAGCGGACAGCAATTTATAGTCGAACATCAGTTTTCCTAATGAGCGATCAGCAATATTGGTTTTTCTTATACAGGTTTCGACCGGAGAATAGCCAGCAAGCACTCTTTCTCAAGGATCACTTTCATGGCTGGCGAAACTTCACTCACGACTTTGTTGCGCAGCATGAGCCCGCAACTCAACGTCGGCGAATACGTGTTCTGCACCCTGCGCGACGGTCTGCTTCCAAGCGGTCTGGAGATTGTCGGCAGCTTCCGCGAACAGGAAGGTTTGACGGTCATTCTTGAACGTTCCCATGCCGAACAGGCCGGTTTGAGCTTCGACTACGTCGCCGCGTGGATCACCCTCAACGTGCATTCGGCGCTGGAGGCGGTGGGCCTCACCGCCGCGTTTGCCACAGCATTGGGCCAGGCCGGGATCAGTTGCAACGTGATTGCCGGCTATTACCACGACCATTTGTTCGTCGGTCAGGCCGACGCCCAACGCGCCATGCAAGTGCTGCGTGATCTCGCAGCCAACGCGGAGTAATTGTTATGTGGCAAAGCTATGTGAACGGCCTGCTGGTGGCGTTCGGGCTGATCATGGCGATCGGCACGCAGAACGCGTTTGTATTGGCGCAGAGCCTGCGTCGTGAACACCACTTGCCCGTGGCGGCATTGTGTGTGGTCTGCGATGCGCTGCTGGTGGCGGCGGGGGTATTCGGACTGGCGACGGTTCTGGCGCAGAATCCGACGCTGCTCGCCATTGCCCGTTGGGGCGGCGCGACGTTTCTGATCTGGTACGGCAGCCAGGCGCTGCGCCGGGCCTGTTCGAAACAGAGCCTGGGTCAGGGCGAGAACCAGACTGTGCGCTCCCTGCGGGCGGTGATGCTCAGCGCTTTGGCCGTGACGCTGCTCAACCCGCACGTTTATCTGGATACGGTGTTGCTGATCGGCTCTCTCGGCGCGCAGCAATCGGTGCCGGGCGCTTATGTAGTGGGCGCGGCGAGCGCTTCGTTGCTGTGGTTTTTCACGTTGGCATTGGGCGCCGCGTGGTTGGCGCCATGGCTGGCGCGTCCGAGCACTTGGCGGATTCTCGATCTGGTGGTGGCATTGATGATGTTCACGGTTGCCGGGCAATTGATTTTCGCCAGCTGATTTATTCCAAACAGCTAAGGGGATGCCCTCACTAAATGACGGTCGCGCCGCCGCCCCGTAAAGCGCAAGACTAGGCGTGAGGAGCGTGGTTTGGCGGGCCAAATGAGCGACGAACAACGACGGATTGCGCTTTACGGGGCGGCGGCCCTTCGGGTTGGAGCTGTGATCGTGCCAAGCGGCGTTGCGGGACTCGAAGAGGCAAAAAGCATCCTCTTCGTCCCGCGCCTTGCTTGGCACGATCACAGCTCCAACGCGATCCGTCATTTAGTGAGGGCATCCCCTTGAACCTCTATCCCACACAGTTGTTGCGTGGTTATGCCGCAACCCCGGTGCTATGATCGAAACCCTGCGCCGCAAAGAGTAAAAACTCGCCGGTGCATTTCTGGCCGCCCGTGATCGGCCTTGCGCTCACCGCAACAGACCTGATTAGGAGAATCATCATGGCTTTCGAATTGCCGCCGCTGCCTTACGCACACGATGCCCTGCAGCCGCACATTTCCAAGGAAACCCTGGAATACCACCACGACAAGCACCACAACACCTATGTCGTGAACCTGAACAACCTGGTGCCAGGCACCGAGTTCGAAGGCAAGACCCTGGAAGAAATCGTCAAGACTTCCTCGGGCGGTATCTTCAACAACGCCGCTCAGGTCTGGAACCACACTTTCTACTGGAACTGCCTGGCGCCAAACGCCGGCGGTCAACCAACCGGCGCGCTGGCTGAAGCCATCAACGCAGCCTTCGGTTCGTTCGACAAGTTCAAGGAAGAGTTCAGCAAAACCTCGATCGGCACCTTCGGTTCCGGCTGGGGCTGGCTGGTGAAAAAGGCTGACGGTTCCCTGGCTCTGGCCAGCACCATCGGCGCCGGCAACCCGCTGACCAGCGGCGACACCCCGCTGCTGACCTGCGACGTCTGGGAACACGCTTACTACATCGACTACCGCAACGTTCGTCCTAAATACGTCGAAGCGTTCTGGAACCTGGTCAACTGGAAGTTCGTTGCTGAGCAGTTCGAAGGCAAAACCTTCACCGCTTAAGCTGCGCGCCAGTCAAAAAACCCGGCTTTTGCCGGGTTTTTTTATGCCTGCATTTAAATAGCGTTTTTCTCACCCTGAAAGCCGTCTACGGCTGCTTGCTGCCGTGCCACTGCGGGCTACCATCAAAAAGAGGAAAAAATGCTGCGAACCGCTCAAGTTGAGGGACGAAACTACCGACATAGTACAAATTAGGGCTAATACTCCAGACAGCAGCATTTCGGCCTAGGCCACGGGCAAATCATCCCCGGCCTGATTGTCCCTTTGACTGCCAACACGGGATTGCCAATACTCATGGCAACTTGACGCTACCCGCACGGAACAAGGAATAACCCTTTGAAGCTGGAACTCAAGAACAGCTTGTCGGTGAAGTTGCTCCGGGTCGTGCTCCTGTCGGCATTGATCGTCGGCGTAGTCTTGAGCTGCGCGCAGATTGTTTTCGATGCCTACAAAACCCGTCAGGCCGTTGCTGGCGACGCCGAACGCATCCTCGACATGTTCCGCGACCCGTCGACCCAGGCCGTTTACAGCCTGGACCGGGAGATGGGCATGCAGGTGATCGAAGGCCTGTTCCAGGACGATGCCGTGCGTCAGGCCTCCATTGGCCATCCCAACGAAGCCATGCTCGCGCAGAAATCCCGCGACCTGCAGCAGTCCAACAGCCGCTGGCTGACCGACCTGATCCTTGGCCAGGAGCGCACCTTCACCACGCAACTGGTGGGGCGTGGCCCGTACAGCGAGTATTACGGCGATTTGAGTATCACCCTCGACACCGCCACCTATGGCGAGGGCTTTATCGTCAGTTCGGTGATCATCTTCATTTCCGGGGTTTTGCGGGCACTGGCCATGGGTCTGGTGCTGTATCTGGTTTATCACTGGCTGCTGACCAAACCGTTGTCGCGGATCATCGAGCACCTCACCGAGATCAATCCGGATCGCCCCAGCGAGCACAAGATTCCGCAGCTCAAGGGCCACGAGAAAAACGAACTGGGCATCTGGATCAACACCGCCAACCAGTTGCTCGAATCGATTGAACGCAACACCCATCTGCGCCACGAAGCGGAAAACAGCTTGTTGCGAATGGCCCAATACGACTTCCTCACCGGCCTGCCCAATCGCCAGCAATTGCAGCAGCAACTGGACAAGATTCTGGTCGACGCCGGCAAACTGCAACGACGGGTCGCGGTGCTGTGCGTGGGGCTGGATGATTTCAAAGGCATCAACGAGCAATTCAGCTACCAGACCGGCGACCAATTGTTGCTGGCTCTGGCCGATCGCTTGCGTGCCCACAGTGGCCGCTTAGGCGCCCTCGCCCGCCTGGGTGGCGATCAGTTCGCCCTGGTACAGGCCGACATCGAACAGCCTTATGAAGCGGCTGAACTGGCGCAAAGCATCCTCGATGACCTGGAAGCGGCGTTTGCCCTCGACCATCAGGAAATCCGCCTGCGCGCGACCATCGGCATCACTTTGTTCCCGGAGGACGGCGACAGCACCGAGAAGCTGTTGCAGAAGGCCGAGCAGACCATGACGCTGGCCAAGACCCGCTCGCGCAACCGCTATCAGTTCTACATCGCCAGTGTAGATAGCGAGATGCGCCGTCGTCGTGAACTGGAAAAAGACCTGCGCGATGCGCTGTTGCGCGATCAGTTCTACCTCGTCTATCAGCCGCAGATCAGCTATCGCGATCACCGCGTGGTCGGCGTCGAAGCGTTGATTCGCTGGCAGCATCCGGAACACGGTCTGGTGCCGCCGGACCTGTTCATTCCGCTGGCCGAGCAGAACGGCACGATCATCGCCATCGGCGAATGGGTGCTCGATCAGGCCTGCAAGCAATTGCGCGAATGGCACGATATGGGTTTCGCCGACCTGCGTATGGCGGTCAACCTGTCCACCGTGCAACTGCACCACGCCGAATTGCCGCGGGTGGTGAATAACCTGCTGCAGATGTACCGCCTGCCGCCACGCAGTCTCGAACTGGAAGTCACCGAAACCGGCCTGATGGAAGACATCAGCACCGCCGCGCAGCACTTGCTCAGCCTGCGCCGCTCCGGCGCATTGATCGCCATCGATGACTTCGGCACCGGGTATTCATCGCTGAGTTATCTGAAAAGCCTGCCGCTGGACAAGATCAAGATCGACAAGAGCTTCGTACAGGATCTGCTCGATGACGACGACGATGCAACCATCGTTCGCGCGATCATTCAACTGGGCAAAAGCCTCGGCATGCAGGTGATTGCCGAGGGCGTGGAAACCGCCGAGCAGGAAAGCTACATCATTTCCGAAGGCTGCCACGAAGGTCAGGGTTACCACTACAGCAAACCGCTGCCGGCCCGGGAACTGGGCGCCTATCTCAAACAGGCACAACGCACTAACGCGGCCATTCTTTAAAAGTCAAAAGATCGCAGCCTGCGGCAGCCACTACATTTGGAATGTGTTCCCCCTGTAGGAGCTGTCGAGTGCAACGAGGCTGCGATCTTTTGATCTGTGCCATCACACCGACGTAAATAAGAAATATTTCCAGCCACAACCCTTTACACATAATGCGAAAGATTTGCATTATGTCGCAGTTTTGCGCCCCCCCAGCGCGAGTCCACTCAACTATCGAAGCAGGATGTTCGCCATGATTCGTATGCCTCTGGCTACCGCCAGTCTGCTGGCCATCGCTATTTCCCTCGCCGGTTGCGGCGAAGGCAAAGACAAGGCCGCCGCTCCGGCCGCACCGACGCCAGCCGCCAGCACCACCGCACCTGCGGCTGCGCCTGCCGCTGCCGGTAAAGTCGACGAAGCCGCCGCCAAGGCTGTGGTTGCGCACTACGCCGACATGGTCTTCGCCGTTTACAGCGATGCCGAATCCACCGCGAAAACCCTGCAAACCGCCGTTGACGCTTTCCTCGCCAAGCCGAACGCCGACACCCTGAAAGCCGCCAAGGCTGCCTGGGTCGCCGCGCGCGTTCCGTACCTGCAAAGTGAAGTGTTCCGCTTCGGCAACACCATCATCGACGATTGGGAAGGTCAGGTTAACGCCTGGCCGCTGGACGAGGGTCTGATCGACTACGTCGACAAATCCTACGAGCACGCACTGGGTAACCCGGGCGCCACCGCCAACATCATCGCCAACACCGAAGTTCAGGTCGGCGAAGACAAGGTCGACGTCAAAGACATCACCGCGGAAAAACTCGCCAGCCTCAACGAGCTGGGCGGTTCCGAAGCCAACGTCGCCACCGGCTACCACGCGATTGAATTCCTGCTCTGGGGCCAGGATCTGAACGGCACCGGCCCTGGCGCTGGCAACCGTCCGGCCTCCGACTACCTGGAAGGCGCCGGCGCCACTGGCGGTCACAACGATCGTCGCCGTGCCTACCTGAAGTCGGTGACCCAACTGCTGGTCAGCGACCTCGAAGAAATGGTCGGCAACTGGAAGCCGAACGTGGCTGACAACTACCGCGCCACTCTGGAAGCCGAGCCGGGCGAAACCGGTCTGCGCAAAATGCTCTTCGGCATGGGCAGCCTGTCGTTGGGCGAACTGGCCGGCGAGCGCATGAAGGTTTCCCTGGAAGCCAACTCCCCTGAAGACGAGCAGGACTGCTTCAGCGACAACACGCACAACTCGCACTTCTACGATGCCAAAGGCATTCGTAACGTCTATCTGGGCGAGTACACCCGTGTTGACGGCAGCAAGATGACCGGCGCCAGCCTGTCGTCGCTGGTGGCCAAGGCTGACCCGGCTGCCGACACTGCACTGAAAGCCGATCTGGCCGCCACTGAAGCGAAGATCCAGGTCATGGTTGATCATGCCAACAAGGGTGAGCACTACGACCAGTTGATCGCTGCCGGCAACACCGCAGGCAACCAGATCGTTCGCGACGCCATCGCCTCGCTGGTCAAGCAGACCGGTTCGATCGAAGCCGCTGCCGGCAAACTGGGCATCAGCGACCTGAACCCGGACAACGCTGATCACGAGTTCTGATCAACCGCGTCTGCGTCAAAAAGGCGACCTTCGGGTCGCCTTTTTCATGTCTGCCGTATACGGCCCTTTGTAGGAGTGAGCCTGCTCGCGATAGCGGAGTGTCAGTTGACGAATTAGTGTCTGATGCACCGCTATCGCGAGCAGGCTCACTCCTACAGGGGTTTTGCATTGCTCTTCAGATTTGCGCTGTATCAAGCAAACGATAATTCCTCTTATTCAATCACCTTCGCCCTGTTAGACTTTGCGCCTTTATTTTTGCCCGTCCGCAGGATGTCTGATGCCCTCGCTGCCTCTTCGCTTGTCCGCACTGTTGCTGGCCCTGGGCCTGAGTGCCTGCGATGACGCCCCGCGTTTCACCAAGGCCGAGCCCGGTGAAGCCCGTTCGGGCGGTGCAGCGACCGTGCGCAAGACTGATCAGAATGCGTTCTCGTTGCCTTCGGCGAATCTGCCACCGTCGCGGCGGGTGGATTTCAGTGTCGGCAACAGCTTCTTTCGCAGTCCGTGGGTGATTGCGCCGTCGACCACTACCGCACGCGATGGTCTCGGCCCGCTGTTTAACACCAACGCCTGCCAGAACTGCCACATCAAAGACGGTCGCGGCCATCCGCCAACGCCGGATGCCGCCAACGCGGTGTCGATGCTGGTCAGGCTGTCGATCCCTGATGCGCCGCAATTCGCCAAGCTCATCGAGCAGGTCGGCGTAGTGCCGGAGCCGGTCTACGGCGGCCAGTTCCAGGACATGGCCGTGCCCGGGGTCGCCCCGGAAGGCAAGGTGCGCGTCGATTACACACCCGTGCCCGTGCGTTTCAAAGACGGCACCGAAGTCGAACTGCGCAAACCCGTCTTGCAGATCACGCAGCTCGGCTACGGCCCGATGCACCCGGACACGCGTTTTTCCGCCCGCGTCGCGCCGCCGATGATTGGCCTGGGCCTGCTCGAAGCAATCCCCGAAGAAGCCATCCTCGCCAACGCCGCCGCACAGGCAAAAGACAAAAACGGTATCAATGGCCGCCCCAATCAGGTTTGGGATGACGCCTTGCAGAAAACCGTCATGGGCAGATTTGGCTGGAAAGCCGGGCAACCGAACCTCAATCAACAGAATGTTCACGCGTTTTCGGGTGATATGGGTCTTACGACGAGTTTGAGACCCTTTGATGATTGCACCGACGCGCAAACTGCCTGCAAACACGCGCCGAACGGCAATGGGCCGGATGGCGAACCGGAAGTCAGCGACAACATCCTGCGTCTGGTGTTGTTCTACAGCCGCAACCTCGCCGTGCCTGCACGCCGTGGCATCAACGATGCAGAAGTGCTGGCCGGCAAGAACCTGTTTTTCCAGGCTGGCTGCGATTCCTGCCACACGCCGAAATACACCACCGCCGCCAACGCGGCCGAACCTGAACTGGCCAATCAAGTGATTCGCCCGTACAGCGATCTGCTGCTGCATGACATGGGCGACGGTCTGGCCGACAACCGCACGGAATTCCAGGCCTCCGGCCGCGACTGGCGCACGCCGCCGTTGTGGGGGATTGGCCTGACGCAAGCGGTCAGCGGCCACACACAGTTTTTGCATGACGGTCGCGCGCGCAATCTGCTCGAAGCGGTGCTCTGGCACGGCGGCGAGGCAAAAGCGGCGCAGCAACAGGTTTTGTCTTTCAATGCCGAGCAGCGTGCCGCGCTGCTGGCGTTTTTGAACTCACTTTAAACACTGATAAAAGAATCGGGAGCCCGACATGTTCCGTCCCAAGCTACTGTTCACCAGCCTTGCCGCGCTCGCCCTCGGCGCCTGCTCACCGCAGGATCCACAAGCGGTCACCTCGGCAGCCATCGCCAAATCGGTGATCCTGCCGACCTACACCCGCTGGGTCGAGGCCGACAAGCAACTGGCGGTCAGCGCCCTCGCCTACTGCCAGGGCAAAGAAACCCTGGAAACCGCCCGCGCCGACTTCCTCCACGCGCAGAAAGCCTGGGCCGAGCTGCAACCGCTGCTGATCGGTCCATTGGCCGAGGGCAACCGTTCGTGGCAGGTGCAGTTCTGGCCGGACAAGAAGAACCTCGTCGGCCGTCAGGTCGAGCAATTGGTCGTCGCGCAGCCGCAGATCGATGCCGCCGCCCTGGCCAAATCGAGCGTCGTCGTGCAAGGCCTGTCGGCCTACGAATACATCCTCTTCGACGCCAAGCCTGACGTGGCCAACGCCGAGCAGAAAGCCAAGTACTGCCCGCTGCTGATCGCCATCGGCGAACGTCAGAAGCAACTGGCCGAAGAGATTCTGCAGAACTGGAACAACACCGACGGCATGCTCGCGCAGATGACCAAGTTCCCCAACCAGCGCTACGCCGACTCCCACGAAGCGATCGCCGATCTGCTGCGCGTGCAAGTCACCGCGCTGGACACCCTGAAGAAAAAACTCGGCACGCCAATGGGCCGCCAGAGCAAGGGCGTGCCACAGCCGTTCCAGGCCGATGCATGGCGCAGCCAGTCTTCGCTGACCGCACTGGAAGCCAGCCTCGCAGCGGCCAAAACCGTCTGGGAAGGCGTCGACAACAAAGGTCTGCGCGGTCTGTTGCCAACTGAGCAAAAGCCTTTGGCCGACAAGATCGATGCCGCTTACGCCGCGTCGCTGAAGCTGTTCGACAGCACCCAGCGTTCGCTCGGCGAAATGCTTGAAGACGACGCTGGTCGTCAGCAACTCAACGACATCTACGACAGCCTCAACGTCGTCCATCGCCTGCACGAAGGCGAACTGGCCAAGGCGCTGGGCATCCAACTGGGCTTCAACGCCAACGACGGTGACTGATGAGGGCAACGGCCATGCTGCGACGTCAGGTTCTGACTTTAGGTAGTGCACTGCTGGGAGCAGTGACGCTGGGCGGCTGGACGCTGTTCAAACGCAAGGATCAGAGCCCGCTGTTGCTGTCGGCGCGCGACGACACTGACGGCAAGCATTACGCCGTCGGCTATCGGCTGGATGGCACGCGGGTGTTCGCCACCGAAGTCGGCCAGCGTTGCCACGACATCATCAACCACCCGACGCAGCCGATCGCGCTGTTCGTCGCGCGTCGCCCGGGCACCGAGAGTTACCTGATCGACCTGCGCGACGGTAGGTTGCTGCAGACGGTGACCTCGCAGCCGAACCGGCACTTCTACGGGCATGCCGTGGTGCACAAGGACGGCGAATACCTGTACGCCACCGAGAACGACACGACCGATCCTGGCCGTGGTTTGCTCGGTGTGTACAAGTTCGAAGGCGAACGACTGGTGCACAGCGGCGAGATTTCCACCCACGGCCTCGGCCCGCATCAGGTGTCGTGGATGCCCGACGGCGAGACGCTGGTCGTGGCTAATGGCGGGATTCGTACCGAGGCGGAAAGCCGCGTCGACATGAACCTCAACGCCATGGAGCCAAGTCTGGTCTTGATGCAACGTGACGGCACTTTGCTGAGCAAGGAAACCCTCGCCCAGCAGATGAACAGCGTGCGCCATCTGGGCATCGCCAGTGACGGCACCATCGTCGCCGGTCAGCAATTCATGGGCGCCTCGCATGAGCGTTCGGAGCTGCTGGCGATCAAGCGTCCGGGGCAGCCGTTCGTGGCGTTCCCGGTGCCGGATCATCAGTTGCAGTCAATGGGGCACTACACCGCCAGCGTCGCGGTGCACAGTGAATTGCGTCTGGTCGCGCTGACAGCGCCGCGCGGCAACCGTTTCTTTATCTGGGATCTGGACAGTGGCGAAGTACGCCTCGATGCGCCATTACCCGATTGCGCCGGTGTCGGTGCGGTGAAGGACGGTTTCGTCGTGACCTCAGGGCAAGGCCGTTGCCGGTACTACGATTGCCGTCAGGATGAGCTGCTGGCCAAACCGCTGGAGTTGCCGGCGGGGCTCTGGGACAACCATCTGCATCTGATGGCATAAGCGTGCGCTTCATCTGCTGACATCACCTTAAGGGTGAGGAGGTTTTCATCCCCCTCACCCTTTTCATTACCTGTAAGAACTGCCAGTTGGAATCCCCCCTGCACTCGGAGTAATGTGCCCGCCTGTCTCACCTGATTTATCCAAGGAACTGGAAATATGCTGCGTCGCCGCATGCTGATCATGTTGGGTGTTGTTTTGCTGATCGTCCTGGTGCTGGGCGGGTACAAAGCCTTTTCGATCTACACGATGATCCAGGGCTTCTCCAAGCCGAAACCGCCGATCAGCGTCGCCGTGGCCAACGCCTCCGAACGCCCGTGGCAGATGCGTCTGCCGACCGTCGGCACGCTCAAGGCGCTGCAAGGTGTCGAGCTGAGCCTGGAAGTGGCCGGCACCGTCACCGAACTCAAGTTCGAATCCGGACAGAAGGTCAAGGCCGGGCAACCGCTGCTGCAACTCGACAGTGGCGTCGAAACCGCCCTGTTGGAGACCGCCAAGGCTGATCTGGGTCTGGCGCAGCTGGACTTCGGCCGTGGCAGCCAACTGATCGACAGTCGCGCCATTTCCAAAGGTGAATACGACCGGCTCTCGGCGGTTCTGCAAAAGGAGCGAGCCACGGTCAATCAGCTCAACGCAGCGCTGGCGAAAAAGCGCATTCTCGCGCCGTTCAGCGGCACCATCGGCATCCGCCAGGTCGACATTGGCGACTACCTCGCCAGCGGCACCAAAATCGCGACCCTGCAGGATTTGAGCAGCCTCTACGCCGACTTCTACCTGCCCGAACAATCGATCCCGAAACTGGCCATCGGCCAACCGGTGCAAATCGCGGTCGCCGCGTATCCCGGGCAAAACTTCGCCGGCAAGATCAGCGCAATCAACCCGATCGTTGAAAGCACCACGCGCAATATTCTGATCCGCGCCACGCTGGCCAACCCTGACGGCAAATTGTTGCCGGGCATGTTTACCAGCCTTGAAGTGCTGCTGCCCGATCCGCAAAAACACGTCGTGGTACCGGAAAGCGCGATCACCTACACCCTCTACGGCAACTCGATCTACGTGGTCGGGCAGAAGAAAGCCGAGGACGGCAGCGTCGAAAAGGATGACAAGGGCCAACCGGTGCTGATCGCCGAACGCCGCTTCATCGAAACCGGTGAACGCCGCGATGGCCTGGTGATGATCAACAAGGGCGTGCAGAGCGGCGAACAAGTGGTGACGGCCGGCCAGATCAAACTGGACAACGGTGCCCACATCGCCATCAGCGACGACAAGACCCTCGGCGAGCAGAACAGTCCGCCGCGCGCCGACTGATCAAGGAATCCCCATGGCTTTTACTGATCCGTTCATCCGCCGCCCGGTGCTCGCCACCGTGGTCAGCCTGTTGATTGTGTTGCTCGGCTTTCAGGCCTGGAGCAAGTTGCCGCTGCGCCAATACCCGCAAATGGAAAACGCCCTGATCACGGTGACCACCGCTTACCCCGGGGCCAACGCCGAAACCATTCAGGGCTACATCACCCAGCCGATGCAGCAAAGTCTGGCCAGCGCCGAGGGCATCGACTACATGACCTCGGTCAGCCGGCAGAACTTCTCGGTGATCTCGATCTACGCGCGCATCGGCTCCAACACCGACCGCTTGTTCACCGAGCTGCTGGCCAAGGCCAACGAGGTGAAGAACAAGCTGCCACAGGACGCCGAAGACCCGGTGTTGAGCAAAGAGTCCGCCGACGCCTCGGCGCTGATGTACATCAGCTTCTTCAGCAAGGATCTGAGCAACCCGCAGATCACCGATTACCTGTCACGGGTGATCCAGCCAAAACTGGCAACCCTGCCGGGCATGGCCGAAGCGGAAATCCTCGGCAATCAGGTGTTCGCCATGCGCCTGTGGCTCGACCCGGTGAAGCTCGCCGGTTTCGGCCTCAGCGCCGCCGATGTGACCAACGCCGTGCGCCAGTACAACTTCCTTTCCGCCGCCGGCGAAGTGAAAGGCCAGTACGTGGTCACCAGCATCAACGCCAACACCGAACTGAAATCCGCTGAGGCCTTTGCAGCGATTCCGCTCAAGGTCAGTGGCGACAGCCGCGTGCTGCTCAGCGATGTCGCGCGGGTGGAAATGGGCGCGGAAAACTACGACTCGATCAGCTCGTTCGGCGGCACGCCGTCGGTGTACATCGGCATCAAGGCCACCCCCGGCGCCAACCCGCTGGACGTGATCAAGGAAGTGCGTAAGCTGATGCCCGAGCTGGAGGCTCAGCTGCCGCCGAACCTGAAAAGCGAGATCGCTTACGACGCTACGCTGTTCATTCAGGCCTCCATTGATGAAGTGGTGAAAACCCTGTTCGAGGCGGTGCTGATCGTCATCGTCGTGGTGTTCCTGTTCCTCGGCGCACTGCGCTCGGTGGTGATCCCGGTGGTGACCATTCCGCTGTCGATGATTGGCGTGATGTTCTTCATGCAGATGATGGGCTACTCGATGAACCTGCTGACGCTGCTGGCGATGGTGCTCGCCATCGGTCTGGTGGTGGACGATGCAATTGTCGTGGTGGAGAACATCCACCGGCACATCGAGGAAGGCAAGACGCCGTTTGATGCGGCGCTGGAAGGCGCACGGGAAATCGCCATGCCGGTGGTCTCGATGACCATCACCCTGGCGGCGGTGTATGCACCGATCGGTTTCCTCACCGGGCTGACCGGGGCGCTGTTCAAGGAGTTTGCCCTGACCCTGGCCGGCGCGGTGGTGATCTCCGGCATCGTCGCCCTGACCCTGTCGCCGATGATGTGCGCGTTTTTGCTGCGTCACGAGGAAAACCCAAGTGGCCTCGCACATCGGCTCGACCGTATTTTCGAAGGTCTCAAGCGCCGCTATCAGAGCATGCTGCACGGCACGCTGAACACACGGCCGGTAGTGCTGGTGTTCGCCGTGATCGTGCTGTGTCTGATCCCGGTGTTCCTCAAGTTCACCAAATCGGAACTGGCCCCGGACGAAGACCAGGGCATCATTTTCATGATGGCCAACGCACCGCAGCCGACCAACCTTGATTACCTGAGCACCTACACCGACGAATTCATCAAGATCTTCAAGGAATTCCCGGAGTACTACTCCTCGTTCCAGATCAACGGCTACAACGGCGTGCAGGCGGGCATCGGCGGTTTCCTGCTCAAGCCGTGGAACGAACGCAGCCGCACGCAGATGCAGATTCTCCCCGAAGTGCAGGGCAAACTGGGCGCCATCCCGGGTCTGCAGATCTTCGGTTTCAACCTGCCCTCCTTGCCCGGCACCGGTGAAGGCTTGCCGTTCGAGTTTGTGGTCAACACCGCCAACGATTACGAACTGCTGCTGCAAGTCGCCGACCGGATCAAGAAACGCGCGATGGAATCCGGCAAGTTCGCCTTCGTCGACCTTGATCTGGCGTTCGACAAGCCCGAAGTCGTGGTCGATATCGACCGCGCCAAAGCGGCGCAGATGGGCGTGTCGATGCAGGACCTCGGTGGCACGCTGGCGACGCTGCTGGGCGAGGCGGAAATCAATCGGTTCACCATCGAAGGGCGCAGCTACAAGGTGATTGCTCAGGTCGAACGGCCGTACCGCGACAACCCGGACTGGCTGAACAATTACTATGTGAAGAACACCCAGGGTGAGCTGCTGCCTCTGTCGACGCTGATCAAGGTCAGCGACCGCGCCCGACCGCGCCAGCTCAACCAGTTCCAGCAACTCAACGCGGCAAAGATTTCCGGTTTCCCGTTGGTCAGCATGGGCGAAGCCATCGACACGGTCTTGCAGATTGCCCGCGAAGAAGCGCCGGCCGGGTTTGCCTTCGACTATGGCGGCGCCTCACGCCAATTCGTCCAGGAAGGCAGCGCCTTGTGGGTGACGTTTGCCTTGGCTCTAGCGATTATCTTTCTGGTGCTGGCGGCGCAGTTCGAGAGCTTCCGCGATCCGCTGGTGATTCTGGTGACGGTGCCGTTGTCGATCTGCGGAGCGTTGATCCCGCTGTTCCTCGGCTGGTCGAGCATGAACATCTACACCCAGGTCGGGTTGGTGACGCTGATCGGTCTGATCAGTAAACACGGAATTCTGATCGTCGAGTTCGCTAACCAGTTGCGCAAGGACAAAGGTCTGACGGCGCGTGAAGCCGTTGAGGAAGCGGCGGCGATTCGCTTGCGGCCGGTGCTGATGACCACGGCGGCGATGGTGTTTGGCATGGTACCGTTGATTCTGGCAACGGGTGCGGGGGCGGTGAGCCGTTTTGATATCGGCATGGTGATTGCCACGGGGATGTCGATCGGCACGTTGTTTACGCTGTTTGTGCTGCCGTGTGTTTACACCCTGCTGGCGAAACCTGATCCCAAACCAACCGCATAACCCCCTGTAGGAGTGAGCCTGCTCGCGATAGCGGTGTGTCAGTTAAAAATGATTTAAATGACACACCGCTATCGCGAGCAGGCTCACTCCTACAAGGGATCTGTGTCGTCTCGGGCATAAAAAAAAGGCCTCGCAACTGCGAGGCCTTTTATGTGGGCTTCAATCGTTTCAACTCTGCGGCCTCATCCCTTGAGAAAGTCCGAACATGAACAGCAACAAATCATGATCGGGTTTGGTCGCCACGGAGGCTTTCGCCACCCGTGGGACTGCGCAGTGGGCGTCGTCTACGGACGCGCCAACCACCTGCATGCGGGGCTGCTCCCAGGCAGCCACCGCCAATGACGCAACTGCCAAGGCTCCAACCAAAAACAAACCTCGTGCAATTTCTAGTTTCATCGCTATAAACCTTTGATAGCGCTGCCAAACGCCGTCTCATAAAAGTAGACGAGTTTTTTCCAGTCCGCGTCGCGGAACGACGAATGGCGGCGCAATTGCTTCATGTCGTGGGAAGCGGCGCGATAGGCGGTCAGACGCTGGCGGCACTTCTCCAGATCGATCAAGGCAACCTCGACCTTGGCCGACTCGCCCTCGCCCGTCACCCGCACAAACACGTGTTTGATGTAAATGCAGCTGTGCTGCCAACGGCCCTTGTGCATGCGCGCCAGGTTCTCGGCGAGGTCCTTGAGCACACGCTCGTAAACCCCATCGCCACACTGATCGCGACCGCCGGCAGCCGCCAGCCAATGTTCCAGTTCCTGGAAACCGTCCAGGGACTTGGTCACCAGCAGCGCGCGCCATTTGTGCTGCGGATCAGGCTGGGCGCCGCAAAAAACGATTTCTGGCACGCGCACACCGAGCTTGCTCACGCCGGTCAGCGCATCGAGCTCACGCAGAACAGTGGGACGGCCAAAAGGGTGCAACCAACTGCGATAGATATGACCGGTCTGGCGCTTGGCATACAGCAGTTGACCATCGCGCCCCACGACCCTTTGCACACCGCTTTCGCCACCGCGTCGAACATTGGGTTCTTCCACCCACTCGCCACGCTGGTTCCAGTAAAAGTCAAAGCGATCTTGCGGAGCGACATCCGTTTCTGCTGCCAATTGCACTGCCATCCTGTTACCTCTTGCGTAATACGTAAACCCGCCACATGGCGTAGAGCGGAATAAAGTCCAGTTGTTCCTGAATCCGAAAACCTGCTTCCTCGAATTCCTTTTCCACCGTAGCGGCCGGTAACACAAAGCGATTCTGATACTCGCGTTTGTCACGGTTGCGCTCGGCTCGCTGGCGTTTCCAGGCTTTGAAATTGCCATCAACCCACAGCGAAACGATCACACTGTCCCGGGTAACGCGCTCGAATTCGCGCAGAATCGCCCGGCGATGCTCGGCTTCACCGATGTGGTGGAGCAGACGCATGCAGAAAATGCTGTCGACGGCGTTGTCAGGCAAGGCAATGTCGAAGGCAGATGTGTGCAAGGGTTGTACCCGTTTCACCACATCGGCCGGTTGCGACTGCATAGCCGTCTTGATCATCGACTCGGAATTGTCCGCGCCGATAATCACCCGGTTAGCCTTTTCGCCCAGCAAGGGCCAGAAACGCCCGGCACCACAAGGCAGATCCAGCACCAGTCCCGGCTCACCCACCGACGCCAGCGCCTTGCGGGCCATCTGTTCGTCACGCCAGTGGGAGAGACGACGTCCAAGGCTTTCTTTGTGCTTGCGCAGATATTTCTGCGCATGTTGATCGTCGTACTTCTCGGAAAAATCGAGTTTGATCGGACCGGCCATCACCTGGACTCCTGAATTGCTGATGTCACCACCTTAAGGAGCGGCGTGTCAGCGTCAGGTCATCCGTTTGTGAAAAAAATGTCCGGTAAACAGACAAATTATTACAGCGTTATACAGGATTCAGACAGGTTAGAGGGAGTAGCCTTGCGCCACCCCCTGCGTCAGATTTTGCCCAGATCCACTTCGAAGCGGCAGCCATTGGGCTCCATCGTGCTCAAACTGACGGTCCAGCCCTGGTTCTCGCAGATCCGCTGCACCAGCGACAATCCCAGTCCCAGACCTTCGCCACGCTTTTCGCTGCCACGTACGAAAGGCTCGAACATGGCTTCGCGTTTTTCTTCCGGAATGCCGACACCGGAGTCCTCCACCACGAAACCGCTGCCGTTGAGCGTCAGGCGAATAAAGCCCTTCTCGGTGTAGTGGCAAGCGTTGCGCAACAGGTTGCCCATCACCGCGGTCAGCAAGGTCGCGTTGTAGCACGTGTGCGGCGGATTCCCCGGTTCGAACTGCAAGGTCAGCCCTTTGCTTTCGATCGGCTCACGCCACACGCACAACAGGCTGTCCGCAACTTGAGCGAGATTCTGTTGCGGCGCCGAGCCGGCATCTTCGCGCTGGGAGCGGGCGAGCATCAGGAAGGTCTGCACCAGTTCGCGCATTTCCTCACTGGCCCGGGCAATGCGCTCGACCTGATTACGCCCACGCTGATCGATGGCCGGGTTTTCCATCAGCAGCTCGCAGGAGCTGGCCAGCACCATCAATGGCGTTCGCAATTCGTGACTGACATCGCTGGTGAACAATCTTTCACGGGTCAGCGCCTGACGCAGACGTCCCAGCGTGGCATCGAACGCCACCGCCAGTTCGCCGACTTCGTCTGCCGCATAATCCGGCGCCAGCGGCGGTGCCAGTCCGAGTAACTGGTCGCGATGGCGCACTTGTCGGGCCAGGCGCACCACCGGCGCCATCACCTTGCGTGCGAGTACCCAACCGAGGAATACCGCCAGGGCCAGGCTGAGCACGAAGCCCACCAGCACCACGGCAAACAGCACCCGCTCGCGCTCTTCGAAATCGCTTTGATCCTGCAGCAGCACATAACGCCGACCGTCAACGATCTCGACCATCGCGTGATACGACAGTTGCTCGCGGAACACTTCATGGAAACCCGCATCGAGGTGACGCAAGTCCTTGGGCAGCTCGAAATCACCAGGCCCGCCGCTGAAATAGAACAATTGGTCCGGTTCCGGGCGGTGGCTCCAGTCCGAAACATTGTCCATGAGCAAAAGGCGCTGCAGGTCGCCGCCCAGCCCGGCCGAAATCAACTTCTCTTCCACAAGGTGCACGGTCGCAACAATGCCCATGGCAAACGCGCCGGCCACCAGTGCGCTCATCAGCGCAAAAGCGATGATGATCCGCTGGGAAAGGCTTTGCTTAAACTCCATCGCGGCCCTCGGCCAAGCGATAACCGACGCCATGCACGGTGTGCAGCAGTGGTTTGGCGAACGGTTTGTCAATCACCTGACGCAATTGGTGTACGTGGCTGCGCAGGCTGTCGCTGTCCGGGCAATCATCACCCCACAGCGCCTCCTCAAGAATTTCCCGACGCAAGACATGCGGGCTCTTCTGCATCAACACCGCCAGCAACTTCAGGCCGACCGGGTTGAGCTTGAGAAACTTGCCTTCACGGGTCACCTCCAGTGTATCGAGGTCATAGCTCAGATCTCCGACCTGCAACGCCCGGCGTCCGCCACCCTGGGTACGCCGCATCACCGCTTCGACGCGCGCGGCCAGTTCCGACAGGGCGAACGGTTTGACCAGATAATCGTCAGCCCCGGACTTGAAGCCCTGCAAGCGGTCGTCGAGTTGATCGCGGGCAGTGAGCATGATCACCGGCGTGTCACGACGGGCGTCTTCACGCAGGCGTTTGCACAGGGTGTAGCCATCGATGCCGGGCAGCATGATGTCGAGCACGATCAGGTCGTAATGCTCGGTGGCGGCCAGATGCAGGCCTGACAGACCGTCCTGGGCGCAATCGACGGTATAGCCTTTGAGCCCCAGGTAATCGGCCAGATTGGCGAGGATATCGCGGTTGTCTTCAACCAGTAGAATTCGCATGGGCACTCCTCCGTACACAGTAACGGCCGTCATGGCTCGCGCAGCTTAAGGCCATCGCCAGCTCAGGGCTAGGGCTGAAAGCCTCGTAAATCAACTCTCTCAGGCAAATTCAAAGCTTAACGAGTTTTTCACTATTGGTTCACAACCTGACTACAGTGACAACGCGAGACTCTCGCGCCATTAGATATAAGGAATGTAAACAATGGACTTTTTCAAGACGGCGCCCATGCGCCTTCTGCTGTTGGTCACTGGCGTCTGGCTGGTGCTGTTCTTCCTGACCCGAACCGTCCTGCTGCTGACTCATCTTGATGAGGCCGGCGGCATTGCGCTTTCCGTCTTCGGCATCGGTCTGTTGTATGACCTGGGTTTCCTCGCCTATGCCGCGCTGCCGATGGGCCTGTACCTGCTGCTCTGCCCGCCAGCGCTGTGGCGTCGCCGTGGCCATCGCTGGTTTCTGCAAGGGCTGCTGACCGTCAGCCTGTTCGCCATGCTGTTCGTCTCGGTGGCCGAGTGGCTGTTCTGGGACGAGTTCGGTGTGCGCTTCAACTTCATCGCCGTCGACTATCTGGTGTATTCCGACGAAGTGCTGAACAACGTGCTGGAGTCGTATCCGATCGCTACGCTGTTGAGCATTCTGGCGCTGCTGGCCATTGCTATCAGTTTTGCCCTGCGCAAGCCGTTCAACTCTGCGCTGGACGCTCCGCTGCCGCCGTTACGTGGACGTCTGCTCAATGCATTGGCGTTGCTGGTGGTCGCCGGCCTGAGCCTGCAACTGCTCAGTCAGGATGCGCCGCGTGCGCAGGGCGGCAACGCCTATCAGAACGAACTGGCGAGCAATGGCCCGTATCAGTTCTTCGCCGCGTTCCGGAACAACGAACTGGACTACACGCAGTTTTACGGCAGCCTGGCGCCGGAAAAAGTCGCCCAGCAGATTCGTGCCGAACTGAATGAACCCAACGCGCAGTTCATCGGCAAGGACCCGCAGGACATCCGCCGGATGATCGACAACCCCGGCACCCCACGCAAACCGAACATCGTGCTGGTAACCATCGAAAGCCTCAGCGCCAAGTACCTGGGCAGCAATGGCGACGAGCGTAACCTGACACCGAATCTGGATGCCTTGCGCAAACAGAGCTTGTACTTCAACAACTTCTACGCCACCGGTACCCGTACCGACCGCGGCCTGGAAGCCATCACCCTGGCCATTCCACCGACCCCGGGCCGTTCGATCGTCAAACGCATCGGTCGTGAAAGCGGTTTCGCCAGCCTCGGTCAGCAACTCAGCGCGGTGGGCTACGACAGCGTGTTTGTCTATGGCGGGCGCGGCTACTTCGACAACATGAACGCGTTTTTCAGTGGCAATGGTTACCGCGTGGTCGATCAGAGCAGCGTTGACGAAGCCGAGATTCATTTCAAGAACGCTTGGGGCATGGCCGACGAGGACCTGTACAAACAGACCCTGAAACTGGCCGATGCCGACTATGCCAAGCAGCAACCGTTTCTGTTGCAGTTGATGACCACCTCCAACCATCGCCCCTACACCTATCCGGACGACCGGATCGACATCAAATCCGGTAACGGTCGTGATGGCGCGGTGAAATACACCGACTACGCGATTGGCCAGTTCCTTGAGCAGGCGCGGCAGAAACCGTGGTTCGACAACACGATCTTCATCTTCGTCGCCGACCACACGGCCGGTAGCGCCGGTAAAGAAGACTTGCCGATCACCAACTATCAAATCCCACTGTTTATCTATGCGCCGAAACTGGTCGAGCCGCGTGAAAGTGGCCAACTGGCCAGCCAGATCGATCTTGCGCCGACGCTGCTGGGCCTGTTGAACATGGATTACCAATCGACGTTCTTCGGTCGCAACCTGTTGCAGGATAACCCGCTGCCACCACGTGTGGTGGTCGGCAACTACCAGCATCTGGGCCTGTTCGACGGCAAGGATCTGGCGATCCTCAGCCCGCGTCAGGGCTTGCGTCGGCATGACGATGCGCTGACCGAGAGCCGCGAATCCCGAGCGACCAGTGATGATCCACTGATCAGCCGCGCGATCACTTATTACCAAACCGCCAGTTATGGCTTCAAGCAACAGCTGCTTGCCTGGAAAGCACCCAAGGAGGGTGCTCCACAAGTCAGCGAACGTTAATCGAAGCGCCCCGGGCTGATGCCCCGGGGCGTTTTCTTTTATTCAGGAACCAACATGTCATCAACTGTTGTACGCCCCACTCCTCGCCCGATGAATCTGTGGCTTTATCTGGGCATTCCCGTCGTTGCAGCGCTCACGCTGGTCCTGCTGGAAATGACTGATCTGGACATGGTGCTGGCGCGGTTGTTCTATGACCCGGTGGCCGGCGACTTCATTGGCCGCCACAGTTTTTTCCTTGAAGACATCCTGCACGATCGCGCCAAACAGGTAGTGATCGCGTTTTCGGTGTTTGCAGTATTGGGTTTTATCGGCTCGTTTTTTCTCGCCAGACTTAAGCCGTTCAAGCGCGAACTGGGCTGCCTGGTGCTGTCGCTGGGCCTGGCGACCTCATTCGTCACCCCGATGAAAGCCGTGACGGCTGTGCAGTGCCCTTGGAGCCTGGAGCAATTCGGTGGACATGAAACCTACAGCAAACTGATGGAACATCGCCCAGAAACCAACAAGCCCGGTCGCTGCTGGCCTGGGGGGCATGCGGCAACGGGGTTCACCTTGTTTGCGTTGTTCTTTGTCCTGCGTGATCGCCGTCCGCGTCTGGCTCGTCAGGCGTTTATCTTTGCCTTTGCATTGGGTTCGGTGTTTTCGATCAGCCGGATGATGCAAGGCGCGCACTTCTTCTCGCACAACGTATGGACGGCGATTTTCTGCTGGCTGATTTGTCTGGGCTCGTATTACTGGGTGCTGTATCGCCCGGCGGTGAAAACCGAGGCCGTGGTCAAGGCACAACCCATCAGCGCCTGAATATAGATCCCATTGTGGGAGCGAGCCTGCTCGCGAATGCGCTGTGTCATTCAACATTAATGCTGGCTGATCCGTCCCCTTCGCGAGCAGGCTCGCTCCCACAGGGGTTTGGGGGTGACGCTGATATTTGGGCAATAAAAAACCCCGCTGACTTTCGTCAGCGGGGTTTTGCGTTACAGGGGCAAGGCTGGCTTACATCATGCCGCCCATGCCACCCATGCCGCCCATGTCTGGCATGCCGCCGCCAGCGCCGCCGTCTTTCTTCGGCGCGTCAGCTACTGCTGCTTCGGTGGTCAGGATCAGACCGCCGATCGACGATGCCGCTTGCAGAGCGGAACGAGTCACCTTGGTTGGGTCCAGGATGCCCATTTCGATCATGTCGCCGTATTCGCCAGTTGCAGCGTTGTAACCGAAGTTACCTTTGCCGTTCTTGACTTCGTTGACCACAACGCTTGGCTCGTCGCCGCTGTTGGCAGCGATCTGACGCAGCGGCGCTTCAACAGCGCGGCGCAGAACAGCGATACCGACGTCCTGATCAGCGTTGTCGCCTTTCAGGTCGTTCAGGGTTTGCAGAGCACGGATCAGCGCAACGCCACCGCCAGGTACCACGCCTTCTTCAACGGCTGCACGGGTTGCGTGCAGGGCATCTTCAACGCGGGCTTTCTTCTCTTTCATTTCAACTTCGGAACCAGCGCCAACCTTGATCACTGCAACGCCGCCGGACAGCTTGGCCAGACGTTCTTGCAGTTTTTCACGGTCGTAGTCCGAGGAAGTTTCAGCAGCCTGGGCACGGATCTGAGTGATACGCGCCTGGATGTCTGCTTCAACGCCAGCACCGTCAACGATGATGGTGTTTTCCTTGGAGATGGTCACACGCTTGGCGCTACCGAGGTTTTCCAGGGTAGCGGCTTCCAGGCTCAGGCCGATCTCTTCGGAGATAACGGTACCGCCGGTCAGAACAGCGATGTCCTGCAGCATGGCCTTGCGACGGTCGCCGAAGCCTGGCGCCTTGACGGCAGCGACTTTAACGATGCCACGCATGTTGTTCACAACCAGAGTCGCCAGGGCTTCGCCTTCAACGTCTTCGGAAACGATCAGCAGTGGACGGCCGGCTTTGGCAACGGCTTCCAGCACTGGCAGCATTTCGCGGATGTTCGAGATCTTTTTGTCGACCAGCAGGATCAGCGGGCTGTCCAGCTCGGCAACCATGGTCTCTGGCTTGTTGACGAAGTACGGGGACAGGTAGCCACGGTCGAACTGCATGCCTTCAACAACCGACAGTTCGTTTTCCAGGCCAGTGCCTTCTTCAACGGTGATCACGCCTTCTTTACCGACTTTTTCCATGGCTTCGGCAATGATGTCGCCGATGGAGCTGTCGGAGTTGGCCGAGATGGTGCCGACCTGAGCGATTGCCTTGGTGTCAGCGCATGGCTTGGACAGGTTCTTCAGCTCTTTGACGATCGCGATGGTCGCTTTGTCGATACCACGCTTCAGGTCCATCGGGTTCATGCCGGCAGCGACGGCTTTCAGGCCTTCGTTGACGATCGACTGAGCCAGAACGGTAGCGGTGGTAGTACCGTCACCAGCGTCATCGTTGGCACGGGAGGCAACGTCTTTGACCAGCTGCGCGCCCATGTTTTCGAAACGGTCTTCGAGTTCGATTTCTTTGGCGACGGAAACGCCGTCCTTGGTGATGGTCGGAGCGCCGAAGCTCTTCTCGATGATCACGTTACGGCCTTTCGGGCCCAGGGTCGCTTTTACTGCGTCAGCCAGGACGTTGACGCCCTTGAGCATTTTTTTACGGGCGGAATCGCCAAACAGAACTTCTTTAGCAGCCATGATCGATATTCCTTAAATACTTTGTAGTAGCGGGAAAATGAACGGGGGTATCAGCCTTCGATAACAGCGAGGATTTCGTTCTCGCTCATTACCAGCAGGTCTTCGCCGTCGACTTTCACTGTGTTGCTGCCGGAGTAAGGACCGAACACAACCTTGTCGCCTTCTTTAACGGACAGTGCGCGCACTTCGCCGTTTTCCAGAGCTTTGCCCGGGCCTACAGCGAGAATCACACCGTGGTTGGCTTTTTCAGCAGCCGAACCTGGCAGGACGATACCGCCAGCGGTTTTCTTTTCTTCTTCGCTGCGACGGATTACGACGCGGTCATGCAGAGGACGAAGCTTCATTGTCGATCTCTCCTAATTGTGGTTTTCATCGGCCGGTGTAGTCCCGGCGGGTTTAACAAATCCGGCCTGCGCCGGTTGCGGTTCGTCGAACGAACCGCGGAAGACTGACTGGCTCAAATGCCAGAAACCTTTCGGTGACCGATACATAAGGGCGCATAAGCTTATTACAAGGGCGAGCCCAGAAAATTTTTCACTCTGGAGGCCCATAAATGAACACGGCACCCGAAGGTGCCGTGTGGCTAACGCAGTTACTTGCTGTCGCGGTGTTCGAACTCGCCTTCGATCACATCACCCTCGCGGCCCAGAGGCTGACGCGGTGCAGGACCGCCACGGGGCTGCAGGTCGTCGGCGAACGCACGCTGACGCATGGCCTGTTCTTCGGCGCGCTGACGCATTTTGTTCGCCAGCAACCGGCGGCTGAATGGCAGCAGCATGACCAGACCGACCACATCGCTGATGAAGCCCGGCAGGATCAACAGGCCGCCGGCCAACGCCAGCATCAGGCCCTCAAGCATGGTTTGCGCGGGCAGTTCGCCGCGGTTCAGGCTTTCACGGGCACGCAGGGCGGTGGCCAGACCGGCGACGCGCAGCACAAAAACACCGAACATCGAGCCGAGAATGATCAGCAGCAGGGCCGGGAAAAACCCGATTGAGCCTGCCACTTTGACGAATACGAACAGCTCCAGCACTGGAAACAGCAGAAAGAGCAACAGAAAAGGGCGCATCAAAGTTTCCTCAACGCAAGAAATGCCTTGCAGTAAGCCTTAGATGACGTCGCCCTTTCGTGAATTCAAGCATCGGCCACTGTATTTTTTCTCCAGACCTCGGCGTGAGCCAATGAAACCAGGGCTTCGCGCACTTGTGTCGGCGTATTACAAGGTGCCGGAAACGGCAACCAGTACAGCGCCTGACCGATGCGCAGGTGCATGCCTTCGGTGTCGATCCCGGCCAGTTGCGCCGGTACAGTTTTCGGCAGACCGGCAAGGTCGACGTAGTGCGCGATGGCTTTGGCGTGATCGCTGTTCATGTGTTCGACCATGCTGATTTCGGCCTTGCCGGCAAACGGATTGGCCAGGGTCAGTTGATCGATCCAGTGAATCGCGCCGAAACCGCCGATGTAGCGGTGACGCACCGGGTTCAATACCCAGAAGTCGAAATCGTGGGCCTTGTGGTAGTTCTGCGAATCCGGGAAGTAACGGTAGTAACGCTCGGCGGCAGCTTCGATGGCAGCTGCGTCTTCGAGCTTTTGCGCTTCGGCCAGATAGGTCAGGCGACCAACGGCTTGCACATCATCGGCCTCGCGCTCGCCGACGAGCATCGAGCATTTCGGGTCTTTTTGCAGGTTGTGGGTGTGCTGGGCGATGCGGCTGATCAGAATCAGCGGCCGGCCCTGCTCGTCCAGGCAGTAAGGCACCACGGAGCCAAAGGGAAAACCGGGCATCGATTTGGAGTGCGTCGACAGCACTCCACGGTATTCCTTGAGAAGCAATTCTCGGGCATTCTTCGCCACTTCAACGCTCAATTTATGACTCCTTAAATAGTATCCGTCGAAAAAACGGACGGGCGCCCGGGATCAAGTCCCCGTCACGCCAGCGGGCAATTCTCATGTGCAAACCAGCCACGGCCGGTGCAGATCGGGAGTCGCTGAAAACAAAAACTACTCAGACCTGCTATCGGGGCATGCGAATGCAACTCAACGACAAAGTAATCATTATCACTGGCGGTTGCCAGGGTTTGGGCCGTTCGATGGCCGAGTATTTCGCCGGCAAAGGCGCGAAGCTCGCCCTCGTCGACCTCAATCAGGAAAAACTCGACGACACGGTCGCGGCTTGCAAGGCCAAGGGCGTCGAGGCGCGCAGCTATCTGTGCAACGTCGCCAATGAAGAGCAGGTCGAGCACATGGTCGCTCAGGTCGCCGCCGATTTCGGCGCCATTCATGGCCTGATCAACAACGCCGGGATCCTCCGTGATGGCCTGCTGCTCAAGGTCAAGGACGGCGAAATGACCAAGATGAGCCTGGCACAGTGGCAGGCGGTGATCGACGTCAACCTGACCGGCGTGTTCCTCTGCACCCGTGAAGTGGCGGCGAAAATGGTCGAGCTGAAGACCAGCGGCGCGATCATCAACATTTCGTCGATCTCGCGGGCGGGCAACGTTGGCCAGACCAACTATTCGGCGGCCAAGGCCGGTGTTGCTGCAGCGACAGTGACCTGGGCCAAGGAGCTGGCGCGTTACGGCATTCGCGTGGCGGGCATTGCCCCGGGCTTCATCGAAACCGAGATGACTCTAGGCATGAAGCCGGAAGCGCTGGAGAAGATGACTTCGGGGATTCCGCTCAAGCGCATGGGCAAGCCGGAAGAGATTGCGCACTCGGCGGCGTATATCTTCGAAAACGACTATTACACCGGGCGGATTCTGGAGATGGATGGCGGGTTGCGGATCTAACCCCCACCACAAAACCCGTGTAGGAGTGAGCCTGCTCGCGATTGCAGTCATTCATTCAACAAATCTGTTGAATGGTATTCCGCTATCGCGAGCAGGCTCACTCCTACAGGTTTATTCAGTGTTGCGGATGCATCAATCGTCGCTGATGGTGATGTTCGGCATCGCCGGTGTCGCCGCTTCCTGCAACACAATCCGCGCGCCGACGTGGCGGGCCAGTTCCTGATAGACCATGGCAATCTGGCTGTCAGGTTCGGCGATCACCGTTGGCTTGCCGCCATCGGCCTGTTCGCGGATCAACATCGACAGCGGCAGCGACGCCAGCAGCTCTACGCCGTACTGAGTCGCCAGTTTCTCACCACCGCCCTCACCGAACAGATGCTCGGCATGCCCGCAGTTCGAGCAGATGTGCACGGCCATGTTTTCCACCACGCCCAGCACCGGAATGTTGACCTTGCGGAACATTTCCACGCCTTTGCGTGCGTCCAGCAGTGCCAGATCCTGTGGCGTGGTGACGATCACTGCGCCGGCCACCGGGACTTTCTGCGCCAGGGTCAGCTGGATATCGCCAGTGCCCGGTGGCATGTCGATGACCAGATAATCCAGATCGCCCCACGCGGTTTGCGTGACCAGTTGCAGCAAGGCGCCGGAGACCATCGGCCCGCGCCAGACCATCGGCGTGTTGTCGTCGGTCAGGAACGCCATCGACATGACCTCAACGCCGTGAGCCTTGAGCGGCACGAACCACTTCTGGTCCTTGACCTCAGGGCGGGTGCGCTCGGGGATGCCGAACATGATGCCTTGGCTCGGGCCGTAGATATCAGCGTCGAGAATCCCCACTTTGGCGCCTTCACGGGCCAGGGCCAGCGCGAGGTTGGCGGCGGTGGTCGACTTGCCCACGCCACCCTTGCCCGAAGCCACGGCGACCACGTTCTTGACGTTGGCCAGCCCTGGAATCTGCGCCTGCGCCTTGTGCGCAGCGATAACACTGTTCACTTCAACCTTGGCGATCACCACGCCATCAAGATTCTCGATGGCCAGTTGCAGCAATTGCGCCCAGCCGCTCTTGAACAGACCGGCGGCGTAACCGATTTCCAGCTGCACGTTGACGCGGTCACCGACGATCTCGATGTGCTTCACGCAACCGGCGCTGACCGGGTCCTGGTTCAGGTAAGGGTCGGTGTATTGGCTGAGGACGGCTTCCACCGCTGCGCGAGTGACGGCGCTCATGGGCAACTCCGATAACAAGACTGGGAAAAGATGGCGGGTATCCTACCCCTTCTATCCTCCGGACGGCACGCCCGGCAACGATTTGCAGGGGTGAAATATCTTGCCCGGCGCTTTATAGTGGCCGACCTCCGTTTCATCAAGTAGCGAAGCCCCACATGTCCGAACCACGCAAGATCCTCGTCACCAGCGCCCTGCCCTACGCCAACGGTTCGATTCACCTTGGCCATATGCTGGAATATATCCAGACCGATATGTGGGTGCGCTTCCAGAAGCATCGCGGCAATCAATGCATTTACGTCTGCGCCGACGACGCCCACGGTTCGGCGATCATGCTGCGCGCGGAAAAGGAAGGCATCACCCCGGAACAACTGATCGCCAACGTGCAGGCTGAACACAGCGCCGACTTTGCCGAGTTCCTGGTTGATTTCGACAACTTCCACTCCACTCACGCCGAAGAAAACCGTGAGCTGTCGAGCCAGATCTACATCAAGCTGCGTGACGCCGGGCACATCGCCCAGCGCTCGATCACCCAGTATTTCGACCCGGAAAAGAAAATGTTCCTGGCCGACCGCTTCATCAAGGGCACCTGCCCGAAATGTGGCACCGAAGACCAGTACGGCGACAACTGCGAAAAATGTGGTGCGACCTACGCCCCGACCGACCTGAAGGATCCGAAGTCGGCGATCTCTGGCGCCACCCCGGTGCTCAAGGATTCCCAGCACTTCTTCTTCAAACTGCCAGACTTTCAGCAAATGCTGCAGACCTGGACCCGCAGCGGCACCCTGCAAGACGCCGTCGCCAACAAGATCGCCGAATGGCTGGACGCCGGCCTGCAACAGTGGGACATCTCCCGCGATGCGCCGTACTTCGGTTTCGAGATCCCGGGCGAGCCAGGCAAGTATTTCTACGTGTGGCTGGATGCGCCGATCGGCTACATGGCCAGCTTCAAGAACCTTTGCGACCGCACGCCGGAGCTGGATTTCGACGCGTTCTGGGCCAAGGATTCCACCGCCGAGCTGTACCACTTCATCGGCAAGGACATCGTCAACTTCCACGCGCTGTTCTGGCCAGCGATGCTTGAAGGCGCCGGTTACCGCAAGCCGACCGGCATCAACGTACACGGCTACCTGACCGTCAACGGCCAGAAAATGTCCAAGTCGCGCGGCACCTTCATCAAGGCCCGTACGTATCTGGATCACCTGTCGCCGGAATACCTGCGCTACTACTACGCGGCCAAACTGGGCCGTGGCGTCGATGACCTCGACCTGAACCTCGAAGACTTCGTGCAGAAGGTCAACTCCGACCTGGTCGGCAAAGTGGTCAACATCGCCAGCCGTTGCGCCGGTTTCATTCAGAAAGGTAACGCTGGCCTGCTGGTCGGCACCAATGCCGCGCCAGAGCTGACCGAGGCGTTCCTCGCTGCCGCGCCAAGCATTGCCGATGCTTATGAAGCCCGCGACTTCGCCCGTGCCATGCGTGAAACCATGGCCCTGGCCGACCGCGCCAACGCGTGGATCGCCGACAAGGCGCCGTGGGCGTTGAACAAGCAGGAAGGCAAGCAGGATGAAGTCCAGGCGATCTGCGCCACCGCCATCAACCTGTTCCGCCAACTGGTGATCTTCCTCAAACCGGTGCTGCCGCTGCTGGCCGCCGATGCCGAAGCGTTCCTCAACGTCGCCCCGCTGACCTGGAACGACCACACCACGCTGCTGGCCAATCATCAGCTGAACGAGTTCAAGCCGTTGATGACCCGTATTGACCCGGTAAAAGTACAAGCCATGAGCGACGCCTCGAAAGAAGACCTGACCGCCAGCCAGACCGACACCGGCGCCGCCGCCCCGGCCGGCAATGGCGAGCTGGCCAAGGATCCGCTGTCGCCGGAAATCGACTTCGATGCCTTTGCCGCGATCGACCTGCGCGTCGCACTGATCGTCAAGGCCGAACACGTGGAAGGTGCTGACAAGCTGCTGCGTCTGACCCTCGACATCGGTGACGAGCAACGCAACGTGTTCTCGGGCATCAAGAGCGCCTATCCGGATCCGTCCAAACTCGACGGTCGCCTGACCATGATGATCGCCAACCTCAAGCCACGGAAAATGAAGTTCGGTATCTCCGAAGGCATGGTGATGGCAGCCGGCCCTGGCGGTGAAGAAATCTACCTGCTGAGCCCTGACAGCGGCGCCAAGCCGGGTCAACGCATCAAGTAACACTCGGCGGTGAATTGATCCCACAGGCGTGCCCGGCATGCCTGTGGGATTTTTCATATCTGGCCGGATAATGCCTAACCTTAAGAGACACCCGCCCGTTTCGCTGGCAGAACCATGACCGAACTCGTGCTTACGCTTATCAGTGCTGCGCTGCTCAACAACTTCGTGTTGCACTGGCCGCTGGGCGTCGATCCGCTGTTGGCGGCCAGTCGTCGTCAGGTGCATGCGTTGGGGCTAGCGACGTTGTGCCTGATGTCGGTTGTCGGTGTGGCGGGTTATGCGATCTGGCATTGGCTGTTGGTGCCGTTGCAACTTGAGGCGCTGCGCCTGTTTGTGTTTCTGCCGTTGAGTGTGTTGCTGATTGCGCCACTGTTGAAGCTGCTCGCGCGCAGGTTGCCGAATCTGCCCTTCGAAGGTTTGTGGCCATTGTTGCTGGGCAATGCCGGCGTGCTCGGGCTGGCACTGATCAACGCGCAAAACGATCGGGGCCTGCTGCAGGCGACCGCTTTGAGCCTCGGTGCCGGGCTGGGTTTCTGGTTGGTACTGAGCCTGTTCCAGGATTTGCGTGAACGTACGGCCGATAACGACATTCCCCTGCCCTTTCGTGGCTTGCCGATCGATTTGATCAGCGCCGGATTGATCGCAGTGATTTTTCTCGGATTCAGTGGACTGATCAAAACATGAGTCTGATTCAACGCATCGATGCCCTTCTGCCGCAGACCCAATGCGGTAAATGCGGCCATCCCGGATGCAAGCCGTATGCGCAAGGCATCGTCGCAGGCGAGCCGATCAACAAGTGCCCGCCGGGCGGTGACGAAACCATTGCCGCGCTGGCTGAACTGTTAAAAGTGCCGGTGCTGGAACTGGACATCAGTCGCGGCGCAGCGCCGCCGCAAGTGGCGTTCATCCGTGAAGCCGAATGCATTGGCTGCACCAAGTGCATCCAGGCCTGCCCGATCGACGCGATTGTCGGCGCGGCGAAACTGATGCACACGGTGATCATTGACGAATGCACCGGTTGCGACCTGTGTGTTGCGCCGTGCCCGGTGGATTGCATCGAAATGCATCCATTGCCACCGAGCACGTTGCCGGTGGTTGGCGGTCTGGCATTCAGTCTTGAAGAACAGCGCGCACGGGCGGCCAAACGCGACCACGCGCGTCAACGTTTCGAGCGTCGACACCAGCGCTTGCAACGCGAAGAACAACAAAAGCAGGCAGAGCGTGAAGCGCGGGCAAAACGGGCGGCGCAACCTGAAGTGACTGCAACCGATCCGGTACAGGCAGCACTGGAACGGGTGCGTGCGCAGAAAGCGGCGACCGCTGATGCGGCGCTGAAGAAAGCCAAGATCGATGTGGCCATGAGCCGTGCGCAATTGCACAAATCGTTGAAAGCTTTCGGCCATCCGCCAACGTTCGAGCAGCAGACCCAACTGATCGTGTTGCAGCAGCAGTTCGAAGCGGCCGAACAGGCTCTGGCGGCCGTTGAAAGCAGCGCTGCGCCAGCACCCACAGTGCCTGCCCCTGCCAAAGACGCCGATCTGAAACGGGCGAAGATCCAGTTGGCCATGCGCCGCGCTGATCTGAAAAAAGCCCAAACCGCCGAAGCGGCGCCCGAGCAGATCGCCGCGCTGGAACAAGCATTAAGCGATGCCGAGCAGGCCCTGCACGCCGCCGAAGCCACCAGCGATCAACCTTTGCCTGACCTGGTGCGCGTCGAAAAACGCCCTATCGACAGCCAGCTTCGCCAGTTGAAAACCGAATTGGCCTACGCCCGCGCGGATCTCAACAAACTCGAACGGCGCGCCGACACGCCCAGTGAAACCCTCGACAAGGCCCGCGCCCGCCTGCAAGACGCCGAGCGCCAGGTGCAAGATCATGTCGCCCCTTGAGGCACCCGAAGACCGCCTGCAACAGGCGATGAAACGGGTGCTGCTCGCCGCCTTGCCGGGGCTGCTGACGCTGTTCTGGTTGTACGGCTGGGGCGTGTTGATCAACTTGATGTTGGCTATCGTCACCGCGCTGATGGTCGAAGCAGCTGTCCTCCGACTGCGTCGACAGCCAATGCAGCCGACACTCCGCGACGGCAGTGCACTGGTCAGCGCGACATTGCTCGCCGCCGCCCTGCCACCTTATTGCCCGTGGTGGCTGACGGTAACGGCGATTGCCTCGGGTCTGTTGTTTGGCAAGCACGTGTACGGTGGCGTTGGTAGAAATCCGTTCAATCCGGCGATGCTCGGGTTTGCCTTGGCCATGGTGATGTTCCCCCAGCCGATGACCCATTGGCCGGCCCATGGCCTGGATCTGACGGCAACGTTTCAACAGGTATTCGGCGCAGGTGTGGCACCGGACGCGTGGGCACAGGCCACCGTGCTGGACAGCTTGCGCATCAACAAAAGCCTGACCATGGACGAATTGTTCGCCAGTAATCCGGCGTTCGGTCGCTTTGGCGGTCACGGTGTGGAATGGGTGAATCTGGCGTTTCTCGCCGGGGGCTTGTTTTTGCTGCAACGCCGGGTCTTCGATTGGCACGCACCGGCAGGCATGCTCGCCAGTCTATTTGTCGTCAGCCTGCTGTTCTGGAATGGTTCCGGGTCGGACTCGCAGGGGTCGCCGCTGTTCCACCTGCTCAGTGGCGCGACCATGCTGGGCGCGTTCTTCATCATCACAGAACCGGTCTCGGGAGCTAAAACCGCGCTCGCCCGCCTGCTGTTCGGCATCGGGGTCGGGCTGCTGACTTATTTGATTCGCACCTGGGGTGGGTATCCGGATGGCGTGGCGTTTGCGGTGCTGCTGATGAATCTTTGCGTGCCGGCGCTGGAGCGATTTGCCACTGACCGTCAGGTTGAGGTGAGGCCATGAATCGTACGGCGAGCGCGTTTATTGTGCTGCTGTTGGCGGTCATCGGCATCGGCGCGACCTACTTCGTACAGCGCATTAACGCACCGCAGATTGCCGCCGAACAGCGCTTGATCGAAAGCCGCAAACTGCTCGACCTGCTCCCGCTCGAGACCTACGACAATCAACCGCTGGAACAGCCTCTGGCTTTGACAGACACCACCCTGAGTCACAGCACCTTGTCGGGCGGCTATCGCGCGACCCGAGACGGCCAGGCCGTCGCGATACTGTTGCGCAGTCAGACCCAGGGTTATGCGGGTGCCATTGAGCTGTTGATCGCCATCGATACCACTGGCAAATTATTGGCGGTGAAAACCCTTGAACAGACCGAAACCCCGGCACTCGGCGGGCATCTGGGTGACTGGCCGAATGCCTGGCTGCAAACGTTTACCGGCCAATCAGCCAAAGAGCCGACCGATGCAGGCTGGGCGCTGAAAAAGGATCAAGGACAATTTGATCAAATCGCCGGTGCGACCATCACCTCTCGCGCGGCGATCAGCGCTATCCATGATGCGCTGCGCTACTTCGATGAACATCGGTCGGCACTGCTGGGGAGCGGAACATGAACCGCTCGGCAGCCCTTTCGAATGCTTTGATACTGACACTGCTGCTTGGCACCAGTGACTCCTTGGCAGGCGCACTGGGGGCATTATTGATGTTCGCCAGTGTCGTGGGTCTGTATGGCCTGTGCATGCCTGTTTTACGCTCTCGCCTCACTGGCACGAGCGCATTGCTGGCTGGCCTGCTGCTCGCCGCGACCTTCAGCAGTTGTGCAGACCTGTTGGCGCAACGCTGGTTTCTGCCCTGGCAGCAAACATTCGGCCTCTATGCCGGCCTGATCGCCTTGCAATGCGTGGTACTGGAACACAATGGCTTCTGGCGCTCATCGCTGGTCGAGCGCTTGAAACTCTGCGGCATGTTCGGCGGATTGATGTTGCTGCTCGCCGGGCTGCGTGAACTCATCGGTCACGGTAGTCTCGGCCGGGGGCTGTCCGAAGACTGGCCAGGTTTTGTTGTATTTAGCGAAGGGCTGCACCTGATCACCTTGATCCCCGGTGCTTTTATTTTGTTGGCGCTGCTGTTGGCGGCGCGCCAGGCGTTGATTCGCCCGAACTCGATATCCAAGGAAACGCATCGCCCATGAATGCTGCAAAACGTCTGGAGATTTTCCGCCGCCTGCACGAAGACAATCCGGAGCCGAAGACTGAGCTGGCCTACTCCTCGCCGTTCGAGCTGTTGATCGCCGTGATTCTTTCTGCGCAGTCGACTGACGTCGGCGTCAACAAGGCCACGGCAAAGCTGTTTCCGGTGGCCAATACGCCGGCGGCGATCCACGCTTTAGGGGTCGAAGGTCTATCGGAATACATCAAGACAATCGGTCTCTACAACAGCAAGGCCAAGAACGTCATCGAAACCTGCCGCCTGCTGGTCGAACGCCACGGCAGTGTGGTTCCGCAAACCCGTGAAGAGCTCGAAGCCTTGCCGGGAGTGGGCCGCAAGACCGCCAACGTCGTACTCAATACGGCTTTCCGGCAACTGACCATGGCCGTCGACACCCACATCTTTCGGGTCAGCAACCGCACCGGCATTGCACCAGGTAAAAATGTGGTTGAAGTGGAAAAGAAGCTGATGAAGTTCGTACCCAAAGAATTCCTGCTCGACTCTCATCACTGGCTGATTCTTCACGGCCGTTATGTGTGTCTGGCCCGCAAGCCACGCTGCGGCAGTTGCCGCATCGAGGATTTATGCGAGTACAAGGACAAAACTTCGGACGATTGACCGGCTATTGGAATAATTGATAAGTCGATTGAAAAAATCTTTTTTACCCGCCGCAGGAATATCGATATAAGGAGCGCCAGAGGCATTCTTAGCCGGGAGTTAGCTGATGAGTAGCGACAAAGAGCCACTGGATGTAGATGACGATATCGCTGCAGAAACTGATGATGCCGAACCTGTGCTCGAAGTCGCCAAGACCAATCTCAGCAAGCGCCGTACGATCGATAATCTGCTTGAGGAGCGCCGACTGCAAAAGCAATTGGCCGAGTACGATTTTGATGACTGATACTTGAAAGCCTCCCGAAACGGAGGCTTTTCACTTTCTGCGGCTAGCTGAGTTTGATCGGCCCATGACCCTGTCAGCCATCGATACATTCAGACCAGACCATTACGCTGCGCCAGTTCGATAAGATCAACCAGGGAGCGAGCATTGAGCTTCAACAACAAACGCGTCTTGTAGGTACTCACCGTTTTGTTGCTCAAAAACATGCCATCGGCGATTTCCTTGTTGGTCTTGCCCCGCGCCAACTGCTGCAACACCATCATTTCCCGACCGGACAGACGATCGACCATATCGGCTTCACTGGCATTACCCAGACTGGTACGCACTGTATGCAACGCCTGATTGGGAAAATAACTGTAGCCGGACAAGACGGCCTTGATTGCGCTGAGCAACTCGGTCAAGTCCTGCTGTTTACAGACATAACCGGCAGCCCCCGACTGCATGCAGCGCATTGAAAAGTGCCCAGGCGCCTGGGAAGTCAACACCAGTACTTTAATAGGCATCGCCGTCGACGTCAGGCGTGCAATAACTTCCAGACCATCAAGTTTTGGTATTCCTATATCCAGAATGACAATATCCGGCATTTGTTCGCGAGCAAGTTGTAACGCATCCACACCGTTATCAGTTTCTGCGATGACTTCGTAGCCATGACGTTCCATCAGCATACGTACCGCAAGACGAATGACAGGGTGATCATCCACGATCAGCACTTTATTCATGGGCAAGTCCAGTTTCGCTGTTCGAATTTTTAGAACACGCACAATAGCCCAGTCACTTGCTCTATGGCATGCCGGGGTTATCATGCACTTGCATCGAGAGACATCCCCTACAGCGATCGCGGATTAATCCTACAAAAAATCGCTACCCTCCTAAAAATCCGACGTTATTCCCTCCTCCATCCAAAGCAATAGTTCTCTTCCAACTTGTTACAGACTACGACTGACGACATCGAGTTGGTGACTCGCCGCTGACCTGCACTGGCCAAAACGGCCTCGCTCCCCTTGAGCTTGCGCCCGGCAGACGAGATTTATTACAAACCGCAAACATAACGCAATAGCAGACACACGGACTCGATAACAGCGAGCAGAATATAAACACTTGAAACAAGATATTTATACCCGACCCAATACTTTTACTATAAATATAAATACCTGAAAACCAACTACCCACTTCTCAACCAACACAAACCATTAACCATGAGAAAGACCAGACACAAGAGTACAAACATGCTGAAAATAAAAAACAAGATCACTAACCCAATGACAGTAATTGCCATATTTGCAGCCATTTCGGAAACATCAGCCGCAGTTTCCCTGCCTTTTCTCGACAACAAAGACAGAGAGATTTACGTGTGGTTTCTGATCAGCTTTCCATTCTATCTGCTATTTCTGTTTTTTATTACTTTAAACTTTAACTACCGCTCTCTCTATTCGCCATCAGACTTCGGCAAAGACAAGAGCTTTCTAAAAACAATCGACAACAATGACCGCGAGAGCAAACGAAACACTTCGACTCAGCAGTCATCCACGCAAGGTACATTTGAACTATCAAGTTGTATCGTGCCCAACGAGTCAGCCACAGTGGAATGCAAAGTCTCGTGCACAGTGCACACCGCGCCCGATCCACCTGGGGGGACCAACACCAAGTCGAGTCTGATTGTTCAGCACAACATCCAGTTGCCCGCGTGGATCAGCAACCTGCATCTCATTGATGCGCGAGATGTCGACGCGTCAAAAGAATTAGCCACGATTCTGGAAAATATCCGAAACCTCGACAGGAAAACTGTCCGTGTGGTGGTGTTTCTTTCCAATCATGTGTCGGACGTTTTACTGACGAAAAATGCGCTGCTGCACATCAAGCAGGTTAAAAAAGGCTCAGGCAAAACGCTTTGTATTGTTTATAACCTGTGCTCACAAGCGGTGACGCTGCTGGGACGGGCATGAAAGATGAGTCGTAGCCACGAACGCGAAGACCAGGAGCACGGCTCGATCAGAGATAGGCAAAGAATGATGCAAAAAGGGCGACCTTGTCTCGATGACAAGGCCGCCCTTTTCATTGCGCGTCAGTCTGCAACGCTTAGAACAGCTTGCGACCCTTGTTGGCCGCAATGCGCATGCGCAGCGCGTTGAGCTTGATGAAGCCCGCCGCGTCGGCCTGGTTGTAAGCACCGCCGTCTTCTTCGAAGGTCGCGATGTTGGCATCGAACAGCGAGTCGTCGGACTTGCGGCCAGTGACGATCACGTTGCCTTTGTACAGCTTCAGGCGAACGACACCGTTCACGTTGACCTGCGAAGCATCGATCATCTGTTGCAGCATCAGACGCTCAGGGCTCCACCAGTAACCGGTGTAGATCAGGCTGGCGTATTTCGGCATCAGCTCGTCTTTCAGGTGAGCGACTTCGCGGTCCAGGGTGATCGACTCGATGGCGCGGTGAGCGCGCAGCATGATGGTGCCGCCCGGGGTTTCGTAGCAACCACGGGACTTCATGCCGACGTAACGGTTTTCAACGATGTCGAGACGGCCGATACCGTGAGCGCCACCGATCTTGTTCAGCGTTGCCAGCACGGTGGCCGGAGTCATTTCGACGCCGTCCAGCGCAACGATATCGCCGTTACGGTAGGTCAGTTCCAGATACTGTGGTTTATCAGGAGCGTTCTCCGGGGAGACGGTCCATTTCCACATGTCTTCTTCGTGCTCGGTCCAGGTGTCTTCCAGCACGCCGCCTTCATAGGAGATGTGCAGCAGGTTGGCGTCCATCGAGTACGGGGACTTCTTCTTGCCGTGACGCTCGATCGGGATCGCGTGCTTTTCGGCGTAGTCCATCAGCTTCTCGCGGGACAGCAGGTCCCACTCGCGCCAAGGTGCAATGACTTTTACGCCTGGCTTGAGTGCGTAGGCACCCAGTTCGAAACGCACCTGGTCGTTGCCCTTGCCGGTGGCGCCATGGGAAATGGCGTCAGCGCCGGTTTCGTTGGCGATTTCGATCAGACGTTTGGCGATCAGCGGACGTGCGATGGAAGTACCCAGCAGGTACTCGCCCTCGTAAACGGTGTTGGCGCGGAACATCGGGTACACGAAATCACGCACGAATTCTTCGCGCAGATCGTCGATGTAGATTTCTTTGACGCCCATGGCCTGGGCCTTGGCGCGGGCCGGCTCGACCTCTTCGCCTTGACCGAGATCGGCGGTGAAGGTCACCACTTCACAGTTATAAGTATCCTGCAGCCACTTGAGGATCACCGAAGTGTCCAGGCCGCCGGAATACGCCAGAACGACCTTGTTTACGTCCGCCATGCCATCACTCCACGGGGTTCTACGGAAAGCCGAGGAGTCTACCGCTCAAACGCGATAATTTACAGAGGCGCGACAGCTTAAGACGACAAAGCGACAGAATCTGTCGAGAGCGCGACGATGACCGGCGGGTCAGGAAGTTGCTGCAGTGCTGGCTGGTGTACTCGCTTGAGGCGCAGGTGCGGGGCTGGTCGGCGCCACGCGCGCCAGTTTTACATTGACCCGACGGTTCTTCGCACGATTGGCCGCATTGGTGTTCGGCACGATCGGATATTGCTCGCCATGGAAGCGTACGGTGATCTGCGATTCCTGAATGCCGTTGGCCTTGAAGAAGTCGACCACTGCCAGCGCTCGGCGGCGCGACAGTTCACGGTTGGTCAGGCGATTGCCGCTGTTGTCCGAGTGGCCATCGAGCTCGATGTGATTGACCGTTGGATCGGCCTTCATGAATTCGAGCATCACTTGCAGCTTGGCCTTGGCGGCGGCGTCCAGATCAACGCCCTCGCCGGGGAAGCCGATCTGCGACTGCTTGATCTGGTCGAAATTCTGCGGCAGCAATTTCGCCACACAGGTCTGATAGTCGTTAAACGCCTTGCTGAATTTCACCGGCAATAAACGCACTTCCGAGACACGGCCATCGCCAGACGCGCGACGTACAACCGGGCTGCGCCCGTCCAGCAGACCGCTGATCAGACCACCGGCCTGCGACTGCGAACTGCTGAACAGCACGTTGCCGCTGCCAAGCCGGACGCTGCCCAGATTGATGTCACCACGCCCCGGCTGCCAAGGCGCAGCCGCCGCCAGCAACGTTGCCGAACCACCGCCAAGCATGGCGTTGTAGGCGTTCAGACGGAAGATCGCCTGCTCGCCCGCCTTGCGCACGAACTCGCCCGAGCCGAAATCGGTGATCGGCTGGGTCAGACGACATTCGAACTTGTCGCCGGCGACCGTCCACTCAATGTTCTCCAGACGGGTCTGGTACGTGAGCGCCATCGCGGGAAGGCTGGCAAACACACTGAGCAAGGCTAAATAACGCTGGCGCACGGGAGGCTCCATTGGCTTCTGAAACACAAAGACCGATTCACACTATGTTTACGGCATACCTACGGGATATCGGAAGCTTCCCGCAAAACTTGATAGCGAGTGCCTGCAAGAGTCTTTTCCGGTAGCATTCGCCTCAGTTTGACCCGCCTGGAATCCCCTCATGTCCGACCGCCTGACCCTGCTGCGTCCCGACGACTGGCACATTCATCTTCGCGATGGTGCCGTGTTGACCAATACCGTTGCCGATGTTGCGCGCACTTTCGGCCGCGCGATCATCATGCCCAACCTGGTACCTCCGGTGCGCAACGCCGCTGAAGCCGACGGCTATCGCCAGCGGATTCTCGCTGCCCGCCCGGCCGGCAGTCGCTTTGAGCCGCTGATGGTGCTGTACCTCACCGACCGCACCCAGCCCGAAGAAATTCGTGAAGCCAAGGCCAGTGGTTTTGTCTATGCCGCCAAGCTGTACCCGGCCGGCGCGACCACCAACTCCGATTCCGGCGTGACCAGCATCGACAAGATTCTGCCGGCAATCGAAGCCATGGCCGAAGTCGGCATGCCGCTGTTGATCCACGGTGAAGTCACCCGTGGCGACGTCGATGTGTTCGACCGCGAAAAGATTTTCATCGATGAGCACATGCGCCGCGTGGTCGAGCGTTTTCCGACGCTGAAAGTGGTGTTCGAACACATCACCACCGCCGACGCCGTGCAGTTCGTCAACGAGGCTTCGGCCAACGTTGGCGCGACCATCACCGCGCATCACCTGCTCTACAACCGCAATCACATGCTGGTGGGCGGGATTCGGCCGCACTTCTATTGCCTGCCGATCCTCAAGCGCAATACGCACCAGGAAGCCCTGCTCGACGCCGCCACCAGTGGCAGTGCGAAGTTCTTCCTCGGCACCGATTCGGCACCGCACGCCCAGCACGCCAAAGAAGCCGCTTGTGGCTGCGCCGGTTGCTACACCGCGTACGCCGCCATCGAGATGTATGCCGAAGCCTTCGAACAGCGTAACGCGCTGGACAAGCTCGAAGCCTTCGCCAGCCTCAACGGCCCCCGTTTCTACGGCCTGCCGGCAAACACCGATCGCATCACCCTGGTTCGTGAAGAATGGACCGCCCCGACCAGCCTGCCGTTTGGCGAGCTGACCGTTATCCCGCTGCGCGCCGGTGAAAAACTGCGCTGGCGCCTGCTGGAGGAACACGCGTGAGTGAAGACCATTTCGACGACGAACTGGACGGTCAAAGTGGCGGTGGCAGTTCCCGTCACCCGATGGCAGCACGCTTTCGCGGCTACCTGCCGGTTGTCGTTGACGTAGAAACCGGTGGCTTCAACTCGGCCACCGATGCGTTGCTGGAGATTGCTGCGACCACCATCGCCATGGATGAAAAGGGTTTTGTTTACCCGGACCACACCTACTTCTTCCGTGTTGAGCCGTTCGAAGGCGCCAACATCGAAGCAGCGGCGCTGGAGTTCACCGGGATCAAGCTCGATCACCCACTACGCATGGCGGTCAGCGAAGAAACTGCGCTGACCGACATTTTCCGTGGCATCCGCAAGGCGCTGAAGGCCAACGGCTGCAAGCGCGCGATTCTGGTTGGTCACAACAGCAGCTTCGACCTTGGCTTCCTCAACGCGGCCGTTGCGCGTCTGGACATGAAGCGCAACCCGTTCCACCCATTCTCCAGCTTCGACACCGCGACGCTGGCCGGTCTGGCCTACGGTCAAACCGTACTGGCGAAAGCCTGCCAGGCTGCCGACATCGATTTCGATGGCCGTGAGGCGCACTCGGCACGTTACGACACCGAGAAAACCGCTGAGCTGTTCTGCGGCATCGTCAACCGCTGGAAACAGATGGGCGGCTGGGAAGACTTCGACGACTGATTGATGGTCGTCGGGTAAATCCCGCGCATAAAAAAACCGGCCACGTGGGCCGGTTTTTTTGTACCTCGACGTTGCGCCTTACAGGGCCGCAGCGTTCTCGGTCAGGTAAGCAGCAACGCCTTCTGGCGAAGCGTTCATGCCTTTGTCGCCTTTTTTCCAGTTGGCAGGGCAGACTTCGCCGTGCTCTTCGTGGAATTGCAGAGCGTCGACCAGACGGATCAGCTCTTCCATGTTACGGCCCAGCGGCAGGTCGTTGATGATCTGCGAACGAACCACGCCTTTGTCGTCGATCAGGAATGCGCCACGGAAAGCCACGCCGCCTTCGGACTCGACGTCGTAGGCTTTGGCGATGTCGTGTTTCATGTCGGCAGCCATGGTGTATTTCACCTGACCGATGCCGCCATTGTTCACTGGAGTGTTGCGCCATGCGTTGTGAGTGAAGTGCGAGTCGATCGACACAGCGATCACTTCAACGTTGCGTGCCTTGAAGTCGGCCATGCGGTTGTCCAGAGCGATCAGCTCGGACGGGCAGACGAAGGTGAAGTCCAGTGGGTAGAAGAACACCAGGCCGTATTTGCCTTTGATGGCCGAGGACAGGGTGAAGCTGTCAACGATCTCGCCATTGCCGAGTACGGCCGGGACGGTGAAGTCAGGGGCTTGTTTGCCTACGAGTACGCTCATTGATATCTCCTGGTGTAAAAACTTGAAGTTCAGGGTCCGCGCCAGCCTGCCACCCTCAGGCAACAGCCCTGTGACACGAACCCCCTTCGCAAGGGCCGACCATCATACACTGCGAATTTGGCCTGTCCTTAACGGTTTTTTAAAGCAGGCGCAGAACGGCGCTGCATTTACGGGGCCAGGCAAATCGCCAGCAAATACCGTTCGTCAGTCATGGCTATTAATCAGCTGAAGCGTTCCGAAAGCACTTTGACAATCATTCTCGTTAACATTAAGATCCATCGCAATTGAGTCACAACCAGCGACGGTTCTCACTTATGTATGTTTGTCTCTGCACTGGCGTCACCGACGGACAGATCCGCGAAGCGATCTATGAAGGTTGCTGCAGCTATAAAGAAGTCCGCCAGGCCACCGGCGTCGCCAGCCAATGCGGCAAATGTGCCTGCCTTGCCAAGGAAGTGGTCCGCGAAACCCTGACCAAGCTGCAAACTGCCCAGGCCGCGATCCCTTATCCGGTAGAATTTACTGCCGCGTAACTCCCCCCATTTCAAAGAACCGGACTTATGTCCGGTTTTTTTATGCCTGAAAATCAATTGCTTAGCGTCCAGACGCGGAACACAAACATTCTTATTCCGATTAATTTTCATATATTATTCAATAACTTAGGTTTGACACTTATAAGTACGAAGCTCAAACTCTGCCGTATATACAGCGAATACAGGGCAGGACTCCGATCATGAAAGGCGACATTACAGTCATCCAGCATCTCAACAAGATCCTTGCCAATGAGCTGGTCGCGATCAATCAGTACTTCCTGCATGCGCGCATGTATGAAGATTGGGGTCTGAACAAGCTCGGCAAGCACGAATACAAAGAATCCATCGACGAGATGAAACACGCGGACAAGCTGATCAAGCGCATCCTGTTCCTCGAAGGCCTGCCGAACGTGCAGGACCTGGGCAAGCTGCACATCGGCGAGCACACCAAGGAAATGCTGGAGTGCGACCTGCGTATCGAGAAGACCGGTCACGCTGACCTGAAGACCGCGATCGCACATTGCGAAACTGTCGGTGACTTCGGTAGCCGTGAACTGCTTGAAGACATTCTCGAATCCGAAGAAGAACATATCGACTGGCTGGAAACCCAGCTGGGTCTGATCGATAAAGTCGGTCTTGAGAACTATCTGCAATCGCAGATGGGCGAAGAGTAAGTTAGCGCCCGCTAAACTCCAGACACTAAAAAGCCCCGCCCTCTTTCGAGGCGCGGGGCTTTTTATTGCCCGGATTTCAGTCAATGCTGAAACCCTGTGGGAGCCAGCGTGCTGGCGATAGCATCATGTCAGCCGAGAACGTCGTCAGCGGCAGAAAGCATTCGCGAGCAGGCTCGCTCCCACAAAAGCCGGATCAGGCTTCGGACTTGTTCGCAGCAGCCGCTTCAACAGCCGACTTGATGGTGCTTTGCAGCGAACCGTCTGCAGCCATCTCGGTCATGATGTCGCTACCGCCGACCAGTTCACCGCCGACCCACAGTTGCGGGAAAGTCGGCCAGTTGGCGTACTTCGGCAGGTTGGCGCGGATTTCCGGGTTCTGCAGGATGTCCACGTACGCAAACTTTTCGCCACACGCCATCACAGCCTGCGCAGCTTTCGCGGAGAAGCCACACTGTGGGGCATTCGGCGAGCCTTTCATGTAAAGCAGAATGGTGTTGTTGGCAATCTGCTCTTTAATCGTTTCGATGATATCCATGGAGCACCTCGGCTGAACTTTCCGACTCATGGGTCGGCACGGTGACGCATTGTAACGGAATCCCGAGCGCCATGCTCGGTCTCCCCGACAGTCATGTTCAGGCCGCCGCCACCGTGACCGGCACGCCATTAAGCGCCGCGTTACCCGACAACTCATCAAGCTGGCATTCATCGGTCAGGTCATTGGCACTCGACCCCGGCTGACCGCTGGCAATCGCCATTTGCACACCTGGCCGCGCATGGCCCCAGCCGTGCGGCAAACTGACCACACCCCTCATCATGTCCAGACTGCCAAGCACTTCCACCTCGATCTGGCCGACCCGCGAACTGACGCGCACAAGCTGACCATCGTTGAGACCACGACTGGCAAGATCATCCGGGTGCATCAGCAACTGATGACGCGGCTTGCCCTTCACCAGACGGTGATAGTTGTGCATCCACGAATTGTTGCTGCGTACGTGGCGGCGGCCAATCATCAACAGCTCATCAGCGGCCGGAGCCTGTAGCGCAGCGAAACGTGCAAGGTCAGCGAGAATCTCTGGCGGAGCGGCCTGCACGCGCTGATTCGGCGTTTTAAGACGCGACGCCAGATTCGCTTTCAGCGCCCCCAGATCAATCCCGTGGGGATGATCGAACAACGTCGCCAGTGACAGCTTTTGCTCAGACGCGTCGCCGTACATCCCCATACGCAGGCCCATGTCGATCATTTTCGCCGGTGGCATGGTCGGTTTCAGCTCCTTGCCGGTATTTTCGGCAAAGGCCTTGGCCAGGCCGACGAAGATCTCCCAGTCATGCAAGGCGCCCTCTGGCTTGGCGAGGATCGCGCGGTTGAAGCGGGTGACGTTACGCACCGCGAACAGATTGAACGTCGTGTCGTAGTGATCATTCTCCAGCGCCGAGGTCGACGGCAGGATCAGGTCGGCATAGCGCGTGGTTTCATTGATGTACAGGTCGATGCTGACCATGAACTCGAGACCGTCCAGCGCCTGCTCCAGTTGCCGCCCGTTCGGCGTCGACAGCACCGGGTTGCCTGCGACGGTGATCAGTGCACGGATCTGGCCCTCACCTTCAGTAAGCATCTCTTCGGCCAGCGCCGAGACCGGTAACTCGCCGCCGTATTCAGGACGTCCCGAGACACGGCTCTGCCATTTGTTGAAATGCCCGCCCGAGGTCGACGCCACCAGATCCACCGCAGGTTCGGTGCACAGCGCGCCGCCAACCCGGTCGAGGTTGCCAGTGACCAGATTGATCAACTGCACGACCCAATGGCACAGCGTACCGAACGCTTGCGTCGAAACGCCCATGCGCCCATAGCACACCGCACTCGGCGCTGCGGCGAAGTCGCGGGCCAGTTGGCGGATCTGCTCAGCAGGCACGGCGCACAGCGGGCTCATGGCTTCAGCAGTGAAACCTGCGACGGCTGCACGCACTTCGTCCATGCCATCAACCGGCAGATGACTGTCGCGGGTCAGCCCCTCGCTAAACAGCGTGTTGAGCACGCCAAACAACAACGCCGCATCGCCCCCGGGACGCACGAACAAATGTTGGTCGGCTATCGCCGCCGTCTCGCTGCGCCGTGGATCGACCACAACGACTTTACCGCCGCGCGCCTGGATTGCCTTTAAACGTTTCTCGACATCCGGCACGGTCATGATGCTGCCGTTGGACGCCAGCGGGTTGCCGCCGAGGATCAGCATGAAGTCGGTGTGATCAATGTCCGGAATCGGCAGCAGCAGGCCGTGGCCATACATCAGATAGCTGCTCAGGTGATGTGGCAACTGATCGACCGAGGTCGCCGAGAAGCGATTACGCGTCTTCAACAACCCGAGGAAATAGTTGCTGTGGGTCATCAACCCGTAATTGTGCACGCTCGGATTACCCTGATATACCGCCACGGCGTTCTGACCATGCCGCTCCTGAATTGCCGCCAGCCTCTCGGCCACCAGCGTAAACGCCTCGTCCCACTCGATCGGCAGCCATTCACTGCCCACCCGGCGCATAGGCTGACGCAGACGATCCGGATCGTTCTGGATATCTTGCAGGGCCACGGCTTTGGGGCAGATGTGGCCACGGCTGAAGGTGTCGAGCGCATCACCCTTGATCGAGGTGATCGCGACATTACCGTCAGTTTCGGTGGTCTCGATGGTCAGCCCGCAAATGGCTTCGCACAGGTGGCAGGCACGGTGATGGAGAGTCTTGGTCATGGCCAGTCTCTGTCTTGTTCTGGGCGGGTAATCACGCCCGCGGGAACAAAACTATGGCCCCGGCGCCGTTCAGGCGCCAGCGACGTTCGTCTTGTGAATCGACACCTATCAGGTGAGCCGATAAACCGCCATGATCAGTTCGACGGCAACTGCGGCGGCGCGGCCAGCTGAATTTCCTGGATGGTTTCGATCTGCTCGTGGGCGACGTGTACGCCGGTGAGTTCGCCGATCAATCGCCAGTGTTCGTCGAGGCCGGCACTGATGGTCGCCATGCGATCGATCATGTGGCGACCGACGGTCTTCACCACTTCGTCTTCGCTGCGCAGCAGTTCGAAGGACATTGAGGTGACCGACGCGGTGAGATGGGTCAGAGAGCGAGCCGTATGGCCCAGCAATTCCATTAACAGTTTTTCTTTCGATTCCATGCGGAGGCTTCCTGCGTCGCTCGAAACTTATTTATAACCCAGCACTTTGCTTTAGCAAATGTTTCAGCCTGAGCATCCGACCAAATGATGGCATGGCGCCACGGTCGTAAACCGACCCAAGCGACACGATCCCCGCCACGCCGCATTGCCAAGCCCTGCGAGGCCAGTGTACAAAGAGGCTCGCGGCGCCCCTGAACCCGGCTGCAAATGCGCGACTGCAACATCCAGTGCACCCTTCGATTTCCGCAAAAACCGTAGCCTATTGGAAAAACGCGACATTTAGTGTCAATATCGCGCCTTCCCCTATTTCGTCGCCCCGTGCGGCTTACGCCGCAGGTCTCGCCCGTTGTTCCGCTAAACAAGGCTTTGAGCATCTGCGGTTTGTAGCAAAAGGTAGTCAATGATGAGCGCAAGGCACTTTCTCTCCCTGATGGATTGCACGCCCGAAGAGCTGGTCAGCGTGATCCGTCGAGGCGTTGAGCTCAAGGACCTGCGTAACCGCGGCGTACTGTTCGAGCCTCTGAAAAACCGCGTGCTGGGCATGATCTTCGAGAAGTCCTCGACCCGTACCCGGATCTCCTTCGAGGCTGGCATGATCCAGCTCGGCGGCCAGGCGATCTTCCTCTCGCCCCGCGATACCCAACTGGGCCGTGGCGAGCCGATCGGCGACTGCGCCATCGTCATGTCGAGCATGCTCGATGCGGTGATGATCCGTACCTTTGCCCACAGCACCTTGACCGAATTCGCCGCCAACTCCCGCGTGCCCGTGATCAACGGCCTGTCCGATGACCTGCACCCGTGTCAGTTGCTGGCCGACATGCAGACGTTCCTTGAGCATCGTGGCTCGATCCAAGGCAAAACCGTGGCCTGGATCGGCGACGGCAACAACATGTGCAACAGCTATATAGAAGCGGCGATGCAGTTCGACTTCCAGTTGCGCGTTGCCTGCCCGGAAGGCTACGAGCCCAACCCAGAGTTCGTCGCCAAGGCTGGCGATCGTGTGACCATCGTCCGTGATCCTGCCGACGCCGTACGCGGCGCGCACCTGGTGAGCACCGATGTCTGGACTTCGATGGGTCAGGAAGAGGAAACTGCCAAGCGCCTCAAGCTGTTCGCGCCGTTCCAGGTCAACCGTGCCCTGCTCGACCTCGCTGCCGAGGACGTGCTGTTCATGCACTGCCTGCCTGCGCACCGTGGCGAAGAAATCAGCCTCGACCTGCTTGATGACCCGCGCTCTGTCGCGTGGGATCAGGCAGAAAACCGTCTCCACGCACAGAAGGCCCTGCTCGAGTTCCTCGTCGAACCGGCATATCACCACGCATGAGCCATGAATTACTGCTGAACCTGCGCAACCTCGCTTGCGGTTATCAAGATCAACGCGTGGTGCAGAACCTCAATCTGCACCTCAACGCCGGTGACATCGGCTGCCTGCTCGGCTCGTCCGGCTGCGGCAAGACCACCACCCTGCGCGCCATCGCCGGTTTCGAGCCGGTGCATGAAGGTGAGATCACCCTCGGCGGCGAAACCATTTCCAGCGCCGGTTTCACTCTGGCGCCGGAGAAACGCCGGATCGGGATGGTGTTTCAGGATTACGCACTGTTCCCGCACCTGAGCGTCGCCGACAATATTGCCTTCGGTATCCGCAAGCATCCGAACAAGGAGCGCGTGACCGAAGAACTGCTCGAACTGGTCAACCTGAAGAACCTCGGCAAACGCTTCCCTCACGAGTTGTCCGGCGGCCAGCAACAGCGCGTAGCCCTCGCCCGCGCATTGGCGCCGGAGCCGCAATTGCTGCTGCTCGATGAGCCGTTCTCCAACCTCGATGGCGAGCTGCGCCGCAAGCTCAGTCATGAGGTGCGCGACATTCTCAAGGCCCGTGGCACCAGTGCGATTCTGGTGACCCACGACCAGGAAGAAGCCTTCGCCGTCAGCGATCACGTTGGCGTGTTCAAGGAGGGGCGCCTGGAGCAATGGGACACGCCGTACAACCTGTATCACGAACCGGCAACGCCGTACGTGGCCAGCTTCATCGGTCAGGGTTACTTTATTCGCGGCCAGCTCGGCAGCCCGGAATCGGTGCAGACCGAACTGGGTGAGTTGCGCGGGAATCGCGCTTATACGTGGCCGATTGGCGGCGCGGTGGATGTGCTGCTGCGCCCGGATGACATTGTTTATGCGCCGGACAGTGGTTTGAAAGCGCGGATTGTCGGCAAGACGTTCCTTGGCGCGTCGACGCTGTATCGTCTGCAGTTGCCTACGGGGGCGCAGTTGGAGTCGATTTTTCCGAGCCACGCTGATCATCAGGTTGGCGCGGAAGTGGGGATTCGGGTTGCCGCTGAACACCTCGTACTGTTCCAGGCATCGGGCAGCACCGCCGCACAAATCCCGGCAGTGGAAAACGGCGTGCGCCGCTACAGCGCCGCCCTCTGATCCAACACCCATTCTCCTTGTAGGAGTGAGCCTGCTCGCGATAGCGGTGTGTCAATCAACATATATATCGACTGACACACCGCTATCGCGAGCAGGCTCACTCCTACAGGGGGTTGCGTTAACCCAGGATCAAGGTGCCGCTGGCAACCAGCGTCGCATTGCCGCCGATTTTTACTCGCTCGCCCTCTAGCCGACAGAACAACTCCCCACCCCGCGCCGAACGCTGATACGCCGTCAGACTCGACTTGCCCAGACGCTTCGACCAATACGGGATCAGACTGCAATGCGTCGAACCGGTCACCGGATCTTCATTGATGCCAATCGCCGGGGCGAAATAGCGCGAGACAAAATCGTGCTGATTGCCGCGCGCCGTGACGATCGCACCCAGCCACGGCAGCTTGGCCAGCGCAACCATGTCCGGTTTGCAATCAAGCACGGCCTGCTCCGACTCCAGCACCACGAACAGTTCGTTCGAGCCGAGCACATCCACCGCCTCAACACCCAGCGCCCGCTCGACGTCCAGCGTCACACCAATCTCTGACGGTACGATCGAGGGGAAATCCAGCCACAACCGATCACCCTCTCGAGTGACGCTCAGTGCGCCGGACTTACAAGTGAAGTCGATACGCTCGGCGGTTTCCTTATAGATCTCGAACAGCACATAAGCGCTGGCCAGCGTGGCGTGCCCGCACAACGGTACTTCAGTGGTCGGGGTGAACCAGCGGATATGCCAGACCGATCCCTCACGCACCAGAAACGCAGTTTCCGCCAGATTGTGTTCGCCGGCGATCTTCTGCATCAGCTCATCCGCGAGCCATGCATCCAACCGGTAAATCATCGCCGGATTGCCACTGAACGGCCGATCACTGAACGCGTCGACCTGATGAAACTCGAGCTGCATAACCTTCTCCCTAAGTCAGTCGCCAGAGCATGCAACCACGATGCGCTCAGCGCCAGTGACAGAACCGGGCAATTTTCTACATACAGCGATAACGCTTACGCGCGGCCGATATCGGCAAATTTCGCCTGGGTATGCTCGGCGAGCACGGCGGGTGCCAGTTCGACCTCCAGGCCTCGCCGACCGGCGCTGACATAAATAGTCGCAAAACCCTGAGCCGAGTTATCGATGAAGGTGCGCAGGCGCTTCTTCTGCCCCAACGGGCTAATGCCGCCCAACAGATAACCGGTGGAACGCTGGGCTGCTGCCGGGTCGGCCATCTCGACTTTTTTCACACCTGCCGCATGCGCCAGACCTTTGAGGTCGAGGCTTCCGACGACCGGCACCACCGCCACCAGTAACTCGCCCTTTTCGCTGGCCGCGAGCAGGGTTTTAAACACCTGCGCCGGCTCAAGCGCCAGTTTCTCTGCGGCCTCCAGCCCATAGGACGCGGCCTTTGGGTCATGTTCGTAACTGTGCACGCGATGTTCGGCACGAACTTTTTTCAACAAGTCCAACGCAGGGGTCATGGCAGCTCCGGGCTCGGCATTGACGGAAAAACACTGTGCCGGATTCTAGGTGATCAGCCCCTAAAAGGCTCTATCCCAAGCCACGATTCCCGTGGCTTACAGACTTTTCGAGCGCACGGCACTGCAGCGACGGCAGAGGATCATTCACACAACGAATAGTTTTATTGTGACCGATGGTTCACTTTCGACCTTTGACAGGTTTGTTTCTTGTCTATATTTTTTCGAATCTGAATAATGTAAGAATTATCGTCATCGCAGCACCCAGCAGTAAACCGGGAAAGGAATGGGGATTCCTGACCGGGGAAAATCGCGCCCTGCCCTGACGGCATCGCGCCAGACAACAACAAAAACCGAGGTTTTCAATGACAACTGCTTTACAGCAACCAACGCTCTCGAGCCAATGCATGGCCGAGTTTCTGGGTACTGCCCTGCTGATCTTTTTCGGCACTGGTTGTGTCGCCGCGCTCAAAGTCGCGGGCGCCAGCTTCGGCCTGTGGGAAATCAGCATCATCTGGGGCGTCGGCGTGAGCATGGCGATCTACCTCACCGCGGGTGTTTCCGGTGCGCACCTGAACCCGGCCGTGAGCATCGCGCTGACGATCTTCGCCGACTTCGAAAAGCGCAAACTGCCGTTCTATATTCTTGCCCAGATCGCTGGCGCCTTCTGCGGCGCGCTGCTGGTTTACACGCTGTACAGCAACCTGTTCTTCGATTACGAACAAACTCACCAAATGGTTCGTGGCTCGACCGCCAGCCTTGAGTTGGCGTCGGTGTTCTCGACCTTCCCGAATCCGGTGCTGTCGACTGCTCAGGCATTTCTGGTCGAGATGATCATCACCGCGATCCTGATGGGCGTGATCATGTCGCTGACCGACGATAACAATGGCCTGCCAAAAGGCCCATTGGCGCCGCTGCTGATCGGCTTGCTGATCGCGGTGATCGGCAGTTCCATGGGCCCGCTGACCGGTTTTGCGATGAACCCGGCGCGTGACTTCGGTCCGAAACTGATGACTTTCTTTACCGGCTGGGGTGAAATTTCCTTCACTGGCGGTCGCGATATTCCGTACTTCCTGATTCCGATTTTTGCACCGATTGTCGGTGCCTGCCTCGGCGCTGCCGGGTACCGCGGGCTTATCGCCCGTCACCTGACCGGCGCCACACCTGCTACAAAGGATGCAGAACCGGCCATTGACGGCAAACCAAGAACTTCTTGAAACAGTCGGCGCCGGCTCCTGCCCTATAGAGCCTGCGCCACGGCCCACTCTCCCTTATTTCGTCCAAGGCAATCGACATGACCGACATTCAGAATAAGAACTACATCATTGCCCTCGATCAGGGTACGACCAGCTCCCGCGCGATCATTTTCGACCGCGATGCGAACGTGGTCTGCACCGCGCAGCGCGAATTCGCTCAGCATTACCCGCAGGCCGGTTGGGTCGAACACGACCCGATGGAAATCTTCGCCACCCAGAGCGCTGTGATGGTTGAGGCCTTGGCTCAGGCCGGTCTGCACCACGATCAGGTCGCTGCCATCGGTATCACCAACCAGCGCGAAACCACCGTGGTCTGGGACAAGACCACCGGCCGTCCGGTGTACAACGCCATCGTCTGGCAGTGCCGCCGCAGCACCGAGATCTGCCAGCAGCTCAAGCGCGACGGTCACGAAGAGTACATCCGCGATAACACCGGTCTGGTCACCGACCCGTACTTCTCCGGCACCAAACTGAAGTGGATCCTCGACAACGTCGAAGGCAGCCGCGAGCGTGCGCGCAATGGCGAACTGCTGTTCGGCACCGTCGATAGCTGGCTGATCTGGAAGTTCACCGGCGGCAAAGTACACGTCACCGACTACACCAACGCCTCGCGCACCATGCTCTTCAACATTCACTCGCTGGAGTGGGATTCGAAGATGCTGGAGATCCTCGACATCCCGCGTGAAATGCTCCCGGAAGTGAAGGCTTCTTCGGAAATCTACGGTCGCACCAAGAGCGGCATCGCCATCGGTGGTATCGCCGGCGACCAGCAAGCCGCCCTGTTCGGCCAGATGTGCGTGGAGCCAGGCCAGGCGAAAAACACCTACGGCACCGGCTGTTTCCTGCTGATGAACACCGGCGACAAAGCGGTGAAATCCCAGCACGGCATGCTCACCACCATCGCTTGCGGCCCGCGTGGCGAAGTCGCTTATGCGCTGGAAGGTGCGGTGTTCAACGGCGGTTCCACCGTGCAATGGCTGCGTGATGAACTGAAAATCATCAACGACGCCCACGACACCGAATACTTCGCCAATAAAGTGAAGGACAGCAACGGCGTGTACCTGGTGCCGGCGTTTACCGGTCTGGGCGCTCCGTACTGGGACCCGTATGCCCGTGGCGCGCTGTTCGGCCTGACTCGCGGTGTTCGCGTCGATCACATCATCCGCGCCGCACTGGAATCGATCGCCTACCAGACCCGCGACGTGCTCGACGCCATGCAACAGGACTCCGGCGAACGCCTCAAAGCCCTGCGCGTGGACGGCGGCGCGGTGGCGAACAACTTCCTCATGCAGTTCCAGGCCGACATCCTCGGCACGCAGGTCGAGCGTCCGCAAATGCGTGAAACCACAGCGCTTGGCGCAGCGTATCTGGCCGGTCTGGCGTGTGGTTTCTGGGGCAGCCTGGAAGAACTGCGCGGCAAAGCGGTGATCGAGCGCGAGTTCGAGCCGAGCCTCGACGAAACGGAGAAAGAGAAACTCTATAAAGGCTGGAAAAAAGCCGTCAGTCGTACCCGTGATTGGGCGCGTGAAGACGCTGAATAAGCCAACCTTAGGACTGGCTAAAGCGGTCCAAACAGCGTGAAAGCGTAGCGAGCGAAGGCAAGCCAAGGCAAAAACAGGCGAGGACCGGCTGGGGTCGCACTCGACTTTACGGGTTTGTAAATGAGCAGTCCGAGCCTGTTTTTAACGCAGGATGGCTTGCGTAACGCCGTAGGCGCCCAGCACGAAGTAGCTTTCACGTTGTTTGGAAACTGGTCGGGAGCGGATTCCTGCGTCATCATGGGCAAATTTTGCACGGCAGCCCAAAGGAAGCCCCATGAATCTGCCTCCCCGTCAGCAGCAAATCCTCGAACTGGTCCGCGAACGCGGCTATGTGAGCATCGAGGAAATGGCCACGCTGTTCGTTGTTACCCCGCAAACCATCCGCCGCGACATCAATCAGCTCGCGGAAGCCAATCTGCTCCGCCGTTATCATGGCGGTGCCGCCTATGATTCCAGCGTTGAAAACACTGCCTATGCGATGCGCGCCGATCAGATGCGCGATGAAAAACAACGCATCGGTGAAGCCATCGCCGCACAGATTCCCGATCACGCCTCGCTGTTCATCAACATCGGCACGACCACCGAATCGATTGCCCGCGCCCTGCTCAATCACAATCACCTGAAAATCATCACCAACAACCTGCACGTAGCGTCGATGCTCAGTGCCAAGGATGATTTCGATGTGCTGCTGACCGGCGGCAATGTCCGTCGTGACGGCGGTGTGGTCGGTCAGGCGAGCGTGGATTTCATCAATCAGTTCAAGGTTGATTTCGCCCTGGTCGGGATTAGCGGGATCGATGAAGACGGCAGCTTGCTGGATTTTGATTATCAGGAAGTGCGGGTTTCGCAGGCAATCATTGCCAATGCGCGGCAGGTGATTCTGGCGGCGGATTCGAGCAAGTTCGGGCGTAACGCGATGATTCGCCTCGGCCCGATCAGCCTGATCGATTGCCTGGTGACCGATCAGCAGCCGGTGCCGGCGCTGGCGCAGTTGTTGAGTCAGCACAAGATTCGCTTGGAGGTCGTTTAACTACCCTTCTCTTCATTGTCTGTACTGACGCCTTCGCGAGCAGGCTCGCTCCCACAGAGATACGAGCCAATCACAAGATTTGTGAGTCTTCCACCCACTGTGGGAGCGAGCCTGCTCCGGGCGGCGATCCGACGAAAACAATCGATCAAACAACACGTCTTCTGCGCCCTTGCGCGCATTTAATGTTCGAAAATTTTCTTTTAGCCGCCCTTCGATGAGTTTTTTCAATCGAATGCGACTGGCTGCGCGCGTCTTTATGGGCTACCATTTTCGCAAATGAACATTCATGTTCGATTTCCAATATAGAAAATCAAAAGAACCCGAGGCCAGCCGATGTCCACCTCTACCTTGCGTACGCCCCCAATCTCCGAGATCTACGACATCGCCGTTATCGGCGGCGGGATCAATGGCGTGGGGATCGCAGCGGATGCCGCCGGTCGCGGGCTTTCGGTGTTCCTTTGTGAAAAAGACGATCTGGCCAGCCACACCTCGTCGGCCAGCAGCAAGCTGATCCACGGCGGCCTGCGCTACCTCGAACATTACGAATTCCGTCTGGTGCGTGAAGCGCTGGCCGAACGCGAAGTGCTGCTGGCCAAGGCGCCGCACATCGTCAAGCCGATGCGCTTCGTGTTGCCACACCGTCCGCACCTGCGCCCGGCATGGATGATCCGGGCTGGCCTGTTCCTCTATGACAACCTCGGCAAGCGCGAAAAACTGCCAGGTTCGAAAAGCCTCAAGTTTGGTGCCGACAGCGCGCTGAAAAGCGAAATCAAGAAAGGCTTCGAATACTCCGACTGCTGGGTCGACGACGCCCGCCTCGTGGTTTTGAACGCCATGGCCGCCCGCGAAAAAGGCGCCCACGTGCACACCCAGACTCGCTGCGTCAGCGCCCGTCGCGCCAAAGGCCTGTGGCACCTGAATCTGGAACGTGCCGATGGCAGCCTGTTTTCGATCACTGCCAAAGCGCTGGTGAACGCCGCTGGCCCGTGGGTCGCCAAGTTCATTCGTGACGATCTGAAGATGGAATCGCCGTACGGCATCCGTCTGATTCAGGGCAGCCACATCATCGTGCCGAAGCTGTACGAAGGTGATCATGCACACATTCTGCAAAACGAAGATCAGCGCATCGTTTTCACCATTCCGTACCTGAACCACTTTACCCTGATCGGCACCACCGACCGTGAATACACCGGTGATCCGGCGAAAGTGGCCATCACCGAAGGTGAAACCGATTACCTGTTGAAAGTGGTCAACGCCCACTTCAAGCAGCAAGTCAGCCGCGACGACATCCAGCACAGCTACTCGGGCGTACGCCCACTGTGCAACGACGAATCCGACAACCCGTCGGCCGTCACCCGCGATTACACCCTGGCACTGTCCGGCAACACCGAAGAAGCGCCACTATTGTCGGTATTCGGCGGCAAGCTGACCACCTACCGCAAACTCGCCGAGTCGGCGATGGCGCAGTTGCTGCCGTTCTTCACCCAGATGCGCCCGAGCTGGACAGCCACCGCTACCCTGCCCGGCGGCGAAGACATGACCACGCCACAAGCCTTGTGCGCGCAGATTCGCGACAAGTTCGACTTCGTGCCGACCGAGATCGCTCGTCGCTGGTCCACCACTTACGGCAGCCGCACCTGGCGCATGCTTGAAGGGGTGGAAACCCTGGCCGACATGGGCGAACACCTCGGCGGCGGGCTCTACACTCGCGAAGTGGATTACCTGTGCAGCGAAGAGTGGGCGACTACGGCGCATGACATTCTGTGGCGTCGTAGCAAGCTGGGCCTTTTCACTACCCCGGCAGAGCAAGAGAAGCTTGCGGCGTATCTGGGCAAGGTCGAACAGAACCGTAGCAAGATCGAAGCGGCGTGATGTGAACATTGCTTAAACGAAGGCCCCTGAATTGAGAGATTCAGGGGCTTCTTGTTTTGTGGGTTCTGTTGAACCTGATTGTGTCAGTTAGATCTTTCCCCCTCACCCCAGCCCTCTCCCCCAAGGGGTAGAGGGGGAAGGGAGCCGATCGAGGTGCTCTGTAAAGCCTGAGTTCGACTCGGTATCTCAAGTCGGTGCATCTCACCCAGTCGCCGCGGTCAGCCCCCTCTCCCCCGGGAGAGGGCTAGGGTGAGGGGCTGTTGCTCGTTCGGTTTTCCGAACGCGACTTCCCGGTCGATTCGGTAAACCGGATCAGTTACGCCAAAACAAACCATCACAAAACTTTAATAACGTTATAAATCATAAAGTTAAGTACATCTCACTGGTCTGGCACGAGTCATGCTCTACACTCTCTCGACGAATGCTTGTTGTGCCAACACTTCAGGAGCCGTCAGGCATTCGAAGCACAAAAGGGCCGACGAACTGGCTCCATAAAAAAAACAATTCGAGGAAAATTTGATGCGCATCGTTCCCCATATCCTGGGCGCAGCCATTGCGGCCGCTCTGATCAGCACGCCAGTTTTCGCCGCCGAACTCACCGGCACCCTGAAGAAAATCAACGATTCGGGCACCATTACGCTCGCTCACCGTGACAGCTCCATTCCGTTTTCCTACATTGCCGATGCTTCCGGCAAACCCGTGGGCTACTCCCACGACATTCAAGTGGCCATCGTTGAAGCCCTGAAAAAAGACCTGAACAAGCCAGACCTGCAGGTCAAATACAACCTGGTGACCTCGCAAACCCGTATCCCGCTGATCCAGAACGGCACCGCGGATATCGAGTGCGGCTCCACCACCAACAATGCCGAACGCGCCCAGCAAGTCGACTTCACCGTCAACATCTTCGAAATCGGCACCCGTCTGCTGGTCAAGAAAGACAAGGATGGCAAGCCGTCCTACGCTGACTTTGCCGACCTGAAAGGCAAAAACGTCGTGACCACCGCCGGCACCACGTCCGAGCGCATCATCAAAGCGATGAACGCCGACAAGCAGATGGGCATGAACATCATCTCCGCCAAAGACCACGGCGAATCCTTCAACATGCTGGAAAGCGGCCGTGCCGTTGCCTTCATGATGGACGACGCCCTGCTGGCCGGTGAAGAAGCCAAGGCCAAGAAGCCGGACGACTGGGTCATCACCGGTACTCCACAGTCCTTCGAAGCCTATGCGTGCATGGTTCGCAAAGATGACCCGGCCTTCAAGAAGGCTGTCGATGACGCCATCGTCGCCCTGTACAAGTCTGGCGAGATCAACAAGATCTACAGCAAGTGGTTCGAAAGCCCGGTTCCACCAAAAGGCCTGAACCTGAACTTCCCGATGAGCGACAAGGTAAAAGATCTGATCGCCAACCCGAGCGACAAGCCGGCGCCTGACGTAAAAATCTGATTCCTGACTAACCTTATTGCCTGAGGGGGCCACTCTCCTCAGGCGTCTGTTACTACCTGCGGGCTGTACTGTGGAACACTCGACCTGGCGGTTTTCGAGCCGATCGCGTGTGCCTGACGTTCAACGTCAGGCGGGAAAGGATCTTCCCCAAGCGGGTGCTTGTACATCGATCGATCTCGAGGGGAGACCCTAATGAATTACAACTGGGACTGGGGCGTGTTCTTCAAGTCCACCGGCGTCGGCAGCGAGACTTATCTCGACTGGTACGTCACCGGTTTGGGCTGGACCATTGCCATCGCCATCGTGGCGTGGATCATCGCCTTGCTGCTGGGCTCCATTCTGGGCGTCATGCGCACGGTGCCAAACCGCATCGTATCGGGCATTGCCACCTGCTACGTCGAGCTGTTCCGTAACGTGCCGCTGCTGGTTCAGCTGTTCATCTGGTACTTCCTGGTACCCGACCTGCTGCCGCAAAACCTGCAGGACTGGTACAAACAGGACCTCAACCCGACCACCTCGGCTTACCTGAGCGTTGTCGTCTGTCTGGGTCTGTTTACCGCTGCCCGTGTCTGCGAACAAGTGCGTACCGGTATCCAGGCGCTGCCACGCGGCCAGGAATCCGCCGCCCGCGCCATGGGCTTCAAGCTGCCGCAGATCTACTGGAACGTGCTGCTGCCCCAGGCCTACCGCATCATCATTCCGCCGCTTACCTCGGAATTCCTCAACGTCTTCAAGAACTCCTCCGTGGCGTCCTTGATCGGCCTGATGGAACTGCTGGCGCAAACCAAACAGACCGCTGAGTTCTCGGCCAACCTGTTTGAAGCCTTCACCCTGGCCACGCTGATCTACTTCACCCTGAACATGAGCCTGATGTTGCTGATGCGCATGGTCGAGAAGAAAGTCGCGGTGCCCGGCCTGATCTCCGTGGGGGGTAAATAATGGACTTCGATTTCAGCGGCATCATCCCCGCTATCCCGGGCCTGTGGAACGGCATGGTCATGACCTTGCAGTTGATGGTCATGGGTGTGGTCGGCGGCATCGTGCTGGGGACGATCCTGGCGCTGATGCGCCTGTCGTCGAGCAAATTGCTGTCCCGCGTGGCCGGCGCTTATGTGAACTACTTCCGTTCGATTCCGCTGCTGTTGGTGATCACCTGGTTCTACCTGGCGGTGCCGTTCGTGCTGCGCTGGATCACCGGTGAAGACACGCCGATCGGTGCGTTCACCTCCTGCGTCGTGGCCTTCATGATGTTCGAAGCCGCGTACTTCTGCGAAATCGTCCGGGCCGGTGTGCAGTCGATCCCCAAAGGCCAGATGGCCGCCGCGCAGGCGATGGGCATGACCTATGGCCAGACCATGCGTCTGATCATCCTGCCCCAGGCGTTCCGCAAGATGACGCCGTTGCTGCTGCAACAGTCGATCATCCTGTTCCAGGACACCTCGCTGGTTTACACCGTGGGCCTGGTGGACTTCCTCAACTCCGCCCGCTCCAGCGGCGACATCATCGGTCGTTCCAACGAGTTCCTGATCTTCGCCGGTGTCGTCTACTTCATCATCAGCTTTTCCGCCTCGCTGCTGGTCAAGCGTCTGCAAAAAAGGTTTGCCGTATGATCTCTATCAAGAACATCAACAAGTGGTATGGCGACTTCCAGGTGCTGACTGATTGCAGCACCGAGGTCAAAAAAGGCGAAGTGATCGTGGTCTGCGGCCCGTCGGGTTCCGGCAAATCGACCCTGATCAAATGCGTCAACGCGCTGGAACCGTTCCAGAAAGGCGACATCGTCGTCGACGGCACGTCGATTGCCGACTCGAAGACCAACCTGCCGAAACTGCGTTCGCGCGTCGGCATGGTGTTCCAGCATTTCGAGCTGTTCCCGCACCTGACCATCACCGAAAACCTGACCATCGCGCAGATCAAGGTGCTGGGCCGGAGCAAGGAAGAGGCGACCAAGAAAGGTCTGCAACTGCTCGAGCGCGTCGGTCTGTCGGCGCACGCCCACAAGCACCCGGGGCAATTGTCCGGTGGTCAGCAACAGCGTGTGGCGATTGCCCGTGCGCTGGCGATGGACCCGATCGTCATGCTGTTCGACGAACCGACTTCGGCGCTCGACCCGGAGATGGTTAACGAAGTGCTCGACGTGATGGTGCAACTGGCCCACGAAGGCATGACCATGATGTGCGTAACCCACGAAATGGGCTTTGCGCGCAAAGTGGCTGATCGCGTGATCTTCATGGACGCCGGCAAGATCATCGAGGACTGCCCGAAAGAGGAATTCTTCGGCGACATCAGTGCCCGCTCGGAACGCGCGCAGCACTTCCTCGAGAAAATCCTGCAGCACTAAAACCGAGTACTTGCGCCATCACATTGATCCCTGTGGGAGCGAGCTTGCTCGCGAAAGCGGACTGACATTCAACATTGATGTTGGCTGATCCGACCTCTTCGCGAGCAAGCTCGCTCCCACAGGGACAGCGGTGAGCCTGCAAGTGTGGTGGTTGACCCAAGGCAACTGTGATGAAATGCGACCCCAATCTCTATCGCGCCGCGCCGCCATCACTTGCCGTGAAGCCTCGTCTGATTCGTCATTTGTTCCTGCCGCCACTGATCATCGCCCTGATGATCGGGTTGGGTTTTATCGGCTTCTGGACCAGTGAACATTTCGGCATTCGCAGCCTCGGCGAAAATGGCCAGCGCCAGCTGGAACTGCACGCCCGCGCGGTCGAAAGCGAGATCAGCAAATACACCTACCTGCCCAGCCTGCTGGAACTCGAAACCAGTGTGTCGCAGCTGCTGGCCGACCCGACCCCGGAGCACCGGCAAAAGGTCAACGATTACCTTGAAGGCCTGAACCGGCGCAGCCGCAGTCGGGCCATCTACGTCATGGACACCACCGGACGCGTCATGGCCACCAGCAACTGGCGCGATGTCGACAGTTACCTCGGTGAAGACCTGTCCTTTCGCGCCTACTTCCAGAGAGCCATCCGTGGCGAACCCGGGCGTTTCTACGGCATCGGCAGCACCAACGGCGAACCCGGTTACTACCTCGCTCATGGCCTCGAAGAGCACGGCAAGATCATTGGCGTCGCCGTGGTCAAGGTGCGCCTGGAAGCCATGGAAGAACGCTGGCAACGCGCGCGTCTGGAAGCGTTCGTCAGCGATGAGAACGGCATCATCATTCTCTCCAGCGATCCGGCCCGGCGCCTGAAAGCAGTGATTCCGCTGAGTGAAGCCACCAAGGAAAAACTCGCCCGCAGCCTGCAGTACTACTGGTTCCCGCTCAACGAGCTGCAACCTCTGGCGCGCGAAACCTTGTCCGAGGGCGTAGAAAAACTCACCTTCCCGGCCAACAGCGAAGTGCAGTCCGGCGAGGACGACATCAGCTATCTGGCGCAAACCCGACCGCTGAGCGACACGCCGTGGAATTTCACCCTGCTTACGCCGTTGCAGGACCTGCGCCGCGAAGCGATCAACCAAGGCATTCTCGTCGCCGTCGCGTTCGCGCTGGTGGCCTTCCTGCTGATCGCCTGGAACGAACGGCGCAAGGTCATCGCCACCCGCCTCGCGGCCCGCGAAGCCTTGCAGGAAGCCAACAATCAACTGGAGCGTCGGATTACCGAACGCACCACCGACCTGCGCGCCAGCAACGAACGGCTGAAGAGCCAGATCCGCGAACGCCGTCAGGCCGAAGAGACCCTGCGGCGTGCGCAGGATGAGCTGGTGCAGGCCGGAAAACTCGCTGCTATTGGCCAAATGTCGACCAGCATCGCCCACGAATTGAACCAACCGCTGGCGGCGATGCGCACGCTGTCGGGCAACACCGTACGCTTTCTCGAGCGCGGTCAGCTGGATGTGGCCAGCACCAACCTGAAAACCATCAACGATCTGATCGACCGCATGGGCCGGATCACCGCCAGCCTGCGTTCGTTCGCCCGGCGCGGTGACAACAAGGGTCAGGCCAGCCTCGGCAAAGCGGTCGATGCCGCCTTGCAAGTGCTGGGCGCCCGGGTGGAAACCTCGGCGCTGAACGTGCATCGTCAGTTCATCGACGTGCAAGTGCAGATCGACCAGACCCGCCTCGAACAGATTCTGGTCAACCTGATCGGCAACGCCCTCGACGCCATGCAGGCGCAGCCCCAGCCCGAACTGTGGCTGGAGGGCGAAGAGTTCAACGCCAAGTATCGCCTGCGCGTACGCGACAACGGCCACGGCATCGACGCCGAAGCGCGCAAGCATCTGTTCGAGCCGTTCTTCACCACCAAGCCCGGCGAACAAGGCCTGGGCCTTGGTTTGACCCTTTCCGCCAGCCTCGCCGCTGCCACCGGCGGGCATCTGGGTGTCGAACACCCGGCCAGCGGCGGCTCCACCTTCGTCCTCAGTTTACCGTTGGTAAGCCCTACTCATGCCGAGCCAATATGAACCACGACCTTAGTGTGCTGATCGTCGAAGACGACCCCCATGTGCTGCTCGGCTGCCAACAGGCGCTGACCCTCGAAGACATTCCCTGCGTCGGCGTCGGCAGTGCCGAGGAAGCGCTGGAGCGTGTCGGCGACAATTTCGCCGGCATCGTCATCAGCGACATTCGCCTGCCGGGCATCGATGGCCTGGAACTGCTGACCCGCCTAAAGCAACGCGATCGCAGTCTGCCGGTGGTGTTGATCACCGGCCACGGCGACATTTCCATGGCCGTCGGCGCGATGCAGAAAGGCGCCTACGACTTCATGGAAAAACCGTTCTCGCCGGAGCGTCTGGTGGATGTCGCGCGACGGGCGCTGGAGCAACGCAGTCTGGCTCGCGAAGTGTCGTCGCTGCGCCGGCAACTGGCCGAGCGTGATTCCCTTGAGGGGCGGATCATCGGCCGCTCGCCGGCGATGCAGAACCTGCGCGAACTGATCGCCAACGTCGCCGACACTTCGGCCAACGTGTTGATCGAAGGCGAAACCGGCACCGGTAAAGAACTGGTCGCCCGTTGCCTGCACGACTTCAGTCGCCGCCACAGCAAACAATTTGTCGCGTTGAACTGCGGCGGCCTGCCGGAGAACCTCTTCGAAAGCGAGATTTTCGGCCACGAAGCCAACGCGTTTACGGGCGCCGGTAAACGCCGGATCGGCAAGATCGAACACGCCGACGGCGGCACATTGTTCCTCGACGAAGTGGAAAGCATGCCACTGCCGTTGCAGATCAAATTGCTGCGTGTGTTGCAGGAACGTACCCTCGAACGCCTCGGCTCGAACCAGAGCGTGGCGGTGGATTGCCGGGTGATCGCGGCGACCAAGTCCGACCTCGACGAGTCGAGCAAGGCTGGCGAGTTTCGCAGCGACTTGTACTACCGCCTCAACGTGGTGACGCTGGAACTACCGCCACTGCGCGAGCGCCGTGAAGACATTTTGCAACTGTTCGAGCACTTCACCCAGCAGTCGGCGCTGCGCTTTGATCGCGCGCTGCCGGAGCTGGATAACCAGACCCTGTCGAACCTGATGAGCCACGACTGGCCGGGCAACGTGCGCGAACTGCGCAACGTCGCCGAACGCTTCGCCCTTGGTCTGCCAGCGTTCAAGAAGTCCGGGGCCAACAGTGGCGGACAAGGGCTGGCGTTTGCCGAAGCGGTGGAAGCGTTCGAGCGCAACCTGCTCAGCGATGCCCTGCAACGCAGTGGCGGCAACCTGACTCAGGCCAGCCTGGAACTGGGCATGGCCAAGACCACGCTGTTCGACAAAGTGAAAAAATACGGTCTGAGCCATTAAGCGAGAACGATGTGGATCTGTTTTTCAAAGCCCTGTTGGGCGCCGCGGTAGTTCTGATCATCGCGGCGCTGTCGAAAACCAAAAACTACTACATCGCCGGATTGGTGCCGCTGTTTCCGACGTTTGCGCTGATTGCGCATTACATCGTTGGCAAAGGGCGTTCGATCGATGATCTGAAGACCACGATCGTGTTCGGCATGTGGTCGATCATTCCGTACTTCGTCTATCTGGCGACGTTGTATGTGATGGTTGATCGATTGCGGCTGGAGGCTTCGTTGGCGGTGGCGGCGGTGGCCTGGTTGATGGCCGCCACAGTGCTGGTCAGCGTTTGGGTGCGCATCCACAGCTAAGATCAAAATCTACCCTCACCCCAGCCCTCTCCCAGAGGGAGAGGGGGCCGACCGAGGTGTCTTGCGTCTGACATCGACCTGAAAAACCGAGTCGATTATGGATTCAGCAAAAGCACGTTCAGGTCGGCGTATCACTCCAGCATCCCCCAGTCAGTCCCCTCTCCCCCTGAGAGAGGGGCCGGCCGAGGTGTCGTTCAAGTGACATCGACCTGAAAAACCGAGTCGATTATGGATTCAGCGAAGCACGCTCAGGTCGGCGTATCACTCCAGCATCCCCCAATCAGTCCCCTCTCCCCTGAGAGAGGGGCCGACCGAGGTGTCGTTCAAGTGACATCACCCGAAAAACCGAGTCGATTATGGATTCAGCGAAGCACGCTCAGGTCGGCGTATCACTCCAGCATCCCCCAATCAGTCCCCTCTCCCCCTGAGAGAGAGGCCGACCGAGGTGTCGCTCAAGTGACATCACCCGAAAAACCGAGTCGATTATGGATTCTGCGAAGCACGCTCAGGTCGGCGTATCACTCCAGCATCCCCCAATCAGTCCCCTCTCCCTCTGGGAGAGGGCTAGGGTGAGGGGCTTTTGCTCTTTAGTTGACGATGCCACCCTTGGACTCGGCAATGATCTGCCGAATCGCTCCGACAAACGTTTCCACCGGCTGCCCGCCCGTCACCGCGTATTGCCCGTTGAACACCACGGTCGGCACCGAACTTACCCCGCGCTGCAGCCACAACTGCTCTTCTTCACGCACCTCATCGGCAAACTCGTCCGACGCCAGAACCGCCTCGGCACGCTGGCGATCCAGCCCGACACTTTCCGCAATCTGCACAAGCTGCCGAGGATCCGACGGATTACCGCCCTCACTGAAATAAGCCTTGAACAGTGCCTCTTTCAAGGCCAACTGCAAACCTTCAAGCCCGGCCCAGTGCAGCAAGCGATGCGCATCAAAAGTGTTGTAAATGCGGCTGTTGCCGTCGGTGCGAAAGGCAAACCCGAGTTCTGCACCACGAGCGCGGATCGCTTCGCGGTTCTTCTGCGACTGCTCCGGGGTTGAACCGTATTTCTCTTGAATATGCTCGGCGATGTTCTGCCCATCGGCGCCCATTTTCGGATTCAGTTCGAACGGCTGGAAATGGATCTCGGCCTGCACTTCGTTGCGCAAGATCTCCAGCGCCTGTAACAAACCACGCAAACCGACGACGCACCACGGGCAGGAGACGTCGCTGACAAAATCGATTTTCAAAGCGGAACTCATCACACACCTCGCGAGGGGAGATCGGGCGGGAAAGTTTGCACGATACACCCGGGCTGGGTTTTGTAGTGACTGTAACGACCCCTTCGCGAGCAAGCTCGCTCCCACAGGGGTACGCATTCCAAATGTGGGAGCGAGCTTGCTCGCGAAGGGGCCATAACAACACCGCCCACTTTTGGTTACAGCAGATTCCCGCCCACCACCGGCTCAATCTGCGCCCAATGCGAGGTGTCTTCACGATGCGCCTGCAAATACGGCAGCACCGCCGCCAGTAATGGCTCCTTGAACGCCTCTTGAAAGCGATGCGCCAGCCCCGGAATCAGCTTCAACTGACTGCCACGAATATGCGCCGCCAGATGCACGCCGTGCATCACCGGCAACAACGGGTCCGCTGTGCCATGCACCACCAGCGTCGGCACGCGCAATTGATTGAGCAACGCCACCCGACTCGGTTCGGCGAGGATCGCCATGATCTGCCGTTTCACGCCTTCGGGGTTGAACGCCCGGTCATACGACGCGGCTGCCTGCTGCAACAAGACCTGCCGATCATCGGTGACCGCCGGGCTGCCGAGTGCCGCGAGCAAATCCGCCTGTTGCTCCAGTGCCACCTGACGATTCGGTGCACCGCGTCGCGAGAGAAGTTGCACCAGCGCCGCACTCGGTGCCGGCAAGCCTTCGGCGCCAGACGTGGTCATGATCAACGTCAGGCTTTCGACCCGCTGTGGCGCCATCGCCGCCATGTGCTGGGCGATCATCCCGCCCATGCTCGCGCCCAGTACATGGAATTGCTCAACGTGCAAAGCGTCCATCAAACCCAGCGCGTCGTCCGCCATATCGGTCAGGCTGTACGGCGCCGCCACTGGCAAACCGAGCTTGTAACGCAGCACTTCGAAGGTCAGGTTGGCTTCAACCGGCGCCTGACGCCAGGTCGACAAGCCGACATCGCGGTTGTCGTAGCGAATCACCCGAAAGCCCTGCTGACACAACGCGACGACCACTTCGTCCGGCCAGTGGATCAACTGCCCGCCCAGGCCCATCACCAGCAGCAACGCCGGGTCCGACGCCCGACCAATGCTCTGATAAGCAATGCTGACTTGTTGCAGATCAGCGTGCTCAGTCGGCACGTTGACATCACAACGCGCTGCCGCCATCGACGGCGCACTGAACAAAAGCGCGGCCAACATGGCCGCGACGGATAAAAACACCTTGTGCATGAAAAACACCGAAACGCAGAACCCCAGTAGAGCGCGAGTCTGATGAAGTTTGTACAAGCGCGCTGCCACAGTTCGATGACAGTTTGATGAAGAGTGCCGAGCGGTCACGCGGGGTTGTTGCAAACAATATCTATGTACCGCCATCGCCTTGCGCGATTTGTCTTGAATGACCCGTTCCGGAACGGATGAGCCGTTCCCCTTGCGAGTCATGCCACCATGCCCGATCGCCTTAATCTGGATGAAGCCAGCGCCCCCTCACCATTGCCCACGGTAGCCGGGCACCTGCCGAAAGTGACCGATGACAGCCTGTTGCAGCAGGCCAGCCACCGCTGGCGCGCCAGCAGCGAAGGCTTGCGCCAATTGTTTGCCGATAGCCCGGCCCTGCGCGACACGATCAATGAGTTACTGCGCCAACAACTGCAACTGGACGGCGAAACCACGCACTTGCACTTTGCTGCCACTGATGAGCACCCCGAACATATCGTCAGCCTTACCGATGCGTGTGCCTTCGTCGCCCAGCAACCGACGCTGGAAACCGGTCTGGATCAGCGTTGCCACCTCACCGGCATCAGCACAAATCATGCGTTGTACGCGTTGAAACCCCTGCAACTCCTGGAAAAGCTCAAATCGCTCGATCCCGCGAAGAGCCACGCCACACGCTGGAGAAACTTCTGGGAAGCGCGCGCGCCGCGCACACCGGTGTCACGCAGCAGCCGTGCCACGCAGCTTTACCGTGCGCATTTCGAAGCCACCGCGCACACGGCGCTCGCCAACCAGACCATTAGCGCTGCTCAACTCAAAACGCTGCAACAGGTCATCGATTCGGACGCCAGCGCACTGACCCTTGATGGCCAACCCATCCACACGCAAAAGCCGGCGCTGGTACTGAGCAATCACAGTAAAGTGAAACTTCCGGGGGCGTGGGTGATCAGCGTGGGTGATCTGGCCACTGTCGCGCCGCTGCTGTATCTGCCCAGCAGCGCCGTGTCGATCCAGGCCTTCAAGAGCCGCGCCGAGCTGCAAGCCTGGCTGACCAGCCATGTGCAAATTCCCACCGATCTGCCCAAGGACATCCTGCGCTTTGACTACAGCGCAGCGCTCGACCCGATGGTCACCGGGGCGAGCGATCTGTTCGCCGACCGACACCATGCGCAGCTCGATGCCTTGAGCAATACCAACAAAGACAAAACCGGGATCAGGGAGCACGGCGCGCGATCCCTGGTGCATGTCGACCTGATCGATCATCAGCGCAGCAACGCGATCATCGTGGCAGCGCCGCCAAAACCAGCCACGCCTGTCAGCGACGGCGAGTTCGATGAAAAGCCGCTGTTCGGCAGTCTGTCGGCCGCTATTCCACTGGCCGTGCGCCAGGCCGCGCTCAAACGCGAGCGCGTTGCACTCGAGCGTTTGCAGGACAACGACGGTGACGGTTCTCGTTACCGCCAATGCAAGGACGCCCTCAAAGCACTGGAGACCGCCGAACAAGCCGGTGAGCGCGCCGCCACATCGCTGCTTTACCGCGAAAATCTTGATTTGAGCGCCTTCAACACAGCGCTCGCTGCGCTCCGTCAGGCGCACGAGGACGGCTTGCATGCCGAAGCCAGACTGCAAGCAGCGCTGGGCCAACTCGACAGCGCTGAACACGATCTGCTCAAAGCCGTGCTGAACACGCCCATCGCGGCCGAACGTGACATTGACTTCACGGCGGCCAGCCTGACCTTGTCGATGAGCGAAACAAAAGACGGGGTCACTTCCACGCAGAGCGAAACGCTCAAGGGCGTGCTGGTGATCGCACCTCAGGCCGCACTCTCGGACAGCACCTCAAGCGCCAGCCTGATGCTCTACTGGCCGGGCACCGGTGGAGGTCTGCAACGATTTGCCGACCGTCGCACACTGGCGCGCGAGGTGTTCAAGATTCAGGATCAGGACAGCGAACTGGCCCTGCAACTGAGCACCCTGACCGCGGACCCGCTGCATTACTGCCTCAATGAACTGATCGCCGACTTCGAAGCGAAAGCTACCCGCCTGCGCGGCAAACCCGAGCAGGCTGACGCTCTGGAAACGCTGCGCCAGGCCTGTCTTGCCGCTGTGCAGGTGCCGGTTCACGCCGCCCGAAGCCTGGCCTTCGCTCACCTGCTGGAGCAGGAACGCAGCGGCACCCTCGCCGGCAACCTGCCAGGCTGGCTGATCAGACTCAAGGAGAGCGAGCGTAGCGGGCTTAAACAGAACATCGAGGCGTACATCGCGGCGATGCGTGAAAGCCACGCCCTCATGACTCTTGCGCTGGAACCCCGTGACGACTTCACTCGCCGCCATCTGCACGCCCGACTGCGCAAGGATTTTTCCCTTGAAGGCCACTTTTCCATCCAGGTCGAACTGCCCGACTCGACCAGAACCGAGCAAGTCCCTGAGTCCGGGCCAGGAGGTAACCGCAAAACCACTGTCATCGTGCCCAGCAAAACCCGCAGCAAAATGTCACTCGAAGACCTTGCCCAGCTCAACATCGATAACGTCCATTCGGTGCTCAACGATGCGCTGTCACAGCGTCTGATCTTCCTGCGCCCGGAGGTCACCGCAACGCTGAAAAAAGATCGTACGCGCCTGCTCAATGGCATCAACCTGACCTATCTGCGCAAGGTGCTGCCGGAACTCGATCTGCCCAAGGCCTATGAACAGAAGATCCACGACGCCTTCACGGGGGCCGCCGGCGAGTCGGCGTTCATCAAACAGCATCGCCGGGAAAGCCTCATCGAACCATGGCGTCTGCTGCTCAAGATTCAAAGTGAAAATGCGCGCCTGCAAAAGCACATCAACCGTGACGAGGCCGCGCTGCTGAACACCGCCATCGATGCCGACACCGCAGACGCTTGGCAAGCCAACGGCAAGCGCATTGTCCTGTTGCCGGTGTCTCTGAAAGTCGGCGGCAAGGACACCCCCGGCGGAGGCCCGGTGACCCTGTCCGGCATCAGCTTCATCGAAGAACAGGTCAGCGGCGTCACCCTGTTGTACCTGCCAGACAGCCACGACGGGCAGTTTTTCCGCCGCTACGACACGCTCGAAGCGGCGCGCACAGGGCTGTTCAGGTTGTGCGGGAGTGACAAGTGGGTCGCGTACCTCGCGGGCCGGGCCTTGCAGGGCAACGTCAGGGCGCATGTCAGCCGGATCGCTCAGGCCGTGGCAAAAAACTTCGATGCCATCATCGAAGTGGGCGTGCGCTGGCCGGCGAGCACATCGCTGGCCGCGCACCTGCTCGATGCGCACAGGGGACGGCTGGTCGAAGCCCATCGCGGTACCTCGCGTTCCAACGACGAGATGTTCTTCGAGCGCTACGCCTTGAAAGGCCCACGTGCCTTCAACTACATAAAAATGGCACTGGGGATGGTGCCCTTTGTCGGCAGTGTGCTGGCCCTTTATCAAGCCTGGACAGCGGCCAATCAGGCCACAGCAGCATTTTTGCGCGGCGACGTCGCTGATGGTCTGGCGGAAGTCGAGTCCATGTTGCTGTCGTTGATCGACGCGCTGATGGATCTGCTCCCGGGCGAAGCGGTGGCCTCGACCCTCTCCCGGACGACACGCGCGTTGACACAGGCTCGCCAACTTCACGCATTGGTCGGCAACGTTGCGGCCCTGCACGGCAAAACGCAGCGCCAGGCCAGACAAGTGCTGGCGCGTTTCAAGGATTACGAATATGAAAAACCGATTTCACTGGCCGGCACCGTGCCGTCCAGCCATGGCGTCTACCGTGGTATCTACCGGCATGCCGACGGCGACTTCATCGAACGTCAGGGTCGCCTCTACCAAGTTGAGCTGAGCAACGACTCGCGCCAGTGGCGCCTGTCAGGCAACTCGCAAAAAACCTACAAGCAACCGATCGCACTGGATGAAACCGGGGCCTGGGACACCTGGTTCGGCGTCTACGGAACGACCTTCGACGGCGGCCTGGCGGGGGGTGGCAATGTCGTCGGGCGCGTGGCCGATACGCTGGATCCTTACTGGCCTCCGGTGATTCGCCAACGCTTGCCGCGCTGGCTGGTGGATCGCAACTTTCGGCGCCAACATCAATTGACTGCCGCTGCGGATGATCTGGCCGATCGGTTGCAGGTCAGCGGAACCCAAAGCGATCGGTTGATCAACGTCTATAGCGAAGCCACGCTGGAACAGCGCCCGGCCAAGTTGCCCGCAGTCGAAGCCGCTTGCGTTGTCGATATCCGCTTGGCCGAACAACGTTATCAAACGTTGACCGAGCTGACCGAGCTGACCCATGGCGGAAAACTCAGGGAAGTCGTCGGCATGCAAAGCAAGTGCGCGTGGCTCCTGACCGATCGCTATCGGCGCCGCGCTGTTCACGCCTCGCACAACGTTCATGCCATGACCCTGAAAATCAGGGAGCTGAAACGGGCCCGCAACGCTTTGCCCCCCGACAGCCTGCCGCAACGTTTGATCATCCTGGAAGAGATGCGTGGACTGCGTATCGAGATCGTGAAAAAACTCGAAGACATGGAGGCATTCAAGGAGCAGGTCAATCACTGGTATGGACGCATGCTTGCAAAAGAACGGCCGAAGATTTCGACACTCGTTGACAACATCAACACCCGATACAGTGATGCCGCCCTGCTATACCTGAAAACCTCGCAGCGCCTGGAAATTGTCAAGAAAGCGGGCCACGCCGACCCTGCGTCGTGGCTCTATTTTCAAAGAGTTGCCGAGCCGCTTCGCGCGGACATTGATCGCGTCCTGTACCGCCAGTACGACCTGCCGAATATCGCGACTACAACAGCCCAACGAAACCGCATGCTTCAGGAATCCGTCGAGCTGTGCCAGCGCTTTCGTCGCGAGATGGGCGTGTGGATCGCCAGCTACCCGCAATTCTTCCATCTCGACGTGGTCGAGCCCTTGCTGGAAGGTATTGACCGCCTGGCCGATCGGGCGCGCGCCGGGATCAATACGCCGGCGGCGCCGGTGCGAAGGGTCGGGGGGCCACCTCTGCAACGCGTATTCACCACGGCTGACAATCAATTGCGCCATGGCGTCGAGCAATGGGACAACGTGACCCAGACCCGCCGATACACATGCACCGGGCCTGGCGGCCATGAGGAAATCTGGGAACAAGCCGCCGATGGCATATTACGTCTGACCAACCCGCGAACCTCAGTGGCGCGCTCGCCCGCAGAGTTGAGTCTGGCCTCCCTGGTGAGCGCAGCCCGACAACGTGTGGATAACGTCGCGACTTTCCGGGCTACGGTTCAAAGTAACGCTGACAGGGGCATGCTACCCATTGATCTGCAACACATGATGGACGTTAGAGCAAACGAGTTCATCGCCCGCGCCGACGACATCGCAGCCAAGTCTGCGCAACACCCGATCATCCAGACGTTGCGCGACCAGGCCACAGAGCTGACGGCTGCCGGGCGAGCCATCCGCACCGAACGCTCACTGACCAGCCCGAAGCCAACCGATGGCATGCTCGACGACCTCATCGATCAACATGTCGTGGAGATACGGCGTACGCAGTCGATCCAGCCACTGGGCCAGTATCAGGGTTATCCAGACTACATGCAGGAATACGAGATCTGGAACGTCAACGCACAACCGCCTTACCTGCTGTGGTATGCGCACTTTCATTACCGCAGTGCAACGCCTGATTTTCGTCGGTTCGAAAAAGCTCACCTGAAACTGCCTGAGCACCGCTTCCTGACCCACGCTGATGATGCCACCCTGCCGTATTCGGACATTGGCAGGCAGTCGGTGGTGCTGGGTCATTTCGAAGCCATTTGAGCAAGATTCAGCGGACCGTCCGTCGCTACTGGCAGATCTGACAGTAGCGACGCCGGGGGATTGCGCAGCCAATGGTTCGACGACGGAACTCATGGTGAAGCGTCGATACGATTACGGGATGGCAGACATGAATAAAAATCTTCTGCAAAACGGCGACTTCGGCACTGGCAAGTTTGCGCCTTGGGAGGTTCATGCATTCCAAGGCAAGGCCAGCGTCGTTCAGCATAACCTCGGCTATCAAGCGAAGGTGCTGCCTGGTGTAGATAACGGCGTCGTGCTGTTGAATCGATTCGACACCCCACCCGGGGCCTTTACCGTGCAGATCGATGCATCCGCGCCTGAGGCCAAATACCATCAGGATCCGCCGAACATCGACACGCACCCGATTGTGTTTTTTATCATCTCGGGCTATGGAGCGGACGGCAGAACGATCCAGTACGACGTCGGTAGCTGGTGGCTGAAACCTGCGCAAATGCCTTTCGAATACTCCGGCGTCATGTTGCCAGATGTAGTGAGCGCCCAACTGCAAGTGTCCTTTCCCTCTGATCCTCTTAAGGTCAAGGGGTCGCTCTACATCGATAACGTCAGCTATATGCTCGACGCACCAGGGCAGATTCATAAAACGCGCTGGAGTCAGTGATCGGCAGCCCCCACTCAGAAACTGCGCAGCGGGTAGGTGACACTCTGCGGGCAAAAGATTTCGTAATCGTCGACAGCCCGCCAAACATGAGACAAACTCAACACTTTTGCGTTGACCACAAGTTTTCCTCATGGAGCCACCGGTGCTTGAAATCCGCCACCTGAAAACCCTGCATGCCCTGCGTGAAGCCGACAGTCTGGTGGACGCTGCTGACCGTTTGCACCTGACGCAATCGGCGCTGTCCCACCAGTTCAAGGAGCTTGAGGAACGCTTGGGCATGGCCCTTTTTGTGCGCAAGACCAAGCCGGTGCGTTTCACCAGCGCCGGTTTGCGCTTGCTGCAACTGGCCGATGCGACGCTGCCGCTGCTGCGCGCTGCTGAACGCGATATCGGTCGTCTGGCCGGTGGCACCGCCGGGCGTTTGCACATGGCCATTGAGTGCCACAGTTGCTTTCAGTGGCTGATGCCGACCATCGACCAGTTCCGCGATGCCTGGCCGGAAGTCGAACTCGACCTCGCCTCGGGGTTCGCCTTCGCACCGCTGCCGGCCTTGGCCCGTGGCGATCTGGATCTGGTGGTGACGTCTGATCCACTGGAAATCGCTGGCATCACCTATGTGCCGCTGTTCACTTATGAAGCCATGCTGGCCGTGGCCAATCAGCACGCATTGGCGAGCAAACCGTACATCGTCCCCGAAGACTTGCTCACGGAAACGCTGATCACCTACCCGGTGGAACGCGATCGCCTCGACATTTTCACGCGCTTCCTCGAACCGGCCGATATCGAGCCGGCACAGGTGCGCACTTCAGAGCTGACGGTGATGATGATGCAACTGGTCGCCAGCGGCCGTGGCGTCTGCGGCATGCCGCATTGGGCGCTGCACGAGTACAGCTCGCGCGGTTACGTGAAAGGTAAACGGCTGGGGGAAAAAGGCTTGTTCGCGACGTTGTACGCGGCGATTCGCACCGACATGCTCGATGCACCGTACATGCGCGATTTTCTGCTGACGGCGAAAGACACGTCGTTCTCGACCCTGGACGGTGTCAGCGCCGTGCGCTGACTCAAGTACAGCGCGAACTCTGTGGGAGCGAGCCTGCTCGCGAATGCAATCGGTCAGTTGCCAACGTTGCTGACTGACACATCGCTTTCGCGAGCAGGCTCGCTCCCACAGGGATCAGTGTGAAATCAGATCTCGCGCCACATGTGGATCTTGTCGAAGTAGTCTTCACCCACCCGCACCGCCAATGGTTCGAGGCCGAACTGGATGAAGCCGCAGCGCTGATAGAGATTGAATGCGGCGTCATTGCCGGCGGTGACGGTGAGCTGGAGCAGTTTCAGCGCCGGATGGTTTTGCGCTTCGGCAATGGCCGCCTGCACCAGTTCATGGCCCAGGCCATGCTGGCGAAAATCCGCCGACACGTACATGCCGAACAACGTGGCCTTGTGACGAGCCTTTTCGCGCGGTTCAAAGGCCAGCCCTACAATCCCGGCCAACGTGCCGGCTTCAAACGCGCCGAGCACCACGTCGAGCTTGCTGGTCAGGCGCCCTTCCCACCAGCTCAATGGCATCACCGCGCGTTCGCGCACGCTTGAGGTGAAGGCCTGCGGATGACGGTCGTAGGCTTCGAGCATCAGTTCGCGGTAAGCCAGGGCATGACTGGCGTCCAGCCGCTCGATCCACATGTTCACGCCGTCCTGCGTTGCTCAAACATCAGGCGCACGGCCAGACCAGCCAAAACGAAACCCATGAAATAACGCTGCAGCGCCAGCCATGTCGGGTTGCGCACAAACCACGAAGCAATGCCCGCCGCGAACAGCGCGATCAGCAAATTCACGCAGAAACTGACGCTGATCTGGGTCAGGCCGAGAATGATGCTTTGGGTGAACACCGAGCCGTGTTCAGGAGTGATGAATTGCGGAAATACCGAAAGGTAGAACACCGCTATTTTCGGGTTCAATGCGCTGGTGAGAAAGCCCATGGTGATCAGCTTGCGCGACGAGTCCGCCGGCAATTGCTGCGCTTCGAACGGCGAGCGCGCCCTGGGTTTCAGCGCTTGCCAGGCCAGCCACAGCAAATACAGCGCACCGGCCCACTTCAGCACTTCATAGGCCATCGGCACCGCGAGGAACACGGCGGTCAAACCTGCCGCTGCCGCAAACAGATGCACAAAGAACCCGGCCACCACGCCCAGCAACGAGGTCACCCCGGCCTTGCGTCCCTGACAGATCGAACGCGAGATCAGGTAGATCATGTTCGGCCCCGGCGTCAGCACCATCAGCAAGGCGGCAGCGGCGAAAATCAGCAGGTCTTGTAGCGGGATCATGGCAAAGTCCCTTGCGTGGATGATCAGGCAATTGCGCTCAGCGAGTTGCGATAAAACGGCAGGATCAGGTCGCGTGTCAATGGCGCCAGAACGACAGCAGGATCAGTGGCCGGATCGACCCAGATCACTTCTTCGATTTCCGCTGCCGGCATGACCTCAGTGTCGATCGTCAGTTGAAAGATTTGCGCCTGCACAACGCATCCCGGCTCGTTGGCGGCGGGGGCGGAAAACTGCCCGAGAAATGCTGCCTGCGCAGGATCGATCTGCAAACCCAGCTCCTCTTCCAGCTCACGCGCCAGTGCGTGCACCGGCGACTCGTGCGCTTCGATCTTGCCGCCCGGTTGCATGAACGCCGTGGTGCCACGCTTGCGTACCAGCAGGGTTTGCCCTTCGGGGTTGAGCAACAGCGCGGCGGCTATACGAATGAGGTTTGCAGAGTTAACAGATGCACAAGTCATGGGTCAGCCACCGGCCTGGAAAAACCGCAAGGATCCCATGCGCGCCCCGCTGAGGTCACCCCGTAAATCATTCCCCCTGGGCCTTGAGCACGGCTTCAACCTCCTCCGGCACCTTGACGAAAATCGTGTACTTGCCGCCCTCCATGGCTTCGAACGCAATCAGCTTTTCCACCAACAGCGCACTGAGCACCTTGCCGGCGTTGAGCAGCAGCATGCCGTTATCGGCATTCAGATTGCGCGCCAGAATCATCCCCGCCGCCAGATCCCGAGTAGACACCACCTTGACCGACGGATCAGCCAGCGTGACGTCGCTGAGAAATGCCGCGCACACCTGAATGAAATCCTCGACCAGATCGGGATCGTACAAACGCCCGGCGTACTGGCGCAGGTACAGCAGCGCTTCATCGCTGTTCATCTGCCGCTCGAGGATCAGACCGCGCTGCAACTCGACGAAATCCACCGCCAGTTTCAGCAAGCGTGAACCGAACGGAATGCCCTCGCCCTTGAGCCGGTCGGGAAAGCCGCTGCCGTCCCAGCGCTCCTGATGATGCAGGATCAGACGCGCCGCATCTTTCATCGGGTCCAGGGTCATGAGCAACGATTCGCTCTGCTTCGGATAACTGCGATAGCGCTCGCGTTCGGTATGGCGCAGCAGATCCGAGGGCATGGTCATCATCGCGTCGGTCCAGCTCAGTTTGCCGATGTTGTACAGCGCCGCAGCCATGGTCAGATCACGGCTGGTGGCCTCGTCCAGGCCGTGCTGTTTGCAGTAGCTGCGCACCAGTTCGATGATTTGCCGGTTGGTCTGCTTGGCAGGTGGCAAGCGCAGATTGGCCAGCAGCGAGAACACTTCGGTGCCGGTGGCATAGCTGTGCTTGAGCTCTTCGTACGCCAGATCGAGCATGTCGGCGGTTTGCTGCAGTTCGGCGGTGCGCGCCGCGACATGCTTTTCGAGGGTGCTGTTGAGCAGTGTGAGCTGATCGTTCTGCACCCGGGTCAAGCGCTCCAGCCGCTTACGCTCCTGCTCGGAATGCTGGTGTTCGAGGGACTGGCGCAAGATCAGCAGCAGCTCTTCGTCATTCCACGGTTTGCTGATGTAACGGTGAATTTGCCCGTCATTGATGGCTTTGATGATCGCCGCCGGGTCGGCATAGCCAGTGAGCATGATCCGCGCAGTCGCCGGATAACGCTCACGGACATGCGCCAGTAACGAGGCACCGTCCATGCCCGGCATGCGCGCATCGCTCATCACCAGATTCACCGGCTGCTGCGCGAGAATCTCCAGCGCCTGGGCGCCGCTGGTGGCCAACAGCAGATCGTAGGGCTGGCCGCGCAACAGGCGACGCAGACTGTTGAGGATCGACTCCTCGTCGTCGACCAGCAGCACTGTGGGTCGATGCGCCGGCATCGGCGCGGATAGCTCTTCCATGGCATGGCCTCAAGCAAACAGGGAAATAACGACGCCCCGAGCCAACACTGCGCCGGTCCGCGCCTGAGTCCAAGGCTAGATGATTTTCGCCGGCATTCACGCTGTTCTTTATCCGGGGCCGAAAGCGCAGTGCCGGGGAGCCGACTATGCTGAAGACAGCGCAAGACTCCATCGGCTGACACGAACAGGCAAATGGCGAGGGAAAAGGATGCCCCGGATGACCACAGCATGCCTCCCCACGGGCGGCGCGGCATGACAGCGCCAACCGTGCACATCAATCGCCGCGTGCTGATCGTTGACGACAGCCCGGCGATCCATGGCGACTTCGCCAAGATTCTCAGCCCGGTCATCCCCGGCGACGATGGTCTGGGCGAAACCGAGAGCCTGTTATTCGGTACCCCGTCCGCCAGGCAATCCCAACATTTCGAACTGGATTCGGCGTTTCAGGGCCACGAAGCCCTGGAAAAACTCGAGGCCGCGCTGGCGCAAAATCGCCCCTACGCCATGGCGTTCATCGACATGCGCATGCCACCGGGCTGGGATGGCCTGGAGACCATCGAACGGCTATGGCAGGTCGACCCCAAGCTGCAAGTCGCGCTGTGCACGGCCTATTCCGATTATTCCTGGGAGGATATCGACCAGCGTCTGACATTGAACGACCGATTGCTGATCCTGAAAAAGCCCTTCGACGCCATCGAGATCCGCCAGATGGCCAGCGCCCTCACGGTCAAATGGCAGATGACCGAAGACGCAGAACTGAAGATGAGCCTGCTGGAGCAAGCGGTGCAGGAACGCACCCGGGAGCTGTCGGACGCCAACGCGATCGTGCAGAACAGCCCGACCATTCTTTACCGTTTGCGCGGCGAACCCTCGTTTGCACTGATGTACATCTCCCACAACATCACCCGTTACGGCCATGTCGCCGCCGACCTGGTGGGGTCGCCCGACTGGGCACAGGCACTGATTCATCCGGACGATCAGGCGAACGTCGATGCCGCCATGGCCCGGGTGCTGGATCGGCATGCGTCGGGCGCATCCATCGAGTTCCGCATGCGCACAGGTCAGGGCACCTGGCGCTGGGTGGAGAACCGCTACATCCCGGTGCGCGATCAGGACGGCCGTCTGCTGGAAGTCGAAGGCATCATTCTCGACATCACCGAACGTCGCCTGGCCGAGGACAAACTGGCCTTGCTGGCGCGCTCCGATGGCCTGACGGGCCTGGCCAATCGCGCCACACTGATCGAACGCCTGCATCAGGCATTCGCCGCCGCGCGACGGGGTGCCATGCCGTTCGCGGTGTTCTATCTGGACCTCGACCACTTCAAGCGGATCAATGACACCCTTGGCCACCCGGTGGGCGATCTGCTGCTGCAGGAAGTCGCCCGGCGCATCAAGTGCGGCGTTCGCGAAAGCGACGTGGTGGCGCGCCTGGGCGGCGACGAATTCGCGATCCTGCAACTGGACGTCAGCGACCCGACCCAATCCGCCGCGATGGCCGCCAATATCCGCGACACGCTGCTGGCGCCCTACCAACTGGCCGGCAATGCGCTGCACATTTCGGTGAGCATCGGCATCAGCAGTTACAGCGACCTCAGCCTCGACGCCGACAGCCTGCTCGGGCAGGCCGACATGGCGCTGTACCGCGCCAAGGAAATGGGTCGCAACCAGTATCACTTCCACTCCGAGGAAATCTCCCGGGAAGTGGCCGAACGCATGACCCTCGTCAGCGAACTGATGACGGCTCTCGAGAGCAATGAGCTGATGCTGCGGTATGCGCCGGAGATTGATCTGCACAGCGGCCGAATTCTGGGCATGGAGGCACAAGTACTCTGGCAACATCCCCGTCGCGGCCTGCTGCCGGCCGCCGACTTCGTGCCGATCGCGGAGAAAACCGGCGCAATCATTCCGCTCGGACGCTGGGTGCTGGATCATGCCTGCCACCAGATGCATCTGTGGCGTAACGAAGGCGTTGCGCCGCCGGTGATGGCAATCAAACTCTCGCTAGCCCAACTAAAGAGCGGCCCGGAGCTGATCTACAACGTGCTGCGCACCACCGCCCGCTGGGAACTCGCGCCCTGGGATCTGCGTTTCGATGTCACCGAGGCCACGCTGGCCCAGACCAAGTGGACACACAACGACGCGTTGCCGCGCCTGCGTGAACTGGGTGTGAGCATCGCCATCGATGATTTCGGCACTGAATATTCCTCGTTCGACTACCTGAAAACCTACCGGGTCAATCACCTCAAACTGGCGCAGAGTTTCGTCGACAGCGCCGCCCACGATGTCGCCGGTGCCAACGCCCTGCGCGCGATCGTCAACTTCGCCCGGGATCTGGGCATCGGCATCATCGCCGAAGGCCAGCCATCGCCGGAGCAGCCGCGCGCGCCCTCTGCCGCAGCCGCGCTGCCCAGCGCCCGGGGTCTGTATTTCAGCGCGGCGGTCAGCGCCGAACAGGCCGGACATTTGCTCAAGGACAGCGCCCGTCTGACGCCAAAGGAGGACGAGGCATGAAAACGCCTTTTCCCCAGACCAACCGGCGCATCCTGATCATCGACGACACGCCAGCGATCCACGATGACTTTCGCAAGATCCTCGCCCCGCAGGTGGCGGACGCCGTCGATTTTCAGCAACTGGAACAGACATTGTTCGGCAGCCAGCAGACGCCGCACCTGAGCTTCCAGCTCGACTCCGCCTATCAGGGCCAGGAAGCCTTGGCGCTGGTCAACCGCGCACTGGCCAGTGGCAATCCCTACGCCCTCGCCTTTATCGACATGCGCATGCCGCCCGGCTGGGATGGCCTGGAAACCATCGAGCAACTGTGGCGGGTCGACCCGAACCTGCAAATCGCCTTGTGCACGGCCTACAGCGACTACAGCTGGGAGGCGATGGCCGAACGGCTGGAGTTCGGCGATCAGTTGCTGATCCTGAAAAAGCCGTTCGACAGTCTGGAAATCCGTCAGATGGCCAACGCCCTGACCTGGAAATGGCAACTGGCACAGGACGCGGCACTGAAGATGCTCAGCCTTGAGCGAACCATCGAGGCGCGGGTGCACGAACTGCTCAAGGTCTCGCACCTGCTGCAGTACGACAGCCTCACGGAACTGCCCAACAGCACCCTGCTCGGTGATCGACTGAGCCAGGCCATGGCGGTGTGCCGGCGGCATGACAAACAACTGGTGGTGATGTTTCTCGGCCTCGATCGCTTCAAGCGCATCAACAACGCGCTGGGCCATCCGGCGGGTGACGAGATGCTCAAACGGGTCGCCCGGCAACTGTTGTCCTGCGTGCGTGATTCGGACTCGGTGTTTCGCTACGGCTCCGATGAGTTCGTGGTGATCCTCGGCGACATCAACCACCCTCAGCAAACCCACGGCATCGCGGAAAAACTCCTCGCCGCCATTCGCCTGCCGCAGACGATTGTCGGCCACGATGTCAGCGTCACCGCCAGCGTCGGCATCAGCGTCTACCCCGATGACGGCCTCGAAGCCACCGAGCTGATCAAGAAGGCCGAGACCGCGATGCGCAACGTCAAGGAACAGGGCCCCGATAACATCGGCTTCTTCATCGAAGCCATGAACCAGCACGCCCGCGAACAGCACAGCATCGAGTCGGGCATTCGCCGAGCGCTGCAAGAGCATGAATTCGTCCTGCACTATCAGCCGAAAATCGACCTGCGCAGTACCAAAGTGGTGGGTGCCGAAGCACTGGTGCGCTGGCAAAAACCGGGGCATGGCTGGGTCTATCCGGCGGACTTCATCCCGGTGGCCGAGGACAGCGGTCTGATCGTGCCGCTGAGCAAATGGGTGCTGGCTGAGGCCTGTCGGCAGACCCGGGCCTGGCAACTGGCCGGACTGCCGCCGATCCGTATGTCGGTCAACACTTCACCTATCGATTTTCGCCAGCGTGACTTCGTCGCCGGCATCGAGCGCGTACTGGAACAGACAGGTCTGGCGCCCGAGTGGCTGGAACTGGAAATCACCGAAGGCGTGCTGATGCAAAACGTCGAGGCGACGATGACTGCGCTCAATCGCCTGAAGACGCTGGGCACGCGTCTGGCCATCGATGACTTTGGCACCGGCTATTCCAGCCTGAGCTACCTGCGGCGATTTCCTATCGACGTGCTGAAGATCGACCAATCGTTCATTCGCAACCTGTGCAACGACCGCAGCGATGCCGCGCTTGTGAGCGCGATCATCAACCTGGGCAAGAGTCTTGGCCTGAACGTCATCGCCGAGGGCATCGAAACCGCCGAACAACTGGCGTTTCTCAAGGCTCATCACTGCGAAGAAGGCCAGGGCTACTTTTTCAGCGAAGCTCTGCCCGCAGACACATTTGCGCAGTTGCTGGCCGGTACGCAACCCGCGCCCTGGACGATTGAATGATCACTGTGAAACCGGCCTTGAGTCAGGGAGACAATTGCCGATGAGCCTTTTCCACCACACGATGACGTTGCTGCTGTGCGGACTCTGTGTCGGGGTCAGTGCCGAGCCGCTGGACGAGCCGCTGAAACCGTTGCCCGCAGTGCCGCCGCAGGATGCCCGGCGCGTGGAACTCGGTCGACGCTTGTTCCACGAGCCACGGTTATCGATCAACAACACGCTGTCCTGCGCCAGCTGCCACCAACTCGACAAGAACGGTGCCGACAGCCGCGCCTTGTCACTGGGCTTCGACGGCAAACCGGTGGCCGTCAACACCCCCACCGTGTTCAACGCGGCCCTCAACTTTCGCCAGTTCTGGGATGGCCGCGTCGAAACACTGGAGGAACAAAGCAACGTCGTCATCACCAGCCCGCATGAAATGGGCAGCGACTGGAACACAGTCATCGAGCGGCTCGGGCAAAACCCCGACTATCGCCGCGACTTCGCCGCCATCTTCCCGGACGGTGTAACAAGGGCCAATGTCCAGCAGGCGCTGGCCAGTTTTGAACGCACCCTGCTGACGCTCGATTCGCGCTTCGATCAATACCTGCAGGGCAATACCGACATCCTCACCCTGGAGGAAAAGTACGGTTACCAGCGCTTCAAGGAGTACGGCTGCATTGCCTGCCATCAGGGGGTGAACATCGGCGGCAACATGTTCCAGAAATTCGGTGTGTTCGGCGATTACATTGCCGATCGCGGCAACCCGACCGTGGCTGATCAGGGCCGCTTCAACGTGACCGGTGACGAAGCGGACCGGGCCGTGTTCAAGGTGCCGAGCCTGCGCAATGTCGCGATCACCGCGCCGTACTTTCACGATGGTTCGGCAGCCACCCTCGAACACGCCGTGGATGTGATGTTCCAGTACCAGTTGGGGCGCATGCCAAGCGCTGAGGACAAACGGCTGATCATGCTGTTTCTTACAACCCTGACCGGCCAACGGGAAGACAAGCCATGATCAACATCTCGCGGCGACGCAGCCTGCTGTTGCTGACCCTGGTCGCTTTGGCGCTGGCCTCGATCCTGCTGTTCCTGTACATCAAGTCCAGCTCTGACCAGACCATGACGTACACCGAATCGAGGGATCTGATCCGGCAGATCAAACAGCAGAACTCGCTGTGGGAAAACGAGCTCCTCAAGGCGCGGGTGGCGCTCACCCACAACTACGATCCGCTGGTGTCACCGATGAACGAAATGAACCGGCTCTGGGCGCGCTTCGACGCGATCGAGTCCGGACATGGGCGCAACGACTCGGCGCAATGGAACGAGGCTCACGAGAGTTTCCTGCAGGCGATGCAGGAGAAGACCCGTCTGGTCGAACAGTTCAAATCGCACAACGCGCTGTTGCGTAATTCCCTGGCCTTTTTGCCCACCGCTGAAGACGACATCCAACAGCAACTGGCCAGCCTGTCGGACTTCGATAAATTGCAGCTGCAGAACATCACTACCGACACCTACGACCTGCTGCTCAGTGCCCTCGAATTCGCCCAGGTCACCTCCGACGATCGGGCCGCCGACATCGAGGTCGGCCTGAACAAGCTGAAGGTCAACGCGCAACGCCTGCCACCGGCGTTTCAGACCCCGATCAAAATCATGAGCAGCCATATCTCGCTGATTGCGCGCGAGCAGCCACTGGTCAACCAGTTGCTCGAAAACATCGAAAACATCCCCGTGGCTGACAGCCTCGACAACATCACCACCATGCTCGATCACGATCAGCAGCGCGCCGATCAGGTCGACCGGCAGTACCACTTCTACCTGCTGTTGTTTTCGGTGCTGCTGATGTTGTCACTGGTGTGGCTGGCCATCCGTTTGATCGGCAGTTTCGCCGAGATCAACCGGGTCAATAACGCCCTGCAAACGGCCAACGACGCGCTGGAACAAAGAGTCGAAGAACGCACCCGGGAACTGCGGGACGCCCAGAGCGAACTGCTCGACGCGGCACGTCAGGCCGGCATGGCGGAAATCGCCACCAATGTGCTGCACAACGTTGGCAACGTGCTCAACAGCGTGAACATCTCCAGCGACCTGATCACGCGCAAGCTGCGCAACAGCAAGAGCCAGGGCTTGGGCAAGGCCATGCAACTGATCAACGAACACCCGGATGACCTCGGTCCGTTCCTCAGCGAAGACGCCAAAGGCAAATTGCTCCCCGGCTACCTCAACCAATTGGTGGCCGCGATTGCCCAGGAACAGCAGGAAATGCTCGACGAATTGCACCAGATGAACAAAAGCGTCGACCACATCAAGGACATCGTCGCCACCCAGCAATCCTATGCCGGCGCCAACAGCATGACCGAGCCATTGTTCATCAACGAGTTACTGGAAGACGCGTTGCGCATGAATGCCGGGGCACTGACCCGGCACCACGTCACGGTGGTCAGGGAATACGCCGACGTGCCGCAGGTGATGGGCGACAAACACCGCTTGTTGCTGATCCTGATCAACCTGATCAGCAACGCCAAATACGCCATGTCCGACCTCAGCAACCGCCCCCGGACCATGACCCTGGCGGTCAGGATTGTCGATGACAGCTTCCTCGAAATCAGCGTCAAGGACGATGGCGAAGGCATCGCTGCGGAAAACATGACGCGGATCTTTGCCCACGGTTTCACCACCCGCAAGGAAGGCCACGGCTTCGGTCTGCACAGCTGCGCCCTGGCGGCCATCGAAATGAACGGCCACCTCACTGCGCACAGTGACGGCCCGGGCCAGGGTGCGTTGTTCACTTTGCAGATCCCCCTGATCAGCGTCACGGAGAACGCATGAGCGAGCTGTCGAACCGCCGCATTCTGCTGATCGACGACATGCCGTCGATCCATGAAGACTTTCGCAAGATTCTCGCGCCGCCGGCGGCGCAGTCGGTGGAACTGGACGAGATGGAAGCGGCACTGTTTGGCGCTCAGGTGCGCGCCGAACGTCCGCCGTTCGAGCTGGACTCGGCCTACGGCGGCGAGGAAGGTCTGGGCAAACTGATACAGGCCCAAACAGAACAACGCCCCTACGCGCTGGCCTTTGTCGACATGCGCATGCCCGACGGTTGGGACGGCGCGAAAACCATTGAACATCTCTGGCAACAGGACCCGCAGTTGCAAGTGGTGGTCTGCACCGCCTACTCGGATTATTCCTGGGATGAACTGCTGGAGCGCCTGCAGGCGCATGATCGGTTGCTGATTCTGAAAAAGCCGTTCGACAACATCGAAGTGCAGCAGATGGCCAACACCCTGCTGACCAAGTGGCAGATGACCGAACGCGCGTCATTGCAGATGCATCACCTGGAACATCTGGTCGATCAACGCACAGCCCAGTTCAAGCAGGCCAGCGAAGAACTGCAGCGGGAAATCGATGAGCGCAAGCAACTGGAAAGTCAGTTGGTGCAGTCGGAAAAACTTGCGTCACTGGGGCAAATGGCGGCGGGTGTGGCCCATGAAATCAATAACCCGATCGGCTTCATCTCCTCCAACCTCGGCACCCTGGACGGCTACTTCAAACAATTGCTGAGCGTACTTGATACCTGGCAGACGCTTGGCCCCACGCCAGACAGTGAGTCCGTGGCACGGCTTGAGCAATTGCGCAAAGACGCCGACCTGGATTTTCTCCTCGAAGACATCCCGGTGCTGATCCGCGAATCCAAGGAAGGCATTGGCCGCGTCGGGCAGATCGTCAAGGACCTCAAGGACTTCTCGCGGGCCGATAGCCATCAGCAATGGCAGTGGGCCAATCTGCAACAAGGCATCGAGTCGACCCTGAATATCGTTGCCAGCGAACTCAAGTACAAGGCCGACTTGATCAAGGAGTACCAGCCCCTGCCGGACATCGAGTGCCTGCCATCACAAATCAATCAGGTGATCATGAACCTGGTGGTCAATGCGGCACAGGCCATGGGCCCCGAACGCGGCACCATCACCTTGCGCACCGGGCAACAACAAGACACGGCCTGGGTGGAGGTCGCGGACACCGGCGCGGGGATTGCGCCGGACATCCTGCAGAAAATCTTCGATCCGTTTTTCACCACCAAACCGGTCGGCCAGGGCACCGGGCTTGGCTTGTCCCTGTCGTACGGCATTGTGAAAAAGCACGGTGGCGATATTTCGGTACGCAGCGAACCGGGGGTGGGCACGACCTTTCGCGTCGAGTTGCCGATGCGCCAGAACCGGCCCGCTGCCTGAGCCTCAAGTGGCTTCCTGAAAATCCATCTCCGGCGGCTGCCGACGGAAGCCACCGGTGAGCACGGCAAGATAAACCACGCCGATCGCCAGCCAGCTCAGGCCCAGATACACCGCCAAGTGATCGAGGCTGACCATCAGCCATAAATCCGCAACCAGACCAATGAACGGGAAGAGCAAAAACAGCACCAGCTCACGCAGGCCTTTTTTCTCGCCGCCGAGCCAGTAATGAAAGATCACCGAGAGGTTGACCAGACTGAACGCGAGGAACGCGCCGAAGTTGATGAACGAGGTCGAGGTAGTCACGTCGAGTTTCAGCGCCAGCAACGCCACTACCGCGCACAGCAGAATGCTGTTGACCGGCGTGCCGAAGCGCGCGTGCAAGGTGCCGAAGAATGATTTCGGCAGGACACCGTCACGGCCCATGGCAAACAGCAACCGCGAGCCGCTGGCTTGGGCCGACAGCCCCGAGGCGAATTGGCCGACAATCAAACCGATCAGAAAGATCGACACGAACAGATCACCGCCGATGTTGCGGGCGATTTCATAGGCGGCCGAATCGACGCTGTCGAACTGGAATGACGGGTGTGCGATCTGCACGAAGTATGAAACGCCGACGAAGATCAGCCCGCCGATCAAGGTGATCAGCATGATCGCTCGCGGAATGGTGCGGCGTGGCTCGCGGGTTTCTTCGGTCAGGGTGCTGACCGCATCGAAACCGAGGAACGAATAGCAGGCAATCGCCGCGCCGCTCATGATCAGCGGCATTTGCATGTCGCCATTGAAGAACGGTTTGACCGACCACAACGGCGTGCTCGCATCGCCGCCGATGTAGTGCACGCACAACGCGACGAAAGCAATCAGCACCAGAAACTGCACCAGCATCAGCAAGGCGTTGATGCCGTTGGCCAGTTTCAGGCCAATGATGTTGATTGCACTGGTGATGCCGATGAACGCCAGCACCCAGATCCACTGCGGGATCGACGGGAACGCGGAAGCGAGATACGCCGCACCGATCAGCCAGATCGCCATCGGTAGAAACAGGTAATCGAGCAACACCGCCCAGCCGGCGATAAAGCCGAGTTTCGGGCTGATCGCCTTGCGCACGTAGCTGTAAGCGGAACCGGCGACCGGGAATGCGGCGGCCATGCGCCCGTAGCTCATCGCCGTGAAGAACATCGCGATCAGTGCCGCCAGATACGCGGCGGGGACCATGCCAGCGGTGGATTGGGCGAGGATGCCGAAGGTGCCGAGGACAATGATCGGCGTCATGTAGGCGATGCCGAACAGCACCACCGACCCTAATGAAAGGGTGCGTTGCAAACGAGCCATGGGCGACTTACTCCGAATTTTATTGGATTTATGGCAGAGCCGAGTTCGGCGAATGTTTCGGTTCTTTTTGTTGTTCTCGGGTGTTGCTGATTTTTATGTTCGACTTGAAATCTTTTCCCCCTCACCCCAGCCCTCTCCCCCAAGGGGGCGAGGGGAAAGGGAGCAGATCTCCGTGGGTTTCAAATCCTGAGTTCGACTTGAATTCGCAGTTTCAAATCCTGAGTTCGACTTGAACTCGCAGTTTCAGATCCTGAGTGCGACTTGAACTCGCAGTTTCAGATCCTGAGTGCGACTCGGTATTTCAGGTCGGCGTATCTCGAACAATCAGCTCGGTCAGTCCCCTCTCCCTCCGGGAGAGGGCTAGGGTGAGGGCAGCGGTCAACGGCGTGGAATCAACAACTCACGAACACCATCGCCGCGCTCCACCACCTCCCCCGGCAACTTCAAACGCTGATCATCCAGATAGCGATAATCCCTGCGCGCAATCTCTAACCGGTCGAAATCCAGCTCAACGCTGAACGTCCCTTCTTCCCGCCCGGCCTCGAACAGCAACGTCCCCAGCGGATCGACCAGCGCACTGCCACCCGCGAACACCAAACCGTCGTCCCCCGCTTCCACACGATTGACCATCAGCGCAAACGCCTGATTCTCCTGAGCACGGGCCATGATCGCGGTGCGGTGAGTCGATGCGTACGGGTCCATGTTGCCGTTGGTCACGATGAGCAACTCGGCACCCAGTTGCGCGAGGGCACGGGCCGACTCCGGAAACTCGATGTCGTAGCAAATCAGCAAGCCAACGCGCACACCGTTCCACTCGCAGGTGGCATAGCGGTCGCCGGCCTCGAAAACGCCGCGATCCGACGCCCACAAATGCGTCTTGCGGTATTTCAGCGCAATACCTTCAGGGGTGATCAGCAGCGTGGTGTTGTAGAAGCGCCCGTGGTCGTTTTCGGCCATGCCGATCACCACGGCAATGTTGCGTTCGCGCGCTGCGGCCAGCACCGCGCTGACGGTCGGGCCGTCGACGGATTCGGCGGTTTGCGCGACGGTCTCGGCCGTCGGGAAGCCCATCAGGTGGGTTTCCGGGAACACGATCAATTGCGTGTCGGCAGCGCACGCGGCAATCGCTGCGAGTGCGCGTTCGAGGTTATATGCCGTGGCATTGTCACGGCCCGCCAGTTGGGCGAGTTCGACTTTCATGGGGATTCCCTTGTTATGAGCGGCGGGCGCGGAAAGATTGCCCGGTGGCTGTCTGTGGGCCAGTATGCGCAGCAAGCGAGCGGCCAGGGAATTACGCGGCCGGGGTAACCCGATAGGGGTAGATCGATGACACTTTCGTTTGACGACATCACCTGGCACCGCGCCGTCGGGCAACTGATCGACGCGCTCGACAAGCCGAATTTCTGGGCGCAACTGGTGCGTTTGCTCGACCAATACGTGCCGTTCGATAGCTGGGTGGTGCTGCTGTTCAGCGCCGATCAACACCCGCAAGTCTTCGCCGAATGCCCGGGCGCAGACGGCAACCCTGACCCGTTGTTTCAGGATTATCTGCGTGGCCTGTACCTGCTTGATCCGTTCTACATCGCCTGTCGCGAGCAAACGCGCACCGGTCTGTATCGCTTGTCCGAGGTGGCGCCGGAACATTTCGAACTGACCGAGTATTACCAGCGATACTTTCGTCTGAATGTCGTGGCCGACGAAATCCAGTTCAATTGTCAGCTCGAAGGCGATCGCACGCTGTGTCTGTCGCTGGGCAGTGAAAAACGTTTCACTGGCGAACACATCGCTCTGCTGTCATTGATCCAGCCTTGGGTGCTGGGCCTGCTGCGCCAACGACTACCCTATGAGATCAACGAAACCGTGGCGCTCGCCGCCGCCCCTGTCCGGGCAGACTGGAGGGTGCAACTGGAAGCGTCGGTGCAACAACTCAAAGGTGCGCAACTGACCGCCCGCGAGCTGGATGTCGGGCGTTTGATGCTCAGCGGTTGCTCCAGTAAAGAGATCGCCCGTAAGCTGGAAATCTCCGTAGAAACCGTGAAAGTCCATAAGAAACACATGTACAGCAAGCTGGGAATCAAATCCCAGTCCGAGCTGTTTTCGATTTTTCTTCAGGCACAAAACGCCTGATCATTTGGTGAAGTTGCCTCATGTAGGAGTGAGCCTGCTCGCGATGGCGTCGGGTCAGTCAAATCATTTGTAGCTGATATACCGCTATCGCGAGCAGGCTCACTCCTACAGGGGAATGTGTTTATCCCTGAATCTTCGCTGATTATTCCGAGTCCGAACCAAGGAAACCGTATGAGCCTGTCACTCCTGAGCCGCTACGCCTTCTTTGCCGTCTGCGTGATATTTACCCTCGCCAGCCTGCCTTTCCTCGAACATGACTGGCTGTGGCCGATCACTGCGGTCACCGGCGTACTGAGCCTGATCGGTCTGTTCGACCTGCTGCAAAGCCCGCACGCCGTACGCCGTAATTACCCGATCCTCGGCAACATCCGCTATCTGGTCGAAGGCATCCGCCCGGAGATCCGTCAGTACCTGCTGGAGTCCGACAGCGACGCCCTGCCCTTCTCCCGTGCGCAGCGTTCGCTGGTCTATTCGCGAGCGAAAAACGAAACCGCTGACAAGCCGTTCGGCACGCTGATCGATGTCTATCAATCCGGATTCGAATTCATCGGCCACTCGATGCGCCCGGCGCCACTGAGCGACCCGAGCAGTTTCCGCGTCACCGTCGGCGGCCCCCAGTGCAGCCAGCCGTACTCGGCGTCGGTGTTCAACATCTCGGCGATGAGCTTCGGCTCGCTCAGTGCCAACGCCATTCGCGCACTCAACCAAGGCGCGAAACTCGGCAACTTCGCCCACGACACCGGTGAAGGCAGCATCAGCCCGTATCACCGCGAACACGGCGGCGACCTGACCTGGGAACTGGGCAGCGGCTACTTCGGCTGCCGCACCAGCGACGGCCGTTTCGACCCGGAACGCTTCGCCACCCAAGCGCAGAATCCGCAAGTGCGGATGATCGAAATCAAGATGAGCCAGGGCGCCAAACCCGGCCACGGCGGCATCCTGCCCAAGCACAAAGTCACCCAGGAAATCGCCGAAACCCGTGGGATCCTGATGGGCGAAGACTGCGTGTCGCCGTCACGCCACAGCGCGTTTTCCACGCCGATCGAAATGATGCAGTTCATCCAGCAACTGCGTGAACTGTCCGGCGGCAAACCGGTGGGTTTCAAGTTCTGCCTCGGCCATCCGTGGGAGTTCATGGGCATCGCCAAAGCCATGCTGGAAACCGGCATCCTTCCCGACTTCATCGTCGTCGATGGCAAGGAAGGTGGCACCGGCGCCGCACCGGTCGAGTTCACCGACCACATCGGCGTGCCGATGCGCGAAGGCCTGCTGTTCGTCCACAACACGCTGGTCGGCCTGAACCTGCGCGACAAGATCAAACTCGGCGCCAGCGGCAAGATCGTCAGTGCCTTCGACATCGCCAGCGTGCTGGCCATCGGCGCCGACTGGGCCAACTCCGCACGCGGCTTCATGTTCGCCATCGGCTGCATCCAGTCGCAAAGCTGCCACACCAATAAATGCCCGACCGGCGTCGCCACTCAGGATGCTCTGCGTCAGCGCGCACTGGTGGTGCCGGACAAGGCACAACGCGTATTCAACTTCCACCGCAATACGCTGAAGGCTCTGGCGGAAATGCTCGCCGCAGCCGGGCTGGAACATCCATCACAACTGTCGGCCAAGCACTTGGTGCGACGTATGTCGGCGACCGAGATCAAGTTGTTCTCGCAGTTGCATGTGTTCCTGAAACCGGGGGAATTGCTCACCGGCGAAGTGAATGGCGAGTTCTATTCGCGGATGTGGCAGATGGCGCGGGCGGACAGTTTTGAGCCGCAGGAAGTGGCGGCCGCGTAACGGCCAATGCGCCAGTCTGCGCAACGGACTGGCGCGTTACTGCTGATTTTGGCGCGACAAGACAAACCGGAAATACAAGTAGCCTGCCAATAGATTGAGCAGCGTGAAAGACACCACGGTGACCAATCCATGCCAGTGCTGCGCATCGGCAAGCAAACCGATGGCAAAACTCACCCCGCCCATCCCGCCGATAAACAATAGATAACCAAGCACCGACGTATTGCGCTCGAAGGTATACAGCACATTCACGTAAAACGAGAACGCCGCGGCCACGCAAAACGCGGCGAAATTACTCGCGGCTTGAGTCAGCCCCGCGGCGGTGCACAGGACAAAAAATATTTGCCAGTGAATCAGTCCATCGGCGAGGCCGATCACAGTCAATGCAGAGAATCCTTTCATCTCAGCTCCTTGCCAAAGCCGTTTTTGGCGAACAGCCAACCTAGGTCATCACGCGCTGGCGGTCTACTGTCAGAAATTACAGGTCAAGGGTCGATTACGACGAATGGTCAGCACTTCACTCCATGGCGGTTATGTATCGTCGGACTACGACACTGCCAACAAAAAAGCCCCGATCTCGCGACCGGGGCTTCGTTTTTCAGCCGCTACGACTCAAGAAGCCGAACGCGCAGCACCCTGCGTTTCGCCCGTCGGTTGCAACTTGAACACATAGAACAACACGGTCAGCAGCACCAGGAACGCCGGGCCCACATACAGCGCCACGCGCGTGTCCGGGAAGTACGCCATCAGGCCGACCACCAGCACCAGAAACGCCAAGGCAAAGTACGAGCTGACCGGGTACAGCCACATCTTGTACTTGAGGCCGGCACGTTCGCTGGCGCTCAGGCCTTTGCGGAATTTCAGCTGGGCCAGCAGGATCATCACCCAGGTCCAGATCGCGCCGAAGGTGGCAATCGAGGTCACCCAGACGAAGACTTTCTCCGGCACCAGATAGTTGAGCATTACGCCCAACAGCAACACCCCGATCGACAGCAACAGCGCACGACGCGGTACACCGTTATTCGACGTCTTGGCGAAACCGGCCGGCGCCTGGCCATTCTGCGCCAGGCTGTAGAGCATGCGCCCGGTGCTGAAGATGCCGCCGTTGCACGACGACAAGGCTGCGGTAATTACCACGAAGTTGATGATGCCGGCGGCGGTCTTGATGCCCAGACGCTCGAAGGTCATCACGAACGGACTGCCCTGGGTGCCGATTTCATTCCACGGGTAGATCGACAGAATCACGAACAGTGCGCCGACGTAGAACAGCAGAATCCGCCAGAACACCGAGCCGATCGCATCGGGAATGGTCTTCTGCGGGTTCTTCGCCTCACCGGCGGTCAGGCCGATCATCTCGACGCCGAGGTAGGCGAACATGACCATTTGCAGCGACATCAGCACGCCGGTCACGCCATTGGGCATGAAGCCGCCGTGGGCCCACAGGTTGGAAATCCCCAGTGCCACACCGTCATTACCGAAGCCGAAGGCGATGATGCCGACGCCACCGATGACCATGGCGATGATGGTGACGATCTTGATCAGCGCGAACCAGAACTCGAATTCGCCGAAGGCCTTCACCGCGATCAGGTTGATCGAGCCCATGCTGATCAGCGCCGCGAGCGCCCAGATCCAGCGCGGCACATCGGGAAACCAGATGCCCATGTACACCGCCACCGCGGTGATTTCCGCGACGCAGGTCACCAGCCACAGAAACCAGTAATTCCAGCCAGTGAGGAAGCCTGCCAATGGACCGAGATAGTCTTGCGCGTAGCGGCTGAACGAGCCAGCGACCGGATTGTGCACGGCCATCTCGCCGAGGGCGCGCATGATCACCAGGATCGCCAGACCACCCAGAATGTACGAAAGCATGATCGCCGGTCCGGCCATTTCGATGGCCTTGGCCGAACCTAAAAACAGACCAACGCCGATACAGGCGCCGAGCGCCATCAGGCGAATATGCCGTTCGCCGAGTTCGCGTTTGAGCGGACCGCCCTGAGCGGTGTCGCCGTGAGGCAGTTGATTGCCGACTGGCATAGGGGTGCAACCTCGTCTTGTTATTGGATATGACCACCGAGTATCGAAGCGTCGGCCGATAAGCCTTGGCTGGAGATGAAACCGCGCCTGCTTTGTGGGCAGACGCGTCTTGCAGGGCAACCTGAAAGATCAGCGGGGCGTGCAGTATAAAAAGCCTTGGGCAGGACTTTTCACTCTATAAACCACAACATTCAGCGACAACTCTCGGCAATAGCCTGGTTTGCGGAGAGGCATTACCTGCTTTACGTAGGAATATTCGCCACCGAAAAAGCCGCCGAGTATTGCACAGCATTGGTGCATCGTCATGTATCCGCTTGGCCAGCATTGCCCTATAGAGCGCTCTGACTTACAGGTCTTCGCCCCGGCACCAGCCGTTCAGATTTATTCAGCAACTACCCCTCGCCCATCCCGCACATTTTCTTCCCCGCCGCCAACCACCGTCTAAGCTTCAGACAAGTCCGATCAATCTGCGTGAATGGATCAATCGACTATGGGCGCTTTGTGGCAAACCGATTCGAGTAAAGCCGTGGTTCCGACTGAACGAGTGGATGAAGCGCCTGTCCCTGAAAAACCCCGCCGCAATCGGCACGGGTGGAAGGCTTTCTGGTTGTTGCTGGTGATTATCGCGATCGTGGTAGGGCTGGCCGCATCCAAGGAAATGCGCACTTCGCGCTTTCAGTCGCGCGAGCTCAGCCAATACGCCGCTTCGCTGACTTACCATCTCGAACCCGGCCCCAGCGAAGCGATTCGCTATCCGGGCAACGGGCCGTTCGATCTGCGCCTGGGTTACAGCTCCCTCGATGAGTTCCTGCCGCGCCTGCTCAAACGCAACTATGTCGTCACCGAGCAGACGCGGTTTTCCCCGGCGCTGCTCAGCTACACCGACAAAGGCCTGTTTGTGCCGTACTCGGAAAAGATCCAGGCCGGGCTGTCGATCACCGATTGCCGGGCTGCGCCGCTGTACAAGTACAACTATCCGCAACAGCTTTATTCGAGCTTTGAATCGATTCCGCCCGTGGTGGTCAGCAGCCTGTTGTTCATCGAAAACCGTTTCCTGCTCGACCCGAAACAGCCATTGGCCAACCCGGCAGTGGATTGGCCGCGCTTCGGCATGGCGGCGTGGTCGCAAGTCGCCAAATTGCTGCGTCTGCCGGGACAATCGGCGGGCGGCAGTACGTTGGCGACGCAATTGGAAAAGTACCGGCATTCACCGGAAGGCCTGACGGTGTCCGGTGCCGAGAAACTGCGGCAGATGATGTCCGCCAGCGTGCGCGCCTATCAGCCCGGCCCGCAAACCCTGGGAGCACGGCAGAACATCGTGCGCGATTACCTCAACAGCGTGCCGCTGTCGGCGGTGCCGGGGCATGGTGAAGTGCATGGCATGGCGGAAGGTCTGCGCGTCTGGTACGGCAGTGACTTCAACCAGGCCAACGCACAGTTGAACAGCCCGGCCACCGATCCGAAAACCATGGCTGCCAAAGGTCTGGCCCTGCGCGAGATGCTCTCGCTGATGATCGCCCAGCGTCGCCCTTCGTATTATCTGACCAAGGGCCGCGAGGAACTCGCCGACCTTACCGACAGCCATTTGCGTCTGCTCAAACAGAACGCGGTGATCGATGGCGCATTGGCCGATGCCGCCCTCGCGAGCAAGGTCAGCTACCGCGACTGGCAGACCCAGCCGACCATGCAGCCCATCGAAACCAACAAAGGCATCAGCGCCGCCCGCAGTCGTCTGGCGAGCATGCTCAACCGGCCGCTGTACGATCTCGACCGCCTCGACCTCTCGGCCACCAGCACCCTGCAGGGCGAGCTGCAAACCCAGGCCACCGCGTACCTGAAGAAACTCGCCGACCCGGCCTATGCCGCTGAAATCGGCCTGCTCGGCGAACGCTTGCTGACGCCGACCAGCACCACGCAAGTGCGCTACAGCTTCACCCTCTTTGAACTGACCCCGGACGGTTCCCGCGTGCGGGTGCAGACCGACAGCACCGACCAGCCGTTCGACATCAACGAAGGCAGCAAGCTCGAACTCGGCTCAACGGCGAAAATGCGTGTGCTGACCACGTACCTGCAAATCATCGCCGAACTGCACGACAAGTACGGCGCCATGAGCGTGCCGGAACTGAAAAAGGTCGAAGTCCCCGACCAGGATCGCCTGAGCCAGTGGGTCATCGATTATCTGATCCAGAACAAGGATCACGACCTGTCGAAGCTGCTCGGCGCAGCCCTCGATCGCAAATACTCGGCGAGCCCCGGCGAGGCATTTTTCACCGGCGGCGGTTTGCACGTGTTCCACAACTTTCGCAAGGAAGACAACGGCCGCATGCCGACCCTGCGCGATGCCCTGCGCGAATCGATCAACCTGCCGTTCATTCGCCTGATGCGCGATCTGGTGCGTTACACCACCTATTCCGGCCCCAACAACAGTGCCGAATTGCTCAAGGATGATCGCGACCCGCGTCGCCAGGAATACCTCGCCAGTTTCGCCGACCGCGAAGGCACCTCGTTCCAGCTCAAGTTCTGGAAAAAGTACAAAAACAAGGACACCCAAGCGCGTCTGGATACTTTCCTCGACAGCATGCGTCCGACGCCGATCCGCATGGCCGCCGTGCATCGCTACCTGCTGCCCGATGCCAGTCAGGCAGACTTCAACACCTTCGTCCGTTCCCACCTGAAAGGCGCCAAGCTCAACGAAAAACTCACCGATGATCGCCTGATCCGCCTCTACGATTCCTACGGTCCCGGCAGTTACGATTTGCCCGATCAGGGCTTTATCGCCAAGGTGCACCCGCTGGACCTGTGGATGATCGGCTACCTGCTCCACCACCCTGACGCGACCTTCAGCGAGATCGTCAAGGCCAGCCATTTCGAACGTCAGGAAGTCTACAGCTGGCTGTTCAAGAGCAAGCACAAGGGCGCCCGCGACAGCCGTATTCGCACCATGCTCGAGATCGAGGCGTTCCTCGATATTCACCAGCGCTGGCAGAAAGTCGGTTATCCGTTCGATCACCTGGTGCCGTCACTGGCCACCGCGATTGGCAGCTCCGGCGACCGCCCCGCCGCCCTCGCCGAACTGATCGGCACCATCCTCAATGACGGCGTGCGCATGCCGACGCTGCGCATCGACAGTCTGCATTTCGCCGCCGACACGCCGTACGAAACGCAACTGGTCAACGACCCGCATGTCGGCAAACGGGTGATGCCATCCGAGGTCGCCACGGCCATGCGTGAGGCACTGTCGCAAGTGGTCGATGCCGGTACGGCAAAACGTGTTTCCGGCAGTTTCAAACTGGCTGATGGCAGCCCACTGGCCATGGGTGGCAAAACCGGGACCGGCGACAACCGCATCGAGGCCATCGGTTCGGGCGGACGCATCCTCAGTTCGAAGTCGATCAACCGTACCGCAACCTTCGTGTTCTACATCGGTGATCACCATTTCGGCACCCTCACTGCGTTCGTGCCGGGGCGCTCGGCGGAGAACTTCAAATTCACCTCGGCCCTGCCCGTGCAGGTGCTCAAGGGCATGGCGCCGATTCTCACGCCGTATCTGCAACCGGGCAGCGACTCGCAATGCAAGCCAACGCAGACGGCGAGCATCGCAATGGTCGAGGCGCCACGCCCTACAGCGAGGTAACAATTCGTGTCAGGTATTTCTGCATCAGGGTGACGTTTTTTCGCTGTCGCGGGTGGTACTTATGTATTTTTCAGATTCGAATTTTCGTCGGGTTCGCCAGTCGCAGCGCTGTTTGCCTCCCGATCTTTGAACTTTTGTTTTGCCCTGCCGTGGGTAGGCTGATCACTCCTCAACAATCAAGGATGATTGGCCATGTCTCTCTCCCCCCAGCCTGCGGACAACGCGAACAAAGGACGGCACTACGATTTCATCAAGTCCGCCGTCAACGACAATTTCAAAACCGCCACCGTCAGCCGGGGCATCGCCTTGGCAGCTTCGCCACTGAAGATTCAATCCTGGTACACCAGCGCGCCCGCCGCATACCTGAACAAACTCGCCGCCGCCAATCTCAAGGCCTGGAGTTCGCAGAACCGCGTTGATCAGCTGCTGGCCAAAACCGATCTGCATGCCTTCGCCGAGCCGCTGCTCAAGGCAAAAATCAAGGAACGTCACGGCATCGAGCCGGACGTCAAAAGCACCTTTCTGCGCTTGTACCTGCCGAAAGACAAACCGTGGTATGCCATTGATGTTTCCAAGGGCGTCGTTACCCGCACGGTCTCGCTACTGGATGCCGCCCTGCACAACTTCGCCAGCAGTGAAACCATCGGGCATGGCTCGGACTACATCAGCCAACCCGATGCGCGAGGCTTGTTCGATGTCGTGCCGATCAAAGGTGCAATGCCCATCAGCCAGTTCCAGACGCTGTGCCGCGATCTGGACATCGGCGCACAATATAAAAAGCACCTGGAAAGTTACCTGCTGCCCGGCGAACCGCTGGCCGCAGGCGTGCTGCAATACAAGGTGAACGAGAGTCAGAAAGATGCCCTCGCCGTCGCCGCGCATCTGGCCTTGATCAAGGAAGATATCCAGTACGACGCCTACAAGATGCTGCTGACCTTGGCCGAAAACAAACCGCAGCTGCTGCTCAACGGTCGCTCAATGCAGTGCTCTGACCTGTCGTTGCTCGGCACCCGCCTGACCGGCATCCTGTTGCTGACGCATACGGTTTCGGACAGTCGCGGCGTTCGACGCCTGATCGCCTACATCCCCCACGACCCGGATCATCCGCTCAAGGAGTACGACTCTCTGAAGGCGTTCCGCGATGAATTGGTGCGCCAGTTTCGTGAAGACCGACTCAGCGAATCGACCGGACAGACCTACCGTCAGTTCTTCAGCCAGTTCGTTGATCAGCAGCAGCGCGGGCACTTCTTTGCCGAGCTGGAACAACGGCTGTTCATCGTCAGGTACCACCCGCGGCAGGATCCGATCGATCAGCGACCGGCGTGGCGCAAGGATCCACTGGACAATCCCAACCTGCAATTCAGCCGGGTGAAATTACCGGGCGATTACTGGCGCCACGCCTACCAGCAAAAGCTCAACAAGATCCTCAACGACGCGCGGGAAATCGCCGTTTCCACCGCCGACACCGACAGCAAGGCACGCTGGGCCTGGTGGGACAACTTCAAGAAAATCCTCTCGGACATTTTCAATGTCGCATTGTTGATCGCCACGCCGTTCGTACCGGGCCTGGGTGAACTGATGATGGCCTACACCGCTTACCAACTGACCAGCGATGTCATCGAAGGTGTGGTCGATCTGGCCGAAGGCCTGTGGGAAGAAGCCGCCGGGCATGTCATCAGCGTGGTGACCGACATTATTCAACTGGCCGCTTTCACCGCCGGCGCGCAGATCGGCGAAGCCTTTCGCGTCAAGCTGTCACCGCTGGTTGACGGCATGAAACCGGTGAAACTGCCCAATGGCAAAAACAGCTTATGGCACCCGGACCTGAGTCCTTACGAACGCAACGAACTGATGCTCTCGCCAGACGCAAAACCTGACCGCCATGGCCTGCATCAGTACGGCAACGAAAACGTCCTGCCGCTGGAGGGCAAGTTGTTCTTTGTCGAAAAAGCCTCAACTGACGCGACGTCCAACACCCACCGCATCAAGCACCCGACCCGCACCAACGCCTACCGTCCAACGCTCGAACATAACGGTCACGGTGCCTGGGTGCATGAAGTGGAGAACCCGCACGACTGGCCGAATGAAGCGCTGATGCGGCGACTGGGCCACAGCGTCGAACGTTTTTCCCCCACGGAGCTTGAGCAGATCCGCATCAGCAGCGGCACCAAGCACGACGCCCTGCGTCAGATGCATATCGATAACAGCCCGCCACCGCCGCTGCTGGCCGATACGGTCAAGCGCTTCAGCGCTTACGACGATGTGCGCACGGCGAGTGCCGACATACGCGGCGGTCGCCCGATCGACCCGCAAGCGGTGTGGCTGGAACCGATGTTGACCGGTTTACCGGGCTGGCCGCCTCGCAAAGCGCTGGAGGTCTACGCCGATACGAGCCTCACAGGCCATTCGCGTAAGCATGGCAACCCGTTGGCTTTGCCCGCCGATACCTTGAGCATCAGTCAGGGCGATCTCAACGCTGGCAGGCTGGCGGAGCGGGTGGTGGACTTTCTCGATGACGAGGACCTGAATCATCTGACCGGTCACGCGGCCACCCGCGACGAGCATGTCGCCCTCTTGCGCAATCGGCTCGCGGACACCGTCGATGAGAAACGCAGCGCCGTCGCGCATCACATTTATCAATCCCGTGAACGCTCCGGCAAAGCCGACATCCGAGTGGTAAAGCAGACCTTTCCCGAGCTACCGCTCGTGCTGGCCGAGAAAGTCGTGGCCCAAGCCAGTCCCGCCGAATTGCAAAGAGTGGTCGACGCACAACGCCTGCCCCTGCGCCTCAAGAACCAGGCCCGGGAACTGAATTTCGAGGCTTCTGCGTCAAAAGCCTACGACGGTTTTTTTCGTGATGAGCTGCTCACTGCCGACACTGAGCGACTTGCCCTAAACACCCTGAAATTCAACACCGACAGCTTCGACGATCTGCGCATCGAAATCCGCGACGGCACTTGGGATGGTCCGTTGCGCTGCAGCGCCGGAGCGCAGGATGCGTCCAGCGTCCGGCGTCTGATCCGCAATGAGCACGGCCGTTATGCGCTGCTCGACGGCAGCAACCGCTCGCTGCATGAAGCCGACGATTTCTACACCTCGCTGCTGCGCGCGGTTCCTGAACAGGCGCACTCGTTCTTGGGCCATCGACGCGGCCAGAGTCGTGCACTGAAACACTGGGTCATGGAAAAAGCCGCGCCGGCTGCCGAGCGCCGGATCGTGCTGGCCGAACCACCCATTCGGCCGGTAGCGAGCATTGAAACCGAGACCTTGGTGCGCGGTTGGCCACGGGTTCTCCGTCGATCGACACCGGATGAAAGACTCGAGAGCCTCTTTCCAAAAATGAGCGAAAGGGAACGAACGGCTTTTATTGAGGCTCTGGCACGCAAGGGCGAACCGGTAGACGCCATCGAGCGCCTTGAAAACGAACGCAAGGAACTGCACGACGAATTGATCGCGTGGGGTAATAGTTATCGCAAATTTGATGCGGAAAGCGATTATTGGCACATGTCACCGGACTACGTGCAAAAAGGCGGCATGTTCATCGAAAAACGCTTGATTGAATGCCTTGATCGCCAGAGCGAGTTTTTCGGTGAGCGTAGCGTGCATCCTGAACAAGGCTTAACGCTGGATTTATCTTCCGAGTTCCTGGGGCATGACCTCGAGCGCTGGTGGAATGACCTGCGCAGGCGCCCCAAAATGAAGAAATATTTTGATCGCATCACCGCGTTGAAACTTGACCGGGCGCGCCTTTCCTCAGACCCCAGCGCTCTGCTGAGCACCTTCCCAAATCTTCGCCAACTGAGCGCCCGACAGTGCGAGTTGAAACAATTACCTTCCATCCTCGGGTTGATGCGCCAACTCAGAGATCTGGATCTAGCCGATAACTCGATCACACTGACCAACGAATCCAGCCAGCAACTGGCCGGGCTGGATCAACTCCGAACGCTGAATTTGAATGGCAATCCGCTGCGTCAGCCACCCGATGTCGGGCGGATGGATCATTTGACTGAACTGCGCCTGGCCAAGACGAGAATCCAGACCTGGCCCGAAGGTTTGTTTGGCGTTGGCGCAGTCGACAAACAGCGGCCACAAAGCTTCTTTCTGGATCTGCGCGGTGCGCCAATCAACACCTTGCCCGAGGTCGTTTCCGGACCCGCTCAGGCAAAAATGCTGAGCCGGGCGCGCTTCGAAACGGAGCGATTGTCCAACGAAGATCGCCTGCGGTATGGCGAATACCGTAAATCCATAGGCCTCTCCTTAGTGCAGGAAAACATTCCGGCCGCCGAAAACGAGATCAGCTATTGGCAACTTTTTCCGAAAAACTCCATCGACTTCAGTCCGTCAGGATCACTCAGCAAGTATCGCCAAGAGTCCTGGCATGACCTGATGGCAGAACCCTATTCGGAAGGTTTTTTCAGCGTGATTCGCAAGCAGCGAGAGAGCGCCGACTACCAAACGGATCATGGCCGCAGACGCTTGACCCAGCGGGTCTGGGAAATGGTCGACGCTGCTGCGCTTGACGCCCGGTTGCGGGAAAAACTGTTCAAGCAGATTGTGTCACCCAAAGACTGCGGAGATCTCGGCGCGCAGTTGTTCAACTCATTGGGAATGAAGGTGCTGGTATCGAAGGCATACGCCGGGTCGACCTCAGCCAGCGAGCTGGACGCCAAGCTGGTGCGCCTGGCGCGCAGTGCAGCCCGGTTGGACCGGGTTGCCGATGAAGCCCGGGTCGAGTACAAAAACCAGATTGAACAAAACCTCATGGATCCCGGTATACCCGCGCCAGACGAGGCGGAAATTCATCTGGCATTCGAGATAGGTCTGGCTGAGAGACTGGAGCTGCCCTGGCAGTCCGAGAGCATGCTTTATCCCTTGCGCTCCGGTGTCTTCAAAGAACAAATCGAAACTGCCTTCAGGATGATCACCAAGCTCGAACAGGGCGACGGACTGGTCAACGGGATGATCGACCTCACCTCCGAAAACTTCTGGGAAGAACATTTACGCCGTACCCACTCGGATGACTACGACGTCAATGACCGTTTGTTCGACGATAAATCAGGGCAGCTCGACGAGCTGCGCAGCGCCCAGTCGGAATGGGCCAACGCCACACCCCAGACACCCCTCAATGAGCTGGCGCGAAAACTGGAAAAACTCGCCGATCTATTGGGCGTTTCCCAGGCAGAGGTGTTCAGCGGCGACGTCATGAGTGATGAGACTTACAAACGACTGTTCGATAAGATCGCTTACGATCGCAAGGAGCTTTCCAGAAAATTGACCCGTGAGGCCATGGCCACGGCCGGTCTCTGACCACCAGGTTTTTCACCTCGGCCAGCCCCTGACAAGGACTGGCCCGACTGCATCCCGACTAACCGACTTCCGAATCCCAGATCACCGTGATATTGCCCCTGTACGGCCGCCCCTGGGCTTTGTCTATCAGCCAGTGGGTTTGCTGTTCATCCACTTCGAAATGCAGGGTGCCCGGCTTTCGATCGATATAGAAACCAGGTTGAAACGGCGCTGTCGGCTCGATACTCAATAGCTTGCGCTTGATCGATTGACCGGCGCTGTCGGTCAAGCCGTTGGGCAGCGTGACACTGACGTCCACCGCCCCGGCGAACCCCTGACCATCAGCGATGGCGCAACCAGAACCCCAGCCCAGACGGTGCTCGCATTCAAGTTTCATGGTGAATTTCGACGAGGCGGAGATATGGAAGATCTGGTCGCGATACAGGCGCACGGGCTTGCGCCCACTGTCGAGCCAGCGCTGCCAGCCGCCCTGAGGTTCCAGCGCGATGTGGTTGCCACCGGGTGGGATATCCACTTTCAGGGTGTGCTGTACGTCCAGCACGAAGTCCAGAGAAATCTCGCTGTCATCCGGCTCCATCACTGGGCCCATATCGATATCATTGCCAGAACCAAGGGTGTAAACCATTGAACCGGTGTAACGCCCGGAAGACATGTTCAGCGGATTGGGTGTACGCAATTCGTAGGCAAAATCGAGCTTGTCGAAGTAAATCGAGGGAATACGGTACGCCGGCGCCTTCACACAAAATGCCTCCTCTGGTGTTTTCCAGAAAAACCGGAAAAACGTGTCGCCATATGCCCCGACGCCGCTGTACCTACAAGGGGCAGGAATGCCATGAACCCAACTGTCAGTCGTCCATAAGCGGCGATGGCCATCGGCAGCAGTGCTGCTGCCCGTCAATTGCATCACCGGGTCGCTCAGTACAAACGTCGAACCGATGCCACTGATGCGCACTTCAAGAGTTTCCGATTGTTGCGTCTCATGATTCGTCACGGTCAACCGCCGCCAGTTGCCCGGCGCTTTTACGCCTATCCGGTCTGGAGCCCCGAGAAAGCGCGACGAGGTAAACCGAATGGGCAACTCAATGCTGAACATCTGATAGCCGTTACATTCCGCCGGATACGCCGCGCAATAACCGCTGTTTGGTGTTTTATTGACGAAGGCATTCTTGTTTGGTTTTGAGGAATCCGGCTGAAACAACGCACGAATTTCCTGATTGATTGCCTGCGCCTGAGGGATGTTCAACGCGGCCAGCAATCCCAGCCAAAGGTAGCTTTTCATTATTCGTCCTGCCTCTGATGAGCCTGATCTGTGTTGTTTTCATTGCGCCCCCGGTGCCCGCGCGTTGAACAGCAACACCACGTTGCCGTTGTAGTCTCCGGAGCGATAGCCGCCGGCGGGTTCGATCGGTTCGATCTTCAACGCCACGCGTTTGCCGGTGGCAGCTTCCTCCTGCGAGAGCACTTGGCGCGGGATGATGTGCGAGCTCAATTCGACGCCATTGAAGGTGACCTGCAGCTCAATGATTTCTCCAGGGCGGCCATTTTCCAGGAAAGGCTCGGACCCGAGGCGTGCCTCGATCGCGCTGCTGTCATGGCGCACATCGAAATTTTTCTCCAGGCCGCCGAGGGTGGCGCGCGGATAATCCCACGCCAGCCGTTGCGGGCGGTGAATCCAGTCCGGTTCTGCTGGAATGATGTAGAACGGGCGACTGGGGATGGTCAGGGACACTTCGAAGGTGTGTTCTTCGCGCGCGGCCCACGCCCCTGCGCCAGTCAGCGCGGTGGCGGCCAACAGCGCGCCGGCAATGGATTGCTTGATCATGTGGGTTACCCGATGCGTCATTGGAAAACCTGCCTAGCGACTGGCGATCTTCATGGTTTTTTTCTCGCTGCCTTCGATCAGAAAGAAGCGGTATTCGCGACCTTTCTCTTTATCGAAGGCAAAGGTTTTGCCGGCCAGCACATGGTGTTTGGTGGTGGCGCCGCAGTCGGTTTCCTTGGTCAGCGAACAGCTTTTGAACTCGTCGACGATGATCACGGTGTTGCCGTCGTTGCGCAGTTCGTAACGGCTGTCGGTGTCATTGACCACCGTGGCGAAGCGGGCATCCTTGGGCCGGACAAAAAAGATCGTGCCGAAACCGGTCATGACGTTGACGCCCGCCGTGAGGGACTTCTTGTAGTCATCGCGCTCTTCGCTGCTGACGACAAAGTCGTCTTCCTTTTCCGGCACCACCGGGACGAAGCGCACACGGAAATAGCGCTCACGATCACGCGCGCCCATGTACAACAGCCGTGTGCCCTGCATGCCCTGCGCCGGTACGATCAGCCGCGCCGGACTAGCCATCAGGCCATTGCGCGAGGCGCCGTCGGCGGCATTCTCGACGGCAACTTCCTGTGGGGCGCCGTCGGCGCCGTAAACGATTTCCAGCACATTGATCTTGACGAACGCGGTGGCGTCACCGCTGTTGAACACCCGTTTGAGGTAGGTACTTTTGTCGGCATCGAGATAGTCGTACACGGTGCCGACATTGATCTGCGGCCCGGCCTGCGCCGTCAGGCAAAACACGCTGAGCAGACTCAGCAGAAAACCACGGTTCATCGTCTTCAACTCCATGAATAGTGAGAATGGCCCGGCGGCAGCGGTCACGCTTCCGAGTCCCAGATAATGGTGATGTTGCCGCGCAGCCGGTCGTTCACGCCGGGACGCAGGAGAAAGTCGATGGCAAACGGCGTCATGTTGAAGTGCAGCGTGCCGGGTTTGCGATCCACGTACAGGCTGGGCTGGAATGGCCCTTCCCATTCGTCGTGGCGCAGAGGCAGGCGGCTGACATTGCCACCGCTGGGTCCGGTAATGCCCGGCGGCAGCGACAGGCCGACCTCAACCTCGGTGGTATTGCCCTGCGCACTGCCAAGCTTACAGGCCGTGCCGCCAGTGGAATTGCAGACCATCTTGACCTTGAAGCGCGACGAGGCTGACAAGTAGAACAACTGATCGCGGAAAATCCGCGTCGGCTTGCGCCCGCTGTCGATCCAGCGCGCCCACCCCCCCTCCGGTTCCAGCGACACCTGATTGCCGCCCGGTGGCAGATCGACCTTGAGGGTGTGTTGCACGTCGAGTACGAAGTCGAGGGTCAGGTTCGCGTCATCCGGTTGCATCAACGGCCCCAGATCGAAATCGCCGCCATTGCCAAGGCTGTAAGCCATGGAACCGGTGTAGAGACCAGAGGACATGCCCAGTGGATTAGGCGTACGCAATTCGTAGGCGAAGTCGAGCGTGTCGAAATAAATGGACGGAATGGGGTATGCGTTTCTCTTGGTACAGAATGCCTCCACGGGGGTTTTCCAGAAAAACCTGTAACTGGCTGGGCCGAATGCCCCCACGCCGCTGTACTGACAGGGAGCAGGCGCATAGACCCAACTGCTGGTGGTCCAGAGTTTCTGATGGGCTTCAAGAAGGTCACTTACACCAACCAACTCGGTGGCGGGGTGGCTCAGAACGAAATTCGAACCGATACCGGTGATGCGCACTTCTACACTTTCCGTTTCCTGAGTATCCGCATTGGTCACTGTCAATCGCCGCCAATTGGCGGGCACCTTTATCGGCACGACCTCACCTTGATAGAGCGCGCGCGTGGAACTGAAACGAACTGGCAACTGAATGCTGAACATCGCGTTATCCGCGCATTGGTCTGGATAATTAGCGCAGTACCCACTGTTCGGTGTCTTGTTGACGAACACGTTCTTGCTCGGCTGCGAAGGATCCGGCTGGAACATCGCGCGAATTTCATGACTGGCTGCCTGCGCCGTGGTAACACCCAGCGTCAACGCCAATCCCAAGCTTCCTGCTAGCAATTTCATCCTTTCAACCCGCCTTCTGTTCTGTGGACGTCACATCGGCCAACGTGTCCGGCGTACACCGCAGGTCGCCGATCATCAGCACATTGTTTTCGCTGCGGTGGCTGCCGGCATCGAGGCGGAACTGACAGAGCAATTGACTGCCCTGACGCACTTCCAGGGTCGGTGAGCCGGCATTCATTTCCATCGAGAAGAACCCGTCGACTTCGGTCACCCCACGGCTGGCGTGGTTGATCACGTGATGGCCCTTGAGTGGCCGCCCTTGGCCATCCACCAGTCGGCCAAGCACGGTCAGGGTTTTCATCACCCGCACCTTGCGATACTCCACGCCGCCCTTGTTCAGGTGATAACGGCTGCGCGCCGGTTCGATGGTCGCCGCCGGCACGTTGTTGCCTTCGAAGTCGAAACTCACCGAGCTGTTCTGGTACGCGGTGATCGGGATGAAATTGCGCCCCGGCTTCAACGCCGCCCCGCCACCGCTGTAATCGTCGGCGCGCAGAACGATGTCCTCGATGTCCGACTCGACATCAACAATCATCCCGGCGCCGCGCACCTCGCTCTGGCTGGTCATGAGCATTTGCTGGCCGCCGACTACCAGCGTGCTGTCGACGTTGAGGCCGCCGGTGAAATTGCCGTTGTAGGACGAGCGCTGGACAAACGCATCGCCATTGACCGCATCGGTGCGGAAATTGGTCAGGCTCGACATGCCCAGGCCATAGGTGTCGGTCAACGCCGTGACCGACACGCTTTGCAGCACGTGATCCTTGAAATCCTTGCGCCAGCCGAGCGAGGCATTGTTGTCGCGCGCACCGTCGCGGGCCGTGCGTGAGCCGATGCTGCCGGTGATCTGTTGGCCGGGCGCGCCAAGTGCCAGGTTGACGCTCAGGTCGACCCCGCGATTGCGCGCATCGCCACTGCTGTAGCTGCCCGGCCGGTCGAACAACGACAAGCGCCAACTGGCGTCGCTGCCAAACAGCTCGGCGCGCTGGGTCCAGCCCAGATCCACGCCCATGCCTTCGACGTTACCTTCGCTGTGGGAAACCCTCGCGTTGACCGAGCTTTTGCTGCTCAGCCGATGGTTGAGCGCCAGCGACGAGTTACTGGTCTGGCCGATAAACACATTGCGCGGGCGAACGCGGGTGCCGTCCGGCAAGGTGTCGTAGGTGTAAGTGGTGTCGAGCCAGCTGCGGTTGTGGCTGACGACCACGCTGCCCGAGCCATAGTTGTACAGGCTCTGCAGATCGAGACCGGTGCCGTAGTCCTCGGTTTTATAAACGTTGGCGTACAGGCTGAGGTGGTTGGCCAGCGTCCAGTCGATAGACGTGCCGTATTGCAGTTTTTCACGAATCTGCCGCGCCGACAGACCGAGAATCACCCGTGGATGCAGCAGGTAGTTCACCGAAGCGCCGGCCGTGGGGCTGCCGCTGGACTGGGTGTCCCAATTGCTCAGCAGCTTGCTTTCTTCACCGGCGAAGACGTTATAGCGCCAGCGTTCGTCGAGGTTGCGCCAGTTGTTGGGCTTGTACACCAACTCCTGGGTGGTGGAAGTGATCTGGCCGTCTTCGATCAGCCGCACTTCCACCTCATAAATACCGCCGGGCAACGGTCGGGTATCGAGGGTCTGCAAACCGGCGGGCACCGATTGCGTATTGATCAGCAGGCCATCGCGCCAGATCTCCACCGAGCCCTGCCGGTTAGCGGTGACATAGATCGGATAAACACTGGGCATCGGGCTGTTGATGGCCAGGCTGTCGGAGCTGCCATACATCACGCCGACGGCGGTGTCGGGGCTGGTGCCGAACGTGCGCGGTTGGCGCGTCAGTCCTTCGGAATTGGGGGTGAAATAGCCCAGGCGGAAAAAACTGCCCTGCAGTTCGCGCTGGGTGTGTAACTCGTGAATCGCGTGATAGAGCTTGTCGTCCGGACCGCCGAGACGGGCCAATTGCAGATTCAGCGTCTGGCTCCAGTTGCCCAGGCTTGAGCTGGCTTCGAGGCCGAAGCGTCCGCCAAGGTCCTGATCCTGACCGCCATTGAGATTGAGCTGGTTACGCACCATCAAGCCACTGCTACCGCCTTCGGGCTGGTCGTAATAGCGCTTGGCCTGAACATCTCGCTCAGCGTTTTCCGTTGCGATCGACACCAGCGAATTTTCCAGGTTGTAGTGCACTGCCAGAAACTGGTCCGGGCAAGAACCGCTACACGCGCCCAGCGGCACACCGGACTTGAGATAAGCGGCCCACTTTTCCCGTTCGGCAGGACCAAAGCGGTTTTCGCTGGTGTCAGTGAATTCGAGCAGGGTGATGCGATCGTCGCGGGACAACACCACCATGGCCTCACCGAGCGGTTGCTGGTCGACTTCGACCCGCACCGCCAGAGGCACATCAAAGAAATGCTCCTCGAAATCCGCCGGCAAACCTTTGGCCTGCGCCAACAGACTGCGAGGTGTCGTACCGGCGTTGCTGGAAGCCACGGCTGCGCTGGCACAAAACAACAGCGCAAGCGCAGCCGCGATGGGTGTCATCGGGAACATGAACTCGTACTCTGATTACAAACAATGGAAGTCCGACGAGGCAGACACTTCTGCCTGCCCCGTCGGTTAACGCCGCTGTAGGGTCGGGCGCTTAATGCCTGTTCACGCGATCAATTGACCGGTGGCACTGCATCAAAAATCATTGCCACGGAACCGGTGTAATCACCCGGTTCGAAGTTGCTGCCGCGAGCGGTGATTTTCAGTGGTGCACGATAGTTGACGTCCGACTCGGACTCACCCACGACCATTTGCGGGGTCAGGGTCAGTTCCTTGTTATTGAGCAGGACTTGCAGGTCGATGGTGGTGTTGCCGGCCACCAGTTTCGGCTGGCTCTCGAGGCTGGCGTGTACCGAGCCGTTGTTGTTGCGCACATCGAAGAAGCCATTGACGTCGCGCATCTTGCCGGTGGTTGGCTGATAGCTCATGTCCTGGTCCTTGTTGACCAGATCCGGATCCGTCGGCACGACATAGAAACCGTTGGTCGGCACATGCGCGACAAGGCTGATCGAGTGCGACGCTTCACCAGCGGCGAATGCGCCAGTGGAACCCAGTGCCAGAAGAGCCAGTGGAGCGGCGATTGCGAGTTTCTTGAACATCGTTATGTACCTGTTTTCTTGATAGGGGGATGAACATTGAAAGTTCAAGACAATCACTGCCCGAGTCGCTGCCCGAGTTGAGCCAGGTCAAACTTGAACTTTCAATGCCCGGGCATCATCGACTGTTGCCTCTGGAATGTAAGCAGGCAACTTCCGACAACCTCGTAGTTAATCAACCCTAAGACCTGCGAGAAAAAAGAACAAAAAACAGACATTCGAAACAGCGACTGTAAGTTCCACCCTACAGACAGTTTCAGTTAAAAAACCATACAGCAACTTCGTCTCGCCACCACGGTAACTTGCAGTTATTTAGAATATGTACTCTAGAACAAATAGAGTGATGACTTTAACTCTGAAGTTATTGTTTCCGACATCCGGTCAAAAAATGTCTGCTTGCGTTCGTTGCGCTTCTGCCGCTCGTCAGCCAACAGCCCATTTTTCAGAAAAACGTCTTGCACCGCGCTTAAGATATATCTTAAGTTGTATCTAAACACGACGAGAGAAGACGAAATGAGAGACCATCATTCCCCCCACCGCGAACACGGCGACGGCCGTGACGGCTTCGAAAAACGCCCCGGACGCGAGCGCGGCGGCCGTGGCCCACGGGTGTTCGCCCCCGGTGATCTGAAACTGCTGCTGCTGGCGCTGGTCGCCGAACAGCCATGCCACGGCTATGACCTGATCCGCCAGATCGAGGGCATGTTCGACGGCGCCTACAGCCCAAGCCCGGGCGTGATCTACCCGACCTTGACCTTTCTCGAAGAAAGCGAGCTGATCAGCGGCGACGCCGAGGGCGGCAAAAAACGCTACAGCGTCACCGAGGCCGGACGTTTGTCTTTAAGCGAACAAGCCGTTGCCCTGGATGGCGTGCGCATGCGTATCGATGTGAGCAAACGCTCGCTGCGCGGCCATGATCGGCCGCCGGAAATCCACGAGGCGGTGCACAACCTGCGCCATGCCCTGCAAATGCACCACGGCCGCTGGAGCCCGGCAGAAATCCTGCGCGTGCGTGACCTGCTCAACGACACCGCCAAAGCCATCGTCGACGGCCCTGCCGTTCAACCTGTTTCGGAGAAAAGCCAATGACTGCAGTCGATACCCAAACCATTCACCGCGTGATGCACGAAATCAAACGCCGCAAGCTGGAGGTCCTGCGCGTGGTCGATCTGACGCCGCGCATGCGCCGCATCACCCTCGGCGGGCCGGAGCTGGCCGGGTTTATCAGCCTGGGCACTGACGATCACGTCAAGCTGCTGTTCCCGCAGAACGCCGAACAGGCGGCGGCGCTGGAGACGATGGTGCTCGGCGCTGGCAAGGACGATGGACCGAAACCCGAAATGCGCGACTACACCCCGCGTCGCTACGACCTCGATGCGCTGGAACTGGACATCGATTTCGTCCTGCACGGTGACGGCCCGGCGTCGACCTGGGCGGAGCAAGCCCAACCCGGGCAATTCCTGCACATCGGCGGCCCGCGTGGCTCGATGATCGTGCCGGACATTTTCGACAGCTATTTGCTGATCGGCGACGAAACCGCCCTGCCCGCCATCGCCCGTCGCCTCGAAGGCCTGGCGGCCAATCGCAAAGCCTTGGTCGTGATTGAGGTGGAGAACGGCGCCGAACAGCAAGTGCTGCAAAGCCCGGCGCAGGTCAATGTGATCTGGGTGTTGCGCGAAGGTAGCAAGGACAATTTGCTGGCGACGGTGAAGCAATTGCAGGTGCCCAAGGGCAATCTGTATGCGTGGGTGGCCACCGAAACGAAAGTCTCACGGCAGATTCGCCGGGTGCTGATCGATGAGCATGGGCTGGATGAACAGCTCATCAAAGCCGTCGGCTACTGGCGCGCTGAAGGATCGGAAGAAGAGTGATATCCCTTGTAGGAGTGAGCCTGCTCGCGATAGCGGAGTGTCAGTCAATAAATTTGTAACTGATCCACCGCCATCGCGAGCAGGCTCACTCCTACAGGTGCTTTAACTTCGTGCAAGCCTCCAGCGGTCGAGGCCAATGACCAGCAAGCCAATCCCCACAAACCCCAGCAATATCCCCCCGGCATTGAGCAGCACCTGTGGATAACCCAACAGCGCCACATCAATGAACGGATACGCATACGCGCCGAGCAGATGCCCGCGCAGCAAGGCGTAGATGAAATACACCAGCGGATAAATCAGCCACACCGGCAGATGCCACAACCGCAAGGTGCCCTTGGGCACGCGCAGCCACCAATATCCAAGAAACAGCAGCGGCATCACGTCGTGCAACAACTCGTCAGCAATAAATTGCCAGCCTTCCGGGTGCCACAAGTGCCGCAGCAAAAGGCTGTAGGCCAGCCCGACCACAGCGATGCTCACGGCAATCCCACTACTCACCCACGGCTGCAAAAACCAGCGGTGCGCGACGGATTCACGCGCGGTCACGGCACAGGTCAGCACCGTCGTCACCAGCGTATTGGTCAGAATCGTGAAGTAACTGAAGAAACTCACCAACCCGCCCAACAGGCTGGCGCCGACACTCAAGCGTGCGAAGAAAATCAGGTACAGCTGAATGCCCAACCCCGCCCAGCCCAGTACGGCTGCGCAGGTGATCAGGCGACGGCGCCAACAACCGGCGTCCATCTCAGAGCGGTCGCTTGGTGCGCATCAACTTCACGTACAGACGCTCGACCTTCTCCCGCGCCCACGGGGTTTTGCGCAGAAACGTCAGGCTCGACTTGATGCTCGGATCGCTCTTGAAGCAGCGAATGTCGATGCGCTCGGCCAGCCCCGACCATTCGTAATGGCTCACCAAGGCATTGAGGATCTGTTCAAGGGTCACGCCGTGCAGTGGATCGGGGGTTTGTTCGTTCATGCCAGGCCTTTGGGCGAAGTGAAAATGCAGAAGCCGCGCACCTTAGCCGAGGGGGTGTTCGGGTGGAAGGCCTACCTTCAAATGTAGGCCAACCTGAAAAGATCGCAGGCATCGAACCGGTCGACAATGCGCCCGTTTGCCGCACTGTTACCGAATCCGAAACGCTGCATGTTCACAAAAGGCCTTTGTCTTTTTGTAACAGATCATTATCCTGCCGCCCTTCCGCTGAATCGCTTCACTGCCTGCGACTTATTGAAGCACTCAGCCCGCACCCCGAAAACACCAAAAAAAGACTTAGCCATGCCCGATTTTTCCTTCTCCCGAGACAGCGCTATCTCAACCCTGCGCCTGATTGGCGGCTGCACCGCTCTCGGCCTCGCCACCAGCGTCCAAGCGGCGCCCGCGTTCGACAGTGAATCACCGTACATGCTCGGTGACTGGAACGGCACGCGCACCGAACTCTCGGAAAAAGGCTACGACTTCAAGCTCGATTACACCGGCGAAATGGGCAGCAACCTGCACGGTGGCTACGATCACGACCGCACCGCGCGTTACAGCGATCAGTTCGGCTTGGGCACGCACCTCGACCTGCAAAAGATCCTCGGCTGGGAAGACGCCGAGTTTCAACTGACCATCACCAAACGCAGCGGCAACAACATCAGCAACGACCGTATCAACGATCCGCGCGTCGGTGGTTTCACCTCGGCCCAGGAAGTCTGGGGCCGTGGCCAGACCACACGCCTGACGCAGATGTGGTATCAGCAGAAATTCTTCGATCAGAAACTCGACATCAAGGTCGGTCGTTTCGGCGAAGGCGAAGACTTCAACAGCTTCCCGTGCGACTTCCAGAACCTCGCGTTCTGCGGCTCGCAGGTCGGTAACTGGGTCGGCGGCATCTGGTACAACTGGCCGGTCAGCCAATGGGCGCTGCGCGTCAAATATCACCTGACCCCGGAGCTGTATGCACAGGTCGGCGCCTACGAGCAGAACCCGTCGAACCTCGATCGCGGCAACGGCTTCAAACTCAGCGGCAGCGGCACCCAAGGCGCGATCCTGCCGATCGAACTGGTGTGGACGCCGAAACTCAACGGTCTGCCGGGCGAATACCGCGCCGGTTATTACTACAGCAATGCCAACGCCACTGACGTCTATAAAGACAACCACGGCCAACCGGCAGCGCTGAGCGGTGAAGCCTATCGCAGCGCGTCGAGCAAACACGGCGTGTGGCTGGGCATTCAGCAGCAAATCACCAGCATGGCCAGCGATAACTCGCGCGGCCTCAGCGTGTTCGCCAACGGCACCATGCACGACAAGAAAACCAACGCGATCGACAACTACGTGCAGGCCGGTATCACCTACAAAGGCCCGTTCGACGCGCGCGCCAAGGACGACATCGGTTTCGCCCTCGCCCGCGTGCACGTCAACCCGGCCTTCCGCAAAAACGCCGAAGCGAGCAATCAGGCCAACGCCGTTTACGACTATGACGATCCGTCGTTCCTGCCGCCGCAAGACACCGAATACAGCGCCGAGCTGTATTACGGCGTGCACGTGACCAACTGGCTGACCGTACGCCCGAACCTGCAATACATCCGCCACCCCGGTGGCGTGAACAACGTCGACGACGCCCTGATCGGCGGGATCAAGATCCAGTCCTCGTTCTAAACGATTTACGTAAATCCATTGTAGGAGTGAGCCTGCTCGCGATGGCGGTGTTTCAGGCGACATCTCCAGTGACTGAAACACCGCCATCGCGAGCAGGCTCACTCCTACAAAAAAGAAATTCGTTAGCTAGACAAGTTTTTATCTGAACCATGCCTGTGCCAAATCGTCATCTAAAGTGACTACAGCGCGGGACTACATAAACGTCACGGAGAATCACACTATGAGCACCGTAAGTGCTTCGAGTCGGGGCCGTCTGCTACCGAGCCTGCTCGGCATTCTGCTTCTACTGATGGGCCTGGCCATGTTGGCCGGTGGGGTCAAGCTGAGCATGCTCGGCGGCTCGCTGTACTACCTGCTGGCCGGTATCGGTATCGCGCTGTCCGGCATTCTGATGCTGATGCGCCGTCGCGCGGCGCTGGGCCTGTACGCCATCGTCTTGTTTGCCAGCACCGTTTGGGCGCTGTGGGAAGTCGGTCTGGACTGGTGGCAACTGGTGCCACGTCTGGCCCTGTGGTTTGTCCTCGGCTTCGTGATGTTGCTGCCGTGGTTCCGTCGTCCGCTGCTGCTTAACGGCCCGGCGCCGCTGGGCACTGGCGGTCTGACCGTCGCTGTGGTGCTGGCCGGCGTCACCGCTCTGGCCAGCCTGTTCACCCACCCGGGCGAAACCTTCGGCGAGCTGGGCCGCGACACTGCGGACACCACCAGCACCGCGCCAGCCATGCCCGATGGCGACTGGCAGGCCTATGGCCGTACCGAATTCGGTGACCGTTACTCGCCGCTGAAGCAGATCACCCCGGCCAACGTCGGCAAGCTGCAAGAAGCCTGGCGCATCCAGACCGGCGACCTGCCGACCGCGGATGACCCGGTTGAACTGACCAACGAAAACACCCCGCTGAAAGCCAACGGCATGATCTACGCCTGCACCGCGCACAGCAAAGTGTTGGCCCTGGACCCGGACACCGGCAAAGAACTGTGGCGCTTCGACCCACAGATCAAGAGCCCGGTCGGCTTCAAAGGCTTCGCGCACATGACTTGCCGTGGCGTGTCGTACTACGACGAAGCGGCTTACGCGAAAACTGAAAACGCAGCCTCGGCGGTGATTTCCGAAGCTGGCAAAGCCGTTGCTCAGGCTTGCCCGCGTCGTCTGTACCTGCCAACCGCTGATGCCCGCCTGATCGCACTGAACGCCGACACCGGCAAGATCTGCGAAGGTTTTGGCAAAAACGGCGTGGTTGACCTGACCCAAGGCATCGGCCCGTTCACCGCTGGTGGCTACTACTCCACCTCGCCGGCCGCGATTACCCGTGATCTGGTGATCATGGGCGGTCACGTCACCGACAACGAATCGACCAACGAGCCATCGGGCGTGATCCGCGCTTTCGACGTGCGCGACGGTCACCTCGTGTGGAACTGGGACAGCGACAAGCCAGACGCCACCGAGCCTTTGGCACCGGGCGAAACCTACAGCCGCAACTCGGCCAACATGTGGTCGCTGGCCAGCGTCGACGAAAAACTCGGCATGGTTTACCTGCCACTGGGCAACCAGACCCCAGACCAGTGGGGCGCCGACCGCACCCCGGGCGCCGAGAAATTCAGCGCCGGTGTAGTCGCTCTGGACCTGGCCACCGGTAAAGTGCGCTGGAACTACCAGTTCACCCACCACGACCTGTGGGACATGGACGTTGGCAGCCAGCCAACCCTGCTCGACATGAAAACCGCCGACGGCGTGAAACCGGCGCTGATCGCTCCGACCAAACAGGGCAGCCTGTACGTCCTCGACCGTCGTGACGGCACGCCGATCATCCCGATCAAGGAAATCCCGGTCCCGCAAGGCGCCGTGAAAGGCGACCACACCGCACCGACCCAGGCCCGTTCGGACCTCAACCTGCTGGCCCCGGAACTCACCGAAAAAGCCATGTGGGGCGCGAGCCCGTTCGACCAGATGCTGTGCCGCATCCAGTTCAAGGAACTGCGTTATGAAGGCCAGTACACCCCGCCGTCGGAACAGGGCAGCCTGATCTATCCGGGTAACGTTGGCGTGTTCAACTGGGGCGGCGTCTCGGTCGACCCGGTTCGGCAAATGCTGTTCACCAGCCCGAACTACATGGCCTTCGTGTCGAAAATGGTGCCACGCGAGCAAGTCGCCGCCGGCAGCAAACGCGAAAGCGAAACCGCTGGCGTGCAACCGAACACCGGCGCGCCCTATGCGGTGATCATGCACCCGTTCATGTCGCCATTCGGCGTACCGTGCCAGGCCCCGGCCTGGGGCTACGTCGCCGGTATCGACCTGACCACCAGCAAAGTCGTGTGGAAACGCAAAAACGGCACCAGCCGCGACAGCTCGCCAATCCCGATCGGCTTCACCCTCGGCGTGCCAAGCATGGGCGGCTCGATGGTCACGGCCGGCGGCGTCGGCTTCCTCAGCGGCACCCTCGACCAGTACCTGCGCGCGTACGACGTGAACAGCGGTAAAGAGCTGTGGAAATCGCGTCTGCCGGCGGGTGGCCAAGCGACCCCTATGACTTACACCGGCAAGGACGGCAAGCAATACGTGCTGCTGGTTGTCGGCGGTCACGGTTCGCTGGGCACCAAAATGGGTGACTACGTGATTGCGTACAAACTGCCGGAATAAGTTTTAGCGGCGGTGAAAATGAAGGCGATGCCCCGCAAGGGACATCGCCTTTTTTGTGCACGCCATTTCAGAATTCACCACAAAACCTGTAGGAGTGAGCCTGCTCGCGATAGCGGTATGTCAGCCAACATCTTCCGTGACTGATTTACCGCTATCGCGAGCAGGCTCACTCCTACAAAGGACGGTGTTCGTCCTACAGAAGCGCATTGTCAGCGAGAGTTTTCCGACAAGTCGCGTCGGTTGTGCCTCGGAAATCGGCTGGATAGGCTCTGGGGGTCGCTGCAAATTCAGCGAACGGGCGTCGCGGCCCGACTTCTGGGGCATAATTGCCGCCGCTTAACAGCAGCACTCCGAGTGCTTGTTTTATGGTGGCTGTACGCGGGATACCTTCGGGTATGCCGAATGCTCAGGTCGGTCCGCGAACCCGCGTACAGCTGCCACCCTCTTTTTGCGTCGCGGCAATTAGAGGAATGGCCCAATTCCTGAGGAGCAACAAATGAAAAAGCCAACACCCAATCCCCCCGAAACCAACGACACCTCGCCCTACGAATCCCCCGATTCCAAGAAATTCCACGAAGCCGCCGAACGCGCCCTCGACCACTACCTCAAACCCAACGCCTTGACCCTGCGTTTCCACAAGCCCAGCACCATGTTCCAGGTTGCCCCCGAACAGGACAGCGAAAGCCTGCTGGTCCACGCCTGCGAATCCCTGGCACAAGCCAGCCTGATGACCAGCGACATTGCCGCCTACATCGACCTGCCGCAGCGACGCACGATTCTGGCGATCCAGCAAATCATCATGCTCGCCGAACTGGCGGTGAACCGCGTGCTGGATAACCACGAAATCCCGCAATCCCCAACACACAGCTAACCCCCTGTGGGAGCGAGCCTGCTCGCGAAGGCGTCAGTCCATTCGCGGTTTGAGTGACTGAAACAGCGCTTTCGCGAGCAAGCCTGCCCACACGTGATCAGCACTGCGCTTTTTATATAACCCCAATCAAGAAGCGTCATCGCGAACAAGTATAAAAACCTGTCAGATATGACAGTTCACTGTCTTCACCCGCCCACTCAGACTTCCTTCTCCAACCAAATCAGGCACAGGAAGTCCCCCATGACCCATCCAAAGGCATCTCCAGCAGTCTGGGTAAACGGTATTCTCAACGTTGATGTAAAAGGCACCATTGGCGGCACGCCGGTCAATCTGACCAGTTTCCTGACGACCAGCATTTCTGCGTCTGTCAATGAGCTGGGCGGTTACAATTTTTCTTTCGAAGATAATCACGGTTTATCGAGCAGGCGAAAACTCTCCATCTCGCTTCGCAAGCTGCTGGATCCTTCAATCGCTGGCTACTTTGAATATGTCGTGACTGAACGAGGAATTCAGCCTTATGACTATAAAGTGACATCCTCTTCCGGCATCGCTGTAAGCAAACTAAATGAAAGCCTGTACTTATACTCTCTCGATAATTTGCAACTTTCCGCCAAGGCAGTCCACGGTGATGAAACACGTGAACTCACCGGTAACGGATACTTTTTTCTCCAGGAACTGACTTACCCTATCTAACAAACAGGTCAGGATTTCACTCGTCGGATTAATCGTGCGCCTGCCGTTCCGTCACAGGTGTATGGCAGACGCATGCCGACGTGAAATACCCAGCCAAACCCAAGCTCTATATCGACAGACAACTAGCCCCCTATACATAGATACCACCCGCCCCCCACTGCCCCTCGCCATGCTGCCCGCTCACCCTCAGCATGGAAAAGCGCCCATGAACCCCGCCACAGCCCCCACCACCGAAGAGATCAAAAATGATCTCAACGCGATCGGCCATCACCTGTTTGATACACCAACCCCATTGCTTCCCGAACAACCACCGACCACCGAAGAGGCCTTTCTGAAACGCCTCGACCAGCAATTGAACACCTATCGCACAAGCTACCTGCAACGCAGCCGCGCGCTGTATCAGGCGTTGGATAACAGCGATCTGCAAAGCGATGCAGGCAAACAGCTGATCGCCACGCTGAAAGTCAGACTGGCCAGCCAACTGATCAACATGGACCAGAGCGACCGGATCGACGATAAACCGGCGAAAACCTTCCTCAACCATGATGCCGGCTTCACCGCCATCGGCCACGAAGCCAGGCAGGCTGTCACCGACCGCCTGTTGCACCCGCAAGCCGGCGAACTGCTGCAAAAGCTCGATTTGGCCCCGATGCTGCGTCCGGCCATGTACGCGCTGCAGTTCAACTATCAAAACACCACCGTTGAGCTGGCCGGTGCCTTTGTTGTCACGGAAAAGGACACTCGCCGAGTCAAGGACCTGCAGACCGACCAGAGCATGGGTTTCGCCCTGCTGTTCACCCCCGCAAGAGGTATCGAGTTTTTCAACTCCCTTGCTGATCTCGACAACCAGTTGCGCTCGTCACTGAACCAGGCCAGCGGTAGCGAAGAATTCATGCTCATGCTGCCAAGGCGCTATCACGCGGTGGGCGCAGCAGGGATCTGGCCGCTGCTGCTCGCACCCATCGACAGCAAACCCTTGTTCGAACACACCTACGATGCGCTGATCGAAAAACGCACGCAGGATATCGAGCGCGCCTTGAGCTTCGCCGATAACCCGCAGCAAGACCCCAAGCAATTGCTTACAGCGCTAGAGCGCGCAATTGCCGCCGCGCTGCCGGATCTCACGCTGCGTCTGGCATTACGCGCGCAAACCTTGTTCGAACGCCACCTGCGCTACAGCTCACCGCACTGGTACCGCAGCGCCAGCACCGCGCAGAAAGACGCACTGGCTGAGCATCTGCGCAACTACCAGCAGGCGCGGCAACACCTGCTCGACCTGATGGAGCCGGTAGGCAGCCTGACGACACTGGCCCGCCAGCAATGGCTGGAACGCTTGAGCGAAGACCTGGAAATCGACGATCTCGAGCCGGAAAAGTTAAGCCTTTCGACCGATCGCCGAGTGCCGGGCTACGGCGTTTATGTGCATCAATCCAGTCTGCTCGAGCTGTCCTTGCGCGGCCCGCACACCGGCGATGAATTACCGGGCTCGGCGTTTTTGAAGCACACCACCGTCACCTACGATGGCGCGCCTCTGCCGCCAGCCTACGCTGACGTGACGCCGGCGTGGCTGATCAAGCAAGCCGTGGAACTGCAACCTCGGATTGACTTCCATCACTTGCAAAAAGCGCTTCAGGCCAAGCCCGCGATCAACCCCGCCATCAGGCAGATGCTCGATCAACGTATCGTCGCCCTCGCTCACACGGCGGTGCTGCAAGGGCACTTGCTCGACAGTGACCTGCAACTGATCCAGCGCCTGCGCGACGGCAGCGATCCGCGCCTGCGCGCCGCCACCCTGTCGCTGCACGGCGCGCAGTTGCAGGACTTGTGGGTGCTGCGCCACAACGATGACAGCGGCACACTCAAACGGTTATTGCTGTGCACGCCACAGGCGCCGCGGGACCAACAATTCCAGGCCTTCGACAGTGAGCGCGAATGCCAGACCCACCTGCTCGGCTGGGCCAGGCACAGTGATGTCGCCGAGAGCATGGCCGGCTACCTGATCAGCCGCGCGCCCATGCGCTTTCGCGCGAAGGTGCGCCACGTGTTGGCCGGGCTGAGTTTCAAACCTGAGGCGCTGGAGCATCAAAAGGTCACGTTCGATTACGCCGACAGTCATTCCGATTGCCTGCGTACGATGGCTGAACTGGTGCTCGCCACACGGATCGACGACTACGATTTCTGTACGCCGCTGTGGTATCGCGCCACCACGGCTGCCAACCGCCGAAAGCTGACGACCCTGAGTGAAGACGCCGAAGGCGCCTTGCGCGCGTTCAACAAGCATGCCTTGTCGGGCAGCCGCTTTCCGGCGTTTGATGACTACGTGCACGAGCAAGCCAAAATCAGCTTGAACCGCTTGCTCAAGCGCACCACCAACGATGTCGATCCGGATACCGTCTGGGCTTACTCGCCGACCTCCCTCGTGCGCTCGTGGACGCCAAAACCTTTGACCTACACAGCGCTTTATCGCGATGGCTACGCCGACGGCGTCGGTTTTCTCGATGACAAATTTTCCCGCTCGGCGCGCTTCAGAGGGCCGCAGGGCATCGATATCAGCAACCTGACCGCACAGAATGTCGCGCGCTCGGTCACAGGTGTGTGGATCGGCCAGCGCTACATCGCCAAGGTCAAGGCTGAACTTCAAAGTTCGACGAGCGAAGGTTACGACTTCAGGCGCAACGCGACCCTGGCCATTACCCAGCGCCAGATGAAAAGCGCCGCGCTGGAATGCCAACTGCAGGGCCATATCGCCAGCCATGATCTGCAATGGCTGGAGCACAGTATCGACAGCATGGCTGAGACGTCCGGGTCGATGCGCACGAAATATCCGCTCCAGCGCTTGATGATCGACGGCGAATGGGTGCTCGATGCGTGGCTGTTCAGCCATGGCGACAACCCGGTCCTGCTCTACACCCCCGAGGCGCCCGACGGTGTCGCTTTGCGCGAAGCGCGGCTGTTCAATTACCTGCTTCAGCAGCAGTCGGGCATGCTCGAATACCTGACGTTGCGCGTCGGCGTCAGCGCCCGGACGCGGGTTCGCGCGCACCTTGAAAACATCAGGAAAGGGCTGCCCAAAGACCTCAATAAAACCACACCCAGCCCTGCACGTTACGACTCGACCCGCGCGGTCGCGGCGGTCAGTGATCTGCGCACGGCCCTTTACAACATGAAACTGCAACGGCGTATCGACGACGTTAACGCCACCACCACCAGCCGTGCCGAGATGATCGCCGGTCTGGTCTGGACCAGTGTCGAATGGATCGCCGCCATTGCCACGGCGCCGTTCCCGCTGCTGAGCTTGAGCACCGGCCTGCTCCTGGCGTTCAAGGACGCCATGCTCGCCCTGCACGCGTACCGTCAGGGTGACCACAGCGAAGCCTTCCAGCATCTGCTCGGCTATCTGTTCAACAGTGCCGGCGCGGTGCTGACCGACCTGCGTCCGGCGTTGCGTTCGCTCAAGCCCGCGCGTCGACCTTTGCGTCAGAGCACCGCCAGCGCCAGTGCCAGCAGCGAACAACAGAATGTCATGTCCGTGATCGACCAAGTGGCACCCCAACCTGATTGGGATGACATGCGCGTGGTGGTTTTCAGACACCAGCTGTTCTTTACCGCGAACAGCCCCGACGCACTCGGGCGTTATCTGCTCTATCGGAGCAAGCCGAATTCCCCTGACCTCGTTTCTACCGGCATCCTGACCGTGCGCAATTCCGACGGGATGATGGTACGCAGCGGCATGGCCGGCGGCGCGCCCAAGTACCAAGCCGTGCCAGAGACACCCGGCCCCTACAAAGTCTATGGCGTGGAGCGCAAATACCGGCAGCGCGTCGAAGCAGTGATGAATCCGCAAACCCGCGAGGACATCCTCATGCGCGGTCAGGACGATATAGCCAACAGTCCGTACTTGATAATTGCCGGCGTCGTCAATGAACTTGCCTCGACACGCACCGCCTACCTGAAGCAGGTCGAAAAGCTCAGCGCAGACGCCACCGCGCATTTCGCCGAACTTGCCCCGCTGCCAGCCCGCGCCGAAGTCCCGCCCGTCGGCAACGACCTGTCGTTTGCCCGGTTACTGGCCAGCGACGCCGTCAAAGGGAAAAACCTGGTGATCGGCGCCCAGCCCGGTTCGATCGCCAGCAAACAACTGCTGATCGATGGTGTGGACGAACTCGTGAGCACAGGCTTCAAGCGACTTTACGTGGAATACCTGGCGGGGGATGTCTTCAATATCAAGCTGGAAAAGATGAACAAGGGCGGAACCTGGAGACACATCAAAACCCATCTTGAAGCCGTCGACCGTGCGCTGGGCCATGAGAAAAACGCGCCATTCTCTTATTTGGCACTGGTGCGTGCGGCTCGCGAAAAAGGTCTGAAAATCCATGCACTGGATGCTTCGACCAGCTATCAACTGGAAGGAGCGATGGTACTGAACGACGTCTCGCCATTGACCCCGCGCAGCAACAGCCTCAGGAATTTCTATTCGCACAAGACACTGGCCGCCGATATCGCCGATGCGCCTGAGGAACGTTGGGTGGTCCTCACCGAACAATCACGCATGAGCACCTTCAACAACACCCCCGGCCTGGCCGACCTGCACGCGGCCGTTGCCGTGCGCGTGGAAGATGTCGCACTCGATCAGCCGGCACGCATCGCCCTCGATTCAGCCGGTGCAATCGCCGGGGATACGGCCGCCAGGGGCGATTATCGGGTGCAATGGCCGACGGCGTACAAGGCGCCTCAGCCCGTCTCCCGGCCCGCACCGATTACCCCCGTTGTCGAGCATTTCAGCGAATACGATATTGCGCCCTCGATGCGTGACGATATCGCGCAAATGTTGCATCAGCCCTACGCCATGGATTCAAGCTACACCCCGACCGTACCGAGTGAAAAACGGGCGTTCGAGGCGTTCATCGCCAACCGCGGGCGCCTGGAGAAAAAGGCCCGTGATGCTTTTGCTCACTACACGCCCCCCGAAGCGGCCACGCTCCCGACGCTCACCGCCGACACCACGTTCGAGGAGTTTTTGCGGCTGCTGGCCGACGGACGCTTGAACCTGCTGATCGGCGAGGCCCATTCCCACATAGCGAGCAAAGCGCTGCTGAAAAAGCACATGAAAGCGCTTAAGCGAGCCGGGTATGACACGCTCTACGTGGAACATCTGCTCACCGATTTGCACCAGGCCGACCTGGATATTTTTTATCGCACACAGCGCATGCCGGACAGATTGAAGGATTACCTGCGCGTCCAGGACCGTGGCCACATGCCCTCCCATGACGGTAACGATACGTACACAGAGGTCTGTCAGGCGGCGGCCAAATACGAAATCCGAATCAGGGCGCTCGACTGCACGGCGTCCTACCACCTCAAGGGTGTGTCTGACGAAGCTATCTCGCGAAACGAGATGTTCAGCTATTTCGCCAGCCAAGTGATCGAAGCCGACCAACTGGCACACGGACCGCATAAATGGGTGGCCCTCATCGGCAATGCCCACACTAATTACAACCTGGGTGTGCCGGGTCTGGCGGATACCCTCTCGGCGGTCAGTCTCCAGGTGCGCGACACTGCTCCGGAACTGGCCAGAGATATCCATCGCGGGGCGTGGGAAGTGGTGGACAGCAAACGCGGCACCAATAGCCGGGCCTTGCGCAGCGATTTCCTGATGGAAGTGGCCGTCGCCGGAACGAAGCAGCCGGACCCGACGCCGTCTGTCAGCCGCAGCCAATTGACCCATTCCGGGATGTTCATGATCGAACGTACGGGCACGGACGGGCCCCGCCTGGTGCATAAATCCAAGACCGGCGACATCGTCGTGACACCGATCCAGGTCAATGACCACGGCTTGTTTTTCATTGATCGCTGGGGGAAGAAAGATCAGGGTTTCAAATACCTGCGGAGCTTGATCGATATGCTGGTCGATGATGTGAAATTGATCGAAGTGAAATAACCATCAGAGGTGATCTGCGCATTGCCAACAACACAGCCGAAAAGCCCCTCACCCTAACCCTCTCCCGGAGGGAGAGGGGACTGATCGAGGTGTTTGGGAGAGCTACGCCGACGTGCAATACCGCGTTGAACTCAGGTTCCGAATCAGATCAAAAGCCCCTCACCCTAGCCCTCTCCCGGAGGGAGAGGGGACTGACCGAGGTGTTTGGCAGAAGTACACCGACGTGCAATACCGCGTTGAACTCAAGTTCCGAATCAGATCAAAAGCCCCTCACCCTAGCCCTCCCGAAACGTCGGACCGCCCGTAGGGAGAGGGGACTGACCGGGGTGTTTGGGACAGCTACGCCGACGTGCGATACCGCGTTGAACTCAGAACTTGAAAAGCACATAAATCGGCTCCCTCTCCCTCGGGAGAGGGCTGGGGTGAGGGGCAGCAACAACGCAAATCAAAAGCCGAACACCCGCGCTCTTCACCACTCAATAGGCCGAGTGTCAGCTCGCCTGCTTTTGATCTTGATCCACGGGCGACGTCGGAAGGCTGAGTGGAGGGATTGATCCGGGCGTGGGAGCGCAGCGACCGTTTGGCGCAGCCAAACACAGCGAGAGGAGGTGCAGCGAAGCAAACCGTAGGCGCTGCGCCCGGATCGATCCCGCAGCGAAGGAACCCCGAGCCCCAGCGAGCGGGCCGCACGCAGGAGCAAGCCTTTTTGGTTACTTTTTCGGCGTCTGGAAAAAGTGACCCGCCGTAAGGGCCATCCCTTTCAAGGTCTTCGGTAAAATCCCCTGAAATTTCATTCAGGGATCCCAAACGATGTGGGCCGATGTTCTAGCGCGTTTCGAGAAAAAAGCACCCGCCAGTGTCATGGCTAAATTGGCGCTGGAGCAGGCTATTGCCCCTGAGTGGGTCGATCAGGTTTTCGAAGAGCATCGGCAACGGCAGTATTCTCGTGAGCTACTGTTCTCGACCATCGTCAAGCTGATGTCCCTTGTTTCATTGGGCTTGAAGCCATCCCTGCACGCCGCCGCGCGGCAACTGGAAGATCTTCCTGTCAGTTTGGCGGCTCGGTACGACAAGATCAGTCGTACCGAGCCGGCGCTGTTGCGCGCCCTGGTTACGGGCTGCGCTCAACGCCTGACTCCAACCATAAAAGAGCTGGGTTGCACGACGATGCTGCCGGGTTGGCAGGTTCGGGTAGTGGACGGTAATCACTTGGCATCCACTGAGAAACGTCTGGGAGCTTTACGTCACGAGCGCGGCGCCGCTCGTCCCGGTTTTTCGGTGGTGGCCTACGACCCCGACCTCGATCAGGTCATCGACCTTCAGGCGTGTGAGGATGCCTACGCAAGCGAGCGTGTTTGCGTGCTGCCGCTGTTGGCTGATGCCGAGCCGGGCCAAGTGTGGTTGGCTGATCGACTCTATTGCACGCTCCCGGTCATGGAAGCTTGTGAGCAGGCCCAGACCTCCTTTGTCATTCGCCAGCAAGCCAAGCATCCACGCTTGATTCAAGAAGGTGAGTGGCAAGAGCCGGTGCCTGTGGAAACAGGCACTGTGCGTGAGCAGGTCATCCAGGTCAGAGGCGGTTACCAATGTCGGCGTGTCGAACTGACGCTTCATTCGCCAACGGACTCGGGAGACAGCAGCTTGATGTTCTGGAGCAACCTACCCCAAAGCGTCAGTGCACAGCAGATCGCAGAGCTCTATCGCCGCCGCTGGAGCATTGAAGGTATGTTCCAGCGACTGGAAGCGATTCTGGAAAGTGAAATCGAAACCCTTGGCAGCCCGAAGGCTGCCTTGCTCGGGTTCGCTACTGCGGTATTGGCCTACAACGTCCTGGCCGTCCTCAAACGAAGTGTCGAGCAAGCTCACCGGGAGACTCAACCTGAAGGATGGGAAGCTTCCATCTATCACTTGGCGGTTCAGGTCAGGAGTGGTTATGAGGGAATGCAGATTGCACTGCCCTCAGAATATCTTCCCGTTGTCCCTCTGGAGCAACTGGCCCAACGCCTGTTGGAGTTGGCCAGAAACATCCAGCCCAAACAAGTTGCGAAAAGCCCCCGCGGTCCCAAGGTGCCTAAACCCAAGACATGGGTTCAAGGTACAGCGGTCCATGCTCATGTCTCAACGGACAGAGTTATCAAGGCTGCCAAAACGAAAAGACCTTGAAAGGGATGGCCGTAAGGGCGGAACCCTAATCAGCAACACCCGCAGCAACGGATATACATCCAAAACCCCAAAGAGCATGGTCGGCCCAAAGGCCGCCAAGTCGAAAAGCGTGAACCCTGTCAAAACCCTGAACACACAATCAGAAACACCGCCCCCCATTGAAACCACCCAAGCCCTGCCCCATCTAAGACCCATACCCCATTGCGCAGGTGCCCCATGAGCGACCAGCAAGAATTCCCGGAAAACCCCGACGACTACACCGAAGCCGAAAACATCGAACACACCTCCTCCGGCAAAGGCCTCGCCCTGCCCGGCCAGAACCTGCCGGACAAGGTCTACATCATCCCGATCCACAACCGCCCGTTCTTCCCGGCCCAAGTCCTGCCGGTCATCGTCAACGAAGAACCGTGGGCCGAAACCCTCGAACTGGTCAGCAAATCCGAACACCACTCCCTGGCCCTGTTCTTCATGGACACGCCCCAGGAAGACCCGCGCCACTTCGACACCGACGCCCTGCCGCAATACGGCACCCTGGTCAAAGTCCACCACGCCAGCCGCGAAAACGGCAAACTGCAATTCGTCGCCCAAGGCCTCAGCCGCGTACGCATCAAAACCTGGCTGAAACACCATCGCCCACCGTATCTGGTGGAAGTCGAATACCCGCACCAGCCCACCGAGCCGACCGACGAGGTCAAGGCCTACGGCATGGCGCTGATCAACGCGATCAAGGAACTGCTGCCGCTCAACCCGCTGTACAGCGAAGAGCTGAAGAACTACCTCAACCGCTTCAGCCCCAACGACCCGTCGCCGCTGACCGACTTCGCCGCCGCCCTGACCTCCGCCACCGGCCCCGAGTTGCAAGGCGTGCTCGACTGCGTGCCGATGCTCAAGCGCATGGAAAAAGTCCTGCCGATGCTGCGCAAGGAAGTCGAAGTCGCGCGCCTGCAAAAAGAGATTTCCGCCGAAGTTAACCGCAAGATCGGCGAGCATCAGCGCGAGTTTTTCCTCAAGGAACAACTCAAGGTCATCCAGCAGGAACTTGGCTTGACCAAGGACGACCGCAGCGCAGACCTTGAACAGTTCGAACAACGCCTGGAAGGCAAAGTCCTGCCGGCGCAGGTGCAGAAGCGCCTCGAAGAGGAAATGAACAAGCTGTCGATCCTCGAGACCGGTTCGCCGGAATACGCGGTTACCCGCAACTACCTCGACTGGGCGACCTCGGTGCCGTGGGGCGTGTACGGCGAGGACAAACTCGACCTCAAGCACGCGCGCAAAATCCTCGACAAACACCACGCCGGCCTCGACGACATCAAGGACCGCATCCTCGAATTCCTCGCCGTCGGTGCTTATAAAGGCGAGATCAGCGGCTCCATCGTGCTGTTGGTCGGCCCGCCAGGCGTGGGTAAAACCAGCGTCGGTAAATCCATCGCTGAATCACTCGGCCGGCCGTTCTACCGCTTCAGCCTCGGCGGCATGCGCGACGAAGCCGAGATCAAGGGCCATCGCCGCACCTACATCGGCGCGCAGCCGGGCAAACTGGTGCAGGCGTTGAAAGACGTCGAAGTGATGAACCCGGTGATCATGCTCGACGAGATCGACAAGATGGGCCAGAGCTACCAGGGCGACCCGGCCTCGGCGCTGCTGGAAACCCTCGACCCGGAGCAGAACGTCGAATTCCTCGACCACTACCTCGACCTGCGCATGGACCTGTCGAAAGTCCTCTTCGTCTGCACCGCCAACACCCTCGATTCGATTCCGGGTCCGTTGCTCGACCGCATGGAAGTGATTCGCCTGTCGGGCTACATTACCGAAGAGAAAGTTGCCATCGCCAAGCGTCACCTGTGGCCGAAACTGCTGGAAAAGGCTGGCGTGTCCAAGGGCAGCCTGAGCATCAGCGACAGCGCGCTCAAAGCCTTGATCGACGGTTACGCCCGTGAAGCCGGCGTGCGTCAGCTGGAAAAGCAAATGGGCAAACTGGTGCGCAAAGCGGTGATGAAGCTCATTGATGAGCCGAAAGCGGTGATCAAACTCGGGCCGAAAGATCTCGAAGCGTCACTCGGTCATCCGGTGTTCCGCAACGAACAAGTGCTGTCCGGTACTGGCGTGATTACCGGTCTGGCCTGGACCAGCATGGGCGGCGCCACGTTGCCGATCGAAGCGACGCGGATTCACACGCTCAACCGTGGCTTCAAACTCACCGGGCAACTCGGTGATGTGATGAAGGAATCGGCGGAGATCGCCTACAGTTACGTCAGCTCGCACCTGAAACAATTTGGCGGTGATGCGAAGTTCTTCGACGAAGCCTTCGTCCACCTGCACGTACCGGAAGGCGCGACACCGAAGGACGGCCCGAGCGCCGGCGTGACCATGGCTAGTGCGTTGTTGTCTTTGGCGCGTAATCAGCCGCCGAAAAAAGGCGTGGCGATGACGGGTGAACTGACGCTGACCGGGCATGTACTGCCGATTGGTGGGGTTCGCGAGAAGGTGATTGCGGCAAGACGGCAGAAGATTTTTGAGCTGATTTTGCCGGAGCCGAATCGGGGGAATTTTGAGGAATTGCCGGATTATCTGAAGGAAGGGATTACTGTGCACTTCGCGAAGAAGTTTGCGGATGTGGCGAAGATCCTGTTCTGACAGACAGCCCCCCTCACCCCAGCCCTCTCCCTGAGGGAGAGGGAGCCGACCGTGAGATATTGCAGAGTTACGCCGATCTGAAATTACTTCGCTGAATCCATAATCGACTCAGTCTTTCAGGTCGATGTATGACACAAGACACCTCGGTCAGTCCCCTCTCCCCCTGGGAGAGGGAGCCGACCGTGGGATATTGCAGAGTTACGCCGACCTGAAATTACTTCGCTGAATCCATAATCGACTCGGTCTTTCAGGTCGATGTATGACACAAGACACCTCGGTCAGTCCCCTCTCCCCCTGGGAGAGGGAGCCGACCGTGGGATATTGCAGAGTTACGCCGACCTGAAATTACTTCGCTGAATCCATAATCGACTCGGTCTTTCAGGTCGATGTATGACACAAGACACCTCGGTCAGTCCCCTCTCCCCCTGGGAGAGGGCTAGGGTGAGGGCTTGGCGTTGTCACACTTTGTCTCATCTTCAGTTATGCTCGCCGTTCGTCGTGAACGCTCGGAGCCGCTGACCCTATGTCCCCCACTCGCCTGTTTCTCCCCCTCGCCCTCTCGTTGCTGGCCGCCTGCGCCACGCAACCGAAACACAACGTGACCGTGGAAAAACAAAGCGAATGCCCCGTACGGCTGACCAACGGGCAAAACCTCATCATCATGCTGCCAAGCAACCCGACCACCGGCTATCGCTGGGCCATTCAGGACTCCGCTGGCGGCGTGCTGCGCGCGCTCAGCCCCGAGGTCTACAGCAATCCGGAAGATGCCGGCGTGGTCGGTGCAGCGGGTCTGTCGACCTGGCGCTTCCAGGCTTTTGCCCCCGGCACCGGGCGTCTGCGTCTGACCTCGCAACAGCCATGGGCGCCGGAAGTGCTGCCGGTAGAAACCTTTGACTGCGCCATTTCGGTGAATTGATCGTGGGCTGGCTGATTCTGGCGCTGATGGGCGCGGTGACGTTTCTCTACGGCGTCAGCACCCATGCGGCGTTGCTGTGCTTGCTGGTGAAACCGCTGCCGGTGCTGGCGCTGCTCGGCTGGCTACATGATGCGCCGCCCAGCGACTATCGGCGCTGGATCAGCCTCGGGCTGATTTTCTCGTTGCTGGGTGATGTGTTGCTGGCGTGGCCGGGCGATCTGTTTGTATTTGGCCTCGGTGCGTTTCTGGTCGCGCATCTGGCGTATCTGAAGGCTTATTTGAGTGACTGCAAGCGTCTGGCGATTCTGCCGCTGGTACTCGCTCTCGGTGTTGGCGCGGTGTTGCTAGGGATTTTGATTTCCAGTGGACTCGGGCCGTTGCTGTTGCCGGTGATTGTCTATGGCACGGCGATCAGCGCAATGCTGTGGCGCGCCCTCGCTCGCCTTGGCACCGATGTGCCCAAACGTTCGGCGCTTCTGGCGGCGGGCGGTGCGCTGGCGTTTGTGTTCTCGGACAGCGTGATCGGTATCGACCGTTTCGTCGCCCCTTTCCACGCCGCACCTTACGTCATCATCCTGAGCTACTGGCTGGGCCAGTGGGGCATCGCCGCCTCGGCGTTCTCTCAAAGTAAACGCGCCAGCCTTTAAAAGATCGCAACCTGCGGCAGCTCCTACAGAAAACCGCATTCCCCTGTAGGAGCTGCCGCAGGCTGCGATCTTTTGATTTGCCGCTTTATCAGACAACCCAAGCATCCCGACGCCACTTTGGCTAAAATGCCGGCCTTTTCCACCGACACCGCCGGAACCGCCGTGAGCAAAGAACCCGATCGCATTTTCGCCAAGCCTTTGGCCCAGGTACCTGACTTCGCCTTCAACGAAGACGTGGTGCGGGTGTTCCCGGACATGATCAAGCGCTCGGTGCCGGGTTACCCGACCATCGTCGAAAACCTCGGCGTGCTCGCCGCGCAGTTCGCCCAGCCGAACAGCGTGCTCTACGACCTCGGCTCGTCACTGGGCGCGGTCACTCAAGCCCTGCGCCGCCACGTGCGCACCGACGGTTGCCGGGTGATCGCTGTGGATAACTCCGCCGCGATGGTCGAACGCTGCCGCGAATACCTCAACGGTCAGGATTCGATGTTCCAGGAGTTGCTGCCGGTTGAAGTGATCGAAGGCGACATTCTTGCCCTCGATTTTCAACCTGCTTCGGTGGTGGCGCTGAACTTCACCCTGCAATTCATCGCCCCGGATCAGCGCACCGCGTTGCTCTCACGCATCCGCCAGTCGCTGCTGCCGGGCGGCGCGCTGATTCTCTCTGAGAAGCTGCGTTTCAACGATGCCGAAGAACACGCCTTACTCACCGATTTGCACGTCGCCTTCAAACGCGCCAACGGCTACAGCGAGCTGGAAATCGCCCAGAAGCGCAGCGCCATCGAAAACGTCATGAAGCCTGACAGCCTCGAAGAACACCGCGAACGCCTGTTGGCGGCCGGGTTCTCGAAAGTCGTGCCGTGGTTCCAGTGTCTTAACTTTGCCTCGTTGATTGCCTTGCCATGATTGATCTGTCCCCCCTCGCCCGCCGTCTGGCCGGCACACCGCTGGCCGAATGGGCCAACACCCTGCAGGCGCAACTCGACAAGAAAATGGAGAAAGGTCACGGCGACCTGGAGCGCTGGCAAAGTGCACTGGACGCCTTGCCGAAGATTCAGCCGAGCGAAATCGATCTGCTCAATGGCCTGAGACTCGACACCGATTGCGACGACGAAACCCGCGCGCAGATGCGTACTGCGCTGATGGGCCTGTCGCCATGGCGCAAAGGGCCGTTCGATCTGTTTGGCGTGCACGTCGACACCGAATGGCGCTCGGACTGGAAATGGTCGCGGGTCGCGCCGCATCTGGATCTGAAGGGCAAACGCATCCTCGATGTCGGTTGCGGCAACGGCTATTACATGTGGCGCATGCTCGGCGCCGGCGCGAACAGTGTGATCGGTGTCGATCCGAACTGGCTGTTTTTCTGCCAGTTTCAGGCGGTGCAACGTTATCTCTCAGAGCCGAACGCGTGGCATTTGCCGTTCCCCTTTGAAGACCTGCCGCCGAATCTGGAAGGTTTCGACACGGTGTTTTCGATGGGCGTGTTCTACCACCGTCGCTCGCCGATCGAGCACTTGCTGGCGCTGAAGGATTGCCTGGTCAAGGGCGGTGAACTGGTGCTGGAAACGTTGGTGGTGGAAGGCGACAAGCATCAAGTGCTGGTGCCGGAAGACCGTTATGCGCAGATGCGCAACGTGTGGTTCCTGCCGTCGGTGCCGGCGCTGGAGTTGTGGTTGCGTCGTGCCGGGTTCACCGACATTCGTTGCGTAGACGTCAGCACCACGACGATCGAAGAACAACGCGGTACCGAGTGGATGAAGTATCAGTCGCTGAGCGACTTCCTCGACCCGGAAGACCACAGCAAAACCATCGAAGGCCTGCCGGCGCCGATGCGGGCGGTTATCGTCGCCAAGAAGTAATACAACTTCTCAAACACCGCGGTGAACTCACCCCTCACCCCAGCCCTCTCCCCAGGGAGAGGGAGCCGATCTTCGGGCTTTTCAAAACTTGAGTTCGACTCGGTATCTCAGGTCGGCGGACCTCGCCCATCCAGCTCGGTCAGCCCCCTCTCCCGCTGGTAGAGGGAGCCGATCTTCGGGCTTTTCAAAACTTGAGTTCGACTCGGTATCTCAGGTCGGCGGACCTCGCCCATCCAGCTCGGTCAGTCCCCTCTCCCGCTGGAAGAGGGGGCCGATCTTTGGGCTTTTCTAAACTTGAGTTCGACTCGGTATCTCAGGTCGGCGGACCTCGCCTATCCAATCCGGTCAGTCCCCTCTCCCTCTGGGAGAGGGTTAGGGTGAGGGGCTTTTTGCTCTTCGGGCGCGGAAGAACTCGGTCAACACCGCGCCACACTCCTCCGCCAATACCCCGCCTTCATACAACACCCGGTGATTCAAAAAGCCCTGGGTAAAAAACTGCCCCTGACTCTGCACAATCCCCGCCTTCGGCTCCAGCGCGCCATACACCACCCGCGCCACTCGCGAATGCACGATCAAACCGGCGCACATACTGCACGGTTCCAGCGTCACATACAGCGTACTGCCCGGTAGACGGTAGTTATCCACTGCCTGCGCGGCTGCACGAATGGCGACCATTTCCGCATGGGCACTCGGATCGCTGGTGCTGATTGGGCAATTGAAGCCGCGGCCGATGATTTCGCCATCCTGCACCAGCACCGCGCCCACCGGCACTTCACCCAGCGCGGCGCCTTGTGCGGCGAGGGTCAGGGCTTCACGCATGAAGTCACGGTCTCGGCTGCGGTCGATGATCGCGGCGGGGCGAATCTGGCGCATCACTTCACCTCGATGGCGGCCATCAGGCCGGTTTCCATGTGGTCGATCACGTGGCAGTGGAACATCCACACCCCCGGATTATCGGCCACCAGCGCCACTTGCGCGCGCTCGTTCTTGCCCAACAAATAAGTGTCGGTAAAGTACGGAATGATCTTGTGCCGGTTCGACGCGATCACCTTGAAACTCATGCCGTGCAGGTGGATCGGGTGCTGATACTGGGTCATGTTCTTCAATTCGAAGATGTAGCTCTGCCCCAGTTTCAGGCTGGCGATCGGTCGGTCGGCACAAGTCTTGTCGGTAATGTCCCAAGCCTTGCCGTTGATCTGCCACAGGCTCGGCGGCCGGCCATTGTCGACGTTGACCGACACCGAGCCGACCCATTCGAAATTGAAGTTGAGTTTCTCGGCATTGGCCAGGTCCGGCTCTGCCACCGGGTTGGCCGGCAGCGCTTTTGGCCAGTCAGTCGGCGCCTCGTTATTGGCCACCGAACGCAGGGTGCCGAGACGCACCGGGCCATTGCGCAGCGACAACTCTTCGCCCGCCGCCGGTGCCTTGATCGCCAGACAAATGCGCATGCCCGGACCCAGCCAGTATTCCTTGCCCAACGGCCGTGGCTCGACCGGATTGCCGTCCAGCGCATAAATCTTCGCTTCGACGCCGGGAATGTTGATGCGGTAAGTCAACGTGTTGTCGAGGTTGAGCAAACGCACCCGGGTGATCTGCCCGGCCGGCAGTTCGATCACCGGGGTCGGCACGCCGTTGATGGTCGACAAGCGCCCCGCCGTGCCACCACGCGCGGCTTCACGGGGAATGCTGAACTCGACGAAATTGCCTTCGTCTTCGATGTGCCAGTTTTTCAGGCTCAAGGTTTTTTCGTACTTGAAACCAGTGGGTTCGCGCTCTTCGATGATCAGCGGCCCGACCAGTCCGCGCCCGAGTTCTTCGCTGCTGCTGACGTGCGGGTGATACCAATAGCTGCCGGCATCCGGCACGCGGAATTTGTAGTCGAAGTATTCACCCGGCAACACCGGCAGTTGCGAGACGTACGGCACGCCGTCCATTTCCAGCGGCAGACGAATGCCGTGCCAGTGAATGGTCGTCGCCACCGGCAGATGGTTGATGAAGCGCACCCGCAGCCATTCGCCCTGGCGCACACGCAACTCGGTGCCCGGCGCCGACGGGCCGAATGCCCAGGCCTCGGTCTTGTGCCCCGGCACCAGCTCGACGTCGAGCGGTGCGGCGATCAGTTCATAATCGTGGCCCGCCTCGGCGTCGGCCATTTTGCCCAGCCAATAACGCGACGCGCCCCCCGCACCAACGCCAACGACAACAAGACCGGCCAGGCCACCGAGGATTTGGCGACGGGTAAAGGACATGAACTCAACTACCTCACGTATCAGCGACAGGCCCTGAAGGCCTGCAAAAGGCGAATACGATACACCTGCGGTTGAGAAACAGTAAGGGCGACCTGAGGCCGCACATCACCTGCCGGCTTAAGGCCGCAGCCCGGTAATCAGGTGCACCACACCGTCCGCCAAGGGCATCACGCCCGCGACTCCGGCGGCGCTCAACGCCCGTTGGTCGATGTGCGACACATCACGCAACACTACACGCACCCGCGTCAACGCCAGCGGTTGCTGCGACTTCAGGTTATCCACACCGCCCAGCGCCGCGACGATATCGACGCTCAATCCGTCGCTCGGCTCGGCCGCAGCTGTCGGTGTGTCCGCGACCAGATCCGGGGTCAGGGCTTTCCAGAATGCCTTCTGCAATTGATCGAACATGTTCAGTTCTCCAGAACCCGTAAAGTATCGACGGTTGCCTCATGAAACAGCTGCAACGCCTCGCGCACCTGCCCGGCACTTTCCAGACCGAGCACCTGTTGCGCGATGATCTGACAATCCGCCAGTTCCAGCTCGCGCACTGTTGCCTTGACTGGGGCAATCATCGGCACGCTCACCGACAGTTCGTCCACACCCAACCCCAGCAACAGCGGCACCGCCAGACGTTCAGAGGCCATCGCCCCGCACACGCCGACCCATTTGCCATGGGCATGCGCGGCCTTCACAGTCATGGCGATCAGACGCAGCACCGAGGGATGAAAACTGTCCGCCTGACTGGCCAGACGCGGGTGGTCGCGATCCATCGCCAGGGTGTATTGCGTCAGGTCGTTGGTGCCGATCGAGAAGAAATCCACCAGCGGCGCAAACAGATCCGCCATCAGCGCTGCGGCCGGCACTTCGATCATGATCCCCAGTTTCGGCCGTTGCGTTAGCCCTAGCGCGAGGATTTCCTCGTCGAGCATCTGCCGCGCCAGACGCAGCTCCGACAGCTGCGTGACCATCGGCAACATGATGTGCAAACGTGTCAGATCGCAGCAGCCGAGCATGGCGCGGAACTGCTCTCGCAATAATTGCGGGCGCTCCAGGCACAAGCGAATGCCGCGCACGCCGAGGAACGGGTTGGTTTCGCTGTCCATGGGTACGTAGGCCAGCGGTTTGTCGCCGCCGACATCGAGGGTGCGCACCACCAGATTGTGCGCAGGCCCGACACAGCGAGCGATCGCGCTGTAAGTGGCGACCTGTTCGTCATGGCTCGGCGCGTGGTTGCGGCCCAGGTAGAGAAACTCCGAACGCAGCAGGCCGACACCCGCGCCCCCCGAGGCCATGGCCTGCTCGGTTTCAGCCAATGAGGCGACGTTGGCCGACACCTCGACGTGATGGCCGTCACGGGTGCGCGCCGCGAGCGCTGCATTGGCCAGCTCATGCTCGTGGCGTTGGCACTGTTGCGCGTGGCGCGCTTGCCATTGTTTGATCGCCGCCGAGTCCGGATGCACATGCAGTTCGCCTTTGTCGGCATCGAGCAGTACTTGAGTGCCATTGCTCAGCGCAAGCATCTGCACCGGCACCCCGCAGATCGATGGCAGGCCACAGGCGCGGGCGAGAATCGCCACGTGACTGGTCGCGCCGCCCCCGACCGTAGCGAAACCCAGTACCTTGCTGGTATCGATACCGGCGGTCTGCGACGGCGTCAGTTGATCGGCAATCAGAATGCTCCCTTGCGGCAGCTCCAGCGCCTGCTCGCCAATCCCTAGAAGCAGTTTGAGCACGCGGCGCCCGACATCGGTCAGATCCGCCGCCCGTTCGGCCAGCAGTGCACTGCCGAGCTGGCGAAACATGATCGCGGTTTCTTCAGTGGCGGCGCGCCAGGCGAACGCCGCACTTTTGCCCTCGTCGATCAACGCTTGCGCCTGATCGAGCAGACCCGGATCTTCGAGCAGTTCCTGATGGGCCTTGAAGATCTCGGCTTCGGCTACACCAGCAGCGGTATCACGCAAATGCTGCAAGGCCAGATCGGCTTCGATCAGGGCATTGGCGAGGGCCGCACGCTCGACGTCTGCTCCGCCGCCAAATTCGCTGACGTCGAAGACCGGTTCGCTGATCTGCACCACTTGGCCCAATGCCGAACCGGGTGACGCGCAGACGCCCCGCAGAAGCGTTAGCGCCTCCGTGACGACGACCTCGGTAGGCGCCACTGCCGTTACCGTTTCACCGCAGCCCTCGGCCAGGAGCCGGGTCAACGCTTCGATCGCAGCGTCAGCGTCTTCGCCCACCGCACTGAGCTGTACGCTGTCGCCAAAAGCAGTTTGCAACGCCATGATCGCCACCAGGGATTTGGCGCTGGCTTGAGCCTGCTGCTTATGCAGGTAAATCTTTGCCGAGAAGCCCTTTGCCGCTTGCGCGAACACTGCCGCCGGGCGCGCGTGCAGACCATTGGGGTTGGGCAGTTTCAATGGTTGCGAGAAAACAGCCTGCCCCTCTGTCGCCACTGCTTCCTCGCTGAGTGCCTGGGTGCTGGCTATTTCAAGCAACGGCTGAGCGCTTTCGACCTGTCCGCTCGACGCGACCAGCCAGGTAAACGGCTCACCGCTGACCACCAGCATTAACGTCATCAGGCTGCGCGCATGCCGGGCGATGTAATCGGCGTCGAACTCGATCAGGGCCTGCCCGGCGGCAACCCGTTGCCCCTCTTCGATCAGAACAGTGAAGCCTTGCCCGCCGAGGTTCACCGTATCCAGGCCGATGTGCATCAACACCTGCACACCATTGTCATCGATGATGCTCACGGCATGCCCGCTGGCCTGCACGTTGCTGACAATTCCGGCCATAGGAGCACACAGGGTCGACGAGGTCGGATCGATGCACAGACCGTCGCCGATCACGCGTCCGGAAAACACCGGATCGGGCACTTGCTCGAGCGCCATCAGGACACCGGACAAGGGAGCCAGCAGTTGCAAAGGTTGGGGTGTGGCCATGACGTCACCTGCAGTTTTGTTCTTTGAAGTACCGATGGAGCACGACGCTCCATCAGCATCGCTTATTTCCACCAGTATTCGACCTGCAATCCGACATTCGCACCGTGGCGAGCGGTGCCGAAAGCGCCGGTGTCAGACAATGCCGAGCCTTTCGCCAGTTCGTTGGCCGCACGTTTCGCCGCCTCGTTCCAGGTGGCATACGTGTAATACAGACGCACCTCGGGACGCGCCCAGAACTCCGGGCCCTTGGGCGACCAGGTCGGGGCAAACGTGAACTTGCTCAGCTTGCGTGTGCCACCCGGGGCTTCGACTTGATCGTGACCCAGTTCGGTGACCAGTTTGAAGTGTTCGCTGAACGCATAGGCGGGACGCACCCCCAACGAGATCCAGTTCTGATCGGCACCGTCCGGGCGAATGTCTTTCTGATACACCGCCGCGATCTGACCACCGAAGCGCGGCGTCACCTGCCAGTCGAAAAAATCGACGATCCGGTAGCTTTTGTTGCTGTCGTCCAGTTTGACGTTGCCGGTATACCCCAGTCCGGTGCCCGGCCCTTCACCATATTGCAGCGCCAGTTTGTTCTTGCCGCCGAGAAAATCCTTTTGCACATGTTGCGTGGTGATCGCCCAGCCTCGGTGGGCATCGCGGCTGTCGGGCTTGTCGATATAGCTCAGGCCGAACTCCAGCTCACCGCCCGGGTTGGTCTTGAAACCGGCGACGTTGAAGTCATGCCGATTGATGTAGTCCTTCTGGTACAGGTTGTCCTTGCGCGAGAAGGCGTAGCTGTATTTAAGGTCGCCGATCAATACGTCTTCGACCCCGCCCCCGGTGGCGCTCTGGTTCCAGTAGTAGAAGTCGGAAATATGGATGTCGTTACGCTTGTAGTAACGGCGTCCGGCCCACAATGAACCGCCATTGAGTGCGGGCATCGCCGACCACTGTGCGTAGGCTTGCGGCAAGCGTATCGAGCCATTGTCGTCTTTGAACGTGGGGCTGCGGTCGTAGCGGTTATACAGCGAGGCCATGCCGTCGACACTCAGGACCGAACCATCGTCGAGGGTGTACAGATCCTGACGCAACTCCAGTTCACCGTACTGCTCGCACTCGTTACCCAGACGATATTTGGTCTGCGCACCGGGTAACTGGAAGCACGACTGACCGCTGCTGTTGACCGACGTGCCGACACCGCTGCGCAAATAGCCGCCAAACTCCAGCGCTTGTGACGCTGGCGGTAAAGCCAGGCAAAAACCTGCGACTGCAAGGCTGCGATTTATTGTTGTTTTCATAAGCCACCCCATTGTTTTTATTGTCTGGTTGCATGAATTCGGCGCGCAGAAATCCCCCGCGCAGTGCTCTGCGTGTTGTTTTGAAAGCTGTTTTTTTAGTTAACGGTCAGGGATCGATCAGGTGCAGAACGAATGACTCGTAAGGTCTTAAAGTCACCTGGCGCTTGCGCAACGGCCCGTCCGCATAATTGCTGATCAACTGGCGCTGGCTCATCGACTCGCTGATGACCGTCGCCGGCAACTCCACTTCACAGGTTGTCCCGTAAAAGTTGTTCACCACCAACAAACGCTCGGCGTCACCTTCACGCACATACGCCCAGACCTGCGGATGCTCAGGCAGCAATTGTTGGTACAGCCCGTCGGTGATCAACGATTCGCTGCGGCGCAGCGCGATCAGACGGCGGTAGTGATGCAACACCGAGTCCGGGTCGTCGAGCTGATGGGCGACGTTGATCTGCGCGGCATTGGCCGGTACCCCGATCCACGGTTCGACGCTGCTGAAACCGGCGTTCGGCCCAGCGTCCCAGTGCATCGGCGTGCGACCGTTATCGCGGGACTTCTGCATGATCGCCGCCATGTTGTCGGCATCGCTGCTGCCGGCTTCGCGCTTGAGGCGAAAGATGTTCAGCGTCTCGACATCGCGATAATGCTCGATCGATTCGAACCCCGGATTGGTCATGCCCAGCTCTTCGCCCTGATAGACGAACGGCGTGCCTTGCAGAAAATGCAGCGCGGTACCGAGCATCTTCGCCGAGCGTTCGCGGTACTCGCCTTCATGGCCGAAACGCGAGACCACGCGCGGCTGATCGTGGTTACACCAGAACAGCGCGTTCCAGCCGCCACCGGCCTGCATGCCGGTCTGCCAGTCGGACAGAATTTTCTTCAGCTGAAGGAAATCGAAGTCGGCGCGTACCCACTTCTGCAGGTTCGGATAATCGACTTTCAAGTGGTGAAAGTTGAAGGTCATCGACAGTTCTTTCGACTGCGGATTCGAATAGCGAATGCAGTGTTCGAGGCTGGTCGATGACATCTCGCCGACATTGATCAGCTCGTGCCCTTCGAAGACTTCGCGGTGCATCTGCTGCAAGTACGCGTGGACATTCGGCCCGTCGGTATAAAAGCGGCGGCCATCGCTGCTGTCTTCGGGAAAGTCCTCAGGCTTGGAGATCAGATTGATCACGTCCAGACGAAAACCGCCCACACCCTTGTCTCGCCAGAACTGCATCATCCGGAACACTTCAGCGCGGACCTCGGGATTGTCCCAATTCAGGTCGGCCTGGGTGTGGTCAAACAGGTGGAGGTAATACTGACCGGTCTGGGCCTCGTACTCCCAGGCGGAACCGCCGAACTTGGATTCCCAGTTGTTCGGCTGATCACGCCAGATATAGAAGTCACGGTAAGGATTGTCGAGGCTGCTGCGCGCCTGCTGGAACCAGACGTGTTCGATCGAGGTGTGATTGACCACGATGTCGAGCATCAGCTTGATCCCGCGCTTGCCCGCTTCGGCGATCAACAGCTCGCAGTCGGCCATGCTGCCGTAGCTCGGATCGATGGCGTAGTAATCGCTGATGTCGTAGCCATTATCACGCTGCGGCGAACGCAGGAATGGCGTGATCCACAAGCAGTCGACGCCCAGCCAGTGCAGGTAGTCGAGCTTGGCGACGATACCGAGCAAATCACCTGTCGGGTTGCCGGCGTGGCTATGAAAGCTCTTCGGGTAGATCTGGTAGATCACCGAACGTTGCCAGTCTTGCATGGCGCAACTCCTTCAATAAGTCCGTGCAGCTCGTACCCACATTGAAATGCGATCAACTGTGGGAGCGAGCCTGCTCGCGAAAGTGCTTGATCAGGCAACCCGGTAACCGGGCCGGACAATCTTCATGCTCAATGCACAGGTCAGAACAAACGGCACGAGCATGGCAATCAGCATCCCCAGCACAAACATCGGGATGTACTGCGGAATGATCGAGATGAATCCCGGCAGGCCACCAACGCCAATGGCGGAGGCCTGAACCTTGTTCAACGACAGAAACACACAGCCCAGCGCCGAGCCGGTCAGCGCGGCGTAAAACGGAAACTTGTAGCGAAGATTGACGCCAAACATCGCCGGTTCGGTGATACCGAAGTAGGCGGAAATCGCCGAGGTCGACGCCATGCTCTTGTCCCGCGCATTGCGCGTCATCCAGAACACCGCCAAGGCAGCACTGCCCTGAGCGAGGTTGGACATGACGATCATCGGCCAGATGAAGGTGCCGCCCTGGGTCGAGATCAATTGCAGGTCGACCGCGAGAAACATGTGGTGCATGCCGGTGATCACCAGCGGCGCGTACAGCAGACCGAAAATCGCGCCACCCACCATCGGCGCCAGGTCAAACAACATGACCAGCCCTTCGGTGATGAAGATGCCGATGTGGCGAGTCACCGGGCCGATCACCGCCAGCGCCAGCACGCCCGTAACGACGATGGTGGTGATCGGCACCACGAGCAATTGAATGGCGTTGGGTACGCGCGCACGCAGCCATTTTTCGATGACGCTCATCACGTAGGCCGCCAGCAGAATCGGCAGGATCTGCCCCTGGTAACCGACCTTTTCCACCTGAAACAGACCGAGAATGTCGAAGTACGGCAACTGCTGCCCGTCCAGCCCGGCCACGGCCTTGCCGTAGTTCCAGGCGTTGAGCAGATCCGGATGTACCAGCATCAGGCCAAGCACAATGCCGAGGATCTCGCTGCCGCCAAAGCGTTTGGCCGCCGACCAGCCCACCAGCGCCGGCAGAAACACGAACGAGGTGTTGGCCATCAGGTTGATCAGGCTCCACAGCCCGTCGAGTTTCGGGTAGGCATCGAGCAGGGTCTGCCCTTCGATGAACATGCCTTTGGCGCCCAGCAGATTGTTGATACCCATCAACAGGCCGGCAATGATCAGCGCCGGCAGGATCGGCATGAACACGTCGGAAAACACCCGCACCAGCCGCTGCACGGCGTTGATCTTTTCGGCGCTCTTCTGTTTGACGTCAGCGATGGTCGACGCCGCGAGACCGGTCTGGCGACGCAGTTCGGCATAGACCTTTTCCACTTCGCCCGGACCGATCACCACCTGATACAGGCCGCCGGTGAAGAACGAGCCTTTGACCAGATCGATCTGATTGAGCGTGGCAGTGTCGACCAGGCTCGGGTCCTTCAGGGCCAGCCGCAACCGCGTGACGCAATGGGCAGCCTGTTCGAGGTTTTCGCTGCCGCCGAGGCTTTGCAGCAATTGCCTGGCGATATTCGGGTAGTCGTGGCTCATGCTAGTTCTTCCGCTATGGATTGTTGTTATTGGCAGCACGCCGAAGCGAAAAATACTCGTCTGTACGAGTTAATGCAACAACTCGTACAGACGAGTTTGTTTATGCTTATTCCCGCCAGACCGAAGACGAATTTTCCTACTCAGCCCTAAGGTGATTTCCATCGTCCACATGGACAAAGCCCTACCCTGGCCTTAAGGTTCGTGGCTTTGAGCACAGTCGGCACCGAGCCTACCCATGAGCAAATACAACCAGATCTATAGCGATCTGCTGGCCAGCATCACGACTGAACGCCTGGAGCGCGGCGCCCGCCTGCCTTCCGAAACCGAACTGATGGACAGCTATCAGGCCAGCCGTGGCACGGTGCGCAAGGCTATCGAACTGCTTCAGGAACGCGGCTTTGCGCAGAAGATCCACGGCAAGGGCACCTTCGTGCTTTCGACCAACCCGATCGAGTTTCAGCTCGGCGGCATCGTCAGCTTTCAGGAAACCTACCCGCGCCTGGGCAACGACGTCAGTACCGAGGTGGTCGAGTTGAGCCAGATCCCGCTCGAAGGCGCCCTGCTCGAGCATATCCATGCCGAACCGGGCAGCCTCATCACGCGGATCAAGCGTGTGCGGCGGATCGACGGCAAACGGGTCATCCTCGACATCAACCACTTCGTCAGCGAAGTCATTCCCGGTCTGTCCCTCGATATTGCCGAGCAGTCGATCTACGCCCATATCGAACAGACCCTGCAGTTACAGATTGCCTACGCGCAACGCACCATCGAAGCGGTGCCGCGCAGCAAAGATGATCAATTGCACCTGGACCTCGACGGTCAGAGCCATGTGATCGTGGTCAGCAACCAGACCTTCCTTCAGGACGGTCGTCAGTTCGAGTACACCGAATCGCGGCACACCTTGGACAAGTTCTACTTTTCCGACGTGGCACGGCGCTGACCCCGGCACATTTCCAACGATCCTGTGCGGTACATATGTAGTGCACTCCCCTTGAGCGAATCGGCCATGCTCGGCCCTCATTTCTCAAGGATGGAGAAAGCATGTACGCCACCCAACCAAGCCCTCTGCCGAACGCGGCCGACAAGGCTGCTCTGAAGCGAATCGCCTATACCGTCGTGCAGAACTGCCCCGGCCTGCAGGACGCCGCCCGTGAAGCGGCCCGTGATCTGCTGGAAGCCCAAGGCTTGTCCAGCCTTGATCCGGATGAGGTTTATTTCCATCGTTTCAAGACGGCCCAGAGCAGTACCCGCTCGTTTACCGGCTGGGAGCACATCCGCGAAAAACCCTACGAATCGATGACCCTGACGCAGTTGGTGATTCATCGTTTTCGCGCCACCGACCAGGACAATGCCGATCTTCTCGATCTGTACGGCGGCTTCTATACGGAAGGTCCGCAGTCTGAGAATTTCGACGAAAAGAACCAGGTGCGCCTGCATGGCAATGAGGTCTTGAAGGCGTTCTGGAACCTCGATTTCAGTGGGCACTACACGGCCATTCTGACGGACTTCTGGAACAGTCACGGCGAGGATTTCCGCACCTTGGCCAAGTGCAATTTCCTTAGCCGTGCGGTGCAGGCTCTGGATCTTGGGCAGCTCAACGGCAGTGACTTTCAATGGCTGGTGGATTCCGTGGTGGGGCCTATCAGTTGGCCGGTCACCTTGAGCATGCTGCAAGCGAGTCACACGCCAACGGGAGAGGTTTGCGCCTTCGACATTGACGGGCACGTCGCCCCGCAACTGCTGCGCCTCGTCGCCCCCGCCGGCCGGCAGATTATCTATTTGCCCAATGAAGCCGAGGCATTTGTGGTCAAGGAAACGGCGGCGGACCTGCATTGGTGGGTGCTGGATCAGCTGAACGACGCAAAACGCCGCGCGACCTTCCTGAATCATTTTGCTCTCGCCGATCGTCAGCAGATGAGCGAGAACATTAGTGATCTGATGAATCGCCTGGTGGCCACCTGGGGCCGGGCCGACCATCACCTGATCAACCGTACAAACCAAGTGCTGAGCGATGATGCATTCAGTTGGCTACGCGACTCGACCCGCCAGGCAATGTTCGCAGAAGCGCACCTGTCCCTGACATCCAATGGCGATCTGCGCAAAAAGTTGTGGATCGGTTATCTCAGTGCGGGTCTCAAGGTGTTCGGGCCGATGGCCACTGTCGGATGGCCGCTGGCGTTGCCGGTAATAGGCGCGACCATCGCCAGCATGGGCCTGAATATCGATCAGGCGCAGAACGGCAAGACCAACGCCGAACGCAAGGCCGGCGTATTGGGGGCGGTACTGAGTGGCATCAACCTGTTATTCAACCTTCCATTGCTGATCGGCACCGGACCACTGCTGGAGATTGGCGCCGAAGTCGATGCGGCACAGGCCGCAGAAATGGCCGAGTACAGCGAAGCGCTGAATCCTCCCTCCGAGGCTGACAAGCCAATGCAGATCATGGTGCCGGACGATGCCGAAATCACCCTGCCAAATGTCGATGAAACGACGCTGATTCCTGCGCAGAACGCCCCATCGCCAGCGGTACCCGAACGTTATCAATGCAACGAGTTGCTCGACGGCACGGCACTCGGCGAGGAGTCCGGGAAGTTCCACGGAATCTACCGTCTCGACGCTGATCCGCCCTACGCCATCCTGATGAATGACGCTCCGTACTACGTGCGCTACTTCGCCAACTCTCGGGGCAGTGGTGACTGGGCGATCATTGACCCCGAGCGACCCAACCAGCTCGTCCACGCCCTGCCTGTCCGTCTCAATGGCGAAGGTGAATGGGAGCGCATGCCAGCACTGGGCCTCAAGGGAGGCGGTCAGTGCATGGGCAAGCAATGCGCCCCTGATATCGAACTCGATACCTTCGAACCGGTATCACCGGAGACGCCCGCACAACCAGTGGCAGAACCGCAATCGTCGACATCACGGCCCCCGTGCCCGGTGACCAGCGCCTACGACATCGACCCGCCGGTGCGTCGTTCGATAAAAGCCTGGGCACTGAATCTCAACGAAACACATGCCCAGCTGCAGCCCGACGGTGCGGGCGGTTTCGGCATGGACGACCCGTTCGAGTTGTATGCCGCTGGCAAACGCCAACTCCTGCAGAGTTCAGCCCGAGGCTTTTTCAGGAACCTGCCGTGGGTTATTCAGCCTGCGCGGCCGGTAATGCCCGCAATCAGCCGCCTGATGGCGCTGACCGATCTGGTCGACGGGATTTTTGAGAGTGCTTCGGGGCTGGTGGTGGGAGAAACCCTTGATCGCATCGCCAGCCTGCGTTTTCTGATTGAAAGCATGCCGGCATTGGCCCGCCACGCGAAAACCCTCTACATGCGCGGGCTGCTCAGTGACTTCGCTCAGGTTGAACTGAACCGCTACTTCATCAGCGGCCAGATGACCGTGGATTTACGCACTTACCTGAACAGCCTCGGCACCGATCCCGGCGGTCGATTCAACCCGTTGGAGCTGGTCCAGGTCGCACGAGCGAACGGGGTTCGGGTCCAGGCGATCGACTGCGCCGCCAGCTACAAAATGAAAACCCCGCTGCCCTCCGTCGACGAGCAGATGATGAGCACCTATCTGACAAACGACATCATGACCGGCGATGTCTACCTCAACAGCCCGGGAAAATGGATCGTAGTGACGGATGCTCACAACACCAATACCTTCAGAGGACTGCTGGGCATCAGTGAGTTGAAAGGAGCAATCGGTCTGCGAATCGATGAAGTCGGCATTGGTGAAGAGCTGGGCGTGGATGTCGATCCGGGTATTGAAGTACCACGCGGCAGCTCGCCCGGTGGCACTGTCAGGCAAGGAAATCCGGATCTTCTGCGCGCCGACTTGCGCTTGAAAGTCCAGGCACCCGAGCTGGCCTGGAGCGAGGAGACGCTGGAGAATCTTTTGTACAGGCGTGGCATGTATCTGTTTGAAAAAGCGGGCGACAGCTACACGCTGATCCACCGCAGCAAACAGGGCATGCTCCAGCGCACGCCGATAACTCGATTGAGTGACGGCAAGGTCTCGCTCCTCCGACCTGCGTGGCAGCGTGTGAATGACATCGCGTTCGCCAATCTGAAGGACATGTCTCAGCGGTTGTCCGATACCGGACTGATATTGCGTAGCCGGATCCCTGATTGAGGCTCTCCGGTTGAACATGAGGGACAATATGCGGTAGCCGGGTAGTGCACTGCCCTTGCGCGAATCGGTCATGCTCAATCTTTGTTTCTCATGGATGAAGAACGCATGACCTCCCCCGAACGACGTCTGCTACCAAACGCAGCGGACAAAACTGCCCTCAAAGCCATTGCCGCGACTATCGTGCAGACCTGCCCGAGTTTGCTCGACGCAGCCCGGCAAGTCGCCAACGAAATCCTGGCGGAAAAAGGACTGTCCGGCCTCGATCCCGACCGGATTTACTTCCACCGTTTCAAAACGGCGCAGAGCAGCTCGCTGACCTTCACGGGTTGGGAGCATGTGCTGGAAAAGCCTTATGAAACGCTTACCCTCACGCAGTTGGTGATCCATCGCTTTCGTGCGACCGATCAAGACAACGCAGATCTGCTTGGCCTCTACTGCGGCTTCTACTCGGATGGTCCGGAGGCGGAAAACTTCAATCAGAGCAATGAAGTGCGATTGCTCGGCAGCGATGTGCTGAGGGCATTCTGGGATGTCGACTTCAGCGCGCGCTACACAGGTCAACTGACGAGATTCTGGCAAACCTCGTCGGATAACTTCCGCGTCTTGGCAAAGTGCAACTTTCTCAGTCTGGCGGTGCAGGCGTTGCAGCAGGGTGACCTTGATGGCGCTGATTTTCAGCGCATCGTCGGCTCGGTAATCGGGCCCGTCACCTGGCCCGTCACCTTGCAAATGCTGCAAGCGTTACACCCGGTCGGTGTTGAAGTGCGGGCGCTGGATCTCGATGGCCATGTCGCCTTCAATGCGCTGCGGCTGGTGGAAGACAGTGGCCGCCAGACCCTTTACTTGCCAGGCGAGGCCCAGGCATTCCTCTTGAAGGACAATGAAGCGGATCTGCATTGGTGGATACTTGAGCAGATGAATTCAGACGACAAGCGCACGGCATTTCTCCAGCATTTCCCGCTGGCTGACCGCCATCACCTCAACGAAAACCTCACCGATCTGATGAACCGTCTGGTCAGCACCTGGGGTCACAGCGATCACCGCATGATCAATCGCAGCAACGTCGCGATCAGCGGTGACGCATTCACTTGGTTGAGCGAGTCGACACGCTCGGGCATGGTTGCCGAGGCGCACCTGGCGCTCACGTCCAACAGTGACCTGCGCAAAAAACTCTGGATCGGTTATTTGAGTGCCGGTTTGAAAGTATTCGGCCCGATGGCAGCGGTGGGCTGGCCTGTGGCGTTGCCTTTGATTGGCGCCAGCATCGCGAACATGGGATTGAACATCGATCAGGCCATCAACGGCACTACGCCAACCGAACGCAAGGCCGGTGTTACTGGCGCAGTGCTCAATGCCATCGACATTGTGTTCAACATTCCGTTTCTGATCAGCACTGGCGCGCAACTTGAAGTGGGCCCGCAGGTGGAGTTTGCCGAAGCTGAAGAAATGCGCGGATTGATCGAGTTCACTTCGCCTGACACACCCTTCTTGCCGCCTCTGGATCAACCGCCAATCCCGGTAGTTGATCCAGAAGTGCCCGTTGAGCTGACAAACGAAATCGCCATCGAAACTACCCTCGAATCCACCCGGCAGTTGGCCACGGCGGCTGCGCGCCAAGATTGGTCTGTTCCAAGGATTCCTGCCAAATATCGATGCAATGAGATATTGGCCCACCGTTCTGTAGAGGCAGCGCCAGGCAAATATGAGGGGATTTACCGCCTGGACAAGGAGCCGGGCCATGCCATTGAAATGGAGGGTACCGCGTACTACGTGCGCTACTTTGCCGACTCCGAAGACGCTGGCAACTGGGCCATCGTCGATCCCGAGCGACCTAATCAGTTTGCTTACTCGTTGCCAGTCCGCTTCGGCAGTAGCGGCAAGTGGCAACGCATACCCGCGCTGCGTCTCAGGGGAGGCGGCCAATGCGTGGGCAAGGCCGGTTTCCTGGACACCGACCAGTCCTCGTCCTCGGCCCCGGCTACAGCAACGCCGTCAGCGGAGCTTCCTCTCGTCGACCCGGTTTCACCGGTCGCGCGACCACTGCGCCTGGTGACTCCCCTCAACGACATCGCAGGAGTGGACATGGCGAAAATGAAAAGATGGGCCATGAACTTGCCTGAGACTTTCACCGAGCTCTCCAGTGCAAACCGCAGTAAACCATCAACGGCCGATACGTATGCGGCCCATTTCCGCGAAAGACGCACGTCCCTGCTGAACGAGGCCAAAGAGTATTACTCAGAGCTGAACTGGACGAACCTGCCCGCACGGCCAGTCATCCCGCAAATCGATGCCGAGATGCAGACGGCTGAGCTGATTGATCGCATCTTTGCCAATACCGATGGACTGGTCGTTGGCGAAACCCTCGATCGCATCGCCAGCATGCGTTTCATGATCGAAAACATGCCGGCGTTCGCACGGCATATCGACACACTTTACGTGCGGGGTTTGCTGAGCGATTTTGCCCAGACAGATCTCAACGAATTTCACCTGTCGGGAGAGATGTCAGAGGATCTTCGAGGCTACTTGTCCAGCCTGGGTACCGACCCTGATGGCCGGTTCAACATGCTTGAACTGATCAAGGCTGCCCAGGCCAATGGCATCCGCACCCAAGGTCTTGAAGTCGCGCACAGTTACAAGCTGAAAATACCGCTGACTTCGATCGAAGAGCAGATGATCCACGCCCGGCTTGCCTCTCAAATCATGTGGGGTGACGAGCTCCTCAACAGGCCGGGCAAATGGGTTGCCCTGGTCGAGGCAATGAACACCAATACCTTCAGAAATCTGCCCGGCATAAGCGAACTCAGGGGCGGTATCGGTTTACGGATTGAAGAAGCGACGTCCACCGAAGTGGCCGGCATCAGAGTCGACCCGGGACTGGAAGTCGCTCGGGGCCCGTTTGATAACGGGGCATCGACGCGCAACTCATCCGACTTTCTATTCGCGGATTTGCGCTTGCAGATCGAAACACCTGTGCCGCAGTGGACTGAGGCAACGGTGAATACACTGCTGAATCGCAACGGCATGTTCATGCTCGAAAAAACGCAGAATGCATACACGCTTGTGCGTCGCAACAGCGACGGCAATATCGTTCGAACCATGGTGAATCGCCGAGGGGATGGTCAGGTTTACATCTGGGCACAGTCGATGCCGCGGATCAGCGGCATCATGTTCCGTGACATCGGTGCGTTATCCCAGCGCCTGATAGAGATCGGCTTGACCCTGCAAAGTCGCATACCCAGCTAACTGTTTTCAGGGCATGAAACGAAAAAACCCTTGGCTGCAGGCCAAGGGTTTTTCGTTAATCAACCTGCAGCGGGATCACTCCCACTCAATGGTCGCCGGCGGCTTGCTCGACACGTCGTAAGTGACGCGGGAGATGCCTTCGATTTCATTGATGATGCGGCCGGAGACGGTTTCCAGCAGTTCGTAAGGCAGGTGAGCCCAACGCGCGGTCATGAAGTCGATGGTTTCCACGGCACGCAGGGCAACCACCCAAGCGTAACGACGACCATCGCCAACCACGCCAACCGATTTCACCGGCTGGAACACAACGAACGCCTGACTGACCTTGTGGTACCAGTCGGCTTTGCGCAGTTCTTCGATGAAGATGTGGTCAGCGCGACGCAGCAGGTCGGCGTATTCCTTTTTCACTTCACCGAGGATGCGCACGCCCAGACCCGGGCCCGGGAACGGGTGACGGTAGACCATGTCGTACGGCAGGCCGAGTTCCAGACCCAGACGACGGACTTCGTCCTTGAACAGTTCGCGCAGTGGCTCGACCAGTTTCAGGTTCATCTCTTCCGGCAGGCCGCCCACGTTGTGGTGCGACTTGATCACGTGAGCCTTGCCGCTTTTCGCGCCAGCCGACTCGATCACGTCCGGGTAGATGGTGCCCTGAGCGAGGTACTTGATGTTTTCCAGTTTGTTCGACTGGGCATCGAAGACGTCGATGAAGGTGCGGCCGATGATTTTGCGCTTCTTCTCCGGATCGGCTTCGCCGGCCAGATTGTTCAGGAACTGCTCTTCAGCATTGGCGCGAATGACTTTGACGCCCATGTTCTCGGCGAACATGGCCATCACTTGCTCGCCTTCGTGCAGACGCAGCAGGCCATTGTCGACGAAGACGCAGGTCAGTTGGTCGCCGATGGCTTTGTGCAGCAGTGCGGCAACTACCGAGGAGTCAACGCCGCCGGACAGACCCAGCAGCACGTTGTCGGTGCCGACCTGAGCGCGGATGTTGGCGATGGCGTCTTCAGCGATCTTCGACGGCGTCCACAGGGCTTCACAGCCGCAGATGTCGAGGACGAAGCGCGAGAGGATACGACCGCCCTGCTTGGTGTGGGTCACTTCCGGGTGGAACTGCACGCCGTAGTAGCCACGGTCGTCGTTGAACATACCGGCGATCGGGCAGCTCGGGGTGCTGGCGAGGATGTGGAAGTCTTCCGGCATCCTGGTGACCTTGTCACCGTGGCTCATCCACACGTCGAGGCCAAACAGGCCGTCAGCGTCGATATGGTCTTCGATGCCGTCGAGCAGGCGGCTCTTGCCGACCACGTCAACGCGGGCGTAACCGAACTCACGCAGTTCGGAACCTTCAACCTTGCCGCCCAGTTGCTCGGCCATGGTCTGCATGCCGTAGCAGATACCGAAGACCGGTACGCCCAGGTCAAATACTGCCTGTGGGCAGCGCGGGCTGTCGGCGACGTGCACGGACTCGGGGCCGCCGGCGAGGATGACGCCTTTAGGAGCGAATTCGCGGATCGCATCTTCGTCCATGTCGAACGGGTGCAGTTCGCAGTACACACCGATTTCGCGCACGCGGCGGGCAATCAGTTGGGTGTATTGCGAACCGAAGTCGAGGATCAGGATGCGGTGAGCGTGAATATCGAGGGCCATGATTCAGTCTCGTCTAAGTCGTTCAGAAACAGTCGTGATTCAGAAACAACTCGGGGCTGAATCAAACAGCCCCGGTTGCTTACTTTATTGCTTGAAGGCTCAACCTACGCGGTAGTTTGGCGCTTCTTTGGTGATCTGCACGTCGTGCACGTGGGATTCGGCCATGCCAGCGCCGGTGATCCGCACGAATTCAGGCTTGGTGCGCATCTCTTCGATGTTGGCGCTGCCGGTGTAACCCATCGAGGAACGCAGACCGCCCATCAACTGGTGAATGATCGCGCTCAGGGTGCCTTTGTACGGCACACGGCCTTCGATGCCTTCCGGAACGAGTTTCTCGGCGCCTGCCGAGGAGTCCTGGAAGTAACGGTCGGAAGAACCTTGTGCCTGGGACATGGCGCCCAGCGAACCCATGCCGCGATACGCCTTGTACGAACGGCCCTGGAACAGTTCGATTTCGCCCGGCGCTTCTTCAGTACCGGCGAACATCGAGCCCATCATCACGCAGGAAGCACCGGCTACGATGGCCTTGGACAGGTCACCGGAGAAACGGATGCCGCCGTCGGCAATCAACGGAACGCCAGTGCCTTCAAGGGCAGCGGCAACGTTGGCGATGGCACTGATTTGCGGGACGCCGACACCAGCGACGATACGGGTGGTGCAGATCGAGCCAGGGCCGATACCGACCTTGACTGCGTCAGCGCCTGCTTCGGCCAGAGCCTTGGCAGCGGCGCCGGTGGCGATGTTGCCGCCGATCACCTGCACTTCAGGGAAATTCTCTTTGACCCAGCGAACGCGGTCGATCACGCCTTTGGAGTGACCGTGCGCGGTATCGACTACCACGACGTCCACGCCAGCATTGACCAGCGCGGCTACACGGTCACCGGTGTCTTTACCGGTGCCGACAGCGGCGCCAACGCGCAGACGACCTTGATCGTCCTTGCTGGCCAGCGGGTAGGCTTTGGCTTTTTCGATATCGTTGACTGTCATCATGCCTTTGAGGGCGAATTTGTCGTCGACGATCAGCACGCGCTCGATGCGGTGCTTGTGCAGCAGTTCGCGTGCTTCATCCTTGCTCGCGCCTTCCTTGATCGTGACCAAACGCTCTTTGGGCGTCATCACTTCACGGACGGTGGCTTCCAGACGGCTTTCGAAACGCACGTCACGGGAGGTGACGATGCCGACCAGGTCGCCATCGTGCAGCACCGGAACGCCGGAAATGTTGTGCATGCGGGTCAATTCGAACAGATCACGAACCGTGGCATCAGCCTCGATGGTGATCGGATCCTTGACGACGCCGGCTTCGAACTTCTTGACCTTACGCACTTCGGCAGCTTGCTGCTCGATGGTCATGTTCTTGTGGATAATGCCGATGCCACCTTCCTGAGCCATGGCGATTGCCAGACGGGCTTCAGTGACGGTGTCCATTGCAGCAGAAACCAGAGGAATATTCAGTTCGATGCCACGGGTAAGGCGGGTCTTGAGACTGACTTCGTTAGGAAGCACCTCGGAATAACCAGGCACTAGGAGAATGTCGTCGAATGTCAGAGCTTCTTGGCTGATACGCAGCATCGCGGGGGCTCCCGAGCGGGAAAATGGAAGCGCGCCATTATAGTCAGACACCCCCTGCTGTTCAATGTAAAACTCAGCTTAATATCAATGTTGCTGATGTACGGGAAATCCCCGGCCCTACAGCTCCACCTTGACCCAAGAGACAGGTTGATCGAGCCAATCGGCGAACTCGTCGATAAAGCTTTGCTTGAAGCCCGCCTCCAGCCAGTTGTTGAAGATGAAACCGAGGTTGGAAAACGCACATTCCTGCAAAAACAGAAAACCGTTGATGTCATCTTCATGCCCGCATTCCGGGCAAGTGAAGTTGTCGGTGCGGCCTGGGAACCAGTCTTCGAGGCTTTCGAACAGTGCTTCGCCGACTTCGCGACGGCACTCGGCGCAACCGGCTTCTTCGAGGAAGCCTTTGGCCGGGGTATAGATACAGCGCTTGGTGACGATCTCCAGCCCATTGATCGGCTCACCGAATGGCAACGCTTGCGGGTGCAGCACCACAGCACGGGCACCATCGGCAATCGCGTAAGCCATGCGGTTACCGGTGCGACCACAAGTCGTCAGCTCTTCTTTGATGATGTTTTTGCGCACCAGCCAGCGCACGATCGCCCGGGCCCGGGGTTCGTGGACCGGCAGGGTGGAGATTTTCGGGACGATGATGCTTTGCGAATTCATGGAAAGTCCTGCGGTGTGGCTTCTGACGCCTTCGCGAGCAGGCTCGCTCCCACATTGGTATGCGCTACCTGTGGGAGCGACGGTGCGACGATTCGACTTGCTCGCGAAGAGGCCCTAAAGGCCGGCAGCTTAATCCCTGACGAAATCCGGTCAAGTGCTGAGGTAACGCCCGATCAATGCGAGCCCGCTCGCCAGCACCAGCCACGTCACCAACCGCACAAACGCCTCGCGCGACAACTTCAGGGTCAAGCGCCGCCCGATCCACAGCCCCAGCGCCATGGCCGGCAACAGACACAGCGCCAGCATCAACAAGGGTAGCTCGGCATACACACCGGCGATGGCGAACAGGCTCAAGCGCACCACCGTACTGCAACTGATCAGCGCACTTTGCGTGGCCCTGGCGGCCTCTTTCGGCAGTCGGCTGTTGAGATAAATCGCATATAAAAAGCCGCCACTGCCAAACAGCGCCCCAAACAACCCGCCCACCGTGCCCATCGGCACCGCCCACGCCGACGACAATTGCGTCGGCCGCGCTTTCACCCACAGGCTGTAAATCGCGTAAGCGCTGATAAACAATCCCATCAACAACAGCAACACATCGGATTTGAGGTTGAGCAGGAAAATCACCCCCAATGTGCAGCCGACTGCCATGCACGGCAGCAGCCTTAACAACTCCGGTTTTGCCACATCCCGCCGCGACGGCAGCAGGTTGCCGAACGCCGCGACAAAATCCAGCAGCACCAGCAACGGCACAATCTTCGACAACGGCATGAACAGAATCAGAATCGGCCCCGCCACCAGCGCCGTGCCGAACCCGGCGATACCGAAGACGATATAAGCCAGCACGATGCCCAAGCCGATGATCACCCAGCCTTCGGCGCCCCACGACCACTCACTCAACAACCCCGCCACGCTCATCGGTCCACATCCTTAAATAAGCCTGAGATGACTTTAGCCAGCGTCGAGCGTTGCGACTAATATCTTCAAAGCCACCGACCCATCTCAAAAAGGCATTGCTGTGCTTTCAACCCGTCAATTGCGCTACTTCGTGGAAATCGCCGAATGCGGCAGCTTCAGTGCGGCGGCCGAGCGTCTGTTTATCGCGCAATCGGCGCTGAGCCGGCAGATCAAGGACATGGAAACGCGTCTGCAAACGCCGTTATTCGAACGCACCGCGCGCCAGCCTCGACTGACGGCGGCGGGCGAAGCGTTTCTGCCGCGGGCAAGAAATCTGCTCAATGAGCTGAGCAAGGCCAGCGCCATGGCCACGGAAGTCGGCAACGGTCAGCTCGGCACCTTGCGCCTCAGCCATTCCAGCACCGTGTCGATCAGCGGCCGTTTGCTCAGTGACATCGGCGCCTATCTGCAGCAACAACCCGGTGTGTCGCTGGACATCGGCAAGTTGTCTTCCGAGGCGCAACTGGAAGAGTTGGCCGAGGGCCGACTCGATATTGGCTTGCTGCGCCTGCCGGTGTTGCGCCAGCGTGAAGGGATTCAGATTGTGCCGCTGTTCACTGAGCGATTGCTGCTGGCAGTTCCCATGGATCATCGGTTGGCCGCGGCTGAGCGTGTCGACCTGGCCCAACTGAAGGACGAAGCGTTCATCTCGATCCCGCACCCGCAACGCGGCGGCTTGAGTTATCTGTGTGCCGACCTGTGCATGCGTCAGGGCTTTTTCCCGAAAGCGGCGCGGGTGATGTCGCGAAAGACCACGCAATTACAATTGATTCAGGCCGGTTTCGGCATCGCGCTGCTGCCGGAATCGATGCAGGACATCGCCCCGAGCGGCGTGCGCTTTCTACCGTTGGCCGATGCCGACTGCCAAAGCACCGTCGCCCTCGCCTACCGACAGAACCCCACCCCGCTGATCCAACACTTCATCGAAACCTTCACAACCCCCTTGTAGGAGTGAGCCTGCTCGCGATAGCGGTTGAACATTCAACCTATCCTGCGACTGACACACCGCTATCGCGAGCAGGCTCACTCCTACAGGGGACTTGTGGTGATTCAACGGCAAATGCCTTTAAACTGCGCCCCATGATTAAAGATCCCTTTGCAAGACTTGGCCTGGACCGTGAAGTCCTGACCGTCAGCCAGCTCAACGGCCGCGCGCGGGTGTTGCTTGAAGACGTGTTCAGCAACATCTGGGTCGAAGGTGAAATCTCCAACCTCGCCCGCCCGGCGTCCGGCCACATCTATTTCACCCTCAAGGACAGCGGTGCGCAGGTGCGTTGCGCGCTGTTCCGGCAGAACGCCGCTCGGGTGCGCCAGGCGCTCAAGGACGGCTTGGCGGTCAAAGTGCGCGGCAAGGTTTCACTGTTCGAGGGCCGTGGCGACTATCAACTGATCCTCGACACCGTTGAGCCTGCCGGTGACGGTGCGCTACGTCTGGCTTTCGATGCGCTGAAAGAAAAACTCAGCGCCGAAGGTCTGTTCAGCGCCGAACGCAAAGTGCCGCTGCCCGCGCATCCGCAACGCATCGGCATCATCAGTTCGCCGACCGGCGCGGTGATTCGCGACATCATCAGCGTGTTCCGCCGCCGTGCGCCGCAGGTGCAACTGACGTTGATTCCGACCGCCGTGCAGGGCCGCGAAGCCACCACACAAATCGTCCGCGCCCTGAAAATGGCCGATGCCCGTGGTTTTGACGCGTTGATCCTTGCCCGTGGCGGCGGCTCACTGGAAGACCTCTGGTGCTTCAACGAAGAAGCCGTGGCCCGCGCCGTCGATGCCTGTGTGACACCGATTGTCAGCGCCGTCGGCCATGAAACCGATGTGTCGATCAGCGACTTTGTTGCCGACGTCCGTGCACCGACGCCGTCTGCGGCTGCCGAATTACTTGCGCCCGATTCCAGTCATCTGATCCGTCAGGTCGAAAGCCTGCATCGCCGTTTGGTGATGCGCATGCGCGACCGTCTGATGCGTGATCGCCTGCGCCTGGAAGGCATGGCCCGTCGCCTGCGCCATCCCGGTGAACGTCTGCGCCAGCAAGCGCAGCGTCTGGATGATCTGGACATGCGCATGCGCCGGGCGTTCGAGCGTCACCTCAACACCCGCCGCGAACGCTTGATTCGCCTGGAAACCCGCCTCGCCGGGCAACATCCCGGGCGGCAATTGGCGATGTTGCGTCAGCGTCTCGACAGTCTCGCCGAACGTCTGCCCCGCGCCATGCGCGAAGGCCTGAAAAACCGTCGCCTGCAATTGCACAGCCAGATGCAGACACTGCATGTGGTCAGCCCGCTGGCAACGCTCGGTCGTGGCTACAGCATTCTGCTCGATGAACGTGGCCACGCGATCCGCAACGCCGCCCAGACCCACACTGGCCAGCGCCTGAAGGCCAAACTTGGCGAAGGCGAACTGCAAGTGCGCGTCGAGGACAATCACCTGACGCCTGTCACCCTCTCTTTACTGGACTGATCCATGCCACGTTTTCTGGCTCCACTGTTTCTGCTCTGCCTGACCTTCAATGCCCACGCCGACAGTTACATCACCCGGCTGCTGAACAAACCGGTGCCGGGCGGCGTGGCGGTGGTCGATCTGGGCGCGGCCGCGCAGGCGCCGAAAGCCACGTATCAGGGCAAACCGGTGCTGGTGGTGAAAGAACAGAACAACTGGCTGGCGATTGTCGGCGTGCCGTTGACGGTGAAGCCGGGCGCGCAGCAGATCAGCAGCGGTGGGCGCAATCTGCCATTCACCGTGGGCAACAAGAAATACCCGGAACAGCGCATCACCCTGAAGAACAAACAGCAAGTAAACCCTGATCAGTCGAACCTCAAGCGCATCGAGGGCGAACTGGCCGAGCAGATCAAGGCTTACCGAAGCTTCAGCCCGAACACGCCAAGCAATCTGCTGTTGGACAAACCGGTGAACGGGCCGCTGTCGAGCAAGTTTGGTGTGCGTCGCTTCTTTAATGGTGAAGAGCGCAATCCGCACGCTGGCCTCGACTTTGCGGTGCCGATGGGCACGCCGATCAAGACCCCGGCGGCGGGCAAGGTGATCCTCACCGGCAATTACTTTTTCAACGGCAACACGGTGTTTGTCGACCATGGGCAGGGCTTTATCAGCATGTTCTGCCATATGTCGAAGATTGATGTGAAGGTCGGCGATCAACTGGCGCGGGGCGCGGTGGTCGGCAAGGTTGGCATGACCGGCCGCGCGACCGGCCCGCACATGCACTGGAATGTCAGCCTGAATGATGCGCGGGTGGATCCGGCGATTTTTATTGGTGCATTTCAGCCTTAAAAAATAGAGCGAAGTTTATGGCCTCATCGCGAGCAGGCTCACTCCTACATTGGACCGGTGTTGTGAACACGATCAACTGTAGGAGTGAGCCTGCTCGCGATGGCGGCTTATGCTGTACTCAAACACCCCTGACACCCCATCATCCCCAATTGCGCCCCAATCAAACCTCGCGCAAATATCACAACGATCAGCGATCTCCAGCGCAATAAAATCCCGCAAAAACCCGCTTTCCGAGTATTCCTCTCAATTTTTTTCGACTGCTTGCCATCCTCTCCCCTCGCGGTTAGGGTTGAAGGCATGAAAACCTCTCACACCCTCATTCAGCTTCGCCAGCACCGCAGCCTGTGCCTTGTCAGCGCACGACTGCCAGGCTGAATCGCGGCACCTCGTCCCACGCTTTTCCCAGAACATTCGTAACACCGGCAGGCCGCCTTTTTTCGGCCCAGACAATAAGGAATTTCCCGATGAGCATGCTCAAAGATCCGTCTTCGAAATACCGCGCGTTTCCTGTCATCAACCTGCCGGATCGCACCTGGCCGTCGAAAACCATCGACACCGCGCCGATCTGGTGCAGCTCCGACCTGCGCGACGGCAACCAGTCGCTGATCGAGCCGATGGACGCGGTAAAGAAGCTGCGCTTCTGGAAAACTCTGGTGCAGGTCGGCGTGAAGGAAATCGAAGCGTCGTTCCCGGCCGCTTCGCAAACCGACTTCGACTTCGTGCGTACCCTGATCGAAGAAGGCCACATCCCGGACGACACCACCATTCAGGTGCTGACCCAGGGCCGTGAAGACTTGATCGAGCGCACCTTCGAATCCCTGCGTGGCGCGAAGAAAGCCATCGTTCACTTGTACAACGCCACCTCGCCTTCTTTCCGTCGCATCGTCTTCAACCAGGACAAGGACGGCATCAAGGCCATCGCTGTGAACGCGGCCAAGCTGTTCGTCAAATACGCCGCAATGCAGCCGGACACCGAGTGGACCTTCGAATACTCGCCGGAAACCTTCAGTGCCACCGAACTGGAGTTCGCCAAGGAAGTCTGTGATGCGGTGATCGAGGTGTGGAACCCGACGCCTGAGCACAAGATGATCCTCAACCTGCCGGCTACCGTTGAGTGCGCAACCCCGAACATCTACGCCGACCAGATCGAGTGGTTCGGCCGCAATATCAACCGTCGTGACAGCGTGATCATCAGCCTGCACACCCACAACGACCGTGGCACTGGCGTTGCGGCTACCGAACTGGGCCTGATGGCTGGCGCCGATCGCGTCGAAGGCTGCCTGTTCGGCAACGGCGAGCGTACCGGTAACGTCGACCTCGTCACCGTCGCCTTGAACATGTACACCCAGGGTCTCGACCCGCAGCTGGATTTCTCCGACATCGACGGCGTGCGCAAAGTCGTCGAAGAGTGCAACCAGATTCAGGTGCACCCACGTCACCCGTACGTTGGCGACCTGGTGCACACCGCGTTCTCCGGCTCGCACCAGGATGCAATCCGCAAGGGCTTCTCCCAGCAGAAACCAGACGCGCTTTGGGAAGTGCCGTACTTGCCGATCGACCCGGCCGACATTGGCCGCAGCTACGAGGCGGTGATTCGCGTCAACAGCCAGTCGGGCAAGGGCGGCATCGCTTACTTGCTGGAGCAGGAATACGGCATCAGCCTGCCACGTCGCATGCAGATCGAATTCAGCCAGGTGGTGCAGCGTGAAACCGACCGTCTCGGCCTGGAAATGACTGCCAAGCAGATCCATTCGCTGTTGATCAGCGAATACCTGCAAGCGAACACCCCGTACGCGCTGGTCAGCCATCGCCTGCAGGAAGAAAACGGCAACAGCGCCGTCGAAGTGGAAGTAGCGAGCAAGGGTCAGGGCGAAACCAACCTGCACTGGCGCGGCAAGGGCAACGGTGCGCTGGAAGCACTGGTCGCCGGCCTGCCGGTTCCGGTGGAGATCATGGACTACAACGAACACGCGATCGGCGCGGGCACCAACGCCAAGGCTGCGGCGTACATCGAACTGCGTGTGAATGGCGAGCGTGCGGTGCACGGCGTGGGCATCGATGAAAACATCACCACGGCCAGCTTCAAGGCCCTGTTCAGCGCGCTGAACCGCTCGCTGAGCCAGCCTGAGGCGAAAGCGGCGTAATCGACCGCTGAAATGCAAAAGGCCCCGGCGTGCGAACTCCGGGGCCTTTTTTTGCCTGCAGGTTTTTGGCTGACTCTTATGGCCCCTTCGCGAGCAGGCTCGCTCCCACATTTGCAATGCATTCACCTGTGGGAGCGAGCCTGCTCGCGAAGGCGTCCTGACAGGCGCTGCGAGTATCAGGTGAACTCGAAGGTGTCGGCATCCAGATTCGCCGGGAAACGCTCGCGATAAGCCGCCAATGGTGCGGCTTCCAGAACCACCTTGAACACCCCATCCGCCTCCCCTGCTGCCAGCAAGGTTTCACCCTGGAAATCCAGCACCTGACTGTCGCCTGTATAAGCAAAGCCTTTGCCATCAGTGCCGACGCGATTCACTGCCGCCACATAACAAAGGTTCTCGATCGCCCGCGCCGGCAACAGGCGGTTCCAGTGCAACCGTCGCGCCCCCGGCCAATTCGCGGTGTACAGCAGCAGATCAGTGTCCTGCGAATCGCGGCTCCACACCGGAAAGCGCAGGTCGTAACAAATCAACGGGCGGATTCGCCAGCCCTTGAGTTCGAACTGCACCTGACGTTCGCCGGGGGTGTAGTGGTTATGCTCACCGGCCATGCGGAACAGGTGACGCTTGTCGTAATGCAAGACTTCGCCGTCCGGTCGCGCCCACAGCAGGCGGTTGCGATGGCTGCCGTCAGACGCCTGAATAATCACGCTGCCGGTGATCACTGCATTGAGTTTGGCCGCCTGAACGCGCAGCCATTTGCTGGTCGGGCCGTTCTCGGCTTCGGCAAGGGTCTCGGACTCCATGGAGAATCCGGTGGTGAACATCTCCGGCAGGATGATCAGATCCGCCCCCCGCGCCTGCTCCAGCAACACCTCGAAATGCTCAAGGTTGGCCTGCCGGTCGTGCCAGGCCAGGCTGGTCTGGATCAGCGCCAGGTTGAGATCGGGCAACGCACTCAGATCACGCATAGTTTTGCCGCCGCTTCACGCAGCGTCTCCTCGCGCTTGGCAAAGCACAGACGCACCAGGCGCTGGCCTTGCGGTGGATTCTGGTAAAACACCGAGACCGGGATACTCGCCACACCGTGTTCGCGGGTCATCCACATGGCCATCTCGACGTCATTCAGGTCTGGACGGATCTGCGAGTAATCCACCAACTGGAAATAAGTGCCGGCGACACGCCTGAAAGTGAAGCGCGACGGCGCCAGCAGATCGCAGAACAGATCGCGCTTGGCCTGATAGAAAGCAGGCAGCTCTTCGACGTGTTCCGGATGCTCGGCCATGTAATCGGCCAGCGCGTATTGCAGCGGTGTGACGCCGCAGAAACTGACGTATTGGTGCACCTTGCGCAGCTCGGCGGTCAGCGCCGGCGGTGCAACGACGTAACCGGTTTTCCAGCCGGTAACGTGGTAAGTCTTACCGAACGAGCTGACCACGAAGGCGCGCTGATACAGCTCTTCATGAGCGAGCACGCTGACGTGCGGCACACCGTCGAACACCAGGTGTTCATAGACTTCGTCGCTGATCAGGTAGATGTCGCGATCACGGATCAGCGCCGCCAGTTGATCCAGCTCCGCACGGCTGATCAGTGCACCGCTCGGGTTATGCGGGGTATTGATGACGATCATTTTCGTGCGCGGGCTCAGGGCCGCGGCGAGCTGGTCGAAATCGATGGAGAAATCGTCCGGGTTCAACTGCACATGCACGCAGCGACCACCCGCCAACTCCGTGGCCGGCTCGTAGCTGTCGTAGCACGGATCGAACACGATGACTTCATCGCCGCTGTGGATAACCGCTTGAATCGCACAGAAGATCGCCTGGGTCGCGCCCGGCGTCACGGTCACTTCGCTGTCGGCATTGACCTGCACGCCATAGCTGCGAGCGATTTTCGCCGCAATCTGCTCGCGCAAGGCCGGCAATCCGGTCATCGGCGAATACTGGTTATGACCACTGGCAATGTGCCGACCGACCGCATCGCGCAACGCCTGCGGGCCGTCAAAATCAGGAAAACCCTGAGACAGGTTGATCGCGCCGGTTTGCGCGGCGAGCTGAGACATCTGCGTGAAAATAGTGATGCCGACATTCGGCAGCTTACTGGTGATCATCGGGGGTTCCCTGCTCAACACCCGGCTCTGACGACGGCGCGGGAGAGCCCGAGGATAGCCCATCCGGCGCCCATAAAAAAAGGGCGCTCTGGTGAGCGCCCTTCTTATCGCCGAACCCATGTAGGAGCTGCCGAAGGCTGCGATCCTTTGATCTTGTCTTTGAAGCAAAATCAAAAGATCGCAGCCTGCGGCAGCTCCTACACGAAGTGATAAATCACTTCTTGTCGCGGCGCTTTTTGTCGGCTTTCTTGCTGTGCGACATCATTCGACGCTTCCTGTTGACCTGGCGGTCGGTCAGCGTATTTTTGTTGCCTTCGTACGGGTTCTCGCCGCCCTTGAACTCGATGCGGATCGGCGTACCGACCAGCTTCAGTACACGACGGTAAGTGTTCTCCAGATAGCGCACATACGACTTCGGCACTTTCTCGATCTGGTTACCGTGGATCACGATGATCGGCGGGTTGGCACCACCCAAGTGGGCATAACGCAGCTTGATCCGGCGGTTGTTGACCATCGGCGGCGCGTGCTCGCCAACCGCGTCTTCGAGAATCTGGGTCAGACGGTTGGTCGGCCAGCGGGTGACCGCCGACTTGAACGAGTTCTGTACGGACGCGTAGAGGTTACCCACGCCAGTCCCGTGCAGGGCCGAGATGAAGTGGATGTCGGCGTAATCAACGAAGAACAGACGACGCTGCAGCTCGACCTTGACGAAGTCGCGCTCGCTCGGCGTCATGCCGTCCCACTTGTTGATCGCGATGACCAGCGCACGACCCGACTCGATGGCAAAACCGAGCAGGTTGAGGTCGTGATCGACCACACCTTCGCGGGCGTCCATCACGAAGATCACCACGTTGGCGTCTTTGATCGCCTGCAGAGTTTTGACCACGGAGAATTTTTCGACTTCTTCGTGGATCTTGCCGCGCTTGCGCACACCGGCGGTGTCGATCAGCGTGTACTTCTCTTCATTGCGTTCGAACGGAATGTAGATACTGTCGCGGGTGGTGCCGGGTTGGTCATAAACGATTACCCGGTCTTCACCGAGCATGCGGTTGACCAAGGTCGACTTGCCGACGTTCGGACGACCGATGATGGCGATCTTGATCCCGTCTTTTTCGCTCGGGCCAGGAATGCGCTTGGCTTCCTCGCCTTCGGCAACGATCTCTTCTTCGCCGTCTTCCGGCTCTTCTGCGTCTTTGGGGAAATCACCGAGGGCGATTTCCAGCATCTGGGTGATGCCACGGCCGTGGGCACCGGCGATCGGGATCGCGTGACCCATACCCAACGGAGCGAACTCAGCGCGGGCCATTTCCGGGTCGATGTTGTCGACCTTGTTGGCCACCACGTAGGAACGCTTGTTACGTTTGCGCAGGTGTTCGGCGATCATCTGGTCGGCGGCGGTGAAACCGGCCTTGGCATCTACCAGGAACAGCACAACATCTGCTTCTTCAATGGCCAGCAGCGACTGCTCGGCCATTTTTTCGTCCATACCGTGCTCGTCACCGGAGATACCACCGGTGTCGACCAGAATGTAGGAACGCCCTTGCCACTTGGCCTCACCGTACTGGCGATCACGGGTCAGACCGGACAAGTCGCCGACGATGGCGTCACGAGTCCTGGTCAGGCGGTTGAACAAGGTGGACTTGCCGACGTTCGGTCGGCCCACCAGGGCGATTACGGGAACCATGCGGCTCTCCACTTCGTTATTTCAGAAAATACAAAAGCCGCTGCGAGGCAGCGGCTGGTGCTCGGGGCAACACTGTGGGTGTTCTTTGTGGGAGCGAGCCTGCTCGCGAAAAACGCCAAGGCACCGCGTTTATTCAGGCCATCTGCGTAATCGTTGACGCCCATCGCGAGCAGGCTCGCTCCCACATTCATACTCACAAGTGAAGCTGCCTGGGGGTGTTAACCCCAAGCATAGTTGTTACTTGATGGTCAGGGCTTCCAGTTTGCCGCTGTTGCCATATACATAAATCGTGTCACCCACCACCAGCGGACGGGCACGCAGGCCGTCGCTGTCGATGCGCTCACGGCCGACGAAACGGCCGTCAACCTGACTCAGCAGGTGCAGATAACCTTCCAGGTCACCCACTGCAACATAGCTGGAGAACACTTCCGGTGCCGACAGTTGACGGCGAGCCAGCGAATCGTTGCTCCACAATGCTGTGGTGGAACGTTCGTCGACGCCTTCAACCGTGCCCGAGGACAGGCTCACGTAAACGCTGCCGAAACCCTGAGCGATACCGGCGTAGCTCGACGCGTCGCGCTGCCAGAGTTGACGACCGCTTTCCAGATCCAGTGCCGCCACGCGACCCTGATAGCTGGCGACGTACAGCGTTCCACCGGACAGCAGCAGACCGCCGTCGATGTCGACCACGCGCTCCAGTTCCGAACGACCTTGTGGAATCGCGATCCGTTGTTCCCAGACCGGCACGCCGTTGGAAATATCCAGAGCGACCACTTTACCGGTCGACAGGCCAGCCACCGCGAGGCGGTTGGTGACCAGCGGGGCACTGGTGCCACGCAGGGTCAGTACCGCCGGCGTGCTGTCATACACCCAGCGTTGGGTACCGGTGGAGGCATCCAGACCGATCAGACGATCGTCCTGAGTCTGCACCACGACCACGTCACCGTTGTTAGCCGGCGGCGCGAGGACTTCGCTGTTGACGCGAGCACGCCACTTCTCTTCACCGTTGCTGGTGTCCAGAGCGACCACTTCGCCACGCAGGGTGCCAATCAGCACCAGACCATAACCAACGCCGACAGCGCCGGAGACAGGCAGATCAAGATCCTGCTTCCATTTCACGTCGCCATTGCCGCGATCCATGGCCATCACCACGCCGGTTACATCAGCGGCGTAGATGGTGTCACCGTCGATCGCCGGCACCAGCATGTTGTAGGTTTCGCCCTGACCGTCACCGATCGAACGACTCCACTGCTTGTGCAGAACCACTTCTTCTTTGAAGTCGGTCAGTTCAGCCGGTGGCAATTCTTTCTTGCTGTTGCTGCTGCAACCCGCGGCCAGAAGGGCCAGAGCCAGCAATGCTGCATGCTTCCAACGGATCACGTCACGCATCCCCTTTGGCCAGGTCGTCGAGCTTGATTTGAAGGCCACCAACCGCCGCTTCATCCGACAGTGCCGCCTTGGCTTTTTGATACGCCTTGTTCGCGTCATCGGTACGGCCCAGCTGCACCAGCAGGTCGCCCTTGAGTTCTTCGCGAGTGGCCAGGAACGCTTTGTCGGCGTCGCCGTCGAGCAGTTTCAGGCCGTCTTCAGCCTTGTTCTGCGCGCCAAGCACCTGCGCCAGACGCTGACGGGCGATTTCGCCCAGCGCCGGGTTGGCCGGTTTGTCGACGATGGCTTTCAGCTCGGTCGCGGCGTCATCCAGCTTGCCGCTGTCGACCGCCACTTTGGCCACGAACAGGCTGCCGTACTGCGCGTAGGCAGAACCGCCGAACTCGCTGTTGAGCTTGCCGGCCAGATCCGCAACGCGGGCAGCATCAGGCTTGCCGTCAGGCGTCAGCGTGGTTTCCAGCAGTTGCTGATAGAGCACCGAGGCGCCTTGCGACTGGTTGCTCTGATACTTGTGATAAGCCTGCCAGCCGAACACGATGACCAGCGCCAACAGGCCGCCGGTGACCAGAGGTTTGCCGTTGCGTGTCCACCAGTCCTTCAAATCCGCCAATTGTTCGTCTTCGGTACTCGACACCCCAATACTCCTTAATCGCTAAATCGGCTGTTTGGACAGCTTCAACCCTGCACGACGCAGGTGGCCAGGTGAGCGGCGAGCGCATCCCAGGCAATGCTTTGTTGTTCGCCCTGGCCACGCAGGGGTTTGAAACCTACCACTTGCTGGGCCATTTCGTCGTCACCGAGGATCAGTGCGTACAGCGCACCGCTCTTGTCGGCTTTCTTGAACTGGCTTTTGAAGCTGCCGGCGCCGGCATTGACTTGCAGGCGCAGGTTTGGAAGTTGATCACGAACACGTTCAGCCAGGGCCAGACCGGCCAGCTCCGCTTCTTCACCGAAGGCGCAGAGGTAGACATCAACCTGACGGGAGATTTCTTCCGGGATCTGTTCCAGCGTTTCCAGCATCAACACCAGACGCTCGATGCCCATGGCGAAACCGACGCCGGTGGTTGGCTTGCCGCCCATCTGCTCGACCAGACCGTCGTAACGGCCGCCCGCGCAGACAGTGCCCTGGGCGCCGAGCTTGTCGGTGACCCATTCGAAAACGGTTTTGCTGTAGTAATCGAGGCCGCGCACCAGTTTCGGGTTGAGCACGTAAGGAATGCCGACGGCATCCAGACGCGCTTTCAAACCTTCGAAGTGCGCACGGGACTCGTCATCGAGGTAGTCGGCCATCTTCGGCGCATCGACCAGCACCGCTTGAGTGTCGGCATTTTTCGTGTCGAGCACGCGCAGCGGGTTGGTTTTCAGGCGACGCTGGCTGTCTTCGTCGAGCTTGTCGTGGTGCGCCGAGAGGTACTCGACCAGCGCTTCACGATAACGACCACGGGACTCGCTGGTGCCGAGGCTGTTGAGTTCGAGTTTGACCGCATCACGAATACCCAGCTCACCCCACAGGCGCCAGGTCATGGTGATCAGCTCGGCGTCGATGTCCGGACCGTCGAGGTTGAACACTTCCAGACCGATCTGGTGGAACTGGCGATAACGGCCTTTCTGCGGACGCTCGTGGCGGAACATCGGGCCGATGTACCAGAGTTTCTGCACCTGGCCACCACCGGTGATGCCGTGTTCGAGCACAGCACGCACGCACGCCGCAGTGCCTTCCGGACGCAGGGTCAGGGAGTCGCCGTTGCGGTCTTCGAAGGTGTACATCTCTTTTTCGACGATGTCGGTCACTTCACCGATCGAGCGCTTGAACAGCTCGGTGAACTCGACGATCGGCATGCGGATCTGCTTGTAACCGTAGTTATCCAGCAGACGCGCAACGGTGCCCTCGAAATAACGCCACAGCGGGGTCTGTTCGGGCAGGATGTCGTTCATGCCACGAATGGCTTGCAGAGACTTGCTCACTTTAAATCCTTAAATTCGTTCGATCAGCCGCGCGCGATAACCGCAGCGTCAGCTTCGACCTTTTCGGCCGCTTTCTGGCGGATCAGCTTTTCCAGCTCGTCCACCAGATTGTCATTCGTCAGTTTCTGCGACGGCTTGCCGTCGATGTAAATCAGGTTTGGCGTGCCGCCGGTCAGGCCGATATGGGCTTCCTTGGCTTCGCCGGGGCCGTTGACCACACAACCGATCACCGCGACATCCAGCGGCACCAGCAGGTCTTCAAGGCGCCCTTCCAGCTCGTTCATGGTTTTCACCACATCGAAGTTCTGCCGCGAGCAGCTCGGGCAGGCGATGAAGTTGATGCCACGGGAACGCAGATGCAAAGACTTGAGAATGTCGTAACCGACCTTCACTTCCTCGACCGGGTCGGCCGCCAGCGAGATGCGGATAGTATCGCCAATCCCCTCGGCGAGCAGCATACCTAGGCCCACGGCGGATTTCACTGTGCCCGAACGCAATCCACCGGCTTCGGTGATGCCCAGGTGCAGCGGCTGGACGATTTCCTTCGCCAGCAAGCGGTAGGCTTCGACGGCCATGAACACGTCGGAGGCCTTCACGCTGACCTTGAAATCCTGGAAGTTCAGGCGCTCGAGGTGTTCAACGTGGCGCAGAGCGGACTCAACCAGCGCGGCTGGCGTCGGCTCGCCGTATTTCTTCTGCAGGTCTTTTTCCAGGGAGCCGGCGTTCACGCCGATGCGGATCGGAATCCCGCGATCACGGGCGGCATCGACCACTGCGCGAACACGGTCTTCACGACCGATGTTGCCCGGGTTGATGCGCAGGCAATCCACGCCCAATTCGGCTACGCGCAGAGCGATCTTGTAGTCGAAGTGGATGTCGGCAACCAGCGGCACCTTGACCAGTTGTTTGATCTTGCCGAACGCCTCGGCGGCGTCCATGTCCGGCACCGAGATGCGGACGATATCGACGCCAGCGGCTTCCAGACGGTTGATCTGCGCAACAGTGGCGGCGACGTCATTGGTGTCGCTGTTGGTCATGCTCTGCACAGCGATCGGCGCATCGCCGCCCACCGGTACGTTGCCGACCCAGATCTTGCGCGAAACGCGACGTTTGATTGGAGATTCGCCGTGCATGACTTATTGACCCAACTTCAGGCGAGCAGTCTCGCCACTGGTGAACGGAGCGATATCGACCGGCTGGCCGTTGTAGCTGACCTGTGCAGCACGGGCAACGCCCAGACGCACGGCAAGCGGCGGCTTGCCGCTGACGGTCACATTATCGCCTTTATGCTTCAGACCGCTGAACAGCACTTTGCCACGGCCATCGGTAACCTGCGCCCAGCAATCGGCGCTGAACTGCAGTTGTACCTGGCCGTCGCCTGCAACCGGCGCGGCCGCTTCTGCGGTTGGTGCGGCAGTAGCAGGAGCAACCGGCGCAGTGGTGGTCGGTGCTGGAGTCGCGGGAACGTTTGGTGCCGGGGTTGCCGGGGTTGCGACAACTGGCGCTGGCGTATGAGCCGGGGCGGTCGTCGGTGCAGCCGGCGCAACCGGTGCGGCCGGTGCGGCCGGAGTGGTTGCCGGGGTGGTAGCTTCGGCACCGGTCGATTCAGCGGTGGTTTCAGACTGAGGCAGCGCCAGCGCTGTCGAAGTATCGACCTGGTTCTCCTCGACAGCCTGGTCTTCCGGCTCGTCAATCGGGTGAATCTGGGTGGTGCCGTCAGCACCTTCGACTTCAACGTGCTCAGGCGCCAAAGAAGCCACATCCTTGCTGCGCAGCGACGTCTGATCCTGCCACCAGACGAAACCGCCGCCGATGACCGCGATCAGCAACAGCAGGCTGACAATACGCAAAATGGTGTGGGAAACCCGCACCGGCTCTTCGATACGGCCGAGGGCATGAACGTTGCTGCCCTGGGAGTCGGTGCCGGTGGACTGGTCGAATTGCTGAACCAGAACGGTCTGGTCCATGCCGAGCAATTTGGCATAAGCGCGAATGTAACCGCGAGCGAAGGTATGCCCCGGCAGCTTGTCGAAAGCGCCGGCTTCAAGGTTGCTCAGGGAGGTCACGGTGAGGTTGAGCTTGAGGGCCACTTCGGCCAGCGACCAGCCATTGCTTTCGCGGGCCTGGCGCAGGGTCTCACCGGGGTTAACGCGATTCGCTGCTACAACTTCGGGATGCGCCGCTTTCATCATTGCTCCGACAGGTATTGCTGATATTCCGGCGTACCGGGATAGAGTCGTTTTAATTGCAGGCCATAACTGGCGGCCTTGTCGCGATCTTCATACACTTTTGCCAGCCGAACGCCGAGCAATAGACTACGTGCATTTTGTTCGGTCAGCAGGCTGAAACGGTCGTAATAGTCACGCGCGGGCACATAATGCCTGTCTTCGAAGGACAACTCAGCCATTTCCAGCAATGCGCGTGGCTGTTGGCGGTTCAAACGCAGCGCCTTTTCCAGCTGCTGCTGCGCCAGATCACGCTGACCGAGCTTCGCCGCCGTCATGCCGAGGTTCTCGAACACACGCGAACGCTCAGGATACAGGGTATCGGCGGCGGCCTGTTCAAAACGCTCGTAGGCTTCTTTATAACGCTGTTGTTCGTAGAGAAAACTGCCGTAGTTGTTGAGGATGCGCGCATCGGCAGGACGGGAGGACAAAGCCTTGCGGAAGTGTTCGTCGGCCAGGTCCGGCTCCATTTCGGACTGGAACACCAAGCCGAGAGCAGCATTGGCATCAGGATCGGAACCGTCGATCTCCAGCGCTTTTTTCAGCGGCACCTTGGCCCGCTCGGTCATGCCTTGCTGCAAGTATCCCAGCCCCAACTGCACGTAGGCAGCCCGCGCTTCATCGCGGCCCTTGCTGGTCTTCATCGGGTTGTAGTCACCCGACAGGACACAACCAGCACACAGGCTGGTCAACAGCAACAGCAGCGCAAAGCGCAGGGACATAGAGATCCTCTCTTAATTTGTGTTCGCGGCGTTCTGTGCCAGATCGCTGTCGGCGCTCAACTCGCGCACGGCGATGTAACGTTCGCTGCGACGGGTGCGATCCAGCACCTGCCCTACCAATTGACCACATGCAGCGTCGATGTCTTCACCACGGGTGGTGCGGACAGTGACGTTGAAACCGGCCTGATGCAACTGATCCTGGAAACGACGGATCGCGTTGTTGCTCGGCCGCTCGTACCCGGAATGCGGGAACGGGTTGAACGGAATCAGGTTGATCTTGCACGGAATGTTCTTCAGCAGCTCGATCATCTCGACGGCGTGCTCAACCTTGTCATTGATGTCCTTGAGCAAGGTGTACTCGATGGTCAGCACACGCTTCTCGCCCAGGGACGACATGTAGCGCTGGCACGACTCGAGCAGCATCTTAAGCGGATATTTCTTGTTGATCGGCACCAATTGGTTACGCAATGCGTCATTTGGTGCGTGCAACGACAACGCCAGGGACACGTCGATGTGCTTGGCCAGCTCATCGATCATCGGCACCACACCCGAGGTGGACAGGGTCACGCGGCGCTTGGAGATCCCGTAGCCGAGGTCATCCATCATCAGATGCATGGCGGCGACGACGTTGTCGAAGTTCAGCAATGGCTCACCCATGCCCATCATCACCACGTTGGTGATGGCACGGTCGACGGTAGCCGGGACACTGCCGAAAGATTTGTTGGCAATCCACACCTGACCGATGACTTCGGCGGCGGTGAGGTTGCTATTGAAGCCTTGCTTGCCGGTGGAGCAGAAACTGCAATCCAGGGCACAGCCTGCCTGGGACGAAACGCACAGAGTGCCGCGTTTGCCCTGGGGAATGTACACGGTCTCGACGCAGCTGCCGGACGCCACGCGCACCACCCACTTACGGGTGCCGTCGCTGGAGATGTCCTCGCTGACCACTTCCGGACCACGGACCTCAGCAATAGCCTTGAGCTTGTCGCGCAAGGCCTTGCTGACGTTCGTCATGGCGTCGAAATCATCGACGCCAAAGTGGTGAATCCATTTCATTACCTGACCGGCACGGAAACGCTTCTCCCCGATTGAGTCGAAGAATTTTTCCATTTCCTGTTGAGTCAGACCCAGCAGGTTGGTTTTTACAGTCGATGTAGTCATGGATTCACCTTCACTCTTAAGCCAATGCTTAGCGAGTGGTTACTTCAGTAGCTGCGAAGAAGTACGAGATTTCACGAGCAGCTGCGGCTTCGGAGTCCGAACCGTGAACAGCGTTGGCGTCGATGGAATCAGCGAAGTCAGCGCGGATGGTGCCGGCAGCAGCTTCTTTAGGGTTGGTAGCGCCCATCAGCTCACGGTTCAGAGCGATAGCGTTTTCGCCTTCCAGAACCTGAACAACAACAGGACCGGAGATCATGAAAGCAACCAGGTCGCCGAAGAAACCACGAGCGCTGTGCTCAGCGTAGAAGCCTTCAGCTTCAGCTTTGGACAGTTGCTTCAGTTTCGAAGCTACAACGCGCAGGCCGGCTTTTTCGAAACGAGTGGTGATTTCGCCGATGACGTTTTTTGCAACAGCGTCAGGCTTGATGATGGAGAAAGTGCGTTGAACAGCCATGGTGTAACTCCAGAAACGGTAATTTGCGAAAAATTAAACCCGCGAATTATACGCGGGTTCTTGGGTATTGCCTAACCTGCGAGACGATCAGTCCAATTCTTTGGCCCAGAGCTCCTGAACCGCTTCCAGCACCTTCTCGCCGACACGGCCAGAAGTGCTATCGAAGTCAGGCAGATCCAGGATCATCTGCTGCAGACGGACAAAACCTACAGAATACGGATCGACGCCGGCATGGGCCTCGGCCAGCTCTTCTGCAATACGTTGAACATCATTCCAACCGTAGCTCATGACAGTCTTACCAGTCAGTGCGGCGCTTCAGCCGCATGGTTAAGCGAATATTTCGGAATTTCGACGGTGATGTCTTCTTCACCAACGATAGCCTGGCAAGCCAGACGCGATTGCGCTTCCAGACCCCAGGCACGATCGAGGAAGTCTTCTTCCAGCTCGTCAGCCTCTTCCATCGAGTCGAAACCCTCGCGGATGATGCAGTGGCAGGTGGTGCAAGCACACACGCCACCGCAGGCGCTTTCCATCTCGATGTGGTGTTCGTGGGCCAACTCGAGAATCGATGTGCCGGGCGCTGCCTCGACCACCATGCCTTCAGGGCAGAACTTCTCGTGGGGCAGAAAAATGACCTGCGGCATCAGATATCCTCGATTTCATTCAGATTGCGCCCCGACAGAGCGGCTTTCACCGTCAGATCCATGCGGCGGGCAGCAAAAGCATCGGTCACTTGCGACAGACGCTTGGTCTGCTGCTCGATGGCGTAACCATCGGTACCTTTCATCAGTTCGGCCAGTTCCTGCAACTGCAGATCGATGACCATGCGCTCTTCGGCGTCGAGCAAACGCTCGCCATCAACCTCAAGAGCGCCCTGCACCGCTTCGATCAGGCGCTGGGCATCGACTTGCTGCTCACGCAGAACACGGGCGACTTTGTCGTCATTGGCGTGCTGGAACGAATCTTTCAGCATTTTGGCGATTTCGCCGTCGGTCAGACCGTAGGACGGTTTGACCTGAATGCTCGCCTCAACACCTGAACCCAATTCTCGGGCGGAAACGCTGAGCAGACCGTCGGCATCGACCTGGAAGGTCACGCGAATCTTCGCTGCACCGGCGACCATCGCCGGAATACCACGCAATTCGAAGCGCGCCAGCGAACGGCAGTCGCTGATCAGCTCGCGCTCACCCTGCAGGACGTGGATCGCCATGGCCGACTGGCCATCTTTATAAGTAGTGAAATCCTGTGCGCGAGCGACGGGGATGGTGGTGTTGCGCGGAATCACCTTCTCCATCAGGCCGCCCATGGTTTCCAGCCCCAGGGACAGCGGAATCACGTCGAGCAGCAGCAGTTCGCCGCCATCGCGCTTGTTGCCCGCCAGCGTATCCGCCTGGATCGCAGCACCGATGGCCACCACTTGATCCGGGTCGATTTCAGTCAGAGGCTGACGACCGAAGGCTTCGGCAACGGCTTCACGAACACGCGGCACGCGGGTCGAACCGCCGACCATGACCACCGCGTGCACGTCTTCCAACTCGATGCCGGAGTCGCGAACGGCACGGCGGCAGGCTTTCAGGCTGCGCGCGACCATTGGCTCGATCAGCGCATCGAAGGCTTCGCGGGTCAGCGGTGCCTTCCAGTCGCCATAGGCCACTTCAACGCTGGCCGAGTCGGTCAGGGATTCTTTGGCCGCACAAGCGGTTTGCAGCAGATTACGTTGCGCGCCCGGATCGAGATCGGCGGACAGGCCCGCGCTCTCGATGATCCAGCCAGCAATCGCGTGATCGAAGTCATCGCCGCCCAGCGCGCTGTCGCCGCCAGTGGCCAGCACTTCAAAAACACCGCCAGTCAGACGCAGAATCGAAATATCGAAAGTACCGCCGCCCAGGTCATAAATCGCGACCAGGCCTTCGGCATGCTGATCCAGACCGTACGCCACAGCGGCCGCAGTCGGCTCATTGAGCAGGCGCAGCACGTTCAGACCCGCCAATTTGGCCGCATCCTTGGTCGCTTGACGCTGGGCATCATCGAAATACGCAGGAACGGTGATCACCGCCCCCACCAGTTCGCCGCCCAACGTCGCTTCAGCGCGCTGACGCAGCACCTTGAGGATATCGGCGGAGACTTCGACCGGGCTTTTCGGGCCCTGCACGGTGTCGATGAACGGCATGTGCGACTCGCCACCGACAAAGCGGTATGGCAGTTGCTCGCCCAATTGCTTGACGTCGGACAGACCACGACCCATCAAGCGCTTGACCGACAGCACGGTGTTCAAAGGATCGGAAGCGGCAGCCAGTTTGGCCGACTCGCCGACTTCGACGCGATCGGCGTGGTAACGCACAGCAGACGGCAGGATGACCTGCCCGTTTGCGTCGGCCAACGGCTCGGAAAGACCACTGCGCAACGCAGCGACCAGCGAATTGGTAGTGCCCAAGTCGATCCCCACAGCCAGACGACGCTGGTGCGGTTGAGGACTTTGGCCGGGTTCGGCGATCTGCAGTAGGGCCATCGTGATCAGGACTTATCTGTATATCAGGCGTGCGACCGGAGCGGCACTGGGTTAATCGTCGAGGCGCTCTTCTAACTGGCGCACTTCGTAGGTGAGCTTGTCGAGGAACTGCATGCGCCGCATCAGGCGTTCGGCCTGTTCGCGTTGCGCCGCATCATCCCAACAGGCTGCGAAGCTTTCATTGAGTTCTTCCTGAGCCACTTTCAAGCGCCGCTTGAACACCGCGACACCGTCAAGGTCGGCACTGTCCTGGAGGTCTTCGAGCTCTTCGCGCCATTGCATCTGCTGCAGAAGAAACTCGGGGTCATGGACCGTGACTTCCATCGGCACTTCATGCCCGCTGATGGTCAGCAGGTAGCGTGCGCGCTGGGCCGGACTCTTGAGCGTCTGATAGGCGTCGTTGAGCCGCGCAGACTGCTCGAGTGCCGACCGCTGCTCACGCTCGGAAGCGTCGGCAAAGCGGTCAGGATGAACGCCGCGCGCCAACTCACGATAGCGCGTGGCCAACTGCTCGAGATCCAGACGGAAACCCGGTTGCAGCTCGAATAAAGCGAAATGACAAGGAATACCCACGACAAGCCTCAGATGTTGAAGCTTTCGCCGCAGCCACATTCACCGCGTACGTTGGGGTTGTTGAACTTGAAGCCTTCGTTCAACCCTTCCTTGACGAAATCGAGCTCGGTGCCGTCCAGGTAGGCGAGGCTTTTCGGGTCGATGATCACTTTTTCGCCGTGACTCTCGAACACCTGATCCTCTGCAACCACCTCGTCGACAAACTCCAGCACGTAGGCAAGGCCGGAACAGCCTGTGGTGCGAACACCCAGACGAATCCCTTCACCTTTGCCGCGCCCGTCGAGGGAGCGCCGCACGTGTCGAGCAGCCGCTTCTGTCATGCTGATAGCCATCGGTGACTCCTTACTCGTCGCCAAATCCAGAAAGTCAGATCAAGCCTTTCTTCTGCTTGTAATCGCGAACAGCCGCTTTGATAGCGTCTTCAGCCAGTACCGAGCAGTGAATCTTCACTGGCGGCAGGGCCAGTTCTTCGGCCAGCTGAGTGTTCTTGATGGTTTCTGCTTCGTCCAGGGTCTTGCCCTTCATCCACTCGGTAGCGAGGGAGCTGGAAGCGATAGCCGAACCGCAGCCGTAGGTCTTGAACTTGGCATCTTCGATGATGCCAGCGTCGTTGACCTTGATTTGCAGACGCATCACGTCGCCGCACGCCGGAGCGCCGACCATGCCGGTGCCGACATCAGGATCTTCCGCGTTCATCTTGCCGACGTTGCGCGGGTTTTCGTAGTGGTCGATGACCTTTTCGCTGTAAGCCATGATTCTCAATCCTCACTCATCAGGGCCGCTCTTGAGACCCTGCAACTGCGCTGCGTAAACCGCCGCGTCGCTACAGGATCTGTATCTGGCGGCTTCTATATTTAGTGTGCCGCCCACTCGATTTTCGAGATATCGACGCCGTCTTTGTACATGTCCCACAGCGGCGACAGAGCGCGCAGCTTGGTAACGGCCTCGCAGACTTTCTGCGCGGCGTAGTCGATTTCTTCTTCGGTGGTGAAGCGGCCGAAGGTGAAGCGGATCGAGCTGTGTGCCAGTTCGTCGTTGCGGCCCAGGGCGCGCAGTACGTACGAAGGCTCCAGCGACGCCGAGGTGCACGCCGAACCGGACGATACCGCCAGATCCTTGAGCGCCATGATCAGCGACTCGCCTTCAACGTAGTTGAAGCTCAGGTTCAGGTTGTGCGGAACGCGGGCGGTCAGGCTGCCGTTGACGTACAGCTCTTCCAGGTGCTCGACCTGCTTGTAGAAGCGGTCGCTCAAGGCTTTGATACGGACGTTTTCGGCAGCCATGTCTTCTTTGGCTACGCGGAACGCTTCGCCCATGCCGACGATCTGGTGGGTCGCCAGGGTGCCGGAACGCATGCCACGCTCGTGACCGCCGCCGTGCATGGTCGCTTCGATGCGCACACGCGGCTTGCGGCTGACGTACAGCGCGCCGATGCCTTTAGGGCCGTAGGTTTTGTGAGCGGAGAACGACATCATGTCGACTTTCAGCTTCTGCAGGTCGATGTCGACCTTGCCAGTGGACTGAGCGGCGTCGACGTGGAACAGAACACCCTTGGCGCGCAGCAGTTCGCCGATCGCTGCGATGTCGTTGACGGTGCCGATTTCGTTGTTCACGTGCATCACGGAGACCAGGATGGTGTCTTCGCGCAATGCAGCTTCAATCATGGCCGGGGTGATCAGACCGTCTTCGGTCGGCTCGAGGTAAGTAACCTCGAAACCTTCACGCTCCAGTTGGCGCATGGTGTCGAGGACAGCCTTGTGCTCGATCTTGGAGGTGATCAGGTGCTTGCCCTTGGAGCCGTAGAAATGCGCCGCACCCTTGATTGCCAGGTTGTCGGATTCGGTGGCACCGGAGGTCCAGACGATTTCGCGCGGATCAGCGTTGACCAGATCGGCCACCTGACGACGGGCGTTTTCGACGGACTCTTCAGCCTTCCAGCCGAACACGTGGGAACGGGACGCCGGGTTACCGAAGTTTCCGTCGACCAGCAAGCATTCACTCATCTTTTGCGCAACACGCGGATCAACCGGGGTGGTCGCAGAGTAATCAAGGTAAATCGGCAATTTCATGGACTATCTCCTAAATCAGGGCTGGCGTGCCGCTAGCTCTCTGGCTGTCATTCGACGGCGGACGCTTCAATCTTGTCCAGGCGTGGCGCCTTGCTGTTGCAACGGCGCTGGTCCTGACGCTGGGCTACTTCTTGCACCTCACGGCGAGTCACAAGATCAGCCAAGCTGATACCACTTAGAAATTCGTGAATCTGCAGGCTCAAGTCGCACCACAGATGATGGGTCAGGCAGGTGTCGCCGGAATGGCAATCGCCCTGGCCCTGGCATTTGGTGGCATCGACCGATTCGTTTACCGCATCGATCACCTGAGCGACCTGAATGCCCTGCATGTCGCGGGACAACTGGTAGCCACCACCCGGGCCGCGAACACTGGAAACCAGGTTGCTGCGGCGCAGCTTGGCGAACAGCTGTTCGAGGTAGGACAGGGAGATGCCTTGGCGCTCGGAGATATCGGCCAGGGACACGGGCCCGTGCTGCGCGTGCAACGCCAGGTCAAGCATGGCGGTCACGGCGTATCGGCCTTTTGTAGTCAGTCGCATGGACAGTTACCACGGAGTTCAGAATGGGGCGAGTATGCAATTCCCGAGTATTTAAGTCAACTTTAAGACCTAGTACTTTAGTCAGGATTACCCGCAAAAGAGCGCGCGCATCATAGCAAAGGCTGGCGGCATGCAGCCAGCGGTACCGCGTTATCGTTCTTCGCGAGCAGGCTCGCTCCCACAAGGGATATGCATTCCAATGTGGGAGCGAGCTTGCTCGCGAAGGACGCGCTGCGGTTTAGCTGGCTTTCGACTCGTCTTTGCCTTTGACGCAGGCGAAGTCTTCTTCACGCAGCTCAGGCAGATCTTTCGCACAGTAATTACTGCCCAGATCCTTCAGCGCGCCGCACATCCCTTCCAGCCGCCCGTCCACTGCTTGCAGGTGATCGAGCAACTGACCAATGGCGCGCGCCACCGGGTCGGGCATGTCTTCGCTGACGCCGTAGGCATCGAAACCGATCTTCTCCGCCATGGCCTTGCGCTTGGCGTCCTGCTCCTCATCGGACTTGACGATGATTCGTCCAGGAATACCGACAACAGTGGCGCCCGGCGGCACTTCTTTGGTCACCACAGCATTGGAGCCGACCTTGGCACCGGCGCCAACCGTGAACGGGCCAAGCACCTTGGCGCCCGCACCAACAACCACGCCATCACCCAACGTCGGGTGGCGCTTGCCTTTATTCCAGCTGGTGCCACCCAGGGTCACGCCCTGATAAATGGTCACGTCATCGCCAATCTCAGCGGTTTCACCGATGACGATGCCCATGCCGTGGTCGATAAAGAAACGACGACCGACCTTGGCGCCCGGGTGAATCTCGATCCCGGTCAACCAGCGGCCGAAATTCGAAACCAGCCGTGCCAGCCACTTCAGTTCGTTGCGCCACAGCATGCCGGCCAATCGATGAATCCAGATCGCATGCATGCCGGGGTAGCAGGTCAGGACTTCAAAAGCGTTACGCGCCGCCGGGTCTCGATGGAACACGCTCTGGATATCTTCACGCAAACGCTCAAACATCATTTAGTCCTTCCGCTTAAGAAGCTCACCACGGGCCGCTTTCTGGGTTTCCGTGAGGATGCCACGCAAAATATTCATTTCCGCCCGGCTGACCGAGCTGCGTCCGTACAACCGGCGCAGGCGCGCCATCAAGTGCCGGGGTTTCTCGGGATCGAGGAATTCGATGGCGACCAGCGTCTGCTCCAGATGCTCATAAAAGCGCTCCAGCTCATCCATGGTCGCCAGCTCGGCGCTTTTCACCGAGGCCACTTCTTCTTTCTCGATCTTGCTCGGCTGACCTTGTGCCGCCAGCCAGGCCATGCGAACTTCGTAGCTCAATACCTGCACCGCCGCGCCGAGGTTCAGCGAACTGAACTCAGGGTCGGAGGGAATGTGCACGTGAAAGTGACATCGCTGCAGCTCGTCATTGGTCAGGCCGGAATCTTCACGACCGAACACCAAGGCGATTTCAGCACCCTGCCCGGCCTCCTCGACCACTTTGGTCCCGCATTCGCGAGGATCCAGCAGCGGCCAGGGGATTCGACGGTCACGGGCGCTGGTGCCAAGCACCAGATTGCAGCCGACCAAGGCATCTTCCAAGGTGGCGACGACTTGCGCGTTTTCAAGGACGTCACCGGCACCGGAGGCGCGAGCATCGGCCTCGTGATGCGGAAACAGGCGCGGTTCGACCAGCACCAGTCGCGACAGACCCATGTTTTTCATGGCGCGCGCGGCCCCGCCGATATTGCCGGGGTGGCTGGTATTGACCAGGACAACACGAATGTTCTGCAGCAAGGGAGGCGCTCTCGGACACAGGAAAGGGGTGCAAATCTTACAGAACAGCCTACCGTTAAGCTATGAAAGCGAACAGCGTCCTTCACCTGAAGAAAAGTTCTGATAGAATGCGCGGCTTTCTTTAACAACCTTAGGTGACACATCCATGCAGCCCATGCTGAATATCGCGCTGCGCGCCGCCCGCAGCGCCAGTGAACTGATCTTCCGCTCCATCGAGCGCCTGGATACCATCAAGGTCGACGAAAAAGACGCCAAGGATTATGTATCCGAGGTCGATCGCGCCGCTGAACAGAAAATCATCGACGCCCTGCGCAAGGCTTACCCGAACCACTCCATCCGCGGTGAAGAGACTGGCCTGCACGCCGGTACCGGCATCGAAGGCGAAGAGTACCTGTGGATCATCGATCCACTGGACGGCACCACCAACTTCCTGCGCGGCATTCCTCACTTCGCTGTCAGCATCGCCTGCAAATACCGCGGTCGCCTGGAACACGCAGTGGTTCTGGACCCGGTTCGCCAGGAAGAATTCACCGCCAGCCGTGGTCGCGGCGCCCAACTGAACGGTCGTCGTCTGCGCGTCAGCGGTCGCACCAGCCTCGACGGCGCCCTGCTGGGTACCGGCTTCCCGTTCCGCGATGACCAGATGGACAACCTCGACAACTACCTGGGCATGTTCCGCGCTCTGGTTGGCCAGACTGCCGGCATCCGCCGCGCCGGTTCCGCCAGCCTGGACCTGGCTTATGTGGCTGCCGGTCGTTTCGACGCGTTCTGGGAATCGGGTCTGTCCGAGTGGGACATGGCTGCAGGCGCCCTGCTGATTCAAGAAGCTGGCGGCCTGGTGAGCGACTTCACCGGCGGTCACGACTTCCTTGAAAAAGGCCACATCGTTGCCGGCAACACCAAATGCTTCAAGGCAGTTCTGACGGCGATCCAGCCGCACCTGCCGGCCTCGCTGAAGCGCTAAGCTTCCGGCGAGACGAAAAAAGCACCCTTCGGGGTGCTTTTTTTATGCCTGGAATTCGTCACCCGCCACACCACCGGACCAATGTAGGAGTGAGCCTGCTCGCGATAGCGGTGTATCAGCCACCACCTGTATTGAATGATAAATAGCTATCGCGAGCAGGCTCACTCCTACAGGGGATTTGCTGTGCTGCTTAAATGGAGGGCACAAAAAAAGCACCCCGCAGGGTGCTTCTTTGTAAAACAGCCAGTAATTACTGACCCGGCTCATTCTGCGACAGAATCAGCTTGCCTTCCTTGTCGACCGGAATCTGGTTGCCCGGATCGCGATCCATCCGCACTTTGCCTTCCTTGCCATCGAGCGAGTAACGCACGTCGTAACCGACGACCTTGTCGCTGATGTCATTGACCGTGTTGCAGCGGGTTTGCGTGGTGGTGTAGGTGTCACGCTCTTGCATGCCTTCCTGCACCTTGTTACCCGCATAACCGCCACCGACCGCACCGGCGACCGTGGCAATCTTCTTGCCGGTGCCGCCGCCAATCTGATTACCCAGCAAACCACCTGCCAGCGCACCGACGACGGTACCGGCAATCTGATGCTGATCCTTTACCGGTGCCTGACGCGTCACTGTCACGTCCTTGCACACTTCACGTGGAGTCTTGATCTGTGTTTTAACCGGTTCAACGGCCAATACTTGCGCATACTCAGGGCCGCTTTTAACCAGGCTGTAGGTGGCAACAGCACCCCCGGCAGTCACACCGACAGCACCCAATACCGCACCAACCAGCAACGACTTGTTCACATGAACCTCCTGACCATCACATACGGGACGCGCCCGCGCTTCTCCCAGCCTTGGAGCATAAAAAAAGGCGCGAGTTCAACTCGCGCCTTTCTTGGGCTGACAGCCGGGAAAACGATGGCCGTTATGGACGGTCGTCGACTTCCTTCTCGGTGTTGGCCGGAGGAATCAGATCCTCGGTGGTCAGGTTCAGCCAGATCAGTACCACGTTAGCGATGTAGATCGACGAGTAGGTACCCGCCAGTACACCGATAAACAGCGCGATCGAGAAGCCGAACAGGTTGTCACCGCCGAAGAACAGCAGTGCCGCGATCGCCAGCAAAGTCGAGATCGACGTCGCCATGGTGCGCAGCAGGGTCTGCGTGGTCGAGATGTTGATGTTCTCGATCAGCGTTGCCTTGCGCAGGACACGGAAGTTCTCACGAACCCGGTCGAATACCACGATGGTGTCGTTCAGCGAGTAACCGATGATCGCCAGCACCGCCGCCAGCACGGTCAGATCGAAAGTGATCTGGAAGTACGACAGGATACCAATGGTCACGATCACGTCGTGAATCAGCGAAACGATGGCGCCGACCGCGAACTTCCACTGAAAGCGGAAAGCCAGGTAGATCAGGATGCCGCCGAGCGCCAGCAGCATGCCGAGGCCGCCCTGGTCGCGCAGCTCTTCACCGACCTGTGGGCCGACGAACTCGACACGCTTGACCGTCGCCGGGTTGTCACCGCCGAGTTTCTGCAGCGCTTGCGCGACCTGGTGGCCCAACTGCGGGTCTTCACCCGGCATGCGCACCAGCAGATCGGTGGTTGCACCAAAGCTCTGCACGATGGCTTCGTGATAACCCGAAGTCACCAGCTCTTCACGCACCTTGGTGACATCCGCCGGACGCTCGTAGGTCAGCTCGATGAGCGTACCGCCAGTGAAGTCCAGGCCCCAGTTCATACCCTTGGTCACGACACTGAACATAGCCAGCAACGTGAGAAACACTGTGACGCCGAACGCGAAGTTGCGAACGCCCATGAAGTTGATTGTACGTAACATGGCAGCCCCTTAAATCCACAACTTCTTGAAGTCACGTCCGCCGAAGATCAGGTTGACCATTGCGCGGGTCACCATGATGGCCGTGAACATCGAGGTAAAGATCCCGAGGGACATGGTCACTGCGAAACCTTTGACCGGGCCGGTGCCCATGGCAAAGAGAATCCCGCCGACCAACAAGGTAGTCAGGTTGGCGTCGAGAATCGCGGTGAATGCCCGGCCGAAGCCTTCGTTGATTGCACGCTGCACCGTCATGCCGGCGGCGATCTCCTCACGAATTCGCGAGAAGATCAGCACGTTGGCGTCGACCGCCATACCCATGGTCAGAACGATACCGGCGATACCCGGCAGGGTCAGCGTTGCACCCAGCAGCGACATCAAGGCCAGCAGCAGCACCATGTTCACCGCCAAAGCGACGGTGGCGATGATGCCGAAGAAGCGGTAGATGGCGATGATGAACAGCGACACGAACAGCATGCCCCACAGCGACGCATCGATACCTTTGGTGATGTTGTCAGCACCCAGGCTCGGGCCGATGGTGCGCTCTTCAGCGAAGTACATCGGTGCGGCCAGACCACCGGCACGCAGCAGCAGCGCCAGCTCGGACGACTCGCCCTGACCGTTCAGGCCAGTGATGCGGAACTGAGCACCCAGCGGCGACTGAATGGTCGCCAGGCTGATGATTTTCTTCTCTTCCTTGAACGTTTGCACCGCAACGTCTTTCTCGACGCCATCGACCACTTGCTTGGTGTAAGTGGTGATCGGACGCTGTTCGATGAAGATCACCGCCATGCTGCGACCAACGTTCGAACGAGTAGCGCGGCTCATCAGCTCACCACCGTGACCATCCAGACGGATGTTCACTTCCGGGGTGCCGTGCTCGCCGAAACCGGCCTTGGCGTCGGTAACCTGGTCACCGGTGATGATCAGACCACGCTCGATCTGTGCTGGCGGACGATTGCCTTCACGGAACTCGAACGTTTCGGAAGTGGCTTTCGAAGCACCCGGCTCTGCAGCCAGACGGAACTCAAGGTTGGCCGTCTTGCCGAGAATACGCTTGGCTTCGGCAGTGTCCTGCACGCCCGGCAGCTCAACCACGATGCGGTTGGCGCCCTGACGCTGAACGATCGGTTCGGCAACACCCAGCTCGTTGACGCGGTTACGTACCGTGGTCAAGTTCTGCTTGATGGAGTATTCACGGATTTCCGCCAGCTTTGCCGGGGTCATCGCCAGACGCAGCACCGGTTGACCATTGAGGTCGGCCGGAACAATGTCGAAATCGTTGAAGTTCTTGCGGATCAGTGCACGGGCCTGTTCGCGGGAATCTTCATCGCTGAAGCCCAACTGAATGGCACCGCCCAGTTGCGGCAGACTGCGATAGCGCAGCTTCTCTTTACGCAGCAGGCTCTTGACGTCGCCTTCGTAGACTTTCAGGCGTGCATCGAGGGCTTTGTCCATGTCCACTTCCAGCAGGAAGTGCACACCACCGGACAAGTCCAGACCCAGCTTCATCGGGTGCGCGCCCAGATTGCGCAGCCATTGCGGGGTGGTCTGTGCCAGGTTCAGCGCGACGACGTAGTCATCACCCAATGCCTTGCGCACAACGTCTTTGGCCGGCAGCTGGTCTTCAGCCTTGCTCAGACGGATCAGACCGCCCTTGCCGTTGGCGGCCAGCGTGGCTGCCTTGACGTTGATCCCGGACTCCTTGAGCGCAGTGCTCACACGATCCAGATCAGCCTGATTGACTTGCAGCGCAGTGCTTGCACCGCTGACCTGAATGGCCGGGTCATCGGGGTATAGATTCGGAGCGGAATAAATCAGACCGATCGCCAGCACCGCCAGGATCAGAATGTATTTCCACAGAGGATATTTGTTCAGCATCACGCCGCCCGTTATGAACGCGGGGCGCCTTGCGCGCCCCGTCGATTGAGTAGAAGTTGTTGCTTCAGATCGCTTTCAGCGTGCCTTTTGGCAGCGTGGCGGCGATGGCGCCTTTCTGGAACTTCATTTCCACGGTGTCGGAAACTTCCAGAACCACGAAGTCATCGGCCACTTTGGTGATCTTGCCAGCGATGCCGCCGGTGGTCACAACTTCGTCGCCTTTCTGCAGGCTGCTCAGCAGGTTCTTCTGCTCTTTGGCGCGCTTGGCCTGTGGACGCCAGATCATCAGGTAGAAGATGACCAGGAAACCGACCAGGAAAATCCACTCGAAACCGCCGCCCATTGGGCCGGCAGCAGCCGGTGCAGCCGCGTCAGCCATGGCGTTAGAGATAAAAAAGCTCATTTAGCACTCCAGTTGCAAATGTTGAATCTTGGGGTCAGAAAACTCAGTCCAAAGGCGGAACGGGGAGCCCGCGTTTGGCGTAGAAGGCATCGACAAAGGCGGCCAATGTACCCTGTTGAATAGCCTCGCGCAAACCAGCCATCAGCACCTGATAATGGCGCAAGTTATGGATGGTATTGAGCATGCTTCCCAGCATTTCGCCGCACTTGTCCAGGTGATGCAGATAAGCGCGGGAGAAGTTCTGGCAGGTATAGCAATCGCAGGTCGGATCCAGCGGCGATTCATCATGGCGATGGAACGCGTTACGGATCTTCAGCACGCCGGTATCAATGAACAGATGCCCATTGCGGGCATTACGGGTTGGCATCACGCAATCGAACATGTCCACACCGCGGCGCACACCCTCAACCAGATCTTCCGGTTTGCCAACGCCCATAAGGTAACGAGGTTTGTCAGCCGGCATCATGCCCGGCAGATAATCCAATACTTTGATCATCTCGTGCTTCGGCTCGCCCACCGACAGACCGCCAATGGCCAGGCCATCGAAGCCGATCTTGTCGAGGCCTTCGAGCGAGCGCATGCGCAGATCCTGGTGCATGCCGCCCTGAACGATGCCGAACAGCGCCGCGGTGTTTTCACCGTGGGCATTTTTCGAGCGCTGGGCCCAGCGCAGCGACAATTCCATCGAAACGCGAGCAACGTCTTCGTCAGCCGGGTACGGGGTGCATTCGTCGAAGATCATCACGATGTCGGAGCCGAGATCGCGCTGCACCTGCATCGATTCTTCCGGGCCCATGAACACTTTCGCGCCGTCGACCGGGGAGGCGAAGGTCACGCCCTCCTCCTTGATCTTGCGCATCGCGCCCAGGCTGAACACCTGGAAACCACCGGAGTCAGTCAGGATCGGGCCTTTCCACTGCATGAAATCGTGCAGGTCGCCGTGTTCCTTGATCACTTGGGTGCCAGGACGCAGCCACAGGTGGAAGGTGTTGCCGAGAATGATTTCTGCGCCGGTGGCAACGATGTCACGCGGCAACATGCCCTTGACCGTGCCGTAAGTGCCCACCGGCATGAACGCCGGGGTCTCGACGGTGCCACGCGGGAAGGTCAGGCGACCACGCCGGGCCTTGCCATCGGTGGCCAGAAGTTCAAAGGACATGCGACATTCGCGACTCATTCTGTTTCCTCTGGGCCTGTTTGTTCAGGGGCAGTCGGTGCGGGATTACGGGTGATGAACATTGCATCACCGTAGCTGAAAAAGCGGTAACCGTTGTCGACGGCGGCCTTGTAGGCGGCCATGGTCTCGGGATAACCGGCAAATGCCGAAACCAGCATCAACAGCGTCGATTCCGGCAAATGGAAATTGGTCACCAGGGCGTCGACCACATGGAACGGCCGGCCCGGGAAGATAAAGATATCGGTGTCGCCACTGAACGGCTTGAGCACGCCATCGCGCGCGGCACTTTCCAGCGAACGCACGCTGGTGGTACCGACCGCAATCACCCGACCACCGCGCGCACGGCACGCCGCGACCGCATCGACCACGTCCTGGCCGACTTCCAACCACTCAGTGTGCATGTGGTGATCTTCAAGCTTCTCGACGCGCACCGGCTGGAACGTCCCCGCGCCCACGTGCAACGTAACGAATGTGGTCTCAACGCCCTTGGCCGCAATCGCTTCCATCAGCGACTGATCGAAATGGAGCCCGGCCGTCGGCGCCGCCACCGCACCGAGTTTCTCGGCGTACACGGTCTGATAACGCTCGCGATCCGAGCCTTCGTCCGGGCGGTCTATATAAGGAGGCAACGGCATGTGCCCGACGCGATCAAGCAGCGGCAACACTTCTTCAGCAAAGCCCAGCTCGAACAACGCATCGTGACGCGCAAGCATTTCGGCTTCGCCACCACCGTCGATAAGAATCTTCGAACCCGGCTTCGGCGACTTGCTGGAACGCACATGGGCCAGCACGCGGTGCGTATCGAGCACCCGCTCAACAAGGATTTCCAGCTTGCCGCCGGACGCTTTCTGCCCGAACAGCCGCGCCGGAATCACCCGGGTATTGTTGAACACCATCAAATCGCCCGGGCGCAAGTGCTCAAGCAAATCAGTGAATTGACGGTGTGCGAGGGCGCCGCTCGGCCCGTCAAGGGTCAGCAGGCGACTACCGCGACGCTCGGCCAAAGGGTGGCGGGCGATCAGCGAATCAGGGAGCTCGAAAGTAAAGTCAGCAACGCGCATGATGGGGTTCGTCTAGCAGGGCCGGAAAGTCTAGCGGAAATATCGAAAATTCTCTATGTACCTGATTGACCGACGGTAATCTCATCTCTATACTTCGCCGCCATTGAGCCCTGATGGCGGAATTGGTAGACGCGGCGGATTCAAAATCCGTTTTCGAAAGGAGTGGGAGTTCGAGTCTCCCTCGGGGCACCAAAATTAAGAAAGGTCTTGCTTAGCAAGGCCTTTTTTTTCGTCTGCCGGAAAGTGGCTGCTGTTGTAGGAGCTGCCGCAGGCTGCGATCTTTTGATCCACCGCTTCTTGGTCAACCGAAAACCCAAGGACCCACCCCATGGAAACGTCACTGGAAACAGTCGCCCTTTTCTCCCTCAAGCTCGCTTACGAGGAAGAAGGCCTGAGCCCGATTCTGCGGGACGACATGGTCATGGGTGATTACCAGAAAGACATTTTCGAACTATTAGTGCGGCGCGGGGATGTCGAGACCATTCAGTTCAAGATGAATGAATGCCTGGGTTTGGCGATGGACGCCTTGGGCGGTGTCGAGAAGCCGCTCGGACGTGAGTTGCAAAAGCTATCAGAAGATTTCCGCCAAGCCCGATCCATTGACCAGCTTAAAAACCCGCTGCTCTTAATCTTAGATTATCTAAAAGATAGCCAGTGACAGCCTTGCGTCGTTTACGCCATAAAATATCGCCTCTGTTCGGCCCCCTTTTACTTAGAAATCATCAGCGCCTCCTTCCTCAGAAACATACAGTGGACGAAAAGGTGGCACTAGGCTATCTTCCTAAAGAGACTTGTCCATAAAAATTACGCTGTAGACTAGGAAATCATGTAATGGATGACACAACAAAAAACTTCGGAAGTTTAGAAATACACTTTCACGGGGACATTACAAAAAACCACCAAGTCAGCCTTAGAACTCTTGGGAAAGCCCTAAAACATACGCAAAATGCGATAGACAGAGCTTATATAGATGAAAAGCGAGGAGGCCTAACTAAAAATGCAACGATGCACTCAAAAGACTACCCCGACTCCGAATTCTTAGTACAACCACCCGAACCTGGTGGCTATATAATTCGTTTCTTCGCGCAAACCTCCGCGGGTCGTAGATGTCTTGATAAAGTCTCACACGTCATAAGTAAAATATACAGCAACGATATGAAGGGTGCCACTGGCGAGGGTTCAATTCAAAATCAAGCAAAACTAAGACTTGCGACTCTGGAAGCGGGTGGGATATCCGCCAGATTCTACGACGACGCTAAAGATGAAGACGACCCATTCGTTAAGCGCGATTATGCAGAACGCTCTATAGCAAAAGAGATAGACCAACTACTTAGCATAATCAGATCCAAGAGCGCTGGAGATAGTCAAATTGAACTAACAATGATCGCATCCAGTAGCCATGACTTTATGTTTGGGGCAATAAAAAGTGATCAATTCCACGCACAGGTATCTAGAAGATCTGTAGGCCAACCTATAATCTATGAAGGAAAAATAGTTGAATTGAATGCAAAACTTTTAAAAGGACAATTCGAAAACAAAAGCTCAGAAAAGTCTTGCAATCTAGTTTTCCCGGACAAAGAATCTTTCGAAAGCGCAAAGGACTATTTAGAAGCCAACATGGCCAAACCAATAACATTCATTGGCGCCCCTATTGTCGAATTCGAATCTTACGACATCAAGGCAGGAGATGTCGTCTTCCTGAAGGCTCTCTTACATGATTGACATACTAAAAAGTCGATTAGAGGATGCGTTAAAGGATGCGACAAAAGGCGTCTCGATCTTTAGTATTTTGTCAATAATGATTTGCACAGCTTTTATAAACTTCAACCAAACTCACTCCGAACAGATATTAAACGCTATTCTTCAGACAGAAATATCCGACCTTGTTGGCGACAAAAGCATTTTATTAAAAATAAAAATAAAAGAAATCTTTTACGCAACAATCACAACCTTCTTCTTCAATAAAATTATCACCTTACTCAAATCAGAATATTTTGACCTACTCTACTTAACAATCTTAAAGCAATACATTTCAAAAATAAAAATAACGAAAGAAAAAAATACCACCTTAGAAACAGAGGTACTCAGCAAGTATCGCACTTCGAGCAATGCACACTGCACAACATCCATACTAATAATCGCAACATCGTTAACAGCCTTGCACGACAAAGACCTTTTATTATCAGCAATACTCGGCGCTTTCGCAATCACACAAATTATTTGGTCAATCCACACTTCAGCAAAATATCTAATCGCTCGAATCTTACCGCTAATAATAAACTCCACACCAGAAATTACACAAGAATCGCTAGATGAGTTATTCAGCAAACTTTAAATTTTGAGATACTTTCTTTAGCCCCCCTTAAAATCACTACTACTCACCCCAAAAATTCAGCACCTTAAATAACGCTAAAAACCAGATAACAGTAAATCCTCTGGCAATACCAACACAGCGGATCGACTCCTCCCGATCAATATATATCGGGATTCCGGGTGTTATATCGCGCCCATCAGCATAGGAACTCTCAGTTAACTCCATACATTAACGACGGGCTTTCAGCACGCGGATATCGGTCGGAAACCCATCAGCGCCAACAAGTTTTTTCCAGCCCAGATACTGAAACTCGCCCTTCTCATCAATGTAATCGCCCTTCTCCACCGATCGGCCACCAACCACCGCGACGCGTTTCACTTCGCCACAGCCGCCGTCAGAAGACCGAACCGTATAGATCACATACGGTTTCACGTATTGCGTGGCGCGGAAGTATTGGCCGCAGATTTCGTCGACGGTGATCAGCATGGTTTTCAGGCGCGCTTCGCCGTCGGTGTCTTCGTGCAGCTTGAGGAAGGAGATGTCGCCGACGTCGCTGTAGCCGAGAGCGCGGGCGCGTTGGTAGGCGGGGGAGTTCTGGTGGGCGATGCGGCCTTCCTCCGCAGCACCTTGCATTTTCGCGGCGAACTCGGCTTTGCCTTGGGCGATCATCGCTTCAGCCTGACCCGCGACGTTTTCGCATTGTGCAAATTCTCGGGAGCCGAGGTGATTGGGTGTCAGGTTCGAGCGCTGTTCATTCATGGTCTGCAGGTTGCTTTCCAGGGCAAACATCACGTCGTAGGCGGTGGTGCGACCGCTCTGCACGTCGGCCATTTTTTCCTGCACGCGCTGGCAGTTGCCGGCGTAATACTTCCAGCTGTTTTCCGGATGCTCTTGCACGGCGGCGAATGCTGGGGGGATTACACCGGCGAGGGTGATTGCGCAGAGCAGGCGCAAAGAGTGGGTACTGACGAGCATAGGTAATCCGTTACGGAGATGGGCAGTGGCGCGACGCTACTATTTTGCTATCTTGCCGTCCACTGCCAGTAACGAGGTCGCCAACGCCTCGATGGAGTCAATTTTCAGAGGGAGAAACACCTTGATGGCCGTGTTGTACTTTTTCGTCTGGGCAGCCGTTTGGGCTTGGGTCGTGCAGACCCGTGGTGCCTGGAACCTGATCCTCGCCAACCTGGCGGGTGCCGCCAGCGGTTTCATCGTCGCAATGATTTTTTCAGTGGTCTGTTCGGGCCTTTTCCCGGCGCACGTGCCTCCCTCACCCGAGAATCTGGCCAGTAGCGTGCTGCAAGTGATGACAACGTTCGGCGTGCTGGCGGGCGTCTGGATGTGGCTGGTCAGGCGTCCGAAGCCAGAGCATCCGTTGGCCCGGCAACTTTTCGCCGGTATCTGTGGGCTCGCTGCTGGTGTGACGACGTTGGTGTTTTTCGCGATCAACTTTCACTGAGCAGCGCGCTCGTCACTGGTATTACACGTGTGTTTTGTTATCTTGCCGCCCATCGTCAGCGTTCACTGTGGGCGTGCGTTGATTTCAGGGTTTTGAAGGTTTAAGGAAAGGATCAAATGGAGTTTTTGCGTTTTCTGGCGATTGTTGCGGTTTGGGGGTTCATGTGGCGCTGGGTGGTGCAGAACCGTGGCAGCTGGAATATTTTCTACGGCAATATCGTTGGCGCAGCGGGCGGCTTCATTGTGGCGATGGTGGTGCTGTCGATCACGTTGTCGTTGTTTCCTTCGTCGCATGACTACGAACCGGCGCAGGCTGAAAACACGCAAGTCACCGAGCCAACCTCTCTATTGCCTGAAGCCGAGGCGGTCACACCCGCGGCCGATCTGAAGGATGCGCCGGTTTTTGCTGCCATCGAGCCGGACGACAAGCCCTCTCCCGCCGACTCCGCATTGTTGCCGAACTACGCCGGCCGGGCGCCGAAATCAATCGGGCTACAGACCGTGCTGGATCAAAGCGACTATGACGGTCGCATGGCCCTGGCAGCGCTGAACAAGAAATTGCGTGGCGACGCACAGGCCGACAAGTCGATGATCGCGTATGTCATGTGCAGCCCGTTTGTGACCAGCACGTTGCGCTTCCCCGCTTCGGCGCGGTTTGCTGACAGCAAGGCACTGGTCAGCCACCGCTTCAAGGATCAGGTCTACTCCTTCAACAACACCGTCACGGCGCGCAACATGAACGGCGACGATGTCACCTACCGTTTCGATTGCTCCGTGCAAGAGCAGCCGCGAGTTGACGCGATGCCTGCGCAATGGCGTTTGTTGGCGCTGAAACTGCAAAAAGCCGACTCTTAAGGCTGATTTAAGGGTTCAAGGCGCCGGCTGCGCTATCATCGCCGGCCTGTGCGCCTTGAGCTTTGCCCTCCGATGTCCCGACACCTCACTGATCCCTCTTCGTTGCCTGCCGTGTTGGCCGGCCCACTGCTGCGCAGGCTGGAGCCGAAGCGGTTGGTGCTGTGGTTGATCGGTACGCGCCAGCTGTCGCTGACATTGCGCCTGCAAGGTGTAGGAGACATTCCTCTCGACGCGGAGAAATGCACAGTCATTCCCGTAGGTCGTCAGGCGTTTGTTCATCTCATCGATGTTTCTCTCGACAGCGCCCTGCCCTGCGATACGCGTATCGACTATGACCTGCTGATCGACAACGCGACGGGCATCGCCGACTGGGCGGCGCATTTGCTGTACGGCGATGCAACCAGTCCGAACTTCGTCCTGCGCTCGCGGATCGATCAACTGCTGCACGGCTCTTGCCGCAAGCCGCATCACCCGGCGACGGATGGTTTGCTGTGCGTCGACCAATTGCTGGCGACGGAAACCGATCCGCAACAACGCCCCGCCCTGTTGATGATGAGCGGCGATCAGGTCTACGCCGACGACGTGGCCGGCCCGATGTTGCGGGCGATTCATGCCTTGATCGAACGTCTCGGCCTGTTCGACGAACACCTCGAAGGCGCCGTCGTCAGCGACAGCGCCAAGCTCTACGAACATCCGGCCAGTTACTACCACCGTGCGGATTTGTTACCGGCGCTGGAGAGCAACGAGACATTGCGCGAGCGATTTTTCGGCGGTGCGCGTAAGCCGATTTTCACCAGCAGCAGCGCCGATAATCACTTGGTGACGTTCGCCGAAGTCATGGCGATGTACCTGCTGGTGTGGTCGCCAACGGCCTGGTTGCTGATCGATCCGCAAGCTCCCGAACTGACGCCTGAACGCCTCAAGCGCTACGCCCTCGAACAGACTCGCATCGATGCCTTCAAGACTGCATTAGGCAGGGTCGCCCGCGCGCTGGCACATCTGCCGAGCCTGATGATTTTCGATGATCACGACATCACCGATGACTGGAACCTGTCTGCGCAATGGGAGGAAACGGCCTACGGCCATCCGTTCTCCAAACGCATCATCGGCAACGCGTTGATCGCTTATATGTTGTGTCAGGGCTGGGGAAATAATCCCGATGTATTCAAGGATGTACTGGCGAAAACTCTGGGGCTGAGCGCCAGTGGTGATGATCAGTACCTCGATAGCCCGGTGCAGGACGACTTGATCGATGACCTGCTGCGCTTTCAGCATTGGCATTTCGTCCTGCCCACCAGCCCCGCGCTGGTGGTTATCGACACGCGCACACGGCGCTGGCGCAGTGAGATGGCGCTCAAGCAACCGTCGGGCCTGCTCGATTGGGAGGCGCTGAGCGAACTGCAACAGGAGCTGCTTGATCATCCGTCAGCGATCATCGTTTCCCCGGCGCCGATCTTCGGCGTGAAGCTGATTGAAACCGTACAAAAAGTCTTCAGCTGGTGCGGTTACCCGCTGCTGGTCGACGCGGAAAACTGGATGGCCCATCGTGGTGCGGCGCAGGTGATCCTGAATATTTTCCGCCACTCGCGCACACCGGGTAACTACGTGGTGCTGTCGGGCGATGTGCATTATTCCTTCGTCTACGAAGTACTTATCCGACACCGCAAGGCCGGGCCGCGAATCTGGCAGATCACCAGCAGCGGGATCAAGAACGAGTTTCCGAAAAGCCTGCTGGAATGGTTCGACCGCCTCAACCGCTGGCTCTACTCGCCACGCTCACCGCTGAACTGGTTTACCAAACGCCGACGCATGCGCATCGTGCCGTATACGCCGGAACATGCTGAGGCTGGCGAACGCTTATGGAATTCGGCGGGGATCGGTCAGGTGTTTTTCAATGAGCAGGGGCAGCCGCGCGAGATCATTCAGCACAATTCGAATGGCAAGGCGAAGACGCGGATGCTGGCGCCGGATCTGGCGGATTATCCGGACTAGCCATAGTTTTTTCCTACACCGGGAATGCCGAATGCCGACAACGCGGCGGTTTCTCGCTGCCCGAGGCAGTGGACAAGGATTACAGCCTTCTCAGAAACGTCTCCAGAGTTCTTAAGTGATACTGAGCGTGCTCGCAGCAAGCCTTCTGCGAAACAACCACTGATAGGTATCACCTTGTCATCATGTACTCATTTCTGTACGTTCTTTGCTAATAGCGAGGACTACTTCATGCAAACCATCAACTACACCACCGCCCGTGCGCATTTGGCCGAAACAATGGACCGCGTTAACGAGGACCGTGCTCCCCTACTGGTCACACGCCAAAAAGGTGAGCCCGTCGTGATGATGTCTCTGGCTGAGTACAACGCACTCGAAGAAACAGCCTACCTACTGCGCTCTCCCGCCAATGCCGAGCGGTTGATCAAATCGATTGGCGAAATGCGTGCCGGCAAAGCCAAAGTGAGGCAATTGATCGAAGAATGAAAATCGAGTTCACGCCATCAGGTTGGGAAGACTATTTGTGGTTTCAACAGAACGATAAGGCCGGACTCAAACGTATCAATCTGTTGATCAAAGCAATCCAGCGTGTACCGTTTGAAGGTATCGGCAAACCTGAGCCGCTCAAACACAACATGAGCGGCTTTTGGTCCAGACGAGTATCGGGTGAGCATCGTTTGGTCTACAGCATTGAAGGTGGTGAGATTTGCGTTATTAGCTGCAAATATCACTACTGATGGTATGCCCCACACCTCTGACAATCATCTCCACCTCCCGCTCATCAATCGTCAACGGTGGCAGCAGCCGTATCGTCTTGCCACGCGTGACGTTGATCAACAGCCCATGATCCCGCGCGGCGATCAGGGTCAGATCACGCACCGGTTGTTTCAGCTCGATACCGATCATCAAACCCTGACCACGAATCGCCAGCACATTGGGATTGTCCGCCAGCTCTGCGCGCAGGCGAGTTAATAGCCGTTCCCCCTGAATCCGGGCGTTTTCCAACAGGCCCTGTTCTTCGATGATGTCCAGCACCGTGCAACCGACCCGACACGCCAGCGGATTGCCGCCGAAGGTGCTGCCATGGCTGCCGGGCGTAAACAGATCCGCCGCCCTGCCCCGGGCCAGGCACGCGCCGATTGGCACGCCGTTGCCCAGCCCTTTTGCCAGGGTCATGACATCCGGGACGATGCCTTCATGTTGAAACGCGAACCAACGCCCGGTGCGGCCGATGCCGGTCTGGATTTCATCGAGCATCAGTAACCACGCATGGCGATTGCACAGTTCCCGCAGGGCTTTCAAATAACCAGAGGGCGCGAGCTGCACGCCGCTTTCGCCCTGAATCGGCTCGACCAGAATCGCCACAATGCGCTCGCCGTGCTTTTTCTGCGCCTGCTCGAGCGCAGCGAGATCACCAAATGGCACTTTGAGGAAATCCCCCGGCAATTCGTTGAAACCCAAGCGCACCGCCGGACCATCACTGGCCGACAAGGTACCGAGTGTGCGGCCATGGAACGCGTTGGCCATGACCACCACCAGCGGCTGTTCGATACCCTTGCGCCAGCCGTACAAACGCGCCAGCTTCAGCGCCGTTTCATTGGCCTCGGCACCCGAGTTATTGAAGAACGCACGCTCCATCCCCGACAGTTCGGTCAGCCGTTTAGCCAGTTGTTGCTGCCAATCGATGCTGTACAGATTCGAGGTGTGCAGCAACAACCCGGCCTGCTCGCTGATCGCCGAAACAATCCGCGGGTGCGAGTGGCCGACGTTGGTCACCGCGACACCGGCCACCGCATCCAGATACTCGCGGCCGGCCTGATCCCACAGGCGAGTGCCCAGGCCCTTGGTGAAGCTCAAGGCCAGTGGTTGGTAGGTGTTCATCAGGGCGGCGGTCATGACTTCAAACTCCAGTGCAGGTCGGTGTGCTGGCAGTATGGTTAGCCAGCTAAACTGGATAAACTCGGCAAAACTTCATTCATTTAAAAGCAGGGCTTGATAATGGACCTGTTCCAGTCGATGAGCGTGTACGTCAAAGTCGTCGAAGCCGGGAGCATGACGGCGGCCGCGTTGCAGTGCGATATGTCGACGACCATGGTCGGCAATCACCTGCGTGCGCTGGAACAGCGGCTCGGAGTGCAATTGCTACAACGCACGACACGGCGACAGCGGCTGACTGAATTTGGCAGCGTCTACTACCAGCGTTGTCTGGATGTCTTGGGACTGGTGGCCGACTCCGAACGCTTGGCGGAACAAGCACTCGATGAGCCGCGTGGCCTGCTGCGCATTACCGCGCCACTGACTTTTGGCGTAGAACGCCTGGCGCCAGCGCTCAGCGAGTTTTCCCTGCAATATCCACAGGTCAAAATGGACGTGGTGCTGACCAACAGCCGCCCCGACCTGCTGGAAAGTGGTCTGGACGTGGCGTTTCGGTTGGGGCATTTCGACGAGTCGAATCTGATCGCCCGCCCCCTGATCGATTACACACTGACTGTGTGCGCGTCCCCGCAATACGTGGCCCGGCGAGGCATGCCGCAAACCCCTGAAGATTTGCAACAACACGACTGCCTGTCGTTCGCCTACCCTGCCGGCGACGATTGGCAATCAGTGGAAAAACGCTGGCGCCTCAGCGGCCCGGAGGGAGAAATTCTCGTCGACGTCAGCGGACCGATGCTGATGAACACTTCCGCAGGGTTGCACCAGGCCGCACGCACCGGCATGGGCATCGTGATGCTGCCCGATGCGCTGGTGGAACAGGATCTGCGCGACGGCAAACTGGTGACCGTCGTTCCCGACTATCAACCTCCAAGCCGCCCCCTGCATTTGCTTTATGCTCCGGATCGCTATCGTTTGCCGAAGCTGCGCCGCTTCGTCGAATTCGCGATGCAGACATGGGGCAGATCCTGAAAACGAGCGACCTGGACATTGTCTCGAAGAATTACTGACAAGGAGTCGAAGCGAAGATGAACAACAACCTGACCGTACGCGACCTGCTATCTGACGAAGTGGAGTCGGTACGGCTGTTCCTCGGCCAACATGGCTGGGGGCACCGTACCGGTTCCAGCGAACATTTCGCGCAACTCATCGAACACTCGCAACGCACGGCGATTGCCCTGCTCGGCGCGCAGATCGTTGGCTTTGCCCGGGGCATAACCGATGGCTTGTCCAACGGTTACCTGTCGATGGTCGTGGTCGATGGCGAGTATCGACGCACAGGCATTGGCCGCAGACTGGTTGAGCATGTCATGGGCGATAACCCCGATATCACCTGGGTACTGCGTGCAGGACGAGAAGGCGCCGAAGCCTTTTTTGCCCGCCTGGGTTTTGAGACGTCGGTGATTGCCATGGAGCGACCGCGATTGAAATAACGGGCGGGCGCTCTGGCAACGGCTATGATCAGCTTCTCTTTCCAGCATGGACGCTGCGCGATGCTCGTCACTCTTCAAAATACTCCCTTGTGGGTTTATGTGGTTTTTCTGGTTCTGGTGTATTTCGGCCTCAAGGCCCGAAAACCCCAACATGAAAGCCGGTTTTCCCTGCTGTCGACCCCGCTGGTGTTGTTGGGCTGGTCGCTGTTGTCGTTGAACCTGACGGTTGATCCAGGCTTGAGCCTCAGCGGCTGGCTCATTGCTTTGTTACTGGGCGCTCTATCGGCATCGCTGATTTTCCCCAACAAGGGGATAAATCTTGATGATCCGGAAACCGGGTTGATCGTGCCGGGCACTTGGAAAGCGCTGATTCTGCTCCTGCTTTTTTTTGCAGTGAACTACTACTTCGGTTATCAGGATGACGCGCACCCAGAGCGCGCTGCCGCCCCGGATATGTTGCTGTTCAAAGCCGCAGCATCAGGCCTTATCAGTGGTCTGATTAGCGCTCGCTCACTGAAATATTACCGTTTGCTGCGCACCCTTCAGGCTCAACGTCCGCCATTGGGCGCCCAATGATTCAAGAACCGCTTTTCACCAACACCGGTTTTTCCTGAGGGGCTGCGTATCGTGCACCGTATCCTGCAATTACACGGGCGCGATATACAGTTACTGGGCATGAGCGGGCGTGGCGCGACGTTCCGCTTCTCGCGATCAACAGATCAGCAAAGCGCCGAACAATGGATGATGCGTTCAATGAATTTGCACAGCCAGGGCAAATAGTTGAGACCGCCGGCCCGTTGCTCCGTGACAACGCCGCCCCGCTCCCCTAAATTAGTCGGCCTGAAAAAGCCCTCGGTTTTCTCATCTCCACTCAAGTTAAAAAGTAGTGAAATTTCAATGTCCGATTTCAACACCGCTGAATCCGTAGTCACCGAATCGTCCAAAGCGGAATACGAAAACTCCATCAATCTTTCACAACACCTGCCACAAGCCAAAATCATCAGCGAGATGGTCCTGGACGCGTTCCAGTCGACCCGCGAAAGCGACCAGATCCGCGAGCTGCGCGCGGCGATCCGTCAGGCTCACGATAGCTTCGATGACGACAAGGCCTACGAGCTGATGGGCGAACTCAAGGCGCTGAAAGACGCTGAAGCGGCGGACCTCGCCGCCCTTGAAGACCTCAGCAGCAAGTTCTCGATCGGCCGCATCCTGTCCAGCTTCAAGGACGATCCGGCGTTCCAGGAAATCGTTTACGGCCTCGCGCTGAAAGTGCTGAACCAGACCCATCAGGCGATCAGCAATCCGAGCGGCGGCAAGAGCAAGGCTGCGAAGAAGAAAGACGTCGAAATCTTCACCATCAGCAAGGACGGCATCAGCGTGACCTTGCCGCTGCGCACGCCACGCTCGCGTCTGAACGTAGACCGTGCAGCGCTGGAGTTCCTCGGTTTCACCTTCGTCGGTGAAGGCGAAGAAGCGGAGCTGGAAAGCGAAGTCTTCGTCGACAACGCGGGTACCGAGCAGGCGGTAAACCGCAAGAACATCATCACCGCACTGCAACAGCAGACTGCGTTTGATGGTTACAGCATCGCCGCGCAGTAATAGCGCAGCCGCTGTACGAAAAAGCCCCGCACTGAGATTCAGGCGGGGCTTTTTGGTTTTCGGCTTGGGATTAGCGGAATGGCGTAAATCCCAGCCCCTCACCCCAGCCCTCTCCCGAGGGAGAGGGAGCCGATCGGGAGATATTCAAGAGATGCACCGAAATGAAAGTGCTGCGCCGAATCCACAATCGCCTCGGTCTCTCAGGTCGATGTATAGCGCAAGACACCTCGGTCGGTCCCCTCTCCCTCTGGGAGAGGGTTAGGGTGAGGGCAAGCCGCCAAACCACCTCAAGCCGAAGGATGCAACGCTACAATCATGTCCACTTCAATCGCTGCGTTCTTCGGCAACTGATACACACCGACCGTGGTGCGCGTGTGCCGTCCGGCATCGCCGAGCACATGACTGAACACGTCCGACGCACCGTTGGCCACTTCACTCAGGTCAACGAAGTCCGGCGTCGACTTCACATACACTGTCACCCGCAACAACGCCTTGATCTTGTCCAGCGAACCCACCGCGTCAACGATCAACGCCAGGCAACGCATTGCACTGATGCTGGCGGCGGCCTGGGCATCCTTGAGGGTCAACTCCAGCCCAACCCGACCGGGATACTGAATCTTGCCGTGGGTGCGCGGCACCATACCGCTGATGTACAGCTCATCATGATGACGGATCAGCGGCGCGTAATTGCCGCCGGCGGTGTTCTCACCATAGATGTCGTAGTTCAGCTCTTGAGCCAGGGCAATAAAACGCTCGTCGCAGGTCATCCTCTCAGTCATTTCGCCCAGCCTTATGATCAGTACATGAAGAACCGCAGGTTAAGACAGCCAGGCAGCGGCCAATGGCAAGGCGCTACCACTGTCATGGTTGGATCCAAATCTAGGGGGTTTACCGGAAGTCTGCAACCAGCAACCCAGCAAATTCAGTGACGTTGGGATTCGCGAGCAGGCTCGCTCCCACAGGGGATATGTGATCGACGCAGATCCAATGTGGGAGCGAGCCTGCTCGCGAATGGCAGCACATCAAATCAGCATAATCCACCCAACAAAAAACCCCGCACATCTCTCAATGTACGGGGTTTTTCTTCAAGCCTTTGAGCCTTACGGCGCGTACGTCAGCAGCAGCTCTGCGGGCACCTTGAAGTCCAGAGACATCATGACGCTCAACGCAGTGATGGTGAAGATCGAGAACACGAACAGCTTGCGTGCCCAGACCGTGTCATCCACCGCTTTGTAGCCGGTCCAGGCCATGTACAACCAGTACATGCCCATGGCCGCGGCGACGGCGAGGTAGCTCATGCCGGCGTAACCGCTGAAGGTCAGCATCAAGGTCGCTACGAGGAACGCCAGGATGTAGAGCAGGATGTGCTTCTTGGCCACTTGAATCCCGCGCTTCACTGGCAGCACCGGAATCGATGCGGCCAGGTAATCGTTGAAGCGGAAGATCGCGATGGCGTAGGAATGCGGCATCTGCCACAGGCTGAACATCACCAGCAACGTCAGCGCGGCCATGTCGAAGCTGTTGGTTACGGCAACGTAACCGATCACTGGCGGCATGGCGCCCGACAGACTGCCCACCAGCGTGCCGTGAACCGACTTGCGCTTGAGGTACAGGCTGTAGAAGCCGACGTAGATGATGAAGCCGATCACCGCGAACAAAGCGGCCAACGGGTTGGCCACCTTGTACAACAATGCAACGCCGAGAACACCAAGGATGGTCGCGTAGACCAGGGCCAGTTTCAGGGAGATCAAGCCCTGCACCAGCACCCGGTTTTTAGTGCGTTCCATCTTCAGGTCGATGTCGCGGTCGATGCAGTTGTTGAACACGCAACCGGAGGCAACAACCAGGGATGTACCGATCATGGCAGCCAGAAACACCGCCAGATCCACATGCCCTTTCGAGGCCAGGAAGAACCCGCCTGCCACAGAAAGCACGTTACCGAAAATGATCCCCGGTTTGGTGATTTGGATAAAGTGCTTGAGCGACATCGGGTCTTACCTCACTTCGCCATCATGTAGGTGTGGATGCTGAACATGATCCACAACGACAGGCCAACCAGCAGCACGATCACGATCGCCGTAAAGACGAATGCAATCACGTTGTTACGCTGAGCAATGGAACGGTCCAGGTGCAGGAAGTAATACAGGTGAACGATCACCTGGATCACTGCGAACAGCAGAACGATTGCCAGCGTGGTGGCCTTCGGCAGGCTCGGGTACATCACCAGACCGAATGGGATGACGGTCAGGATCACCGACAGGATGAAGCCAATGGCGTACGACTTTACGCTGCCGTGGCCAGCATCATGGCTGTCATGGGAGTGTGCATTAGCCATTACAGAGTCCCCATCAGGTAAACAACGGTGAATACGCAGATCCACACCACGTCCAGGAAGTGCCAGAACAGGCTCAGGCAGCTCAGACGGGTCTTGTTGGTCGCCGTCAGGCCGTGCTTGTTGACCTGGTACATCATGATGCCCATCCAGATCAGACCCGCAGATACGTGCAGACCGTGGGTACCGACCAGGGTGAAGAACGCGGACAGGAAGCCCGAACGGCTAGGACCGAAGCCCTCGGAGATCAGCAGGTGGAACTCGTTGATCTCCATGGCGATAAAGCCTGCGCCGAGCAGGAAGGTCATGAACAACCAACCCAGAACCTGCTGCTTCTTGCCTTTGAACAACGCCAGCATGGCGAAGCCGTAGGTGATCGAACTGAACAACAGCAGAGCGGTTTCGCCCAGCACGTATGGCAGTTCGAAGATGTCGTGGCCCGCTGGGCCACCGGCTACGTTGTTTACCAGTACTGCGTACACCGCGAAGATCGACGCAAACAGAATGCAGTCGGTCATCAGGTAGAGCCAGAAACCGTATACGGTCATCTCGCCCGAGTCGTGGTGATGGTCATCGTGCCCATGGTCACCATGGGCGTGTCCAACATTGGTCACTAAGTTCGACATGGTTTAAGCCTGTTCCAACGAGGTTTCAACACGGGTGGCACCGGCCGGGATTTTCCCTGCCGCAACCAGACGCTTGTGCTGCTCGGCTTCGATACGCTCGATCGTTTCAACCGGAACCATATAGCCCTGGTCGTCACGTGCAGCGTGGATCACGAAGTAGATGACGGTGCCGGCCAGGCTGGCGATCGCCAACCACCAGATGTGCCAGATCATCGCGAAACCGAAGACGGTCAACAGTGCGCCCATCACCACGCCAGTGGCGGTGTTGTTCGGCATGTGGATCGGCTCGTACTTGGCCGGACGCTGGTACGCAGTACCGTTTTCCTTGGCTTCAGTGAACGGGTCGATGCAGTCAGCCTTAGGCAGCACGGCAAAGTTGTAGAACGGCGGTGGCGACGAGGTCGACCATTCCAGGGTGTGTGCATTCCACGGGTCACCGTGATCGCAAACGTTCTCTGGCTTGTTACGGTCACGCACGCTCACATAGAGCTGGATCAGCTGGCAGGCGATACCGACAGCGATCATCACCGCACCGAACATGGCAACGTACAGGTACGGTACCCACTCAGGGTTGGTGGTGGCGTTCAGACGACGGGTCATGCCCATGAAGCCCAGTGCATAGAGCGGCATGAACGCGACGAAGAAGCCCGAGATCCAGAACCAGAACGCTGCTTTACCCCAGCCTTCGTGCAGCTTGAAGCCGAACGCTTTCGGGAAGTAGAACGCGAAACCTGCGATGTAACCGAATACCGCACCGCCGATGATCACGTTGTGGAAGTGCGCGATCACGAACAGGCTGTTGTGCAGAACGAAGTCAGCACCCGGGATGGCCAGCAGTACGCCGGTCATGCCGCCGATGGCGAAGGTCACCATGAAGCCCAGAGTCCACAGAACCTGGCTGGTGAAGCGCAGACGGCCCTGGTAGATGGTGAACAGCCAGTTGAATAGTTTCACACCCGTCGGGATGGAAATCAGCATCGTCGCCAGACCGAAGAAGGCGTTGACGCTGGCACCCGAACCCATGGTGAAGAAGTGGTGCAGCCAAACCATGAAGCCCAGTACCGAGATCGCGCCCGAAGCGTAGATCATCGAGTGGTGGCCGAACAGTTTCTTGCCGGTGAACGCCGAGATCACTTCCGAGAAGATGCCGAATGCCGGCAGGATCAGGATGTAAACCTCAGGGTGGCCCCACGCCCAGAACAGGTTGACGTACATCATTGGATTGCCACCAAGTTCATTGGTGAAAATGTGGAAATCCATGTAACGGTCAAGGGTCAGCAGTGCCAGGGTAGCGGTCAGGATCGGGAACGAAGCCACGATCAGAACGTTTGCCCAGGTGCAGGTCCAGGTGAAGATCGGCATGTCCATCAGTTTCATGCCAGGGGTACGCATTTTCAGTACGGTCGCGAGGAAGTTAACCCCCGTTAACGTCGTACCTAACCCGGATAGCTGTAGCGCCCAGATGTAGTAGTCCATACCCACGCCAGGGCTGTATTGCAGACCCGACAATGGTGGATAGGCAACCCAACCGGTCTTGGCGAATTCGCCGACGCCCAGGGACAGGTTGATCAGTACTACGCCGGATACCAGCAGCCAGAAGCTCAGGGAGTTCAGGAACGGGAACGCAACGTCACGCGCGCCGATCTGCAGCGGCACTGCAAGGTTCATCAGGCCGGTGAAGAATGGCATCGCCATGAAGATGATCATGATCACACCGTGAGCGGTGAAGATCTGGTCATAGTGTTCAGGTGGCAGGTAGCCAGGCGAACCCTCGGTGGCCATGGCCAACTGGGTACGCATCATGATGGCGTCGGCAAAACCGCGCAGCAGCATGACCATGGCGACGATGATGTACATCACGCCGATTTTCTTGTGGTCAACCGAGGTCAACCACTCGGTCCACAAGTAGGTCCACTTCTTGAAGTAGGTGATTGCAGCGAACAGCGCCAGACCACCGAGGGCGATCATGGCGATGGTCACCATCACGATCGGCTCGTGGAATGGGACTGCTTCCCAACTTAATTTACCAAACATCGTTTACTCCTCTGCCCCGGCAGCTGAATGCGAACTCGAGTCAATTTCCGTGGCCGCCACTTCTTTCTCTTTCTTCTCGTGCTTCAGCGGCTTGCCCGGCTTCATACCTTCGTACTTGTCGACGATGATCTGGAACTGGTTCGGCGTGACCGAGGAGTAGAGCTCGACTGGGTTGTTCTGGCTCGGTTTGGCAAGGGCCGCGTATTCAGCTTGATCAAGCTGTTTAGGTGACTTCTTGACTTCACTTACCCAGGCGTCGAAATCTTCCTGAGTGGTGGAGATAGCCTTGAATTTCATACCGGTGAAACCCGCGCCGCTGTAGTTGGCGGAGATACCGTCCATTTCAGCGTTACGGTCAGCGATCAGGTGCAGCTTGGTCTGCATGCCCGCCATCGCGTAGATCTGGCCGCCCAGACCCGGGATGAAGAACGAGTTCATCACAGCGTCAGAGGTGATCTTGAAGTTGATTGGCGTGTGCGCCGGGAACACGATCTTGTTGACCGTGGCAATGCCTTGTTCCGGGTAGATGAACAGCCACTTCCAGTCCAGCGCGACCACTTCGATGGTCACAGGCTTGACGTCGGACTGGATCGGACGATACGGGTCCAGTTCGTGGGTCGAAATGTAGGTGATGTAACCCAGGGCAATGATGATCAGGACCGGGATGGTCCAGACTGCCACTTCGATTTTGGTCGAGTGCGACCATTTCGGGGTGTAGACGGCGTTCTTGTTCGACGCGCGGTACTTCCAGGCGAACAGGAAGGTCATGACGATAACCGGCACGACGACCAACAGCATCAGCAGGGTCGCGGTGATGATCAGGTTTCGCTGTTCCAGGCCAACCTGGCCCGTTGGATTGAGCAAGGTCATGTTGCAGCCTCCCAGCAACAACGTGCCGAGCAGCGGCACTAGGCCTAGTAATCTGGGGTACCTGTTTTTACTCATCTCACGACCTCTAAAGCAGCTTGCGCAATGCAGTTGGGTTTTGATCGCCAACACTTCACCCTGCCAAGGGTTGGCATTTTCTTTGGATTGAATAAGGGCCGCCCGTCGCGCGTCAGACGCTCGACAAAACCTGGGACAGCGGTCAGTTCTTATTCGAATTCGTGGTCAAAGGCCTTGTTACAGACCAATTCCATTTGGTGCGGAAAGTTGGAAGGCACCGACACCTGGGTGTCTTGGAAGCCTTGCGACTCACTCGACACCCGACTTTCTGCGCAGCGCCTTAATAAAAAGCGTTCCTTAATAAAGGCTGAACAGTGCCGGGAATTCAGTGCGGGCGATTGTAGATAGGTAGCGCCCTATACACCATGTCTTATCCCGAAATAATTTTTATCGATTCGAGCAACAATCCATCGCCATTTTTGCAAAAGTTCCGCATGTTATCGAAAACATTTCTCAACAAAAACACCAAAAATTGTAGGTGTACCCGCGTCAGTTCAGACAGCTCTGAAGGCTTTTTCCGAAGGTTCGAACAGCGCAAAGCCCGATAACCCAAGGCTTTTGGCCATATGCCAGCGCTTGTTAAAACTGCCTGCTATGGCACTCACGTGCTAAAGCCGAAAAACCCCGAAACAGACCAATCCTTTTTTGTAACAACGGCCGATTCCGCGTCACTCAAGAGCCCTGCGACACGGCGCGTGTGACAACATGTCGCACACTCGCCACACCCTCCCTTGCCGTCCGTCACGGTGTTTTCACCAACACTCTGAAATGCAAAACGCCCCGATATGCTGATACGCAAATCGAGGCGTTTTCTGTATCGGCCAGACAGCCGAATAGTTGACTCAGCGCAGTGCTTTTCGATTACGCGAGGTCAGCAGCGGCACCAGGATCACCACCAGCACGAACGCTACCAGCGCCCACTGTGCCAGCGACAGACCGAGGATCGGCGGGTACGGCGTCGAGCAGAAACCGTCGACCTGGAAGCCCAGCGGGAAGATCTTCGCCAATGGCAGATCATCGACAATCGGCTGCAGCACATCGATGCCGCAACTGACCGCCGGATAGAACTGGGTGTACACGTGATGCCCGGCCACACCGGCCCCGGCAATCGCACAAACCACCACCAGCACTTCGAACACGGTGATGCTGCGACGGCTGCGCATCGCTGCGCCGATGAACGCAAACAGCGCGATCAGCAGCAACGCATAGCGCTGCAAAATGCACAGTGGGCACGGTGCTTCGCCGAGCACGATCTGCATGTACAGCGCACCGCCGATCAGTGCCAGGCAGATGATGCCCAGCAACACCAGAAAGCGCCGCTCACGGCCCAACCGAATCGTTTCCTCGCTCATCGCGTTTCCCTTATATGTCCATGGTTCAGCTGGCTTGCGGCTGAAGGTTGTCGCAAGTCTACACCGGGGGAATAAACGATAAAGCGGTTAAGAAACGATTAACCTTTAAACACTTTTCAAGAATCTGAATCGTGTAACGGCCATCGCGAGCAGGCTCACTCCTACAAGGGATCTGCGTCGTACACCATTCTCATGTACGCCACAGCCCCTGTAGGAGTGAGCCTGCTCGCGATGAAGGCGACTCAGTCTTAAGGATTATTCCAGAGCCGAAGCCGGTCCGAAGAACTCATAACGACTCTGCTTCTCCGGCACACCCAGCGCCTTCAGATGACGCTTGATCGCGCCCATGAAACCCTTCGGTCCAAGGAAGTAGGCGTCGACATCACGCTGAGCCGGCAACCACTCGCCCAGCAACTCCTGACTCAACATCCCGACCTTGTCCGCCGCCGGACTCACACCGTCATCTTCGGCATAGCAGTAAAAACGCTTGAGTTGCGGATGACGCGCCGCCAAATCATCAATCCAGTCACGAAACGCATGCACGCTGCCGTTGCGCGCGCAGTGAATAAAGTGCACCGGCCGCTCGGTTTCCAGCGCCGCTTCAAGCATCGCCAGAGTCGGCGTGATGCCGACGCCGCCGCTGATCAGCACCAATGGCTTGTCGCTTGCAGTCAAGGTGAACTCCCCCGATGGCGGAAACAGCTGAATGCTCGCGCCAACCTGCAGTTGATCGTGCAAGTGGTTGGACGCCCGACCACCCGGTTCGCGCTTGACGCTGATGCGGTACTGACCGTTGTTCGCCAGTGCCGACAGCGAGTAGTTGCGGCGGATTTCTTCACCATCGAGGATCAGCTTCATGCCGATGTACTGACCCGGCTCGGCCGCGAGGATCGGGCCTTTGTCTGCTGGTTCGAAGTAGAACGAAACGATCTCCGCGCTCTCCTCGACTTTGGCCGCAACGATGAACTCACGCGCCCCGCGCCAGCCGCCAACGGCGTGTTCTTTCTGGTCGTAGATCGCCGTTTCGGCGCCGATCAGAATGTCCGCCAGTTGCCCATACGCCGCACCCCAGGCGCTCATCACTTCCGGTGTGGCGATTTCTTCGCCGAGCACTTCGGAAATCGCCCGCAGCAGACAGGCACCGACAATCGGGTAGTGTTCCGGGAGGATCTGCAGGGCCACGTGCTTGTTGATGATCTTCGCCACCAGATCGCCCAACTGGTCGAGCTGATCGATGTGCCGCGCATACATCAACACGCCGTTAGCCAAGGCGCGAGGCTGGTCACCGCTGGCCTGGTGCGCCTGGTTGAACAGAGGCCGAACTTCCGGGTATTCAGAGAGCATCATGCGATAGAAGTGAGTGATCAACGCCTCACCGCCGCTTTCCAGCAGAGGCACGGTGGATTTGACGATGGCACGATCCTGGTCGCTAAGCATAAGAATGACTCCTGAGCTTTCTTGAAAAGTTACCTTAGGGCTATCAGGTTCCGTGCCAACTTATTTATCCATATAAATCAATAGCTTGAAAATATCGTAGTCATAAAGACTCAAAGACCTTTATAGTCATCCCGACTACATCTTGTCTCTTTGACTACAAGACCATGACCGCCAAATCCCTGCTCACCGCCCTACTGCCACTCGTCTCCGACCTGTCCCGCGAATTGCCCGAGGGCGAGCGTTATCGACGCTTGCTTGAAGCCATGCGCGCGCTGCTGCCCTGCGATGCCGCTGCATTGTTGCGCCTCGACGGCGAAGCGCTGGTGCCGCTGGCGGTGGACGGTTTAAGCACCGACACCCTCGGCCGCCGCTTCAAGGTCAGCGAGCATCCGCGCTTCGAAATACTCCTCAGCGGTGCCGGACCCACGCGATTCGCCGCCGACAGCGACTTGCCCGATCCTTATGACGGCTTGGTCGATGGCCTCGACGAACACCTCGAAGTTCACGATTGCCTCGGCTGTCCTTTGTTTGTCGATGAAAAACTCTGGGGCCTGATCACCCTCGACGCCCTCGACCCCGAGCGTTTCGAACCGATCGAACTGGACGCCCTGCAAGCCTTCGCCAGCCTCGCCTCGGCCACGGTCAACGCCGCCGAACGCATCCAGCGCTTGGCCAATCGCGCGGAGGACGAACACCAGCGCGCCGAGGTTTATCGCCAGGCCAGCGGCCAGCAGAACCGCGAGATGATCGGCCAGAGCAAGGCGCTGAAGAAACTGGTGGAGGAAATCAATCTGGTCGGCGGCAGCGATCTGACCGTGTTGATCACCGGCGAAACCGGCGTCGGCAAAGAGCTGGTCGCCCAGGCCATTCACGCCGCTTCTCCCCGCGCCGATAAACCGATCATCAGCCTCAACTGCGCCGCGCTGCCGGATACGCTGGTCGAAAGTGAACTGTTCGGCCACGTGCGCGGCGCCTTCACCGGCGCCACCAGCGACCGTCGCGGCAAGTTCGAACTGGCCAATGGCGGCACGCTGTTCCTCGACGAAGTCGGCGAGTTGTCGCTGACCGTGCAGGCGAAATTGCTGCGCGTCTTGCAGAGCGGCCAGTTGCAACGGTTGGGCTCGGACAAGGAGCATCAGGTCGATGTGCGCCTGATTGCCGCGACCAACCGCGACCTCGCCGAAGAAGTGCGCTGCGGTCGCTATCGTGCCGACTTCTATCATCGCCTCAGTGTGTACCCCCTGCGCGTGCCGGCGCTGCGTGATCGTGGTCGCGATGTGTTGTTGCTCAGTGGTTTCTTCCTCGAACAGAACCGCTCGCGCATGGGCCTAAACAGCCTGCGCCTGAACAGCGACGCCCAGGAAGCACTGCTCGCCTACACTTGGCCGGGCAACGTGCGCGAGCTGGAGCACTTGATCGGCCGCAGTGCGCTGAAGGCGCTGGGCAATTGCAAGGTGCGGCCGAAGATTCTCAGTTTGAGCGCGGCGGATCTGGATTTGCCGCGCGAGGTTGTGGATAACTCGGTTGAGGCTGGTGTCGGTGTCGTGGCTGAGATGCCGTTGATCACTGGAGATTTGCGCAGTGCGACCGAGCAGTATCAGCGGCGTTTGATCAGTGCGGCGCTGGAGCGTAATCAGGATAACTGGGCGAGTGCGGCGCGGGAGTTGGGGCTGGACCGAGCCAACCTCGGCCGCATGGCCAAACGACTAGGCATGAAGAGCTAAAAGCACACCCTCACCCTAGCCCTCTCCCTGAGGGAGAGGGGACTGACCGATGTGTCTTTCGCCATACGCCGACCTGAAATATCGAGTCGATTATGGATTCAGCAGAGCAGGTTCAGGTCAGTGAATTACTACAATATCCCCCAATCGGCTCCCTCTCCCTCTGGGAGAGGGCTGGGGTGAGGGGCTTTGGCTTTTGATTGAAACGCCACCCGACAACTAACCTAAAGCCCACCCCTTTAACGCCGATAACCCGGCATCAATAGTTTCTGGCGATTTGCCCCCTCGCCCACCACCTTTCCACAGAAGGTTCATATGTCCTCCACCAAAGCCCGCGCAGACTCACTTTCGCTTCTGCTGTTTACCTTGCGCAGCGGCAAGTTGATGGCGATCAACCTGCTGAAAGTCAGTGAAATCATCCCCTGCCCGCCGCTGACCAAACTGCCGGAATCGCACCCGCACGTGAAAGGCATCGCCACCCTGCGTGGCGCCTCGTTGTCGGTCATCGACCTCAGCCGCGCCATCGGCGAGCGCCCGCTGGAAGACCCGAACGGCGGCTGCCTGATCGTCACCGACGTCAGCCGCTCCAAGCAGGGCCTGCACGTGCAGGCGGTGAGCAAAATCGTTCATTGCCTGACCACCGACATCAAACCACCGCCGTTCGGTTCCGGCGGTTCGCGCGCCTACATCACTGGCGTGACCTCGGTGGACGGCACACTGGTGCAGGTGCTGGATATCGAAAAGGTTATCCACAGCATCGCCCCGGCACAGATCGAAATGGCCCCGACCGACCTGAGCATGGAAGACGCTGATGTGCTCGGCAACGCGCGGATTCTGGTGGTCGACGACAGCCAGGTGGCGCTGCAGCAATCGGTACACACCCTGCGCAATCTCGGCCTGCAATGCCACACCGCGCGCAGTGCCAAGGAGGCCATCGACTGCCTGCTCGACCTGCAAGGCACGGCTCAGCAGATCAACCTGATTGTCTCCGACATCGAGATGTCCGAGATGGATGGTTACGCCTTCACCCGCACCCTGCGCGAAACCCCGGACTTCGCCCATCTGTACGTGCTGCTGCACACCTCGCTCGACAGCGCGATGAACAGCGAGAAAGCGCGTTTGGCCGGGGCGAACGGCGTACTGACCAAGTTCTCCTCGCCGGAACTGACCCACTGCCTGATCGAAGCGGCCAAACACGTCGCCGCCCAAGGGCACTGAGTCTTGGCCGAGACGTATTGTTTTTTGATGCGGCGCGATCTTGGCAAAGACGCACCGGATGCACCTTGGCCACAAGACATTGAACTGCGCACGTACTCCGTCGAAATGGCGGCGGACGTGCATCATTTGATGCAACTCGGTTATCGCGAAGGCGGCGGCCGAGTGCCGGCGCTGGACGCTTGGCAGCGGCAGTTCGAAACCGATCCTGAATATGATCCGAGCCTGTGTTTGATTGCCCGTGATGCCGAAGGCGTAGTCGGTGTGGCGCAATGCTGGACCAGCGCCTATATCAAGAATCTGGTGGTGCATCCGCGCATGCAGGGCCGCGGATTGGGCCGGGCGTTGTTGCTCAATGCATTCAAGGTGTTTCAGCAACGGCGCGAAGGGTTTGTTGATCTGAAGGTGTTGGAAGACAACCGGCGGGCGCAGCGGTTGTATGAAAGTGCCGGGATGTATGTGGTCCGCCGCGAGCTGGTGCCGGACTGATAGACCGTCTTCGCGAGCAGGCTCGCTCCCACCCTGGAATGCATTTCAAACTGTGGGAGCGAGCCTGCTCGCGAAAGGGCCGGCACAGGCAACTTCTAACACTCAGGCAGACTCAAACCTTGGCCACCCACAACCAAGGACGCCCCACCATGAAAGCCATCACCGCAAGCCTGCTCTGCCTCACCGCCCTCGCCTCCCAGGCCCACGCCTCCAGCCCCGATGCCTGGGCCGCTTACGACAAAACCGTGCTCGCCAGTTGCACCAAAGCCAGTGGCCTGAAAAACGCCAAACCGGTCGGCGCCCCCGCACAATTCGACGACCGCGTCGGCTACACCGCCGTGTTGCTGCAAGGCCAATACCCGCAAAAACACATGAAAGGCCAGCAAGGCACCGAGCTGTGCCTGTACAACAAACAGTCGAAAACCGCCTTCGTCAGCGAGTGGGACTCGATCCGTCCGACCGCCAAATCCCAGTGAGTGGCGCATAACTTGCTTCGATCCGCGCCTGTGCGGTGGTTTTCCGCCACCGTTTCACACCCTGATTGAAGACAGATCGCTCAATGAATACGACGTTTTCCTGCGTAGGCTGCGGCAAATGCTGCACCGACCACCATGTCCCGCTGACCCTGGCCGAAGCCCGCATGTGGGCGGCGGATGGCGGTCAGGTGATCGTGCTGGTCGAGGCCTTTCTTGGTAATGGCCTGGGTTTGCCAGCGCAGCAGCGTGAACATGCCGAACGGCGTTCAGCGGTCGTTCGCAGCGGCGCGACAGACGCCCATGTGGCGATCACCTTCGCCGCGTACAATGTCGGCCCCTGTCGGAATCTTGACGAAGACAAGCTGTGCCGGATCTACGAGCGCCGGCCGCTGGTGTGCAGGATTTATCCGGCGGAAATCAATCCGCATATCCCGCTCAACCCTGCCGCCAAGGATTGTCCGCCGGAGTCCTGGCAACAGGGGCCGGTGCTGATTGCCGGTGGTGAGTTGGTGGATCAGGAGCTGGTGGAGTTGATTCAACGCTCGCGCCAGGCCGATCGGGATGACATCGGCATCAAGGATGCGATTTGCGCGATGCTCGGCATTCGTACCACGGCGCTGAAGGGTGACGGGTTTACTGCGTACTTGCCGAATATGAGCGCTTTTGCTTCGGTGATTGATCAGGTGACCGCGCAACCGCTGGCAACTGCTCCGAGTGAGTGGGTGTTTCATGTGTCCGGGGATGATGTAGCCGGGCAAGTGGTGGCGGCCGGGGCGCAGGTGGTGACTGAACCGGCGCAGACGTATGCGTTCATTTCGCTGCGGGCGGCTTGATCCAGTTTCTTTAGCGTCCGCCCGGGCCTCATCGCTGGCAAGCCAGCGAAAGGTCCGGCACAGGCAGTATCAATCGCCGCGTTGAGCGCAGGCGGGATTAAAACTCAGCGCTTGCCCATCGAACGACGGGTGCCCGGCGGCGCCATGCCCGGGGTCTTGGTGTGGCCATTCTTGGCGCCGTTCTTGTACCACGGCTGGTTCGAGCCTTTGGCAGAAGCCAGTTCGCCCGGCTTGAACGGGAACTTGAACGCCGGGATATCGGCTTTGGTATCGCTGGTGTCGGCCAGTTCAGCCGGGACATCGCTCACGGCGTCGTCAACCGGCGGCAGGGTCGGGGAAGTCATAAAAGCTCCGGAAAGCAAAAAGTCGGGCCCGATCAGTGAGCCGCGAAGGCGCGCAGTATACCTGTGCGCCTTGACTCGGCACCTGAAGATTTTGCAGCGCACGCCGAACGGTTTACAGGTAACTGATGATGACGATGCCTTTGTCGGTTGTGGTCTTCAGCGCTTCGTAGCGCATGGAAATCGGCAGCGCCTGATGACTGCAGGCGTTGCGATCAGTGTCGACATCGACGCTCACGCCGGGCTTGATTTCGATCTGGCGAGACTCACGAGACGCAAACGCCCCGACCGGTCCGACCTGACAGCCCGAATCAACGATTTGCCCGGTGAAGCGGATCTCGCCGGATTGACTGGCCGGCGCGGCGAAGGCTGTGAGTGGAAGCAAGAGAAGCACAGACGGCAGAGCGGTTTTCAGCTTCATTTCAAGACACTCCCGGGGTGAGCGGCCCAGAGAACCCGGGCTACACAATGTTATCCGCGTACTGGGACGGATCTTGAGAAGCGTAGTGGGCAAATAAGTCCCTGATTGGGACTGATCGGTCCCTTTTTGGGACTGCTTAACAAAAAATGGCCGTTAGCGATGGGGTGCCCAATCAGACGTCTTCGCGAGCAGGCTCGCTTCCACAGGGGGACTGCGTTTCAAACGGTGGGAGCGAGCCTGCTCGCGAAGAACGATGACGCGGTGCTCAGACGGATTACGTTTGTGGATCAACCCGATCCAGCGCCCGGTTCACCGCAAGCTCGGCAAGCATGACGATCTGCTGGATCGCCAGCGCCGTACTGCGCTGCGGGCGACTGAGCTGATCAGCCAGATCACCGGCCATGACATTGGCTGAAGCCAGCGATTCGCAGGCGTGGGCGAGCAGGCTTTCGGTGTCGATGTTCGGGTGGATGAGGAACATCGTACTGGGCTGACGCGGTTTGACCGGTTCGGGACAGAGGTAGAAATCGAGGGCGCGCTTGATGGCTTCGCGGGTTTTGATCTGGTCGTCGGCGCGGAGGGCGTCTTCGAGTGGGGTTGTGGGATCGATGGGTGGATCTGGAACTGGCTTAGTCATTGGAAACCCTATTTTGCAAATGGGAGCCATCCCTTGCCGTTTCTCACGCGGCGAAGTGGGTGGCAGCTATGTGCGGGGTGAGAAACCGGAAAAATAGGAAACCGGCCAGACCGAAGTCTGCCCGCACACAGCCGCCATGAAGCATTTGCAAGCAGCGGACAAGCCGCCGGCAATTATGCGGACTGATGGACTGATTCACTAATTTTTCAGGGTTCTCACACCCGATCACCGAGTTTTCGGCGACAACCCAAGACTAGAGAGCGCACGTCCGACGGACAACCTGAAAACATTGTGGGAAGGTTCTGGTTATTTGACACAAATTTAAACAGCCAAAAGCCAACCCTCACCCTAGCCCTCTCCCAGAGGGAGAGGGAACTGACCGGGGTGTTTGGCAGAGCTACGCCGACGTGCGATACCGTGTTGAACTCAGGTTTTGAAACAGATCAAAAGCCCCTCACCCTAGCCCTCTCCCGGAGGGAGAGGGGACTGACCGGGGTGTTTGAGCGAAGTACGCCGACGTGAAATACCGAGCCGGACTCAGATTCTGAATCAGATCAAAAGCCCCTCACCCTAGCCCTCTCCCGGAGGGAGAGGGGACTGACCTAGTTGTTTGGTAGAACTACGCCGACGTGCGATACCGCGTTGAACTCCAGCCTTGAAAAGACCACAAATCGGCCCCCTCTCCCTCGGGAGAGGGCTGGGGTGAGGGGCAAATCCACCACAAATCCAAAGCCGACCACGCCCCGCTCTTCACCACTCAACAGGATGAGCGTTAGCTCGGCTGCAGCTCTTGATCTGTAGGGCGACGTCGGAAGGCTGAGTGGAGGGATTGATCCGGGCGTGGGAGCGCAGCGACCGTTTGGCGCAGCCAAACACAGCGAGAGGAGGTGCAGCGAAGCAAACCGTAGACGCTGCGCCCGGATCGATCCCGCAGCGAAGGAACCCCGAGCCCCAGCGAGCGGGCCGCACGCAGGAGCAAGCCTTTTTGGTTACTTTTTCGGCGTCTGGAAAAAGTGACCCGCCGTAAGGGCGGAACCCTAAGCCGCCGTTACCGCAGCAACGGATATGCACCCAGCGAAACTGACAGCGCCGACAGCTAGCCGTCACCCTCCTGACCCCCAAACAAGTTTATAAAGACCCTAACCCTGCCCAAAATCCGTCCGGCGCCCACCCCGCATGCGAATCCAAAAGAACAAAGCCCTGCTCGCCACCCTATTGATCGTCCTCGCAGGCGCAGGTCTGTGGTACGCCCTGAAACCCGCCCCGACCAAACTCGCCACCCCCACCGCCATCCCGGTGCGAGTCATAGCGGTCAGCGAAAAAGACGTCCCCCGCTACACCAGCGGCATCGGTTCCGTACTCTCATTACACAGCGTCGTCGTGCGCCCCCAGATCGACGGTATCCTCACCAAAATCCTCGTCAAAGAAGGCCAACTCGTCAAAGCAGGCGACCTGCTGGCCACCATCGACGACCGCTCCATCCGCGCCAGCCTCGACCAGACCCGCGCCCAACTGGGCGAAAGCCAGGCGCAACTGCAAGTCGCCCTGGTCAACCTCAAACGCTACAAACTGCTCACCGTCGACGACGGCATCTCGAAGCAGACCTACGACCAGCAACAAGCCCTGGTCAACCAACTGAAGGCCACCGCCCAAGGCAACCAGGCTTCGATCGACGCCGCGCAAGTACAACTTTCCTACACGCAGATCCGCTCCCCCGTCACCGGCCGCGTCGGTATTCGCACAGTCGACGAAGGCAACTTCCTGCGCATGACCGACACCGCCGGCCTGTTCACCGTCACCCAGATCGACCCGATTGCCGTCGAGTTCTCGCTGCCGCAGCAAATGCTGCCGACCCTGCAAGGCCTGATCAACGATCCGCAACGCGCACAGGTCAAGGCGTACATCGGCGCCGACACCGACGGTGAAACCGGCAACCTGCTCGGCGAAGGTCATCTGACCCTGATCGACAACCAGATCAACGCCAACACCGGCACCATCCGCGCCAAGGCCGAATTCGCCAACGCCAGCCAGAAACTCTGGCCCGGCCTGCTGGTCACGGTAAAAATTCAGACAGCCCTCGACAAAGATGCGCTGGTGGTCCCGCCCACCGTCGTACAACGTGGTCTCGACCAACACTTCGTTTACCGGGTCAACGGCGACAAGGTCGAAGCCGTGCAAGTGCAGATGGTTTACCAAGGCAGCGGTCAGGACATCATCAAAGGCGTGAAGGCCGGTGACGTGCTGGTCACCGACGGCCAGTCGCGGCTCAAGCCAGGCTCGACCGTACAAGTGATGACCGAGCCGGCGCAGGTGGTGCAAGCGGAGCCGAAACCATGAAGGCGCACAAAGGCGTCTCCACATGGTGTATCGATCACCCGGTGGCGACGATTCTGCTGACCATCGCCCTGGTACTGGTCGGCGCAATTGCCTTCCCGCGTCTGCCAATCGCCCCACTGCCGGAAGCGGAATTTCCTACAATCCAGGTCTCCGCGCAATTGCCCGGCGCCAGCCCCGACACCATGGCCTCGTCCGTGGCCACGCCGCTGGAGGTGCAATTCAGCGCCATCCCCGGCATGACCCAGATGACCTCCAGCAGCGCCTTGGGCTCCAGCCTTTTGACCCTGCAATTCACCCTCGATAAAAGCATCGACACTGCCGCGCAGGAAGTCCAGGCGGCGATCAACACCGCCGCCGGCAAACTGCCCAAGGACATGCCAACCCTGCCAACCTGGAAGAAGGTCAACCCGGCCGACAGCCCGGTGCTGATCCTCAGCGTCAGCTCGACGCAAATGCCCGGCACCGAACTCAGCGACCTGGTGGAAACCCTGCTCTCGCGTCAGATCAGTCAGATCGACGGCGTAGGCCAAATCAACATCACCGGTCAGCAACGTCCGGCGATTCGCGTGCAAGCCTCGGCAGACAAACTGGCGGCGATCGGCCTGACCCTCGCCGACATTCGTCTGGCGATCCAGCAGACCAGCCTCAACCTCGCCAAAGGTGCGCTGTACGGCGAATCGAGCATCTCGACGCTGTCGACCAACGACCAGTTGTTCCACCCCGAGGACTACAGCCAACTCATCGTTTCCTACAAGGACGGCGCGCCGGTTCACCTGCGCGATGTCGCCAAAGTCGTCAACGGTTCGGAAGATGCCTACGTGCAAGCGTGGGCCGGTGATCAACCCGGTGTGAACCTGGTGATCTCGCGCCAACCCGGCGCCAACATCGTTGAAACCGTCGACCGTATTCAAGCCGCCCTGCCCGGCCTCGAAGCGATGCTGCCGGCGTCGGTGCAGGTGAAAACCCTGATCGACCGTACGCAGACCATTCGTGCATCCCTGCATGAAGTCGAGATCACCCTGTTGATTGCGATCATGTTGGTGGTCGCGGTGATGGCGCTGTTCTTGCGCCAATTGTCAGCGACACTGATTGTCTCGGCGGTACTCGGCGTGTCGCTGATCGCCAGTTTCGCCCTGATGTATATCCTCGGTTTCAGTCTGAACAACCTGACGCTGGTGGCGATCGTGGTGGCCGTGGGGTTTGTGGTCGACGATGCCATCGTCGTGGTGGAGAACATCCACCGACATCTGGAGGCCGGCGACGACATGCGCGAGGCGGCCATCAAAGGTGCCGGCGAGATCGGTTTCACCGTGGTCTCGATCAGTTTCTCGCTGGTGGCGGCATTCATTCCGCTGCTGTTCATGGGCGGCGTGGTTGGGCGCCTGTTCAAGGAATTTGCCCTGACCGCGACCTCGACCATCATGATTTCCGTGGTGGTGTCGCTGACCCTGGCGCCGACGCTGGCGGCGCTGTTCATGCGTAAACCGGTGCACCACGCCCACGCCAAACCGGGTTTCAGCGAACGCCTGCTCGGCTGGTACGAACGAGGCCTGCGCCGCGCCCTCGCCCATCAGAAATTGATGATCGGCGTGTTCGGTCTGTCGCTGGCGCTGGCCATCGGCGGTTACATCTTTATCCCGAAAGGTTTCTTCCCGATTCAGGACACCGGTTTCGTCCTCGGCACCACCGAAGCTGCGGCGGATATTTCCTACGGCGACATGGTGAAAAAACACCTGGCGATGGCCGAAATCGTCGCCGCTGATCCGGCCGTGCAGGCGTTCTCCCACTCGGTCGGCGTCTCCGGCAGCAACCAAACCATCGCCAACGGCCGCTTCTGGATTGCCCTGAAAAAACGCGGCGACCGTGACGTCAGCGCCAGCCAGTTCATCGACCGCATCCGTCCGCAACTGATGAAAGTCCCCGGCATCGTTCTCTATCTGCGCGCTGGTCAGGATATCAACCTCAGCTCCGGCCCGAGCCGCGCGCAGTACCAATACGTGCTCAAGAGTAACGACGGCGCGACCCTCGCCACATGGACGCAACGCCTAACGGAAAAACTGCGTAGCAACCCGGCGTTCCGCGACATTTCCAACGACCTGCAATTGGGCGGCAGCATTACCCACATCAGCATCGATCGCAGCGCCGCCGCACGTTTCGGCCTGACCGCCAGCGATGTCGACGAGGCGCTGTACGATGCGTTCGGCCAGCGCCAGATCAATGAATTCCAGACCCAGGTCAACCAGTACAACGTGATTCTGGAACTGGACACCAAGCAACGCGGCAAGGCCGAAAGCCTTAACTACTTCTACCTGCGCTCGCCGCTAAGTGGCGAGATGGTGCCGCTGTCGGCGCTGGCCAAGTTCGATGCGCCAACCATTGGCCCACTGTCGATCGCGCATGACGGCATGTTCCCCGCCGCCAACCTGTCGTTCAATCTGGCGCCCGGTGTGGCGTTGGGTGACGCAGTGATTCTGCTCAATCAGGCCAAGGCCGAGATCGGCATGCCCACCGCCATCAGCGGCAATTTCCAAGGTGCTGCGCAGGCCTTCCAGAGTTCGCTGGCCAGTCAGCCGTGGCTGATTCTGGCGGCACTGGTGGCGGTGTACATCATTCTCGGCGTGCTTTATGAAAGCTTCGTACACCCGCTGACGATCATTTCGACGCTGCCGGCGGCAGGTTTGGGCGCAGTGATCATGCTGTGGATCTGCGGTCAGGATTTTTCGATCATGGCCTTGATCGGGCTGGTGTTGCTGATCGGTATCGTCAAGAAGAACGGCATCCTGATGATCGACTTCGCCCTGGAGGCGCAGCGCCACCGAGGCCTGTCGCCACAGGATGCGATTTTCGAAGCATGCATCACGCGGTTCCGGCCGATCATCATGACCACCCTCGCCGCCCTGCTTGGCGCGCTACCGCTGATGCTCGGTTACGGCACTGGCGCCGAACTGCGCCAGCCGTTGGGGATCGCGGTGGTCGGCGGTTTGCTGGTCAGCCAGATGCTGACGTTGTTTACCACTCCAGTCATATACTTGTGGCTCGAGCGGCTGTTCCACCGGCCCAAACCGATGCCCTCACCGGCGTTGGCGACCACAGACTGAGGCAGGGTCATGCGCGTTCTGATTATCGAAGACGAGGAAAAAACCGCGGACTATCTGCACCGCGGTCTGACGGAACAGGGTTACACCGTGGATCTGGCTCGCGACGGCGTCGAGGGTCTGCATCTGGCGCTGGAAAGCGACTACGCGGTGATCGTCCTCGACGTCATGTTGCCGGGCCTCGACGGCTTCGGCGTGCTGCGCGCATTGCGTGCACGCAAGCAGACCCCGGTGATCATGCTCACCGCCCGCGAGCGCGTCGAAGACCGCATCAAAGGCCTGCGCGACGGTGCCGACGATTACCTCGGCAAACCGTTTTCCTTCCTTGAACTGGTCGCACGTTTGCAAGCGCTGACCCGGCGCAGCGGCGGGCATGAACCGGTGCAGGTGAGCATCGCCGACCTGTGGATAGATCTGATCAGCCGCAAGGCCACTCGCGCCGGCACTCGTCTGGATCTGACCGCCAAAGAGTTCTCGCTGTTGAGCGTGTTGGCCCGCCGCCAGGGTGAAATCCTCTCGAAAACCGCAATTGCCGAGATGGTCTGGGACATCAATTTCGACAGCGATGCCAACGTCGTCGAGGTGGCGATCAAACGCCTGCGCGCCAAACTCGACGGACCGTTCGACGAGAAACTGCTACACACCATTCGTGGCATGGGTTATGTGCTGGAGAGCCGTGGTGTCCAGTAACTCGATTGCCCTGCGCCTCAGTGGAATGTTCACGCTGGTGGCGCTGGTGGTGTTTCTGTTGATCGGTGGCGCGTTGTATCAACAGGTCGACAAAGGCCTGGGATTGCTCCCGGAAGCCGAGCTGGATGCGCGCTACAGCGTGCTCGAATCGGCGCTCAATCGCTTCGGCACGCCAGAGCATTGGGTCAAGATCAACGCCAAGTTGAAGCTGCTCGGTGAGGAGGACAAACGCATTCGTTTCTGGGTGGTGAGCGGCGATCCGGGTTACGAATACGGTCAGCCAGATGCGGTGATTCGCGCGTTCGCCCAAGGCCCGTTGGGCATGCATGATCTGCAGTTGGCCGACCATCCTTATCCGCTGAAAGTACTGCTGACCGAGTTGCCGGCCAAGGATCAGCGCCCGCCGCTGCGCTTCATGATAGGCATTGATACCGAGACGTTTCATGAGACTCAGCACAACCTGTTGATCGCGCTGATCGGGCTGGCGATTGTCGGTGTGCTGATGGCTTCGGCGCTGGGTTATTGGGTGGCGCGGATTGGTCTCAAACCGTTGATCAAACTGTCCCATGAAGCCCAACGTCTGGCGCCGCCGCTGCGGGCCGGCCGCTTGCGTTTGTCGCCGCTCCCGCCGGAGCTGGAGCAGTTTGTCGACTCGTTCAACTCGACGCTGGAAAGGGTTGAAGTCGCCTATTCGCGGTTGGAATCGTTCAACGCCGACGTCGCTCATGAGCTGCGTTCGCCGCTGACCAATCTGATTGGCCAGACGCAAGTGGCGCTGACCCGTGGACGCTCTGCAGAACATTATTTCGAAGTGCTGCAATCCAATCTGGAAGAGTTGGAACGGCTGCGTTCGATCATCAACGACATGTTGTTTCTGGCCAGTGCCGATCAGGGCAACAAGGCGACCAAATTGACCTCGACTTCCCTGGCCGATGAGGTGGCAACGACGCTGGAATATCTGGATTTCATTCTTGAAGACGCACAGGTTGAAGTGCAGGTCAGCGGTGATGCGCTGGTGCAGATCGAGGTCGCGCATCTGCGCCGGGCGCTGATCAATTTGTTGAGCAATGCGGTGCAGCACACCGGGGCGGGTCAGGTGATCGAGGTGCGGATTGAGGTTGAAGCGCATCAGGTGAGTATTGGTGTCGCCAACCCCGGTTCGCCGATTGCCAGCGAGCATTTGCCACGCTTGTTCGAGCGCTTTTATCGGGTCGATGCGTCGCGTAGCAACAGTGGCAATAACCATGGGTTGGGACTGGCGATCGTCAAGGCGATTGCGTTGATGCATGGTGGAGATGTGTTTGTGCGCAGTGATCGGGGGATGAATACATTCGGGATTTATTTGCCGGTCTGAAAAGCCCCTCACCCTAACCCTCTCCCGGGGGGAGAGGGGACTGATTGGGGGATGCTGCAAATGTGCACCGACCTGATCTTGATTTACCGAATCCATAATCGACTCGATCTTTCAGGTCGATGTACAACGCCAGACACCTCGGTCAGCTCCCTCTCCCTCCGGGAGAGGGGACTGATTGGGGGATGCTGCAGATGTGCACCGACCTGATCTTGATTCACCGAATCCATAATCGACTCGATCTTTCAGGTCGATGTACAACGCCAGACACCTCGGTCAGCTCCCTCTCCCTACGGGCGGTCCGACGTTTCGGGAGGGTTGGGGTGAGGGGCTTTTGACTGACATTGAAATATCGAGTCGAACTCAGGCTTTGAAAAGCCCACAATCTGCTCCCTTTCCCCCTTGCCCCATTGGGGGAGAGGGCTGGGGTGAGGGGGTGATCTTTGCTTGTGCTGTAACAGTCATTTATGAAAATCACGCTGTTTCCCAACGCCCGGCGACCTTATCTTTGCCCGCACCAAACAGCACTCGCCAAGCGAGAAGGTTTTCAAGATGTCCAACAGTATGGGTATTGCCAGCGCGTTCGTTTTGTCCTCATTGATCCTGTCGCCGATGGCGATGGCTGAAGAATCGCAGTCGTTCGTGGCGCAAAATGTCGCTCGCGCTCAGGCCTTCGACCAGCATCAGGCCGAAGTGATGGCCAAGGCTCAGGACGCCTCGCAAGCCCCTCAGGCTGCCACTTCCCAGACTCAAGCATCCGAGAAAGACAGCTGAGTCGCGCACCGCGCCAACGTTTCCCTCGACGCGGTTGTTTGGCTCTTCCCGTTCAATCGTCGTCATTCCAGGCCGCTGCCTTTTAGCGGCCTTTTTTCGTTGTGGTCTGAAAGCCGTTTGGTTCGTCTGTAACAACAAGAAACATCGAGCGCCTCAAAATATAGAAGCGCCAGTTGACCCAAGGAGCTCCATTGCACGTGCGTTACCCAGTCCGTTTCACCCCGCTGTTCATTGCAATTGCCGCAACGATTGCCCCTGCCGCTCACGCCGACGAGCCTGCCAAACAAGGCTTTGTCGAAGGTTCGAGCCTCAACCTCAACGCCCGCAACTACTACATGAATCGCAACCGCTTGCAGAAAGCGGACGACAACATCGAGTGGGGCCAGGGCTTTCTTGGCATCTTCAAGTCGGGCTACACCGAAGGTACGGTCGGTTTCGGCATTGATGCCCACGCCATGCTCGGGCTGAAACTGGATGGCGGTGGCGGCACCGACGGTTCGAGCATCCTGCCGGTCAGAGAGAACGGCGGCAAAGCGCCGGGGGCGTTTTCCACCGCAGGTGGCACGCTGAAAATGCGCGCGTTCGATACCGAGTTGAAGGCCGGTGATCTGTTCCTCACCAACCCGGTGATTGCCGGCGGTGACACGCGCATGCTGCCGCAGACCTTCCGTGGTGTGAGCCTGACCAACCACAGCTTCGACGGCTGGTTGATCGAAGGCGGCCAGGCCAGTTTCACCAAGCCTTACAACCAGAGTGGCCACACACGCATCGGCACTTCCTACGGGACATTGGCCGAGGGCGACGAGAGTCAGCACCTGAACTGGGCCGGCGTGGCCTGGAGCGGTGTCGAAGGCCTGACCAGCAGTCTTTACGCCTCCGAGCTGAAGAACATCTGGAACCAGTACTACTACGACCTCGACTACACGTGGCAGTTGAACGATCTGGTCAGCCTCAACCCGGGCCTGCACTTCTATCACACGCAAGACACCGGTGATGCGCTGCTGGGCAACATCGACAACAACACCTACAGCCTGCATTTCACCGTTGGCGTCGGTAATCACAGCGTTACTGCCGCGTATCAGCGGGTCAACGGCAACACGCCGTTCGACTACATCAGTCAGGGCGACAGCGTTTATCTGGATAACTCACAGCAGTATTCCGACTTCAACGGCCCGAACGAACGCTCGTGGAAGCTTAAATACGCCTACGACTTCGCCGGTGTCGGCGTACCGGGGCTGACCTCGTCTGTGTCCTACTCGCGCGGCACTGTGGATCTGACCAAGGTCGACCCTGACAGCAAAGGCTATTCCAACTGGTACAGCGCCGATGGCCGCAACGCCAAGCATTGGGAACGCGATCTCGATCTGAAATACGTCGTGCAGAGCGGTCAGGCCAAGGATCTGGCGGTGCACCTGCAATGGGCGACCAACCGTGGCGGCAACGGTTACGGCGTGATTGATTCGGACACGGATGAATACCGCGTAATCATCGACTACCCGATCAACGTCTTCTAAGATCGGCGCTAAGCTGACTGCAGACTGACTCCGATAGCTCAAGCAATGACCAAACCTGTGGGAGCGAGCTTGCTCGCGAAGGCGATCTTTCAGCAACATTGATGTTGGCTGACACAACGCATTCGCGAGCAAGCTCGCTCCCACAGGTATTTTGCGTCAAGCGCTTCGGTGGTGTTGTGCAACTACGCTTATAAGACTTTCCCCAACCGACAGCCCAATCATGATCGCGAGCCGTACCCCACCCGTTGCGGGCAAGACCGGACGCCCCGAGCTGCTGCTGATCTGCGGCAGTTCGCTGACCGTGATCGCGATTCTGTGCATCGTCACGTTCCTGCTGATCCGCGAGCACGCCAACGCTCAGGAATCGGCGACCCGCAGCGCCACCACCATCGCGCAACTGATCGACGCCGATGTGCTGCGCACCGTCGAGTTGTACGACTTGACCCTGCAAGGCCTGATCGCCGCCGCGCAACGCGACGACCTGCAGGATGTCTCGCCGCAGATCCGCCATCTGGCGCTGTTCGACCGCTCCACCACGGCGCGCTTCAAGGGCGACATTCTGCTCCTCGATAAACACGGCGATGTGATCGCCGATTCTTCGCGAATCGAGCCGAAACCGGGCAATTTTGCCGACCGCGATTACTTCCTCGCCCACGCGTTCAACCGCGATGTCGGCATGTATATCAGCCGCCCGTTCAAGACCCGTTGCGACTGCGACGAAGCCAACCAGTGGCGCATCAGCTTCAGCCGACGGATTTCCTCGGACACCGGTGAGTTCGCCGGTGTGGCCGTGGCGTCGATGAAGCTCGACTACTTCGACCAGTTGTTCAACAGCCTCGACATCGGTAAAGACAGCACGTTGAACATCATCGACAACGACGGCGTGCTGCTGGCGCAGAAGCCTTATCTGCAAAGCGATTCGATCGGCAAGAGCTTCGGCAACCGGCCCAACGTCATACGGATTCTGCGCGACAAGAGTGGCAATGGCAGTTTCAACAGCGTTTCCAGCATCGACCATCAGCAACGTCTCTACACCTATTCGCGGGTCGGCAATCTGCCGTTGATCGTGATGGTCGCGCTGTCCAGCGACGAGGTGTTCGGCACGTGGCGTCGGACCGCCCTGTTGATCAGCGGCGCCACGGGGGTGTTGTGCGTGGGTTTGCTGTGGCTGACCTGGCTGCTGGCCCGCGAGTTGCGCTTGCGCCAGCGGGCCGAGCGCGAGCTGGCGCAACTGGCCGCCACCGACGCGCTGACCGGTGTGGCCAATCGGCGGATGCTCGATCAGGCGTTGCGTCATGAGTGGTTCCGCGCCCAACGCTCGGGCAAGCCGATGTCGGTGATGATGATCGATGCCGACCACTTCAAGGCGTTCAATGATCGGCATGGGCATCAGGGCGGGGATCAGGCGCTGAAGACGCTGGCCAGGGTCATTACTGAAAGTGTGCGGCGACCGGCGGATCTGGTCGCGCGTTATGGTGGCGAGGAGTTTTCGGTGATTCTCGCCGAGACCGACGGTCATGGCGCGCAGCAGATTGCCGAGCATATTCGTCAGGCGGTGGAGCAGTTGCCATTGGTCGACGGGGCCGAGCGGCCGATGACGGTGAGCATTGGCATCGCGACGTGGACGGCGGCGAGTGAGATGACGCTGGAGCAGTTGCTGTTTGCGGCGGACAAGGCGTTGTATCAGGCCAAGGAAGGTGGGCGTAACCGGGTGGTGGTGGCTTCCTGATAAATGTAGTGGCTTCACCGGCCCTATCGCGAGCAGGCTCACTCCTACAGGGGAATGCATTTCAAATGTAGGAGTGAGCCTGCTCGCGATGGGGCCGGCCCAGGCAACACAAAAACTGCAGGCATAAAAAAAGGCCATCCGAGGATGGCCTTCAAAAAACTAGAGAGGTTTTTTACTTACACCGCCGCAACCGGGCGCATGTAAGAGATTGGTGCGGTGCTGGCGTCTTCGAACGTCACCACTTCCCAAGCATCTGTCTGCTCAATCAACTTGCGCAGCAGCTGGTTGTTCAGTGCGTGGCCGGACTTGAAGCCCTTGAACTCACCAATCAGGCTGTTACCCAGCAGATACAGATCGCCAATGGCATCGAGGATCTTGTGCTTCACGAATTCGTCTTCATAGCGAAGGCCGTCTTCGTTCAACACGCCATCGGCATCGACCACGATTGCGTTTTCAACGCTGCCGCCGAGTGCGAGGTTGTGCTTGCGCAGGTACTCGATATCACTCATGAAACCAAAGGTACGGGCGCGGCTGACTTCTTTTACGAACGAAGTGCTGGAAAAATCCACGCTTGCACTTTGGGTGCGGTCCCGGAATACCGGGTGATCGAAATCGATCTCGAAGCTCACCTTGAACCCTTCGAAAGGGACGAAAGTGGCGCGCTTGTCGCCGTCTTCCACTGTCACTTCACGCAGGATGCGGATGAATTTCTTGGCGGCGTCCTGTTCTTCCAGGCCTGCCGATTGAATCAGGAATACGAAGGGTCCAGCGCTGCCATCCATGATCGGGACTTCGGACGCGGAGAGCTCGACGTAGGCGTTATCGATGCCCAGGCCAGCCATGGCCGAGAGCAAGTGCTCTACCGTGTCCACTTTGACGTCGCCGTTGATCAGCGTCGTCGACATAGTGGTTTCACCGACGTTTTCCGCGCGGGCAGGAATCTGCACCACAGGGTCGAGGTCAGCGCGACAAAACACAATGCCAGTGTCGACAGGCGCAGGCTTGAGGGTCAGATAGACCTTCTCACCGGAGTGCAGGCCTACACCTGTGGCACGGATAATATTTTTCAGTGTGCGTTGTTTAATCATGGCTTGGGCCGCTTCAGCGCAAATTGCGAACTGGTATCAACAAAGGCTGGCGATGATAGCAGACCATGCCTTTGCTGAACACCAATCACCTTCATAGCCCTGATACATTCCATCAATCGGCCTGACGACGCAGGAAAGCCGGGATGTCCAGGTAGTCCAGATCATCTTGCGGATTCATCTTCGCGGCAGCCGCAGCACCGGCCTGAGCCTGGTTGCGCATGACGGTCGGACGGTCCAGATCACGGTAGTTCACCGCTGGTGCTTCCTGACGGGCCGCAGCCGGTTGTTGCACCTGGGCGGAAGCCATGGAGGTGTGAACGGTGTTGTCGATGACCTTTACAGGCTTCTCGATTTTTGCGCCCAGACCAGTGGCAACCACGGTTACGTGCAGCTCGTCGCGCATGTCCGGATCGATAACGGTACCGACCTTGACCATCGCGTGCTCGGAAGCGAAGGCTTCGATGATCGAACCCACGTCGGAGTACTCACCCAGGGACAGGTCAGGACCGGCGGTGATGTTCACCAGGATGCCGCGTGCGCCTTGCAGGTTCACGTCTTCCAGCAGCGGGTTACGGATCGCCGCTTCGGTGGCTTCACGTGCACGGTTCGGACCGCTGGCGCAGCCAGTGCCCATCATCGCCATGCCCATTTCGCTCATCACGGTACGTACGTCGGCGAAGTCGACGTTGATCATGCCCGGACGCTTGATGATGTCGGAGATACCGCGAACGGCACCGGCCAGTACATCGTCTGCCTTGGCGAAAGCCGACAGCAGGCTTGCGTCTTTACCGAGGATGGTCAGCAGCTTCTCGTTAGGAATGGTGATCAACGAGTCGACGCTTTCCGAGAGCATGCGGATGCCTTCATCGGCGATCTGCATACGCTTGCGGCCTTCGAACGGGAACGGACGCGTTACGACCGCAACGGTCAGAATGCCCATTTCCTTGGCCACTTCGGCGATGATCGGCGCAGCACCGGTACCGGTGCCGCCGCCCATGCCAGTGGTGATGAACACCATGTTGGTGCCCTGCAGGACTTCGGCAATGCGCTCACGGTCTTCGAGAGCGGCCTGACGACCTACTTCAGGGTTGGCGCCGGCGCCGAGACCTTTGGTCACGCCGGTGCCCAGTTGCAGAATGGTACGCGCGCCGATGTTTTTCAGCGCTTGAGCATCAGTGTTGGCGCAGATGAACTCAACGCCTTCGATGTTGCTCTTGACCATGTGATTGACAGCGTTGCCGCCGCCACCGCCAACACCGATAACTTTGATTACCGGGCTTGCGGGGATGTTGTCTACGAGTTCGAACATTTTCCCTCTCCTTACATTCTCTAGTTTTTTCGCCTACTGCTTTTTTGTTGCGGTGTTGCGGTAAAGCTTTAGAAGTTGCCTTGAACCCACTTCTTCAATCGGTCCAGCAACGGCGCCTGCGGCTCTTCGTTGCTGTAGCTGTCGCGGCTGCCGATGCCGGAGAACGAAACTCCGTCGGACTGCTTTTGCAGGCCGTACATCAACAAGCCAACGCCAGTGGAATAAATCGGGTTGCGCACCACGTCATCCAGGCCCTTGACGCCATGCGGCACGCCCAGACGGACCGGCATATGGAAGATTTCTTCGGCCAGTTCAGTGGCGCCTTCCATCTTCGAAGTACCGCCGGTGAGGACGATGCCGGCCGGGATCAGGTCTTCGTAGCCGCTGCGACGCAGCTCGGCCTGGATCAGCGTGAACAGTTCGTCGTAACGCGGCTCGACCACTTCGGCCAGGGCCTGACGCGACAGTTCGCGCGGTGGACGGTCGCCAACGCTTGGCACCTTGATGGTTTCACCGGCACCGGCCAGCTTGGCCAGGGCGCAGGCGTAGCGAATCTTGATCTCTTCGGCGTACTGGGTCGGGGTGCGCAACGCCATGGCGATGTCGTTGGTCACCTGATCACCGGCAATCGGGATCACTGCGGTGTGACGGATCGCGCCTTCAGTGAAGATCGCGATGTCGGTGGTGCCGCCGCCGATGTCGACCAGGCACACGCCCAGTTCTTTCTCGTCGTCGGTCAGCACCGAGTAGGCCGAGGCCAGTTGCTCGAGAATGATGTCGTCGATTTCCAGACCGCAGCGACGCACGCATTTTTCAATGTTCTGAGCGGCGTTGACGGCGCAGGTGACCACGTGAACCTTGGCTTCCAGACGCACGCCGGACATGCCCAGTGGCTCGCGCACGCCTTCCTGGTTATCGATCACGTAATCCTGCGGCAGGGTGTGCAGCACGCGCTGGTCAGCCGGGATCGCCACAGCCTGAGCGGCGTCGAGCACGCGCTCAAGGTCAGCCGAGCTGACTTCGCGATCACGGATCGCGACGATGCCGTGGGAGTTCAGGCTGCGGATGTGATTGCCTGCAACGCCGACGAACGCCGAGTGAATGCGGCAGCCCGCCATCAGTTGGGCTTCTTCGATCGCGCGCTGGATCGATTGCACGGTGGACTCGATGTTGACCACCACGCCCTTCTTCAGGCCACGGGACGGATGGGTACCGATCCCGACGATTTCCAGCGAGCCGTCGTCGGAAACCTCGCCGACCAGCGCCACCACTTTGGAGGTGCCGATATCGAGACCGACGATCATTTTGCCGCTTTGCACGTTTGCCATGGGTCCTGCCTCTTCTTAATTCTTTGCGACAGCGGGTTGGGCTGTCGTCGGCGCTACTGGTTCCCGCCAGCCAACAGCAAGGCCGTTGGCGTAGCGCAGATCGATGCGCGCAATGTTCGTAATCTGGTCTTTAAGTGTCTTGTCATAGATGGCGATAAAGCGGCGCATCTTTTCCACCAGGTTGCCGCGTCCCAGCAGCAACTCGATGCCGGGGCCGGAACTGCCGGCACCGGTGGTCAGGAACCAACTCCCGCGTTCACGCAATTCCAGGCGCGCAATCGAGAAGCCCAACGGCCGCAGCATCTGGCTCAGCACCTGATACTGCTGCATCACTTGCTGCTGGGCCCGTTGTGGGCCGAACAGCTGTGGCAGGTGTTCGTAGTTCGCCAGTTCCTTGGGCGTAAACGCCTGGCCCTGGTTGTTCAGCAATGACTCGTCGCCCCAACGCGCCACCGGGAGTTGCTCTTCGAGGCGGATCACCACCTGGTCCGGCCACACGCGACGGACTTCGGCGTGGGCGATCCACGGCATCTGCTCAAGCTCGGTGCGCATGCCGGCCAGGTCGATGGTGAAGAAGCTCGACGCCACGTACGGGGCGATCCGCTGCTGCACCGCTTGCTGGCTGATGTAGCTCAGGTCGCCCTGCACGGCGATCTTGGTGATCGGCCGGTCGGCGTACGGCAGCAGACGCGTTGCGCCTTCGTAAGTACCGAAGCCCAGCACCACCAACAGCACCGGCCAGAACAGACTTTTCAGAAAGCTGAAATTGGCTTTCGGCAGGCGCGCGGACATCGGCTCTTTCGCCACCATTCGGCTGGCACCCCGTGGCACCGGCTTGCGGCCGGGTGCGGGAGGCTGATGTCGGAGCTGAGCGCCTTGCATCGTCTTAACCTCGAGCGTCTTCAACACTGGCGGCCAGAATGGCCAGAACCAGTTGCTGGAAATCCAGGCCGGCCGCACGCGCGGCCATCGGCACCAGACTGTGATCGGTCATGCCCGGAGCGGTGTTCACTTCCAGAAACCAGAACTGCCCGTCGGCGTCCTGCATCACGTCCGCCCTGCCCCAACCGGCAATACCCAGCGCCTCACAGGCCTTGGCCGTGAGATCCATGAGTTCCTTTTCCTTGGCGGCATCCAGCCCGCACGGAATGCGGTACTGGGTATCGTTGGCGATGTACTTGGCGTCGTAGTCGTAGAACGTGTGCGGTGTACCCAGGGCGATAGGAGGCAACACCTGGTCACGCAGGGTGGCGATGGTGAACTCCGGACCTTGAATCCATTGCTCAACCAAGACTTGCGAATCGTAGGTACTGGCCGCTTTCCATGCGTCGATCAACTCGGACGCAGAACTCACTTTGGCCATCCCGATACTTGAACCTTCATGCGCCGGTTTGACGATCAAAGGGAAGCCCAGTTCCGTCGCCGCGGAAATACAATCGGCTTCGCTGCACAGCACGGCGTGACGCGGCGTCGGAATCCCGAGGCTGTGCCAGACCTGCTTGGTACGCAGTTTGTCCATCGCCAATGCCGAGGCCAGAATGCCACTGCCGGTGTAGGGAATGCCCGCCACTTCGAGCAGGCCCTGCATGGAGCCGTCTTCACCGCCACGGCCGTGAAGAATGATGAAGGCGCGGTCGATCTTTTCGCTGAGCAGACGTTGCAGAATGTCGTCGCCAACGTCGATGCCGAACGCGTCCACGCCAGCACTTTGCAGCGCGTCGAGCACGGCGTTACCGGATTTCAGCGACACCTCACGCTCGGCACTCAAACCGCCAAAGAGCACGGCGACGCGGCCGAAGTCTTTCGGCGCGATGGTGGAGAACAGGTTGGCGTAGGCAGCAGTCATTTCAACTTCCCCTCGACCGACGCCGCCACGGCGCCAGCGAACAATTCACTTTTCAACAGCTTCGGCGCGAGACCGCCGATATCACCGGCGCCCTGGCACAACAGGATGTCGCCGGCACGCAACAGCGGCTTGACCAGCGGCGCCAGATCGACGCCACGCTCGATGTAGATCGGGTCGAGCTGACCGCGCTGGCGGATGCTGTTGCACAGCTTGCGGCTGTCGGCACCGGGGATCGGCTCTTCGCCGGCTGGATAGACTTCCATCAACAGCAACACGTTGGCGTCAGCCAGGACATTGACGAAATCGTCGTACAGGTCGCGGGTGCGGCTGTAACGGTGCGGCTGGTACACCATCACCAGACGGCGTTCCGGCCAGCCACCGCGCACGGCTTTGATAACCGCGGCGACTTCGGTCGGGTGGTGACCGTAGTCATCGACCAGCATCACGTTGCCGCCGTCCACCGGCAGTTCGCCGTAGACCTGGAAGCGTCGACCAACGCCCTGGAAACCCGACAGGCCCTGGACGATGGCTTCATCGCTGACGCCTTCGTCGGTGGCGATGCAAATGGTCGCCAGCGAGTTGAGGACGTTGTGGTTGCCGGGCATGTTCACCGACACGTCCAGCGGCTCACGATCCGGGCGCAGCACGGTGAAGAACGTTTGCATGCCTTGCTGGCGAATATTGATCGCGCGCACGTCAGCGTCTTCGCTGAAGCCGTAGGTCACGGTCGGACGTTTCACCAGTGGGAGGATTTCACGCACCACCGGATCGTCCAGGCACATCACCGCCAAACCGTAGAACGGCAGGTTGTGCAGGAACTCGACGAAGGTTTTCTTCAGTTTGTTGAAGTCACCGTCGTAGGTCGCCATGTGGTCGGCGTCGATGTTGGTGACCACGGCCACCAGCGGTTGCAGGTGCAGGAAGCTCGCATCGCTTTCATCGGCTTCGGCGATCAGGTAACGGCTGGTGCCGAGCTGGGCATTGGTGCCCGCGGCATTCAGACGACCACCAATCACGAACGTCGGGTCCAGACCACCGGCGGCGAACACCGAAGCGATCAGGCTGGTGGTGGTGGTTTTGCCGTGGGTACCGGCGACGGCGATGCCGTGGCGATAGCGCATCAGTTCGGCAAGCATTTCTGCGCGTGGCACCACCGGGATACGACGCTCAAGCGCAGTCGCGACTTCCGGGTTGGAGGTGTTCACAGCGCTCGACACCACCAGCACATCGGCGGTCGCGGCGTTCTCGGCACGGTGGCCGATGAAGATGTGCGCGCCGAACGATTCCAGGCGCTCGGTCACCGGCGAGGCTTTCAGGTCGGAACCGGACACTTCATAGCCCAGGTTCAACAACACTTCGGCAATGCCGCACATGCCCACGCCGCCGATGCCGACGAAGTGGATGCGACGGATGCGGCGCATTTCCGGTTGCGGCATGGCTTTCTGATTCTCAACCATGGGCCACCTCCAGACAGGTATCGACCACACTACGGGTGGCATCGGGTTTCGCCAGACGGCGGGCCGCTTGGGCCATATCTTCGAGTCGTTGCGGTTGCATCAAGACCTCTGTCAGGCGCGCGGCAAGGTCCGCGGCACCAGTCGTTCTTTGCGGCATCAGGAAGGCAGCGCCTTCGCGGGCCAAATAATCGGCGTTGCGGGTCTGGTGATCGTCGATCGCGTGGGGCAAAGGCACCAGCATCGAGGGCAGACCGGCGGCAGCCAGCTCACTGATGGTCAACGCGCCTGCGCGGCACACCACCAGGTCAGCCCAGCCATAGGCCTGGGCCATGTCTTTGATGAACGGCTGCACCTGCGCATCGACGCCGGCGGCGCGGTAGCGCTCTGCAGTCACTTCATCGTGGTTTTTGCCGGCCTGATGAAACACTTCCGGGCGCAAATCGGCAGCGACTTGGGCCAGAGCTTCAGGCAGCAACTTGTTCAACGGTTCTGCGCCAAGGCTTCCGCCGAGGATCAGCAAACGCGCTTTGCGACCGGTCAGGGCTGGTCGCGATGTGTCGAGGAACAGCTCGCTGCGCACCGGATTTCCGGTGGTACGGCGGGTGTCCGACAGAGTAAAGGTGTCGGGGAACGCTTCACACACTCGGGCGGCGAACGGCACCAGCAACCGATTGGCGGTGCCGGCCACAGCGTTCTGCTCGTGAACGATCACCGGCACACCAGCCAGTTTCGCGGCAAGACCACCGGGGCCAGTCACATAACCACCGAAGCCGACCACACACACTGGCTTCAAGCGACGAATGATCGCCCGCGCCTGCCACACCGATTTCAGCAGCATGAACGGCGCCTTGAGCAGCGACAGCTTGCCCTTGCCGCGCAGGCCGGTGGCGTTAATGCGGTGCAGTTCCAGCCCTGCGGCCGGCACCAGTTCGTTCTCGATCCCGCGTGGCGTGCCGAGCCAGTGCACGGTGTAACCGCGCGCCTGAAACTCGCGGGCACAAGCCAGCGCCGGGAACACGTGGCCGCCGGTACCGCCGGCCATGATCAATACGTTAGCGCCCATGATTCGGCTCCTCGGCGAAGTCGCTCTCATGGAATTCCATTTCTTCACTGCCCAGGTGAGTTCGACTCTCCCACTCGATCCTCAGCAATAAGCCGAGACAGGCACAGCAGATCACCAACGAACTGCCGCCGTAACTGAGGAACGGCAAGGTCAGACCTTTGGTTGGCAGCAGGCCGACGTTCACACCGATGTTGATCAGGAACTGACCAATCCACAGGAACGATAAACCGTACGCAACATAAGCGGCGAAGAACTGTTTGGCTTTCTCCGCCCACAGGCCGATGTACATGCCGCGAATACACACGAACACGAACAGTGCGACGGTGCACAGCGAACCGACCGCGCCGAGTTCTTCAGCCAATACCGAGAACACGAAGTCGGTGTGAGCTTCCGGCAGGTAGAACTGCTTCTGCACGCTGTTGCCCAGACCGACGCCCAGCCATTCGCCGCGACCGAAAGCGATCAATGCTTGCGATAACTGATAACCGGCGCCGAACTGGTCGGCCCACGGGTCGGCGAAGTTGGTCAGACGCGCCATACGATACGGCTGCATTTGAATCAGCAAGACCACGGCCCCGACCGCCAACACCACCATCAGCGAGAAGCGGAACAGCCCGACCCCGCCAAGGAATAGCATCGCCGCCGCAGCGCCCATCATCACCACGGTGGCACCGAAGTCCGGCTCCATCAGCAACAGACCGGCCATTGGCAGCAGCACGATGAATGGCTTGAAGAAGCCCATCCAGCTCTCGCGCACTTCTTTCTGACGGCGCACCAGATAACCGGCGAGGTAGATCACCACGAACACTTTGGCGATTTCCGACGGCTGCACGTTGAAGAAGCTGAAACCGATCCAGCGCATCGAACCGTTCACTTCGCGACCGATGCCGGGGATGATCACCATCACCAGCAAGCCGAACGCACCGATCAGCATCAGCCAGCCGAGACGTTGCCAGGTGGCGATCGGAATCATCATGGTGACGATGCACGCGCCCAAACCGAGCACCACATAAATAAGGTGGCGAATCATGTAATACAGCGGACTGCCCGACTGCGCCGCCGCGACTTCGGTGGAAGCCGAGGCGATCATGATCAAACCGAGACCGAGCAGCGCCAGGCAACCGGCGAGCATCGGGAAATCGAGGTCGATGCCGCGCCCGGTGATGATCGGCGACGGATACGGCTTGATGATATTGAACAGGCTCATGCCAGGTCCTCCACAGCGCGGACGAACTGGTGACCACGGTCTTCGTAATTCTTGAACATGTCGAAACTGGCGCAGGCCGGCGACAGCAGCACCACATCACCCGGCTGGGCGGCGGCGCGGCATTGTGCGACGGCGTCAACCAGCGAGGTTGCGCGAATCAGTGGCACGGCATCACCGATGGCCGCGCCGATCTTGTCGGAGTCGCGGCCCATCAGGATCACGGCGCGGCAGTTGGCCGCCACCGGATCACGCAGATCGTTGAATTCGGCGCCCTTGCCATCGCCACCGGCGATCAGGATGACCTTGCCGTCGATATCCGCGCCCAAGCCTTCGATGGCGGCCAGGGCGGCGCCGACGTTGGTGGCTTTGGAATCGTTGTAGTACGCCACGCCGTCGAGATCACGTACCCACTGGCAGCGATGTTCGAGACCGGCGAAAGTGCGCAGGGCCGAGAGCATGGCGTCGAACGGCAGACCCACGGCATGCCCCAGCGCCAATGCCGCGAGGGCGTTGGACTGGTTATGGGCGCCGCGAATCTTCAGCTCACGCACCGGCATCAGGTTCTGGAATTCGAAGGCCAGGTATTTCTCGCCGTCTTCTTCGCGGATACCGAAGGCTTTGAAATCCGGTTTGGTCAGACCGAAGGTCCAGCACGGCTGGCCCTCGCCCATCAACGGACGGGTCAGCGCATCCTGACGGTTGACCACGAACTGCTTCGCGCCACGGAAAATCCGATGCTTGGCCAGGTGGTACGCCGGCAGACCGCTGTAGCGATCCATGTGGTCTTCGCTGATGTTCAGCACGGTGGCCACTTCAGCGTTGAGCTGGTCGGTGGTTTCCAGCTGAAAGCTCGACAACTCCATCACGTACAGCTCGACATCGTCGCTGAGCAGGTCCAGCGCCGGCGTGCCGAGGTTGCCGCCGACGGCTACGCGTTTGCCGGCCGCAGCCGCCATTTCGCCAACCAGGGTGGTGACGGTGCTCTTCGCGTTGGAACCGCTGATGGCCACGATCGGCGCCCGCGCGTTACGCGCGAACAGTTCGATGTCGCCGGACAGTTTCACGCCACGGGCCGCAGCGGCTTGCAGGGCCGGAGTCGCCAGCGCCAGGCCGGGGCTCACGTAGAGCTCGTCGGCACGGCAGAGGAATTCGACGTCCAGCTCGCCACAACGCACTTCCACGTGCGGATAGTCACGCTTGAGCGTGGCCAGTTCCGGTGGATTTTCCCGCGTATCGGCGACGGCAAACGACGTGCCCCGGTTCGCCAGGAAGCGAACCAGGGACATGCCGCTCTTGCCGAGGCCGACAACGATGCGGAAGTGGTCAGAAGCGATCAGAGACACTCGTTCTACCTCAGCTTCAGGGTGGCAAGGCCGATCAACACGAGAATCACGGTGATGATCCAGAAACGGACGATCACGCGCGGCTCGGGCCAGCCCTTGAGTTCAAAATGGTGGTGTATAGGTGCCATGCGGAACACACGGCGACCGGTCAGCTTAAAGGACGCAACCTGAATGACGACTGACAGGGTTTCCATCACGAACACGCCGCCCATGATGAACAGGACGATTTCCTGACGGACGATCACCGCGATGGTGCCCAGAGCCGCGCCGAGTGCCAGTGCACCGACGTCGCCCATGAACACTTGCGCCGGATAGGTGTTGAACCAGAGGAAGCCGAGGCCGGCACCGATCAGCGCGCCGCAGAACACGATCAGTTCGCCCGCGCCCGGCACATAAGGAATCAACAGGTATTCAGCGAATTTCACGTTACCCGACAGGTAGCAGAAGATGCCGAGGCCACCGCCGACCATCACGGTCGGCATGATCGCCAGGCCATCAAGGCCATCAGTCAGGTTGACCGCGTTGCTCGAACCGACGATCACAAAGTAAGTCAGCACGATGAAACCGAGGCCCAGCGGAATGCTGTAGTCCTTGAGCATAGGCAGGATCAGCGTGGTTTCCACCGGCGTGGAAGCGGTCATATAAAGGAAGATCGCCGCGCCGAGGCCGAACACCGACTGCCAGAAATACTTCCAGCGGCTCGGCAGACCACGGGAGTTCTTCTCGATGACTTTGCGGTAATCGTCGACCCAACCGATGGCGCCGAACAGCAGGGTCACCAACAGAACAGTCCAGACGTAGCGGTTGCTCAGGTCAGCCCACAGCAGAGTGCTGACGCCGATCGAAGACAGAATCAGTGCGCCGCCCATGGTCGGGGTGCCCGACTTGGACAGGTGCGATTGCGGGCCGTCGTTACGCACGGATTGACCGATCTGACGGTTCTGCAGGGTACGGATCATCCACGGGCCATAGCACAGCGACAAAACCAGCGCGGTCAGCACACCGAGAATCCCGCGCAGGGTCAGGTACTGAAAGACCGCGAAGCCTTTGTAGAACTGTTGCAGATACTCCGCTAGCAGCAGCAGCATTAATGTTTCTCCAGACTGGACCCGCACAGAGCCGCAACGATGTTTTCCATCGCTGCACTGCGCGAACCCTTGATCAAAATGGTGGTGTTTGTGTCCTGCTCGGCGTCGAGGGCCTGAATCAGTTCGGCTTGCGTGCCGAAGTGATGCGCCTGTTCACCGAAAGCGTTTACGGCGTGAACCATGTTTGGCCCAACGGCATAAAGCGCGGAAACCTTGCCCCGGGCGTACTCGCCCACGTCGCGGTGCCCCTGCTCCGCCCAATCGCCCAACTCGCCGATATCTCCGAGCACCAGGACGGTGCGGCCGGAAAAGCCGGCGAGTATATCAACGGCCGCACACATCGAGGTGGGGTTTGCGTTGTAAGTGTCATCAATCACGCGCATACCGTTTTTCGCCAGTTGCGCGACGGTGCGCCCCTTGACCGGTTGCACGGCGCCAAGCCCGGTGGCGATGCCGAACAGCGACACCCCCAAGGCGTGTGCGGCAGCGGCGGCGGCCATGGAATTGGCGACATTATGGGTGCCGAGCAGGTTCAGTTGAACGCGCTCGACACCTTCAGGTGTGTGCAGATTGAAGGCCGGGCAACCACGGGCATCGGTGCTCAGGTCGCTGGCGTAGAAGTCCGCCTGAGTGTTGCTCAGGGCGAAGGTCAGCACTTTGCGAGCGCCCGCACGGGTCTTCCAGATACCGAAGGCTTTGTCATCGAGGTTAAGCACGGCGATGCCATCGGCCGCCAGCCCGTCGATGATTTCGCCTTTGGCTTCGACGATTTTTTCCGGGCCGCCGAACTCACCAACGTGCGCGGTGCCGGCATTGTTCAGGATCGCTACGTGCGGTTTGGTCAACCCGACTGTGTAGGCGATTTCACCCAGGCGCGAGGCGCCCAGTTCGATCACCGCCGAAGTGTGCTCCGGAGCCAGTTCGAGCAGGGTCAGCGGTGCGCCGAGGTCGTTGTTCAGGTTGCCACGGGTCGCCAGTACCGGACCGCGCGTGCGCAGGATGCTCGCGAGCATTTCCTTGACTGTGGTCTTGCCGCTGGAACCGGTGATCGCGGCGACTGGCTGAGTGAACGCGGCACGGTTCAGCGCGCCCAATTGGCCGAGGGCCTGACGGGTGTCTTTGACCAGCAGTTGCGGCAGCGTGCTGTCGGCGACTTCACGCTCGACCAGCGCGGCAACGGCGCCTTTGCCAGCGACATCATTCAGATAGTCATGACCATCGAAACGCGGGCCGGTCAACGCAATAAACAGTTGGCCGGGCTGGATCGCGCGGCTGTCGATACTGACGCCGTCGAAACTGGCATCACCCGCGATCAAACGTGCGTCGAGGGCGTTGGTCAGTTCGCTGAGCTTCAGGGCCTTAAGCATGGGCCACCTCCCAAGCGGTCAGGGCGTGATCGGCCTCGACCAGATCGGAGAAAGCGTGGCGCTCGCCGTTGATTTCCTGATAGTCCTCGTGACCTTTACCGGCCAGAACAATCACGTCATCGGCGGACGCGCCGGCAATCAGTTGCGCGATCGCCTGACCACGGCCGGCGACGAAGGTGACTTTATCCACAGCCGTGAAACCGGCGCGGATGTCATCGAAAATCACTGCAGGATCTTCGGTGCGCGGGTTGTCGTCGGTGACCAGCACTTGGTCGGCCAGACGCTCGACCACTTCGGCCATCAACGGACGTTTGCCGCGATCACGGTCACCGCCGCAGCCGAACAGGCACAGCAGCTGACCTTTGACGTGCGGGCGCAGCGCGGTCAGGACTTTTTCCAGAGCGTCCGGGGTGTGGGCGTAATCGACCACCACCAACGGCTGTGTGCCACCACCGAGACGCTGCATGCGCCCGGCCGGGCCTTCGAGTTTCGGCAGTACTTTGAGAATTTCGTCGAGCGCGTAATCCAGACCAAGCAAGGCACCGACGGCTGCCAGTACGTTGCTCAGGTTGAAACGACCGAGCAAGGTGCTGCGCAGATGATGTTCGCCCTGCGGCGTGACCAGCGTGGCGCGCACGCCATGGTCGTCGAACTGCGCTTCACGGCAGAACAGGTAGGCGCTGCTGTCGAGCAGGCTGTAGGTAATCAAGCGCGATTCACGTTTTTCAGCGGCCAGTTGCCGGCCGAAATCGTCGTCGAGGTTGACCACGCGGCACTTCAGATCATTCCAGGCGAACAGCTTGGCCTTGGCCTCGGCGTACGCCTGCATGGTGCCGTGATAATCCAGGTGATCGCGGGACAGGTTGGTCATCACCGCCACGTCGAACGCCAGCGCCGTGACGCGGCCCTGATCCAGACCGTGGGACGAGACTTCCATGGCCACGGCTTTGGCGCCGGCCTTTTTCAGGTCGCCCAGAGTCGCTTGCACGGCGATCGGGTTCGGCGTGGTGTGCAGACCGCTTTGCAGGGCGCCATAGAAGCCGGAACCGAGGGTGCCGACGATGCCGCAATGCTGGCCGAGCAGATCCAGCGCCTGCGCAACCAATTGGGTCACGCTGGTCTTGCCGTTGGTGCCGGTCACGCCAATCAGATTCAGGTGATGACTTGGCTCACCGTAGAAACGCCCGGCGATGTCCGAAAGCTGTGCCGCCAGGCCTTTGACCGGAATCAGCGGCACGTCGGTGATCGGCAGCACGGTGGCGCCTTCCACTTCATAAGCTACCGCCGCAGCACCGCGCTGCAGTGCATCGGCAATGTGCGCACGGCCATCGAATTTGCCGCCAGGCACGGCGAGGAACAGATCGCCCGCGCGTACGTTACGGCTGTCCAGCGCCAATTCACGGATCAACAGATCGTGGCCGGCGTGGGGGAATATCTTGTTCAGACTTAATGACATCAGCCGCGCCCTCCATTGGCTTTCAGCGGTATGACCGGGGTGGCGTTGGCTTGTTGCGTCGTCGGCAGGTTGTCCGGCGTAACGTTCATCAGACGCAGGGTGCCGGACATCACGCGGCTGAACACCGGCGCGGAAACCAGACCACCGAAGTAACCGGCCTTGGACGGTTCATCGATCACCACAACAATCGCGTAACGCGGATCGCTCATCGGGCCGAAACCGGCGAACAGCGAGCGATAAGAGTTTTCCGCGTAGCCCTTGGTGCCCACCGAAGTCTTACGCGCGGTACCCGACTTGCCCGCCACGTGATACGCCGGCACCTGCGCACGGAACACGCCGCGCGGCGCTTCGATCACCTGAGTGAGCATGCCTTGCAGGGTTTTCGCCACGGCTTCCGGCAGCACTTGCGTGGTCTGCGGCGGCTTGTCGGTTTTGATCAGGGTCAGCGGTGCGAGACGACCGTTGTTGGCCAGCGCCGAGAACGCGTGGACGAGTTGAATCGCAGTCACGGAAATACCGTAGCCGTAAGAAAGCGTTGCGGTTTCAGCCTTGCGCCAATCGCGGTAGTTCGGCAGGTTGCCGACACGTTCGCCCGGGAAGCCAAGGCCGGTGTCTTGGCCGAGGCCGACTTTCTGTGCGAGGCGGAAAATCGTTTCGCCGCCGATATCGAACGCGACCTTACTCATGCCGACGTTACTGGAATTGATCAGGATACCGGTCAGGTCGAGCACCGGACCTTCGCTCTTGGAGACGTCCTTGATCGTGTACTTGCCGATCTGCAGGGAGCCCGGATACACCTCGACGGTGTCACTCGGTTTCCAGCGGCCGGTTTCGATGGCAGCGGCCATCGAGATGGCTTTCATGGTCGAACCCGGTTCGAACACGTCGATCATCGCGCGGTTACGCATCATCGCCGGTTGCAGGTTGCGACGGTTGTTCGGGTTGTAGGTCGGCTGGTTGACCATGGCCAGAATCTCGCCGGTCTTGACGTCCATGATCACCAGACTGCCGGCCTTGGCGCCGTTCTCGATGATCGCGTTGCGCAGCTCGCGGTTGGCCAGATATTGCAGACGCAGGTCAATGGACAACGCCAAGGGCTTGCCGGCCTTGGCGTTTTTGGTGACCTGGACATCCTTGATCAGCCGTCCGCGCCGATCCTTGATGACCTGTCGTTTGCCCGGCACCCCGGCGAGCCATTCGTCATAAGCCAGCTCGACACCTTCGCGACCGTGGTCGTCGATGTCGGTAAACCCGACCATGTGTGCGGTGACTTCACCGGCCGGATAAAACCGGCGGAATTCTTCGATGCCATAAACGCCCGGCACTTTCAGATCGAGCACAGACTGGCCCTGCTCGGGGGTCAACCCGCGCACCAGATAAATGAATTCTTTGTTGGCCTGAGCTTCGAGGCGTTCGGTCAGGGCTTTCGGATCCTGACCCAGCGCGGCGGCGAGTGCCGGCCACTTCTCTTTCGCCGTTTGCATTTCCTTGGCGTTGGCCCACAGCGTGGTCACCGGGGTACTCACGGCCAAAGGCTCGCCGTTACGGTCGGTGATCAGACCACGGTGAGCCGGAATCGGAATGTGACGCAGGCTGCGCGCATCGCCCTGACCTTTGAGGAAGTCACGGTCAACCACTTGCAGGTCGATGATGCGCCAGCAGATCGCCGCGACCATCACGCCGAGTAGCGCCACCATCAGGCGGAAACGCCATGGGAACAGTGCGCCTTCGAGTTTCATCATGGCGCCACCATCTTCACGTCAGCCGCGCCAGGGATGTGCATTTTCAGTTGTTCGGTGGCCAGCACTTCGATGCGGCTGTGCGCGGTCCAGGTGCTTTGCTCAAGAATCAGGCGGCCCCACTCGGCCTGCGCCTTGTCGCGCACGCTGAGTTCGTTATAAAGGGTGTTGAGCAACTGCCGGTTCCAGTGCGCGCTGTACGACACGGCGATGGCCGAGACGAGCACGCCGATGAACAGCAGCAGCATCAGAAAGCTGCCGCCGGGCAGTGGCTTGGCGAAAAGCTTGCTCACCGCAGCTTCTCCGCGACGCGCATGACGGCGCTACGGGAACGTGGGTTGGCTTTGAGTTCGGCGTCGGAGGCCGTCTGCGCTTTGCCATGGACTTTGATTTTCGGTTCGAACGCGACGTGGCGAACCGGCAGGTTGCGCGGCAGGTTGTCGGCTTCGCCTTTCACCAGCTTGCGCATGAACAGTTTGACAATGCGGTCTTCCAGCGAGTGGAAGCTGATCACCACCAGACGACCGCCGATTTCCAGAGCGTCCAGCGCGGCTTCGAGGCCGGCTTCCAGATCACCCAATTCGTTGTTGACGTGAATGCGCAAACCCTGGAATGCACGGGTGGCCGGGTTCTTGCCCTTTTCCCATGCCGGGTTGGCGACTTTCAATACTTCGGCCAGATCGGCAGTGCGCTCGAACGGCTTGATATCACGACGCTCGGCGACGGCGCGAGCCATACGCCCGGAGAAACGTTCTTCGCCGTATTCCTTGAACACCCGGGCGATTTCCTCAGCCGGCGCGGTGTTGACGAATTCGGCAGCGCTGATGCCGCGGGACGGATCCATGCGCATGTCCAGCGGGCCATCGTTGAGGAAACTGAAGCCGCGCTCAGCGTCGTCGAGCTGCGGCGAAGACACGCCCAGATCGAGCAGAATACCGCTGACCTTGCCGCTCAGACCTTGTTCAGCGACGACGGAACCGAGCTCGGCAAAGCTGCGCTGCACAACGACAAAGCGGCCGTCTTCGGCCGCTAGCGTTTGCCCGGTGGCAATCGCTTGTGGATCTTTGTCGAATCCGATGAGCCGACCGTCCGTGCCGAGCTGGCTGAGGATCAACCGGCTGTGTCCGCCGCGCCCGAACGTTCCGTCCAGATAGCAGCCATCAGGACGTACGGCGAGAGCCTCGACGGCTTCGTCAAGCAGTACGGTGATGTGGTTAAAGCCGCTATCAATAGTCACAGGATCAAATCACGCAGTTCATCAGGCATCGCGCCCGGTTGTTGAATGGCAGCAAGGTCAGCGGCAGATACCGCGTTCCATGCATCCTCGTCCCACAATTGGAACTTGTTCAGTTGGCCCACCAGCATCGCGCGCTTATCGAGCTTGGCGTATTCGCGCAAACGCGGTGGAACCAGAAAACGGCCACTGCCATCGAGCTCGAGGTCGACGGCGTTGCCGATCAATAAACGCTGCAAGCGGCGGTTCTCTTCGCGAAGCGAAGGGAGTGCGCGCAACTTGGTTTCAATAATTTCCCACTCGTCGAGCGGATAGACACACAGACACGGATCAACGGCATCAATGGTCACGATCAATTGGCCGGAACTGCGCGAATCGAGCTCGTCACGGTACCGGCTCGGCATAGCGAGACGGCCCTTTGCGTCGAGACTGATAGCGTTAGCTCCGCGAAACACGTCTGCGTTTCTCCAATTTTTATCGTTTTGAGCTCAAAAAACCCACTTCATGCCACTTTCCGCCACTTGCGCACACTATAGGAATGCGCCCACCACACCGTCAAGGCGCGGATTAAAGGAAAACCCTTACAGAACGGAGATTTAGGAGCATAAAAGGAGGAGTAACGACAATCTGGCGGAGAGTTTCGACCCATAACTTGATGCAGCACTGATAGCTGCGCTCGAAAGTTAAAGTGATTTGTTAAGAGTAAGATTTTTTCGGTATTACGAAAGCGCTTCTGCTGTTGATTGAAGCAAGGTGGGAAATGGCTATTACTGCGTGTGCCGCTGCCGAACTTTCAGAACAGGCCTGCTGATATTACACAGCCCTGTTGCCAATGATTCAAGCAGGGAAAGAAAAAGGTGGAGAGTCGATCTGTAAGCCGGGTTCTGTCTTGAACAGTCATTCGTCTACGATGGCCATCACTGGACATCTTTAGCAACCTACCCGGTCCCAGCGCGGGCCACGCCTTGGGACCCTATTTGGTCTTGCTCCAAGTGGGGTTTACCTAGCCACGAACTGTTGCCAGACGTGCGGTGCGCTCTTACCGCACCTTTTCACCCTTACCGGCGCCGAAGCGCTTAGGCGGTTATTTTCTGTGGCACTTTCCGTAGGCTCACGCCTCCCAGGCATTACCTGGCACTTCGCCCTATGGAGCCCGGACTTTCCTCCCCCCCCTAATTTTCATAGAGGGCAGCGACTGTCCGATCGACTCTCCGCCGCGAAGGTTAACGGCAGAGCGCCCGAAGAACAAGCGCTAAAAGCCTCAAGACCGCTATGGGCGACGGCTTACACGCCTTTCTGTTTCTCCAGCGCAACCTGATACAGAACGTTTTTGCGCTCACCGGTGATCTGCGCGGCCAACGCGGCGGCACGCTTGAGCGGCATCTCTTCAAGCAACAGATCGAGAATGCGCATCGCCTCGCTGCTGACGGCGTCTTCAGACTCTGGCGCCGTCCATCCGGCCACCAACACGACACATTCACCGCGCTGCTGATTGCTGTCCGACTCGACGAACGCGCGTAGTTCGGACAGCGGCAAACCCTTAAGCGTCTCGAAAGTCTTGGTGATTTCACGGGCAAGCAATGCCTGACGCTCACCGCCGAACACTGCCTCCATATCCTGCAGGCATTCAAGAATGCGGTGTGGTGCTTCATAGAAGATCAATGTGCGCGGCTCTTCCTTGACGGCTTCCAGTCGCGCCTTGCGCCCGACCGATTTGGCCGGCAGAAAACCTTCAAAGATAAAGCGATCGGATGGCAGACCGGCCGCCGACAGCGCGGCGATAAGGGCACAAGCTCCCGGCACCGGCACCACATTGATCCCAGCCGCGCGAGCCTGGCGCACCAGGTGATAACCCGGATCGGAAATCAGCGGTGTCCCCGCATCGGAAATCAGCGCGACGTTATCGCCCGCCAGCAGACGGGTAATAAAGCGGCTACCTTCATCTCGTTCATTGTGTTCGTGACACGCAGCCAACGGCGTGCCGATCCCGAAGTGCTGCATCAGGCGCGCCGAGTGACGGGTGTCTTCGGCAGCGATCAAGGCGACTTCGCGGAGGATCTTCAGGGCCCGGGCGCTGATGTCGTCCAGGTTGCCGATGGGCGTCGCCACCACATAAAGCGAGCCAGCAGCGGAATTCAGGGAACCTGGAGCAGTCAAAGCGCACACCTCGTGATCGGTAAAAGCGGCCATTGTAGCGCGTCACGAGGCTTGCGATGCGTTCAAGCCGAGCCCGGTTTTGCACGCCGTTGTGCGCCGCCGCAACATTTACTCCAGCTAAATCGTCCGATTCACACCAGTAACATCGCGCCCCGGCCAGTGCTTGGGTACAATTCGACGCTAATTTGATCGAGTATCAGGAACACTTACATGATCGCTTGCCTGCGGCTGTTCACTGCCCTCTGCCTCGCTGCCCTGTTGGCGGCTTGCGCCAGCTCCCCTTCCTCCAGCCTTGGCGAACTTCCACGGACTCCGGATGCCAGCATCGAGCAACTGCTCGAACAGGCTACCCAGGCGAAAACCCCGGAAAAAGCCGCCCTGTTGCGCCTCAGCGCTGCAGATCTGGCTTATCGCCAAGGCAATGCCGGTCAGTCTGCGCAGATCCTGCAACAAGTGCCGATGGAGCAACTGAAGCCCGGCCAGCAGATTTTTGCCAGCACGCTGAATGCTGAACTGGCGATGACCCGCAATCAGCCGAAAGCTGCGTTGACTGCCCTGAGCCATCCAAGCCTGCAACATTTGGGCGAGATGCCTGAAGAGCAACAAGTGCGCACCGGCACCGTTCACGCCCGCGCCCTTGAGGCCGACGGTCAGACACTCGCAGCCGCTCGCGAGCGCGTGTTCATCGCACCGATGCTGCAAGGCGAAGCCGCGAGCAAGAACCACGAAGCGATCTGGACCCTGATCGGCTCGCTGCCAACTGATCAACTGCAGCCCAACACCACCGACGACCTCGGCGGCTGGATGGGTCTGGCACTGGCAGTGAAATCCGCCGGCACCCTGGAACAGCAGCAAGCCGCGATCGACACATGGCGCGCACAGAATCCAAAGCACCCGGCCGCAATCAACCTGCCGCTGCCGCTGACCAAACTCAAGGAACTGGCCAGCCAGCCGCTGAGCAAAATCGCCCTGCTGCTGCCGCAAGATGGCCAACTGGCAGCGGTCGGTAAAGCACTGCGCGAAGGCTTCATGGCTGCGCACTACCAGGCCCAACAAGCCGGGCAGAAGCCGCCAGCCATCGAGTTCTATGACAGCTCCAAGCTGACCTCGATGGACGAGTTCTACCGCAAGGCTCAGGCTGATGGCGTGCAACTGGTCGTTGGCCCGTTGGAAAAACCCTTGGTCAAACAACTGAGCACCCGCCCGCAACTGCCGATCACCACCCTCGCGCTGAACTACAGCGAAGGTGATCAAGGCCCGGCGCAATTGTTCCAGTTCGGTCTGGCCGCTGAAGACGAAGCCCGCGAAGTCTCGCGTCGCGCCCGTGCCGACGGCCTGCATCGCGCCGCGATCATGGTGCCGAAAGGCGAATGGGGCGACCGTGTACTGCGCGCTTTCAGCCAGGACTGGCAGGCCAACGGTGGCAGCATCGTCGCAACCGAGCGTGTTGATCAGCCGGTGCAACTGGCCCAGCAGATCGCTGACATGTTCCAGCTGCGTCAGAGCGAGGCCCGCGCCAAGAGCCTGCAAAATGCCGCTGGCACTAACGTCGCCGCGCAGCCGTCGCGTCGTCAGGACATCGAGTTCATCTTCCTTGCCGCCACGCCGCAACAGGCGCAGCAGATCAAGCCAACCCTGAACTTCCAATACGCTGGTGACGTTCCGGTTTACGCGACCTCGCACGTTTACAGCGCCAGCGGCGACGTCAACCAGTACAACGACATGAACGGCATTCGCTTCTGCGAAACCCCATGGCTGCTGGACAACAGCGATCCACTGCGTCAGCAAGTGGTTGCGCAATGGCCGCAAGCCGCCGGCAGCCTCGGCCGCCTGTACGCGATGGGCGTGGATGCCTATCGTCTGGCACCACGTCTGGGTCAACTCAAAGCCCTGCCGGACAGCCGCATCGATGGTGAGTCGGGCAGCCTCGGCATGACCCAGACCCAACGCGTTGTACGTCAGTTGCCTTGGGCGCAGTTCGTCAGCGGCCAGGTACAGCGCCTGCCGGACACCCCGCGCTGATGCCCGACAGGTCACGCTCGCAAAGCGGCAAGGATGCCGAGCGCCAGGCGCTCGAGCATCTGCAACAACAAGGTCTGCGCCTGCTGGCGCAGAACTGGTTTTGTAAACGCGGCGAGCTTGATCTGGTCATGCTTGATGGCGATACAGTAGTATTCGTTGAAGTTCGTTACAGAAAAAACACTCAATGGGGTGGCGCGCTCGCTAGCATCGATGGGCGCAAGCAGCAGAAACTGATTTTCGCTGCGCAGTATTTTCTTCAGCGCGAGTCGCGTTGGGCCAATTCCCCTTGCCGCTTCGACGTGGTGGCCATCGACAGCCATCCGGATCAGCTGAACTGGTTGCAGAATGCTTTCGACAGTTGATCGCAGGCGTTGCGACCCGGACAATCCCACCGACAAATTTTGCTCTTTGCTTTGCGGGCTGCACATTCATGTGCCGGACAGCCGCGCTACTTAAGGTCACACAGATGGACATGCAATCCCGAATTCGCCAGCTTTTCCAGGCCAGTATCGACACCAAGCAACAGGCGATGGACGTACTTGCACCGCACATCGAGCAAGCCAGCCAGATCATGGTCAACGCCCTGCTCAACGAAGGCAAAATGCTTTCGTGCGGCAATGGCGGCTCGGCCGGCGATGCCCAGCACTTCTCCTCCGAGTTGCTCAACCGCTTCGAGCGCGAGCGCCCGAGCCTGCCGGCGATCGCCCTGACCACCGACACCTCGACGATCACCTCGATCGCCAACGACTACAGCTACAACGAAGTGTTCTCCAAACAGATCCGTGCGCTCGGTCAGCCAGGCGATGTCTTGCTGGCGATTTCGACCAGCGGCAACTCGGCGAACATTATTCAAGCGATCCAGGCCGCACATGATCGCGAAATGATTGTCGTAGCTATGACCGGACGCGATGGCGGCGGCATGGCGTCGCTGCTGTTGCCCGAGGACGTCGAGATTCGCGTACCGGCCAATGTCACTGCACGTATTCAAGAAGTCCACTTGCTGGCGATCCATTGCCTTTGCGATCTGATCGACAGCCAACTGTTCGGGAGTGAAGAATGACCCCTAATCGCCTTGGCCTTCTGGCCTTGACCCTGTGCCTCGGCATCAGCGGCTGCACCTCGGTGGTAAACGCCAGCCGTGAAGCGCCGATCGACGACGATCGTGGCACCCGCACCTTCGGCAGCAAGATCGACGACTCGTTGATTGAAACCAAAGTGGGCGTGAACGTGGCCAAAGCCGACCCGGCCCTGGATAACGATTCGCACATCGTCGTCACCAGCTTCAACGGCGTCGTACTGCTGGCCGGCCAAACCCCTCGCGCAGACTTGAAAGCCAAGGCTGAGCAGGCAGCAGCCGCCGTGCAACGGGTAAAAACCGTTCACAACGAACTGCAGGTCATACCACCGTCCGGCTTTCTGGCTCGCCAGAATGACACCTGGCTGACCTCCAAGATCAAGACCCAAATGCTCACCGACGCCAGCATTCCTGGCTCGCGCATCAAGGTCGTTACCGAGAACGGCATCGTCTACCTGCTGGGCCTGCTAACCAAACAGGAAGCCACTCAGGCGACCAATCTGGTGCAGGGTGTTTCCGGCGTGCAGAAAATCGTCAAGCTGTTCGAATACATCGACTGACAGCCGAAACGCGCACACAAAAAAGGCGATCCATCCGGATCGCCTTTTTTATTACTTCACCACTTTCAAACTAGGCCGGCCGCTAGGGCGCGGTGGCTCGCTGTCCGGTGGCGGCAAGTCGTCATCCGACTCGATCTCTTCTTCGTCATCCATCGGCGACTCGAGATCAAACACCATGCCCTGACCGTTCTCCCGGGCGTAAATACCCAGGATCGCGCTGATCGGCACGTACAAGCTGTGCGGGACACCACCGAAGCGACCCTCGAAGGTCACCACGTCGTTGTCCATGTGCAGATGACGCACCGCGCTTGGCGAGATGTTCAGGACAATCTGCCCGTCACTGGCGAAACCCTGCGGCACCTGCACCGCCGGGTATTCGGAATTGACCAGCATGTGCGGGGTGCAATCGTTATCAACAATCCACTCATAGAGCGCGCGGACCAGATAAGGTCGACTGGAGTTCATAGCGGCTCCTTAAGCCTTAGCGCATATCGCGTTCGACACCAGACAGACTCGCCTGGAAAGCCTCACGCGCAAACGAGCGCTCCATATAATCAAGCAGCGGCTTGGCTGGCCGCGGCAGTTCAATACCCAGAATCGGCAAACGCCAGAGTATTGGCAATAGGCAGCAATCCACCAGACTTTGTTCCTCACTGAGGAAAAACGGCTTGTCGGCAAACAGCGGCGACACACCCGTCAGGCTTTCGCGCAATTCCTTGCGCGCCACGACACGCGCAGCCTCCTTGGACTTGGGATCCAGAATCAGATCCACCAGACCACACCAGTCGCGCTGAATGCGATGAATCAGCAGCCGACTGTTGGCACGCGCCACCGGATAAACCGGCATCAACGGCGGGTGCGGGTAACGCTCATCCAGATATTCCATCACCACGGTCGACTCCCACAACGCCAGGTCACGATCGACCAGCGTCGGCAGACTGCCGTAAGGGTTTACCTCAATCAGTTTAGGCGGCTGACGACCAGCTTCCACATAAATGATCTCGGCGCTGACACCCTTCTCTGCAAGCACAATGCGCACTCGGTGGGAATAGTGGTCGGCGGGGTCGGAGTAACAGGCCAACCGATTGGTCACGCCCATGGCGATCCTCCTCGCTTGTTGAAATTATCGGAACCGGAAAAACGCGCGCGCCCAGAGGGCGCCTCCCGCAACCTCTGGCTGACCAGACGTTGCGCTATCGGAGGCGCCCTTGGGCGCGCGCGATTAACAGCAATGCTTGAAGCGTATCAGTGCACGTCTTTCCAGTATTCACGCTTGAGCAGGTAGGCGAACACAAAGAAGAACGCCAGGTACAGCAAGACATAAGTACCGATGCGCTGATGTTGCAGCTTAACCGGGTTAGCCGAGTAAGCCAGGAAGGTTACCAGATTCTTGACCTTCTCATCGAACTGCTCTTCGTTCAGAGCACCGGATTTCGGCACGATGGTCAGTTGATCGCACGCTTCATGGGTCAGAGGCGTACCGGTCAGCGGATCATATTGCTTCTTGCCGTCTTCGACGATCTGCACCTGCTTGCAACCCACGACCTGACGACCTTGCAGGCCGACCAGTACGTTAGGCATGCCGACGTTCGGGAAGACCTTGTTGTTCACACCCCATGGGCGTGCCGGATCTTCGTAGAACGACTTCAGGTAACCGTAGAGCCAGTCGGTGCCGCGTACGCGAGCGACCAGGGTCAGATCCGGTGGTGCCGCGCCGAACCAGGTCTTGGCGTCCGCCGGCTGCATGCCGATGTTCATGTGATCGCCAATCTTGGCGCCGGTGAACACCAGTTTCTCCAGCATCAGTTCGTGCGGCACACCGAGGTCATCGGCAACCCGCTCGTAACGCTGGAACTTGGCACTGTGGCAACCCATACAATAGTTGGCGAAGGTGCGCGCACCATCCTGCAGAGCAGCTTTATCGGAGACATCGATGTCGACTTTTTCCAGCTCCGGACCACCGTGTTCAGCGGCGAAAGACAGGACAGGCAACGCAGCAAAAATCAGAGCAAAAAATAACTTTTTCATCAGCCAGTCACCCTTTCCGGAACCGGTTTGGTCTTCTCGAGCCGGGTGTAGAACGGCATCAGAATGAAGTAGGCGAAGTACAGGAAGGTGCAGACCTGCGAGAGCAAGGTTCGCTCCGGCGTCGGCGCAAGTACACCGAGAATGCCGAGAATCACGAACGAAATGCAGAACACCAGCAGCCAGATTTTGCTCAGCCAGCCTTTATAGCGCATCGACTTGACCGGGCTGCGATCGAGCCATGGCAGCACAAACAGCACCGCAATCGCCGCCCCCATGGCGATCACGCCCATGAGCTTGTCCGGGATCGCACGCAAGATTGCGTAGAACGGTGTGAAGTACCAAACCGGCGCAATGTGCTCTGGTGTCTTGAACGGGTTAGCTTGCTCGAAGTTTGGTTTTTCGAGGAAGTAACCACCCATTTCCGGGAAGAAGAACACAATGAAGCAGAAGATAAACAGGAACACTACAACACCGACAATGTCCTTCACGGTGTAGTAAGGGTGGAAGGCAATGCCGTCCAGCGGGATGCCGTTTTCGTCCTTATGCTTCTTGATGTCGACGCCGTCAGGGTTGTTCGAACCGACTTCGTGCAACGCCAGAATGTGCAGCACCACCAGACCGAGAATCACGATCGGCAGCGCGACAACGTGCAAGGCGAAGAAGCGGTTCAGGGTGATTCCGGAGATCAGGTAGTCACCACGAATCCACTGCGTCAGGTCGTTGCCGATGACCGGAATCGCACCGAACAGCGAGATGATCACCTGGGCACCCCAGTAGGACATCTGGCCCCACGGCAGCAGATAACCCATGAAGGCTTCGGCCATCAGCGCCAGGTAAATCAGCATGCCGAAGACCCAGACCAGCTCGCGCGGCTTCTGGTAAGAACCGTAGAGCAAGCCACGGAACATGTGCAGATAAACCACGATGAAAAACGCCGAAGCGCCGGTCGAGTGCAGCAGACGCAGAATCGAGCCGTACTCGACGTCACGCATGATGTATTCAACGGAAGCGAAGGCTTCTTCCGCTGACGGGGTGTAGCTCATCGTCAACCAGACACCGGTAACGATCTGATTGACCAGAACCAGCAGCGCCAGGGAGCCGAAGAAATAGAAGAAGTTGAAGTTTTTTGGAGCGTAATACTTGCTGAGATGGTCTTCCCACATCTTGGTCGCAGGAAAGCGCGCATCAACCCAATCCATGAACTTGCTCATCACGCTTTCTCCGGATCAGTACCAATGATGATCAGATCATCGGTCTCATAGGAATGCGGCGGGACTGGCAGGTTCAAAGGCGCAGGTTGCGACTTGTAGACGCGACCAGCCAGATCGTAGTGGGAACCGTGGCAAGGGCAGAAATAGCCACCGACCCAGTCTTTACCGAGATCCGCAGGTGCCACTTCGGGACGGAAGGTTGGCGAGCAACCCAGGTGCGTGCAGATCCCGATCAGCAGCAGAATTTCCGGCTTGATCGAACGCGTTTCAGGGTCGACATAGGTGGGTTGCGTGGAGTTTTTGGAGTTCGGATCGGAGAGCTGGCCCTCGATCTTCTTGAGATTCCCCAGGATTTCCGTAGTACGGCGGACAATGAACACCGGCTGGCCGCGCCACTCAGCAATCATCTGCTGTCCTGGCTCGATTTTGCTGACATTCACTTTCACCGGTGCACCGGCGGCTTTCGCCTTGGCACTGGGAAACCATGACCCCACGAACGGGACCGCAGCCCCCACCGCTCCTGCAGCACCCACCACGGATGTGGCTGCTACCAAGAAGCGACGCCGGCCTGCATTCACGCCGTCATTGCTCATTCAGTCCTCTCCCATCAGCTTTTGTGGCCTGTTAAATCAGGCATCTACTAAATAAATCAATGTTACTTATAAAAATTTTGCCGAGATGGTAATGAAAAGCCCCCATTCTGACAAGGGAATTACCCGGAGCTCATACCCTCAAGCCTTGCAGTATAGGGGGTCTACGGAAGTGGCAAGTTGTCGCAGCGCAATTCTTTAATAAATCACAGGCATAAAAAAACGCCCGCTTCCGTGAGGAGGCGGGCGTTCTTTTTGAACGCGGAAGCGGAATTAACGCTTCGAGTACTGCGGACGCTTACGCGCTTTACGCAGACCAACTTTCTTACGTTCAACTTCACGGGCGTCGCGAGTAACGAAGCCAGCTTTGCGCAGAGCGCCACGCAGGGTTTCGTCGTAGTCCATCAGAGCGCGAGTGATGCCGTGGCGGATTGCGCCAGCTTGACCACTTACACCACCACCGATCACGGTGACGTAGATGTCGAACTTCTCGACAGTCTCAGTCAGCTCCAGCGGCTGGCGAACTACCATGCGGGCAGTTTCACGGCCGAAGAAGTTTTCCAGCGAACGGTTGTTGATGGAGATGTTACCAGTACCCGGACGCAGGAAAACGCGTGCGGTTGCGGTCTTGCGACGGCCAGTGCCGTAATTTTGAGTCGCCGACATAATGTACTATTCCGTTAAAACTTCAGTTCTTGGGGCTGCTGAGCAGTATGTGGGTGTGCAGCGCCCGCATAGACTTTCAGCTTACGGTACATGTCGCGACCCAGTGGGTTTTTAGGCAGCATGCCTTTAACCGCGGTCTCGATCACGCGCTCAGGGGCTTTAGCGATCAGCTTTTCAAAGTTGATCGACTTGATGCCGCCCGGGAAACCGGAGTGGGAGTAGTACATTTTGTCAGTGGTTTTAGCACCGGTAACACGAATCTGCTCAGCATTGATTACGACGATGTAGTCGCCGGTGTCAACGTGAGGAGTGTACTCAGGCTTGTGCTTGCCACGCAGACGGCTCGCGATTTCGGTGGCCAGACGACCCAGGGTCTGACCAGCAGCGTCGACGACAAACCAGTCGCGCTTTACTGTTTCCGGTTTAGCAGTAAAAGTTTTCATTCTTTATAGCCTCAGGGGCCGCCCTGTAAATTAGACGGCGGATCTTACTGAATAGTGCGTACTTTGACAAGTCAAAGGCAGCCGGATACAGACGCTTTCGGGGGCTCGGGTCGGCGCGTCCGTTCAACGGCAAGATTCTTCGGCGGCGGCGCATCACTTCCACTGCAGAAAGAGGTCGGCAATTATGCAGATTGCGAAAAATATTTCAACCTGCTTTTATGATTGTTTTGCCCAAGGAGCACCTGATGGACTATCGCCAGCTAGGCCGTACCGACCTGAACGTGAGTGCAATCTGCCTCGGCACCATGACCTGGGGCGAGCAAAACACTGAAGCTGAAGCCTTCGCGCAGATAGAAAGGGCCAAGGAAGCCGGGATCAATTTCATCGACACCGCCGAGATGTACCCGGTGCCGCCGAAAGCCGAAACTTACGCCACCACCGAGCGCTACATCGGCAATTATTTCAAAAGTCGCGGCGACCGGGCCGACTGGATCCTCGCCAGCAAGATCGCCGGCCCGGGCAATACCATCGACTACATCCGCGACAAAAACCTGCGCCATAACCGCCAGCACATCACCGCAGCGGTGGACGCCAGCCTCGAGCGCCTGCAGACCGATTACATCGACCTGTATCAATTGCACTGGCCGGAGCGCAGCACCAACTTTTTCGGACAACTGGGCTACAAGCACAAGATCGAAGCGAACCTGACGCCACTCGAAGATACCCTCGAAGCGCTCGACGAACAGGTGAAGGCCGGCAAGATCCGCCACATCGGCCTGTCCAACGAAACCCCGTGGGGCACCATGCGTTTTCTCGCAATGGCCGAAGCCCGTGGCTGGCCGCGCGCGGTATCGATCCAGAACCCGTACAACCTGCTCAACCGCAGTTTTGAAGTGGGCCTGGCAGAAATCGCCATCCGCGAACAATGCGGCCTGCTGGCCTATTCGCCGCTGGCGTTTGGTTTCCTGTCGGGTAAATACGAAGGTGGCGCTCGTCCGCCGAAAGGCCGTCTGAGCCTCTACAGCCGCTTCAGCCGCTATTTCAATGCGCAGTCGGAAGCAGCGTGCAGCCGCTATGTGGCCCTGGCCCGTGAACACGGTCTGGATCCGGCGCAGATGGCCTTGGCTTTTGTGACTCAGCAACCGTTCGTCACCAGCAACATCATTGGTGCGACGACGCTGGAGCAACTGGACAGCAACATTGCCAGCTTCGATCTGAAGCTGTCGGATGAAGTGCTGGAAGTGCTGGAAGGGATTGAGGCGATTCACAAGGATCATCCGAACCCAGCGCCTTGATTGATTCATAGAGCCAATCGCGAGCAGGCTCACTCCTACATTATGGAATGCATTTCCCTGTAGGAGTGAGCCTGCTCGCGATAGCGGTCTGACAGTCACGAGAATTTCAGAGCGACCGCGCAATGATCTCCTTCATGATTTCATTGGTGCCGGCATAGATCCGTTGCACCCGCGCATCCGCCCACGCCCGGGCCACCGGGTATTCCCACATGAAGCCGTAGCCACCATGCAACTGCACGCACTCGTCGAGCACCTTGCATTGCAGATCGGTGCCCCAGTATTTCGCCATCGCTGCCGTCGGCACGTCCAGCTTGCCTTGCAGGTGCAGCTCCAGACACTTATCGACGAACACCCGGCCGATCTGGATTTCAGTCGCCATCTCCGCCAACTTGAAGCGGGTGTTCTGGAAGTCGGCAATGGCTTTGCCGAAGGCCTTGCGATCGCGGGTGTAATCCAGCGTCCACTGCAACGCCGCTTCGGCCGAGGCCAGACCACCGATTGCTACAGTCAAACGCTCCTGCGGCAATTCCTGCATCAGGTAAGCAAACCCTGCCCCAGCCTGCCCCAACAGGTTTTCCTTCGGTACGCGCACATCCTGGAAGAACAATTCAGAGGTGTCCTGCGCCTTCATGCCGACCTTCTCCAGGCGCTTGCCCTTGTCGAAGCCCGGCGTATTCGCTTCCACCAGAAACAGGCTGGTGCCCTTGGCGCCGGCCTTCGGGTCGGTCTTGGCGACGACGATCACCAGGTCCGCGAGAAAGCCGTTGGTGATAAAGGTTTTCGAGCCGTTGATCACATATTCGTCACCGTCCAGCACGGCGGTGGTCTTCACGCCTTGCAGGTCGGAACCGGCACCCGGCTCGGTCATGGCGATGGCCGTGACCATCTCGCCCGAAACCAGTTTCGGCAGGTATTTGTGCTTCAGCGCTTCGCTGCCGTAATGCAGGATGTACGGCGCAACAATGTCCGAATGCAGCGAGAAACCGATGCCGGTCAGGCCCAGTCGCCCGACCTCCTCGATCACCACCGCACTGTAAAGAAAGTCCGCCCCCAACCCGCCGTACTCTTCCGGCAGGTGCGAGCAGAGCATCCCCGCCTCCCCTGCCTTGTTCCACAGTTTGCGGTCGATATAACCTTGTTTCTCCCATTGCGCATGGAACGGCACCGCCTCTTTTTCGAGGAAGGTTCGTACGCTGTCGCGAAACAATTCGTGCTCGGAGCTGAACAAGGTTCTGGGGATCATGCGGCACCTTTCTTTGTTGTTGGAGGGAGATGACCTTCAGAGACTAAGCCTCCCTTCTGACACGGGACACTGGACACATCCGACAAAAAATAAGACGATCCAGCCGTCTGGTGACCACTTTCCCTTATAAAAACAAAACAAAAGTTGAATTATGTCCAAGCAAGTCTCCACGCCCTTGCGGCGCGTCAGCATCCTGGCAATCGACCGGGTTTTCGCCTCCACTCTCATGCAAGCCAAGGATTTCTTCCATCTGGCCAGCCTGCGTTATGGCAAACAACTGGGCCACGGCCTGACACCGGCGTTCGAAACGCGCCTGGTCAGCCCCGACGGCAAACCAGTGAACAGTTTCAGTGACGTCGTGATGCCGGTCGACGGCGGTCTGGAAAACGCCGATGTCATTATCCTCCCGGCGTTCTGGGACGATTTCGATACGCTGTGCAGCCGTTATCCACAAGTCCTGCCGTGGCTGCGCGAACAGCACTCCCGTGGCGCGGTGTTGTGCGGCGAAGCCACCGGGGTGTTCTGGCTGGCTGAGGCCGGCCTGCTCAACGGCAAGGAAGCGACCACCTACTGGCGATTCTTCAATGCCTTCGCCGAGCGTTTTCCCAAGGTCTATCTCAATCAGGACAAACACCTGACCGACGCCGACAATTTGTATTGCGCTGGCGGCACCACCTCAGCCTGCGACCTTTACATCTACTTGATCGAGCGTTTCTGTGGAGCCAACGTCGCGCAAGCCGTAGCCCGCGACATTCTCTACGAAGTGCAGCGCAGCTATGCGCCGGGACGTATCGGTTTCGGTGGGCAGAAACTGCATCAGGACGTAATCATCCTGCAGATCCAGCACTGGCTCGAAGAACACTTCGCCGACAAGTTCCGCTTCGAAGACGTGGCCCGCGAGCATGGCATGAGCATCCGCAATTTCATGCGGCGCTTCCAGACAGCCACCGGTGACAAACCGCTGCATTACTTGCAACGGCTGCGCATCGAGACGGCGAAAGGCTTGCTGTCCGGCAGCCGCAAGAGCATCAAGACCATCAGTTATGAGGTCGGTTACGACGATGCGAGCTTCTTTGCGCGGCTGTTCCGCCAGCACACCGAGCTGTCGCCCAACCAGTATCGGCAGCAGTTTCAGCAGGCTGCATAACCCTCTGCCCACACACAAACCCATGTAGGAGTGAGCCTGCTCGCGATTGCGTCCGTCCATGCAGCATTTATGTGACTGATACACCGCTATCGCGAGCAGGCTCACTGCTACAGGGTATTGCGGTGAATTCTGGACATAAAAAAAGGCCTGCAATTGCAGGCCCTTTTTCTTTGCCGAAAATCAGCTTAAGGCTTGTGCGCCCGCGACAGGAATTCGTGCGATTGCATCTCCAGCAAACGGCTCAGCGTGCGCTGGAATTCGAAATTCAAGCGGCCGCCGGTGTACAGGTCCTTCAGCTCGACTTCAGCCGAAATGATCAACTTCACGTTACGGTCGTAGAACTCGTCGACCATGTTGATGAAGCGGCGGGCGATGTCGTCGGTGGTGACGCTCATCTGCTCGACACCGCTGAGCAGCACGGCGTGGAAGATCTTGCCCAGCTCGATGTAGTCGTTCTGGCTACGCGGGCCGTCGCACAGTTCGCGGAAGTCGAACCAGGCCACGTCATCGCAAGTACGCAGGGCACGGATTTCGCGGTTCTCGATCATCAGCACATCGTTTTCGACCGTGGCAGTGCATTCCGGCGTCAGCGCCTTGAAGCTCTTGCGCAGGCTTTCGTGAGCGGCTTCGTCGAGCGGATAGTGGAACAGCTCGGCTTGTTCGAGGTGACGCAGACGGTAGTCGACGCCGCTGTCGACGTTGACGATCTCGGTGTTCTGCTTGATCAGCGCAATCGCCGGCAAGAAACGCGCGCGTTGCAGACCGTCCTTGTACAAGCCATCCGGAACGATGTTAGAGGTCGCGACCAGGGTCACGCCATTTTTGAACAGCTCTTCCATCAGCGTGCCGAGGATCATCGCGTCGGTGATGTCGGAGACGAAGAATTCATCGAAGCAGATCACCCGCGACTCGGTCGCGAAGCGCTTGGCGATGATGGTCAGCGGGTTTTTTTCGCCGCCGAGGGTTTTCATTTCTTCGTGCACGCGCTTCATGAAGCGGTGGAAGTGGGTGCGGGTCTTTTCCTTGAACGGCAGCGCTTCGAAGAAGGTGTCGACCAGGTAAGTCTTGCCGCGACCTACGCCGCCCCAGAAATACAGGCCCTTGACCGGCGTCTGATCTTTTTTGCCGAACAGTTTGCTCAGCAGACCCGGCTTGTTCTGATCGGCGGCGATCAGATCCTCGTACAGACGCTGCAAGTGACGCACAGCAGTTTCCTGCGCGGCGTCATGGAAGAAGTCCGGGCGTTTCAGATCAGCTTGGTATCGTTCTAGGGGCGTCATAATTCGTTAGCAAGGCAACAAAAACGGGCCGTCACTGTAGCGACGGCCCGTGGGAATGGCAATCGGCCCTTGGTCGGACCGTGCCGCCGATTAGTCCTGAACCGGGGTCAGCGCAACGCGCAGCGCCTCAATGGCCGCGTCCCGCGCAGCAGCGTCGGCGAATGCCGGGCTGTCACCGACGCACTCGCCTTCCAGCCACACGCTGAAGCTCAGGTCTTCGCTGCGTACGTCCAGCGGATGGCCGGATTGCAGTTGCTTGGTCACCTGCCCGGCGGTTTTGCCGTCGGCGAAGTTGCGCGACAACAGCAGTTGCTCGCCATCGGCCGCCAGCAGACGGAAACGGAAGCTGCCGTCGTCTTCGCGGAAACTGACGAAACGCGCGGCTTTCGCGGCTTTCTTCTTGGTGGTCGCGGCAACCTGAACCTGATTGACGAAAGAGCGCAGACCAACGGCTTCGCGCAATTCGTTGAGGAACGGCGTTGCCACGGCACGGGCCTTTTTCGCACCGATCTGCAGGATGTCTTCCAGATCCGCCGGACGCTCGATCAACTGGTGATACTTGTCGCGCGCTTCGCCGAGATCGTTGTCGAGCAGCTGGAACAGACGGCTCTTCGCCTCGCCCCAACCCAGACCGCCCAACAGTTCGCTGCGGAATTCGTCAGACTGCGCTGGCGTGGCGAAGGCCTGGAACAGCGTGAACAGGTGCGAGTTGTCCGGATCCTTGGCTTCGCCTGGCGCTTTGGAGTCGGTGACGATCCGCGAGATCGCATCCTTCATTTCTTTGGCGCTGGAGAACAACGGGATGGTGTTGTCGTAGCTCTTCGACATCTTGCGACCGTCGAGGCCCGGCAACGTCGCCACGCTCTCTTCGATCAGCGCTTCGGGCATGGTGAAGAATTCTTTGCCCTGACCGAACAGGTGGTTGAAGCGCTGGCCGATGTCGCGGGCCATTTCCACGTGCTGGATCTGGTCGCGACCGACCGGCACCTTGTGCGCGTTGAACATCAGGATGTCCGCGGCCATCAGCACCGGGTAGCTGTAGAGGCCCATGGTGATGCCGGCATCCGGGTCTTCACCGGTTTCGACGTTCTTGTCCACCGAGGCCTTGTAAGCGTGCGCACGGTTGAGCAGGCCCTTGGCCGCGACGCAGGTCAGCAGCCAGGTCAGCTCAGGGATTTCCGGGATGTCGGACTGGCGGTAGAAGGTCACACGGTCGACATCGAGGCCACCGGCCAGCCAGGTCGCGGCGATTTCCAGACGCGAGCGCTGGATGCGCAGCGGGTCATCGCATTTGATCAGGGCGTGGTAGTCGGCCAGAAAGTAGAACGAATCGGCATTGCTGTCGCGGCTGGCGAGGATCGCCGGGCGGATAGCGCCAGCGTAGTTGCCCAGGTGCGGCGTGCCGGTGGTGGTGATGCCGGTGAGGATACGGGTACGGTTCGTCATGGGTAATCGCTTGTCAGACTGCAATCAATTCGAGAGACGCGGCAGGATCAGATCCTTGAGATCGGTCAGCTTGCCATGAAAAAAGTGTCCGCATTCTGCCACTTTCAGCAGCTCATGGGGGCGCTGGAGTTTTTCCGACCAGTCGTAAACCAGCTGTGGATCGATGACTTCGTCGGTTTCCGGCTGGATCACGGTGAGTTCGCCGCGCTGCGGCAGTTGATCCTGCTCGCCCAGACGCATTACCGCCGGGGCGACCATGAACAGGTGCTTGAGCTGTACGCCCTGCGCTTCGAGACGACCGCCGAGACTTGCTGCAACAAATCCGCCGAAGGAGAAACCGAACAGGGTCAGCGGCAGATCCGGGTGTTTTTCACGCAGCCATGCAGCGGCAGCCTGAGCATCGTCGACTTCACCGGTGCCCATGTCGTGCGAACCGTCGCTGGCACCGACGCCGCGATAGTTGAAGCGCAAGGTGATCAGGCCCGCATCGCGCGCGGTGCGCTGCAGGGTCGAGACGACCTTGTTGAGCATGGTGCCGCCCTGCACCGGGTTCGGATGACAGATCAGCGCAATGCCGATTGGCTGCTCGTTATCCAGGTACAGAGACTCAAGTTGACCCACCGGGCCGTCAATCACTACAGGGGTTTCACGCATCAGCAAGGAAGGAACTCCGTGACCTCGAATCGGGTCGACTCGTCTAGCAAATTGTCTGTGCCAATCTATTGCGAGTGAATCGCGGTATACAGCGCAGGTTCGAGCCGTTAACGTAAAGCAAAGCCGTTTATAGAGGAAGGACTCGTGGAACACTCGCTCTTAGTTTGGTTGTTACCGACTCTTGCCCTGGTTGTGGGTGTCGCCATTGGATTCCTGATCGCGCGCGTTGCGCCGAACGCCGCGCCGAGCCGTACGCAGCGTCAACTGGATGATATCCAGGAGCGTTTCGACAGTTATCAAAACGAGGTGGTCACCCACTTCAACAGCACCGCGATGCTGGTCAAGAAGCTGACCCAGAGCTATCAGGAAGTGCAGGATCATCTCGCCGAGGGCGCCAATCGTCTGGCCCTGGACGAGCAGACCCGCCAGCGCCTGATCGCTGCCCTGCACGCTGACGCGGCAGTCGCGCCACGTGAACGCCTGACGCCACCGCGCGATCAGGAGCCACCGCGCGACTACGCACCGAAGACCCCGAACTCGCCGGGCATGCTCGATGAGCACTATGGTCTGAAGAAGTAATCAGCCTTCGCTGACAAACAAAAAGCCCCCGGACAGTGATGTGTCCCGGGGGCTTTTTTGTGTCTGATAGTTTTGTGGGGCCTATTTGATCGCCATCGCGAGCAGGCTCACTCCTACATTTTGAAATGCATTCCCCTGTAGGAGTGAGCCTGCTCGCGAAGGGGCCGGCACAGGCCAGACAAAAAAATGCCCGATCACCGGACCGGGCATTTCTTCATTCGGGCAAGCGCTTACGGATACTGCTGAACCGTACCCGGCTGCTGTTGCTGCTGACCACCATACTGCTGACCCGGAATCGCCTTCAGGTTGACTTCAACGCGACGGTTCTGCGCCCGGCCATTCACGTCACCGTTGCTGGCAATCGGGTTATCCGGGCCGGCGCCACGGGCCGACAGATTGGCACCGCTGACACCTTGCGAGGTCAGGTAAGTCGCCACGCTCTGCGCACGACGCTGGGACAGGTCCATGTTGTGCTGGCGGCTGCCCGTGCTGTCGGTATAGCCAACGATCTCGATCTGGTTCTGGCTGAACTCTTTCAACGAACCCGCGAGATTGTTCAGTGGCTGGTAGAAGCTGGAGGCGATGTTCGCCGAATCGGTAGCGAATGTGATGTTGCCCGGCATGATCAGCTTGATCTGATCGCCCTGGCGCTGCACTTCAACGCCAGTGTTGGCCATGCTCGCGCGCAGTTTCTTTTCTTGCTGGTCGGCGTAGTAACCGTAACCGGCAGCGGAAGCACCGACCACAGCGGCGCCGATCAATGCGCCTTTGCCGCGGTTGTCGTGACCGATGGCGGCACCGGCCAGTGCGCCGGCAAGTGCACCGAGGCCGCCGTATTTGGCGGTTTTGCTCATGCCTTGAGAGCCGCTATCAGCCTGGCCCTGATTGTCATACGGGTTAGGCGAGGCGCAGCCGGACAGCAAGGCCACGGCAGTAGCGACAATAATCAAACGACGCTTGGTGAACATGGAGAGCTCCTGGTTTTTCGCATTCTGTGGTGCAGCGGCCACTGGGTAAAATGGACCTGCGCGGGCGTTGGATCATGACAATGCACAAAAATTCCGCCGGGCACTCGTGACAAAATATTCAGGCGCGCACAAACGGGTTTTCGCGCATTTCGTCACCCAGACGCGTGTCCGGCCCATGTCCGGTCACCACTGTCGCATCCTCGTCCAGCGTGTACAGCCGCTGCTTGATCGAGCGCACAATGGTCGCCTGATCGCCGCCCCACAAATCCGTGCGCCCTACGCCGCGACGAAACAACGTATCGCCGGCTATCAACAGCTTAGCCTCGGAAAACCAAAAGCTCATGGAACCGGGTGTATGTCCCGGCGTATGCAGGGCCACGCCGCAACCGCAGGCCAGTTCTTCATCGTCGCTCAACCAGCGATCCGGTGATGGCACCGGGGTATAGGGCACGCCGAACATCTGGCATTGCATTTCGAGGTTATCCCAGAGGAACTGGTCTTCCTTGTGCAAATGCAGGGTCGCGCCGGTCTTCTCTTTCATCTGCCCGGAAGCGAGGAAGTGATCGAGATGCGCGTGGGTGTGGATGATGCTGACGACTTTCAGGCCATGCGCATCGAGGCGCGCCATGATCAGATCGGGGTTGCCGCCGGGATCGACGACGATGGCTTTCTTGGTGACCGGATCGCCGATGATCGTGCAATTGCACTGGAGCGGGCCGACGGGGAAGGTTTCGCGGATCAGCGCTGAGCCTGGAACGGTCATAGGAGGTAATCCTGGAAAAATAGTCAACAACGGCCGGAACCGGAAAAACCGCAATTTTACCGTCGCTAGATCATTAACCCCAGCTCTTTGGCCCGCGCCACTGCCTGTGTGCGCCGCTCAACCCCCAGCTTGCTGTTGATATGGCTGGCGTGGGTTTTCACGGTGTGCAGGGAAATGAACAATTGCTCGCTGATCTGCTGATTCGAACAGCCTTGAGCAATCAGGCGCAGGACGGCCAGTTCTCGACTGCTGAGTTGTTCGGCCACCGAACCCTCAGCGACGGGACGCGCAGCGGGAAGAGGCAGGTGTTCCAGCAATTGCTGACTGACGGCTGTCGAAGCGATCGCGACCAATTGCCCGCGCAACCAGTCGCCATGCTCCTTCACCAGCAGATCGAATGGCTGCGCCACGCCGCCGGTTGCCGCCTCCAGCGCCTGACTCAGTGCTTTTCTGGCCTCCGGCTCACGCCCCCCCACCAGCAGCAACGCCACTTTCTGCGTCAGTGCCATGACACTGAGCAACTGCCGGCCGGTTTGCTGGCCGTTTTCATGCAACACATTCAACCGCCCTTCGGCGAGCATCGGTTGCCCCTGAATCATGTCCAGCAACGCCTGTTGCAGCTCCACATGCAGCGGCAGTTGTGGATGAAATTCCGGTGGTGCGGCGGCGCGTTCTCCCGTGTACGTCTGTCCCAACCGCGCGAGCCACGCTTCTGCCAGATCAGTACGGCCCTGGGCCAGCCACAGCTCGCATTTGACCAGCGTGATCATCGCCAGATAATAGATCGGCGGCACATCCCAGATGTGCATCAGGCGTTCGGCTTCGGCGAGCTCGGCAAAGGCCTTGGCGAACTCGCCACTGCTGCCATCCAGTCGAGCGATCACGCAGTGGCCGATCAACACGCTGATATCGCGACAGGCGCGTGCCTCGCCGATTCCGGCCAACAACCGCACGCGTGCCACCTGAGGCTGCAAGCGCATCGCCAACAGAAAACCCTCATACAACGTCAGCCGTGCGCGCACCGCGTACAGACGTTGCGGCGACAAGCCGCGCAAGCGCTCCAGGCCCTGATGCACTTCATCGAGTGCGCGCAGAATTTCACCACGCGATTGCAAGACCCGTGCACGGTCGTAATGGGCCAAAGCTTCGAACAGCGGATTGCCGACCCGTTGCGCCAGTTCAAGGGATTCACGGTTAAGACCGCGTGCACGCCACAGATCGCCGTCGGCGATGGCCAGATTGGACAGGGTCGATAAACACATCAGCCGTTGGCCATAGCGTTTGGCCGGCAGGCTTTCCAGAGCTTCGCTGCAATATCTGATCGTCAGCTCACGATGGCCGCGACCACGGGCAATGATCCCGCTCAATGCCAGCCATTGCGCCAGCATCGACTTTTGCGCCGTGGCAGAAGGTGCCGGCAGGAACCGGCTCAGGTGACTGGACAACTCTTCGGCGGCATCGAGCTGACAGGCCAGCCCCAGTGCCCAACTGTATAGAACGATCAGCCGCGGCGTGCTGATCAGCAGGCTGTCGGGCAAATCCATTTTCCAGCGCAGCAGCATGCCGACGTTCTGCTCGGCCAGCAGTTGTTCTTCGGAAAGGTTTTGCACCAGATTTGCCGCCACATCGAGGTGGCCTGCGCGTAACGCCTGTTCTACCGCCTCGTCGAGCAAGCCTTGGGCGTTGAACCAGCGACAGGCGCGAAGGTGCAGCGTCGCGGTCGGCACCATGGCTTGAGCAATCGGTCGGTTGCGCAGCAGATCCGAGAACAAATGGTGATAGCGATACCAGTGCCCGTGCTCGTCCAGCGGCACCAGAAAGACCTGATGCGCCAGTAGAAAACGCAGGATCTCGGCGCTGTCATGAGCTTCGCGCACGGCATCGCACAGCTCACTGCAGAAGCGCTCCTGTGGCGCCGTGTCGTAGAGAAAGGCTTGCACTTCGGCTGGCAGACAGTCGATGACTTCTTCCAGCAGATAATCGCGGATCAGCCCTTCCCCGCCGTTCAGCGCTTGTGGCAGCGCCGCATCACTGCCCGCTTCGGAGACCGCCAGCAACCAGAAACGCAAACCGGCGACCCAGCCTTCACTGCGCTGGATAAGACTCTCGAGGGCTTCTCCGCGCAGTGAGCTGCTGTGGCGATCGAGCAAGGTCAGGGCTTCGTCGTGGGTCAGGCGCAGATCCGCCTCATGCAGTTCCAGCAACTGCCGGGACAGACGCAAGCGTGCCAGATGCCAGTCCGGACGCTGGCGGCTGGTGACCATCACCAGCAAGCCATCAGGCAGATGGTTGAGGAAAAATTGCAGGCAGCGATCGAGCACCGGGCCTTGGGCGAGATGATAATCGTCGAGCACCAGCAGCAATGGTGCAGCGGAATCGAGGTGCAGGGTCAGTTCATCGAGCAAGCCGTCGAGCCATTCTTCGAAGGCAAATGGCTGATGGCGTTGGCGCATTTTCAGCAGGCCGAGTGCGCGACTGCCCAGTTGCGGAAAGTAGTCCTGCAAGCCTTCAAGCAAACGTTCAAGAAAGCGTCCGGGGTCGCTGTCGCGCGGGCTCAGGCCCAGCCAGAGGCTTTGCCAGTGCGTCGGCAGACTCTGACAGAACTCCACCGCCAGCGAGCTCTTGCCGAACCCGGCGGGGGCGCTGACCAGCAACAGTCGGCCACCGAGCCCGGCCTGCAGGCGCTCGCAAAGGCGTGGTCGCAAGACGTAACCGTCGGGCAACGGAGGGCGAAAAAAACGCCCGTCCAGTGCCGCGACGGCAACGCTTGCGGGACCCGGAAGTGGGGACAGATCAGTCATGGCCGGCTCTTGTTCGAATTGCTGTTGGCGGCGTTGCAGATGTCCGCAGACTAGCCTTAAACGTACCGGGAATGAAGGTTGCTGCTACAAATGGCTACAAAAGTCTTTCCAGAATGCGCCATCCCCCCCCATTTCGACCTGTAGGAGTTGCCGAAGGCTGCGATCTTTTGATCTGCTTTGGCTCCTGCTTTTGATCTGGCTTTTGATTTTCGCCCCCATCGGCAGGCCGAGCGAAGGTGTTCATCCGGGGCAGGCGCGCAGCGCCGTGCGGCGTAGCCGCATACATCGAGAGGAGGTGCAGCGAAGCAAACCGTAGGCGATGCCCCCGGATGAACACCGTAGCGAGGGAACACTGAGCCTAAGCGAAGTGCCGTACGCCGGGGGACAAGCCTTTTGGTTCCTTTTTGCTGGGCCGGCACTCCGGCGTTTGAAAAAGGGACTCGCTGTAAGAGCGAAACCGCCAGAGGCCCCAGCCACAGCAACGGATATGCCCCCAAAACCCACGGTCCAAACAAAAGATCAAAAGATCGCAGCCTTCGGCAGCTCCTACAAAAGCGGTTCGAAGGCGCGGAGGCCGCGCAAAAAAAACGCCCCGAACCAGTCGGGGCGTTTTCACGAGGATGCGGCCTCGGTTTTACAGCGGTTTAGCGAACACCATCCTGACGCAATGCGGCCGGGGTGAAGTCGCTGGTGGTGGCAGTGAAGCCGAAGTCATACGCACTCTTCTCTTCGTTCTTCATGCCCAGTGCCAGATAGCGGCCGGACTGCAGGTCGTAAAGGGTTTCCAGGGCATACCACGGCACTTGCTTGTCGTAGTAGTTCTCGGCGTGTGCTTCAGCAACGCGCCACAGTTGACCACGACCGTCATAGTGGTCGATCACTGCTGCCTGCCAGGTGTCTTCGTCGATGTAGAAGTCACGCTTGGCGTAGATGTGACGCTGACCTTCCTTCAGGGTTGCTACCACATGCCAGACGCGGCGCAGCTCGTAACGCGCCAGGTCCTGGTTGATGTGACCGGCCTTGATGATGTCGGCGTACTTCAGTTTCGGATCGTCGAGCTTGTAGCTGTCGGAGGCGATGTACATCTCTTTCTTGCCTTCGAGCTTCCAGTCGTAGCGATCCGGCGCACCGTTGAACATGTCGAGGTTGTCGGAGGTACGCAGACCGTCGGCGGCAGTACCCGGACCGTCATAGGACACTTGTGGTGCACGGCGCACACGGCGCTGACCGGCGTTGTAGACCCACGCCGAACGTGGCTCCTTCACCTGATCGAGGGTTTCGTGCACCAGCAGCACACCACCGGCCAGACGCGCCGGCGCGGTCACTTTCTGCTTGAAGTAGAACAGGATGTTGCCCGGGTTTTTCGGGTCGTAGTCCTTCATCTTGTCGCGGAACACGAACTGATCCTGGAAGTACACCAGGCTGTACGAGCCGTTCGGTTGCGGCGTGGCCTGAGTTACCAGACGAGTCACGCTGCCGCCGCGATAGCGGGTGATGTGGTTCCAGATGACTTCCACACCGCTTTTCGGAATCGGGAACGGTACGGCGGTATCGAAGTTCTCCAGACCGTTGCCGCCGGACACCAGGTTGGTGGTGGTGGCGTTTTTCTTGATGGCGGCGAATACGTCATCCGGCACGGTCGCGCCGCGGTGTGACGGGTACACCGGCATCTTGAAGGTCTCCGGGTAACGCTTGAACATCGCGTATTGACCCGGCGCCAGCTTGTCCTTGTACTTGTCGACATCCTTGGCAGTGATGGTGAACAGCGGTTGTTCACTGGCGTAAGGGTTGGACAGGAAACCACGCGCATCGACCGTGCCGGCGTTTTTCGCCAGCGGCTTCCACGCCGGGATCGAATTGTCGGCATTGCCGGCCATTTCCGCGCCCATCGGCGTCAGGCTCTTGCCCAGTTTATCGGCTTCGGCAGCAGGCACCGCGGCCATGACGCCGGTCGCCAGCAGCGACAGACCCAGAACACCGGCGTGGAACAGACTCTTTGTTATTTTCATAAATTCGTTCGTCCTGAATGCAGTGCTTAGAAGTTCACGCCGAAGCTGAGCGCAACGAAGTCGCGGTCATCCACAGTGGTGTACTTGCCGTCAAAGAAGTTGGTGTAAGCCAGGCTCGCGGTGTAGGTGTTCTGGTATTCGGCATCAACACCCAGGCTGACCGCTTTGCGACCTTCCTCGAAGTTGCCGCCAGGGCCTGGCGAGTAACCGCTGACGTCGTGCGACCAGGCCACGTTCGGCTTGAGGTTCACACCGGCAAAGACGTCGTTGTATTCCCAGATGGCGCGACCACGGTAGCCCCACGACATCGAGGTGGTGAAGCCGTCGTTATCGCAATTGCGGCTGCGGTTGTTCTGCGGCGAACCCGGACCGGCCCCGTTGATGGTGCTGGCGTTGAGAATGTTGGCGCAGGTGTCGGTTGTGCCAGTGGCTGGCAATTCACCCGGGCCATACACCGGATCGCGGCCATAACGCTTGTCGGAACGGCTTTCCAGCCCGCCGACGTAGGTCGCGCCGACTTCACCGACGAGGGTCAGACGGCTGGCGCCCATGACCTGATCGAAGAAGTGCGTGAACGTCGTCTGGATCTGGGTGATTTCCTTGCGCTCGTAGCCATGCAGGTCCTGACCCGGCACACCATTGAGTATCGATGCGTTGGTCAGTGCACCGCCGATCGGACGCACACCGGCGAACAGAATGTCGGTGGAGTTCAGTTGTACCGGCGCGTTTGGACGGTAGCTGATCTCACCGCTCCACGCCGTACCGGTAGGCAGAGTGGTGGAGAAGCTCAGACCGTAGAGGCGAATGTCTTCTGGATATTCGATGAAGTAGTTCGAGTTGCCCGCGACCAGCAGTGGTGCAAGTGCCGCAAACGGCCCCGGCAGAGCGCGCGCGGTGTTGTAGACCGATTGCGGAGCACCGGTGGCGCTGAAGATCGGCGCACGGCTGTGGTAGTTCATGAAGTAGGCGCCGAACTCGGTGTCGAGCGGCTCGTACATGTACTTGAAGGACGCGCCCCACTGACCGCTGTCGCGGGCATCGCGGTCAGGACCACGGCGCACCAGAACGCCTTCTTCGTTGACGTTGACACCGTTGGCCGCCAATGGCCCCAAAGCGATGGCCGGGATTTGCGAACGCTTGTTCAGCACGCGCAGGTTGTCGTTGCAACCGTCGGCCACGATGTCCGGCTGCGAGAAGAACGTGCCGCAGTTGTCGACGACGGTCTGGTCCCATTCCAGCTGATAGAACGCTTCGGCCGAGAGGTTTTCGGTCAAGCTCTGGGACACGTAGAACATGTTGACCGGGATCAGGCCTTCCTTGATCTCGGCGCCCGGACGACGGAACGCGGAAACGTCGATCGGGTTGATCGAGTTGATGCCGCCGCCGATGAAGGTACTTTCACCCCAGCTCACCACCTGCTTGCCCAGGCGCACGGAACCCGGCTGATCGGCGATCGCGTAGTTGTGGTAGACGAAGGCGTCGAGGATCTGCCCGCCGGACGACTTGGCGCCCTCTTTGCGACCCGAGTCGCTGATGTCCTTGAACTCGCGGCTTTCATCCTTGAGTTCGAAGTCGTACCAGTATTTGCCACGGACGAACACACCGGTGTCGCCGTATTTCAGTTCAAGGTCATGGATGCCCTTGAAGATCTTCGAAAAGGTTTCACCGCTCTTGAAGTTGGCGTGACCGTCATCGGACGTCTGCGACAGGCCGTGGCCGCCGTTGTTGACGCCAATGAGGTTCTTGTTCGGGCTCTGAGTAGACCAACTGGCACCGATCGACAGGGACGAATCGAACTGGCCTTCGATTTCACCGACGTTGAAACTGACGCCGAATGCGGGCCCGGCGAGCGAAGAGGCAAGACTGACTGCCAGAGGCAGTTTCGCCCGGCGCCAGAACTGGTTTACTGAGGTCATCGACGCTACTCCATGTGCATTATTGTTATGGCAGTGAGTACTTTTAAAAACGTCCGAAGGACCGGGTGCCAGAGACAGCCCGACGTCACTCCAAAGATGCATCGCCCCGATTTGTGCGTGTGCCCCGTTCTTAAAAATCCTTGAGCGGACTATAGCCAGCAGGTGGTACTGCTTGATCCCTCTAAAGTGTGATTTGCAGCTGCCGGCCACTCTGGAACAGTCCTTTCGCCAGTCCGACGCATGTCGGCACGGCAAGGATGGCCTAATTTTTCGATTTCACAAGCCAAGCGCTTGCTTGGTGGGTCTGGCGCGCCGTTTTCGGCGCGCCAGCAGACACTCAAAGTGTCGAGAGGAAGGTGCTGTTGTTGGCCTGCCATTCGGTGATGTCGAGGCGGATGCGCTTCTTGTCGAGCTTGCCGACACTGGTCTTGGGAATTTCGGTAACAAGGGCGATCTGACTCGGAATCGCCCACTTGCTCAGGTGGCCCAATTCCACGAACGGCTTGAGGTGTTCCTTGAGCTCGCGCGCCCCGATCACGTGCCCTTCGCGGATCACCAGCAAGGCAAACGGACGCTCGCCCCACTGCGGATCGGCGATGCCCACCACTGCTACTTCGCGTACCGCGACGTGACGGCTGATCAGGTCTTCGAGGTCCAGCGAGGAGATCCACTCGCCGCCGGTCTTGATCACATCCTTGATGCGGTCGCGGATGTCGATCACGCCCATGCTGTCGAGCGTGGCGACATCGCCGGTATGCAACCAGCCACCGGCCCAGAGCTCGGCGCCCTTCTGCGGCTCGTTGAAATAGCCCTCGGTGAGCCATGGCGCACGCAGCACCAATTCGCCTTGGGTCTCGCCATCGGCCGGGAGAAAGTTACCCTCGCCGTCGACAATCGCCGCTTCCACCAGCGGCCCCGGTACACCGGCCTTGATCCGGTAAGTGGTGCGTTCGTCTTCGGTGCCGGCCATCAACTCGTCATTGAGGTGCGCACAGGACACCAGCGGACCCGTTTCCGACATGCCATACGCGGCAGTCAGCTGAATGCCCCGCGCCTTGGCGGTTTCGTAAAGCGTGCGATTGAGCGCACTGCCGCCAATGACGATTTTCCAGCCGCCGAAATCGGTGCCTTGTGCGCCCTTGGCGTTAAGCAGCATTTGCAGAATGGTTGGCACGCAGTGGGAGAAGGTGACCTTCTCTTTGCGCCACAACTCCACGAGAAACTCAGGATCGTAGCGCCCCGGATAAACCTGCTTAAGGCCAAGCATGGTTGCCACGTACGGCAAACCCCAGGCGTGAACGTGGAACATCGGGGTGATCGGCATGTACACGTCGTTGGTGCCGAGCAGGCGCACGCTGTCGATCGAACCCATGATCGTCGACACGCCCATGGTGTGCAGCACCAGTTGCCGATGGGTGAAGTACACACCCTTAGGGTTACCGGTAGTGCCAGTGGTGTAGAACGTGGTGGCGACCGAATTTTCGTCGAAGTCCTGGAAGTCGTACTGCACACTGGCGGCGGCCAGCAGTTGCTCATACTCGCCGACCAGATTCGGCAGATCGGCGGTCTTTTCCGGCAGATCGGTCAGCAGCAGGGTTTTCTCGACCGTGGTCAGGTGTGGCGCGATCGCTTGATACAACCCGACGAACTCGCTGTTGACCAGCACAAAGCGGTCCTCGGCGTGGTTCATGGTGTAGAGGATCTGCTCCGGCGACAGGCGCACGTTGATCGTGTGGATCACCGCGCCAATCATCGGAATCGCAAACATGCATTCCAGGTAACGGTGGCTGTCCCAGTCCATCACCGCCACGGTGTCACCGGCCTTCACACCGGCCGCCGTCAGCACGTTGGCCAACCGCGCCACGCGCTCGATCAGGGTCGGGTAGCTGTAGCGAATCTGGTCGCGGTAAATGATCTCGCGGGTTTTCTCGTAGCGGGCGCCGGACATCAGCAGCCGCTTGATCAGCAATGGATACTGGTAGGCCCCATCGGCCGGGGGAATGACGCGAGTCTGCAACATAAGAATCCCTTTTCTGACTGCACGGTGTTGGCGTAGAGATTGGTACTCTAGAACCCTTATACGCCAGCCAAATCAGCCAAAGGAATGATTTGCAAAGCCGTACAAATGCTAGCTTTGCGCCAGCATTTGCCGGTTTTCGTCATCGATCAGGCGGTTTGTCCTACTGCCTCCTCGGAAGGCGTGCGTGGGAAAACCACCGCAGCGAGGAAGGTCAACGCGCCGAAACCCGCAAGAATCAAGTACAGGCCTACAAAACCATGGCGCGGTTCGACATAGGAAATCAGCGGAATCGCCGTCGCACTGGCACCGAACGATAAACAGTAACGCAGGGCGAACACCCGTGATTGCCACTGTGGGGCGACGAAGTTGGCAACCATCGCATCGTTCACTGTTACCTGCCCGAACACCACGAACATGAACGCCGCACCGAGGGCGATCACCGCCCAGCCGTCGGCATAGGCCAGCGCAAACAGCAGCGGTGCCTGGCACAGCGTCAGGACAATGAACGGCCATTTCAGGCTGAGCCGATGCAGCACTCGACCGATGCTCAACTGCGCAACCGCACCAAAGGCATAGGCCAGACTGACCACCACGCCGAGGGTTTGCGGCGAGGCGAACAGTTCATGCAAACGTTCCTGAAACAACTTCGGATAGGTCATGGTGGTGGCGTTGAACACCACGCCGCCGGTGGCCGTGGCCAACGCCAGCACGCCGAACACCATCATCATCGAGATACGCTGGCCGGCGGCGCCTTTGAGTGGTGTGTGCGCACGCTTCGGAATCGGTTCCTCACGCACCTGCAAGGCGAAGCCAAAACCCAGCACAATCGCCACCGCCCCCGGTAACAGGAACGCTGAGCGCCAGCCGAACTGCGCCACCAGCAAACCGGTGATCAGCGCCGAAAACGCCACGCCAAGATTGCCCCACATGCCGTTGATGCCGATTTCACGGCCACGGTTTTGCGCGTAGGCCACCAGCATCGCCGTGCCCACCGGGTGATAGATCGCAGCGAAAATACCGATCAGGGTCAGGCCGATCACCAGCATCGTCGGACTGTTACTCAGGCCGGTAAAGATCGCCGAGACGCCGATGCCGAAGAAAAACACCAGCATCATCTGCCGCCGACTCCAGTGATCGCCGAGCCAACCAGCGGGCAGCGAACAGGCGCCGAAGGCAATGAAGCCGCCCAGCGACAGGCCGATCAGCGCGGCGTAATCGAGACCGAACGCTTGAGTCATGCCGAGCACGGCGGCGGGAAAAATAAGCATGAACATGTGATCGATCACATGGGCGGCGTTGATGTAGCGGATGACATTACGGGATTGATTCATGGCGGCACGCTTTACGTTGTTGTGTGGCGCTTATGCTAAGTTGGCCGTAAAGCGCATTCCTGCCAAGCAACTCATCAAATCAGACATGTTAATCAGCCACTTCGAACACGGCCCGGTGAGCGCCTACCCCCGGGATTATCTGGATGGCGCGCACCAGCCGCTGCACCTGCATCGCGAGGCGCAACTGCTGTATGCCGTCAGCGGGATCATGCGTGTGGTCACGCAATCGGGTGCGTGGGTGATTCCGCCGAGTCGCGCGGTATGGATTCCACCCGAGGTGGCGCACGAGATTTTCATGAGCGGCGATGTGCAGATGCGCTCGCTGTTCATCGCGCCAGAATTGTCACCCGCCAGCCTGCATCAGTGCTGCGTATTGGCCGTGACGCCGCTGCTGCGCGAGCTGATCCTGCGAGCCGTGCAAGGGGCGCCGCATGCCGACAATCCGCTGATTCAGCAACTGATGCTGGAGGAACTTGCCAGCCTGGAAAACCTGCCACTGCACATTCCGATGCCCACTGACCGGCGCCTGCAAAACATCTGTCTGGCAATGCTGCACACCCCCGATCATGCCAATACGCTGGAAGACTGGGCGCAGCAGGTCGGCGCCAGCTCACGCACGTTGGCACGGCTGTTTCAGCAACAAGTGCAGATGAGTTTCAACGCCTGGCGCCAGCAACTGCGCCTGATGGAAGCCCTGCCGCGCCTGCTCGCCGGGGACAGCGTGCAGCGTGTGGCGCAGGATTTGGGTTACGGCAGCGCGCGGGCGTTCAGCGCGATGTTTCGTCGTTTGCTTGGGGAAAATCCCCGCGAATATCTGAATACCCTGAGCAAGCTCAGCGAGCTTGTGTAAGACCCTGTGGGAGCGAGCCTGCTCGCGAAAGCGGTCTTTCAGCCACCAATAATGTCGACTGACCCAACGCCTTCGCGAGCAGGCTCGCTCCCACAGGTTCAAGTCGCGGTTCTGAGATCAATGCATCTCGGTAAACGCGATTTTCACGCCGAGAGCGATCAGCACCGCACCCATGGTGCGGTCGAACCAGTGACCCATGCGGGCGAAACCGGCACGTACACGTTGCTGACTGAACAGCATTGCCACCAGACAGAACCAAAACGCAGTCGCGACCGCCAGATAAACCCCGTAACCGGCCTGCACCGCCAGTGGCGTGTGCGGATTGATCACCACGGTGAACAGTGACAGGAAGAACAGCGTGGCTTTCGGATTCAGACCATTGGTCACGAAGCCTGAGGTGAACGCGCCGCGAGCGGTGCGAACGCCCGCCTCTTTGTGCAGATCATCGGCCACGACTTTCGCCGGTTGCGCGCGCAGCGCCTTGAAGCCGATGTACAGCAAGTAAGCGGCTGCGGCCCATTTCAAGGCGTTGAACAGCACGATCGACTGCGACACGATCAGGCCGATCCCCAGCAACGAATAACCAACGTGGAGGAAAATCGCCGTGCCCACGCCCAGCGCGGTCCAGGTGCCGGCGCGGCGACCGTGGGTCACGCTCTCGCGCACCACAACGGCAAAGTCCGGGCCGGGGCTGGCGACGGCCAACAAGTGGATCAGTGCAACGGTCAAGAACTCGGTCCAGTACATGGGGGCTCCTTTCGGCCAAGCGTATCAATTTGTTTCATCTGGTAGGCTCGGCAGATTACGCCCAACGCTCACAGCACAAAAGGTACAGTTGATGACGAACACGCGCCGCGCGGTATTCCTTGATCACCCTTCGCTGGATCTCGGCGACCTCGACCTCAGTCCGTTGCGCGAGTGTTTCAGCGATCTGCAGCTGTTCGCCCAAACGTTGCCCGGACAAGTCGCCGAACGCCTGCAAGGTGCCACAGTGGCGATCAGCAACAAGATCCTGATCGACGCCGCCGCGATGGCCGCCAACCCCGATCTGAAACTGATTCTGATCACTGCCACCGGCACCAACAACGTTGACCTCGCCGCCGCCCGCGCGCAGGGCATCACCGTGTGCAACTGCCAGGGTTATGGCACGCCGTCGGTGGCGCAGCACACGATCATGTTGCTGCTCAACCTCGCCACGCGTCTGGCCGATTATCAGAAAGCCGTCGGCGAAGGTCGCTGGCAGCAGGCGAAACAATTCTGCCTGCTCGACTATCCGATCGTTGAGCTGGAAGGCAAAACCCTCGGTTTGCTCGGTCATGGCGAACTCGGTGGCGCCGTGGCGCGATTGGCCGAAGCGTTTGGCATGCGCGTGTTGCTCGGGCAGATTCCCGGGCGCCCTGCTCGCCCGGATCGCCTGCCGCTGGATGAACTGCTGCCACAAATCGACGCCCTCACCCTGCACTGCCCGCTCAACGAACACACTCGCCACTTCATCGGCGCCCGCGAACTGGCCTCGATGAAACCCGGCTCCTTCGTGGTCAACACCGCACGCGGCGGCCTGATCGACGAACAGGCACTGGCCGACGCTCTGCGCGCCGGGCATCTGGGCGGCGCGGCCACTGATGTGTTGAGCGTCGAGCCGCCGACCCAAGGCAATCCGTTGCTCGCGGCGGACATCCCACGCCTGATCGTTACGCCACACAACGCCTGGGGTAGTCGCGAAGCACGGCAACGCATCGTCGGCCAATTGACCGAAAACGCTCAAGCGTTCTTCAGCGGTAAGGCGCTGCGGGTCGTCAGTTGATAAACTGCGGCACTTTTTTTGAGGAGCAGTTATGGATCCGCGCAGTGAAGTACTGCTTCGTCAGCCCGAGTTGTTCCAGGGTTCGTTGTTGTTGGCCGGGTTGCCCGCCGACGATTTGCTTGGGCGCTTGCCCAACGCATTCGGCTGGTGCTGGCATGCCGGCGATCAAGCCGCGCTGGACGCCCGTTTCGAGGGCCGCAGCCATTTCGGCGTGAATGTCCCGGAGCGGGAATTCGACAGCGCCGTGGTGTTCCTGCCCAAGTCCAAGGACCTGACCGATTACATCCTCAACGCTGTGGCCTCACGTCTGGCCGGGCGCGAAGTGTTTCTGGTCGGGGAAAAACGCAGCGGCATCGAAGGCGCGTCCAAGCAGCTCAACCCGTTCGGCAAGCCGCGCAAACTCGACAGCGCGCGTCATTGTCAGCTCTGGCAAGTCACCGTGGCCAATGCCCCGGAAGCGAAATCCCTGGAAAGCCTGGCGCAGACCTATGAATTGCCACTGGCCGAAGGCCCGTTGAAAGTCATCAGCCTGCCGGGCGTGTTCAGCCACGGTCGACTGGATCGCGGCAGCGCCCTGCTGCTGGAGCATCTGGACAAGCTGCCGAGCGGCCATTTGCTCGACTTCGGTTGCGGCGCTGGCGTGTTGGGGGCTGCGGTCAAACGTCGCTATCCGCACAATCAAGTGACGTTGCTGGACGTGGATGCTTTCGCTGCTGCCAGCAGCCGTCTGACGCTGGCGGCCAACGGTCTGGAAGCTGAAGTGCTGACTGGTGACGGTATCGATGCTGCGCCGATGGGTTTGAATGCAATTCTGAGCAATCCACCGTTTCACGTCGGCGTGCACACCGATTATTTCGCCACGGAGAACTTGCTGCGAAAAGCGGCAAAACATCTGAAAAATGGCGGCGAACTACGCTTGGTGGCGAACAGCTTCCTCAAGTATCAACCGCTGATCGAAGAGCATCTTGGCGTGTGTGCGATCAAGGCTGAAGGCAATGGTTTCCGGATTTACCGGGCCAAGCGCGGCTGAAACTTCTTTTAAAAAAGAGGCTTGCTCAATCGGATTTGCCTAGGCAGAATCCGCTCCGTCCTAGGGGAGTAGTCTCCCACGAGCGCCAAGCTCGTCCGGCATACGTCAACATACTTGATCCTCAGATCATGGCGTATGCGACCCAAGCGTCCGCAGCAGACGGATCGCAGGGTTTGACAAGACCTATGACACGCACACCTTACCCGGGGCGGGAAGGCTGTACGTGTCATAGCCGTGTCGACCCGCCCCTTAGGAAATCCTGATGCTGGACTCGTTACTCGTTCCCACCGCAATCGTTGCCTTGGCCGAAATCGGCGACAAGACGCAACTGCTCGCGCTGATTCTCGCCGCTCGCTTTCGCAAACCCTGGCCGATCATTGCCGGCATCGTCGCTGCGACCCTGGCCAACCACGCAGCAGCCGGTGCGGTAGGCGCCTGGTTCGGCAGTTTCTTCTCGAATGCGACGCTGCACTGGATTCTCGCCGCCAGTTTTACGGCCACCGCTTTGTGGACGCTGGTTCCGGACAAAATGGACGACGATGAAACCAGCACCGCACGCAAGTTCGGGCCGTTCCTGACCACGCTGATTGCGTTTTTCCTCGCCGAAATGGGCGACAAGACCCAGGTCGCGACGGTGATGCTCGCCGCGCAATATCCGGAACTGTGGCTGGTGATTATCGGTACCACGGCGGGCATGTTGATTGCCAACGTGCCGGTGGTATTGGCGGGTAACTTTGCCGCGGACAAATTGCCGCTGACCTTGATCCGTCGCCTCGCGGCGTCGGCGTTCATGATTCTGGCGATCGTTGCGGTGTACAAGGCGATGCAGAGCAGTGGCTGGGTTTGACGGCGTAAGTCGATAGACCGCGTCAGCGTTCTTCATCGGAACGCCCCCCGGAGACAGGCTCGCTCCCACTTTGGAATGCATTCCAAATGTGGGAGCGAGCCTGCTCGCGAAGTGGCCGTCAGCCGACCTGTAAATCCATCAGGATTTAGGCGCCTGTTCGTACAGCGGCATAACCTTCGGAATCGCCGCCTGCAACGAGGCAATCCGGCTGGTCGAAGCCGGGTGAGTGCTCATGAACTCCGGCGGCGAACCTTCCGACGCCTTGCTCATCTTGTTCCACAAGGTGATCGCGGCGTTCGGGTTGTACCCGGCGCGCGCAGCCAGTTCCAGGCCGATCAGATCAGCTTCGTTTTCGTTGGCACGGCTGTTCGGCAGGGTCATGCCGTAGTTGGCCACAGTATCGGCCAGCGCCAGACTGTCCTGACCCAGACCGAGCAAGGCACCCGCGCCCTGCTTGGCCATTTCAATCCCGTAGGCCTTGGACATCGCTTCACGACCGTGCTCGCGCAGAGCGTGGGCGATTTCATGGCCCATGACCGCGGCGATTTCATCGTCGGTCAGCTTCAGGCTATCGATCAGCCCGGTGTAGAAAATGATCTTGCCGCCAGGCCCGCAGTTGGCATTGAGTTCATCACTCTTGATCAGATTGACCTCCCACTGCCACTGCGCCGCATCCGGACGGAAGTTCGGCGCCTGGGCGATCAGGCGGTTGGCAATCGCCTGAACCCGCTTGGCCTCAGGACTGGTCTTGTCCAGCACACCCTTGCTGGAGGCTTCACCGACAGTCTTCTGATACGACTGGGCATACATCTGGTCGACCTCTTGCGAGGACAGCATGCTGAACATGTACTGCTTGCGTTCCACACCCACGGCGCCGCCGCTGGTGGTGTTGACCGACTGACAACCGGCCAGCAACAGCGCTGCGCTCAGTGCACTTACAACCAATGTCTTGTTCATTCAAAAGCTCCCTGAAAACCTGCGCGTATCCTAGGCGGGTAATTGTATCGACGCCAGATACAACAGACGTGTTGCAGCGACTTTCAGACGTTTCCCACTTGAGCTGTCGTAAAAAATTCACAGCGATCGCCAGGCCCGCAGCAACTGCGTCGTGCACTGATCCATTTACGACATCGGCTTGCAATTGCACCTGCTCGCACTCATGGCCCAATGCCGCCTGCCGATACATCAGCGCAGACGTCCTCTTGCGTGCGGAGCTCCCATGAAGTTCAAGTCGATCCAGTTTTCCGTCGCTGCCCTGGCCGGCGCCATCGTCCTTAGCGTGGTGGCCGCGCTGGTGCTGTACGCGCTGTTTTCCGGCGCCCGTACGCAAGAGATGGTGCAACAGCGCACCCAGGCGCAGTTCGAGCAAGTCATCGAACAGCGCCTGACTTCGCTGGCACAAACCCAGGTCAGCCAGATCCAGCGCGAACTCGAAGCGCCGCTGCTGATTGCCGGCGGACTGGTGCGGGTCAACGCCCTGCTCGGCACACCGGGCGTCGATGGCCAGCCGCGCCTGACCGTCAGTCGCGAGCAGTTGATCAGTCTGATCAAAGAAAACGTCGAAAAGAACCCGAAAATTCTCGGTACGTATATCGGCTGGGAAAAAAACGCCCTCGACCACAATGACGCGGCCTACGTCGGCACCAGCGTGATCGGCATCGACGCGGCCAACGGGCGCTTCCTGCCGTGGTGGTTCCGCAACGACGACGGCACCCTCGGCCTGGACAAACTGGTCGACGTCGACGACCAGAAAACCCTGTCCACCGGCGTGCGCGCCAGCGAGTACTACCTGTGCTCGAAAGAGAGCAAAAAAGCCTGCGTGATCGATCCGGCGCCGTACAAGGTCGGCGACAAGATCGTCATGCTCGCCTCCTTCATTGAACCGATCATGCTCAATGGTGCCTTCCACGGCATCGTCGGTGCAGACCTGTCGGTGAACTTCATCCAGGAAATGCTCCTCGCTGCTAACCAGAAGCTCTACAGCGGCGCCGGGCAAATGGCGCTGATCGGCGGCAATGGCCGGATCGTTGCCTACACCAAAGACCCGAGCAAATTCGGTGAAAAAGTCAGCGACATCCTCGACGCCGAGCAGACCGCCAACATGGCCAATCTCAAGCGCGGCGAAGTGACTTACTCGGTCAACAAGGACAAGGGCCGCATCGAGTTGTACCTGCCGTTCGGCATCGGCCAGACCGACGCGCGCTGGACATTGATGCTGCAATTGCCTCTCGATGCAGTGATGGCTGATCTGCAGAAGCTGCAGGGTGATCTGGATGCGCAGCGTAAATCCGACACCTTCGGTATGGCCATGGTCGGTCTGCTCATCGCCGGCCTCGGCCTGCTAGTGATCTGGCTGGTCGGTCACGGCATCGCCCGGCCGCTGAAGCAGATGGTCGCGATGCTCAATGACATCGCTCAGGGCGAAGGTGATCTGACCCGCCGCTTGAGCAGCGATCGCAGCGATGAACTGGGCTCGATCGCCAAGGGTTTCAACACCTTCCTCGCCAAGTTGCAGGCGATGATCACTCAGGTGGTCACGTCGGTGCAGAGCGTCAGCGATTCCTCGGAACACACGGCCGACATCGCCATTCGCACCAACATCGGCATCCAGAAACAAATGGCCGAGATCGATCAGGTGGCCACGGCGGTACAGGAAATGACCGCCACCGCGCAGGACGTCGCGCGTAACGCGACGCAGGCTGCACAAGCGGCCAGCCATGCCGATCAGGCGGCGAGTCAGGGCATGCAGATCGTTCGTGACACGTCGAACTCGATCGGCGTGCTGGCGCTGGAAATCGGCAAGGCTGTAGATGTGGTGCAGACGCTGGCCAAGGACAGCGAGAACATCAACGCGATCCTCACGGCGATTCGCGGGATTGCCGAGCAGACCAATCTGCTGGCGCTGAACGCGGCGATTGAAGCGGCGCGTGCCGGCGAGCAGGGTCGTGGTTTTGCCGTGGTCGCCGACGAGGTGCGCAATCTGGCGCAGAAAACCCAGAAAGCCACCGAAGAGATCCAGTCCATGATCCAGCAACTGCAGCAGGGCACTCGCGATGTGGTGCGGGTCATGGAAGACAGTCAGAACCGCACTGATGAAAGCGTGCAACACGCGGCGAAAGCGGCTGAGGCGCTGGAGACGATTACGCAGGCGGTGTCGGTGATCAACGACATGAACACGCAGATTGCCAGCGCAGCGGAAGAACAGAGCGCGGTGGCCGATGACATCAATCGCAATGTGATCAACATCGGGCAAGTGGCGAATGAAGTGGCGGGGGGTGCGGATGAGTCGAGTTCGGCGAGTGCCGATTTGACCAAACTGGCGGAGCAGCAGCGGCGGTTGATCAATCAGTTCAAGGTCTGAAAAGCCAAGAGCCCCCTCACCCTAACCCTCTCCCAGAGGGAGAGGGGACTGACCGAGTTGTCTCCCGTCATACATCGACCTGAAATAACCAGTCGATTATGGATTCAAAGTAGAGCGTTCAAGTCGGTGTATTACTTCAATATCCCCCATTCAGTCCCCTCTCCCTCCGGGAGAGGGCTAGGGTGAGGGGCTTTTGATCTGCAGGCTTTAGCCCGGAGTCAAACACTCCGGCCCATTGAGCTTCGGATCATTGATCAGATTCGCCAACACCCGCTCACGCAACGCCGCCGGTTCACTGGCCAACAGCCCCTGCAACACATGCAACGGCGTCTCAGGATCCAGCCACGCCGCCTGCCCCGCCTCATCGAGAATCAACGGCCGCCGCTGACTCGACGCCGGTTGAGTAATCACCGCCGTACTCAACCACACCTGTTCCTGTACCGGATACGCCTCCCAGATCGCCGCAAAAAACAGTGACGAGCCTTCCCCCGGCGTCAGCCAGAACGGCCGCTTGCGCTGCGTTCCACGCCACTCGTAAAAACCATTCGCCGGCAGCAGGCAGCGACGCTGACGCAGTGCCTCACGAAACATCGGCTGCTCGGCTACGGTTTCAGCACGGGCATGCGCCGGTGTTTTCGACAAATCGGTCAGCCACGGCGGCGTCAATCCCCAACGGGCGCGGGCCAGAGCGCGCTGGCCATCTTCACCGGCACGCAGCATCAACACCGAATCATTGGGGGAAATGTTCCACTGCGCCTGCTGATCGGCGGGAAAACCTGGCAGGGCCGCGAAATCGCGGTTCCAGCGAAACAGGGCATAACGTCCACACATGGGGCAACACGACTCTGAAGTAAAACGAAGCTCAGCCTAACAGACCAGCGTCCCGGGAAAGCTCTCCGGTTCATCGCCGGGCAGCGGCAGCGCGGCATTGTACGCGGTGATCAGCTCGCGGGCGTATTCGGCCTGATCGTTATCCACAGACAAGCCCAACAGACCGAAGATCGGCAGCTCGCCCGTTCCACCGAGCAAATCACGGCCAATCAAGTGCGCCTCTATGCCTTCGCTGGCGAGCATGCCCTTGAGCATTTCACCTTCCATCAGGTTTTCCGGCTCATAGATTCGCTGCATGGGCGCGCCTCACTCGTTTTCGCTGAAGACTTCCAGAAACCAGTGCTCTTCATGGACCTGCAAGACGAACGTTATGGGCCGGCAACACACCTGACAGTCTTCGATATAGGTCTGATCGCCGCCGGACAAGTCCACCGTCGTCTCGACAGGCTCCCCACAATAGGGACATTCGTATTCAGCAGGTTCCAGCATCGCGGTCTCCCAAGTGACTTGTGCGTATAATCGCCGGTCTATTTGCAGGGCTATTTTTGTCTGGCTACTTTTTCAGACCGTGCCCCGCGGGTTTTCGATCAAAACCTTTACTTACCCTAGCCGTTTCCAACAAGAGAGCATGATGGGCGAATTCGATGCCATCCGACCTTACGACGACAGCGAAGTACCTGTGGTACTGGCAAGACTGCTCGGCGACAAGGCGTTTCTAGATATCCTCACCCACTTCCGCTTCCCGCGTTTTGCCGGTGCTTTCGGCTGGATGCTCAAACCACTTATAGCCCATCGGCTGCGTCGTGAGTTCGCCGACGTGACCTCGGTGGCGACTTTACAGGACAAGGTCGAGTCCTACGTCGACCACACCATCGAGCGCGCCACCGACGGCGTGACCTACACCGGTGTCGAGCAATTCAAGTCCGGCAGCGCCTATCTGTTCATCGCCAACCACCGCGACATCGTGATGGACCCGGCCTTCGTCAACTATGCCGTGTACCACGCCGGCCTGCCGACGCCGCGCATCGCAATTGGCGACAACCTGCTGCAAAAGCCGTTTGTCAGCGATCTGATGCGCCTGAACAAGAGCTTCATCGTCCACCGTTCGATCACCGGCCGTCGCGAGAAAATGGCCGCGTATCAGCTGCTGTCGGCGTACATCAACCACTCGATCCGCAACGATTGCGCCTCGATCTGGATCGCTCAGGCCGAAGGTCGGGCGAAGGACGGCGATGATCGCACCGAGTCGGCGATCCTCAAGATGTTCCACATGAGCCGCAAGGATGAGCCGTTCGGCGAAGTCATTCGCTCGTTGAACGTCACCCCCGTGTCGATCAGCTACGAATACGACCCGTGCGACCAGGCCAAGGCCCGCGAGCTGTTCATCCGCGCCACCACCGGCACCTACGCGAAAGCGCCGGGTGAGGATGACGTGAGCATCGCCAAGGGCATCACCGGCTACAAGGGCCGCGTGCATGTGAACTTTGCCGCGCCAATCACCGAGCTGTTCGAAGACACCAAGCAATTGGCGGTCGAAATGGACAAGCAGATTCTCGGCGGCTACCGGTTATTCCCGGTGCATTACCTGGCGTATGCGCAGTGGGCCGATGCTGATCCGCAGTTGAATGTGCCGAAAGCTGCCGAGGTATTCCCGGCGGATGAACTGGCCAAGGCGCAGGAAGAATGGCAGAGCCGGCTGGATGCTTGCCCTGCAGAGCACCGTCCGTATCTGGTGCTGCAATACGCGACGCCGGTGCGCAATCAGTACCGGGTCAAGGCTGGGTTGCCGCTGTAAGCGGTTTCCACCTGACGCAAAAACGGCGCCTTCGGGCGCCGTTTTTTATGCCTGAAGCTTTTAGAAGCGCGTGCTGATCCAGGAAACGACCAGGGCCAGAGCGAGGCAAGCAAAACCGAAGCGATAGAAAAACCGGTTCATGCGCAAGGTCGCCCAGTCCAGGATCGGCTCGGCATTCGGCTGCGCCTGACGCTGGGCGGCAATGCTGGCCATCGCGCGCTGTTCACGGCGGCGAGTGGCGTGCAGCAGCCAACTGCCCGGAAACGCCAACAGCAGCGCCAGCAAGTTGATCAACTTGGCGGGATGGGCGGTAAACAGCGTCATCAAGTGCAGCGACATCACAGACCTCTATCTGAACCGGTATGGCAGACGCCAGATCGACGACCGCGGCGCGGATTCTAACCAAACCTGCCGGTTCAACCCCAGTCTTTACGACAAATAACCTGACAATCGACCGATGGCTGTCCTGTGTCACGGCTTCGTCATGTGGATAGGCCACCCTGCGCGCCTCGAAACACACATGGAACGCGAAATGCTTCACGCTGAAAACCAGGATCGTCTGTACCTCATCACGCCTTACGACGAACAACAGAGCCTCGTCGGTAGTCTCGCTTTCAATGTGCAGGACCGCCATTGGCTGGTGTATTGCGCGCTAGGTGGGCATCAGCATGCGGATTTGCCTGAGACGGATTTGTTGACGGGCGTGAGCGTGCTCGACTTTTATTCTCAGGCTGCCTGAAAGCAAAAGCACCCTCACCCTAGCCCTCTCCCAGAGGGAGAGGGGACTGACCGAGGTGTTTATTCGAGGTACATCGACCTGAAAGTCCGAGGTGAATGTAGATCTCAAGAACAACGCAAATCGACCTGAAACTTCGAGGTGAATGAGGTCTCAAGAGCAACACAGGTCGGCTCCCTTTCCCCCTCGCCCCCCTTTGGGGGAGAGGGCTGGGGTGAGGGGGATCGATCTCCCATACGACACAAATTCCAACCCTGACACCCACAAAAAAGCCCGAAACCATCACTGGCCCCGGGCTTTTTCACATCAGCCGAAAACTTACTCAGCCAAAACCTGACCCACAGTCGGGTCCTTGAACAGACGCGTCAACGCATCGCTCAACACATCGCTGACCAGTTTGGTGTTGGTTTCCTGATTCGGCGCCATGCCGAAACGCTGGTCCAGCGACGCACCGTAACGGCCACTGTAACGGCGGTTGGCGTTCTGCACGTCGGAGCGGAAGGTTGCGCCGATGGTCGCTTCGGTCACGTACATGCCTTCTTTCGGCGACTGATACTTCAGCTCGGCCAGGGTCACGGTCAACTGCGGAGCATTCGGTGCGTTATTGGTCGGGGTGAACCCGAGCAGACGCACGGCGGCTTCAGCCTGAGCCTGCAGCTTGGGCAGGATCTGCTCGCGCTGCACGGTGATGGCGCTGGTTTCCGGGTACAGACCGCCACGGGTACCGAGGGTTGGCGACGGACGACCGTCAACCACACGCACGACAACGGGCTGGCCACGGCCGACCGCTGGCAGCTGGGTGGTCAGCTTCGGCTCCGGGTTCAGTTGTTGCGGGCTGTGGGCGCAGCCGGCCAGGGTCAAACCGGCCACAGTGATCAAACCGAACAACAGGCGTTGCAACATGCTCTTCTCTCCAGAATCAGGCACAAACAGGCCGGCAGTATAGCGGTCGGCCACTGCGGGTAACCAGCGCCCGACAGTGAATACTGAAATGTCTGACAAACCCTTGGGAAAGCGGTTCCTGTCACAGATTATTCACCCGGCATACACGTTCACGTCACGGCGCCTTGGCAACCTTGCAATCAGTCCCCCACAAGGTACTCAACCATGCGTTATCTGATCTCGTTGTTCGCACCGCGCCCGCTGCACCGCAGCTTCGCCCTGCTCGATCGCAATGGCCATTGTCAGGCATTCAAGCAGTGCAGCCTGCAACCAATGGGCGACGGTTGGGTGGAAATCGAAGAAATCCGCCTCAACTGGTTGCACCAGCCACTGCCCGCCAGCGCCCGCGTCATAGCGTCGCAGCCCCGTGCACGGGTGCAAGCGATGTTGAGCATCTGACCGGATGCCTAATAAAAGTCATTAAACACGAGCAACTGCCCGCATTTCTTCGATACAATCTCCCCCCGATTATAAGGACGTCTCCTGATCGGGCCCCGCAACAGCGTCAATGCGCATGCATTTGACATCAAAATCGCCCACAGAGAGCCGCCCACACAGATCGAGTGAAGTTGGCGCGCTTGCCTGTTCTTCCGGCAAAAACCCCGCTTTTCGCGAATCTGCAGAGCTGTCATGACGCTCGGCCACCGCGTTGTTTTTGCCCTCGGGCAAGGTGCCAGGCCTGGACAGCCCTTTTTTGAGGTTCACGTCTTCAAAAGAGCGTGAAAAAAACGGGTTTTCACAACTTCACAAGAGTGTGGCGAGCAAATGAAAAGTTTTGCGTCTGAACATGCACCATTAGCGTCTGAAACAGCCCAACGACACAGGACCGGGTATACCTCGAACATCGGAGCCTGAAGCCTGTCCGCTACGGATTTGGTTGCACAAAAACGGATGTCTCGACCATAAGTCGAATTGCCAGCTACGCGCTGAAATGAGTTCATGGAGCTCTTGAAAGCCAAGCCGCATACATCCGTCGAAGTTGCGAAAAATTGCGAAGATTCGGACATGGCGACCTGACCACGGATAGCTGGGGCATAACTGATCTGTCCCGGAACGCCTGGCAGCCATGCCGACAATTTGGTGCTGCAGATTTTGGAGACGCGTTAAATGGCGCATAACGAAGCAGTCGACGTAGTTCTGGTTGGGGCGGGCATCATGAGTGCCACCCTGGCCGTGCTGCTCAAAGAGCTCGACCCCGCGATCAAGCTGGAAGTCGTCGAGCTGATGGATTCCGGTGCTGCCGAGAGTTCCAACCCTTGGAACAACGCCGGTACCGGCCACGCCGGCCTGTGCGAGCTGAACTACACGCCGCAAGCCGCCGATGGCACCGTCGACATCAAGAAAGCCGTGCACATCAACACCCAGTTCGAGGTGTCGAAGCAGTTCTGGTCGTACCTGACCAAAAAAGGCACCTTCGGCTCGTGCAAATCCTTCATCAGCCCGGTGCCGCACCTGAGTTTCGTCCAGGGCGACAATGGTGTGTCCTTCCTCAAGTCCCGGTTCGATGTGCTGCACAAGCATCACGCGTTCTCCGACATGGAGTACACCGAAGACAAGGCCAAGATGGCCGAGTGGATGCCGCTGATGATGCCGGGCCGCTCGCCGGACGAAGTCCTCGCTGCCACTCGCGTGATGAACGGCACCGACGTCAACTTCGGCGCCCTGACCAATCAGTTGCTCAAGCACCTGACCAGCGCTCCCGACACGCAAGTCAAATACTGCAAGCGCGTCACCGGCCTCAAGCGTAACGGCGCCGGCTGGACCGTCAGCATCAAGGACGTCAACAACGGCAACACCCGTGAAGTCGATGCCAAGTTCGTTTTTCTCGGTGCTGGCGGCGCGGCGCTGCCGTTGCTGCAAGCCTCGGGCATCGAAGAAAGCAAAGGCTTCGGCGGCTTCCCGATCAGCGGCCAGTGGCTGCGTTGCGACAACCCGGAGGTGGTCAAGCACCACCAGGCCAAGGTGTACAGCCAGGCTGCGGTGGGTTCGCCACCGATGTCGGTGCCGCACCTCGACACCCGCGTGGTCGATGGCAAGAAATCCCTGCTGTTCGGGCCATACGCTGGTTTCACCACCAAGTTCCTCAAGCACGGTTCCTTCATGGACCTGCCGCTGTCGGTTCGCGCCGGCAACATCGGGCCGATGCTGGCTGTGGCGAAAAACAACATGGACCTGACCAAGTACCTGGTCAGCGAAGTGATGCAATCGATGGAGCAGCGTCTGGATTCCCTGCGCCGTTTCTACCCGGAGGCGAAAGCCGAAGACTGGCGCCTGGAGGTGGCTGGCCAACGGGTGCAGATCATAAAAAAAGACCCGAAAAAGGGCGGCATTCTGCAGTTCGGTACCGAGCTGGTTGCGGCCAAGGACGGCTCGCTCGCCGCCCTGCTCGGTGCTTCGCCGGGTGCGTCGGTGACCGTTTCGATCATGCTGGAACTGATCGAGAAGTGCTTCCCGGCCAAGGCCAAGGGTGAGTGGGCTGGCAAACTGGCCGAGATCTTCCCGGCCCGTGAAAAGGTCCTGGAAACCGATGCTGCGCTGTATCGCAAGATCAACACGCAGAACAACATCGCGCTGGAGCTGGTTGAAGAAAGCAGCGAGACCCCAAGCTACGCTTGATCTTGCCGCATAAAAAACGCCCCGATCGGGGCGTTTTTTATGGACGCCAGAATCAAAAGATCGCAGCCTTCGGCAGTTCCTACAGGGCCAACATAAATCCCATGTAGGAGCTGCCGAAGGCTGCGATCTTTTGATCTTGTCTTTTACCCTTAACCGCGGGACTTTTCGATCAGCTCGATGTATTCCGGGGCGTTGCGCTGATCGGCGATCAGCTCAACGAAGGTCTTGCCCTGCTCGTCTTTGCCATCAACGTCATAACCGGCAGCGACGAAGAAGCCCAGAAAGCGCTCGAAGTCATCGATACGCAGGCCACGGTAAGCCTTGATCAGTTTGTGCAGCGACGGCGAAGTGGCGTCGACCGGCTCAAAATCGAGGAACAGCTTGATCTGCTCATCGCCGATCTCGTCACCAATCACTTGTTTCTTATCTTTACGCATTGCCGACTCCAGCTCGCAGACATTACACGGGGCGGGCAGTTTACCCCTGCCCGGCCGCCCGGCTCAACGCGATCGCACAGCGCCGGTGTGCAAATCGGCCCAGATATGGCCGTTGGCGTAACTGAGGAATTGCACATACACGGTGTCATTGCGCAGCAGATCGATGATCACGCGGTATTGAGCCTGTGGATAAAACAGTGTCAGGGTTTTGCTCTTGTCGTCGTAGATCGGCTTTTTCAGGCTTTTGCTTTCGCCGTCGAAATTGACCAGCACCTGGGTGATCGTCGCGCCCTTGTTCAGGGATTTGCCTTTGAGGCGGATCATCAATGGCGACGTAACCGGAATCGGCTGCTGATTGGACTGGCGTTGCGCGCCGATCACTACGGAATAGTCGGTGACCTGCATGAGTTGCTGCTGCTCGGGCTCGGCATCGCGTACGGTCAGATCATCCGGCGGCAGGAACTGGCTGTGCATCGGCGCGGCGGACAGCGGCAGGCTGAGGGCCAGCAACAAGGCGGCAAAGCTGCGGATCAAGAGGCGCATGACAGGCTCCGGGGGGCGGGGCCGAGCACTCTAGCATGGGTATCGCGGATGGATCAGCACACACAAAACAACTGTGGGAGCGAGCCTGCTCGCGAAGGCAATTTCACATTCAACACTTATGCTGAATGAAAGATCGCTTTCGCGAGCAGGCTCGCTCCCACAGGGGATAGCGCGGGGGTCTTACATGCCTTTAACGGCAAAGATCCCGTTGGCGTTGCGCCAGTAGCCTTTGTAGTCCATGCCGTAACCGAAGATGTAACGGTCGATGCACGGCAGGCCGACGAAATCGGCTTTCAGGTCAGGACGCGCCTTGCGGTCGTGATCCTTGTCGATCAGCACAGCGGTGTGCACTTTGCGCGCGCCGGCGTGTTTGCAGAAGTCGATGATCGCGCCGAGGGTGTGACCTTCGTCGAGGATGTCGTCGATGATCAGCACGTCGCGATCGATGAACGAAACTTCCGGCTTGGCTTTCCAGAACAGGTCGCCGCCGCTGGTTTCGTTGCGATAACGGGTCGCGTGCAGGTAGGACGCTTCCAGCGGGAAGTGCAGATGGGTCAGCAGCTTGCCGGAGAAAATCAGGCCGCCGTTCATCACGCAGAACACCACCGGGTTGCTGTCAGCCAGTTGTTCGTTGATTTGTGCACCGACACGGGCGATGGCCGCCTCGACTTCAGCTTCGGTGTACAGGCAGTCAGCCTCTCGCATGATTTGACGGATATGCTCGAGATCAGCGGACATGGCGCTCTCCAGGGGGGAATGTGGGGGGGTATGGCTGCGAAAAGCGGGCAAAGGTACGCATCTCGCGGGGCCGAATCAAGCCTTTATGGACTAACGTACAGAATGTCCTATAGGACATCACCCTCGGATAGATTAATCTAGGCCGGTTTTTTTGCCCGCCGCCGGAGTTTTTCCATGCCCATCCTCGAGATCCGCCATCCGCTGATCCGTCATAAACTCGGCCTGATGCGCCGCGCCGATATCAGCACCAAGAACTTCCGTGAGCTCGCTCAGGAAGTCGGCGCCCTGTTGACCTATGAAGCTACAAAAGATTTGCCGCTGGAGTCCTACGATATTGCAGGCTGGTGCGGCACCGTGTCGGTCGAGAAGATCGCTGGCAAGAAGATTACCGTCGTGCCGATCCTGCGCGCCGGCATCGGCATGCTTGAAGGCGTGCTGAGCCTGATCCCGGGCGCCAAGGTCTCCGCTGTGGGCGTCGCCCGTAACGAAGAAACCCTGCAAGCGCACACCTATCTGGAAAAACTGGTTCCGGAAATCGACGAACGGTTGGCGATGATCATCGACCCGATGCTCGCCACTGGCAGTTCGATGGTTGCGACCATTGATCTGTTGAAGAAAGCCGGCTGCAAAGACATCCGCGCCATGGTGCTGGTTGCCGCGCCGGAAGGCATTGCTGCAGTAGAAAAAGCTCACCCGGACGTGACCATCTACACCGCGTCCATCGATGAGCGCTTGAACGAGCACGGTTACATCATCCCTGGACTTGGCGACGCCGGTGACAAGATCTTCGGCACCAAGCAGAAGGACGCGTAACCATGCAGCAAGAGTTCAACGATCCGCTCTGGCGCACGGTGCTGTCCGGCGCCCAGATGCTGTTCGTGGCTTTCGGCGCTTTGGTGCTGATGCCGCTGATCACGGGCCTGGACCCGAATGTGGCACTGTTTACCGCAGGTCTGGGAACGATTCTGTTCCAGATCGTCACCGGGCGTCAGGTGCCGGTGTTTCTGGCGTCGAGCTTCGCTTTCATCACCCCGATCATTCTCGCCAAGGGCCAGTTCGGCCTCGCCGCGACCATGGGCGGTGTGATGGCGGCCGGTTTCGTCTACACCTTCCTCGGTCTTGCCGTGAAGATCAAAGGCACTGGCTTCATCGACCGTTTGCTGCCGCCGGTGGTGATTGGTCCGGTGATCATTTCCATCGGCCTGGCCATGGCGCCGATTGCCGCGAACATGGCGATGGGCAAGGCTGGCGACGGTTCTGAACTGATCCATTACCAGACCGCAATGCTGATCTCGATGCCGGCATTGCTGACCACGTTGATCGTGGCGGTGTTCGGTAAAGGCATCTTCCGTCTGGTGCCGATCATTTCCGGTGTGCTGGTCGGTTTTGCTATGGCGTTCTATTTCGGCGTGGTCGACACGGCGAAGATTGCCGCTGCGCCATGGTTCGCGATCCCGCATTTCACCGCGCCGGAGTTCAACTGGCAGGCGATTCTGTTCATCGTGCCGGTGGCATTGGCCCCGGCGATTGAGCACATCGGTGGCGTGATTGCCGTCGGTAGCGTGACCGGTCGCGACTATCTGAAGAAGCCGGGCCTGCATCGCACCCTGCTCGGTGACGGCATTGCCACCACCGCAGCCGGCCTGTTCGGCGGTCCGCCAAACACCACCTACGCCGAAGTGACTGGCGCAGTGATGCTGACCAAGAACTACAACCCGAAAATCATGACCTGGGCGGCGATCTTTGCCATCAGCCTGGCGTTCATCGGCAAGTTCGGCGCGCTGCTGCAGAGCATTCCGGTACCGGTGATGGGCGGGATTCTGTGCCTGCTGTTCGGTTCGATCGCGGCGGTGGGCATGAACACCCTGATCCGTCACAAGATCGATCTGGGCGAAGCGCGCAATCTGGTGATCGTGTCGGTGACGTTGGTGTTCGGGATTGGCGGTGTGCTGGTCGGCACCGGTACCGGTCCGGACGACTTCGGCCTCAAAGGCATCGCGCTGTGCGCGGTGGTGGCGATTGCGCTGAACCTGATTCTGCCGGGCAATGATGGCTGGAAGAACAAGAAGGCGGATGAGCCGCTGATTTAAGGCCTGAAGATTTTTATTGCCTGACAGATAGCTATCGCGAGCAGGCTCACTCCTACAAGGTCAACGCAATACCTGTAGGAGTGAGCCTGCTCGCGATTTGCTTTTAGAGCGCCAGCGGTGCTCTTTCGCAGAGCGTCGCCAAGGCCTTAGCCCATTGCCGGTCGTCGTTCAGGCATGGCACCAGCACCAACTCCTCGCCCCCCGCTTCGCGGAACTGTTCCTTGCCGCGATCACCAATCTCCTCCAGCGTCTCGATGCAATCGGCGACAAACGCCGGGCACATCACCAGAATCTTCTTCACGCCGCTTTTCGCCAGTTCATCCAGCCGCGCTTCGGTGTACGGCTCGATCCACTTGGCCCGGCCCAGACGCGACTGAAACGACACCGACCATTTGCCATCCGGCAGGCCCATGCGCTCGGCGAACAACGCCGCTGTCCGCAGGCATTGCGCGCGATAACAGGTCGCCAATACCGCAGGCGAGGCGTTCTTGCAGCAGTCGTCATTCTTGAAGCAATGATTGCCGGTCGGATCGAGTTTGGTCAGATGCCGCTCAGGCAAACCGTGGAAGCTCAGCAGCAAGTGATCGTAATCCTGCTGCAGGTGCGGTCTGGCGCTTTCCACCAGCGCATCGAGGTATTCCGGCTGATCATAGAACGGCTGCAGCACCGACAATTGCACGTCGAGCTTGTTCTGGCGGATCACCCGTTTCGCTTCTTCGATCACCGTGGTCGTGGTGCTGTCGGCGAACTGTGGATAGAGCGGCGCCAGCGTGATGCGCTTGTGCCCCGCCGCGACCAGCTTGAGCAAACAGGTTTCAATCGACGGCTCGCCGTAACGCATGGCCAGTTCTACCGGGCCGTGGGTCCATTGCGTAGTCATCTGCTGTTGCAGGCGACGGCTGAGCACCACCAGCGGCGAACCCTCGTCCCACCAGATCGACGCATAGGCGTGGGCCGATTGCTCCGGGCGTTTGATCAGGATCAGCGACACCAACAGACGCCGCACCGGCCATGGCAGGTCGATCACGTACGGGTCCATCAGGAATTGATTGAGGTAGCTGCGCACATCGGCCACTGAGGTTGAGGCCGGGGAACCCAGGTTGACCAGAAGCAAGGCGTGATCGGTCATGCAACGTCCTATTTCAGAGGCGGCTGGAGAGATCGTCCAGGGCCGCGCGTAAATCCGTGAACTGGAAAGTGAAACCCGCTTCCAGCAAGCGTGCCGGCATAGCCTTCTGGCCGCCGAGCAACAACAAAGACATCTCGCCGAGGCCGACCTTCAGCGCCAGGGTCGGCATCGGCATGAACGCCGGGCGGTGCAACACGCTGCCCAGCGTCTTGGCAAAGTCGCGATTGCGCACCGGTTGCGGCGCGCAGGCATTATAAGGACCACTGGCCTGATCCCGGTGTAGAAGAAAATCAATCAGGGCGATTTGATCTTTGATATGAATCCACGGCATCCACTGCCGACCATTGCCCAAAGGCCCGCCCAGCCCGAGTTTGAACGGCAACAGCAAGCGCGACAAAAAGCCGCCCTCGGCAGACAGCACCAGCCCGGTGCGCACCAGCACTACACGAATGCCCTGCGCTTCGGCGCGCAGTGCGGTCTCTTCCCAGGCGATGCACAACTGACTGGCGAAATCGTCGATCACCGGCGGCGAATCTTCCGTTAGCTCGCGTTCCCCACCATCGCCGTACCAGCCGATCGCCGAACCGGAAATCAACAATGCCGGTTTCTGCGCGCGGATTTCGAGCCACGCCAACAGCGTTTCGGTGAGCTTGATACGGCTGCTCCACAACAACGCCTTGCGGCGATGGGTCCACGGCCGATCGGCAATTGGCGCGCCGGCCAGATTGATGATCGCGTCGACAGGCTCCTCGCCGAGGTCTTCCAGACGCGCGATGCCACGCACCTGCGCGCCACAGACTTTCGCGACTTTTTCCGGCTTGCGACTCCACACCGTCAGGCGATGCCCCTGCCCCGACCAGTGTCGGCAGAGCTGACGTCCTATCAAACCAGTACCGCCGGTCAGCAATATGTGCATGACATCTTCCTCGCGTGGCGTTTAACCCGGATCACTAGTCTATTTTTATAAGCAGGGATCTTTTCTATCGGGCAGGCTCTATTGTTTAACCATAGGCCAAGCTGTCAGAACGAGAATGCTAGAAGTTATACCAAAAAACAAAATTGTACAGGTTTCATCCACGGCGTAGTCTGTACAGAAAGGTAAACGAGGCCCCTATGACTGTACCTATCGCAATCATCGGCACCGGCATCGCCGGACTCTCCGCCGCCCAGGCTCTGACAGAGAGCGGGCACACCGTCCAGTTATTCGACAAGAGTCGCGGCAGCGGCGGGCGCATGTCGAGCAAGCGCAGCGACGCTGGCTCGCTGGACATGGGCGCGCAATATTTCACCGCGCGCGACCGGCGCTTCGTCACCGAAGTGCAACGCTGGCAAAGCCAGGGTTGGGTCGCCGAGTGGGCGCCGCAGCTCTACACCTACCAGGGCGGGCAACTGAACCTGTCGCCGGACGAGCAGACCCGTTGGGTCGGCACGCCGCGCATGAGCGCCATCACCCGTGGTTTGCTCAACGGTCTGGAAGTGCATTTCGCCTGCCGGATTACCGAAGTTTTTCGCGGTGAAGAACACTGGCATTTGCAAGACGCCGAAGGCTTCACCCACGGGCCGTTCAGCCACGTGGTGATTGCCACGCCAGCCCCGCAAGCGACGGCCTTGCTGGCCGCCGCACCGAAACTTGCCGGGGCCGCCGCCGGGGTGAAAATGGACCCGACCTGGGCCGTCGCCCTCGCCTTCGACACGCCGCTGGACACGCCCATCGAAGGTTGCTTTGTGCAGGACAGCCCGCTCGACTGGCTGGCGCGCAACCGCAGCAAACCGGGGCGCGACAACACCCTCGACACCTGGGTACTGCATGCCACCAGTGCGTGGAGTCGGCAACACATAGACCTGCCCAAGGAAGCAGTGATCGAGCAACTGCACGGTGCGTTCGCTGAACTGTTGCACAGCGCGATGCCGGCGCCGAGCTTCAGCCTCGCCCACCGCTGGCTCTATGCGCGACCCGCGACGGGCCACGAATGGGGCACGCTGGCCGATGCCGATCTGGGCTTGTACGCCTGCGGTGACTGGTGCCTGTCCGGGCGTGTCGAAGGCGCTTGGCTCAGTGGCCAGGAAGCTGCAAAGCGCTTACACGAACACCTGCAATGAACCGCATCAATCCGGGTAAATTGCTGCTGTCGAAATGGACAGCAGCTCACCCGCAAAACCGTGAAAAACATTTTCTGGTGACCGAGTTGTTCCGTGATGAGGAAGGCACGGTGCTGGAAGTCGAGTTGCAGGCGGTGTTGACCAAGCGTGCTGAGCGCCTCGATTGGCAAACCCTCAAGAACACCGATCACTGGTTATTGGGTTGGCAATAAAAATCCCTGTAGGAGTGAGCCTGCTCGCGATAGCGGTTTGTCAGTAACATCGATGTTGCCTGAGACGGCGCCATCGCGAGCAGGCTCACTCCTACAAGAAATCGCATCAACCGAAAAAGTTATACAAATAATTTGACTTGTACACCCATGAATCTATGCTGAGCAAAGTTGTACAGAGATCAACCTCTGTACAGGTATAGATTCGAGGTGCCCATGTCAGATCCTTGCCTAGCCAAGCCAAAAATCGCCATCAGCGCCTGCCTGCTGGGTGCCGAGGTGCGCTACAACGGTGGGCACAAGGAATCGCGCCTGTGCAGCCGCACCCTCACCGAGCATTTCGATTTCGTTCCGGTGTGTCCGGAGGTCGCGATCGGCCTGGGCATCCCGCGCGAACCGATCCGTCTCGTTGGCGATGCCGAGCATCCACAAGCGGTCGGCACGATGAACCGGGCGATCAACGTTACCCAGCCGCTGGCCGAATACGGCGAGAAAATGGCCGCCGAACTCAATGACATCTGCGGCTATATCTTCATGCAGCAATCACCGTCCTGCGGCCTGGAGCGGGTCAAGGTCTACCACGCCAACGGCGCCCCGGTGAACGGCGGCGGGCGCGGAATCTATGCCCACGCGTTCTGCGCCCGTCATCCGGATCTGCCCGTGGAAGAAGCCGGGCGCCTCAACGATCCGGTGCTGCGCGAGAACTTCATCACCCGCGTATTCGCCTATAGCGAATGGCAACAAGTCCTCGCCAATGGCCTGAGCCGTCGCGCCCTCACCGAATTTCATTCGCGCTACAAATATTTGCTGATGGCGCACAACCCGCTGCAATACAAAACACTGGGCAAACTGCTCGGCAACATGGCGCACACCGATCCCGCCGAACTCGGCCCGCGCTACTTCAGCGAACTGATGGCGGCGTTGAAAAAATGCGCCACGCGCGGCACCCACTGCAACGTGCTGCTGCACATCAGCGGTTATCTGAAACAGGTAATCAGCGCCGAAGACAAACAGGAAATGCAGCACGTCATCGGCCAGTACCGCCAGGGCATCGTGCCGCTGGTGGTGCCGTTGACGCTGCTCAAACACCACTTTCGCCTCCATCCGGATTCGTACATCGCGCAACAGGTTTACCTGCAACCGCACCCGGAAAACCTCAGCCTGCGAAACGCAATCTAATGAACGACAAAATGGATACCAGCGCCCAGGAAGACCTTGGCGCGGATTTTAAAAAAGCCCTCGACGAGGGCTGGCTGCCGATTCGCGAAGTCGCCCGGCAGACCGGCGTCAACGCGATCACTTTGCGTGCGTGGGAACGCCGCTACGGGCTGGTCGTGCCGCAACGCACGCCCAAGGGTCACCGGCTCTACTCCGCCGAACACGTGCAGCAAATTCTGGCCATTCTCACCTGGCTCAACCGTGGCGTTGCAGTCAGCCAAGTCAAACCGCTGCTCGACGCGCCACAGGCGTTCAACGAATCGGTGGAAAACGACTGGCAACGCTTGCGCCAAACCCTGCTTGCCGCCGTCACGCAACTCAATGAACGCAGCCTCGACGACAGCGTCAATCAGGCCATGGCGCTCTACCCGCCACGCACGTTGTGCGAGCAATTGCTGATGCCGCTGCTGGCGGAACTGGAGCAGCGCTGGCAAGGCCAGTTCGGCGCGCAGATGGAGCGGGTGTTCTTTTATTCGTGGTTACGCAGCAAATTCGGCACACGCATCTACCATAACAATCGTCAGTTACATGGCGCCCCGCTGTTATTGATCAATCATTCCGACCTGCCACTGGAACCTCATCTGTGGCTGTGCGCGTGGCTGATCAGTAGCGCTGATTGTCCGGTGCAAGTGTTTGACTGGCCGCTGCCGGCCGCCGAACTGGCGTTGGCGGTCGAACATCTGCAAGCCCGTGGCGTACTGCTGTATTCCAGCAAAGCCATGAACCTTGCGCAGTTGCCGAAACTATTGAACGGAGTCAGTTGCCCGAAAATGCTGGTCGGACCAACGGTATGCATCCACCACGCCGAGTTGTCCGTAAGAACTTCCGAGATGGCTGATGTGTTCCTGGCTGAAGACGCGCTGCTGGCGCACCAGGTACTCGTTCAGCGTGGGCTGATCTAATGGACGCAGTGAGTTCCGACATGCAATTGATCTGGCTGCGCAGCGACTTGCGCCAACATGACAACACCGCTCTCGCGGCCGCCGCAGCACGTGGCCCGACGGTCGCCGTGTATCTGTTGAGTCCGCAGCAATGGCTGGAACATGACGATGCAGCGTGCAAGGTCGACTTTTGGCTGCGCAACCTGCGTGAGTTGAGTGCAAGCCTTGACCAACTCAACATCCCGTTGCTGATTCGCACTGCAAACCATTGGGATCAGGCCCCGGCAGAACTGCTCAAGCTCTGCCGGCAGCTGAAGATAGCGGCAGTGCACGTCAACGAAGAATATGGCGTCCATGAAAGCCGTCGCGATGCAGCGGTGGCCGAAACACTGAAGGCCGAGGGCATCACCTTTCACAGCTATCTCGACCAGTTGCTGTTCAAACCCGGCAGCGTGCTGACCAAGACCGAGAGTTACTTCAAGGTGTTCAGCCAGTTCCGCAAAGTCTGTTACGAACGCCTGCATCGCTCGATGCCTGCGCTGATAAAGGCTCCCGGCAAACAAAGCGCTTTGAACATCGACAGCGACCCGGTTCCTGATTCCGTCAAAGGCTTAGCGACCCCGAGCGACTCGCTGCGAGCGCTGTGGCCCGCCGGTGAACAGGAAGCCCGACGCCGCCTCGACACCTTCACCGACGCGCAGATCGACTACTACCAGAGCGAACGCGACTTCCCGGCCAAGCCCGGCACCAGTCAGCTCTCGGCGTATCTGGCTGCCGGCGTGATCTCGCCACGGCAATGCCTGCACGCCGCCCTGCAAAGCAATCAGGGCGAATTCGAAAGCGGCAAGGTCGGTGCGGTCACCTGGATCAACGAGCTGCTGTGGCGCGAGTTCTACAAACACATTCTGGTCGGCTATCCCCGCGTTTCCCGCCATCGCGCTTTCCGCCCGGAAACCGAAGCGCTGGCCTGGCGTGATGCGCCGGAGGATCTTGCCGCATGGCAAGAAGCGCGCACCGGTCTGCCGATCATCGACGCGGCCATGCGCCAATTGCTCGAAACCGGCTGGATGCACAATCGCCTGCGCATGGTCGTAGCGATGTTCCTGACCAAAAACCTGTTGATCGACTGGCGCGAAGGCGAACGCTTTTTCATGCGCCACCTCATCGATGGGGATCTGGCGGCGAACAACGGTGGCTGGCAATGGAGTTCGTCGACGGGCACCGATTCGGCGCCGTACTTCCGCATCTTCAACCCGCTGAGCCAGTCGGAAAAATTCGACAGCGAAGGTCTGTTCATCAAGCACTGGTTGCCGGAACTGGCCGGCCTCAACAAGAAAGAAGTGCACAACCCGGCCGACGTCGGTGGATTGTTCGGCGCGGCGGACTATCCGTCGCCAATCGTCAATCTCAGCGCCTCGCGCCAGCGGGCCTTGGCAGCCTTCAAGAATCTGCCTTCGCGAACATCTACAGGAGGCGATGATGAGTGAATTCCTGCGCCGCTTCGCCCGGCAATTTTCAGCGTTGAACAAAGACAACCTGCAAAGCCTGGGCGAGCTGTACAGCGATGACATTCATTTCACCGACCCGCTGCACGAGGTCCAGGGGCTGGCGCAGCTACGCGACTATTTCGGCGAGCTATACGCCAACGTCAGCGAACTGCATTTCGACTTTCATGGTTTCGACCAGATCGGCGACTGCGAAGGTTACCTGCGCTGGGTCATGAGCTATCGCCATCCACGCCTGGCGGGTGGCCGCTTGATTCGCGTCAGCGGCTGCTCGCACCTGCTCTGGCGCGACAAGGTTTATCGCCACCGGGATTACTTCGATGCCGGGGCGCTGCTGTATGAACACTTGCCAGTATTGGGTCGGGTCATTGCCTGGCTGAAAAGGAGAATGGGATGAGTCGTACACCTCCACGGCGGTATTGGTTGACCGGGGCCAGCAGTGGCATCGGCGCCGCGCTGGCTGAAGAGATCCTGAAAACCGGTGCGAACCTGGCGGTCAGTTCCCGTCAGATCGCCCCGCTCAAGGTCTTGTCGCAACGCTATCCGGGGCAGGTTTTGGTGGTACCGGGAGATCTGACCAACAGCCAGACAGTGCGCGAAATCGGTGAGCAGATCGCCGCAGACTGGGGTTCGCTGGACTCGGTGATTCTCAACGCCGGCACCTGCGAATATGTCGACGCCAAGCAGTTCGATTCCTCGATCATCGAGCATGTGGTGCGCACTAACCTGCTCGCCAGCAGTTATTGCATCGAGGCCGCCCTGCCGCTGCTGCGCAAAGGCACCGCGCCGCATCTGATCGGCGTGGCCAGTTCGGTCACCTACCTGCCGCTGCCACGGGCCGAAGCCTACGGCGCCTCGAAGGCAGGTCTGCGTTACCTGTTCGAATCGCTGCGCATTGATCTGGCCGATGAAGGCATTGAAGTCACCGTGGTCAGCCCGGGTTTTGTCGAAACACCGCTGACCGCAAAAAACGATTTCCCCATGCCCTTGAGCTGGCCTGTGGATAAAGCCGCACGGCACATCTTCGCCAAGCTCAAGGACCGGCCGCTGGAGATCGCCTTCCCGGCGCTGTTCATGGCCGCGTTGTGGCCACTGTCGAAACTGCCGGCACGCGTCCAATTGGCGATCGGCAAGCGCATGGTGCGCAAGTCCCCACCGCTGACGGATCCGACATGAAAATAGCCATCGTCGGCAGCGGGATCGCCGGGCTGACCTGCGCTTACCTGCTCAATCGCCGCCATGAAGTGACGGTGTTCGAGGCGGGCGACTGGGTCGGTGGCCACACGCACACCGTCGACGTTACGGTCGCAGGACGGCAGTACGCCGTGGATACCGGTTTCATCGTCTTCAACGACTGGACCTACCCGAATTTCATCCGTCTGCTCGGCCAGCTTGGCGTAGCGTTCAAACCGACCGAAATGAGTTTCTCGGTGACCGACCCGGACACCGGTCTGGAGTACAACGGCAACAACCTCAACAGCCTGTTCGCCCAGCGCAGCAACCTGTTTTCGCCCGGGTTCTGGGGCATGTTGCGCGACATTCTGCGCTTCAACAAAGAAGCCCAGCGCGACCTCGTCGAACTGCGCATCGCCGCCGACACCACCCTCGACGAATACCTCAAGGCTGGCGGTTACGGCGAGCGTTTCATCCTGCATTACATCGTGCCGATGGGCTCGGCGATCTGGTCGATGCCGATGGCGGAAATGCTCAATTTCCCGCTGCAGTTTTTTGTGCGGTTCTTCAAGAACCATGGCTTGTTGTCGGTCAGTGAGCGGCCGCAATGGCAAGTTATCGAAGGCGGCTCGAGCGCCTATATCGCGCCACTGACAGCCGCGTTCAAGGAGCGGATTCGTCTCAATTGCCCGGTAACCCGGGTTGATCGTGACGTGCATGGCGTAGTTATCCACAGCCCGGCAGGCCTCGAACACTTCGATCAGGTGGTGTTCGCCTGCCACAGTGATCAAGCGTTGAAACTGCTGGCGGTGCCGAGCGATGCCGAACGCGCGATCCTCGGCGCCCTGCCCTACGCCGACAACGAAGTGGTGCTGCACACCGACACGCGTTTGCTGCCGACACGAAAACTGGCCTGGGCGAGCTGGAACTATCGGCTCAGCGGCGCCAGCCACACCCACGCCGCCGTCACCTACGACATGAACATTTTGCAGGGTATTCAGAGCGACACCACGTTCTGCGTCAGCCTCAATCAGAGCGCCGGCATCAGCCCGGACAAAGTGCTTGCCCGTTACACCTACGCCCACCCGCAATTCAGCCTCGCTGCGGTGGCGGCACAGAATCGCTGGGGCGAACTGGATGGCGCGCAGCACACACATTATTGCGGCGCCTATTGGGCCAACGGTTTTCATGAGGACGGTGTGGTCAGCGCCTTGCGCGTGGCCGCTGCGTTCGGGGAAACCTTATGAACAGCGCCCTGTACAGCGGCTGGATCGGCCATCGGCGTTTCTCGCCGCGCCGCCATGAATTCCGCTACCGGATCGGTCTGCTCTACCTCGACCTCAGCGAACAGGACGCCGTGCTTGCACTGTCGCCGCTGGCCGGGCGCAGTCGCTTTGCTCCCTTTTCATTTCGCGAAACGGACTACCTGAAGACCTTTACCGGCCGAGGCATACGCCTGATCGATGCCGTGCGTCAGCAGGTCGGCATCGCCATCGGCCATGAACCGCAAGGCGCGATTTGCCTGCTGACCCAGGCGCGCAGTTGGGGGTTGTCGTTCAATCCGGTGAGTTTCTTTTATTGCCACGAGGCCGACGGGCAACTGGCGGCGATTGTCTGCGAAGTCACCAACACGCCGTGGCGCGAGCGTTATCACTATGTGCTGCCGGCGCGCACGCCCGCCAACCTGCAGGATTTTCATCAGCACTTCGCCGTGGCCAAGGCCTTTCACGTTTCGCCGTTTTTGCCGCGCGATCTCGAATACCGCATGAGTTTCAGTCCCGCCGCGCAAGCCCTCGGCGTGCACATGGCCGACTGGCAAGGCGAGCAAAAACTGTTCGACGCCACACTCAATCTGCAACGCGAAAATCTTGATCGTCGCAGCCTGCATCGTTACTTGCGGCGCTTTCCGTGGATGACCGCGAAAACCGCCTTGGCGATTTACTGGCAGGCACTGCGCCTGCTGCTCAAGCGCGCACCGCTCTTTGCTCATCAGGCTGCCGACGGCAGTTTTCAAACCGCCACTGTGCCTCCCAAGGAGCACCGCCATGAAATCCTCTAGTCTGTCGGTCAGTCGGCTCAGCACCAACGGTTTGACCGGGTCGCTGCTGCGCCGTGGCGTGTTGCGCCAATTGGCCCAACTGAAAAACGGGCAACTGCTGGTGGTCGAGGATGGCGAACGGCTGATGTTCGGTACGCCGGGCAGTGCCTTGCTCGGGGAAATCCATGTGCTCGACTCGGCCGTCTGGGGCATGGTTGCCGGCAACGGTTCGATTGGTGCCGGCGAGGCGTTTATCCACGGTTATTGGAGTTCGCCGGATCTGACAGCGGTGGTGCGCGTATTCGTCAGCAATCTCGACGTGCTCGATGCCATGGAGGGTGGCTTGGCACGCCTCGGTCGGCCGTTGGTGCAAGGTCTGCACTGGCTCAACCGCAATACGCGCAAGGGCTCGCAGAAGAACATCGCTGCGCACTACGACCTCGGCAACGATCTGTTCGAGCAGTTTCTCGACCCGACCATGATGTATTCGGCGGCGCAGTTCCTTACGCCCGAAGACAGCCTGGAGCAGGCGCAGCTGAACAAACTGGAGCGGATCTGCCAGAAGCTCGCGCTCAAACCCGATGATCATTTGCTGGAAATCGGCACCGGTTGGGGCAGCATGGCGCTCTACGCGGCGCAGAACTACGGTTGCCGCGTGACCACCACGACACTCTCGAAAGAACAGTACGCGTTTACCGCGCAACGCATCGAACAACTGGGCTTGCAGGATCAGGTCACGCTGCTGCTCAAGGACTACCGCGACCTCACCGGCGAATACGACAAACTGGTGTCGATCGAGATGATCGAGGCGGTCGGTCACCGCTTCCTGCCGACCTACTTCAAACAATGCGCGCACCTGCTCAAGAGCAACGGTTTGATGCTGATCCAGGCGATCACCATCCGTGAGCAGCGCTACGAACAGGCCAAACGCGGTGTCGACTTTATCCAGCGTTACATCTTCCCCGGCGGCGCCCTGCCCTGCGTGCAGAAAATGCTCGAAGTGGTCAGCCGCGACACCGACATGAACCTGCTGCACATGGAAGATTTCGGCCTGCATTACGCAAAAACCCTGCGCCTGTGGCATGAGAACTTCCGCCGCGCCCATGGCCGTTTGACCGAGCTGGGTTATGACGATTACTTCCTGCGGCTGTGGGAGTTTTACCTGTGTTACTGCGAGGGCGGTTTCCTTGAACGCACCATCGGCACCGCACAACTGTTGCTGGCCAAACCGGCTGCAATGACCGCACCGCTGCTCGGACGCTTCGATGCTTGAGCGTGTCGCCAATGCCGTGTTGTTCCAGATCGGCTGGCTGACCTGCGTGCTCGGCGGCAACAGTTTGTGGTTGCTGGTCGCGTTGGCGGTGCTGGTGATTCATCTGCGCTGGATCAGCAGTTGGGCGGCTGAAGGCCGTTTGATTTTGAGCGTGGTGATTGTCGGCACGGCGGTGGACAGTGTGTTGCGTGGTGTCGGGGTGTTCGAGTTTGAGGATCAGTCGCCGCTGATTCCGCTGTGGCTGATGCTGCTCTGGGCACTGCTGGCGACCACGTTGCGTCATTGCCTGGCATGGAGCGCCCGGCCGTGGTGGCTGGCCAGCGTGCTGGGCGCAGTTGGCGGTGCGCTGTCGTATTACGCCGGCGGACGCTTGGCCGGGGTGCAATTTCCCTATGGCGAGTTACCGACATTGATTGGCATCGGCCTGCTCTGGGCACTGCTGTTTCCGCTGCTGCACTCCATGGCGCGGCGGCTGGCGCACTGAGCGTCTGTCAGAGCTTTCACACGCACGGCGGCGACTGCCTTACACTGCCGCCATGAAAACCATTCCCCACCGGCAAATCACCGAGCCTGCAGTCACCTGCTCGACCTGCGCGGCGTGCTGTTGCCAACTCGAAGTGATGCTGATCACCGACACCGGCGTGCCTGATCGCTTTATCGATACCGATGAATGGGGCGGCGAAGTGATGCTGCGTCTTGACGACGGCTGGTGCGCGGCGCTGGATCGCGACAGCATGATGTGCACGATCTATGAGAAACGACCGTTGATCTGCCGCGAGTTCGAGATGGGCGCACCGGAGTGCATTGAAGAGCGCAAAGGCATCACGACTGCCTACCGCTGATCCCAAGAACACCCCAAAACAAATGTAGGAGTGAGCCTGCTCGCAATAGCGGTGTGTCAGTCAATATATGTGTGACTGACACACCGCTATCGCGAGCTGGCTCACTCCTACAGGGGTTATGCGCTCGGCTTAGAGCGGCATCGTGTAATGCAGCGAGTAACTTTCTACACCGTCGTTGTCACTGGCAAGACCAGCGTTGGAATAGTGCGTCGCCCGAATCCCGACTTCATGCCCGCCATTGAAACGCAGACCAAAACCGAGGCGGTCTTCAAACTGGAAAGAGCCGCCGAGATTGTTGGATTCGTACTTGGTGTTAGAGAAGGCCGCCACACCGATCCCCGCTTCGATATACGGTTTGACCGACTGGCCGGCAAACTCGTAAACAAACACCGGCGAGAACGAAAGGCTGTTGTTGCTCGAGGTCTTGTCGCCTTCCCAGTAGGTGTAGGCGCCGCTCCAGTAACCGGTCAGGCGACCGACGTCACTTTGCAGCCAGCTCTTGTCCCAGTCGAAATTCATGCCCAGGCGGTACGTCATGGTCGAGTCGCTGGTGGCCCCCACTGCGAACTCAACACCTGCCGCTTGTGCAGTAAAACTTTGCCCCATCAGTGCGGCCGCAATCGCGGCCAAGCAGAATAGTCGCTTCACGTTGAAACTTCCTTTTCCGGAACGATCGTTTGGTTTTCTAGATAACTCTTCGCTATAGAAGCTAGCGCCTGCTTAGAAGTTCAGCTGATTTTTTAGTTATTTCACAATTTTTTTACAAGTCGAAGTTTTGCACTTCGCCGGCACTCTGGCCCAGTAGCGGCAGGATGTTTCTGAAGTAGGCAGGATCAGCGCTGGTCCAGAATCTGACCGCTTGGTTCGGGCCGGCAGCGAGCAAATCGCGCTCCGCCAAAAGCCGCTGAAGTTGCCGTGCTACAGCCGCGCCGGTATCGATCAGGCTGATGTCCGCAGGGATCATCGACTTGAGCATCGGCTTGAGAAAGGGATAGTGGGTGCAGCCCAGAATGATTGTGTCGCAACCGCTGGCCAACAGCGGGTCGACATAGCTTTGCAGCAACTGACGCAACTCGGCGCTGTGCAGATCGCCGCTTTCAATCAACTCGACCAGGCCGGGGCATGGCTGGGTGATCACGCGTACATCAGCGGCAAAGCGATCCAGCAACGCGGCGAACTTGGCGCTCTGCAACGTGCCGGTGGTGGCGAGCACACCGACCACACCGCTGCGAGTCGCGGCGGCGGCGGGCTTGACCGCAGGCTCCATACCGACAATCGGCCAATCGGGAAAATCACGACGCAAATCGGCAACGCCGGCAACCGTGGCCGTATTGCAGGCCAGCACCAAGGCCTTGGCACCCTGCTCACGGAAAAAACCGGCCATCACGCTGCAACGCTGACGGATAAATTCCGGGGTTTTCTCTCCGTAGGGAATGTGCCCGCAATCGGCGACATAGAGCAGCGATTCATTGGGCAACAAACGCTGAATTTCCGCCAGTACCGACAAGCCGCCGACACCGGAGTCGAACACGCCGATCGGCGCTTCACGCATGGCGCGAACCACAGACGCTGCAACCCGGATCACGCTTGACGCGCAACTCACGGAAACGCGAACCGAGGGCATCGATCAACAGCAAGCGACCCACCAGCGGCTCACCGAAGCCGACCAGTACTTTCAACGCTTCCAGCGCCTGAAGACTGCCGACCAGGCCGACCAGCGGCCCGACTACACCGGCCTCGCTGCAAGTCAGTTCGGCTTCGCTGCCGTGCCCATATAAACAGTGGTAGCACGGACTCTCGGCACGACGTGGGTCGAACACCGATAGCTGACCTTCCAGACGAATCGCCGCACCGCTGACCAACGGTTTACACGCCGCCACGCACGCAGCGTTGACCGCTTCGCGCGTGGAAAAGTTATCGGAGCAATCGAGCACCAGATCCACCGCCGCCACGGCAGCCGAAAGGGAATCCTCGTCCAGCGCCTGACGATGGGCGATCAGTTCAATCTCGGGATTGATCGCGCCCAGACGCTTGAGCGCCGAGTCGACCTTGCTCATGCCGACGCTGTCGGTGTCATGGATGATCTGGCGTTGCAGGTTGGTCAGGTCGACGGTATCGAAATCCGCCAGATGCAATTGGCCGACACCGGCCGCGGCCAGATACAGCGCAACCGGCGCACCGAGACCGCCGAGGCCGACGATCAGCACGCGACTGTCCTTGAGCTTCAATTGCCCGTCGATGTCGATGTGTTGCAGCAGAATCTGCCGGCTGTAGCGCAGCAATTCCTGATCATTCAGCACGGCAGGCGCCCCAGACTGATGCGTTGATGACCGCCCAGATCGGTGCGGCTGTGGACGTCTTCAAAGCCACGCGTGAGCAGCAGATCGCGTACGGCTTCGGCTTGATCATAGCCGTGTTCGAGCATCAGCCAGCCAGCGGCCTCCAGATGATCCGGGGCCTGATCGACGATCAAGCGCAGATCGTCGAGCCCGTCCTCACCAGCAACCAGCGCGCTGGTCGGCTCAAAGCGCACATCGCCTTCGACCAGATGCGGATCGGCGGCAGCAATGTACGGCGGGTTGCTGATGATCAACTGGAAACGCTGACCTTCCAGTGCACTGAACCAGTGGCTGCTCAGCACGGTGGCGTTGTTCAGATGCAGACGTTGGCGATTGCGCTCGGCCAAAGCTACGGCTTCGAGTACGCGATCCACGGCGGTGACTTTCCACGCCGGACGCTCGCTGGCCAAGGCCAAAGCAATCGCGCCGCTGCCAGTGCCGAGGTCGAGCACTTTGGCCGGGGTCGCGGGCAGCAATTCCAGCGCCGCTTCCACCAGCAATTCAGTGTCCGGACGCGGGATCAGCGTGTGCGGTGCGACTTCCAGATCGAGTTTCCAGAACCCCTGCTGCCCGAGAATGTAGGCCACCGGCTCGCCGCCACGACGACGTTGCAGATATTCGGCAAAGGTCAGCGCTGCTTCACTCGGCACGATGCGCTCGGGCCAGGTGTGGAGAAAGCTGCGCGATTTGCCCAGTGCAGCGGCGAGAAGCAATTCGGCATCCAGACGCGCGGTGGGCGAGTCCGGCAGTTCGGCGGCGCGCAACAGGCTGGCGATGATGGTCATTTATTCACCTATCGCTGCAAGTTGGTCAGCCTGATATTCGGCCAGCAATGGCTCGATCACCGCTTCAACGCCACCGGCGAGAATTTCATCGAGGGAATACAGGGTCAGGTTGACGCGATGGTCTGTAACCCGGCCCTGGGCAAAGTTGTAGGTGCGGATGCGCTCGGAACGATCGCCCGAGCCCACCAGCAATTTACGCTCGCTGGCGATCGCATTGGCCGCCGCTGCGGTTTGCTGATCATTGAGCTTGGCCGACAACCACGCCATCGCCCGTGCACGGTTTTTGTGCTGGGAACGTTCTTCCTGACACTCGACGACGGTGCCGGTCGGTATATGGGTGATGCGGATCGCCGAGTCGGTGGTGTTGACGTGCTGACCACCAGCCCCGGAGGAACGGAACGTGTCGACGCGCAAATCCGCCGGATTGATCTCGATGGCTTCGCGCTCGTCCGGCTCGGGCAACACCGCCACGGTGCAGGCCGAGGTGTGGATACGGCCCTGGGATTCGGTGGCGGGCACGCGCTGTACGCGGTGCGCGCCGGATTCGAATTTCAGCTTGCCGTAAACGTTGTCGCCTTCAATGCGCGCGATGACTTCTTTATAGCCACCGTGTTCGCCTTCGTTTTCCGAAAGAATCTCGACCCGCCAGCCACGGCGCTCGGCGTAACGCGAGTACATGCGGAACAAATCGCCGGAGAAGATCGCCGCCTCGTCGCCACCGGTGCCGGCGCGAATTTCGAGGAAGACGTTGCGGCCGTCATTGGGATCCTTGGGCAGCAACATGCGTTGCAGATCGGCTTCCAGGGTGATCAGCAATTCCTTGGCTTCGCGGACTTCTTCCACGGCCATTTCGCGCATGTCCGGGTCGCTGTCCTTGAGCAACGCCTGCGCGCCCTCCAGATCGCTTTGTACGCTGAGCAGCTTTTTATAGCCTTGTACCACCGGCTCGAGTTCGGCGTATTCCTTGGAATAAGCGCGGAATTTGGCCTGATCGGCAATGACTTCGCCGTCGCCAAGCAGCGCGGTCAGTTCCTCGAAACGGTCCTGGAGGACATCCAGCTTATTGAGCAGTGACGCTTTCATTGCGGTTTTTTATCCGAAAAGCTATCCGGTGAGCCCTCAAGGGCAAAGAGTTCCTGGGCCATGGCCAGCGCATCAAGGCGGCCTTCGGCAGAAAGCTTTTTCAGTTGCACGCTAGGCGCGTGCAACAGTTTATTGGTCAGGCCACGGGCCAGTTGCCCGAGCACGTCTTCAGCGTTGCCACCGTTGGCTAGCAGGCGCAGGGCCTTTTGCAGCTCCTCATCGCGCAGGCGTTCGCTCTGTTGACGATAGGCCTTGAGCACATCGACCGCCGCCAGCTCACGCAGGCGCACCATGAAATCGTCAGCGCCGACCGAAACCATTTCTTCCGCCGCTTGGGCTGCACCCTGGCGACTCTTGAGGTTCTCGGCGACCACTTCGTGGAGATCGTCGACGCTATAAAGGTAAACGTCGTCCAACTCGCCGACTTCCGGCTCGATATCGCGGGGAACGGCGATATCGACCATAAAGATCGGTTTGTGCTTGCGCAGCTTCAAAGCGCTTTCAACCGCGCCCTTGCCGAGAATCGGCAACTGACTGGCAGTCGAACTGATGACGATATCGCTGCGCACCAGTTCCGCCGGGATGTCCGACAGCAACACCGCGTGAGCGCCGAACTGTTCGGCCAGCAGACTGGCGCGTTCCAGCGTGCGGTTGGCGACGACGATGCGCTTGACCCCCAGCTCGTGCAAATGGCGGGCGACCAGGGTGATGGTCTCGCCGGCGCCGATCAGCAAGGCCTGGCTGCGCTGCAAATCACTGAAAATCTGTTTCGCCAAGCTGACGGCGGCAAACGCCACCGATACCGGGTTTTCACCGATGGCGGTGTCAGTGCGCACCTGCTTGGCGGCATTGAACGTTGCTTGAAACAGTCGCCCCAGCAGCGGGCCGATGGTGCCGGCCTCGCGGGCCACAGCGTAGGCCGATTTCATCTGGCCGAGAATCTGCGGTTCGCCCAACACCAGCGAGTCGAGCCCGGAGGCGACGCGCATCATGTGACGAACTGCCGCATCATCTTCATGCACATAAGCACTCGCGCGCAGCTCATCGAGGCTTAAATGGTGATAGTCGGCCAGCCAGCGCAGCACGATATCGGCAGAAAGCTGATCCTGTTCTATATAAAGCTCACTGCGATTGCAGGTGGAGAGGATCGCGGCTTCGCGGCTGTCGGTCAGTCGGCAGAGCTGCTGCAAGGCCTCCACCAGCTGTTCAGGAGTAAAAGCCACGCGCTCGCGGACGTCTACTGAAGCAGTCTTGTGGTTGATACCGAGTGCAAGGAAGGCCATTCAAGGTCGCTGATGGTGACGTGAAGCCGGCAATTGTCCACCTTCGAAAGATTCAGAACAACTACCGCTGACTATTGTCCCAATCGTCAGCCCCTATAATGGGCACAATTGAGTCTCGGTTATGTTTGGCCGAAGGCTTGTGTCATGATGATCCGACCGCAGGTTAGTCGTCCTCTTCCTATATGAATAGATCTTCCGCGTTGCTCCTCGCTTTTGTCTTCCTCAGCGGCTGCCAGGCCTTGGCTCCCGTTTCGCCGGACGGTACGCCGTCGGTTGAAGACACCACGCCTGCGCCTGAAAAGCCCAAGGTTTACAGCTCGTTCAGCGAGGAAACCGTTTTCAGCCTGTTGAGCGCCGAACTCGCCGGCCAGCGCAATCGTTTCGACATTGCCCTGGATAACTACGTGACCCAGGCCATCAATACGCAGGATCCGGGCGTCTCCGAACGCGCATTCCGTATCGCCGAATATCTGGGTGCCGATCAACCGGCCCTCGATACCGCGCTGATCTGGGCGAAAAACGCCCCGGACGACCTCGAAGCGCAACGCGCCGCTGCCGTGCAACTGGCGCGCGCCGGGCGTTATGACGACTCGATGGTCTATATGGAGAAAGTCCTGCAGGGCAAGGGCGACACCCATTTCGACTTCCTCGCGCTGTCGGCAGCGGATACCGATCAGGAAACCCGCAACGGTCTGATGAAGAGTTTTGACCGTTTGTTGCAGCGTCATCCGAACAACAGCCAGCTGATTTTCGGCAAAGCCCTGCTCTTGCAACAGGACGGCGACAACAAAGCCGCGCTGGCATTGCTCGAAGACAATCCGCCGGATGACGGCGAGATCGCGCCGATTCTGCTGCGCGCGCGCCTGCTGCAAATTCTCAACCGAGGCGACGAAGCGCTGCCACTGCTGCAGAAAAGCATCAAGAAGTATCCGGACGACAAACGCCTGCGCCTGACTTACGCACGCATGCTGGTCGAACAAGACCGCATGGACGACGCCAAAGCCGAGTTCTCCAGCCTTGTGCAGCAATACCCGGAAGACGACGAACTGCGCTACTCGCTGGCATTGGTCTGCCTGGAAGCCAAAGCCTGGGATGAAGCCAAGGGTTATCTGGAAGACTTGATCGCCCGTGAAAGCCACGTCGATTCGGCGCACCTGAACCTCGGTCGCATCGCCGAAGAACGCAACGACCCGCAAGGCGCCCTCATCGAGTACGCCCAGGTCGGCCCGGGCAATGACTATCTGCCAGCGCAATTGCGTCAGGCCGATATTCTGATGAACAACGGCAAAACCGCTGAAGCGCAAAGCAAACTCGCCGCCCAGCGCGACGAGCAACCGGACTACGCGATTCAGCTGTACCTGATCGAATCGGAAACCCTGTCGGCCAACAAACAGGACGACAAGGCGTGGAAAGTCTTGCAGCAAGCCTTGCTGCAATACCCGGACGATCTGAATCTGCTCTACACCCGGGCGATGCTCGCGGAAAAGCGCAATGACCTGGCGCAAATGGAAAAAGACCTGCGCCTGATCATCAAGCGTGATCCGGACAACGCCATGGCGCTCAACGCTCTGGGCTACACTCTGTCCGATCGCACCACGCGCTACGCTGAAGCCAAAACGCTGATCGAGCAGGCACACCAGATCAACCCGGAAGACCCGGCCGTACTCGACAGCCTCGGCTGGGTGAATTACCGCTTGGGCAATCTGGATGACGCCGAGAAATATCTGCGTCAGGCGCTGGAGCGTTTCCCGGATCACGAAGTCGCCGCACATCTGGGCGAAGTGTTGTGGACCAAGGGCAACCAGCGTGAAGCCAAACAAATCTGGGGCAAATTCCTCAAGGATCAGCCCGACAGCACCATTCTGCGCAGCACCATCAAGCGCCTGACCGGATCCGAGACTCTTTAACTCATGTTTTTGCGCCACGTTATTGTTTTCAGCTTCATCGCCCTGCTCGCCGGTTGCTCGGGTTTTGGCACTCGCGAATCGGTCGAGGGCCACGGCAGTCCAGCTCAATGGGCCGCGAACAAACAGCAACTGACCGGGCTCGACGGCTGGCAGATCGACGGCAAGATCGGCATCCGCGCGCCGAAAGATTCCGGTAGCGGCACGCTGTTCTGGCTGCAACGTCAGGACTATTACGACATTCGTCTGTCCGGCCCGCTGGGTCGTGGTGCGGCACGCTTGACCGGACGTCCGGGCAAGGTCTCGCTGGAAGTCGCCAACCAGGGCCGCTATGAATCTCAGTCCCCGGAAGCCCTGCTCGAAGAACAGCTCGGCTGGAAACTGCCGGTGTCGAATCTGGCCTGGTGGGTGCGTGGCCTGCCCGCTCCCGACAGTAAAAGTCGCCTGAATCTGGATGCCGACAGCCGCCTGGCCAGCCTGGAACAGGATGGCTGGAAAGTCGAATACACCGCCTACACCGAACAAAACGGTTACTGGTTGCCGGAACGCATCAAGCTGCACGGCACCGACCTCGATGTGACGCTGGTGATCAAGACCTGGCAGCCGCGCAAGCTGGGGCAATAACCCATGACCGCTGCACGCCTGACCCTGCCCTCGCCGGCCAAGCTCAATTTGATGCTGCACATTCTCGGGCGCCGTGAAGACGGCTATCACGAACTGCAGACGCTGTTTCAGTTTGTCGATTACGGCGATGAAATCACCTTTGCCGTGCGCGATGACGGCGTGATTCAGCTGCACACCGAGTTCGCTGGCGTGCCGCATGACAGCAACCTGATCGTGCGCGCGGCGAAAATGCTCCAGCAACAGTCCGGCTGTTCGCTCGGCATCGATATCTGGATTGATAAAGTCCTGCCCATGGGCGGCGGTATCGGTGGCGGCAGTTCGAATGCGGCGACGACTTTGCTCGGTCTGAACCATTTGTGGCAGTTGGGCTGGGATGAAGATCGCCTGGCCACGCTGGGCCTGACGCTCGGTGCCGACGTGCCGGTTTTTGTCCGTGGTCATGCGGCTTTCGCCGAGGGCGTGGGTGAGAAACTCACCCCGGTGAATCCCGAAGAACCGTGGTATCTGGTGCTCGTGCCGCAAGTCTCTGTTAGTACGGCAGAAATTTTTTCCGATCCTTTGTTGACACGTAACACGCCGCCCATTAAAGTGCGCCCCGTTCCCGAGGGAAACAGTCGAAATGACTGCTTGCCGGTGGTTGCAAGGCGTTATCCAGAAGTACGTAACGCATTGGATTTGTTAGGTAAATTTACCGAAGCAAAACTCACCGGAACTGGAAGTTGTGTGTTTGGGGGCTTCCCAAGCAAAGCTGAAGCTGATAAAGTCTCGGCCCTTCTGACAGAGACCCTTACAGGGTTTGTAGCCAAAGGCAGCAACGTTTCGATGTTGCACCGCAAGCTGCAAAGTCTGCTCTAAAGGAACCAGGTGCTCGGCACTTGATGCAACAGATACAGGGGCGTCGCCAAGCGGTAAGGCAGCAGGTTTTGATCCTGCCATGCGTTGGTTCGAATCCAGCCGCCCCTGCCATTTTCTATACTCATCCAGGTTACCCTCAGCCTCTAGGTACTGCGCGTGTCCAAGATGATGGTCTTTACGGGGAATGCTAACCCCGATCTGGCTCGGCGTGTTGTACGTCAGCTGCATATCCCTCTCGGTGACATCTCTGTCGGTAAGTTCTCCGACGGCGAAATTACTGCCGAGATCAATGAAAACGTTCGCGGTAAAGACGTTTTCATTATTCAGCCGACTTGCGCTCCGACCAACGATAACCTGATGGAACTGGTAGTGATGGCTGATGCCTTCCGCCGCTCCTCGGCTACTCGTATCACTGCTGTTATTCCTTATTTTGGTTATGCCCGTCAGGATCGCCGTCCGCGTTCCGCACGTGTGGCTATCAGCGCGAAAGTCGTTGCTGACATGCTTACCGTAGTCGGCATCGACCGTGTTCTCACGGTTGATCTGCATGCTGACCAGATTCAGGGTTTCTTCGATATTCCGGTAGATAACATCTACGGCTCCCCGGTTCTGGTGGATGACATTGAAGATCAGCGCTTCGAAAACCTGATGATCGTTTCCCCGGACATTGGTGGCGTCGTGCGTGCACGTGCCGTTGCCAAATCCCTGGGCGTGGATCTCGGGATCATCGACAAACGCCGTGAGAAAGCCAATCACTCTGAAGTGATGCATATCATCGGTGATGTCGAAGGGCGTACCTGCATTCTGGTCGATGACATGGTCGATACCGCCGGCACTCTGTGCCACGCGGCCAAGGCCCTGAAAGAGCATGGCGCAGCCAAGGTCTTTGCCTACTGCACACACCCTGTGCTGTCGGGTCGGGCCATCGAGAATATCGAAAATTCCGTGCTGGACGAGCTGGTGGTGACTAACACCATCCCGCTGTCCGCTGCAGCACAAGCCTGTGCACGTATCCGTCAACTGGATATCGCACCGGTTGTTGCCGAAGCGGTTCGCCGCATCAGCAATGAAGAATCGATCAGCGCGATGTTCCGTTAAGGGCCCTGCCCTTCGCGAAATGTCTCGTTGACGAAAAGCGCCCCGCCCCGGCATTCCTGCCGGGGCGGGGCTTTTTTGCCCATACCGTGTTTGGCGCTGGTCGCAAACGCCACTCCGGTCATGGCTATTTTGGAGATACAAAATGAACGATTTTACTCTGAATGCTGAAGTGCGTTCCGACCTGGGGAAAGGTGCGAGCCGCCGCCTGCGTCGTATCGCTAGCCTGGTTCCAGCTGTAGTTTACGGTGGCGAAAAAGCCCCTGAATCCATCAGCATGCTGGCCAAAGAAGTTGCCAAACTGCTCGAAAACGAAGCTGCCTACAGCCACGTTATCGAACTGAACGTTGGCGGCAAAAAGCAGAACGTCATCATCAAAGCTCTGCAACGTCACCCGTCCAAGGGTCACGTCATGCACGCTGACTTCGTACGCGTCGTAGCCGGCCAGAAACTGACCGCTATCGTGCCTGTGCACTTTGTTGGTGAAGAAGCTCCGATCAAGAAAGGCGGCGAGATCTCGCACGTCCTGAACGAAATCGAAGTAACTTGCCTGCCGAAAGATCTGCCTGAGTTCATCGAAGTCGACCTGTCGGCTCTGGAAATCGGCGCAATCGTCCACCTGTCCGACCTCAAAGCTCCTAAAGGCGTTGAGTTCGTTGCACTGGCTCACGGTGACGACAAAGCTGTTGCAAACGTACACGCTCCACGCGTTGCTCCAGAAGCTGAAGAAGGCGCAGCAGAGTAATTCACTCTGTCATGCCTGAGTGAGCAAGTAACATCGCGGACTGGAACGTAGCGAGAAAGCGGGCGAGAACGCGGAGTTTACATCCATGGTAAATGAGCATTTTTCGTCCACTTTCGCCGCTTTGCCTGATCGCGGCGATGTTACTCACCACTCAAAGGAAGGGCCCCTATCGTGACTGCCATCAAACTGATCGTTGGCCTGGGAAATCCAGGCGCCGAATACGACCAGACCCGGCATAACGCAGGGGCCCTTTTTGTTGAGCGCATCGCCCACGCACAGAATGTGAATCTTGTGGCCGATCGCAAATATTTTGGCCTGACCGGGCGCTATTCGCATCAGGGTCAGGATGTTCGTCTGCTGATTCCCACCACTTACATGAACCGCAGCGGCCAGGCCGTGGCGGCACTCGCCGGTTTCTTCCGCATCAAGCCTGAAGAAATTCTGGTGGCGCATGACGAACTCGACTTGCCTCCGGGCGTTGCCAAGCTCAAGCAGGGCGGCGGCCATGGCGGTCACAACGGGTTGCGCGACATCATTGCGCAACTGGGCAATCAGAATACGTTCTACCGCCTGCGGCTTGGCATTGGCCACCCGGGCGTCGCCAGTATGGTTTCAAATTTCGTCCTGGGTCGTGCGCCACGCGCCGAACAGGAAAAACTCGATGCCAGCATCGACTTTGCCCTCGGCGTGCTGCCGGATATCCTCGCCGGTGAATGGAACCGCGCGATGAAAAACCTGCACAGCCAGAAGGCCTGACTCTACTCCGAGGGGAAACACCATGGGATTCAATTGCGGCATCGTCGGCCTGCCTAACGTCGGCAAGTCCACCCTGTTCAACGCCCTGACCAAATCCGGTATCGCGGCCGAGAACTTCCCCTTCTGCACCATCGAGCCGAACAGCGGCATCGTGCCGATGCCGGATCCGCGTCTGGAAGCCCTGGCGGCCATCGTCAATCCGAAGCGCATCCTGCCGACCACCATGGAATTCGTCGACATCGCAGGCCTGGTTGCCGGCGCCTCGAAAGGTGAAGGCCTGGGCAACAAGTTCCTCGCCAACATCCGCGAAACCGACGCGATCGCTCACGTGGTGCGCTGCTTCGAAGACGAAAACGTGATCCACGTTTCCAACAGCGTCGACCCGAAGCGCGACATCGAAATCATCGACCTGGAACTGATCTTCGCCGACCTCGACAGCTGCGAGAAGCAACTGCAGAAAGTCGCGCGTAACGCCAAGGGTGGTGACAAGGACGCCGTGGTTCAGAAGGCTCTGCTTGAGCAACTGATCGCGCACTTCACCGAAGCCAAGCCGGCACGCAGCCTGATGAAGAACATGAGCACCGACGAAAAAGCGGTGATCAAGGGCTTCCACCTGCTGACCACCAAACCGGTCATGTACATCGCCAACGTCGCTGAAGACGGTTTCGAGAACAACCCGCACCTGGACGTGGTTCGCGCCATTGCCGAAGAAGAAGGCGCGATGGTCGTTCCGGTCTGCAACAAGATCGAAGCGGAAATCGCCGAACTGGATGACGGCGAAGAGAAGGACATGTTCCTCGAGGCCCTGGGCCTGGAAGAGCCTGGCCTGAACCGCGTGATCCGCGCCGGCTACGAAATGCTGCACCTGCAGACCTACTTCACCGCCGGTGTCGAAGAAGTCCGCGCCTGGACCGTCAAAGTCGGTGCCACCGCACCTCAGGCTGCCGGCGTGATCCACACCGACTTCGAGAAAGGCTTCATCCGCGCCGAAGTGATCGCCTACAACGACTTCATCCAGTACAAGGGCGAAGCCGGCACCAAAGAAGCCGGTAAATGGCGTCTGGAAGGCAAGGATTACATCGTCAAGGACGGCGACGTGATGCACTTCCGCTTCAACGTGTAAGCGTTATGCCCAAGAAAAAGCCGCGTTTGATACGCGGCTTTTTTGTGCCTGAGACATTGTCCGCCACACCACCAATCCCCTGTAGGAGTGAGCCTGCTCGCGATAGCGTTCTATCAGCTACAGATGTGCTGACTGACACACCGCTATCGCGAGCAGGCTCACTCCTACAATGGAAAATGTGTGAATCAGGGCTTTTTGGTGCGCGGCAGGAATATCGCCAGTACGCCAAACAACGGCAGGAACGAGCACAGATAATACACGTACTCAATCCCGTGAATATCCGCCAGATGCCCGAGCAGCGCCGCGCCAATCCCGCCAAAACCAAACATCAAGCCGAAGAAGATTCCGGCGATCATCCCGACATTGCCCGGCACCAGTTCCTGCGCGTACACGACAATCGCCGAGAACGCCGACGCCAGAATGAAGCCGATCACCACGCTGAGAACCGTGGTCCAGAACAGGTCAACGTGAGGCATGAGCAGCGTGAACGGTGCCACGCCGAGGATCGAAAACCAGATCACCGCTTTACGGCCGATCTTGTCGCCGATCGGCCCGCCGAAGAACGTCCCCGCCGCCACCGCGCCCAAGAACAGGAACAGGTGCAGCTGCGAACTGGCCACCGACAAGTCGAACTTCTCGATCAGGTAAAAGGTGAAGTAACTGGTGAGGCTGGCCATGTAGAAATACTTGGAGAACACCAACAGCCCCAGCACCACCAACGCACTGGTCACCCTGCCCTTCGACAGCCCGTGAGTCGCTGCCTGACCGGCCTTGAGCTTGAACAGATTGAGGTGATGGGCATACCAGCGACTGATGCGGTACAGCACGAACAGCGCAAACACCGCGAACAAGCCGAACCACGCCACATTGCCTTGGCCGAACGGGATGATGATCGCCGCCGCCAGCAACGGGCCGAAGGCCGAACCTGCGTTACCGCCGACCTGGAAGGTCGATTGCGCCAACCCAAAGCGGCCGCCCGAAGCCAGTCGGGCAATCCGCGAAGCCTCAGGGTGGAACGTCGAGGAGCCGATACCGATCAGCGCCGCCGCCAGCAGAATCAACGGGAAACTGCCGACCATCGACATCATCACGATGCCAATCAACGTGCAAATCGACCCCGCCGGCAACAGCCAGGGTTTCGGATGCCGATCGGTGTGATAACCGACCCACGGCTGCAACAGCGACGCAGTCAGTTGAAAGGTCAAAGTGATCAGGCCGACCTGGGTGAACGTCAGGCCGTAATTGGCCTTGAGCATCGGATAGATCGACGGCAGCACCGACTGGATCAGGTCGTTGATCAAATGCGCCAACGCCACCGCGCCGATGATACGCATCACCAATGGGCTGCTTTGCGGAGCAGCGGGCGCCGAGGCAGCGGCGGTCTGAACGTTGCTGATAGCCATGAAAGTTTCCGGACAGCAGATGGGTGCACGCAGGCAGGTGCGTCAATGTGCCATTTTTCGGTGCGCCAGCGCCATCCCCTTAGCCAGCTAACTAACTGACTGGTCGTCGACTGCAAAGTGATAGCGCAACGCCATGGTCTGAATCTTGCCTTGCTTCTCCCCTTGAACGCGGGCGCCTTACAAAGGCGACCGACAATGGGAAGTTTCGCTACAGAGCCGGCCTACAGAGCGGGCGAGAGTGAACTTTCGAGGCCTTTTAGCAGGGCACAACATCCAGGTCGCACGACCGCGATGCACGCCATTGGTGCGTGGTGTCCAGAGGAGTCATGGGGCATGCAGGCTTTCCTTTCACCGGGGATCAATTTGCTGGGGCGGTTTGGCTTCGCAGGTAAATTCCAGTTGTTGTTTCTGTTGTTCATTCTGCCGTTGGCCGGCAGCCTGTTGATGATCGGCCAGGACTATCGCGACAAACTCAATCTGATTTCCGGCGAACGCGCTGGCGTGCGGCAGTTGCTTGCGCTGGATGCGTTGGACAACCTGCTCGCCGCGCAACGCGACCGTGCCGCCCGTTGGCGCGCCACCGAAACCAATCGCCAACCGACGCCTGCCACGCTCGCCGCCATGGGTGCATTCGACGCGGTACAACCGGCAGTTCTGCAAGCCACCACCGATTTGGGCAACGCACTGAAAAACGAAGGTGCCGAAGGCGAAACCCTCACCCGCTATCAAGCACTGCAAACCGCGCTCAACAGCCTGGACTCGAAAAGCCTCAGCAGCGTCGGTTGGTGGCCGGACGGTTACGACCGCTTCACCAACGCCCTCAGCGCCCTGCAAGCGTTGCGCGAACAAATCGTCATGGACAATCGCCTGACCCTCGCGCCGTGGCTGGAAACCTATCTGCTGACACAAATTTCCACGCAGCACGCGCCGGACCTGATCGAACGCGTCGGACGTCTCGCAGCAGTCGGCCAAGCCTCGGTCGTCTCCGGCCAATTCACTCTGCAAAGCCGTTTGCAGTTGCGTGACCTGCGCAGCCGCATCGGCGATGCCCGCGAGCAACTGGTGAAAACCGCCACGCTGCTCGAGGCACGCCTGCCGAAAGATCAGCAGAGCTGGGCTAGCCAATACCACGACAGCCTGAAACGCCTCGACAGCGGCCTGAAGGTCCTTGATGACGGCGTGTTCGGCGGCAGCATCACGCTCAAGCCGGACGAATTCGAACGCAGCCTCGACGCCATGCTGAGCGACCTCGCCGCCCTGCGCCAGCAATCGCTGGTGTCGCTGGATCAGCGCCTCGACGCCTACCACAGCTCAGCAATCCGTCAGTTCATCATCGTCGCAGCCATCTTCGGCTGCCTGCTGCTCGCGGCGCTGTACCTGTTTGTCTGCCTGCAAGCCTCGATCCGCCGCAGCGCCAGCGGCATCACCCTGCTCGCCGAAGCGTTGCGTGACGGCAACCTCAGCCTGCAAGTGCCGGTGGTGGGCCGCGACGAACTGGCGGCAATCAGCACTGCGCTCAACGTTGCCGTCGTGCAACTGCGCACGAGCATGCTCGGTGTCGATCACGAAACCTCGCAACTGAGCAACGCCGTGCGCAGCCTCAATGAGCATTCCAGCGGCGCCCTCGGCGAAGTCGAAGCGCAGCAGTTGCAGATCAGCCAGATCGCCGCTGCTGCCACGCAATTGGCCGCAACCTCGCAAGGTGTGGCGCAGAGTTGCGAGCAGGCCTCCGGCAGCGCTCAGCACACCCGGCGCATCGCCGCCGACAGCAGCCGCGACAGCCAGCGCACCACCGCGAGTATTCAACAGCTCAATCAGCGTTTGAACGAAACTGCTGCAGCGCTGGGCCGGGTCAACGAGCAAGGCCAGCAGATTCAATTGGTCGTCGACACCATTCGTGGCGTCGCCGAACAGACCAATTTGCTCGCGCTCAACGCGGCCATCGAAGCCGCGCGAGCTGGTGAACAAGGACGCGGTTTCGCCGTGGTCGCCGATGAAGTGCGCAGCCTGTCGCAACGCACGCAGTCGTCTACCGCGCAAATCGCCGGCACGGTCGACAGCCTGCGCGCTACGGTCAACGAAGCGGTGAGCCTGATGGAAGCCGCGTGCGGCCAGGCGCAAACCGATGCCGAGTCGGTCACCGGTCTCGGTGAGCGTTTAGGAGAAATCGCCAGCGCCGTGCAAAGCGTTACCGACACGTTGGCGCAGATCGCCACAGCGGTTGAGGAGCAAGCGAGTACCGCCGACGAAGTCAGCGGCAATATCCAGCAGGTCGATCAGGCGGCCGTGCGTTTGCTTGAAGGCGCACGGGCGGTGAACCTCGCGGCGGATACCCTGAGTCAGGGCAGCCACGCCTTGAGCGCCAATACGGCAAGATTTCAGCTGCGTTGAAGCCCTGCCCGGCCCGGATTTTCCGGGCTGGAGGATAAGCGGTTGAAAATAAGAAGAAATATTTTAAATTTACGCTTGACGCTTTTCCATTTCAGGGGAATAATGCGCGCCACTTGGCTACATAGCTCAGTTGGTTAGAGCATAGCATTCATAATGCTGGGGTCCGGGGTTCAAGTCCCTGTGTAGCCACCAAGTACTAAAAACGGCTTACCGAAAGGTAGGCCGTTTTTTTATGCCTCGAGAAAAGTCTCGGTAATCTGTTACTTCAAAATATCCTTCTCTTCGTTGCTCGCTTTGGTAGCTGCCTGTGCGATCAGTGCGTCGAGCATCTGCGCAATAACCTTCTGCTGGACCTTCGAAAGCTCATTGATTGACTGCAGCCGTCGATACCACGTCGAGGTCAAGCTGCGTCTGGGCGTCTCCGTGTACGAGGGAACCCCGAGCAGGTCTTCAACAGGCACGCGCAGCGCAAATGCCATCTTCACCAGTGTCGTGACCGGCATGCTGCGCGTGCCCTCCTCGTAGCCCTGAAAGGTTTGCCGGGAAAGACCTAAAGCCCGTGCAAACCGAGTCTGTGTGATCTCGTGCACTGTGCGTAAGTGAGCAATGCGACTGCCCATCGCCACCAGAAAATCGCGGTCCTCATTGGAAATGCTCATGACAATGGCCGACTGAAAATAGAGTTGATTGGCAACGGACTCATCCTTTTCATCTGAAATCCATCCTGGAAAAACAACAGAAAACATCCTCAGTCAGCGGTGCGTAAGTTGTCGACCTGAAAAGTCTGTAGGAGAAATACAGAACAACCGCTAGATCGGGGGCGAGGTACTACAGGCGCGAAATGCCTTTTCATTCGACAGAATCGGTACCGAGCGATCTGGTTGAAAAAACGCTGTAGGAAACGGGTTCGATCCAGGTATGAAGTAGATCGCGCACCACAAATACAAAAAAACGGCTTACCGCAAAGTGAGCCGTTTTTTGTGCCTGGAGGAAAGTGCCGACAGCCAAGGTACTGATGATTTACTGCGACCAGTTACCCAGCGCCGACAACCCCTTCGCCCAGATCTGCCGAGTGCGCAAACCGACCATTGCGCGCCAGTCCGGATCAGTTGGATAGAACTGCTCGAGCAGATTCAGTTTGATCTCGCGCCCCATCGCATCCAGCGGATCGCCATGCAAATGCAGCCAATGGTCATCACGCAAATGCCGATGCACATCCGGCCCCGGATAAGTCCCGCACTCGATCACGAACGGCATCAACTGCACGTCCGGTAAAGCATTGAGCAACGCCTGCGAGGTGTACCCGGTAGCCGTCGCTGCCACTCCGGTTTCGCTCAAGGTGTCGGCGCCAGTGTGCAGCGTGTAAAGCCATGGACCATAAATCGCCTGGGCTTGCGCGAGTGCCGGGTACGGAGCCTGGGTGATGGTCAGCAACATCGGATGGCCGTATTCGCCGGCGCCAGTGTGCAGGTCAAAACACATCACGGTTTCAGCGCCAGCCAGATGCGTTTCGATGATTTGATGCAGCGTGCGGTTCGACCAGCTCGGCGCGCGGCCACCGTAAAACAGGCCGTCGGGATGGCTGTGCTGGCCGCCCTCGACAATCGACATCACTGCCGGCCAGCCGTGTTGGTTGATCTGCGCATCGAGCAGGGCATCGGCGAGTTGGCGCTCGGGGCCGTGCAAATCGGTGCAGGCGTAGATTTCATGCAGTGCGGCGTAAGCGCGGTTATCCGGTAGCGGCCCGGTGAAATCGAGGTGATTGCGGTTGAGGTCGATGTTGTCTTCGTTGACCCGCCGTAACCAAGCCATGCCCCATGGGTTGATCAGGTGCACCATGACCACCGCGACATCCTTGGGCAGCGAGCCCGGTACGAATGCCTTCAGCCAATCGATCTGGCAATCCGAGCCGTAATAGCCCTCGACGCCGTGCGTACCGCTGAGTGCTACCAGACGACGTTTGGCCTGTGGATCGCCGAGCACGGCGACGTCGGTGTTCAGGGGTTCGCCGAATGGCCCGCAACGCGGATGGGCGTAGGAGGTGAGCGTGGCGCCGGCGGCGTTGGCGGCGGCGATGAACTGTTCGCGTTGACCGCGGTAGCTGGATTCGGAGGGGAACTCGCTGTGCATTCTTGGCCTCTTGTGATTTTTATGCCTTTACCTGTAGGAGTGAGCCTGCTCGCGATAGCGGTGTTTCAGTCAACACTGATGTTGGCCGTAATGACGCTATCGCGAGCAGGCTCACTCCTACAGGGGATGTTGGTGCTCCATAAATTTGAGCTTGACCCTAGCGAACATCCGCCCCGAAAAGAAAGACAAAAATGCCCACCGGTTTGCGTCGCGACCGAGCGGTCGATAAAGTCCCGAAGACTTTTATCCCACGGACGGAGAGCCCGCGTGTTTTCAGCCTTGCCCTTGAGCCGCTTTCGCCTGCCTGCCCTGACGCTGATCATCAGCGCCCTGACTCTCACCGCGTGCAACGCCCCGCCCTCTTCGACCTTGCCGCTGGCACCGGAAGCCGCGTCCGGTTTCCGCACCGATCTGCAAACCCGTCACGCCAGCCAACACATGGCCGCCGCTGCCAATCCACTGGCGGCTGAAGCCGGGCGCGAGATGCTGCGTCAGGGCGGTTCGGCGATTGATGCGGCGATTGCGATGCAAGCGGTGCTGACCCTGGTTGAGCCGCAGTCTTCCGGGATCGGCGGCGGCGCGATGATCGTGTTGTGGGACGGTAAACAGGTGCGCACCTACGACGGTCGCGAAACCGCACCGGCCGGCGCGACCGAGAAGCTGTTCTTGCGTGCCGATGGCCAACCGATGTCGTTCCCTCAGGCGCAGATCGGCGGTCGTTCGGTGGGTACACCGGGCGTGTTGCGTGCGCTTGAGCTGGCGCATAAACAACACGGTCGTCTGCCATGGGCGAAGCTGTTTGAACCGGCGATCAAACTGTCCGAACAAGGCTTTGCGATCTCTGCGCGTCTGCACTCGCTGCTGGAATCAGATCCAGTCATCCGCCAGTCGCCGGACATGGCCAAGTATTTCCTCAATGCCGATGGCAGCGTCAAAGCCGTCGGCACGCGCCTGCAGAACCCGGCGCTGGCCGCAGTGCTCAAACGCATCGCCAACGAAGGCGCGGATGCGTTGTACAAAGGCCCGATCGCCGAAGAAATCGTCGCCAAGGTGCAGGGCCACGCCAACCCCGGGAGCCTGTCGCTGAACGATCTGCAGCGCTATCAGGCCAAGGAACGCGCGCCGCTGTGCACCGATTACAAACGCTGGCAGGTCTGCGGCATGCCACCACCGTCGTCGGGCGGGATCGCCGTGGCGCAGATTCTCGGCACGTTGCAGGCCCTGGAAACTCGTGATCCACGCCTTTCCCTAACGCCGCTCAAACCAGTGAAAACCGACAAACCGGCCGGCATCGAACCGGATCCGCAAGCCGTGCATCTGATCGCCGAAGCCGAACGTCTGGCCTACGCCGACCGCGCGCAATACGTCGCCGATACCGACTTCGTGCCGGTGCCGATCAAAGGCCTGGTCGATCCGGGTTATCTGGCCAGCCGCGCCAGCCTGATCGGCGAGCGCAGCATGGGCAGCGCCAAACCGGGCACACCGCCGGGCGTGCAGGTGGCCTACGCGCCGGACCGCTCACCGCTGCGCATCTCCACCTCACAGGTGGTCGCGGTGGATGACCTCGGCGGCGCCGTGTCGATGACTACCACCATCGAAGCCGCGTTCGGCTCGCACCTGATGGTTCAGGGCTTCCTGCTCAACAACCAGATGACCGACTTCTCGTTCATCCCTGAAGAGAACGGCCAGAAAGTCGCCAACCGCGTCGAGCCCGGCAAACGCCCACGCTCGTCGATGGCGCCAACGCTGATCTTCGATCGCCACAGCGGCGAATTCGTTGCCACAGTCGGCTCACCGGGCGGTTCGCAAATCATCGAATACGTGGCAAAAACCACCGTCGGCCTGCTCGACTGGCACCTCGACCCGCAAAGCGCCATCAGCCTGCCCAACTTCGGCAGCCGCAACGGCCCGACCGAACTGGAACAAGGCCAGTTCAGCCCGGCGCTGATTCAGGCACTGAAAGACAAAGGGCATGCGGTCAATGAAATCGACATGACCAGCGGCACCCAGGCCATCGTGCGGGTCAAGGATGCGCAGGGGAAAGCGTCGTTGGAGGGTGGCGCGGATCCACGGCGTGAAGGGGAAGCGTTGGGGGATTGAGGGTAGTACGCAAACAAAAAAGGCTTACCGCGAGGTAGGCCTTTTGCTTAGCACACAGCGTATTTCACATCGGGATGTTTAAAAGCTGCGAGGTAAACAGAGAACCGTCCCACAAGGTTTTCAGGTTGTCCGTCGGACGTCAGCTCTCTAGCCTGTACTCGTCGCTGCCAATTCAGTGACCGGGATTGGAAACCCCGAGTAGAACCGAGCGCACAAGCGCCTTTCATAACGTATCCTTGCGCACCTTCATGGTGTGCACTCCGTTATGGCGGCTGTGCGCGGGAGACCTTCGGGTCAACCGGGTTCTCCGTTCCCCGGGTTTCCAACCTGCGTACAGCTGCCACCTATTCGTTCGGAAACCGAATCGGCCGACCGCGCCCTCGATCACTACCTCAGACCGACCATTCACATCATGGCGTCCACCCGCGTAGTTGAACCCATGTACCTCGCCAACCCTGTTTACGACACCGAATCGCTGCTGGCCAATGCCAGCGAAACCCTGAGCTCGGTCACCGAGATGCTCAACAATTTCGCCGCTGTGCTGGATACCGCGCACCGCAAGACCGCGCTAGGTATCGCGCAAATCGTCATGCTGAGTGAACTGGCGGTGAATCAGGCGCTGGATAACGCTCAGCCGGTTACGTAGTTTTCGCAATGCATAAAAAATCCGATGCCGTGAAGGCATCGGATTCTTACTTCCTGGCGTTGCCCGGAATAGACTTGGTTTCCCTTCGAAGCCTACGAGGCCAAACAGCTTTCACATCCAAGATCTATGGCTCAGCGATTAGCCACCAGATGCGCCCCAAACAGCAAATAACAACCACCGGCCAAGCGATCCAGCCATTGCCGCGAACGCTCATACACACCGGCAATCCGCCGACTGGCGAAGAACAGCGCCACGCAGCAATACCAGCTGAACGACAGCGTCGCCATGGTCAGCACCGCCAGCGCCAGCAACAGCGGCGGGATGTGAGCCGGCATGGCGGTGGCGAAGATGGTCGCGACAAACAGTGCGGATTTGGGGTTGGTCATGTTGCCCAGAAAGCCCCGCCCGTAAGCGCCGAGCAACGTTTGCTGCGAGTCATCGAACGTGCCCGCGACGATCGGCGCCTTGCGCTTGAACTGCTTGAGCCCGAGATAGATCAGGTAGCAGCCACCGGCGATCTTGAAGCTCAGGTACAGCGTCGGTGCGGCACTGAACAGCGACTGAATGCCCAGGCCACCCGCCAGCCCCCACAACACGGTTCCGCTGGCGACGCCGAGCGCCGCGACGACACCGTGGCGGCGGGAACGGCTAACCGCCAGTTGCGCGATGTTGAAGAAGTTCGGGCCGGGGGTGACCACCGCGACTGTCCACAACAGCGCCAGCGACAGCAGCGGCGCCAGATAACTCGAAAGGGAAAAATCCATGGGGGGTATGCGCCTGATTGGGTTCGACGATGCCCTCTACCTTGCAACATCCCGCAATGTTTTGCCATCAGCCGCTATTCACACCGCTAGCGTCTTGCCATCCACCGCATCACCAATCTTCAGAAAATGCCCGCCCGCCACGTGATGCAAGGTGCGCAATCCGTCATGCCCTTCGAAATGCCAGCGCCCGTCGCTGAACACGCGTTCATCGGCGTGGGCGGCGATGACTTCGGCGAGGAACAGGTCGTATTGCTCGTGATTGCGCGGCTCCGGGAGCAAACGGCATTCGAGCCAGGCGACGCAGCCGTCAAGCAGCGGCGCTTCGACTTGTTCGCCGGCAAACGTCTGCAAGCCGTACGCCTGAAACTTGTCTTGCCCTTGGGTTTGGCTGATTTCCAGACCCGACGTATTGCCGACGGTTTGCACGATGTCGGCTTGATCGACACAAGGGACGTTGAGCACGAAGGTGCCCGAGGCTTCGAGAAGTTGGCGGGTCCAGGTGGATTTATCGAGGACGACGGCGACTTTCGGCGGTTCGAAGTCCAATGGCATGGCCCAGGCGGCAGCCATGATGTTGCGCTGGCCGTCGTGGGCGGCGCTGACCAGCACGGTCGGCCCGTGGTTGAGCAAACGGTAGGCTTTGTTCAGGGGCACCGGGCGGCGGTGGGAATCGCTCATGGAGTCTGCTCCGGGGGAAAAGGAGCCGATTGTAGCGCCAACGCAAATTTGTAGGAGTGAGCCTGCTCGCGATAGCGGTGTATCAGTCAGCACAAATGTTGAATGTCAGACCGTGATCGCGAGCAGGCTCACTCCTACAGGGTTTAGTGCAGGTCAGTGGGAGAGTTGGTTGGCGAACTGGCCGACAGCATTGACGACTTTCTGCGCACCGTCCTGAATCTCGACAATCACCGTGCCCGCCTCTGCCGCCAGCGCCAGCCCTTGTTCAGCCTGAAGCTTGCCGTCGGTCATCAGCGCCACGGCGTTGCGCGCCATTTCCTGGTTCTGCCGCACCACAGTGACAATCTCTTCGGTCGCCTGGCTGGTGCGCGAGGCCAGTTGCCGTACTTCGTCAGCCACCACGGCAAAACCACGGCCCTGCTCACCGGCGCGCGCCGCCTCAATGGCAGCGTTGAGCGCCAGCAGGTTGGTCTGTTCGGCAATGCCGCTGATGGTTTTGACGATGGTGCCGATCACCTGCGACTGCTCGTTCAGTGCCTCGATGCCCTCACCGGCAGCCTGCATGTGCCGCGACAGATCACGCATTACGTTGACCGCTTCAGTCACCACCGTGGTACCGCGCTGGGCGGTGCTGTCGGTTTGCTGCGAGGTGCTGTAGGCAATGCTCGCCGCGTCGGCGACGGCTTGTTCGCGGTTGACCTGATCAGTGATCACGGTGGCGAACTTCACCACTTTGTACAGTTTGTTGTTGGCATCGACCACCGGGTTGTAGGACGCCTCCAGCCACACCGTACGACCGTGGCTGTCGACACGCTTGAAGCGATCAGCGACGAATTCGCCGTTGTTCAAACGGCGCCAGAAGTTCTGGTACTCGGCGCTGTTGTATTCCTCCGGGGTGCAGAACAGGCGGTGATGTTTGCCCTTGATCTGCGCCAGGCTGTAACCCATGCCGCTGAGGAAGCGATCGTTGGCGTTGAGCACATTGCCGTTGAGGTCGAACTCGATCACCGCGGTCGAACGCACCAGCGCACCGATCAGGTTTTCGTGTTCACGAGAGGCTTCGATGGTGCGGGTCAGGTCGCTGGCGAACAGCGAAATGTGCTTGATCCGCCCATCCGAAGAACGCACCGGTTGCACGATCGAGCGCAGCCACGCTTCTTCACCATTGCCACGCAGCAGGCGCACGGCACCGGCGAAATGCTCGCCGCGGGTCATGGCATTTTTGAAGCGGTGGTGGAATTCGTCGGACTTCACGTGCGCCGGGACGATGTCTTCAATGGCACGACCGATCAGGTCCTGACTCTTGTAGAGCATCTCGGTGAGGAAGTTCTGGTTGACCGACTGAATGCGCCCGTCGGGCTCAAGGTTCAGCACCAGCATCTCGCTTTCCAGGCTTTCCTTCACCTGCACGAGGCTGGAGAGTTCTTCACGAAGAGCGGCCAGCTCTTGCTTCAGGCGTTTGTTGAACATGGGAAAGTACCGATGGGCAGGTTGGAAAGCGGGATACAGCCTAACCATCGGCCCTGAAAATCTTTTCTGAAGAGCGTTTGCGACTCGTCAGTCAAAAATAGTTCTGAACGGTAAAGTCACGCAGCTCCGGCCACCTGACACTGTCCCGAACGCGGCATCCGCGCACCAAAATACGCCGCCGTCAGGAGACCCACCACGCCCATCACCGCGCAGAACATCACGCAGATCCATGGGCTCCACGGCATCAGACCGATCAGCAGCAGCGGTGTGATGCTCGCCCATGCGGCGTAGGCGATGTTGTAGGTAAAGGAAATGCCTGACACGCGAATACGCGCTGGGAACAACCCGACCATCACCGATGGCACTGCGCCGACAACACCGCACGCGAGACCGGCCACCGCGTAAGCCAGGCCTACCCAGTTACCGCCCGTGATCAGGCAGCCATATAGCAAGCCGATGCCCAAGGGCAGCAGCAAGCTATAGAGCATGACCGTGCGCCACGCGCCAATGCGATCGACCAGCAACCCGGCGATCACGCAGCCGATATTGAGAAACACGATGCCCAAGGCACTGAGGGCGAAGGTGTGGCTGGCGGTCATGCCGAAGGTTTTCTGCATCATGGTCGGCGTAATGACGACGAACACCACCACGGCCGAGGTCAGCACGCAGGTCAGCAGCATCGCCGGCAGCATTGCCAGCCGATGCTCACGCAGTACCGTGCGCAGCGGCAGTTCGACCCGCGCCTCGCGCTGCGCTTCCATGGCCATGAACACCGGGGTTTCGCTCAGCCAGCGCCGTAAGTAAACGCCGATCACACCGAAGACGCCACCGAGCAGGAATGGATAGCGCCAGGCGTAATCAAGGATTTCCGCCGGAGTGAAGACTTGTGCCAGAAACGTCGCGGTCAGCGCGCCGATCAGGTAACCGAAGGTCAGCCCGGCCTGCAAAAAGCCCAAGGCATACCCGCGATGGCCGGCCGGCGCGTGCTCCGCGACAAACACCCAGGCACTCGGCACTTCACCGCCTACCGCCGCACCTTGGAGGATGCGCAACGCCAGCAGCAACAGCGGTGCGAAATAACCGATCTGTGCATAAGTCGGCATGATCCCGATCAGCAGGCACGGCAGCGCCATCATCAGGATGCTCAGGCTGAAGACTTTCTTGCGCCCGAGTTTGTCGGCGAAATGCGCCATCAGAATCCCACCCAGCGGCCGCGCCAGATAACCGGTGACAAAAATCCCGAAACTTTGCAGCAGGCGCAGCCATTCGGGCATTTCCGGTGGGAAGAACAACTGGCTGAGGGTCAGGGCGAAGAATACGAAAATGATGAAATCGTAGATTTCCAGCGCCCCGCCAAGGGCCGCAAGGCCGAGGGTCTTGTAGTCGGAACGGCTGAACGGCGCAGGTTTGGCCGGGGATTGGGCAGTCATGGCAAAGAACTCGGAAACAGGCAAAAAACCAAGGCGCCCATGGTCTACGCAAATGCGCGGATGGACAACCCGTTAGACCATAGTCCCGGTTTTGCAAAACCTGCTCACAAAGCATCGGCAGTTGAATTAATGTTGAGACTTGGCGAATCCCACAGTCAAAACCCTGTAGGAGTGAGCCTGCTCGCGATAGCGTTTTTACATTCAACAGGTGTATCGACTGACTCGACGCCATCGCGAGCAGGCTCACTCCTACAGGGGATATGTGTTTCGTCCGCAAGACCACAATAACCATAAAAATCCGAGGTACTCCCTGTGGCCGTTGATATCGAAGATAGCCGCTCCGCACGCTTTGCCCTGCGCTGTTCAAGCTTTGCCGAACGCTGGTTCCCCGATTCCTGGGTGTTCGCTGCGCTGGCCGTGATCATCGTCGCCCTGGCCACGCTGGCGATGGGCGCCAAGCCCACCGATGCGGCGATGGCCTTCGGTGACGGCTTCTGGAGCCTGATCCCATTCACCATGCAGATGGCCTTCGTGGTGATCGGCGGCTACGTGGTCGCCAGTTCGCCACCCGCGGTAAAACTGATTGACCGATTGGCGCGCATCCCGAAAAACGGCCGTTCCGCCGTGGCGTGGGTCGCGTTGATCTCGATGGTTGCCTCGTTGCTGAACTGGGGCCTGTCGCTGGTGTTCGGCGGTTTGCTGGTCCGCGCCCTGGCCCGCCGCACCGATCTGAAAATGGATTACCGCGCCGCCGGCGCCGCTGCCTATCTGGGCCTTGGCGCGGTGTGGGCGCTGGGTTTGTCGTCGTCGGCCGCGCAGTTGCAAGCCAACCCCGCCAGCCTGCCGCCGTCGATCCTGTCGATTACCGGGGTGATTCCGTTCACCGAAACGATTTTCCTCTGGCAGTCCGGCGTGATGCTGCTGGCGCTGATCGTGATCTCGATCATCATCGCCTACGCCACCGCTCCCGGGCCGAACTCGGCGCGCGATGCCAAGGCCTGCGGCATCGACCCGGCATTCAACCTGCCACCACTGCAACCGCGCACCCGTCCGGGTGAATGGCTGGAACACAGTCCACTGCTGATCATTGTGCTAGTGCTGTTGGCGGCGGGATGGCTGTTTCACGAGTTTTCGAGCAAACCGGCGATCACCGCGATTTCCGGCCTCAATACCTACAACTTCCTGTTCATCATGCTCGGCGCCTTGCTGCACTGGCGGCCGCGCAGTTTCCTCGATGCCGTCGCGCGTGCGGTGCCGACCACCACCGGCGTGTTGATCCAATTTCCGCTGTACGGCTCGATTGCCGCACTGATGACCACAGTCAAAGGCGCGGATGCGCAGACCCTGGCGCACCACATCTCGACGTTCTTCGTCAGCATCGCCTCCCACGACACCTATGCGTTGTTGATGGGCGTGTATTCGGCGATTCTCGGTTTCTTCATTCCGTCGGGCGGCGGCAAGTGGATTATCGAAGCGCCGTACGTGATGCAGGTCGCCAACGATCTGCAGTACCACCTCGGCTGGGCGGTGCAGATTTATAACGCTGCCGAAGCGTTGCCGAACCTGATCAACCCGTTCTACATGCTGCCGCTGCTCGGCGTGCTTGGGTTGAAGGCGCGGGATCTGATTGGTTTCTCCTTCGTGCAGTTGCTGGTGCACACGCCGCTGGTCTTGGTTTTGCTCTGGGCGCTGGGGACGACTTTGGCGTATACACCGCCCGTCATGCCGTGATCCCAAGCGGGGCGTAGTCATGCTGGCCGCGCCCCGCACTTTTCTCGTGAAACAGCCCTGTATCGGGCTGCCTGTCGCAAATAATGGCTCAGAGCCATCATCCTGCTTTACCGCATCGCACCCTCGGTAATATTCTGCGCGCCGATAAATGTTTCCATTTTTTACCAAGCGCAAAGGGAGTTCGTTGCAATGATCGTAGGGATTGACCTGGGAACCACCAACAGCCTGGTCGCCGTCTGGCGTGGTGATGCCACCGAGTTGGTACCCAATGCCCTGGGCCAGTTCCTGACACCGAGCGTTGTCGGCCTGGATGATCAAGGCCGGATTCTGGTCGGTCAGGCGGCACGTGAGCGTCTGCACACGCATCCGCGTCTGACCGCATCGCTGTTCAAGCGCCACATGGGCAGCGCCACGCAAACGTACCTGGCCGACAAGGCGTTTCGCCCGGAAGAGTTGTCCGCGCTGGTGCTGAAGAGTTTGAAGGAAGACGTCGAGCGCGCGTTTGGCGAAACCGTCACCGAAGCCGTGATCAGCGTCCCGGCCTACTTCAGTGATGCCCAGCGCAAGGCTACGCGGATCGCCGGCGAACTGGCCGGGCTGAAGGTCGAGAAGCTGATCAACGAACCGACCGCTGCCGCCCTCGCCTATGGACTGCACCAACGGGACAAGGAAACTTCGTTCCTGGTTTTCGACCTCGGTGGCGGTACCTTCGACGTGTCGATTCTGGAGCTGTTCGAAGGCGTGATGGAAGTCCGCGCCAGCGCCGGTGACAACTTCCTCGGTGGTGAAGACTTCGACACTGTGCTGCTTGAGCACTTCATCAGCCAGCAGCGTTCTGCCGCAGACTTCCCGGAGCGCAGCAGCGTCATCCAGCCGCTGCGTCGCGAGGCCGAGCGCGTGCGCAAGGCGCTGGGTCAGGACGACAGTGCCGAATTCCGCCTGCAACTCGGTGAGCGCCAGTGGACGCAAACCATCACCCAGCAACAGTTGGCGACGCTGTACATGCCGCTGCTCGAGCGCCTGCGCGCGCCGATTGAACGGGCGCTGCGCGATGCGCGCATCCGTGTCAGCGACCTCGACGAGATTCTGCTGGTCGGCGGCACCACGCGCATGCCGCTGGTACGCAAACTCGCTGCCGGGCTGTTCGGCCGCTTCCCGTCGATCACCCTCGACCCGGATCAGGTCGTGGCACAGGGCGCGGCCATTCAAGCAGCACTCAAGGCCCGCGCCGCCGCGCTGGAAGAAGTGGTGCTGACCGATGTCTGCTCCTACACGCTGGGGATCGAGACTTCGACGCAGGTCGGTCGCAACTATGAGAGCGGCCACTACCTGCCGATCATCGAGCGCAACAGCATCGTCCCGGTCAGTCGGGTGAAAACCGTGTACACGCTGCACGACAATCAGGAACAGGTGGTCGTACGGATCTTTCAGGGCGAAAGCCGTCTGGTCAAAGACAACGTGGCGCTCGGCGAACTGGACATCAAGGTACCGAAACGCAAGGCCGGCGAAGTTGCCCTCGACGTGCGTTTCACCTACGACAACAACGGTCTGCTCGAAGCCCAGGTGAAAATCCCCCTGACCGGACAACAGCATTCGCTGGTCATCGAGAACAACCCGGGCGTGCTGTCACCCGAGGAGATCCAGCAACGCCTGCAGAACCTGGCACAGCTGAAGATTCATCCGCGCGAGCAACAGGTCAACACGCTACTGACTGCACGTCTGGAGCGCCTCTATCAGGAAAGCCTGGGCGATCTGCGTGATCTGATGGGCGATTGGGCCAAGCAATTCCAGATAGCCCTCGACTCTCAGGACGAGCGCCAGATCCGTGAAGTGCGCACCGACTTGAGCCGCCGCCTGAGCGAACTTGATCGCACCCCGTGGCAATAAGGAGCCTGGCCATGGATTGCTGGTCGGTGCTGCACCTGCACGATGACGCTGAAACCCGCGACATCAAGCGCGCCTATGCGCGCCTGCTGAAAACCTTCCGCCCCGATGAGGATGCCGAAGGTTTCCAGCGCTTGCGCGAAGCCTACGAACAAGCGCTGGCGATTGCCCAATGGCGCCTTGAAAACGCTGAGCCTGCCGACGAAGAAGACGTCGCCGTGGCCACGGCTTCCAGCGCCTTTGCCGCGCTGGCACTCGATGCTGCACTGGCAAACAAACACAGCCACCGGCAAAACCAGCCGTGGGATTTTGCCGATCTCGACGTTCCGCCCGTCACCCCGGCAGCCCCCGAGCCTTTTGCGCCGCCGGCGAAGGATGATGTTTTGCCTGTCGAGCCACTGACGGCGGCCCCGGACACAGAGGCGTATGCGCTTGAAGCGCAGGCCGCACGGCAACTGCTTGAGGGGCTGTCGCCCGAAAACCTCGACGAGCGTTGGGATCAGGCGCAACAGCAAGGCTGCGCCAAGGCCTTCGAAAGGCTGTTGCTGCAATTGTGTTTTGAACAGCCGCAACTGCGCAGCCCGGTGCTGAACTGGGCCGTCGAGCAACTTGGATGGTTGGGGCCGTGGCAGGACGTGCTGATCAATGATCGCCAGCGTGAGGTTCTCGCCGAGAATCTGATGGCCGACTATCGAGACCACCTGCAAGCGCTGCTCGAAAGCCAGAGCGAACGCGAGTTTCTCAACCTGCTCAAACGCTACAGCGCCCAACCGTGGCTGCAGGTATTCGATCGCCGCGAGCAATGGCAGCAAACCCTGCTGCACTTGCTCAATGACACTGAGTGGAGCGTGCCGCTTTTCGACCGCATCGGCCAACTGTTCGGCTGGGATCACAACAAAGGCCTGCACCCGCAACCGGACTGGCTCTGGGACACGTTGATCGAACGCTGCAATCAGGAAAGTTTCTACGACAATCTGCGCGCCAAGGCTGCAAGCGACCGCACCTGGGCGGCCGACGTGCAAGCGGCGCATCTATTGATCAATCCGCTCAAGCCCCGGCAGCAGAAGAAGATCATCGACGGCTTTGGCCAGAATGAATGGCAGGCCTGCCATGACTTGTCGGAAAAACTCACGTGGCGTTTCCCCGAACTGCTCGCACGTTTGCCCTATGCCGATGCTTTTTACTGGCGGCGTTTTTTTCCACGGCCCATCGCTGCCGAAACCTGGGTACGCGTGTGGGCGGCCATTGCCTTGGCGCTGTGTCTGTTTTATCTGGGCCTCGAGAAAAGAGATGCCGCCAATCTGATCTTCATTCCGATGATCTTTGCCTGCGTACCGGTATGGTTTTTTCGCTTTGCATTGAGTTGGTGGGTGGTGCTCACGGCCCACGTGATCGTGCCGGATCTGTGGCTCACCGAGGGACTGATTCCGCGCAAATGGAACCCTGACACGCGCTGGCTGGTGATACGCCACGGGGTTCCGCAGGTGGTGATGCTGCTGTTGTTTTCGCTGATGCTCGGGCCGCTGGGCGCGCTCACGTATGTCGGCACGCTGCTGATCGGGCTGGTGCACAAACGCCGTATCGGTTCGCTCGATCCGCAGCTGAGCAGCCGCCGCCCCTGGCTGACCGCACTGCACTGGGCGCACTTCAGTCCGCTGCAATTGCTCTTTCTGGTGGTCATGACCGCGATCACGGCAGCCAGCAGACTCGGTTTTTCGCTCAGCCAACTCATGCCCGGCTAGGCAGGCAGCGCCAGTGCCGCTTGTCATCCCTCCGTCACATTCACTTGCTAGCGTCCGCCCGAAACATACTGAAACAATTAAGCAAGAACGGGCTGACAGATGAAAGACGACACAGACGGCACTGACGCACCTGAATCCAATCACCCTACCGACACCAGTCGCCGCCGCTTCCTCGGCGGCGTCGCGGTGCTCGGTGTCGGTGCCACGCTGGCCGGGTGTGGCAGCGCCAGCGATCAACCGGGCAAACCGGTCGAGCGCCCGCTGACGCCTGCCGAGCTGGACAAGGCCCTGCGCGACCAAGTGAAAACCGTGGTGGTGATCTACGCCGAAAACCGCAGCTTCAACAACCTGTTCGGTGATTTCCCCGGTGTCGAAAAACCGCTGGCAACGCTCCAGCCCGCCGACTATCAACAACGAGACCGCGACGGCTCGCTGCTGCAAACCCTGCCGCCCGTCTGGGGCGGCGTCCTGCAGATCGGCCCGCAAACCCTCGATGGCGTGACTTACCCCAGCGCCATGCAGTTTCAGCAAAACCTGGCCAATGCACCGTTCGCCCTCAAAGGCCCGAACGCTGAAGATTTGCCATTTGGCCTGGTCACCCGCGATTTATGGCACGTGTTCTATCAGAACCAGATGCAGATCAACGGCGGCAAGAATGACGGCTTCGTTGCCTGGGCCGATTCCGGTGGCTTGACCATGGGTCACTACGCGCAGAGCCGTTATTCCCTACGCCTGTGGGACGTTGCTCGGGAGTTCGTGCTGTGTGACAACTTCTTCCAGGGCGCCTTCGGTGGCTCGTTCCTCAACCATCAATACCTGATCAGCGCCACCGCGCCGTTCTATCCGGACGCGGCCAACTCCGTCGCCAAATCACAGATCGCCGCGCTGCAAAGTGATGATCCGGCCGATCCGCGCCTCAAGCCGCTGGACGCATCGCCGGCCAGCGCCATGACCGGCCCGCCGCAGTTCGGGCCGAGTGCGCTGACCCCGGATGGCTTCGGCGTCAACACCCTCGCCCCGCCCTACTGGCCCACCTGGATTCGCGACCCTGAGCGCCCGGCGTATTCCAAAGCGGATCTGCCCAACGTCATGGTGCCGCAGACACACGAGCATATCGGCGACAAGTTGTCGAAAAACAACATCGATTGGGCGTGGTACGCCGGTGCGTGGCAGGCGACGCTGGATCAGTACAAGGATTCCGGCGGCATTCCGAAGATTCCGAATTTTCAGTATCACCACCAGCCGTTCAACTACTTTAAGCAGCAAGGTCCGGAGAACCCCGATGAGCGCAACAAGCGTCTGCGTGATGCTGGCTTGGGTGATGAATCGAGCAGCAACAAGTTCTTCGCCGATGCCGAAGCCGGCAAGTTGCCGGCGGTGAGTTTCTACAAGCCCCAGGGCAACCTGAACATGCACGCCGGTTACGCCGATGTGGCGTCCGGGGATCGACACATTGTGCGTGCGTTGAAAGTGCTGCGTGAAAGTCCGCAATGGCAAAACATGGTGGTGATCGTCACGGTCGACGAAAACGGCGGCTGGTGGGATCACGTCGCACCGCCCAAGGGCGACCGCTGGGGCCCGGGGTCACGCGTGCCGGCGCTGGTGGTGTCGCCGTTTGCGCGCAAAGGCACGGTGGATCACACGATCTACGACACGGCGTCGATCCTGCGGCTGATCACCCGCGTCTTCCAGCTGGAGACCCTCGACGGCCTCAAACAACGGGACGAGGCGATGATTGCCCGGGGCCAGAAACCCATGGGCGATCTGACCAACGCTCTGCATTTTCAGGCCTGAAAACCGGCCCTGCGAGTTTGCGCAAAATTCTGTCGATGACGGCTTCTCTGTCAAACGCGGCTGATCCACTATGAGCCGCCCCCGATACGCGGGGGAACCGACGCTGAAAAGGATCTGAGCATGTTCAAACTCGCAGGATTTAACCCGACCGCACTCGCTCTAGCCGCACTCACGCTGAGCGCGGCCGCCCACGCCGATGTCGATCTGAAACTGGGCAGCACCGAACGCGTTACCCGTCTCTTCGCTTACCCCAACAACTGCAACGTGATCTGCTTCCGCAACTGGACACTGGAACAGACTGTCACCCACTACCTGAGCCAGAGCGTGCAACGCGACGGTTATGCCGATGCCAAAGTGCTGGTGAAAACCGATAACGGCCAGCTCTACGCCGAAATCACCGGCGTGCCGAAGGATTACGACAAACCGTTGTCGGCGCTGCTGGACGCAGGAGATCTGGCCTACACCGGCGCCAGCAAGCTCAATGCCGATGGCAAATGGGCCTATAGCTGGTATCTGTTCCTGCCACTGGGCATGGCCCTGGAAAACCGCAAAAGCGTCGAGTTGCTGCACTTTCCGCCGGATTACTCGCTGACCCAGGCACAGGATTATCTGCGGTCGAACACCACCGATCGCTGGGCGACGTTGCTGACTGACAACGGCATTCCGGCCGGGCAAACCCCCGCTTATCAAACCATCATCGACATCGCCCCGATTGCCGCGCCGTCCAATGCCGGCAGCGATCTGGAAGGCGTGTATGACTACTTCAAGGACTACCAGACCACGCTGGTCAAACAGTTCAGCCAGACCGCCAGCGGCACGACGCTGCCGATGGTCGCGTTCGGCGCGCCGGTGCGTAACTGGATCAAGCAGCAATATGGGCCAACCGTGAATGTCTTGGGCCTGGCGACGATCAGCCCAAGCGAAGGCGTGAAAGTGCCGGTGCTGGGTTCCAACCACCCGAGTTATATCTGGTACGCCGCTGACCCGAAGAGCTACACCGGCGATGATGCCCAGGCCAAGGCCGATGCAGCAGGCCTGAAAGTCATGGGTCAGGATTTGAGCGCGGCCTGCTGGCAGGCCGGGATGGGCAGCAAACCGGGCAGCGATGCCCAGGCTACCCTCAGCAGTTGCACACAGACGTGGCAGGTCACGCAGAAAGTCAAAACCTGCGAGCTGTTCTACACCTCGATCCGTAATCTGACCCCGGAACAAGCCACCGCCAAGTGCTCCACCACCCCGATCAAGGCTCAACTGAAGCAATTGCAAGCACCGTTGCCAGCCGCCGCCGTCCCTGCCCCGCACCTATAACCGCTTGAAGCGTTCCCGTGTCAGCCAATGCTGACGCGGGAAAGCGTCTAAATCGCCTGTCAGATCTGACAGTAGACCCGCTATACCTAATAGGACACGATTGGATCCAAGCAGCAGCGTTGCAGTAGTGACAGGACGTCAACCCAAGGAAGTCGCAAAGCCTTGCGACAAGGACTGATATGAATATCCACGCCATGGCGCAATCGGCGTCACGCGATACTGAAGGCATTTATCCTTTCGCCGGTCTGCCCGTGCGGCTGGGGTTTCCAGCGAGCGTCGATTTCGAAATCATCCAGGATGAGCACGGCACCCCAACGGCGGTCGCGGCGCGGCGCGAGTTTCTGCACACCCACCGGATGTGCCGGGTGTCTGGGCAATTGCTGCCCTATCGTTGCCGACAGACTCGACAATTGCTGACGGGCATCCACATTTACGACCCGCGCTTCTGTGGATTGATCGAACACGCCTGCGACCCCAACGTATTTCTCGACATGAGCGAGTTATGGCTGTGGGCGCTGAAAGATATCCACAGGGGGGAACGGTTGACCATGGACTACGCCGCCACCGAAGACAAACTCTTGCACCAGTTCGCCTGCGGTTGCGGTTCCTCACGTTGTCGCGGGTGGATCACCGGTTTCGACGAACCACCCAGCCTCGAAGGCCACCACTTTCTACAGCGCTGGCGGCATTCCAGATTGCGCTGAAAGGTGTGCTGAAAAGCGGCTTACAACGCGCCGACCGGCCGCAAACGATACTGCGGCGGCAATTGCTCGAAGCCACTGATGGTGGTGTTGAGACTTTTCCAGCGGCCATCCTTGATGCCGTAGATGCAACCGTGGATCGACAGGCTCTGCCCGCGATGCCAGGCGTTCTGGATGATGCTGGTGTGGGCGACGTTGGCCACTTGCTGGATCACGTTGAGTTCGCACATGCGATCAACCTGCTCCTCTTCGGTCGGCAACTTGGCCAGTTCTTCACGTTTTTCGTAATACAGATCACGGATTGAACGCAGCCAGCCGTCGATCAGACCGAACTGCCGGTCCTGCATCGAGGCGCGCACACCGCCGCAGCCGTAGTGGCCGGTGACAAGGATGTGTTTGACCTTGAGCACGTCGACCGCGTACTGGATCACCGACAGGCAATTGAGGTCGGTGTGCAGCACGACGTTGGCGACGTTGCGGTGCACGAACAGATCGCCCGGCAACATGCCGACGATTTCGTTGGCCGGCACGCGTGCGTCCGAACAACCGATCCACAGATATTCCGGCGTTTGCTGGCGTGCCAGTTTGGCGAAGAAATCCGGGTCTTCCTTGGTGATCGCGTCAGCCCAACGCTCGTTGTTATCAATCAGGTCTTGTAAGTCATGCATGCTGTAAGGCCTCAAGAAAGATGCGCTGGTATGACAGACGACCACCCGTCGGGGTCACGCCGCCATCGCAAGTGATTTCATTGGAATTCTCGTGTGCCCGGTGAGTCCACCTAAGTAAGGCCCACAGTATGAGGATTTGCCATGACTGATTCACGACGCCCTTACGATGCGGTGCAACCAGAGCCCATCGATGATAACGAAGACCGTATGGGTTCGGTGCATGAACTGGATTTCGATGAAGACGAACCGAGCGCGAAAATCGGTGATGAGATTCCCGAACGTGAACGCGAGCAGTTGATGCCGCGTGAACGGGTGCGCGAGGCCGGGATGACCGGGGGTTCAGTCAGTGATCACGAGCCGACTGACGATGACCTGAGCCCGGAAACGCTGATTCATGAAGACGGTGCGCGGGATGCCGAAGAGGCCGGGGAAGGCAACCAGGCGGATTGGGATTTGAGCATTGTCGATGAGGATGACATTGGCGGTGGCAATGGGCTGGATGAGGCGGAGCTGGCGCGGCGTGAGCCGCTGGATGGTAACCGCTGATCTTCGCTGCCTGACAGGACGCTTTCGCGAGCAGGCTCGCTCCCACAGGGTTTCGGGTTGCGCACAAATTGGGTGAACGCCCTGAGTCCAATGTGGGAGCGAGCCTGCTCGCGATGCTTTTAAGGTTTAATCGACCAGAGTGCAGGCCATGACCACCGCATCTTCACGCCCACCCACCGCCGGATAATAATCCCGGCGCCGGCCAATCTCGTTGAAGCCATAACGCTCATACAACTTGAACGCGCCCGTATTGCTGTCGCGCACTTCCAGAAAACATTCCCGCGCCGAAGCCGCATACGCCCGCGACATCAGATGCTCGAGCAACGTCAGCCCCAGCCCGCGCCCCTGATTCTCCGGTTTGACGGTGATATTGAGCAGATGCGCCTCATCCAGAATGATCTGCACCACCCCGTGGCCAACCTGCTGCTCACCTTCAAACATCAGCCAGATCTGATATTTGCCCAGCCCGTCGAGAAAAATCCCGCGAGTCCACGGATGACTGTAAGCGGCGTACTCGATTTTCAGCACGGTTTCCAGATCCGCCTCGGTCATCGGGCGGAACGATACAGCGTCACTCATTCGATTCTTTCCAGCGCGCCATCAGCCGACGCATGGCTTGCCACACAGCGGCCTTGCGCTGTGGCTCTTCCATTAACAATTCCAGACCGGGAATGGCCCAGGCCGAGCCCAGACCTTCGATCTGCAATTCACGATTGAACGCTTCGGCATCCGCTTCACCAGCAAAACGCACGGCCGGCAGGCCGATCAGCCACAGACAGGCACACGGAGCGGCTTCCATTTGCACGGAAAGGAAACCCTGCACAAAGTCACGCGCCGCTTCCGGGCCCTGATCCATGGTGCCGCGATTGAGCCATGGCCAACGCACCGGCTCGCCGACGATTTGCGGCGCATCCGGCAGACCGGCAGCACGCAACATGTCTTTGAGCAATAGATAAGCCGGATCGCGGCTCTGGAACGGTTCGCCTGTGGGTAACTCGACCAGCAGCAGGCACCGCCCGGCGCGCAGCAGTTGCAGGGCGAAACGCGGTGGCGGCACCGGTGCCGGTTTGGCGACCACTGGCGTGTCGTCGGCCTCTTCCACCGGTTTGGCGTTGGTTCGGGTGCTGGCCAACGACGGACGCGGCACTTCGATCTTCGGCCGTTCGACCGGACGAGCGGCAGGCTGCGCGGGCGTTTCGACCTGAGGCGCGAGAACAACCGGAGCCTCTACCTCGGGCTCGGGCATGTCCAGCAGCTCGGGCCGCGAGGGTGCGGCGAAGGGCAATTCGGTGCGCGGCAGCCAGTTGACCACCTGCATGGCGTTCAAATAGGCGCGGCGGCGGGACTCGATTAGCAAGGGTCGGCCACTTGTGGATAACTGAAGTGCGCTGATTCTACCGCCCTTCGCTCAAGATCGCCCGTTGTTGATCGATAGACTTGACCAACACCCTTTGCCGACGCGCTTCACCCATAGAAAGCAACAGTCCGTCCCAAGAGTGAATCGCATCCTTCGTGATGCAGTACAATCGCCGCTTTTCATTGCCAACCAGCCGGGCATTCCGATGATCGAACCCAAGCGCGTCTTGCGCGCCCTCGCTGAACACTGGGCACTGCTTGAGCCACTGTGTGAGCACTTCGACCAAGGCACATTGAGCCTCAACGAACTGCGCGCGCAACTCGCCGCCCAACAACTGGACAGCACGCCGCAGGACATCACCAGCCTGCTCGATGTGTGGATTCGCCTCGATATTCTGATTCCGGTGGCGAAAAGCCCGAACCGTTTCGAGCTGAACGCGCAGATTCACGACTTCCTCGCTTACTTGCGGCGTGAACACCGCTTGGGCCTGTGCCTGGAAATCGAAGCCTATCTGCGCCATCTCGAGCGTCTGGCCGGTTATATCCAGGACGCGTTCGAGGTTCGCGACGGCCACGACCTCGCCCGCCAGTTGCGCCTGCTAGATATGCGCGTGCGCGACGTACTGAAGAAGCTCGACAACGACGAACAGGCCCTAGTCGCCGTCGCTGAACGGGCGAAGACCAGCGACCGGCAGATTCCGCTACGTCAGCGTTACGCCGAAGTACTGGCGACGTGGGACGAATACGTCGAGCCGATGATCGATCTGGTGAACGCCGACGGCGCCTTCGAACAAGGCGTGCGCAAGGTCGAAACCGTGCTGCTGAAGATGCTCAGCGAACAGCAGCGCCTCGGCCATCTGGTCGATGACGACATGCTCCTGCGCACCCACGCGCGCATCCTCGAAATGCAGACCAGCGCCCAGCTGACTTTGCGTCATGCCCGCGAACTGCTGCTGCCGCTGCGTGAAGAAGCGCGCCGGCACAACGCCGTGACCCGTGGTGCTGCTTTGGCTTTGGCAGCGATTCGCCGTAAAGGCATCGATGCCGTGCCGCAAGCGGCGATGCCGCTGTTCACCCGCCCGCAAAGCACCTTCCTCGGCAGCGCTAGTCAGGTGGAAGCTTACGTGTACGCCTTGGCGCGTTTCGAGCCGAAACCGGCGCGTTTCCCCAAGGCGCACAAGACCCAGAAAGGCGAAGCCCCACGCGCGCCACGCACTGTGCGCGAGATGGTCGACCGTTGCGAAGAAGCCCTGCCGATGCCGGATCTTATGACCTGGTTGCTGGAGCAGGAGCCGGACGGCGCCACTGACGAATTGCTCTACTGGTTCTCGCGCCTGTCGCGGGAAAAACGCTTCAAGCGCGAGCGTCTGGAACGCCGCGAATACCACACTCATGAGCATCAGGTCAGCCTGCGCTCCTTCGCCCTGCTCTCGGCCAGCGATACCGCCGCCGAGGATTCTGCGAGCATCCCCAATGCATCTTGATCTTTCCGAACTGTCGCAACTCGCACCGATCTTCCGCGAGCTGTTCAAGGGTTACCACGTCAGCCGCCGCGACCCGGAGCTGTACGCGCAACTGTCGAACTTCCAGGATCAATACCGCACGCTGTTCAAGGCGCTGGGCTTTGAACTGGTCTGCGACACCCGTGGTTTCTACTACTTCGTGCCGGACATGGCCGCCGCAGCGGTGAACAAAACTGCGCAGCGTCTGGCGCTGTTCACCTTTATCCTAGTCGAGCATCTGGCCGATCAGGGCCGCGATCCGATCGCCGTGCTCGATGGCGGCAGCCTCGGCCGTGAAGAACTGCCATCGCTGCTGGAGAAGTACCGCGACCTGTTCATTCAGGCCGAAGTGCAGACCGTTGAAGATCTCGAAGAAAAGATCATGCGCCGCATGACTCAACTGGGTTTCGCCGGCGAAGAAAACGGCGTGTATCGCTTCCTGCCGCCGATGCACCGTTTCCTCGACGTGTGCCTGTCGGTACAGCAGGATCGCGATCTGGCCGCCAGCGTGCACAGCGTTCTGCCGCTGCCAGCGCCGGTGCTGATCGACGAAGCGGCGGAAGCCAAATTCCTCGAAACCGACGATCCGCTCGATCTTTCCGAGTTTGATGAAGAGAACGAAGAAGACGCACTGGCCCGCGCCATTGCCGAAGAACAGGAGTCCGACGCATGAGCCAGGAACGCTACGGCATCCGCCGCTTTGCCCTTTTGAACACCGCCGGTTACAGCCTCGGCCTGTTCCCGCTGGAAGAACCGTTGTCGGTTTACGGCGCGAACAACCTCGGTAAATCAGCATCGATCAACGCCTTGCAGTTCCCGATTCTGGCGCGCATGTCGGACATGAGTTTCGGCAAGTACAGCCTCGAACAATCGCGGCGCTTCTACTTCGCTTCCGACACCAGCTACATCCTTGTCGAAGTGAACCTGCCGCACGGTCCGCACGTGATCGGCGTGGTCGGTCGTGGCCCGGGCGGTGGTTTCGGTCACCAGTTCTTTGCCTATGCCGGCAAACTCGACCTGGCGCATTACCAGAAGAACGACACCTGCCTGCGCCAGAAAGAGCTGTTCAGCAACCTTGAGAAAGAAGGCCTGAAAGCCTACGAACTCAAGCCGGACGAACTGCGTCGTTTGCTGGTTGGCGGTCACACGTCGATCCCGCTCGACCTGACGCTGATCCCGCTGCGCTCCACCAGCGAGCAGAGCCTGAAGACCTTCCGCGCGCTGTTCATCAACCTGCTGCACATGCGCGAAATCACTGCGGCCAAGTTGAAGCAGTTGTTCCTCGATGCCTTCGAGCACAGCCTGCGTTCCGGCAGCGTCGATTACATCGCCGCGTGCGAAGAAGCTTTCCGCGACGTGCGCCGGATGGAACAGGACTACAACTCGCTGGTCGCCGCCGGCCCGCTGGTTGAGGCCTTGGCTAACGGCGTGAAACAGCGCGACGTGCTGCGCGGCAAACTGCATCGCCTGTCGCCGCTGCTCGATTCGTTGCTCGGCACCTGGTCGGACTACGCCAGTGCGCGCAAAGAAGAACTGACCATTCAGGCTGACCACTACCGTGGCGAGCAGGACAGCCTGCAAAACAATCAGCGCGGTGGCACTCAGGAACTGATGCGTCTGGAGCGGGAAATTTCCGGCATTCAGCGCTGGCTCGGCGAGCTGTCGGTGTTGAAGAATCGCTTTGCCCTGGTCGACGACGTCAAAGTGCTCGAGCAACAATTGCTCGCCGCCAAAGACGCTCACGACGAATTGGCCGGCGCCTTGGCGCAATCGCGCCAGTTCAGTGCCGAAGATCTGGAAGAGCGCGTGCGCGATCTGGAAAAACGCCTGAAGTCGGTGAAGCAGCAACTCGATCACGCCGACAACAACAGCTACGCCCGACTGCGCGAAGAATTCTCGCAACAGGACGTCGAGCGCCTGATGCGCCTGTTCAACAGCGCACTGTTCAGCCTGCCGCTGGGCGAACACGGCATCACCCTCGACGACGATGGCGAGTGGGTCAAATCGGTTGAGCTGATTCTCGATGGTTTCAAAGGCGAGCGCTTCGAAGTGCCGGGCCTGTCGATCGACATCTCGCACATCGAGCCGCCGGCCCTGCAAGCACTGGCCGATCGTGCCGCGTTGCGCGATCAGAAAGAACGTCTGGAAAAAGAGCTGAAACAGCTCAAGACCCAACAGGCCGTCGCTGCTGACCGCGCTGCGAGCAAGACCCAGACCGAAGCGCTGTATCAGCAAGTGCTGGATGCGCAGAAAGCCCTGGAAGATTTCCGCCGCACGCAGACCCTGAGCGCCGAAGAAAGCGACAAGCTCGAGCAACTGGCGCAGATGGAAGGCGCGCAGGACGAACTCAAGCGTTCCAGTGATGCCTTCACCGAGCGCGTCCAGCAACTGTCGGCCAAGCTGCAACTGGTCGGCCGCCAGATCGCGGATATGGAAGCCAAGCAACGCACCCTCGACGATGCCCTGCGTCGTCGTCAGCTGCTGCCGGCAGATCTGCCGTTCGGTACGCCGTTCATGGATCCGGTCGACGATTCGATGGACAACCTGCTGCCGCTGCTCAACGACTATCAGGACAGCTGGCAAGGATTGCTGCGCGCCGATGGCCAGATCGAAGCGCTGTACGCACAAGTGCGTCTCAAGGGCGTGGCCAAGTTCGACAGTGAAGACGACATGGAGCGCCGCCTGTCGCTGCTGATCAACGCTTACGCGCACCGTACCGACGAGGCGCTGACCCTCGGCAAGGCGCGTCGTGCCGCGGTCACTGATATCGCCCGGACCCTGCGCAACATTCGCAGCGACTACGACAGCCTCGAGCACCAACTGGCGCTGTTCAACCGCGAGATCAACAAACGTCAGGTGTCCAACCTGCAGAGCTTCCGTATCGTCCTCGCGCCGAACAAGGAAGCGCTCAAGCACATCGACCAGATCATCCACAGCGCCGGTCAGTACGAAGAAGGCGAAACCCTGTCGGTGTTCGATCTGAGCCAAAGTGCCGAGCAGGACAACAAGAACGAAGAGGCCAAGGAATACCTGGCGCGGCTGGTGGCGGCAAACCACAACCAGCTCGGTCTCAAGGACTTGTTCGAACTGGCGTTCGAGATCACCAAGGTCAACGGCCAACCGGTGATCCACACCGACATCGATGGCGCCGCATCCAACGGTACGACCATGACCATCAAGGCGCTGACCAACATGTATTTGTTGCTGCACTTGATGGATCGCGATCAGGCCGGTCGCGTGCGTCTGCCGTACTACCTCGACGAGGCGGCGGATATCGATGAGAAGAACCAGGCCGCGCTGCTGGAAACCAGTCTGCAACTGGGCTTCGTGCCGATTCTGGCGAGTGTGAAGCCGCAGGTCTGCGCCAGTGTCGCGATCGACCTCGAAGGTGGCAGCGGCCCGGCAGGCATCTACATTGATGAGGCGGACTGGAAGTACATCCGTCGGCATGATGTGGTGAAGGCTACGGTCAATGTTGAAGCGGATGAACCGGAGCTGGATGCGGTTTGATCGGCTTTAGCTGAAGGCAAAAAAAGGGCCGCGATCTGATGGGATCGCGGCCCTTTTTTATGGCTCGGGGTTTGTGCTGATTTTGCGGGCCCTATCGCGAGCAGGCTCACTCCTACAGTTGGAATGCGTTCCCCTGTGGGAGCGAGCCTGCTCGCGAAGGCGTCTTTTCAGACGCCGAATATCTGGAGGTTACTTACCGAGGGAAATCTTCGGCGCCCACGTCAGCCACTCATCCTCAAACTTGTCGAACAGCGGGAACGTCTGCTCAGCCCGCGCCGGGTTACCCATGCGCTCGCCATCCGGCGTGGCGAAAGCAATCCCACCCTGAATCGCCGTCTCCAGCGACTCGGTGCGCACTGTCAGCCCATTGAACAAACCGATATCAAACCCGACACCACTGGTATTCCAGAAGCGGCTACCGCTACGCACCAACGGCGCATATTTCGGCTCGATCAGAATGTGTACCAACACACGATCGGCGGTCTGGCCCAGCTCATAACCGGTGACTTTACCCACGGTAATTTCGCGATACGTCACCGGCACACCCGGCTTCAGCGAACCACGACGGGCCGCGCTCAACACCAGACTCAGCCCTGCCTCCTGCTTGGTCACTTCCGGCGCATTCGCCAGCGCGACGAAGTTCTTCTGCGGGCCGAGGTTCTTCGCCGCCGGTTGCACTTCGATGTACTGCCCGGTCACCAGGGTTTCCAGATTGGCAGTCTTGATCAGGCCCAACTCAGGCTTGACCACCCAGAATTGGCTGCCGACTCGGGCGATCTTCTCTGGCACTTCGGTGATGCGCGCCGTGAGGATGACCGACTGCAAGTCATCGGTCAGATCAACACTTTCAATCTTGCCGACATCCAGTCCCTTGAAGCGCACTGGGGTACCACTGCGCAGACCATCAGCGCGATCGACTTTGATCGTCACCACCGTGCCTTTCTGATTCGCCTCATCATGGTTGGCGAACAGGCGGAAACGCGGAATACGTTTCTGCAGCGGCGCCTTGGCTTGCGGTGTCTCGAAGGCGATGCCACCGGCCATCAGGGTCTGCAGCGACTCACTCTTGACTTGAATGCCACCGGTCAGTCCGCCGGTCAACGTGATGCCACTGACATTCCAAAAGCGCGTGGAGGCGTTGACCAGGTTTTCGTATTCCTTATCGATGTGCACGCCAATGACCAATTGCTTCTTAGTCTTGGAGAACTGATAGCTCTGCACCGAACCGACCTTGACCTGTTTGTACAAAATTGGACTGCCCACATCGATCGAGCCGAGGACATCGGTGAACAGCACCAGGTGCAAGCCCGGTGAGCGCAGATCCAGCGGCGGCGCCTTTGGCCGGGCCTCGAATTCGCGTTTCGGTGCCGCACCTTTATCGCCCGGGCGTACGGCGATGTAGTTACCCTTCACCAAGGCTTCCAGACCGGTGATCCCTGCCAGAGAAATCGACGGTTTAACTACCCAGAACTGCGTGCCATCGACCAGATAGTCCTCAGCCAATGGATCGAGGGTGAGCTCGGCTGTGGCGCTGTTCAGGTCAGGATCAACCTTCAGCGCCTTCATGTTGCCGACTTGAATGCCTTTGTACATCACCGGTGTGCGGCCGGCCTGCAGTCCTTCGAAGTCGCTGAGTTTGACCTTTACGCGAATCCCGGCAGCCGCAGCGTCGAAGTCCTCATAGAGACGGAACGGCAGGCTTGGATCGGTCGGCGGGCTGTCCTTGCGGTTCTCTGGTGTAGCGAAAGCGATACCGCCGGCGACGATGCTGGCCAGCGATTCGCTGCGCACTTTCACGCCGGACAGGTTGGCGTCGATGCTGATGCCGCTGGCGTTCCAGAAACGCGTGTGTTTGCGCACCAGTTTGGCGTAAGTCGGCTCGATGAAGACTTTCAGTTCTACTGTGCTTTGATCTTCCGAGAGCAGGTAGCTTTTGACCTGGCCGACTTTGATCTGCTTGTAGAACACCGGGCTGCCACGGCTCAACGAGCCAAGACGATCAGCCTTGATGGTCAGATGCAGGCCAGGTTTGGCGTCGGACAGCGGCGGCTCTTCGGAGAGTGCCTTGAACTTGCGCACAGGCTCACCTTCGCCGGGGCTGATAGCGACATAATTACCCGAGACCAATGTCTCCAGCCCAGTAATACCAGCCAGGGTGACGCTCGGTTTGACCAGCCAGAAGCGCGTGCTGGTCTTGAGGTATTGCTCAACGTCTTTATTCATCTCGACGGTGGCGATGACGCCTTTGGAGTTACCCTCATCGTCGAGTTTGAGCGCCTTGACCTTACCGACCGACATGCCCTTGTACATGACCTCGGTCTTGTTGGCCTGGATGCCTTCGCCACTCTCGAAGCGGATCTGGATCTCGATACCGGTTTCGGAATAGGCGCGCCAGCCGAGCCAGCCACCGATGATCAGCGCGATCAGAGGCAGAACCCAAATGGCAGACCAGTTCGAAGCCGGTCGGGTTTTCGCTACGGGCAAATCAGTCATGGTCGTCGTCCGACTCCGTGTTATCCCAAATCAGTCGGGGATCGAAAGTTACTGCGGCGAGCATCGTCAGAATCACCACACTGGCGAAGGCGATGGCGCCAAGATTGGCTTCGACACTGGCAAGCCGGCCGAAGTTGACGACCGCCACGAGAATGGCGATCACAAATATATCGAGCATCGACCAGCGGCCAATGAACTCGATAAAACGGTACATCCAGATGCGCTGACGAGCGGATAACGGCTGGCGTCGTTGCACCGAAAACAACAGCAGCGCGATACCCACCAGTTTGAAGGTGGGCACGAGAATACTGGCGATAAACACCACGGCGGCGATCGGAATCATGCCGTGCTGCACCAGTTGGATCACCCCGGACATGATGGTGCTCGGATCACCCTGCCCCAAAGAACTGACAGTCATGATCGGCAAGACATTGGCCGGAATGTAGATGATTGCCGCCGTGATCAGCAGCGCCCAGGTGCGCGCGAGGCTGTTCGGACGCCGGGCGTGAACCAGCGCACCGCAACGGCTGCAGGTTTGCTCGTCCGCGTCGGCTTCCTGTTTGTTCAATTCGTGGCATTCGGTACACACCAGAATGCCCGCATCAATCGCCCGCATGAGCGTCCTCTCCTGATAACGCCTGCCAGATCTGATGCGGTGACATCACCACTTCCAGCCAGACCTGTACCAATAGCAATCCAATGAAACAGGCCAGGCCAAGGCCTACGGTGATGGCTGCCATGTCCGCCAGTTTGACGATCGCCACCAGTACCCCCATGAGGTAAACCTCGAGCATTCCCCAGTCTTTGAGGTGGTGGTAAATGCGATAGAGCAGCAAGCCATAGCTGCGTCCGGCATTGAAGCGAATCGTCAGCAAAACGAATAACTGGCACAGCAACTTGAGCAGCGGTATGGCCATGCTGCACAGGAATACGACAATCGAAACGCCCTGCATGTCCGTATTGAACAGGCCGAGTACGCCGCTCCAGACCGTATCCTGCGAAGATTGTCCGAGGATATTGAGTTGCATGATGGGTAAAAAGTTTGCCGGGATGTACAGCAATAATGCTGCGATCACCAAGGCAAGGCTGCGCTGCACCACGTTATGACGGTGAGCGTACAGTTCGTAACCGCAGCGAGGACAGAGCGCTTTCTCTCCGTGAGCAAGTGTTGGCTTGCGCAAGAGCAGGTCGCACTCGTGACAGGCCACCAAGTCTTCCAGCGGTAAATCTGACAGCCCGGGGGCGTCAACCGACTCTGACATAAAGGCTCTGGCTCCGAATAAGGTGGGGCTATTCTAGTGTTCTGATTCGAAAATAACTGTGCAAATTTGTTCGCTACCGCGAGCAAAAAACTTTCCTGCGGGCAAAACAAAACCCCAACTGCTTTCGCAATTGGGGTTTCGGAATTTAATCTTGACGATGACCTACTCTCACATGGGGAAACCCCACACTACCATCGGCGATGCATCGTTTCACTGCTGAGTTCGGGATGGGATCAGGTGGTTCCAACGCTCTATGGTCGTCAAGAAATTCGGGTACTGAGTCGTGACCAGATGGCCTCGCTTCAGCAAATCGGGTATGTGACAGCTTTCGGTGTTTGTGAACATCGAACTTTCGGTTCGTTTCGTCTTCACACACCGCAACTTGGCCTTTCGACGCAAATTGCTTGGGTGTTATATGGTCAAGCCTCACGGGCAATTAGTATTGGTTAGCTCAACGCCTCACAGCGCTTACACACCCAACCTATCAACGTCGTAGTCTTCGACGGCCCTTCAGGGAACTCAAGGTTCCAGTGAGATCTCATCTTGAGGCAAGTTTCCCGCTTAGATGCTTTCAGCGGTTATCTTTCCCGAACATAGCTACCCGGCAATGCCACTGGCGTGACAACCGGAACACCAGAGGTTCGTCCACTCCGGTCCTCTCGTACTAGGAGCAGCCCCTCTCAAATCTCAAACGTCCACGGCAGATAGGGACCGAACTGTCTCACGACGTTCTAAACCCAGCTCGCGTACCACTTTAAATGGCGAACAGCCATACCCTTGGGACCGGCTTCAGCCCCAGGATGTGATGAGCCGACATCGAGGTGCCAAACACCGCCGTCGATATGAACTCTTGGGCGGTATCAGCCTGTTATCCCCGGAGTACCTTTTATCCGTTGAGCGATGGCCCTTCCATACAGAACCACCGGATCACTAAGACCTACTTTCGTACCTGCTCGACGTGTCTGTCTCGCAGTCAAGCGCGCTTTTGCCTTTATACTCTACGACCGATTTCCGACCGGTCTGAGCGCACCTTCGTACTCCTCCGTTACTCTTTAGGAGGAGACCGCCCCAGTCAAACTACCCACCATACACTGTCCTCGATCCGGATAACGGACCTGAGTTAGAACCTCAAAGTTGCCAGGGTGGTATTTCAAGGATGGCTCCACGCGAACTGGCGTCCACGCTTCAAAGCCTCCCACCTATCCTACACAAGCAAATTCAAAGTCCAGTGCAAAGCTATAGTAAAGGTTCACGGGGTCTTTCCGTCTAGCCGCGGATACACTGCATCTTCACAGCGATTTCAATTTCACTGAGTCTCGGGTGGAGACAGCGCCGCCATCGTTACGCCATTCGTGCAGGTCGGAACTTACCCGACAAGGAATTTCGCTACCTTAGGACCGTTATAGTTACGGCCGCCGTTTACCGGGGCTTCGATCAAGAGCTTCGCGTTAGCTAACCCCATCAATTAACCTTCCGGCACCGGGCAGGCGTCACACCCTATACGTCCACTTTCGTGTTTGCAGAGTGCTGTGTTTTTAATAAACAGTCGCAGCGGCCTGGTATCTTCGACCGGCATGAGCTTACGGAGCAAGTCCTTCACCCTCACCGGCGCACCTTCTCCCGAAGTTACGGTGCCATTTTGCCTAGTTCCTTCACCCGAGTTCTCTCAAGCGCCTTGGTATTCTCTACCCAACCACCTGTGTCGGTTTGGGGTACGGTTCCTGGTTACCTGAAGCTTAGAAGCTTTTCTTGGAAGCATGGCATCAACCACTTCGTGTTCTAAAAGAACACTCGTCATCAGCTCTCGGCCTTAAGATCCCGGATTTACCTAAGATCTCAGCCTACCACCTTAAACTTGGACAACCAACGCCAAGCTGGCCTAGCCTTCTCCGTCCCTCCATCGCAATAACCAGAAGTACAGGAATATTAACCTGTTTTCCATCGACTACGCTTTTCAGCCTCGCCTTAGGGACCGACTAACCCTGCGTCGATTAACGTTGCGCAGGAAACCTTGGTCTTTCGGCGTGGGTGTTTTTCACACCCATTGTCGTTACTCATGTCAGCATTCGCACTTCTGATACCTCCAGCAAGCTTCTCAACTCACCTTCACAGGCTTACAGAACGCTCCTCTACCGCATCATCAGAAGATGATACCCGTAGCTTCGGTGTATGGTTTGAGCCCCGTTACATCTTCCGCGCAGGCCGACTCGACTAGTGAGCTATTACGCTTTCTTTAAAGGGTGGCTGCTTCTAAGCCAACCTCCTAGCTGTCTAAGCCTTCCCACATCGTTTCCCACTTAACCATAACTTTGGGACCTTAGCTGACGGTCTGGGTTGTTTCCCTTTTCACGACGGACGTTAGCACCCGCCGTGTGTCTCCCATGCTCGGCACTTGTAGGTATTCGGAGTTTGCATCGGTTTGGTAAGTCGGGATGACCCCCTAGCCGAAACAGTGCTCTACCCCCTACAGTGATACATGAGGCGCTACCTAAATAGCTTTCGAGGAGAACCAGCTATCTCCGAGCTTGATTAGCCTTTCACTCCGATCCACAGGTCATCCGCTAACTTTTCAACGGTAGTCGGTTCGGTCCTCCAGTTAGTGTTACCCAACCTTCAACCTGCCCATGGATAGATCGCCCGGTTTCGGGTCTATTCCCAGCGACTAGACGCCCTATTAAGACTCGCTTTCGCTACGCCTCCCCTATTCGGTTAAGCTCGCCACTGAAAATAAGTCGCTGACCCATTATACAAAAGGTACGCAGTCACAGAACAAAGTCTGCTCCCACTGCTTGTACGCATACGGTTTCAGGATCTATTTCACTCCCCTCTCCGGGGTTCTTTTCGCCTTTCCCTCACGGTACTAGTTCACTATCGGTCAGTCAGTAGTATTTAGCCTTGGAGGATGGTCCCCCCATATTCAGACAAAGTTTCTCGTGCTCCGTCCTACTCGATTTCATGACTAAGAGATTTTCGCGTACAGGGCTATCACCCACTATGGCCGCACTTTCCAGAGCGTTCCGCTAATCTCAAAGCCACTTAAGGGCTAGTCCCCGTTCGCTCGCCACTACTAAGGGAATCTCGGTTGATTTCTTTTCCTCAGGGTACTTAGATGTTTCAGTTCCCCTGGTTCGCCTCTTGCACCTATGTATTCAGTACAAGATAACCATCTTATGATGGCTGGGTTCCCCCATTCAGACATCTCCGGATCAAAGTCTGTTTGCCGACTCCCCGAAGCTTTTCGCAGGCTACCACGTCTTTCATCGCCTCTGACTGCCAAGGCATCCACCGTATGCGCTTCTTCACTTGACCATATAACCCCAAGCAATCTGGTTATACTGTGAAGACGACATTCGCCGAAAATTCGAATTTCTCAATTAAGAGAACTCACAAATTTTACCTTAGCCTGATCCGTTACCAGTGAAAGTAACGTTCAGTCTATCTTTCTATCACATACCCAAATTTTTAAAGAACGAACTAGTCAAAGACTAGAAATCAACATTCACCATCACAACAATGGAATGCTCATTTCTAAGCTTTATACAAGAGAAGCAGTAGTGGTGGAGCCAAGCGGGATCGAACCGCTGACCTCCTGCGTGCAAGGCAGGCGCTCTCCCAGCTGAGCTATGGCCCCGTATTTCTACAGGCGTTTCCCACACAAAATTGGTGGGTCTGGGCAGATTCGAACTGCCGACCTCACCCTTATCAGGGGTGCGCTCTAACCAACTGAGCTACAGACCCAATTTCGAGCTACTAAGGCCGACCTCACCCTGCTCTTAACCACAAAGCATGGGGTACGCTCTAACCAACTCAGCTACAAACCGATACAGGCTGCTTCTTTCGTCTTCTTCAATGAATCAAGCAATTCGTGTGGGAACTTATGGAGCAGCTGATGTCGTCGATTAAGGAGGTGATCCAGCCGCAGGTTCCCCTACGGCTACCTTGTTACGACTTCACCCCAGTCATGAATCACACCGTGGTAACCGTCCTCCCGAAGGTTAGACTAGCTACTTCTGGTGCAACCCACTCCCATGGTGTGACGGGCGGTGTGTACAAGGCCCGGGAACGTATTCACCGTGACATTCTGATTCACGATTACTAGCGATTCCGACTTCACGCAGTCGAGTTGCAGACTGCGATCCGGACTACGATCGGTTTTATGGGATTAGCTCCACCTCGCGGCTTGGCAACCCTTTGTACCGACCATTGTAGCACGTGTGTAGCCCAGGCCGTAAGGGCCATGATGACTTGACGTCATCCCCACCTTCCTCCGGTTTGTCACCGGCAGTCTCCTTAGAGTGCCCACCATTACGTGCTGGTAACTAAGGACAAGGGTTGCGCTCGTTACGGGACTTAACCCAACATCTCACGACACGAGCTGACGACAGCCATGCAGCACCTGTCTCAATGTTCCCGAAGGCACCAATCCATCTCTGGAAAGTTCATTGGATGTCAAGGCCTGGTAAGGTTCTTCGCGTTGCTTCGAATTAAACCACATGCTCCACCGCTTGTGCGGGCCCCCGTCAATTCATTTGAGTTTTAACCTTGCGGCCGTACTCCCCAGGCGGTCAACTTAATGCGTTAGCTGCGCCACTAAGAGCTCAAGGCTCCCAACGGCTAGTTGACATCGTTTACGGCGTGGACTACCAGGGTATCTAATCCTGTTTGCTCCCCACGCTTTCGCACCTCAGTGTCAGTATCAGTCCAGGTGGTCGCCTTCGCCACTGGTGTTCCTTCCTATATCTACGCATTTCACCGCTACACAGGAAATTCCACCACCCTCTACCATACTCTAGCTCGACAGTTTTGAATGCAGTTCCCAGGTTGAGCCCGGGGATTTCACATCCAACTTAACGAACCACCTACGCGCGCTTTACGCCCAGTAATTCCGATTAACGCTTGCACCCTCTGTATTACCGCGGCTGCTGGCACAGAGTTAGCCGGTGCTTATTCTGTCGGTAACGTCAAAATTGCAGAGTATTAATCTACAACCCTTCCTCCCAACTTAAAGTGCTTTACAATCCGAAGACCTTCTTCACACACGCGGCATGGCTGGATCAGGCTTTCGCCCATTGTCCAATATTCCCCACTGCTGCCTCCCGTAGGAGTCTGGACCGTGTCTCAGTTCCAGTGTGACTGATCATCCTCTCAGACCAGTTACGGATCGTCGCCTTGGTGAGCCATTACCTCACCAACTAGCTAATCCGACCTAGGCTCATCTGATAGCGCAAGGCCCGAAGGTCCCCTGCTTTCTCCCGTAGGACGTATGCGGTATTAGCGTTCCTTTCGAAACGTTGTCCCCCACTACCAGGCAGATTCCTAGGCATTACTCACCCGTCCGCCGCTGAATTCAGGAGCAAGCTCCTGTCATCCGCTCGACTTGCATGTGTTAGGCCTGCCGCCAGCGTTCAATCTGAGCCATGATCAAACTCTTCAGTTCAAACATCTTTGGGTTTTTAAGAAACCCTAAACTTGGCTCAGCAATCGTTGGTTACATCTTTGATTTCTCGCGGAGTAACTTGCGATGCTGATAATCTTGTTGACTATCAGTCTGACCCCACAAGCACCCACACGAATTGCTTGATTCAGTTGTTAAAGAGCGGTTGGTTAAGATCTTTCGTCTCAACCGAGGCGCGCATTCTACAGCAGCCTCATTTGCTGTCAAGTGATTATTTTCAGAAGTTTTCGAAGAATTCTTCAACAACTTCAACCACTTGCGCTTCCGATCTCTCGTCAGCGGGAGGCGAATTCTACAGCGTTACACGCTGCTGTCAACACCTCTTTTTCAACTTCCTTTCGGCTTCGATGAACTGAAGCAACCCGCTGCCGAAACCTACATAACTCTTTGAATCTCAAGGAGTTTTCCGTTTCGACTGCGCCGGAAGTGGGGCGAATTATAGACATCTGAAATCTGCCGTCAACCGTTAATTTCGCTTTTCTTGCAAAACCTGCTTTTTAGCCAGCAAACGCGGGATACGACGCATCACTGGCGGGATACGCAGCAGCAGAAGCACTGCGCCTATAAAGGCATAGATCGCCCACTCCTCGAGATCAGCACGCACGATCCACAACATATGCAGTAGACCCAAGCCCAGAATCACGTAAACCAGACGATGCAGCTTCTTCCAGCGCGAACCCAAACGACGCTGACTGTAGCGATTCGACGTCAGCGCCAGCGCCAACAATCCGAGAAAGCCCAACGCCCCCACTATTATGTAGGGCCGCTTGCGCAACTCGACCGTCAGCTGCGACCAATCGAAACCCAGAATAAACGCCATATAGCTACACAGATGCAAAACCACGTAGGCAAGACACCAGAGCCCCAACTGACGGCGCACTGCAATCCACCCTGCCCAGCCGGTGAGCTTCTGCATAGGCGTCATGCTCAGAGTGATCAGTAACAACACCAACGTCCCCAAGCCCAGCCGATCCACCAACACCTTGCCGGGATCCGGCCCGAGTAAATCCTCGAGAGCCTGATACAGCCACAGCATCGGCCAGATAGCCGCCGCAATGAAAACGCCTATACGCCAGAACGGAAATCGCATCAGTAGTTCTTCCGCAGATCGAGCCCTGTATATAAAGAAGCGACTTCATCCGAATAGCCGTTGAACATCTGCGTATCACGCACGTTGGGCTTGAACAGGCTGTTCGGCAAACGCCGCTCCCGAGCCTGGGTCCAGCGTGGGTGATCAACCGTTGGATTCACGTTCGCATAGAACCCGTACTCATCTGCCGCAATGCTTTGCCAGGTTGTTTTCGGCTGCTCGCTGACCAGACTGATACGCACGATGGATTTGACACTCTTGAAGCCATACTTCCACGGCACCACCAAACGCAGTGGCGCGCCATTCTGATTCGGCAGCTCTCGGCCATACATACCCACCGCCAGAATCGCCAATGGATTCATCGCCTCATCCAGTCGCAAGCCTTCTACATAAGGCCAGTCGATCAAGGCAAAACCCGAGCGCTGCCCGGGCATGCTCTTGGGATCCTGCAAGGTTTCAAAGCGAATGTATTTGGCTTTGGACGTTGGCTCGACCTGCTTGAGCAGCGCCGAGATCGGAAAGCCAATCCACGGAATCACCATCGACCACGCCTCGACACAGCGCAAACGATAGATACGCTCTTCCAACTGGTAAGGCTTCATGAAGTCTTCCAGCGCATAGCGCCCTGGCTTACCCACCTCCCCGTCGATCACTACGCTCCACGGTTCGGTTTTCAGTGAGCCGGCATTAGCTGCCGGATCACCCTTGTCGGTTCCGAACTCATAGAAGTTGTTGTAGTGGGTGGCATCTTTATAAGGCGTGATTGCCTCATCCTTGACGTTGACTGCTCCCCATTTAGTAGAGGACAGCTTGTCGTTAAACCAGGCAGGCGCTTTGCCCGGCTCGACATCGGCATACCGCGATGCATCCTCGGCATTGGCCCAGCGTGGCAGGCTGCTGACGGCGATACCGGCAGCAGTGGCCCCCAATAATTGGCGGCGAGAGAGATAAATGGCTTCAGGCGTGACATCCGACTCATGGCAGTCGGACGCTTTGGGGACTTTGATCAACATGGCAACTCCGCAGGCTTTGGAGGACTGATGCACCCATAGACTGCGGAGTATGCGGGAAATTACATCACTCGGCTTTTTTGTGCCGACGAAGATGCAACAGGTACTGCACCGGGCCAGAAGCGGCGTAGGCGAGGAACACCAGCAGCAGAATGCGCGGTGGATCGCTGAAGACCACGGCGAACACCAGCACGACAGCAAGGATCGCCACGAACGGCACGCGGCCCTTCAGGTCCAGCTCCTTAAAGCTGTTGTACTTGATGTTGCTGACCATCAGCATGCCGGCCGCCGCAACCATCAGCGCGACCAGGAACGACATCTTCGAACCCTGAATGCCGTAATCGCTGAACGCCCAGACAATCCCCGCGACCACACCGGCTGCAGCCGGACTGGCCAGACCGATGAAGTAACGCTTGTCAGCCGTACCCACCTGAGTATTGAAGCGCGCCAGACGCAACGCCGCGCCCGCTACATAGATGAAGGCGACCATCCAGCCAACCTTGCCCATATCACCCAACGCCCAGCCGAACGCCAGCAGCGCCGGGGCAACACCGAACGCAACCATGTCCGACAGCGAGTCGTACTCGGCACCGAAGGCACTTTGCGTGTTGGTCATGCGCGCCACGCGACCGTCGAGACCGTCGAGCACCATGGCGACGAAGATCGCGATCGCGGCGAACGCGAAGTACTTGCTCGCATTGGCCGAGTCGCCAGCACTTAGAGCAGCCTGAGCGCTCATGGAGTTGATGATGGAGTAAAACCCTGCGAACAGGTTCGCAGTGGTGAACAGATTCGGCAGCAGATAGATACCACGATGCCGGACTTTACGACCTTCTGCGTCGTGCCCTTCTTCGATGTGTTCATCGATGGGCAGCAGGCTTTCGGCGTCAGAAGCCTTGTTCGGCTCTTCGGGACGTTCGCTCATGGACATTACCTTGCAACGGTTTGGAGAAATTTCGACAGGTGCTTGAGGACGACAGTTCGGCCACAAACGCTGCAGCTTTATACCAGAACCACAGCCCCAAACGAAAAAACGCGGCCGAGGCCGCGTTTTTTCATACAAGGGACAACGACTTAGTTTTTGGCTTTGTCGACGATCTTGTTGGCACCGATCCACGGCATCATGGAGCGCAGTTGCTCGCCGATGACTTCGATGCCGTGAGCGGCGTTGTTACGACGCTTGGCGGTCATCGAAGGGTAGCCGGTTGCGCCTTCGCTGATGAACATTTTGGCGTATTCGCCGTCCTGAATACGTTTCAGGGCGTTGCGCATGGCCTGACGGGACTCGGCGTTGATCACTTCCGGGCCAGTCACGTACTCGCCGTACTCAGCGTTGTTGGAGATCGAGTAGTTCATGTTGGCGATACCGCCTTCGTACATGAGGTCAACGATCAGCTTCAGTTCGTGCAGGCACTCGAAGTAGGCCATTTCCGGCGCGTAGCCAGCTTCAACCAGGGTTTCGAAACCGGCTTTGACCAGTTCAACGGTACCGCCGCACAGTACGGCTTGTTCGCCGAACAGGTCGGTTTCGGTCTCGTCCTTGAAAGTGGTTTCGATGATGCCGGTACGACCGCCGCCAACACCGGCAGCATAGGACAGTGCAACGTTTTTGGCGTTGCCCGAGGCGTCCTGGTAGATCGCGATCAGGTCAGGGATACCGCCGCCTTTGACGAACTCGGAGCGTACGGTGTGGCCTGGTGCTTTCGGCGCGATCATGATCACGTCGAGGTCGGCACGCGGCACAACCTGGTTGTAGTGGATCGCGAAGCCGTGGGAGAAGGCCAGGGTGGCGCCTTTCTTGATGTTCGGCTCGATTTCATTCTTGTACAGCGAGGACTGGAACTCGTCCGGGGTCAGGATCATGACCAGGTCGGCGGCAGCAACAGCGGAAGCAACGTCGGTCACTTTCAGGCCGTGAGCTTCAGCTTTGGCAACGGTGGCCGAACCTTTACGCAGACCAACGGTAACGTCGACACCGGAGTCTTTCAGGTTGCACGCTTGGGCGTGGCCCTGGGAACCGTAACCGATGATGGCAACTTTCTTGCCCTGGATGATCGACAGGTCGCAGTCTTTATCGTAGAAAACTTTCATGAATTTCCCCTTTATATCCAGGCCGTTCAGGCCATTCGCTAATTTGGTTTAGATGCTGAGTACTTTGTCGCCGCGGGCAATGCCGGTCACGCCGCTACGGACGGTTTCCAGAATCGATGCGGTGCCGATGGACTGAATGAAGCTGTCGAGCTTGTCGCTGGTACCGGTCAATTGAACGGTATACACGCTGGCACTGACATCGACGATCTGTCCACGGTAAATATCGGTGGTGCGTTTGATCTCGGCGCGCTGGGCGCCAGTGGCCTTGACCTTGACCAGCATCAGCTCGCGCTCGATGTGAGCACTTTCCGAGAGGTCCACCAGCTTGACCACTTCGATCAGCTTGTTCAGGTTTTTGGTGATCTGCTCGATGACTTCATCGTGGCCCACAGTGGTCAGCGTCAGACGCGACAGGGTCGGGTCTTCGGTCGGGGCCACAGTCAGGCTTTCGATGTTGTAGTTGCGCTGCGAGAACAGGCCAACTACGCGAGACAAAGCGCCGGGTTCGTTTTCCAGAAGCAAGGAAATAATGTGCCGCATGATTAAGTACGCTCCGTCTTGCTCAGCCACATATCGCGCATCGAGCCGTCTTTGATCTGCATCGGATAGACGTGCTCGCTGGTGTCGACCGAAATATCGATCACGACCAGGCGATCCTTCATGGCGAACGCTTCTGCCATCTTCGACTTCAAATCTTTCGATTCGGTGATGCGTACGCCGACGTGGCCGTAGGCTTCAGCCAGCTTGACGAAGTCAGGCAGCGATTCCATGTAGGAGTGCGAGTGACGGCTGCCGTAGCTCATGTCCTGCCACTGACGCACCATCCCCAGAACACCGTTGTTGAGGATGACGATTTTGACTGGCAAGCCATATTGCAGGCAGGTCGACAGTTCCTGGATGTTCATCTGGATACTGCCTTCGCCGGTGACGCAGGCAACGTCGTCATCCGGGAAGCTCAACTTGATGCCCATGGCCGCCGGGAAACCGAAGCCCATGGTGCCCAGACCACCGGAGTTGATCCAGCGATTCGGCTTGTTGAACGTGTAGTACTGCGCCGCGAACATCTGGTGCTGGCCCACGTCGGAAGTGATGAAGGCATCGCCCTTGGTCACTTCGCAGAGGGTTTCGATCACGGTCTGCGGCTTGATCAGGCTGCCGTCGCCCTTTTCATAAGGGAACAGGCCGCGATCACCGCGCCATTCATCCACCTGCTTCCACCAACTGGCCACCGACTCCTTGTTCGGGGTCTCGCCGATTTCCTTGAGGATCGCAACCATTTCGGTCAGGACGCTCTCGACCGGACCAACGATTGGCACGTCGGCCTTGATGGTCTTGGAAATCGAAGCCGGGTCGATGTCGATGTGGATGATCTTGGCGTTCGGGCAGAACTTCGCCGGGCCGTTGATCACGCGATCGTCGAAACGCGCGCCGACCGCGAGGATCACGTCAGCATGGTGCATCGCCAGGTTGGCGGTGTAGCTGCCGTGCATGCCGAGCATGCCGATGAACTGACGATCAGTGCCAGGGAAACCGCCCAGGCCCATCAACGTATTGGTCACCGGCAGGTTGAGCATTTTCGCCAGTTCGGTCAGCGGTGCGGAACCGTTGCCGAGGATGACGCCGCCACCGGAGTACATGACCGGACGCTTGGCCGCCAGGAGCATTTCTGCTGCCTTGCGGATTTGCCCGGAGTGACCGCGAACGGCCGGGCTGTAGGAACGCAGCTTGGCTTTCTTCGGGAAGATGTATTCGAACTTCTCGGCCGGGTTGGTCATGTCTTTCGGGATATCGACCACGACCGGGCCCGGACGACCGGATTGCGCCAGGTAGAAGGCCTTCTTCATGACTTCCGGGATTTCCGAAGCGTGCTTGATCATGAAGCTGTGCTTCACGATCGGCCGGGAGATACCGATCATGTCGGTTTCCTGGAACGCGTCGGTGCCGACCATGGTGCTTGGCACCTGACCGGAAATGATCACCATTGGAATCGAGTCCATATAGGCGGTCGCGATACCGGTGATGGCGTTTGTGGCGCCAGGACCGGACGTCACCAATACCACGCCGGCTTTACCGGTGGCACGGGCATAACCGTCAGCCATATGGGTTGCCGCTTGTTCATGACGAACCAGGATGTGAGTCACTTCCGGTTCTTTGAACAGGGCATCGTAAACATGCAGGAGAGCACCACCCGGGTACCCGTAGATATATTTGACGCCTTCGTCACGCAAAAAGCGGACGAGCATCTCACCGCCAGATAAAAGCTCCACGTTGTTCACCTCTAAAACGCCAGAATACCGTCCACAAAAAAGGGGCGGGTCTTAATAGGTTTACTTCTCGGCAGAGCATGAGCGACGGTGGTCGCCGACTACGTCAGCACTGACTGAGCAAGTATTGGGATCGTCCCAAGTGTTGCGGGCCTTTCCCACCCAGCGCGAGGTAACGCGTTGCGGGTGTAACAGGTCGGCGCGGATGTGCGCCTCATGATCTACCGAGTGGGTCTGCTTCTGGCAGTCCCTCTACAGCGGACTTTGGATTCTTCTGTTTCGCCCTCTCCAAGTCAAGTCGTCTGTGTGGTTAATTGTGGGTAAGCACATGAGAACGCAAGAAAAAACCTGAAAACCGCTACTCTGTTAGTGTCAATTGCGCAATTTTGCCAAGGAATCAGCATGCGAACGCTCCTCCTCACTCTGCTGATCGGCCTCAGCCCGTGGTGTATGGCCGCTCAAATCTATAAATGGGTCGATGCTCAAGGCGTCACGCACTTTGATGCGCAGCCGCCGCAGGGTCAGCCATCGACGACAATGCAGACGCCCTCCTCGCCTCCGCCGAAACCGGCGGCAATGCCGGGCAGCGGTGTGCTGGGTGATCAGAAGGCTATCGATGACAAGGTGAAGCAGCAGGTTGCGGATCAGCAGGCGCAGCTCAAACAGTTTTGCCAGCAGGCACGGACGAACCTTGCGCAATTGCAGAACAATCCGCGCTTGCGGGAAGAGGTCGAGGGGCAGATGCGCCGGCTGGATGATGCACAGCGTCAGGAGCGCATTGTCGAGGCTCAGAAGCAGATAGCCGAGAATTGCCAATAGGCATCTGCAGGACTGTAGGAGCTGTCGAGTGAAACGAGGCTGCGATCTTTTGACTTTGAAGATCAAAAGATCGCAGCCTTCGGCAGCTCCTACACAGACTCGGTATCAGCGCGAGGCAGTGATCAGCAGGTCAAACTCTTTGAGCAGCACCTGAAGCTGACGGTCCTTGCCCTGCAGGTTGCGCTGGGCGAAGACCATTTCAGCCATTTCCTGAATACCCGAGGCATTCGGCAATGGCAGATCCTGTTCGAGGATCATCTTCATGCGCGGCAGGAAGATCCATTGCAACCACTGCTCGAAGTCCAGTGTATCGACCGAGAACGGCTCGACACTGCTCAGCGCTTCGGCCGACGGCGAAACTTCGTCCCACCAACCCTGAGTGCGCAGTTCACGCTCGATCAGCAACAGCTGATCAGCAATTTTCGGGAAACGGGCATCCATCACAGCGAAACCTTGGCCTTCTGACGGGCCTGAGCGGCGCCGGCGGAATCGCCTTGTTTCTCGCGGGACTGAGCGATGATTTCCCACAGGTTGGCTTGCAGGTCCGGGCGACCGTTGGCCATGGTCAGCGCACGACGGGCGAACTGCTCGGCTTGCGGCGCATCGCCTTGAGCCATACGCACTTGCGCCAGGCGATAAAGCACTTGCGGTTCACGCGGAGCGACACGCTGGGCTCGCTCAAGGCTGGACGATGCACCGTTGAGGTCGCCGCCGGCCTGTTGCTGCTGCGCAGTGGTCAGCAAAGCGAGTACCGGACCGTCCAGTTGCTCATCGGCCGACAGACCGCCGCCACTGCTCGCCGAAGGAATGCCGCTCGGCGTCGATGGCATGCTGTAGCTGCCGGAGTTGATCGGCGCAGACTCAGCCGGCGAAGGGTTGTACGGCCCCGACGTGATACCGCCGGATGCCGGCCCAGGCACGATTGGCGAAGCGCTGATCGGTGTCGACACGGCAGCGCCGCCGCCCGGCACCATCACCACCACGCCAGTGTCACCTTGCGGAATCGCCTGAGTCTGGCCCTGCGCAGGGCGCTTGACCGTCGTTTGGCGGAAACCGCCATTGGCCGAAATACGTTCGCTGTTGGACACCGCAGTACCGGAATCAACCACCGGAATCGAACCACGCTGTACGGTAGAGCAGCCGCTGAGCAAAGCCACGGCGGTCACCGCTGGAATCAACCACTTGTTCACTTGAAACCCTCTTTGCTTAATTCATCCAGCCCTTGACCCAATCCATCACCGACTCGCCGGAAGCAGGCGTTTCGCTTGCACAGGCAGCGCCGGGTGGCGGTTCGCTGCCGCGAATATACGGCATCTGCACCGCCCCCGGGCAGTTGGCATCAGAGCCCTGCCCGGTACGCGAATCGACCCACGCCTGCACGACGTTGTCCGGCTGCGGCATGTCCAACGGCAGCGGATCGGCCTTGCGCATGAAACTGGTCCAGACCTGCAGCGCACCGGTCGCACCGGTGAACGGCGTCTTGCCATTGTCATCGCGGCCCAGCCAGACCACCGCCAGCAAGTCCTGACTGAAACCGGCAAACCAGCTGTCACGCGAATCGTTACTGGTACCGGTCTTGCCCGCCAGCGTCAGGGTCTTCGGCAAGACGTTATAAACCGAGCTGCCGGTACCTTCACGCATCACGCGCTGCATGGCGTTCTGGATCAGATAGATGGACGCCGGATCGAAACGCTGCTCGATCTGGAACGGATAACGTTTGAGCGGCTCGCCCTCGGCAGTCAGCACGCTGCGAATCCCACGCATCGGCGTATTGAAACCACCGTTGGCGAGGGTCTGGTACATGGTCGCCACTTCGATCGGGGTCATGCCGCCGGCGCCGAGCAACATCGACGGGAAGGCCGGGAACTCGCGCGTTACACCCAGACGCCCCAAGGTCTTGAGCACGTTAGGCACGCCGACTTCCAGACCCAGACGCGAAGTCGACAGGTTGTAGGAATGCGCCAGACCCTGATAGAGGAACACGGTGCCGTGGGAGCGGCGGTCATAGTTCTGCGGTTTCCACACCTGACCGTTTGCGCCTTTGACCGACAACGGATCGTCCGATAGCCAACTGGTCAGGGTGTACTGGCTCGGTTTTTCCAGCGCAGTCAGATAAACCGCAGGCTTGATCAACGAGCCGATCGGTCGCACCGCATCCAGCGCACGGTTGAAACCGGCGTAACTGGCCTGACGGCTGCCGATCATCGCCTGGACTTCGCCGGTTTCCGGATTGGTCACGACCATCGCCGCTTCCACATCATCGGAGCCTTTGCGCCCGGACAGACGCTTAAAGGTGTCGTTGACCGACGCCTCGGCCTTCATCTGCAGAATCGGATCGAAACTGGTAAAGATGCGCAGGCCTTCTTCGGTCAAGTCTTCGTCGCGGTAGTCTTCACGCAACTGGCGTTTGACCAGATCGATAAAGCCCGGGAACGAGCTGTCGGCAAGCTTGCCGCGCGTCGTCACACCCAGCGGCATTTTTTTCGCCGCTTCGACCTGTTCGGCCGTTGCCACGCCTTGCTGCTCAAGCACATCGAGCACCAGATTGCGGCGCTCCAGAGCGCGCTCGGGATTGCGACGCGGGTTGTAGTAGGACGGGCCTTTGACCATGCCGACCAGCAACGCCACCTGGTGCAGTTTCAGCTCGGACAACGGCTGACCGAAGAAGAACTGGCTGGCCAGACCGAAACCGTGCACCGCACGCTGACCGTCCTGCCCGACGAAGACTTCGTTGAGGTAGGCCTCAAGGATTTCCTTCTTGTCGTAATGCAGTTCGAGCAGCATCGCCATCATTGCTTCGGTGAGCTTGCGGGTCAGGCTGCGTTCGTTGGTCAGGTAGAAGTTTTTCACCAACTGCTGGGTCAGCGTACTGCCGCCCTGGGTCATCTTGCCGCCCGAGGTGTTGACCCAGATAGCGCGGGCAATCGACTTCGGCGACACGCCCCAGTGACTGTAGTAATCGCGGTCTTCGACAGCGACCAGAGTTTCAAGCAGGTACGGCGGCACCTGATCGAGCTTGATCAGAATGCGGTCTTCGAGATTTTTCGGATAAATCCCGCCGATCATCAGCGGCTCGAGGCGCACAACGGACAATTTCGAACCGTTGGTCGCCGACAGCTCAGCCACATAATCGCCAGAGAAACGCACACGCACCGGCTGCGGTTTTTCCAGGCCTTCATAAAACTGGAAGCCACGGGTATTCAGATCGACAGTATTGCCGCTGACGGCCGCTGCACCGGGGCCATTGCTCACGGCTTCGCGGCGATAGCCGAGGGCATCGAGTTCGGTAAGGAAATCGTCCTTGCTGAGCTTTTGTCCGACGAACAGCTCGAGCGGGCGCGCGTAAACCTTCGCCGGAATGGTCCAGCGCTTGCCGGAGAACTTCTCCTGCACCACGGCATCGAGGTAAACGGCGAAGCCGGCCAGCACGACAAGGCCGACCAGACTGAGTTTAATGGCCCAGCTCAACCATGGGCTAAGGCCCTTGGAGGGTGGTTTTTTCTTGGTACGGGGGGATCGAGTTCGAGTCATGGCGGCGGATTATACGCACTTTATTCATCCTCAACAGGAGCGCTCCGAGGTTTGCGTCAGGCTGGCGAGCGGCCATAATGGCCGCCTCGAATTTCCCCCAGTCTCTGAAGGATCGCCCGTGAGCCAGTCACTGATCGCTGCCCTGCAAAACCCGGCCCTCTACCCGCACCCTGTCGAAGGGTTTCAGGTCATCGAAACGCATATCTCGTGGGTGATCCTCACCGGCCCGTTCGCTTATAAAGTGAAGAAGCCGGTGAATTTCGGCTTCCTCGACTTCACCGGTCTCGACTCGCGCGCGCATTTCTGTGCTGAAGAGCTGCGTCTGAACCAGCGTCTGACTGATGATTTGTATCTGGAAGTGTTGCCAGTGACCGGCAGCGTTGAAGCACCGCAACTGGGCGGCGACGGCGCGGCGATCGAATATGTGCTGAAAATGCGCCAGTTCCCGCAGAGCGGTTTGCTCAGCACCCTGCAAGCCAACGGCGAGCTGACCACCCAGCACATCGACGAGATGGCCGAGCAGATTGCGCGCTTCCACCTCGCCGCGCCAAAAGTCCCGGCTGAACACGACGCCGGCACCCCGGACAGCGTGATGGCGCCGGTCTCACAAAACTTTGAGCAGATCCTGCCGTTCCTCAGCGACAAAAACGATCTGCTGCAACTCGACGCATTGAAAGCCTGGGCCGAAAGCAGCTTCGAACGTCTCAAGCCGTTGTTCGCCCAACGCAAGGTCGAAGGCTTTACCCGTGAATGCCACGGCGATATCCACTTGGGCAACGCCACCGTCATCGACGGCAAAGTGGTGATCTTCGACTGCATCGAGTTCAACGAACCGTTCCGCTTCACTGACGTCTGGGCCGACACCGGTTTCCTCGCGATGGATCTGGAAGACCGCGGCCTGAAATCCCTGGCGCGCCGCTTCATCAGCCAATACCTGGAACTGACTGGCGACTATCAGGGCCTGGAAGTGCTGAACTTCTATAAAGCCTACCGCGCACTGGTTCGCGCCAAGGTTGCGCTGTTCAGCATGCCGGCGGACGCGACTCCGGTGCAGCGCGCCACCACCCTGCGCCAGTACCGCAACTACGCCAACCTGGCGGAAAGCTACAGCACCATTCCGTCGCGCTTCATGGCGATTACCCACGGCGTTTCCGCTGTCGGCAAGAGCCACGTGGCCATGCGTCTGGTCGAAGCGCTGGGCGCGATTCGCCTGCGTTCGGACGTAGAACGCAAGCGTCTGTTCGGCGAGCAAACCGTCGCCAACGACGTGCAGGCCGGCATTTACAGTGCCGATGCCAGCGTCGCGACCTACGCGCGCCTGCATGAAATCGCTGAAGTGATCCTGCACGCCGGTTTCCCGGTGGTGATCGATGCGACTTATCTGAAGCGCGAACAACGCGACAACGCGGCAAAAATTGCCGAAGCCACCGGCACACCGTTCCTGATCCTCGACTGCAACGCGCCGCAAGCGGTGATCGAGAGCTGGCTGGCGATTCGTCAGGCGGACAAACAGGATCCGTCCGACGCTACGCTGGCCGTGATCGAAGCGCAGCAGGCCAACCGCGAAGCGCTGACGCCGGAAGAAATCCTGCGCAGCAAACGCGTGCAGACCAATGAGTCCGGCACGCTGGACACCGTGGTTGCGCAGATTCGTCAGCGCCTGCCAGGCCTGTAAGAAACTATTTCGGCCGTGAAGCCCTCGCTTGCTTCACGGCCGCCAAATAGTGGCACTATACTGGCGTCATAAAACCAACGGTGATATGACATGAGCCAGCCGAAACTTCTCGACACCCCGCTGTATGCCTTGCTGCACAAAGATGACATCACAGGTTTCAACAAGGAGCGTCCACAGGACGGCCCGATCGACATGGTCGGCGGCGATTTCCGTGGTCTCGATCTGCGCGAACTGAACGCCGATGGCGTGGATTTCCGGGACGCGTACTTCCGTTCCGCCGATTTACGTGGCATCGATTTCCGTAAAGCATCGCTGGAAGGTGCAAGCCTGGCTCACGCACAGATTTCCGGGGCGTATTTCCCGCCGGAGCTGAGTGCTGACGAAATTCTGATGTCGATGAATTTCGGTACGCGTTTGCGTTATCGCACCCGCTGATCGTCTCATCGCTCCCTGACACAACGCCTTCCCTGTAGGAGTGAGCCTGCTCGCGATAGCGGTTTAAAATTCAACACATGTGTGCCTGCCAGTCCGCTATCGCGAGCAGGCTCACTCCTACATTGATTTGTGTTCCCCCCTCCTCATCTGCGTTCGCAGGCCGTTCAAGCGCCCTTTCTTAGAAGCGTTTGCGTTGAATCCGACCAAACAACCACGCTTTTCCTACTGATGGCTACACTCCTGAGAAGCTCGCCCACGCACCATTCGGCCGTCGCAAGGAGGCTTGATGAATGATGAACTGCAACACCTGAAGAATCTTGGCAAGACGTCGGCGCAGTGGCTGCATGCCGTGGGCATCCACAGCGCCTCGGACTTGCGTCGCCTGGGCGCGGTGGACGCCTACCGGGCCGTGCGTACCCGCGGGTTTCGCGCATCGAAGGTGTTGTTGTATGCGATCGAAGGCGCGCTGATGGATGTGCACTGGAACGACATCCCCGCCGAACGCAAGGATGCCCTGAACAAGCAGCTTGAAGCCATTTCCTCGCGCCACAAGAACTGAACGGGCATAGACCGTCATGTATTTACTGGGGGAACAATCGGCTCACGTCGATGCCTTGATCAACCGTTTGCAGAGCTTGCCCTCGCTGTGGCTGCGCGATCTGTTGCCTTGCGGGCCGGTTCTGCAACTTGACGCGACGGACGATCTGATACCGCAGTTACCCGCTGATCAGTTGTTTCTGCTCAATGACGGTGTGATCAATGGCTGCATCGGAACCCGGCCACTGTTTTATTGGCAGGAGGGCGATGTGATCGGCCTTCAGCAGGGAGACGACTGGGCGGATTGCCGCTTATGCAGTGAGGGCACGTTACGTTTGACGCCATATCGACGTCCGGAAGTCTTCCAGCATTTATTTGCTGACTCTCGTCGGGCAGAACAGTTTCTCGAGTATCTGCTGGGGCAAATGGCAATCCTCGCCCATGCCGTCGCGGAGCTGAAACCGCGCGAGTTTCGCAGCACCAATGGCTTCAAGCGGGTCGAGGCGGGTGAAACGCTGATCAGGCAGGGTGACGCGGCTGACCATGTATTCGTAATTATCGAGGGGCATGCCGAAGCATTTGTAGACGGGCAGAAGGTTGGCGACGTGGCCAAGGACGAGATTTTCGGGGCCATGGCCGTGTTCACTGGCGAGCCGCGCAATGCCACGGTCATTGCTCGAGAGCCGAGTACCGTGATGCTGATTCCCGGTGAGCAATTCTTGAGCATGACCCGCACCAATCCGAAGATCGCCCACAGCCTGATCGAGAGCATGGCGCGGCGGATCGGCCAATTGAACAAGCAAGTGACCCAATTGAGCGCAAACAGAAGCTGACGCCATGTCCTTTGTTTCCGGGCCATTACGGCCATTTCCAAGACTAAATCAAAGAAATGAGAAAACAGTTGTTGACGCGCTAATGAGAATCGCTATGATTATCACAACTGGTCGCGAGATCAGTCGATATTCTGAAAAGCCCTTGGTTCGGACTCTCAGATTATCTCCTCATCAGGCTAATCACGGTTATTTGACCCGGTTTTTACCGGGTCTTTTTTTGCCTGTGGAAAAGTCATTTGCCGAACTGTTTGCGCATCTGCTCGCAGTAATCCTGTTTTGGTGTTGCAGGCGTATACCAAACGTAGTCGGCCATCGTGGCGGTCACTTCGGCGCCCTGCTCTGCCAGCATCAGCACTGTCGGAGTCTCTGTGGCGCCCAAATCCACAACATGCAGCGGCACGCCAACATCCTTGCGCGCATGCCACGCGCCAGCCAGCAAGATTGAAGGTCTGGGCGCTGCCAGCAGACGCTCAGCCATACGCCGATCACGTTGTTGCTGAACAGCGAGCATTGCCGGCATCTGTGATTCGGGCAACAGGCCACAGTGGGAATCGCTGATCTGTTCCAACAACAGCGTTTTCACCGACTCGGCATTGCTGCGCTCCCCCTTCAACACGGGCGAATTGCGATAGAAAGCGCGGATTTCGGCGTTGGTCAGATTCGCCGCCAGCACTGGATACGATTGCGTGAAAGCGAAACGGACAATGGGCCCGTAGAGATTCCAGTCCCAGCCATCCTGCCAGGCCAATGCGCCAGGGAGGTCAGCGGGTGGCGTTGTCGTCTGCCGCACTAGATCAACGCGAGGCTGCTGATCCGGCGCGAGCATTTCCAGGAGCAGGCTACCTTGCGGCCGCTGCTCACCGAGTGAGCGCAACAACCACAATTGCGCTGCGTGATGGTCGGCATTGTCATGCTGCTCGCCGATGATCAACCGCTCAGGCACAGCCAAGCGCTTCAACAACTGCTGCGCCGTCAGCACTTCACCGCTGTGCAGATCGCGAATCTCGCCACTGACCGGCGGTGGCGCCACAGCATGCTGACACCCCGCAAGCAACACCACCGCCAACAGCCACAACACACGCATGCCATCACCTCGATGTTCAGTCAGCGGGCGATGATCAGCGGATGCCCACGCTCCGGGTGCGGCTGCACCAACACTTCGAGACCGAATACGGCCTGGAGCGTGTCCGGTCGCAAAACCTGCTGCGGTGTATCCAGCGCCACCGGACGCCCGCCTTCCAGCAGCAGAATGCGATCACAATAACGCGCCGCCAGATTCAGATCATGCAGGATCACCAACACCGCCGCGCCACGATCGGCAAACTCGCGCACAGCCTGCAGCGTAGTGTGCTGATGCAGCGGATCAAGCATCGACGTCGGCTCATCCAGCAGCAACGTCTGCCCGGCCTGCCCCGGCCAAAGCTGCGCCAGCACCCGAGCCAAATGCACACGCTGACGCTCGCCACCGGACAGCGCCAGATAACTGCGTCCACTCAAGTGCCCGGCATCCGCCGCCGCCAATGCCGCCGCGATGATTTCGTCATCGCGCACCCGCCCGCTTTGCCAAGGCAAGCGGCCCATGCCCACCACTTCTTCGACGCGAAAAGCAAAATCCAGCGTCGACACCTGAGGCAACACCGCCAGTCGTTGCGCACGCTGCGGCCCGGTCCAGTGAGTCAAAGCCTGCCCATCGAGCGAAACCCCGCCCGCGCTCGCCGCCAACTCACCGCACAAGGCGCCCAACAAGGTACTTTTGCCAGCGCCGTTCGGTCCGAGTACGCCGAGCACTTCACCCGGTTCGAGTTGCAGCGTGACATCGCTGAGCACGGTCTTGCGACCTCGGTGGATGTGCAGATTCTGCGCACGCAACATCAGGCACGCCCTCGCAGCAGCAGATAAAGGAAGAACGGCGCACCGATAAACGCGGTGACGATGCCGATCGGCAACTCTGCCGGCGCCAGCGCCAGCCGCGCGACCAGATCAGCCAACAGCAACAGGCTCGCCCCCGCCAGCACCGAGGCCGGCAGCAAGACTTTGTGATCCGGCCCCGCCAGCAAGCGCACCAGATGCGGCACCACCAGGCCGACAAAACCGATCATCCCGGCGGCCGCCACTGCCGCGCCAACCCCCAGCGCCGTGCAGAACACCAGTTCACGCTTGAGCCGTTCGACATCGATGCCCAGATGCCCAGCCTCGGACTCGCCGAGCAGCAAGGCATTCAGCGCTTTCGCCCGACGCGGTAACCACAGCGCGACACCGGCGCTGATGATCAGCAATGGCCAGAGCCGCGCGTAACTGGCGCCATTGAGGCTGCCAAGGTTCCAAAAGGTCAGCGTACGCAGCGTCGCGTCATCCGCCAGATATGTGAACAGCCCGACCGCGGAACTGGCCAGCGCGGTCAGGGCAATGCCAGCGAGCAACATGGTCGCGACATTGGTCTGGCCATTACGGCGGCCGAGGCGATAGACCAGAGCCGTCACACCGAGTCCGCCGAGAAACGCGCAGACCGACAGCAGATACGGCCCGAACCACTCCGGCAGACCGCCAAAAAACGAACCGCCGACAATCGCGATCGCTGCGCCCAATGCCGCGCCGCTGGAAACACCAACCAATCCCGGATCCGCCAACGGATTGCGAAACAAGCCCTGCATCGCCACGCCGGACAACGCCAAGACACCACCGACCGCCAGCCCGAGCAGGGTTCGCGGCAGACGAATCTGCCCGAGGATCAGTTCAGCCTGCTCCAGTCCGTCCGGCTTCAACGGCACGCCGAGCATGCGCAGTGCCGCGCGCAACGTATCGATCAGCGGCAGGCTCACCGGCCCCAACGCCAACGACAGCCAGATCGCCAGCAAACACAGAAGCGTCAGGCCAATGAACAAGCCACGGGGTTTTACCAGTGTGGTCATTGGCCGCTCTTGGCCGGGTAGAAACCGTCAGTCAGGGTTTTCAGCGCTGCCGGCAAACGCGGCCCGAGCCCACCGACCAGCAGGGTCGGATCCAGCTCCAGCACGCGCCCGGCCTTGGCCGCGCGGCTTGAATCGAGAATAGGATTTTCCTTGAACAGCGCCGCTTTCGCCGCCTCACCGGTCAACGCACGGTCGGCGAACACCAGTACTTCAGGATCGAGGCTGGCGAGGGACTCTACGGAGAACGGCTTGTAACCCGTGTGAGTTGCCAGATTATGTCCGCCCGCCTGTTGCAGCAGCCAGTCAGCGGCGGTGTCCTTGCCGGCGATCAACGGTTTGCCACCGGCATGCCCAAGCAACAGCAGAACACCCGGCGCTTTGTGTTTGGACTGCGCATCTGCAACCCGCACCTTCTGCGCATCGAGTTGCTGTTGATAACTTTGCAGTAGCTGCTTTGCCTGGGCCTCTGTGCCGAGCAACTGCCCCAGATGAGTGACGTTTTTCTCCAGCGTCGGCAGATCCGGTTGAGCCGAGAACAACACCACCTGGACCTTGGCCGCTTTGACTTGTGACAGAACCGGCGGCGGCCCCATTTCTTCAGTGCCGATGAGAATGTCCGGACGCAGACTGAGAATGCCCTCTGCTGAAAGACTGCGCTGGTAACCAATGCTCGGCAACGCCTTCAACGAGTCCGGATGTTGACTGGTGGTATCGACGCCGACCAGTTTCGACTCGCCGCCCAACGCACTGACCCACTCCGACAGCGCACCGCCAGCGCTGACCCAACGTTGCGGCAAATCAGCCGCTGCAGCCTGGTGGCTGACCAAAAGTCCGACACACAGCACGGCAACGCGGGTACTCAGGCGCATACACAGCTTCCTTGAATAAGGTTTTTCCCGGGCATCAGGATGGCAGGCCAAGTATTCTCGACATCTGCCAGCCGCCTGCGGGCGAAGGCCGCCATTTGATAATTGTTTGCATTTAAACGTCAAGCTCGGACATATCCAGACACGAGCGGACATTAGAGGATAGCCATGAAGTTTCTCTGCGCGGGCATCGAGCTCGCCGAGGCCACCAGCCGGGGTTTTGAAGTCGACGGGAAAAAACTGTTCGCCGTACGCCGTAGCGGGCAGGCATTCGTTTATCTCAATCGCTGCCCACACCGTGGCGTCGGGCTGGAATGGCAGCCCGACCAGTTTCTCGACCCGAGCAACAGCCTGATCCAGTGCGCCACCCACGGCGCACTGTTTCTGATCGAGGATGGTGAATGCGTTGCCGGGCCTTGCGCCGGGCAAGCACTCACCGCCATCAATTGCCGTGAAGATGCGCAAGGCCTGTGGATCGATGTTTAACCGTTGAGCAACACGTCGAGACGCCGGTCGATGACCATCTCTTCATGGTCCAGCCGCACGCCATATGCCAGAACCTCAACGCCACAAGCGACCGCTTCGAGAAGCGCATCGGCGTAGGCCGAATCGATTTCCTTCGCCGGCCGCACCGCTTCAATCCCGGTCAGATTGACGCAATACAACTGCACCGCCCGAATTCCGTCCCGCGCCAGATGTGCCAACTCGCGCAGATGCTTGGCGCCACGCTGGGTCACGGCATCGGGAAACGCCGCCACCGCTGTACCGTCGAAACCCAGGGTGACACTTTTCACTTCCACATACGCCGGGCCACTCGGGTATTCGAGACGGAAATCGATACGGCTCTTTTCCTGCCCGTAGGCGACTTCACGCTTCAACGCGGTAAAGCCTTTCAACTCGGTGATCACGCCCGCCTGTAACGCCTCTTCGACCAACCCGTTGGCACGAGCAGTATTCACACAGAACAAACGGCCCTGCGGGGTTTCGCCAATTTCCCAAGTGCCGGGCAACTTGCGTTTGGGGTCATTAGAACGGCTGAACCAGACCTGCCCGCCCTCGACCTGGCAATTGAGCATCGAACCGGTGTTTGGGCAGTGAATGGTCAGCAACTCGCCGCTAACGGTTTCGATATCGGCAAGAAAACGCTTGTAACGACGGATCAGTCGCGCCTCTTCCAGAGGGGGATAAAAGCGCATCAGCCTTGCCAGCTCTTCAAGCCACGGGCGATACGCTCCACCGCTTCCTGTAAGCGCGGGAGGTTTTGCGTGTAGGCAAATCGCACATGGTGGCTGGCCTGATAACGGCCGAAATCCAGGCCCGGGGTGAACGCAACATGTTCGGTTTCAAGGAAATGACGGCAGAACGCGAAGGCATCGCCGCCGAACTGGCTGATATCGGCGTAGAGATAGAAAGCGCCTTCCGGCTCCACGGCGATGTTGAAACCCAACTCGCGCAGGGCCGGCAGGAGGAAATCGCGACGACGACCGAACTCTGCGCGGCGCTCTTCCAGAATGGCGATGGTGTCCGGTTCGAAACACGCCAATGCAGCGTATTGCGCCATGCTCGGGGCGCTGATGTAGAGGTTCTGCGCGAGCTTTTCCAGATCACTGACCGCCGCCTCCGGTGCGACCAGCCAGCCCAGGCGCCAGCCGGTCATGCCGAAGTACTTGGAGAAACTGTTCAGGACAAAAGCGCTGTCATCGACTTCCAGCACGCTGGCGGCATCGGTGCCGTAGGTCAGACCGTGATAGATCTCGTCCACCACCAGATGCCCGTGTTTCGCCTTGATGGCTGTGGATAACCCGGCCAGCTCATCACGGGTCAGGATCGTCCCGGTCGGGTTGGCCGGCGAAGCGACCAGTGCGCCGACGCTGTCATGATCCCAATGCCGCTCGACCAGATCAGGGGTCAGTTGATAACGCACGTCCGGCCCCACCGGCACCAGCTGCGCCGCGCCTTCGACCAAACGCAGGAAGTGCCGGTTGCACGGGTAACCCGGATCCGCCAGCAGCCAGTGTTTACCGGGATCGACCAGCAACGCACTGGCCAGCAACAGCGCACCAGAGCCACCCGGCGTGATCAGAATCCGCCGCGGATCAATGTTCAAGCCGTAACGCGATTGGTAAAAACCGGCGATCGCCTCGCGCAACTCGGGAATGCCGCGCGCGGCGGTGTAGCGGGTCTTGCCCGCCGTCAGTGCAGCCTGCCCCGCGCGGATGATCGGCTCGGCAGTGGTGAAGTCCGGCTCGCCGATCTCCAGATGGATCACGTCGTGGCCTTCAGCCTGCAATTCATTGGCCCGCGCCAGCAGCGCCATTACATGGAACGGTTCGATCGCACGACTGCGCGCACTGTACGGCTGAGCCATTGGTTTTCCTTCGGCAGGGAAAAAGAGACGATTCTACCCATCTGCCGGAACGAGCGAGAACCCGCAGCGGTCACAGCCTCAAGAACGCTGGACTGTAACGATATGAGCGTACGCTCCAGGATTGACTAAAATCAGTGATTGAGCAGGTCTTCAACACCACCAGACACGGCTTGCCAAACATTTGCAAGCGCCACCCGCCGGGGCCTCGACATCCGGGAGTAGCGCAGGCCGAATTGATCTGGTAAGTTCGCCCGCTTGCAGCCGCAGGGCCGGCAGGTGTCGGTGATGGAGCAATCCTGCGCAATGGATTACAAGAGTAGAGGCGGTCCATTTCATGCCCACCCAAGCAAAGCAACAGCAGAATCAGACGATCAGCGGTTTCGAACCTTATGTTCCGGCGAAAGGTGAGGAGTACATGGGCGCCCCGATGCGCGCGCACTTCACCAAGGTTCTGAACAAGTGGAAACAGGAGTTGATGCAGGAAGTCGACCGCACCGTTGACCACATGAAGGACGAAGCGGCCAATTTCCCGGACCCGGCCGACCGTGCCAGCCAGGAAGAAGAATTCGCCCTCGAGCTGCGCGCCCGCGACCGCGAACGCAAGCTGATCAAGAAAATCGACAAGACACTGCAACTGATCGAAGACGAAGAGTACGGCTGGTGTGATTCGTGCGGCGTCGAGATTGGCGTAAAACGCCTCGAAGCACGCCCTACAGCCGACATGTGCGTCGACTGCAAGACACTGGCGGAAATCAAGGAAAAGCAGGTCGGCAAATAATCTCGACCTGAACAAAAAACGGAGCGTGCGAACGCTCCGTTTTTGTTTCTGCCTTTTGCCTTTTGCCTTTTGCCTTTTGTAGGAGTGAGCCTGCTCGCGATAGCGGTGGGTCGGTCAATATCGGTGTTGAATGTCACACCGCTATTGCGAGCAGGCTCACTCCTACAGGTTGACCTGCGTATAGCCTGAAAAGTAGTTTCGTCTTCATGACTGCCAAAACATCCCCCGCCTACATCGGCCGCTTCGCCCCAACCCCCAGCGGCCATTTGCACTTCGGTTCGCTGGTTGCCGCCCTCGCCTCTTACCTCGACGCTCGCTCGGTCGGCGGTCGCTGGCTGGTGCGCATGGAAGATCTCGATCCGCCCCGTGAAGAACCTGGCGCGCAAACCGCGATCCTCAAGGCACTGGAAAGTTACGGCTTCGAATGGGACGCCGACATGGTGCGTCAAAGCGATCGACATGACGCCTACGCCGAAGTGCTCAACAGTCTGTTCAATCACGGCCTGGCCTACGCCTGCACCTGCTCGCGCAAACAGCTCGAAGCGTACAACGGCATCTATCCGGGCCTGTGCCGCAATGCCGGCCATGACCAGCAAAATGCGGCGATCCGCCTGCGCGTGCCTGAGCTGGAATACCACTTCATCGACCGCGTACAGGGCGAATACCGCCAGCATCTGGGCCGCGACGTCGGCGATTTCGTGATTCGTCGCCGCGATGGCCTCTATGCCTATCAATTGGCCGTGGTCCTCGACGATGCATGGCAAGGCATCACCGACATCGTCCGCGGTGCCGATCTGCTCGACTCGACCCCGCGCCAGCTCTACCTGCAAGAACTGTTGGGCCTGCGCCAGCCGCGTTACTTGCACCTGCCGCTGATTACCCAACCGGATGGCAACAAGCTCGGCAAATCCTATCGCTCGCCGCCGCTGCAAGCCGATCAAGCGACGCCGTTGCTGCTGCGAGCCCTGCGCGCACTGGGGCAAAACCCCGACGCCGAACTGGCTCACGCCACGCCGCAAGAGTTGCTGGCGTGGGGCAGCGCGCACTGGGATGCGACAAAGATCCCGCGCACACTGACCCTGCCCGAGGCGCAACTGCAATGACGACACTTGCAGTCGTGCGCCCATCCGTTACCATCGCCGCACGTTTTCGGGCACGCGCATAAAAAAGAGAGGCCGGGATGTACATCTATCGCTTGGTCCTGCTTTTAGTCGTGGGGATCTATCTGTTTTCCCCCGCCATCATGGATTGGTGGATCGACGCTACGGGCGCCTGGTATCGCCCCTATCTGCTCTGGCTGATCCTGATTGTCGTAACCTTCATCCTGCAGAGCCAAAAAGATGCCGATGAGCTTTAGCCTGACCCAGATGATCCTGGTCAGCGCCGCGTACCTGGCGGTGCTGTTCGGCGTTGCCTGGATCAGCGAACGGGGCATGATCCCGCGCGCGATCATTCGCCACCCGTTGACCTACACGTTGTCGCTGGGGGTTTACGCCAGTGCGTGGGCGTTCTACGGCACGGTGGGGCTTGCCTATCAGTACGGTTACGGCTTTCTGTCCAGTTACCTTGGCGTGTCCGGCGCGTTTCTGCTGGCACCGGTGTTGCTTTATCCGATTCTGAAGATCACCCGTACTTATCAACTGTCTTCGCTGGCCGATCTGTTTGCATTTCGCTTTCGCAGCACCTGGGCCGGTGCGCTGACCACGATTTTCATGCTGATAGGTGTACTGCCGTTACTGGCGCTGCAGATTCAAGCGGTGGCCGACTCCATCGGCATCCTCACCGGCGAGCCCATTCAGAGCCGCGTGGCGTTGGCGTTCTGTGCGCTGATCATCCTGTTTACGATTTTCTTCGGCTCCCGGCATATCGCCACCCGCGAGAAGCACGAAGGCCTGGTGTTCGCGATTGCCTTTGAATCGGTGATCAAACTGGTTGCCCTCGGCGGCGTCGGTTTGTATGCGCTGTACGGCGTGTTCGACGGCCCGCAACAACTTGAACTGTGGCTGCTGCAAAACCAGACCGCCCTCGCCGCCCTGCACACGCCATTGCAGGAAGGCCCGTGGCGCACGTTGTTGCTGGTGTTCTTCGCCTCGGCGATCGTGATGCCGCACATGTATCACATGACGTTTACCGAAAACCTCAACCCGCGCTCACTGGTCAGTGCGAGCTGGGGTTTGCCGCTGTTCCTGTTGCTGATGAGTCTGGCGGTGCCGCTGATCCTTTGGGCCGGCCTGAAGCTCGGCGCGACGACCAATCCGGAATATTTCACCCTCGGCATCGGCATTGCCGCCAACAGCAAACCGCTGGCGTTGCTCGCCTATGTCGGCGGTTTATCCGCGGCCAGCGGGCTGATCATTGTCACCACGCTGGCGCTGTCGGGCATGGCGTTGAACCACCTGGTGCTGCCGCTTTATCAGCCACCGGCCGAAGGCAATATCTACCGTTGGCTGAAGTGGACCCGCCGCGCATTGATCGTCGCGATCATCATGGCCGGCTTCGGTTTCTACCTGATGCTCGGCGCCGAACAGGATCTAGCCAACCTCGGCATCGTCGCGTTTGTCGCGACCCTGCAATTCCTGCCCGGCGTATTGTCGGTACTGTATTGGCCGACCGCTAACCGTCGGGGTTTTATCGCCGGTTTGCTGGCAGGGATCCTGGTCTGGGTGGTGACCATGCTGTTGCCGCTGGTCGGTAACCTGCAGGGTTTCTACATTCCGTTGCTGAACATGATTTACGTGCTCGACGACACCAGTTGGCACATGGCCGCGATCGCGTCGCTGGCGGCCAACGTATTGATGTTCACCCTGATCTCGCTGTTCACCAACGCCAGTCCCGAAGAAGCCAGCGCTGCCGAAGCCTGCGCTGTGGATAACGTTCGTCGCCCGCAACGGCGCGAACTGCACGCCGCCTCCCCCCAGGAATTCGCTACACAACTGGCGAAACCGTTGGGTGCCAAGGCTGCACAGAAGGAAGTCGAGCAAGCGCTGCGTGATCTTTATCTGCCGTTCGACGAACGCCGCCCGTACGCCTTGCGCCGTTTGCGCGATCGCATCGAAGCCAACCTCTCCGGCCTGATGGGCCCGAGCGTGGCGCAGGACATGGTGGAAACCTTCCTGCCGTACAAGGCCGGCGGCGAAAACTATGTGACCGAAGACATCCACTTCATCGAAAGCCGCCTCGAGGATTACCACTCGCGCCTCACAGGTCTGGCCGCCGAACTCGATGCCCTGCGTCGTTACCACCGTCAGACCTTGCAGGAACTGCCGATGGGCGTCTGCTCGCTGGCCAAGGATCAAGAGATCCTGATGTGGAACAAGGCCATGGAAGAACTCACCGGGATTGCCGCGCAACGCGTGGTTGGCTCGCGTTTGAGCACCATCGGCGAGCCGTGGAAAGGTCTGTTGCAAGGCTTCATCGATCTGCCGGACGAGCATTTGCACAAACAGCACCTGGCCCTCGACGGCCAGACTCGCTGGCTGAATCTGCACAAAGCGGCCATCGATGAACCGCTGGCACCGGGCAACAGTGGTCTGGTGTTACTGGTTGAAGATTTGACTGAAACGCAGATGCTCGAAGACAAACTGGTGCACTCCGAGCGCCTGGCCAGCATTGGTCGCCTGGCGGCCGGTGTGGCCCACGAAATCGGCAACCCGATCACCGGCATCGCCTGTCTGGCGCAAAACCTGCGCGAAGAGCGTGAAGACGACGGCGAACTGACGGAAATCAGCGGGCAGATTCTCGAACAGACCAAACGTGTGTCACGCATCGTGCAGTCGCTGATGAGTTTCGCCCACGCCGGCAGCCATCAGCACAGTGACGAGCCCGTTTGTCTGGCGGAAGTGGCGCAGGATGCGATTGGCCTGTTGGCGCTGAACCGACGCAATTTCGAAGTGCAGTTCTACAACCTGTGCGATCCCGATCACTGGGTCGAAGGCGACCCGCAGCGGCTCGCTCAGGTGCTAATCAATCTGCTCTCCAACGCCCGCGACGCCTCGCCGCCGCACAGTGCGGTACGGGTCAAGAGCGAAGCCGGCGAACACACGGTCGATCTGATCGTCGAAGACGAAGGCAGCGGTATTCCGAAGAACATCATGGATAGATTGTTCGAACCTTTCTTCACCACCAAGGATCCTGGCGAAGGCACCGGTCTGGGCCTTGCACTGGTCTATTCCATCGTTGAAGAGCATTATGGACAAATCACCATCGACAGCCCGGCTGATGTACAAAGCCAACGCGGCACCCGTATCCGGGTGACCTTACCGCGTCATGTCGAAGCGACGTCCGCTGTGAACTGAGACCGTCGAGAGTATCGAATCAATGCCGCACATTTTGATCGTCGAAGACGAAACAATTATCCGCTCCGCCTTGCGCCGCCTGCTGGAACGCAACCAGTACCAGGTCAGCGAAGCCGGTTCAGTGCAGGAAGCACAAGAACGCTTCACCATTCCTACGTTCGATCTGATCGTCAGCGATCTGCGTCTGCCGGGCGCGCCGGGTACCGAGCTGATCAAGCTCGGCCAGGGCACACCGGTGCTGATCATGACCAGTTACGCCAGCCTGCGCTCGGCGGTTGACTCGATGAAGATGGGCGCGGTGGACTACATCGCCAAGCCTTTCGACCACGACGAAATGCTTCAGGCTGTCGCGCGGATCCTGCGTGATCGGCAATCGGCACCCGCTGCCGGTGAAGCGGTTGCCAGCAAACCGACCAATGGCAGCGGCAAATCCGCCGTCGACAACAGTAACGGTGAAATCGGCATCATCGGCTCCTGCCCACCGATGCAGGATCTGTACAGCAAGATCCGCAAAGTCGCGCCAACCGATTCCAATGTGTTGATCCAGGGGGAGTCCGGCACCGGTAAAGAACTGGTGGCCCGCGCCCTGCATAACCTGTCAAAACGCGCCAAGGCGCCGATGATTTCGGTGAACTGCGCGGCCATCCCGGAAAGCCTGATCGAGTCCGAACTGTTCGGCCACGAAAAAGGCGCATTCACTGGCGCCAGCGCCGGGCGTGCCGGTCTGGTTGAAGCGGCAGACGGCGGCACCTTGTTCCTCGACGAAATCGGCGAACTGCCGCTGGAAGCTCAGGCGCGCCTGCTGCGTGTGTTGCAGGAAGGTGAAATTCGCCGTGTTGGCTCGGTGCAGTCGCAGAAGGTCGATGTACGCCTGATCGCGGCCACTCACCGGGACCTGAAGAGCCTGGCGAAAATCGGCCAGTTCCGTGAAGACCTTTATTACCGTCTGCACGTGATCGCCCTGAAACTGCCGGCCCTGCGCGAGCGCGGCGCCGACGTCAACGAAATCGCCACGGCTTTCCTCGCTCGCCAGAGTGCACGCATCAACCGTACCGACCTGAAATTTGCCGCCGATGCCGAACAGGCGATCCGGCATTATTCCTGGCCGGGTAACGTGCGAGAGCTGGAGAACGCGGTCGAGCGCGCGGTGATTCTGAGCGAAAGTCCGGAAATCTCCGCCGACCTGCTGGGCATCGACATCGAGTTGAGCGATCTGGAGGACGACGAGTTCATCGGTCTGCCACCGCAAACGGGCGGTAACGCCAGCAACAGCAGCCATGAGCCGACCGAAGACCTGTCGCTGGAGGACTACTTCCAGCACTTCGTCCTCGAGCATCAGGACCACATGACCGAGACCGAACTGGCGCGCAAACTGGGCGTCAGCCGCAAATGTCTGTGGGAACGCCGTCAGCGTCTGGGCATCCCACGGCGCAAGACCGGGGTCGCCAGCGAGAGCTGAACGTTACCTGTCGAGTGTGCGGGTAACGCTTGAGGATGTGAAAAAACTGTTACCGCAGTCGATTCACGTAACAGAAGCCGGGGTTATCGGTAACGAAACCCCGGCTTTTTTTCGCCCCGACAAAACGGTTATATCGACCTAACCCCTTGTTTTATTGGGCTTCACAAAAGTTGGCACGCCCCCTGCTATATGTTTAGTACAAGAACAATAACAAGCAATGCACAAGACAATAAAAATAAGACGAATCGACTCACGCACAATAAAAACAAGACGGCGAGAGGCGCAGCTAACTGATTCTTTTGGAGAGGCGTTGTATTTGGGGCTTGCCCCACGACCAGGCCGAGAACAACAAAAACTGTCCTAAGACAGAGCCTGTACTGGTTGGATCGAGAGATCACTGCAATTCAGCGACCAAAGCAATCCGTTTGCTCTTGGCTCCCGATTGGGAGGGTCACGAAGGAAACACTTCGTGGCGAGGGCACTCAACAAAAACAAGAAGCCCGAATCAATAATAAAAAGAGCACGCAACTACTTCTTGGGGAGCTTCGGCTCCCCTTGTAGTTTCTCCTCCGCTGCAAAATCCCCCATTTTTATCGCGCGCGATGCCTGTAGCCTGCGGCTTGCAGCTCAAATCGGCCGTGTCCTACACCATCCCTCGACTAAATGCTAGAATCTGCGCCCATCATGCGGTCATTCTTTGGTATGGCCGAACATTCCTTCAAACAGTGCATCCCATGCTGAAGAAGTTGTTCCAGTCATTCCGAACTCCCGTGCGTCGTACGCAACACATCCGCAGCACCCCTGAAGTGCTCAACAGCGGTCAACATTCGCTGCAGAAAACGCAATTCAGCCGCTATGCGGTGAATATCGTCGAACGCCTGCAAGGTGCCGGTTACCAGGCTTATCTGGTCGGCGGTTGCGTGCGTGACATGCTGCTGGGCATCACGCCCAAGGACTTCGACGTCGCCACCAGCGCCACGCCCGAGCAAGTCCGTGCCGAATTCCGCAATGCGCGGATCATCGGCCGTCGCTTCAAACTGGTGCACATTCATTTCGGTCGCGAAATCATCGAAGTCGCGACTTTCCGCGCCAACCACCCGATCAACGAAGACGACGAAGACAGCAACCAGTCCTCGCGTAACGAGAGCGGGCGGATTCTGCGCGACAACGTTTACGGCACCCTGGAAGAAGACGCGCAACGCCGCGACTTCACCATCAACGCCCTGTATTACGATCCGGTCAGCGAGCGCATCCTCGATTACGCCAACGGCGTACACGACATCCGCAATCACCTGATCCGCCTGATCGGCGATCCGAAGCAGCGCTATCAGGAAGACCCGGTGCGCATGCTGCGCGCGGTGCGTTTCGCCGCCAAGCTCAACTTCGGCATTGAAAAGCACACCGTGCAGCCGATTCGTGAACTGGCGCCGATGCTGCGCGAGATCCCTTCGGCGCGTCTATTCGAAGAAGTGCTCAAACTGTTCCTCTCAGGACACGGCGCGATCACCTTTGAAATGCTGGTCGACCTGCAACTCTTCGCCCCGCTGTTCCCGGCCAGTGCCGATGCGCTGGAACACAACCCGGAATACACCCACACGCTGATCAGCGAAGCGCTGACCAACACCGATCTGCGCATCAAGCAGAACAAACCGGTGACCCCGGCGTTCCTGTTTGCCGCGCTGCTGTGGCCTGCTCTGCCGGCCCGCGTGTTGCGCTTGCAAGAACGCGGCATGCCGCCAATTCCGGCGATGCAGGAAGGCGCCCACGAGCTGATCGCCGAACAGTGCCAGCGCATTGCGATTCCGAAACGCTTCACCATGCCGATCCGCGAGATCTGGGACATGCAGGAACGTCTGCCACGGCGCAGCGGCAAACGTGCCGACCTGTTGCTGGACAACCCGCGTTTCCGTGCCGGTTACGACTTCCTGTTGCTGCGTGAAAGCGCTGGCGAAGAGACCGATGGCCTCGGTGAATGGTGGACGGATTATCAGGACGCCAACGACAGTGAACGTCGCGACATGATCCGCGACCTCAGCGGCAAGGGCGATGACGCCAGCGGTGCTCCGCGCAAACGTCGTCGCAGCAGCGGTTCCAAGCGCAAACGCGCCAGCGCCCCGAGCGCGACAGGCGAGTAAAAGGCATGGAACGCATCTACATCGGCATGGGCAGCAACCTCGCTGACCCCGCCGAACAATTGCGCAGCGCCGTCGAGGCGCTGGGGCAATTGCCGCAGACCACACTGGTGGGCGTTTCCGCCTTCTATCAAAGCGATTCATTGCTGCCGGGCCAACCGCGATATACCAACGCGGTTGCGGCGCTCGACAGCGATCTTGCGCCGATTGAGCTGCTCGATGCGCTGCAAGCCATCGAGAATGATCAGGGCCGCGAGCGTTTAGAGCGATGGGGCCCGCGTACGCTGGATCTGGATATTCTGCTGTTCGGTGATCGTTTGATCGACGAGCCGCGCCTGAAAGTCCCGCATTACCAGATTCAGGAACGCGCGTTCGTGCTCTACCCCCTTGCCGAACTGGCCCCGCAGGATCTGCGTCTGGCCGATGGCCGCAGCCTGTCCTATCTGCTCGCCGCCTGCCCGTTCGTCGGCCTGGAACGCCTCGCCCACACCTGACACAAATCCGCCCTTTGTAGGAGTGAGCCTGCTCGCGATAGCGGTCTGTAAGCCAAAGATTTATGGGCTGATCCACCGCTATCGCGAGCAGGCTCACTCCTACAGTGTCTGCGCCATATCCAGATTTATTGTCAGACAAAAACCTCGCGAATCAGCCCCGCCGCAGCGCTGAATCGCATCAGTAACGCCGGTAACACTCCCCTCGTAACAATGCGGTAACACACGCAATTGACTTCCTGTTGGCTCATCACGACTATAGGCGTCCCGCTGCCGCCAACCCGGCACATACGGGCGCAATCCAGGCCTTATAAGCACGACAAAAGAGCGTGCGCCTGAGTAGATGAAGAATCACGCGCGTTACTCGCAGTAGTTTCCAGAGCGCCTGAACGAGGATTTTTTACATGCCAGCCATCACCCTGACCACGCTCCAGAGCCTCAAGCAGAAAGGTGAAAAGATCACCATGCTGACCTGCTATGACGCGACCTTCGCCCACGCCTGCAACGAGGCCGGTGTCGAAGTGCTGCTGGTGGGCGACTCCCTCGGCATGGTCCTGCAAGGTCACGACAGCACTTTGCCGGTGACCACCGCAGAAATGGCCTACCACACCGCCTGCGTCAAACGCGGCAACAGCGACGCCCTGATCCTCGCCGACCTGCCGTTCATGGCCAACGCCACCCTCGAACAAACCATGACTAACAGCGCCATGTTGATGCAGGCAGGCGCGCACATGATCAAAGTCGAAGGTCAATTGTGGCTGGCCGAGTCGATCCGTCTGCTCGCCGAGCGCGGTGTACCGGTTTGCGCGCACATGGGTCTGACCCCGCAAGCGGTGAACATTCTTGGCGGCTATAAAGTGCAGGGCCGCAACGAGAACCAGGCGCGGCAGATGCGTGCCGACGCGATCTCGCTGGAACAGGCCGGTGCGGCGATGCTGCTGCTGGAATGCGTGCCGAGCGAACTGGCTGCAGAAATCAGCCAAGCGGTAAAAATCCCGGTCATCGGCATCGGCGCCGGTAACGCCACCGACGGCCAGGTTCTGGTACTGCACGACATGCTCGGCCTGTCGATCACTGGCCGCGTGCCGAAATTCGTCAAGAACTTCATGCACGGTCAGGACAGCATCCAGTCCGCGCTGAAGGCTTACGTCAACGAAGTCAAAGCCACCACGTTCCCTGGTATCGAACACGGATTCTCTGCATGAACACCGTTAAAACCGTACGCGAACTGCGCGCCGCCGTAGCCCGCGCCCGCAGCGAAGGCAAACGCATCGGCTTCGTACCGACCATGGGCAACCTGCACAGCGGTCACGTTGCACTGATCACCAAAGCCACCCAACGGGTGGATTTCGTGGTCGCGAGCATTTTCGTCAACCCGCTGCAGTTCGGCGCTGGCGAAGACCTCGATAAATACCCGCGCACGTTGGCGGCGGATCAGGAGAAGCTGCTCGAAGCGGGCTGCTCTCTACTGTTCGCGCCAACCGTCGAAGAAATGTACCCCGACGGCATGGCCGGACAGACTCGGGTCAGCGTGCCGCAATTGTCCGAAGGCCTGTGCGGCGCCAGCCGTCCGGGGCATTTCGAAGGCGTGGCGACCGTGGTCAGCAAGCTGTTCAACATGGTCCAGCCGGATCTGGCGATTTTCGGCCAGAAGGATTACCAGCAACTGGCGGTGATTCGCGCGCTGGTGCATGACCTGAACATGCCGATCCAGATCATTGGCGAGCCGACCGTACGCGCCGCTGACGGCCTGGCGCTGTCCTCGCGCAACGGTTTCCTCAGCGAAGAACAGCGTGCGGTGGCGCCGGTGGTTTATCGCTCGCTGAGCAACATTGCCGAGTCGATCAAGCAAGGTGAACGCGACTTCCCGGCGCTGATCGCTGCCCAGTTGCAGCAGCTTGAAGCCGCAGGTCTGCGCCCGGACTACCTGGAAATCCGCCATGCCCTGACCCTGCGTCCGGCGACGGCTGAAGACCGTGATCTGGTGATTCTGGTGGCGGCGTTCCTCGGCACTACGCGGTTGATCGACAATCTGCACCTGAATCTCGATACCCCGGTTTAAAGACACCGCAATCCCCCCTGTAGGAGTGAGCCTGCTCGCGATAGCGGTGTGTCAGTCAGCATTAGTGTTGAATGACACACCGCTATCGCGAGCAGGCTCACTCCTACAGTGGTTTTCGGTGTTATGAAAATTGCATTTCAAGCCGTATTGCCGCCCTCAAAGCCTTCGGGCACACTGCCCGCCGTTCGATTCCAACCCGGGAAAACCCTCATGCACGCGATCATGCTCAAGGCCAAACTGCACCGCGCCGAAGTCACTCATGCAGTGCTCGATTACGAAGGTTCGTGCGCCATCGATGGCGAGTGGCTGGACTTGTCCGGCATCCGTGAATACGAGCAGATCCAGATTTATAACGTCGACAATGGTGAGCGCTTCACCACCTACGCGATTCGTGGCGAAGAGGGTTCGCGGATGATCTCGGTCAATGGCGCCGCTGCGCACAAGGCCAAGGTCGGCGACCGCGTGATCATTTGTGCCTATGCCCATTACAGCGAAGCCGAGCTGGTCAATTTCAAGCCGCGCATGCTCTACATGGCGCCGGGCAATGAGCTCAGCCACACCAGCAACGCCATCCCGGTTCAGCTCGCCTGATCCCGATTTCGCCCCGCCCCCTCCGTTTGTCGGCCAGTTCCCGGTCTGGATGTTAAAAAAGTACAGGGATCTGGTCAGACAAAGTCAAGACAGAACGCAGCGCGAGGTTTACTGTATTCGCCCTGTGTCCGGAAATCGTGTCGACGCAGTTGATCCCATGCCCAAACATGGCGTGCCGGGTCTGTTCAGTGTTCAAAAGGCCGTTCAAGTAAAAAGGAAAACCGCAGCGATGGCGTATTACCTCACTCCTCAAGACGTTACCGCTCTGCCCGCCTGGCAAGCGTTGAAAGATCACCGCCAAGCCATGCAGGATTTCAGCATGCGCGAAGCCTTCAACGCCGATCCGCAGCGCTTCAATCAATTCACCCTCAGTAGCTGCGGACTGTTTCTCGATTATTCGAAAAATTTGATCAACGCCCAGACCCGCAATCTGCTGGTGGGTCTGGCCAATGAAGTCGATCTCAAAGGCGCCATCAAAGCGCTGTTCGAAGGCGAAATCGTCAACACTTCCGAAGGCCGCCCGGCGCTGCACACCGCCCTGCGCCGCCCGGTAGGCGACAAGCTGTCGGTCAACGGCGTCAACGTGATGCCGGAAGTGCACAAGGTCCTGAACCAGATCACCGATCTGGTTGGCCGTATCCACGATGGCCTGTGGCGTGGTTACACCGAAAAGCCGATCACCGATGTGGTCAACATCGGCATCGGTGGCTCGTTCCTCGGCCCTGAACTGGTGTCCGAAGCACTGCTGTCCTACGCGCAGAAAGGCGTGCGTTGCCATTATCTGGCGAACATCGACGGCAGCGAATTCCACGAGCTGACGCAGAAACTGCGCGCCGAGACCACACTGTTCATCGTTTCGTCGAAATCCTTCAACACCCTCGAAACCCTGAAGAACGCTCAAGCTGCGCGCGCCTGGTACCTGGCGCAGGGCGGTTCGGAAGCCGAGCTGTATCGTCACTTCATCGCCGTATCGAGCAACAACGCCGCTGCCGTGGCCTTCGGTATCCGCGAAGAAAACATCTTCCCGATGTGGGACTGGGTCGGCGGTCGTTATTCGCTGTGGTCGGCGATCGGTTTGCCGATCGCTCTGGCCATCGGCATGTCCAACTTCAAGGAATTGCTGTCCGGGGCTTACACCATGGACCAGCATTTCCAGACCGCGCCGTTCGAACAGAACATGCCGGTGCTGCTGGCCCTGCTCGGCGTGTGGTACGGCAACTTCTGGGGCGCGCAAAGCCACGCGATCCTGCCGTACGACCACTACCTGCGCAACATCACCAAGCACTTGCAACAACTGGACATGGAATCCAACGGCAAGAGCGTGCGCCAGGACGGCACGCCGGTGTCGACCGATACCGGTCCGGTGATCTGGGGCGGCGTCGGCTGCAACGGTCAGCACGCTTACCACCAGTTGCTGCATCAAGGTTCGCAGTTGATCCCGGCCGATTTCATCGTGCCGATCGTCAGCTTCAACCCGGTTTCCGACCACCATCAGTGGCTGTACGCCAACTGCCTGTCGCAGAGCCAGGCGCTGATGCTCGGCAAGACCCTGCCGGAAGCCGAGCAAGAGTTGCGCGACAAAGGCATGAGCGAAGAAGAAGTGCACAAACTCGCGCCACACAAGGTGATCCCGGGCAACCGTCCGAGCAACACCATTGTGGTTGAACGCATCAGCCCGCGTCGTCTCGGCGCGCTGGTGGCAATGTATGAACATAAAGTGTTCGTACAAAGCGTGGTCTGGGGCATCAACGCCTTCGACCAGTGGGGCGTTGAGTTGGGCAAGGAACTGGGCAAAGGCGTTTACAACCGCCTGGTCGGCAGCGATGAAAGCACTGCCGATGACCCCTCTACTCAGGGCCTGATCAACTACTTCCGCGGTCGTCACCGCGGTTGATCAGTTGCTTGATAGAGAGCCCCTGAAGTTCAGGGGCTTTTTTTCGTCTGGCGTTTGGCGTGGATTTCGCGGTGACAGCCAAATCGCTTCCCCCTCACCCCAGCCCTCTCCCCCCAGGGGCGAGGGGGAAAGGGAGCCGATTTTCACGTTTTCGATACTTGAGTTCGACTCCGAAATTTCAGGTCGATGTATCAAGCCCAAACACCTCGGTCAGTCCCCTCTCCCTTTGGGAGAGGGTTAGGGTGAGGGGCTCTTCGCGGTGGAGAGCCGTCTGCCGGCCTTGATCCCTTGCCCCCATCGGCGCATCTTTATTCCTGTCGCACCACAAGAATAAGGAACCGTCATGTTCGATATCAGCACGTTCCCCAAAGCCGATGCCGTCCGCCGGGCTGCGCAATTGAGTCAGGAAGACTATCGGCGCCTGTACCGCGAATCCATTGAACACCCCAGCACCTTCTGGGCCGAGCAGGCCTCGCAGTTCCTCGACTGGAGCACACCGTGGCAGACCGTTCAGCGCTATGACCTGAAAACCGGGGAAGCCGCCTGGTTTGCCGGGGGCAGACTGAACGTCAGTTACAACTGCATCGACCGCCACCTGGCAAAGCGCGGCGAGCAGACCGCCCTGCTCTGGGAAGGCGACGACCCGGCCGAATCGGCGCAAATCACTTATAAAAAACTCCATCATCACGTCTGCCGCCTGGCCAACGTGCTGAAAAGCCGTGGCGTGAAGAAAGGTGACCGGGTGTGCATCTACATGCCGATGATCCCCGAAGCCGCTTACGCCATGCTCGCCTGTGCACGAATCGGCGCGATCCATTCGGTGGTGTTTGGCGGCTTTTCTCCTGACTCTCTGCGTGACCGTATTCTCGATGCCGATTGCCGCACGGTGATCACTGCCGACGAAGGTGTACGCGGCGGCAAGTTCGTGCCGCTCAAGCAAAACGTCGACAAAGCCCTGCAAAGTTGCCCGGACGTCAGCACCGTCGTGGTGGTCGAGCGCAGCCAAGGCAAGGTCGATTGGGTCGAAGGCCGCGACCTCTGGTATCACCAGGCGGTGCGCGATGTCAGCGACGATTGCCCACCGGAACCGATGGACGCCGAAGATCCGCTGTTCATCCTCTACACCTCGGGCAGCACCGGCAAACCCAAAGGCGTGCTGCACACCACCGGCGGCTACCTGTTGCAAGCGGCGATGACTTTCAAATACGTGCTCGATTACCGCGACGGCGAGGTGTTCTGGTGCACCGCCGATGTCGGTTGGGTCACCGGCCACAGCTACATCGTCTACGGCCCGCTGGCCAACGGCGCGACCACGTTGATGTTCGAAGGTGTGCCGAGCTACCCGAACAGCTCACGATTCTGGCAGGTCATCGATAAACACAAGGTCAACATTTTCTATACCGCACCGACCGCCCTGCGCGCGTTAATGCGCGAAGGTGCCGAACCGCTGAAGGAAGCCTCGCGCGCCAGCCTCAGATTACTCGGCAGCGTGGGTGAGCCGATCAACCCGGAAGCGTGGGAATGGTATTTCAACGTCGTAGGAGAACAGCGCTGCCCCATCGTCGACACCTGGTGGCAGACCGAAACCGGCGGCATCATGCTCAGCCCGCTGGTCAGCGCACAACGGATCAAACCGGGCTGCGCCACGCAACCGATGTTCGGCGTGCAGCCGGTGCTGCTCGATGAACACGGCAAGGAAATCAAAGGCGCCGGCAGCGGCGTGCTGGCGATCAAGTCGAGTTGGCCGGCACAGATCCGCAGCGTATACGGCGACCCGCAACGGATGGTCGACACCTATTTCAAACCCTATCCCGGCTACTATTTTACCGGCGACGGCGCACGCCGCGACGAGGATGGCGACTACTGGATCACCGGGCGCATCGATGACGTGATCAACGTCTCCGGCCACCGCATCGGCACGGCTGAAGTGGAAAGCGCGCTGGTGCTGCACGACAGCATCGCCGAAGCCGCCGTGGTCGGTTACCCCCACGACGTCAAAGGTCAGGGCATCTACGCCTTCGTCACGCCGATGAACGGCACCGAACCGAATGACGAGCTGAAGAAAGAACTGCTGGCGCACGTCAGCAAGGAAATCGGCAGCTTCGCCAAACCGGACCTGATCCAGTGGGCGCCGGCCTTGCCGAAAACCCGTTCAGGCAAGATCATGCGGCGCATTCTGCGCAAGATCGCCTGCAACGAACTCGACAGCCTCGGCGACACCTCGACCCTGGCCGACCCGAGCGTGGTGCAAGGCCTGATCGACAAGCGCCTCAATCAGTAAAATCCCGGGCGCGGTCAACCGGCCGCGCCCGCCCTTTCGCACTGAGTGGTCATGGAATTCATCCGCAGTCGTATTGAAAACCAACTCATGAGCCTGACCGGGCTGTCCCTCGGCCAACTCGATCTGGAAAACCCCAAGGGCGATCCTGGTCTGTTCGGCCCGGATTCGGTCAGTTGGCAGGTGCACGGCGATTTCAGCAGCATGTTGATCGGCGGCATCAGCGCGTTGCTGCTGCAAGCCTTGCATCCGCTGGCACTGGCCGGGGTTTGGGATCATTCGAATTTCCGTCAGGACATGCTCGGGCGTTTGCGGCGCACCAGTCAGTTTGTTTCCGGCACCACCTTCGGTTCGCGGCGGGATGCCGACTGGCTGATCGAGAAAGTGCGCACCATTCATCTGCAAGTGGTCGGCACTGCGCCGGATGGCCGGCCTTATGCAGCGAGCGATCCGGATTTGCTGACCTGGGTGCACGTGGCCGAAGTCAGTAACTTTCTCGCGGCACATTTGCGTTATCGCAATCCGCAGTTGTCGGGGGCGGATCAGGATCGTTATTACGCGGAAATCGCCGTGATTGCCGAACGCCTCGGTGCGCGGGATGTGCCGAAATCGCGGCAAGCCGTAGCCGATTATCTGCAACGCATGCGCCCGCAGTTGCTGTGCGATGAGCGCAGCCGTGAGGTGTTGCGTTTGTTGCTCGACGCACCGGCGCCGAGTGTTCTGGCGCGACCGTTTGGTGATCTGATGATGAAGGCTGGCATTGATCTACTGCCGGATTGGGCCAGCGATATGCTTGATGTCCGGCAGAGCTCGCTGCAACGGCAATTGATTCGCGCCAGCGTGAGGCGCAGTGCACCGATGCTGCGCTGGGCGATGCGCAATGGTTCGGTACAGCGGGCCAAACGGCGGATGGGTTTGCTGACCTAAAAGCTTCGCGAGCAGGCTCGCTCCCACATTTGGAATGCACTCCCATGTGGGAGCGAGCCTGCTCGCGAAGGGTGCAACTCGATTGCCCGCCAAGCTGCTAAACTCCCGCGCCCCCATTCTCTCCAGCAAGGCGCCCGCATGTCTTCCTTGAATCAGGCGCTGCGCGCCGCCCTCGATCAACGCCAGGATCTGCTGGCCGAGCTGCACCGCCAGGGCACCGATTGCTATCGGCTGTTCCACGGCAGCCAGGAAGGCGCCGGCGGCCTGACCATCGACCGCTACGGCCCGCAACTGCTGGTGCAAAGCTTCCACCAGACGCTGGAGCGGGAAGACCTGCTGCAACTGCACGCCATGGTTAATCAGAGCCTGGGGCTGGAAACCTTGCTGGTCTACAACGACCGCTCCCGTGGCAACTCGCGTATTGACCGTGAAGACAGCGTCTATAAGGCTGACGAGGCGGCGCTGGCCGATCTGGTTGGCCACGAATGGGGTCTGAACTACCGGGTGCGCGGTCGCCATGCCGGACAAGATCCGCTGCTGTTCCTCGACCTGCGCAATACGCGTGGCTGGGTCAAGGATCACGCCAAAGGCAAATCCGTGCTCAACCTGTTTGCCTACACCTGCGGCGTCGGCCTCAGTGCCGCCGCTGGCGGCGCGAGTGAAGTGTGCAACCTGGATTTCGCCGAGGGGAATCTGGCGGTCGGCCGTGAAAACGGTCTGCTCAACCCGCAATTGCCGGAGATGCAGTTCATCCAGTCCGATTACTTTCCGGCAATCCGGCAACTCGCCGGTCTGCCGATCAGCCAGCGTCGCGGGCAGAAACTGCCGAGCTACCAACGCCTCGATCAGCGCCAATACGATCTGGTCCTGCTCGACCCGCCCGCGTGGGCCAAGAGCGCATTCGGCACCGTCGACCTGCTGCGCGACTATCAGAGCCTGCTCAAACCGGCCCTGCTGACCACCGCCGACAACGGCGTGCTGATCTGCTGCAACAACCTGGCGAAAGTCAGCATGGACGACTGGCGCGAGCAGGTCCTGCGCTGCGCCGAAAAGGCTGGCCGGCCAGTGCGCGAGTGGAGCGTGATGACCCCGGGTGCCGACTTCCCGTCCATGGACCAGCAACCGCCGCTGAAAACCCTGATCCTGCAGCTCTGAATCGCTCGCACGGCTGACAACTGTCCAATGTGGGAGCGAGCCTGCTCGCGAAAGCGGTGTATCAGCCAACAGATAGAGTGACTGATAGAACGCCTTCGCGAGCAGGCTCGCTCCCACATGGAAAGCGTTCCTACAGAAGAATCTGAACAATCCTGCTCCATGCGAGGTACTTCGGAACCAGAATCGCGTGCCATACTCCAAGGCACTCCGATTCAGACAGATGAAGCCGCACATGCCCAAAGGATTGATTCGCGCAATTGGCGCCTTGTTGACTGCTCTGGCCCTCTACAGCCTGCTGGGGTTTCTGATTTTGCCGGGCATCGCCCTGCGTGTGGCCAATCAACAACTGGCCAATTACGCGACAGTGCCTGCGCATATCCAGCGTATCGAGCTCAATCCGTTCAGCCTTGAAGTCACCCTGTGGGGACTGGTCATCGGCGAGCCGGGCAAGGAACAGATCGGTTTCGATCGCCTGTACGCCGACCTGCAAATCGACAGCCTGTGGACCAAAGCCCTGCATCTGGCCAACATCGAGCTGGACAAGCCGAAGACTGAAATCCTTTTCGCCAAAGACGGCAAACTCAACCTGCTCGGCCTGTTCAATGTGCCGGCCAGTGAGCCGACACCGGCCGATCCGGATGCCAAGCCCTTCCCGCTGCGCATCGACAACATCAAACTGGCCGGCGGCGTGGTGCACTTTGAAGACGTGCGCCCGAGCGAGCCGATCGAATTCCTCTACGACGACCTCAGCTTCGAACTGAAAAACCTCAGCACCCTGCCCGAAGACAGCGCCGACATGACCCTGGTCGCCATCGGCCCCGCTGGCGGCCGGATCGACTGGAGCGGTAATTTCAGCCTGATCCCGTTCACCTCCGAAGGCACCCTCAAAATCACCGACGGCAAGATGAAAGCCTTCTGGCCCTACGTGCGTGACTCGGTGCCTTTGGTACTCGAAGACGGCGTGATCAGCCTCAGCAGCGAATACAAACTCAATCTGTCGAAAGAAACCGAACTGCAGTTGAACAACGTGGCGGTGAGCATCGCGCCGTTCGCGATCAAGGCCCCCGATGGACGCCCGTTGGCGAAGCTCGAACGTCTCGACGTCAGCGAAACCTCGGTCGATCTGGCCAAACAGCAAGTGGTGGTCGGCAAGATCCGCAGCAACAAACTGGAAACCTGGGCAGCGCTCGAAGCCGACGGCCAACTGGACTGGCAGAAACTGTTCGCCAGTCAACCGTCGAAACCCGCCGCCAAAGCCGCCGCAGAACCGGTGAACACGCCGGCCGCTGCCGACTCGCCGAAAACACCGCCCGCGCCGAGCAAACCATGGCAAGTGCTGCTCAAAGACGTGCAATTGCGTAACTACACCGTGCATCTGGCCGACCGCTCGGCCACACCCGCCGTCGCCCTGGATATCACCCCGCTGAACGTCGATCTGCAGGATTTCGACAGCCTCAACGGTTCGCCCTTCAAACTCAAGCTCGACAGCGGTGTGGGCAAACAAGGCAAGATCATGGCCGACGGCACGGTCAATCTTGCCCCGGTCAACGCCCAGCTCAACGTGAAGACCCAGGACATCGACCTGCGTGTCGCGCAGTCCTACATCAATCCGTTCATTCGCCTGGAACTGCGCAGCGGCATGCTTGGCAGCGATCTGAAGGTCAATCTGAAGAGCACCGAACCGCTTGCGCTCAGCGTCACCGGGCGCGCGCAGATCGATCAACTGCACACCCTCGACACCCTGAAAACCCGCGACTTCCTCAAGTGGCAGCAAGTGGTGGTCGAAGGCCTGAATTATCAACACGGCGACAGCCTGTCGATCGACAAGATCAACCTGTTCCAGCCGTATGCGCGATTCATGATCAACGATGATCGCACCACCAACATCGATGATCTGCTGATTCCACAACCCGCCGACAGTGGCGCGAAAAGCACCGCAGCGAAACCGGCCAGCAACGAAAAACCGCTGGGTATTCACATCGGTGGCATCGCCATCAATGACGGCTCGGCCAACTTCGCCGACTTCAGCCTGACACCGAACTTCGCCACCGCAGTGCAACAGCTCAACGGCCAGATCGGTACCATCGACAGCCGTCAGGCCAAACCGGCCAGCGTCGACATCAAAGGCAAGGTCGACCGTTATGCACCAGTAACCATCAAGGGCGCGGTCAATCCGTTCGACCCGATGGCCAGCCTCGACATCGCCACCAGCTTCAAACGCGTCGAGCTGACAACACTGACGCCCTACTCCGGCAAATTTGCCGGCTACCGTATCCGCAAGGGCCGGCTCAACCTTGACCTGCATTACCTGATCACCAAGGGTCAGCTCAAAGCCGAGAACAAGGTGGTGGTCGAGCAATTGCAGCTCGGCGAAAAAGTCGACAGCCCGGACGCCGTGAGCCTGCCGCTGAAACTGGCGATCGCCTTGCTCAAGGACGTCGACGGCAAGATCTCCATCGAACTGCCGGTCACCGGCGACTTGAACAATCCACAGTTCAGCGTGATGCCGATTGTCTGGCAGACCCTGCGCAACCTGATCGTCAAAGCCGCTGCCGCACCGTTCAAGATGATCGGCGGGCTGATCAATGGCGGCGGCTCGGAAGACCTCGGCACCGTGTCGTTTGCGCCGGGTTCCAGCGACTTGAGCAAGGATGCCGAAGCGGCGCTGGTCAAACTGTCCCAGGCACTGAAGGAACGTCCGGCACTGCGTCTGGAAATCGAAGGCACAGCAGCGAAGAGCAGTGACGGCCCGTTGCTCGCCGAGCAGCGTCTGGAGCGCGAATACCAATACAACTACTACAAGATGCTCCAGCGTCGTGGCGATAAAGTCCCGGCTCAGGCGTCGCTGCTGCAAGTGCCGGAGGGCGAGAAAGGCCCACTGCTAGAAGGCATCTACCGTACTCGTCTGAAAACCCAGCCACCGGCCGAATGGAGGGATCTGGGCAAGGAAGAACGTACGGCGAAGATGCGCGAAGGCGTGATTCAGTTCTGGAGTGGCAGCGATGTACTGCTGCGTCAGTTGGGTCAGGACCGTGCCAGCAGCATCAAGGATTATCTGGTCGATAAAGGTCAACTGGCAGACGACCGCGTGTACTTCATCGACGCCAATCTTGGCGAGGCCGAGAGCGACGGCCGCGTGGTCACGCAAATGCATCTGGATGCCGAGTGATGAAACTGCAGTGGCTGGCCTTGATCGCAATGACGCTCGCGGCCAGTCACGCCTCGGCGTCCGATACGCTGCGCTGCGGCAGCCAACTGATCAGCCTTGGCGACCGCTCCAGCGAAGTCCTGCAAAAGTGCGGTGAACCGGTCAGTCGTGATGTGCTCGGTTACAAGCGCAGCGCCAATCGCCGCGAGGAGTTTCAGGTCGAGGAATGGACCTACGGCCCGAGCAACGGCATGTATCAATACTTGCGCTTCGAAGGCAATCGCCTGCGGCAGATCAACAGCAAGCGCGGTAACTAAACCAACACCGATTCCCCCTGTAGGAGTGAGCCTGCTCGCGATAGCGGTCTGTCAGCTAATCAAATTGCTGACTGACTCACCGCTATCGCGAGCAGGCTCACTCCTACATTTGTTTTGTGTTGCCCCTGAAATAGAACAGGCCCCGGCACAAGTGGCGGGGCCTGCAATGGTCACATCCGTGTGACCGTTCGCATGAACTCTAAAGTTGCGGCAGACGTATTGCTCGGCCCGTCTGTCGCGCCTTCTCCCGGTCCAGGCGAGAAGTCATGCCTTACTCGGCTTTCAGGCCGTCAGCGGAGACCGCTTTAACGCCTTTGATTTTCTTGGTGATGTTCACTGCGGTGGTTTTCTGAGCTTCGGTAACGGCTACAGTCGACGACAGCGACACAACACCTTTGTTGGTTTCTACTTTGATGTCAGTGCCTGGGATGCCTTTTTCGGTGACCAGGTCGCTTTTGACTTTGGTGGTGATCCAGGTATCGGAAGTAGTTTCTTTAGCCTTGGTCATTTCACCGGCGGCCAGAGTCATTGGAGCCTGAGTAGCCTGGGTGGATTGTGCGAATGCACCGGAAGCCATGGTCAGGGTCAGCGCGGTAGCGGTAGCAGCAGCGGCAGTGATAGCGAACTTCTTCATACGAGTAACTCCTGTTTTTCTGGAAAGTCTGCTGGTTGTCTTGTCAGCAGGGTTACCAAGGTAGTTGCGAACGCTGTGCCAACTTTTTATCCATAATAAAAATCTTTAAAATCAAACACTTAGCCAAAAACCCAAATTCCGGTTTCATGCAATTTGCATGACTTGCAGATAAATCGCATGCAAGTTGCGGTTTTTTGGAAAGTTCCTAAGACGCTGAAATTATTGAAGCTTTTATTTATCGCCAGACCAAGAAAATGCCCCGTAAACGGGGCATTTTTAACAGATCGAATGATCGATCAAGTACCGCTGCCTGGGCAGCCTTTAGGGGCGTAGTCGGCGTTCACGGTTGATGCACAACTCCAGACACCCGCTGCCGAGCCAGTCCCGGAAGAGCGGGTTAGCGTGATCGTTTTGCCCAACACCGGAGCTGGTGCGTTAGCGAGCGTGCAAACGATGCTGCCTGCCCCGGAAGACGCAGTACCTGACGCCGCTACGGTGCCGCAGTTGGTGGTGGTGAAAGTGGCGCTACCGGTGACGTTCGTCAGGCTTGGATCGGTGCCTTGGTTAATGGTGTCTTCAAACGGAATCTTCAGTGCACTGATTTCCGCCAGACCCGCCGTGACCTTCGCCCGCGCTTGATACTTGGTGTACTGCGGCAAGGCGATAGTCGCCAGAATCCCGATGATCGCCACCACGATCAGCAGCTCGATCAGAGTAAAACCTTGTTGTTTTTTCATAGACACGCTCCATGCATGAGTCGAAATCTCATGATCTGCAAGGGACGCAGCATAGGCCATGCCAATGCCTCCAGCCCCCGCCCACTGGGCGCAAAGCGTGTACAACGCCATTTCCTACAACATGCAACCGCACTATCTGACACTTTTTGTCACCTGCACCCTCCGTGTTTGGCGCTGTCACTTGACTAGGCTATAAGTCATGAACTGCAAGCGTGCGGAATCCCCATGAATGACATCGCTCTGAGCGGTCTGGCCAAGCAATTGGTCCAGGCCGAACTGCTCACGGAAAAAACTGCCCAGCAGGCCTGGCAACAGGCCCAGCGCAATCGCCTTTCGCTGGTCAGCTATCTGGTGCAGAACAAACTGGTGAAAAGCTCACAGGTCGCCGAGATCGCCTCCGAGCATTTCGGCATGGCGTTCCTTGATCTCAACTGCCTGGACAAGGAAACCCAGCCCAAGGGACTGGTCAGCGAAAAACTCGTGCGCCAGCACCATGCCCTGCCTTTGTGGCGGCGCGGCAATAAACTGTTCGTGGGGATTTCCGACCCGAGCAATCATCAAGCGATCAACGACATTCAGTTCAGCACCGGCCTGAGCACCGAAGCCATTCTGGTCGAGGACGACAAGCTCAGCGACGCCATCGAGAAATTCTTCGACACCCACGCCAGTGGTCTGGAGGACATGGCCGATGTCGATCTCGACGGGGTCGATGTCGAGTCCATCGACGACAGCAAGCAAGACGCTATCGGCGGGCTCGACGCCGACGATGCGCCGGTGGTGCGTTTCGTTCACAAGATGCTGCTCGACGCGATCAAAAGCGGCTCATCCGACTTGCACTTCGAACCTTACGAGAAGAACTACCGGGTACGGGTGCGCACCGACGGCATCCTGCGCGAGGTGGCCAAGCCACCGATTCAACTGGCCGGGCGCATCGCCGCACGCCTGAAAGTCATGGCCAGCCTGGATATTTCGGAACGGCGCAAACCGCAGGACGGGCGGATCAAGATGCGTCTGTCGAAGAGCAAATCGATCGATTTCCGGGTCAACACCCTGCCGACGTTGTGGGGCGAAAAAGTGGTGATCCGGATCCTCGACCCGTCCAGCGCGCAGATCGGTATCGACGCCCTCGGCTATGAGCCCGAGCAAAAGGATCTGTACATGGCCGCACTCAAGCAGCCACAGGGCATGATTCTGGTCACCGGCCCCACCGGTTCGGGTAAAACCGTGTCGCTCTACACCGGTCTGAATATCCTCAACACCGTCGACATCAATATCTCCACCGCCGAAGACCCGGTGGAAATCAACATGGAAGGCATCAACCAGGTCAACGTCAATCCCAAGCAAGGGCTCGACTTTGCCCAGGCACTGCGCTCATTTCTACGGCAGGACCCGGACGTGATCATGGTCGGCGAGATCCGCGACCTGGAAACCGCCGAGATCGCGATCAAGGCTGCGCAGACCGGTCACCTGGTGCTCTCGACCCTGCACACCAACAGCGCTGCGGAAACCCTCACGCGTCTGCACAACATGGGCATTCCCGGTTTCAACATCGCCACCTCGGTCAGCCTGATCATCGCCCAGCGCCTGGCGCGCAAACTGTGCAGCCACTGCAAGAAAGCCATCGAAATCCCGCGCGAAACCTTGATCAAAGAAGGCTTCCCCGAGGAACGCATCGGCCATTTCACGATCTACGAGCCGGTCGGTTGCGATCACTGCAACGGCGGTTACAAGGGACGCGTGGGGATTTATGAAGTGGTGAAAAACACACCGGAGCTGCAACGCTTGATCATGGCCGAAGGCAACTCGCTGGAAATCGACAGCCAAATGCGCCGCGACGGCTTCGACGACCTGCGCACCTCCGGGCTGCACAAGGCCATGCAAGGCATCACCAGCCTTGAAGAAATCAACCGGGTCACCAAGGACTGAACATGGCGGTCAAGGCAGCGAAAATCAGTATTTATGCCTGGGAAGGTACGGACAGGAAAGGCAGTAAAGTCACCGGTGAACTAAGTGGACAGAACCCGGCACTGATCAAGGCACAACTGCGTAAACAGGGGATCAATCCCGGCAAGGTACGCAAGAAGTCCGCCTCGTTGCTGAGCTTTGGCAAACGCATCAAGGCTCAGGACATCGCTCTGTTCACCCGGCAGATGGCGACCATGATGAAGGCCGGCGTGCCGCTGCTGCAGTCGTTCGACATTATTGGCGAGGGTTTTGAGAACCCGGCCATGCGCAAGCTGGTGGACGAGGTCAAACAGGAGGTCGCGGCCGGTAACAGCTTCGCCACGGCCCTGCGCAAAAAGCCGCAGTATTTCGACGAGCTGTATTGCAATCTGGTCGATGCGGGCGAGCAGTCCGGCGCCCTCGACACCTTGCTCGAACGTGTCGCGACTTATAAGGAAAAAAGCGAACGGCTCAAGGCCAAGATCAAGAAAGCCATGACTTACCCCTCCGCCGTGGTGCTGGTGGCGGCAGTCGTGACCGGGATCCTGCTGGTCAAAGTGGTGCCGCAGTTTCAGTCGGTTTTTTCCGGTTTCGGCGCTGAGCTGCCGGCCTTCACCCTGATGATCATCAGCCTCTCGGAATTCATGCAGCAATGGTGGTGGGCGATTCTCGGCGCGCTGGTCGCGGCGATTTTCGGCACCCGTCACGCACTGAAAACCTCCCAGGCGCTACGTGATCGCAAAGACACCTGGCTGTTGAAACTGCCCTTGGTCGGCACGCTGATGTACAAGTCAGCGGTAGCCCGCTTCGCTCGAACCCTGTCGACCACGTTTGCTGCCGGTGTGCCATTGGTGGAAGCGCTCGACTCGGTGGCCGGCGCTACCGGCAACGTGGTGTTCAAGCGTGCCGTGCTGCGCATTCGCCAGGACGTCTCGACCGGCATGCAGCTGAATTTTTCGATGCGCAGCACCGGGGTCTTTCCCAACATGGCCGTGCAGATGACCGCGATCGGCGAAGAGTCCGGCGCGCTGGACGAGATGCTCGACAAGGTCGCGGGGTTTTACGAAGAGGAAGTGGATAACATGGTCGACAACCTCACCAGCCTCATGGAGCCGTTCATCATGGTCGTGCTGGGGGTAATCGTCGGTGGGCTGGTGGTGGCCATGTATCTGCCGATTTTTCAACTCGGCTCAGCGATCTGACATGCCTATCGACGAACTGTTCGCTCTGTATCCGCTGGCCTTTGTCTTCACCGCCCTGCTGCTGGGTCTGGTGGTCGGCAGCTTCCTCAACGTGCTGATCTGGCGCCTGCCGAAAATGCTCGAACGCGATTGGCGCCAGCAAGCCCACGACGTGCTCGGTTTGCCCGGCGAAGCGCCACTGCCGACTTACAACCTGATGCTGCCGCACTCCGAGTGCCCACATTGCGCCCATCGGATTCGCCCGTGGGAAAACATTCCCCTGTTGAGTTACCTGTGGCTGCGCGGGCGTTGTTCCGCGTGTGCTGCGCCCATCAGCAAACGATATCCGCTGACCGAACTGGCTTGCGGGCTGCTCTCTGCCTTCATCGCCTGGCATATCGGCTTCGGTTGGTCGGCATGCCTGCTGATTGTCCTGACGTGGGGTTTGCTGGCAATGAGTCTGATCGACACCGAACATCAACTGCTGCCCGATGTGCTGGTGCTGCCGTTGTTGTGGCTGGGGTTGATCGTCAACAGCTTCGGCCTGTTCGTGCCCTTGCACGATGCGCTGTGGGGCGCGGTGGCCGGTTACCTGGCGCTGTGGTCAGTGTTCTGGCTGTTCAAACTGCTGACCGGTAAGGACGGCATCGGCCACGGTGATTTCAAACTGTTGGCGCTGCTCGGCGCTTGGGGAGGCTGGCAGATTCTGCCGCTGACGATCCTGTTGTCATCGCTGGTCGGCGCCATTATCGGGGTGATTTTGCTACGCCTGCGCGAACAGAAAAGCTCGACGCCGATCCCCTTCGGCCCCTATCTGGCAATTGCCGGCTGGATTGCCTTGCTCTGGGGTGGTCAAATAACCGACTTCTATTGGCAGTCTGTCGGTTTGAAATGAATACCCCTGTGGAAAAACCCTGGATTCTCGGCCTAACCGGCGGCATCGGCAGCGGCAAAAGCGCGGCGGCCCAGCACTTCATTGATCTGGGTGTCCACGTGGTGGATGCCGATCACGCGGCGCGCTGGGTGGTAGAACCGGGGCGTCCGGCGCTGGCAAAGATTGCCGAACACTTCGGCCCTAGTGTTTTGCAGGCCGATGGCACACTGGACCGCGCGGCCCTGCGCAAGCTGATCTTCGAAGAGCCGGAGCAACGGCGCTGGCTCGAAGCCCTGCTGCATCCGTTGATCGCCGAGGAAATCGCTCATCATCTGGCGCTGGCAAAATCGCCTTACGCGATTCTGGTTTCGCCGCTGTTGATCGAATCCGGGCAATACGCGATGACCCAGCGCATCCTGGTGATCGACGCCCCGCAACAATTGCAGATCGAACGCACCTTGCAGCGTGACCAGACCAGCGAGCAGCAGGTTCAGGCGATCCTCAAGGCTCAGTCGAGCCGCGAAGACCGTGTGAGCCGTGCCGACGACGTGGTGGTCAACGACCGCGACCTCGCCTGGCTGCACAGCGAGGTCGAGCGCCTGCATCACTTTTACCTGACTTTATCCGGAGGCCAAGCATGAGCCAGATCCCCACCGTTGAATGCCCGACCTGCGGCGCCCCCGTGGAATTCACCCCAGAAAACAAGTTTCGGCCGTTCTGCTCTGATCGCTGCAAACTGATCGACCTCGGCGCCTGGGCATCGGAAGAACACAAGATTCCGCTTGCACCGGACGCCGAAGATGAACTGTTTTCCGGCGATTTCGATCCACGCCACTGATCCCGATCAGGGCCGCATAAAGCCGTAGTCCTGATCGTCGTCGAGGTTTTCCGCGAGAAAACGCAATTCGTCGGCCAGGTCTTCGGCATTGCGCACAGCCTTGCTCTGCTGCACCACCGCACTGAGCAAGGCGCGCAAACTCAACCCCGGGTCAAAGCCCACCTCCTGCGCCATGTCCAGACTCTGCCGGGTCTCCTGCCTTGCCCACTCGTAAACGCTCATGCCGCTGCTCCTGAAGGGATTTGCGCGAGCATGAAATTTCCCGCGCGTGGCGGATTTGATATGGATCAAGACTTGGGGTCGTCGTCCTTCCACGGCGCCGAAAGGTAGCGCGTGCGATTGAACGTCTCCAGCCATTCCGGGCAGAACACCACCAGTGCGCTGACGACCATGCCGTTGATGAACGCCTCGGGAAACAGCAGCAGCCACAGATACCCGATGAAGTCTTCCAGCCACTCCGGCATGGCGAAGAGACCGTCGTACCACAGCAGCGTCAGGCTCAGGATCAGACATAACAGCGCGGACAACGCCGCAGCGAAGAATCCGGAGCAGAAGATATAAACAAACGGATTACGTGGCTGTGCGCGCTCGACGAGGATCGCCACACATTCAGTGATCAACACCGGTAACAGGATCAGCAGCGAGCCATTGACCCCGACCGCCAGCAAATCCTGACGACCCAATAGCACCAGGCCGATCTGTGCGACCAGGCCTCCGACAATTGCCAGCGGCCAATCCAGCAGCAATGTCACGGCGGTCATGCCGATAAAGTGATAGGACACGCCGGTGTCGAAATCCCTGCGCACCAGCCACAACAGAAATAGCGCGAATACCGTGCCGAACAACAGATGCTGACGCCGGCTGTCGCTGAACAACTCGACCCACGGCGCGCGCGTAATCGCCCAGAGCAGCACCGGCAGATAAATCAGCCAGCCGAGCGTCAGGCTCGCCGAGGACAACAGTTCGGCACCGATCATCATTCCCTCACTTTATCCATGGCTTTACGTCCTTTGTGGCAGTCTACACCGCCGCCCGCAACGCATCAGCTGATGCAAAGCTATCTGTTTGTCGCATTTGAACGCTAAGCTTGGGCCTATGGATGACTCAGATTATTTACGCCTGCTGACCATCGCGGCCGAGCAGGCCAACGCCTTTCTGTCCAATGCCCGCAAATGGGAGCGTGAGCGTTGGGTCTGTCAGCGCCTGCTGCAAGGCCTGAACATTCCCTACCGCGCCGACGAATTCGCGCCCGCTGGCGAACCGCCGGACGTTTTGTTTCGGGATGCCAATTTCGAAGTGTTCTTCGTTCTCGATGAGGGGCGCCGACTCAACGATGAGTGGCGAGATGAATTGCAGCGGCGGCGCAGCGCCTTTTCCCTCAGCCAACTGGTCCGCCGCGAAGCCAAGCCCAAACGAATCCCGGCCAATGAATTCCTGCTGCGACTGGCGCCGACCCTGCGCAAAAAAGCCCACAACTACAAAGAACGCGGCATGGATCTCGGCGAACTGGACATCATCGCCTTCGCCAGCCTCAAACGAGAAGTACTGGATTTGAACAGCCATTTCCCCCCGCCCACCGAATACCTGCGTCAGGGCTGGCGCTCGCTGTCACTCGTCGGCCCGACCTTCGCCCGCGTATTGTTCGCGCATCCGGATGCACCGGATTTTCTGCGCAGCAACCTCGGCCGCAGCATCGTCTTCGATGTCGGGATCAGCCTGTGACGCCACTTCAGCAATTGATCGCCGATGTGCCGCAGACTGGGCGTGTACGCTGGATCGGCGTGCGCCCCGAATCCCGTGGGCCGATGATCGAACTCGATGCAGTGGAGGCGCGACTGGAAGCAGGACTGACCGGCGACCACGCCCGGCCTGGTGTGCGTAACGCGCGGCAGGTCACGCTGATCCAGTGGGAACATCTGCCGGTGATCAACGCCCTGATGGGCCGCCCCGACGATCAACCAATCAGGCCTGAAGACCTGCGGCGCAATCTTGTTATCAGCGGTATCAATTTGTTTAGCCTCAAGGGTCGGCGCTTTCGCATCGGTCAGGCAATATTCGAAACCACGGGCTGGTGCCAGCCCTGCGCACGCCTGCAGAACAACCTCGGCCCCGGTACGTTTCAAGCCGTGCGCGGGCATGGCGGAATTACCGCGCGGGTGTTACAAAGCGGGATCATTCGCCTCGAAGACCGGGTCAGCGTCGAACCGGTTCCGGACAGCGGCTATGCTGCGTTCAACCCCGGATAAAAACCGCTGTAGCTTCTGCCCATTCAGCAACGTCTACCTGACGAGGCAAATATGACCAGCCGCCTGAACCCTGAAGACCAGAAACATGTCGAAGAGTACCTGCAACTGTCCCAACACCGAGTCGAGCGCCGGCCATTCCGGCCGTGGATGCTCCTCGTGCTGGTGCTGGCAGTGACCATTGGTCTGGGCCTGTTGAGCCGATTTATCAGTTACCTGACGCTATGAGCTGCTTGGCGCTCGCTTGGGTAACCGCACCGATTTCCTTTAAAAACCTTGCGAGTTATCCCTATGTCCCATCGTATTGTTATTGTCGGCGGCGGCGCCGGCGGTCTGGAGTTGGCTACCCGTCTGGGTAAGACTCTGGGCAAACGCGGCACGGCCAGTGTGATGCTGGTCGACGCCAATCTGACGCACATCTGGAAACCACTGCTGCACGAAGTGGCCGCCGGATCGCTGAACTCCTCCGAAGACGAACTCAACTATGTTGCCCAAGCGAAATGGAACCACTTCGAGTTCCAGCTGGGGCGCATGAGCGGGCTCGATCGCGCGCAGAAGAAAATCCAGCTGGCCGCCACCTACGACGAAAACGGCGTAGAACTGGTGCCGGCACGTGAAGTGCAGTACGACTCACTGGTGATCAGCGTCGGCAGCACCACCAACGATTTCGGTACTCAGGGCGCAGCGCAACACTGCCTGTTCCTCGACACCCGCAAACAGGCCGAGCGCTTCCACCAGCAACTGCTTAACCACTATCTGCGTGCTCACGCCGGGCAAACCGATGTGATCGAGCAGATCAGCGTGGCGATCGTCGGTGCCGGTGCGACGGGCGTTGAACTGGCGGCCGAACTGCACAACGCTGCCCATGAACTGGCGGCTTATGGTCTGGACCGGATCAAACCGGAAAACATGCACATCACCCTGATCGAAGCCGGGCCTCGAGTATTGCCAGCCCTGCCGGAACGCATCAGCGGGCCGGTACACAAGACCCTGGAAAAGCTCGGGGTCAATGTGATGACCAACGCCTCGGTCAGCGAAGTGACCGCCGACAGCCTGATCACTGCCGATGGCAACGAGATCAAGGCCAGCCTGAAAGTCTGGGCAGCGGGCATTCGCGCACCGGGTTTCCTCAAGGACATCGATGGCCTGGAAACCAACCGCATCAATCAACTGCAAGTGTTGCCGACCCTGCAAACCACGCGCGATGAAAACATCTTCGCCTTCGGCGATTGCGCCGCGTGCCCGCAACCGGGTACCGACCGCAACGTGCCGCCACGGGCGCAAGCCGCGCACCAGCAGGCGTCGTTGCTGGCCAAGTCGCTGAAGCTGCGCATCGAAGGCAAGACGCTGCCGGAGTACAAGTACACCGACTACGGCTCGCTGATCTCGCTGTCGCGTTTTTCGGCTGTGGGTAACTTGATGGGCAACCTGACCGGCAGCGTGATGCTCGAAGGCTGGCTGGCGCGGATGTTTTACGTGTCGCTGTACCGCATGCACCAGATGGCGCTGTACGGGCCGTTCCGCACGGCGATGCTGATGCTGGGTAGCAAGATTGGTCGAGGCACTGAACCGCGTCTGAAATTGCATTAAAAAACCTGTGGGAGCGAGCCTGCTCGCGAATGCGTTCTGTCATTCAATGTTAATGCGACTGACCCGACGCTTTCGCGAGCAGGCTCGCTCCCACAATGTTTTGTGTTGATCGAAAGATCTGTTTCTTACTGTATCCCCGCCCCGCTTTTCCCTCCTTCGCTTACAAACTCCCCTGCTCGGCGACACAGTCGCGATACACCGCCACCGCTTAATGGCCACACCCGAGCAACACCTGCTCAGGCAATCGTCCTTAACGTGTGGTTGCGCAGTGCAGCCCAGGAGAATGTAAATGTCCCGTACTTCGACCCTCGGTAAAAAATCCATTGGCCTGATCGGCGCCGCGCTGGCGGGCGGCCTGATGCTGTCCGGTTCGGTGTTTGCCGCTCAACCACTGACGCAGGGCTACATGGTCGCCTCGGCAGAAACTTCGGTGAAAGCGCCGGAGGGCAAATGCGGTGAAGGTAAATGTGGCGATGCTTCGATGGCCAAGACTGACAGCGACGGTGACGGCAAGGTCTCGCGCGCCGAATTTCTGAAAGTCGCGCCGAAATCAGACTTCGACAAGATCGACACCAACCATGACGGCTTCATCGACGAGCAAGAGGCCTACAACAACGTGAAGGCCAACTTTGAAGCCAATGGCAAGAAGATGCCAAAAGGCTTGTTCGAGCACCTGAAAGATCAAGACGGCGCCTGATCGGCAGAAAAAACCAAGCCGCGCTTCTCCTGAGAGAAACGCGGCTTTTTCAGGCCTGCCCGTTTACAACTGGAAGCGCCGCACCATGCCCTGCAAGGCATTGGCCAGTTGCGACAATTCATGGCTGGAGGCACTGGTCTGGTCGGCACCGGCGGCTGACCTTACCGACAAATCCCGAATGTTCACCAGGTTGCGGTCCACTTCCCGCGCGACTTGCGCTTGTTCTTCCGCCGCGCTGGCAATGACCAGATTGCGCTCATGGATCTCATGCACCGACGCGGTAATGGTTTGCAGCGCCTCACCGGCACGTTCAGCCAAGGCCAGCGTGGTCGTGGCCCGCGCCGTGCTGGCCTGCATCGAATCCAGCGCCAGGCTCGAACCGCTGCGCATGCCCTGGACCATCTGCTCGATCTCCTGCGTCGATTGCTGCGTACGATAAGCCAAAGCCCTTACTTCATCGGCCACTACGGCAAACCCTCGCCCGCTCTCGCCGGCGCGAGCCGCTTCAATTGCTGCGTTGAGCGCCAGCAAATTGGTCTGCTCGGCGATCGCCCGAATCACGTCCAGCACTTTGCCAATGTCCTGCGACTGGTTGGCCAGTGATTGCACCAACTCACCGGTCTGTTGCACATCGCTGGCCAGGGCATTGATGGCGGTGGCGGTCTCACTGACGCGCACTTGCCCCAGATGCGCCGACTCGCTGGATTGACGGGTTGCGTCAGACGTCGATACCGCATTACGTGCGACTTCTTCCACTGCGGCCGTCATCTGGTTGACCGCAGTCGCAGCTTGTTCAATTTCGTTGTTCTGCTGCTGCAGCCCCTGTGTGCTGTCGAGTGTCACCGCATTGAGTTCATCGGCAGCGGTCGCCAGTTGTGTGGCCGAACCGCTGATGCCTTGCAGCGTCTCACGCAGGTTCTGCTGCATGGTCGCCAAGGCTTTAAGCAAACGACTGACTTCATCGTTGCCGTGGGTTTCGATTGGCCGGGTCAGATCACCCTGCGCGACACTTTCTGCTGCACTCACGGCGCTGCTCAGCGGCCGAACAATACTGCGCGTGAGCATCATCGCCAGTGCCACGGTGGCCAGCGCGGCCAAGGCAATGAACAAGCTGACAATCGTGCGCGAGTTTTCGTAGTGCGCAGCAGACTTCTGGCTTTCGGCGGCGACCTGTTTGGCGAACAGGTCTGCCAGATCGTTGAGTTGTTTGCCGGAGCCATCGACGACGGTTTTCATGTCGACCAGCAACAATTTGGTCAGCTCATCACGCTTGCCTTGCTCAGCAAGGGCGAAGGATTGAGCGATGCCACTGCGATAGGCAGCGAAGGTTTTCTTGAACTGGCCGTATAGCTGCTGGCCTTCCGGGGTGTTGACCAGTTTGTCGTAAGCGCCGATTTTCTCGCTCAGCTCTTTGTCGCGAGTGTCCATCTGGCTGCGGTAGGTGGCGATATTGTTCGCGTCCTGATCCAGCGCCATGCGCAACGAGATGGTGCGGATACGCAGCATGATCTCGCGAATCTCGTCGCCGCCACGAATACTCGGCAGCCACTGGTTTTCTACCGCGACCTCGCTGTCGCGAATACTCGACATCTGCCCGAGCGCAAACACGCCGAGCAAAGCCACCAACACCGCGATCAGGGCGAACCCCAGGGCCGCCCGGGGAGCAATATTCAACTGACGAAGCAACATGAGGAACGCCCTTATTCTTGTATTGGCCAGATTCAAGGGGCGAAGCCATGGCAGTCCCCTCGTGTTAGCGGGCTATCGGCAGGTTGTATGATGACTTGAAGGGGAAATGAGTTTTTGTCGGACAAAAAAAATCCCCGTATCTTTCGATACGAGGATTTTTAATATGGTCGGGGTAAGGGGATTCGAACTCCTGACATCCTGCTCCCAAAGCAGGCGCGCTACCGGACTGCGCTATACCCCGGTAAAAAAAAGGCGACCTTTCAAAGATCGCCTTCTTCGATCAGCGCTTTTGGCCTCTGATCTTAAGATTCGATCCCAGCGTTAACTGGTTTCAAAAATGGTGGGTCGTGTGGGATTCGAACCTACGACCAATTGGTTAAAAGCCAACTGCTCTACCAACTGAGCTAACGACCCAAAAATGGTCGGGGTAAGGGGATTCGAACTCCTGACATCCTGCTCCCAAAGCAGGCGCGCTACCGGACTGCGCTATACCCCGGTTTGAAATTGGCTCCGTGACCAGGACTCGAACCTGGGACCCAATGATTAACAGTCATTTGCTCTACCGACTGAGCTATCACGGAACTACATATTTCAATTTACAACGGTGAAACTTGTTGCATCTAGTCACTCGTTCGCATCGCTGCGTTCGTGTGTCTGAGGCGCGCTATTCTACAACCTAGAACACCTCTGTCAACCCCCTAAATTGCTTTCAAGTTAATGATTTGCAACTTATTTCAGATTTCAACTCAGTGAGCTGAGACCGTCTTGGCGACTGACTGCGGGGCGCACTTTACAAGCCTTTTCCTTTGAGTTCAACAGCCTAACGAAAAAAAAGGCCCTACGATGTAGGGCCTCCCAATTTTCATTGGCACTTGGACTCAGTTGAAAACGATTTCGTCGTTCTCGACCGCGCCGGTTGCCGTGTCGCCTGGCATGAAGTGACCCGAAAGGATCAACTGCGCCAACGGATTTTCGATCCAGCGCTGAATCGCCCGTTTCAAAGGACGTGCGCCATACACCGGGTCGTAACCAACGGCGATCAACTTGTCCATCGCCTCCGGGCTGAGTTCCAGCTTCAGCTCGCGCTCGGCCAGACGACTGCGCAGACGGCCCAACTGGATCTCGGTAATGCCCGCGATCTGATCCCGTGCCAAAGGCTCGAAGATCACCACTTCGTCCACCCGATTGATGAACTCCGGACGGAAGTGCGACGTCAGCGCATCCATCACCGCAGCACGCTGCGCTTCACGATCACCGACCAGCTCCTGAATCTGCACAGAGCCGAGGTTCGAAGTCATGACGATCACGGTATTGCGGAAGTCCACCGTGCGGCCATGGCTGTCGGTCAGGCGACCATCCTCGAGCACTTGCAGCAAGATGTTGAACACATCCGGGTGCGCCTTCTCGACTTCGTCCAGCAGGATCACCGAATAAGGCTTGCGACGCACAGCTTCGGTCAGGTAACCGCCCTCTTCGTAACCGACGTATCCCGGTGGCGCACCGATCAGACGCGCCACGGAATGTTTCTCCATGAACTCGGACATGTCGATCCGCACCATCGCCTCTTCAGTATCAAAGAGGAATTCGGCCAGCGCCTTGCACAGCTCGGTTTTACCGACACCGGTAGGGCCGAGGAACATGAACGAGCCGCTCGGACGATTCGGGTCGGACAACCCGGCACGCGAACGTCGTACCGCATTGGCCACGGCGACCACGGCTTCTTCCTGACCGATCACCCGTTTGTGCAACAGGCTTTCCATCTTCATCAGCTTGTCGCGCTCGCCTTCGAGCATTTTCGACACCGGAATGCCGGTCCACTTCGATACAACCTCGGCGATCTCTTCTTCAGTCACCTTGCTACGCAGCAGCTGGTTTTCGCTCTTGCCGTGCTGATCGACCATTTGCAGGCTGCGTTCCAGATCCGGGATCACCCCGTACTGCAATTCGGCCATGCGATTGAGGTCGCCTTTACGGCGCGCGGCTTCCAGTTCCTGACGCGACTGCTCGATCTTCTGCTGAATCTGTGCAGAACCCTGCACCTCGGCTTTTTCCGAGTTCCAGATTTCCTCCAGATCCGAGTACTCACGTTCGAGACGGACGATTTCTTCCTGGAGTTTTTCCAGACGTTTCATCGCCGCTTCATCGCTTTCTTTCTTCAGCGCCTGAGATTCCACCTTCAACTGAATCAGGCGACGTTCCAGACGATCAAGCACTTCCGGCTTGGAGTCGATCTCCATGCGGATGCGGCTGGCAGCCTCGTCGATCAGGTCGATGGCCTTGTCCGGTAACTGCCGGTCAGTGATGTAGCGATGGCTGAGCTTGGCCGCGGCGATGATCGCGCCGTCGGTGATCGCCACCTTGTGGTGAACCTCGTAGCGCTCTTTGAGGCCACGCAGGATGGCGATGGTGTCTTCTTCGCTCGGCTCATCCACCAATACTTTCTGGAAGCGTCGCTCGAGCGCCGCGTCCTTCTCTATATATTGGCGGTACTCGTTGAGCGTGGTCGCGCCAACGCAGTGCAACTCACCACGAGCCAGCGCAGGCTTGAGCATGTTGCCGGCGTCCATCGAGCCTTCGCCTTTACCGGCGCCGACCATGGTGTGCAGTTCGTCGATGAACAGAATGATCTGCCCTTCCTGCTTCGACAGCTCATTGAGCAGCGATTTCAGGCGCTCTTCGAACTCACCGCGATACTTGGCACCGGCAATCAGTGCGCCCATGTCCAGCGAGAGCAGACGCTTGCCTTTAAGGCCGTCTGGCACTTCGCCGTTGATGATGCGCTGGGCCAGACCTTCGGCGATGGCGGTTTTACCCACACCAGGTTCACCGATCAGCACCGGGTTGTTCTTGGTGCGACGTTGCAGAACTTGAATGGTGCGACGGATTTCGTCGTCACGGCCGATCACCGGATCGAGCTTGCCGTCTTCGGCGCGCTTGGTCAGGTCGACGGTGTATTTATCCAGCGCCTGCCGCGACTCTTCGTGGTTGGCGTCGTTTACCGCTTCGCCGCCACGCAGGTTGTTGATCGCGTTTTCCAGGGCTTTCTTGCTTACGCCCTGGCCGAGCAGCAATTTGCCGAGCTTGCTGTTCTCGTCCATTGCGGCGAGCAACACCAGTTCGCTGGAGATGAACTGGTCGCCCTTCTGCTGGGCCAGACGGTCAGCCTGATTGAGCAGGCGCGCCAGATCCTGCGACATGTTGACGTCGCCGGTCGGGTTCTGGATTTTCGGTAATTGATCGAGCTCTTTGGTCAGCTCTTTGCGCAAGCTGTTGACGTCGAAGCCCACCTGCATCAGCAGAGGTTTGATCGAACCACCCTGCTGTTCAAGCATGGCTTGCATCAAGTGCGCCGGCTCAATCGCCGGATGATCGTGGCCGACAGCCAACGACTGGGCGTCGGACAAGGCCAACTGTAATTTGCTGGTTAAACGGTCTATTCGCATAAGTCACCTTCCTTTTGAGCAGGCCGGACCTAAAAACCATCCTGAATAAAGAAACCTGCCAGATACCCCTATAGATGCGGTCGATTCTGGGAGATTCAAGCGTCAGAGAGTTGATTCAGGTCAGGCAAGTCTAGCGGGTGAGCCAGATAAGGGAGGCGAAGCGACCGGTGCGCGAAGCACGGCGATAAGAAAAGAAGCGCGGATCGGTCACGGTGCAGAAACCGCCACCATAAACAGCGGTGACACCACGTTCAGCCAGACGCAGGCGCGCCAGCTTATAGATGTCAGCCATGAACTTGCCTGCATTGTCGCTCGGTACGAACGCGTCTGCTGCTTCAGGCAGTTGATTGATGAAGACTTCCCGCACTTCCGGGCCGACTTCAAAGGCTTGCGGACCGATGGCCGGGCCAAGCCAGACCAGCACTTCTGCGGCCGGAACATCAAGACTGTCGAGAGTTGCCTCAAGCACGCCCGCCGCCAGACCACGCCAACCGGCATGGGCGGCCGCGACACGCGTGCCGGCACGATCGCAGAACAATGCCGGCAAGCAATCCGCCGTCATCGCCGTGCAGGCAATTCCGGGGGTTGTCGTCCAACTGGCATCTGCAGTCGCGACAATGCCCGGATCAGCATGAGCCACGGCAATCCCGTGCACTTGCTGCAACCAGGCAGGCTGTATAGAGAAGTGTTCGGTCAGGCGCCGACGGTTCTCGGCAACAGCCTCAGGACGATCATCGACATGATCGCCCAGATTGAGGCTGTCGAACGGCGCCTCGCTGACACCGCCCTCGCGGGTGGTGACGCAGGCTTTGACGCTGGCCGGCGCGGGCCAGTCCGGCGTCAGCCAGTTCATCCGATGAAGGCCTCGCGATCCTGCTTGAGCAAGGTCAGCAGCCAGACGAAATCTTCCGGCAGCGGCGATTCCCAGCTCATGCGTTCACCGGTCGTCGGATGATCCAGCTCAAGGAAGCGCGCGTGCAGGGCCTGACGCGGGAAATGCTTGAGGGATTCCACCATCGTCGGGTTCGCGGCTGGCGGAATGCGGAAACGGCCGCCGTACGCCGGATCGCCGACCAACGGGAAGTTGATGTGCGACATGTGTACGCGGATCTGGTGAGTACGACCGGTTTCCAGCTTCACCCGTACGTGGGTGTGCGAGCGGAAGCGCTCCAGCACGCGGTAGTGGCTGACGGCAGGCTTGCCGCCTTCCATCACCGCCATGCGCTGGCGCTGCTGGCCGTGGCGACCGATCGGGGCGTTGATCTTGCCCCCGGCGGTGACGACACCGATCACGATGCACTCATAGATGCGGCTGACGCTACGACTCTGCAACTGAGTAACCAGTTTGGTCTGCGCCTGAATGGTCTTGGCCACCACCATCAGACCGGTGGTGTCCTTGTCCAGACGATGCACGATGCCGGCGCGCGGGACATTGATGATGTCCGGCACGTGGTGCAGCAAGGCGTTGAGCAGGGTGCCATCGGCGTGACCGGCAGCCGGGTGCACCACCAGGCCCGCAGGCTTGTTGATCACCAGGATGTCGTCGTCTTCATAGACGATGTCGAGCTCGATGTCCTGGGCGATCCACTCGCCCTGGGCTTCCTGCTCGGCGGTCAGCTCAAGGATGGCACCGCCGTGCACGATGTCGCGCGGGCGGATGACCGCCCCGTCCACAGTCAGGCGACCTTCTTTGATCCAGGCGGAAAGGCGCGAGCGAGAGTGCTCAGCGAAGAGTTGGGCAGCGACTTGATCGAGGCGTTGGCCGCCCAATTCGGACGGCACCTCTGCGCGAAGTTCAATTTTATCGGACATGCTCTGACTGTGCGTCGGCACAGCTTTTGGTTTCGGCTGCGCGCTTGTGGTTAAATACGGCGTCTTTTGCCCCGAGGCTTTTCAACGGGGCGCTCATCATAACAGGACGGCCCCGCCCAAGACAGCGGCCGTCATAGGGACGCAAGCCGCCATGCAAGTGAAACACCTGCTGCTGATCGCCATCCTCGCATTGACCGCTGCTTGCTCATCGAAGGAAGTCGTAGACGAAAACCTCAGCGAAGCCGAGCTGTATCAGCAGGCTCAGACTGACCTGGACAACAACAGCTACACCAGCGCCACAGCCAAGCTGAAGGCTCTGGAGTCGCGTTATCCGTTCGGTCGCTACGCCGATCAGGCACAGCTGGAGCTGATCTACGCCAACTATAAGAACGCCGAGCCGGAAGCTGCAAAGTCTGCCGCCGAGCGTTTCATTCGTTTGCATCCGCAGCACCCGAACGTGGATTACGCGTACTACCTCAAAGGTCTGACCTCGTTCGACCAGGACGTCGGCCTGCTGGCGCGCTTCCTGCCGCTGGACATGACCAAGCGTGACCCGGGCGCCGCGCGCGACTCGTACAACGAGTTCGCCCAGCTGACCAGCCGGTACCCGAACAGCCGCTACGCGCCGGACGCCAAGCAGCGCATGATCTACCTGCGCAACCTGCTGGCGGCCTACGAAATTCACGTGGCCGACTACTACCTGACCCGTCAGGCTTATGTAGCCGCAGCCAACCGTGGTCGTTACGTCGTAGAAAACTTCCAGGAAACCCCATCGGTCGGTGACGGCCTGGCGGTGATGACTGAAGCCTACCAGCGTCTGCACCTGGACGAATTGGCCAACACCAGCCTGGAAACCCTGAAGCTCAACTACCCGAACCACCCAAGCCTGCAGGACGGTCAGTTCGTGCCACGGGTTGCCGAAGCCGACAACCGCTCGTTCCTGAGCAAGGCGACTTTGGGCCTGATCGAGTCGCGTCCACCGCTGCCGCCGGGCGAAACCCGCGCCAACCAGGACGTGCAGAAGCAGTTCCAGGACGCGAAAGACGCGATCCCGAACGAGCTCAAGCCTAAAGACGAAAACGGTGACGTGATCGAAGAGCCAGAGCCTGAGTCGAGCAACACCGACCGCTCGTGGTTCAGCTACATGACTTTCGGCGTGTTCGACTGATCACACCGGATGTACAGAAAAGGGAGATCTGCGGATCTCCCTTTTTTATTGCCGCGCATTAATAGGCTGTGCGCTTGTCGGGAGCTTGGCTAAACTGCCGGATCATCAGTCGGAAAGCCGCTCATCATGCTTCGTTTATTGTTCTGGATCGTCGTGATTTTCGCCGCGATATGGTTGTGGCGTAAATTCAAGGCGCCTGCCGCGTCCAATCAATCCCATCGCGCCCCGCGCGAGCAGGACGCGCCACCGATGGTGCGCTGCGCCCATTGCGGCGTGCATCTGCCGCGCGACCGCGCGCTAAGCGTGCAACAACAGTGGTATTGCAGCCAGGCTCACCTTGAGCAAGGCCCGGGTACCAGTGATCGCTGAGGCCACCAGCGCCGACAGCAAACAGGCGCAGCGCCTGCTGCGCCTTTATCATCTCTACCGTTTAAGTGTCGGCATCACTCTGGTGCTGCTGATCTCCAGCAACATGGACAACCGCCTGCTGACGTCGGCCAACGATGAATTGCTGCGCGGCGGCAGTTGGCTGTACCTGATTCTCAACATTCTGTTGGTGGTATTCCTCGAGAACACCCGACGGCCGGCGCAACTGTTCAGTCTGGCCCTCGTTGATGTCCTGCTTTTATGCGTTCTGTTCTTTGCGGCGGGCGGCGTCGGCAGTGCGCTGGGCAATCTGCTGATTGTCTCGGTGGCGATCAGCAACACTTTGCTACGGCGACGCATCGGCCTGTTGATCGCCGCCATCGGTGCGCTGGGCATCGTCGGTTCGAGTTTCCTGCTGGGTTTCAACCACCCCCTCAGCGCCAATGAATACCTGCAAGCCGGCACTCTCGGCGCCCTGTGTTTTGCCGCGTCGTTGCTGGTGCAGGGGTTGATTCGGCGCCTCGAAGTCAGCGAAACACTGGCCGAGCAACGCGCCAGCGAAGTGGTCAGCCTCGAAGCCCTCAATGCGCTGATCCTGCAACGCATGCGCACCGGCATTCTGGTCCTCGACGAGGAGCGTCGGGTGCAACTGGCCAACCACAGCGCGCAAACCCTGCTCGCGCAATCGCACCTTCAGGGGCATTTGATCGATGATTATTCGCCGGCGCTGGTTGATCGCCTGCAACTGTGGATGAACAACCCGACCCTGCGCCCGCAGAGCCTGAAAGTCCCCGGTAATGGCCTGGAACTGCAACCGAGCTTCATCGCCCTCGAACAGAGCCCCAACCAGCAAACCCTGGTATTTCTCGAAGACCTCGCGCAGATCGCCCAACAAGCCCAGCAATTGAAACTTGCCGCACTTGGACACTTGACCGCCGGTATCTCCCACGAGATCCGCAATCCACTGGGTGCCATCAGTCACGCCGCGCAGCTATTGGCTGAATCCGAGGAACTCGACAGCGCCGATCGGCGTCTGACGCAGATTATTCAAGATCACTCCCAGCGCATGAACCGAGTCATCGAAAACGTCCTGCAACTGTCCCGCCGCCAGCAGAGCGCGCCACAACGGCTGGATCTCAAGCCGTGGCTGGAAAACTTCGTCGCCGAAAGCCGCGAACAGGCCAGCGAGCGCCAGCAGATTCATCTGCGAATCAATTCAGGGGACTTCACCACGCTGATGGACCCCAATCAGCTCACGCAAATTCTCGACAATCTGTTACGCAATGGCTGGCGCCACAGCGCCCTGCTGCATGATCAAGCCGAAGTCTGGCTGGCCCTGTTCAGCGATCCCGACAGCCAATTGGCGGTGCTCGAAGTGCAGGACAACGGCCCCGGCGTGCCTGCCGATGAACAGACGCATCTGTTCGAACCGTTCTTCACCACCAGCAGCCAGGGCACCGGCCTTGGGCTTTATCTGTCCCGTGAGCTGTGCGAAAGCAACCAAGCGCGCCTAGACTTTCAATCACGCCAAGGCGGCGGCTGCTTTCGCATCACCTTTGCTCACGGACGGAAACAAAGTTGAACACGAGCCCACGGCAAAAAATCCTCATCGTCGACGACGAACCGGATATCCGCGAACTCCTGGAAATCACCCTGGGACGGATGAAACTCGACACCTACAGCGCGCGCAATCTGGCTGAAGCCCAGGCACTGTTGAACCGCGAGAACTTCGACCTGTGCCTGACAGACATGCGCTTGCCCGACGGTACAGGGCTGGAGTTGGTGCAGCATATTCAGCAACGTTATCCACAACTGCCGGTGGCGATGATCACCGCCTACGGCAGTCTGGAAACTGCGATCAACGCCTTGAAAGCCGGGGCTTTCGACTTCCTGACCAAACCGGTCGACCTCACCCGCCTGCGCGAACTGGTCGGCGCCGCCCTGCGCATGCCGGCGGCAGGCGGCAGCTTTACATCGATTGATCGACGCTTGCTGGGCGACTCGCCACCGATGCGCAGTCTGCGCAAGCAAATCGACAAACTCGCCCGCAGCCAGGCACCGGTCTACATCAGCGGCGAATCGGGCAGCGGCAAGGAACTGGTCGCACGGCTGATTCATGAACAAGGGCCACGCGCAAGCCAACCCTTTGTGCCGGTCAACTGCGGAGCGATCCCGTCGGAGCTGATGGAAAGCGAGTTTTTCGGTCATCGCAAAGGCAGTTTCACTGGCGCGCTCGCAGACAAGCCCGGGCTGTTTCAGGCGGCCAATGGCGGCACGCTGTTTCTCGATGAAGTGGCGGACTTGCCGTTGTCGATGCAAGTCAAACTGCTGCGGGCGATTCAGGAAAAAGCCGTGCGCAGTGTCGGCGGCCAGCAGGAAAGCGTGGTCGATGTGCGGATTCTCTGCGCCACGCACAAGGATCTTGATGCAGAGGTCGCGACCGAACGCTTTCGTCAGGACCTTTATTACCGCTTGAACGTGATTGAACTGCGCGTGCCGTCACTGCGCGAAAGGCGTGATGACATTGAAGTGCTGGCGGCCAATATGCTCAAGCGTCTGGCCAAGGACACCGGCCAACCGCCAGCACGACTACATCCGCAGGCGCTGGAAGCATTGAAGAACTACCGGTTTCCGGGAAATGTTCGGGAGTTGGAGAACGTTCTCGAACGGGCGCACACCTTGTGTGAAAACCGCACGATTGAGGCCGAAGACTTGCGCCTGAGTGACGGCAATTGCGCGGCGGAGGGCGGGATTGCCGATCTGACGCAGATCGATAATCTGGAGGATTATCTGGAGAACGTCGAGAGAAAGCTGATCCTGCAGGCGCTGGAGGAAACGCGCTGGAATCGCACGGCGGCGGCGCAGCGGTTGAGTCTTTCGTTCAGGTCGATGCGTTATCGGCTGAAAAAATTAGGCCTGGATTGAGGATCCTTCGCGAGCAGGCTCGCTCCCACAGTTGATCTTTGTCGTTCACAAAATCCAATGTGGGAGCGAGCCTGCTCGCGAAAGCGATCTGCCAGGCTACAGAGAAATATCAGACTAAATCCGGCCTTCAGGCGCATACGGCGCCGGATCAATAATCGGCGCCCTTCCCAGCATCACATCGGCAAACAACTGGCACGACGCCGGCGCCAGCACCAGCCCATTACGGTAATGCCCGCAGTTCAGCCACAACCCGTCAAACCCCGGCACCCGGCCAATGTACGGAATGCCCTCCGGCGACCCCGGACGCAACCCTGCCCAGTGCCCGACCACTTCGGCATCGGCCAGCGCCGGCAACAACTCAACCGCCGAAGCCTTGAGACTTTCCAGCGCCACATCGGTCGGCGTCTTGTCGTAACCCTCGTGCTCCAGCGTACTGCCAATCAGAATGTGGCCGTCGCGACGCGGGATCGCATAACGGCCCTTGGCCAACACCATGCTCGGCAGAAAGTCCGCCGCGCACTTGTAGAGAATCATCTGGCCTTTGACTGGCTCGACCGGCAGTGTCAGATCCAGCGTCTTGAGCAGATCGCCGCTCCACGCCCCCGCAGTCAATACGACCTGATCACCGTTGATCACACCCTTCGACGTCTCGACGCCAACAACCTGCTCACCCTCGCGGACAAACCCGCTGACTGCGCATTGTTCGTGAATGGTTACGTTCGGCAATGCCAGCAGTGCCGCTTTCAGTGATTTCACCAGACGCGGATTGCGTACGTTGGCGACATCCGCCATGTAGATCGCCCGCGAGAAGCCGCCACCGAGCACCGATACCGCATCATGCGCCGCCGAGATATCCACAGCCCGCAACGGGCGATTTTCCCGCTTGGCCCAGGCCAGCGCTTCGGCTTCATCGTCCAGGTCCAGCCAGTACAGGCCCGTGGTGTGCACTTCAGGATCAACGCCAGTGTCGGCAAACAGACGCGCGCCGAGCTGTGGATAAAAATCCTGCGACCAGTGCGCCAGTGCGGTGACTGCCGGGCTATAGCGCCACGGATACAGCGGCGAAACGATACCGCCGCCCGCCCAGGACGATTCCTGGCCGAGGTTCGAGCGATCGAGCAGCACCACGCTGCGTACTTCGGAGGCGAGATTGTAGGCGGTCAGCAGGCCAATCACCCCGCCACCGACAATCACCACTTGCTGTTGCCTGGTCATGTTTGTTCCAACCGTAAAAAAGACAGTGGGCGCAAAAGGCACCCGAAAGAAAGCGCCTCAGCGGCCCCAGCAATCCTTGGTGGTCAGCCCGGTGGTCGCGTTGTTCATGCTGCGGACACCGGTGTTGGTCAGGGTAAAATCCCCGCACTTGTCGGTGGCCATTGACGTACCCGTTTTGCGGGTAGCGGTCAGCAGGAAAGTCTGGTCAGCGATGGTCGGGGTGATGGTGTAGAAATCATTGCCCGTGCTGAGTCCGGTGACATTGGTGTAGGTATTGTTTCGGGTGTAGAAGCGCTCGAGGGTCTGCGCCTGTTCGGAGAGCAAAGACACCACTTCAGCGCGACGGCCCTTTTTCAGGTACTCGGTATAGCTCGGTGCGGCGATGGTGATGACGATCCCGATGATCGCAATCACGATCATGATTTCGATCAGGGTGAAGCCTCGGTTGAATCTGCGCATGCCTCAAACTCTCACTTACTGTATTTGTCGCCACATGATACGACGGCTGCCACCGCCGCCCTTTTCCACAATGATCGTGATGGTGCCACTGGTGTCGGTCGTACCCTTGCGCTTGCCATCGCTGGAGACGAAGTTCAGGGTCGGAATGCCACCGGTGAATATCACGCCGCTGGAGATCGAGTCATTGCTGTCGACCAAACCGTCAGAGCTGGTGTCCAGCACGGCGTAATTGAGCATCTTACCGCTGAACGCATCCAGTTCGACCAGTTTGCCGGTACCAAAACTCGCACAGGGATCGGTGGTATCAACACTCGCCGTGGTAAAGACAATACGGCTCAGCACGATACTCGCCTGATTGATCACCCGCTCGCCGGTCAGCACATTGTTGTACACCAGCGGCAGATACCAACCCTTCTCCGCCGGATACGTCGTGTCATTCTGCGTTGTGGTCAGAAACTGTCCAGAGCTGCCGGAGAATGATCCGGTGATCGCCTGCGGCTGCAAACTGCTGACAGTCAGTTGACCAGAACCTCCATCGGCGTCCCACACGGAATAGAACGCCTGCAAATCCTTGTTGGTCTTGTCGGCCGTTTCGTTGAACTTACCGGTACCGACGAAGACCTGTTTGCCGCCCAGCGCATTATCCGCCAGTAACGGCTGCGCGGTGATCGGTTGAGTCGCCCCGCCCGCCGTGGTGAACAGTGGCTTGCCGGAAAACGCCACGCCCCAACTGTCGGAGGACGTGGCACTCAGATCGAACTTCCATAACCGCCCCTTCAAGTCGCCACCGTAAGCGGCCTGCACCACATTCGAAGAGTTGACCTTGAGTTTCACCGACGACAAACCGTTGGTGGTTTCCGTGCTGTCGATAACGATTTTCCTGATCAGCGAACCGTCCAGCGCATCCAGTACATACAGGGCCGCCACGCCTGAATTGCTGCCGTAGCCGTTGGCAATGAATGTCGCCCAGCGACCATTGGCCAAGCGTGCCACTTCCGGACGGGCGTAGGCATAACCCAGATCATTGAATGCGTTCGCAGTACTGGCGGTGGCCGGCGCACTGACCTCCCACAAGGCCTTGATCACATTACCCGCAGACGCATCAAACAGTTGCAACCCGTAGAAGGTTTTACCCCCGGCACCGGTGCCGCCAATGGCCAGGGTTTTCCACGCGGTGCCGGACTGCGCGTCGAACACCCCAACCTGACCGTCCACCAAAAACTTGTGGCTCACACCGTTGACGTAGTTGGTGTCGGCGATAAGGCGCAATGACGGCAGCACACTGGAGGGCATGTAGGCGTAACGGCGAGTACCGTTCGCCGAATTGATCACGTTGACGAAACCATCGTTGGCGTTAACCACCAGGCTGGTGTTCATATTCGCAGCCTTGGTGGCCAGGTAAGTGCTGTAGCTGGTGTCGCCGGAAAGATCGGAGGCGGTTTTGTCTGATGGTGACGCCAGCACCAGTGGCGAATTGATGATGTCGCCGAGCAGCACGCTGCGCACTTTCAGCCCGGCCTTGTTCGTGCCCTTGCTCCACTCCACCAGATCAATGCCACTGATGCCGGTGGGCAACCCCTGACTCAGCGTGGTCTGCTGGGCCGGGGAAAAGTTGCCGTAAGCCAGGGTTACCGCTGCATTGCTCAGGGTATTCCACGACTGAAAAGTCGCAGCGTTGGCGGATGGCACGATGGTGGTGTCGGTCGTCCACTGCGCCGCCGAAGTATTGACCGTCCCGGTCGAGGTGAAGCCGAACGACTTGATCGTGCCGCGCCAGTCCTTGGGGTCATACGTGGTTTGATAAAAGCTGCTGCTGGACGTCAGTGTGGTGCCGCTGGTGACTCCCGCGCCGCCGGAACCGGCCTTGGACGTGATGTCGCTCAGCGCCGAGGATAAGGCGGCGTTGAGCCCGGTACTGTCGGTCGCCTGGTAATACCTGCCCTGTCCGTAACTGGCGGCGTCCGACAGCATTTCATTATCGGCGGTGAACCCCACGGTGTAGGTGTTCATGTTCTGCTTGGGAAAATCCACCGCATTCCAGCTCTTGCCCGCCGCATCGGTGCCGGTCGAACGCATGTCGATGTCAAAGGCAAACTTGGCGATGTCATCCAGATACAGCGTATCCCCTTCACCGTCACCGTTGAGGTTGTTGCCGTCATTGTTGACGCCATCCCAGTTCGGCAAACGGCTGCCACCCAGCGGGTCATTGGTGGGGAAAGTACGGTCGAAAGTCGGCAAACCGTCGGTAATCACCACGCCGTAGTTTTTCTGGCAGCGGTACTGAATCGGACTGGTGTAGGTGCTCGGTGTGCTGTTGTAGTACGGCGCCATGCCGCGCATGTAACGAGTGATTTCGTAATAGGTTTCCGCCAACGGCGTGTTGGCCACGGCGCTCAAGCCGTTGATGGAAGAGATCAGTGCGTTGTAATTGGTGTCGGCCTGGGCTTGAGTCACGCTGCCGGACACCGGCGACAAATCGCTGATCGCACGGGCAATGAAACCGCCATTGCCGGAGTTGTTGCTGGTGGCCGGATTGAATGTCGACAGGCCAATACGCAACGTGCGGTTGCTGCTGACCAAAGCTGTGGAGACGTTGCGCGCAACGTTGATGCGGTAGTCGTTGGGAATTGCCCCGGTGGTGAAATCGCGGGTGCCGTTGTTGATGGCCAGGCCGACTATGTAGGAAATGTAATCCCCCGAGTAACGCGTATTGCCGCTGCCGACCGGATCCGGCAGCTTCAGGCACAACGGCGCCAGGCTGTTGTTGTAGAACGCATAGGCGCCGCCCGAGCAACCGGATGTCGGCAGGCTCGACAGAAAGATCGTGTCGCCCGTGATCGGCGTCGAACTCAGGCACAACCCAAGCAATGCATTACATTGCCGGGCCGGAGTGAAATTGTCGGCAGGGTTGAATCCGCCAGCATAAATGATGCTGTTCATACTCCCCGAATCGTCGATCAGCAGCATGACGTTGGGTGGCACCGCCGCCGCACTCAACAGCGGCGAATCAGACGGCGTAAATGCGTAGACCGGCGACGCCAGATACAAGGTTAGCAACAGGCCGAGCAACAGCGATCCACACCGCTCAATACTTCGCATAGACACTCTCCACCACACTGCGCGAAGTGCCGGCGATTCCAACGGCGGTGACCCGATACAACGTCGCCGAAGTGTTACTCGGCACGTTCACTGCCGTGAGCGTGGTGCCGATATTCTGCACACCATAGAAACCATTACCGGAAGCGATCCACGTCACACCCGAAGTTGAATTCAGCCCCGCCGCACTGACCACCGATGATTCCGCCGGCGGTGCGCATTGCGTCGTGCCGCTGCACACCGCCAAGGTGTAGGTATCAAGCTGAACCGCACTCTCCCCCACCCGCAACGCCGCCTCGGCGGTCTGAAACGACTGATTACGCAGACTGACGCTGCCGGCCATTTTTTCCTGCAGATTGGCACTCTGCATCGACGACAGACCAATCAACGTCAGCAACAACAGAAACACCAGACTGACCAGCAACGCCATGCCGCGTTGCGTTTGCCGGTCATGAAGAGAAATCCGCATCGCCACGGTCCTCACTGCAAGCGGTTGCGCAAAGCGGCAACCACGTTGAAGGTTTGCGTGGCGACCCGGCTGTTGGGGTCGGTGAGGGTCAGGCTCAGGCGCACACTGCGAATGCGCGCCGGGTCGCTGGGGTTGGCGCTGTAGGTCGAGGCCGCCACATCTGTCGCCGAACTGGCCAGACCAAACGTCACGTTAAAGGCACTGACGTTGTTCACCAACACCTGCTGGGTCGGCGTGCCGCTGCCGGTACCCATGAGAATCTGATTGTTGCTGAAGCTGTAGATCAGACGCCGGATCGGGAAGGCGATCTGCCCGCTCGCCGCCGCTCGCAACCCGGTATAGGCCGTTGCACTGTTGCGGCAATCGGAAACCACTGTCCAGGTCGGCGTGCCGCCACCGCTGCCGATATCGGCGGTGACCAGTGTCAGTTTCAGGTTGGCATTGTCCCAGTTGATCGGCGCTATCTGCGACGCATTGAAATCCCCCGCCGAGCTGGAATCCGTAATGGTGCCGAGACAACCGAACATCCCGACCATGCGAATTTCCTGAATCATTTTGCTCAGCACAAAACGCGCGTCTTCCTGCATCGCCGCGGCGCTGTTCTGGCTGACGTAGGTGTTTTTCGCCGCGATGAAAATCTGCACAACCCCCAGCACGATGATCAAGCCCAGTGCGAGGGCAATCAGCAGCTCGATCAGGCCGAAACCACGCTGATGGCGCGTCATGGTGTCGCCACCGGGTCAACGGCAGCGCGGCTGGTCAGGACAAAACTGCGCTGAGCGCTGGCGGTGTTGGCTGCCCGCGCGTCGCTCCAGTTGATGGTGATGGTGTAGACCCGCTGATTGAGAGTGATGCTGCCAGTCGCGGTCGGTCCACCGAAGTTGACGATATTGTTGGTGAAATCGTAAAGATCCTGATCCCGTGCAACGCTGAGATTGCCCGAAGTCGGCGGAGTGACGGTGTAGTCGGCGCCGGAATTGGCGCGGATGCGGTCCATCATGTCGTAAGCGATGAAACTGGCCTGACTGGTCATCCGTGAACTGTCGGTGTACTTCAGTGCATTCAGTTGCACGGCCGCCGCACCCAGCAGCCCGACCGTCAGAATCAGCAACGCGACCAGTACCTCGATCAGCGTCATGCCCTGCTGTGCGTGTTGACTCCCTGCCCTCATCCGCAAGTTCCACCCAATTGAATTCGTCCGTTCAAACACACGTTCAGCGTCCTGCTTTGCGTTCCCAACGTGTAACTGATGGTCACCGCCGTCGACGGCGCTGCCAGACCACCAAGATTGTTGAAATCCAGTGCAGTCACTCCTGAGGGTAGCGTCAGAGTCGCGCCGCTGCTCATCGCGGGAACAACCCGCAACACATTGGCCGGATTGCCAGTACTGTCGTAGACCGACAACTCACCGGTCCAGCCGCTGCCACCAGCGGTCGGGCGCAGGCGCAGGGTAGTGCCACGGTCGATGGCCTCGAGCCTGGCGTAATTGATTGCCCGTTGCAGGTCGCCCATCTCGGTATCGGCCTTGCTGCCCTGTACCGAACGGGTGAACGCCGGCACCGCCAGAGTGATCAGAACCACGAAAATCGCGACCGCGACCAACAACTCGATCAGCGTGAAACCTTTTGTACGAAGATCCATCAATGCCCTCCGTTGCCGTCGGCTATACCTGCTTCTACACGCTAGAACATTCAACCGGCCCGCGTCGGTTGATTTGCCCTGCCCGGTGCACGGAGCGCGCCGTTCATCACACTCCACGGAGGGAGTTTTCATGCCGCAACAGGGTTTCAGCCTGATCGAACTGCTTATGGGACTGGCGATTGGCGCAATTGTTCTGCTGTTGGTCAGTCCGGCGTTTGCCACGCTCAGAGAATCGAACCATCGGGATCAGGCAGCGCAATCCTTGCTCGATGGCCTGCGCAACGCTCGCACCCAGGCCATCACACGCAATCAGAGCGTGGTGATTCATGGCATCAACGGCGACTGGAGTCAGGGCTGGCGGATCATTCTGGATATCAGCGGCAAGGGGTCGAAAGACAACAGCAATCCGCTGCTGCAAGAAAGTGTGAGCGACACACAGGTGCCGATTGTCGGCAATTGGTCAGTAAGTCGTTACGTACGCTTCAGCAGTCTGGGGCAACCGCTGATGCCCGGGCGGGCGTTTCAGGCAGGGACATTACATGTCTGCTCGGCTCGCGAGCCGGTCAGCCAGCGACAGATAGTGCTGGCGGCGACCGGTCGTGTGCGCCTGAACAGCCAAGAGGCTGAGCAGGCGTTGTGTCAAAAGATCAAAAGCGTCAGATCGAACGCACGCGCAGCTCTTTAGGCATCGAGAACGTGATGTTCTCTTCACGCCCGGCCAGTTCATCGGCACCGGTGGCGCCCCAGGCCTGCAATTGCTGAATCACGCCACGCACCAGGACTTCCGGCGCGGAGGCACCGGCGGTAATGCCGATACGCTCAACGCCATCGAACCAGCTCTTTTGCAGGTCTTCGGCGCCGTCGATCAGGTAGGCCGGCGTGGCCATGCGCTCGGCAAGTTCTCGCAAGCGGTTGGAGTTGGAGCTGTTCGGGCTGCCGACTACCAGCACGACGTCACACTCGTCGGCCAATTGCTTGACCGCGTCCTGGCGGTTTTGCGTGGCGTAGCAGATGTCGTCCTTGCGCGGACCACCGATGGCCGGGAAGCGCGTGCGCAAGGCATCGATGACGCGACTGGTGTCGTCCATCGACAGCGTGGTCTGGGTAACGAAAGCCAGTTTGTCCGGGTTATGCACCTGCAATTCGGCGACGTCTTTCTCGTCTTCAACGAGGTAGATCGCACCGCCATTGCTGCCGTCGTACTGGCCCATGGTGCCTTCGACTTCCGGGTGACCGGCGTGGCCGATCAGGATGCACTCGCGACCGTCGCGGCTGTATTTCGCCACTTCGATGTGCACCTTGGTCACCAGCGGGCAAGTGGCGTCGAATACTTTCAGGCCACGGCCGGCGGCTTCGGTGCGCACGGCTTGGGAAACACCGTGGGCACTGAAGATCACGATGACGTCGTCCGGCACCTGATCCAGCTCTTCGACGAAGATCGCCCCGCGGCTGCGCAGGTCTTCAACGACGAACTTGTTGTGCACCACTTCATGACGCACGTAGATCGGCGGCCCGAAGACTTCCAGGGCACGGTTGACGATTTCGATCGCCCGGTCCACGCCAGCGCAGAAGCCACGGGGGTTGGCGAGTTTGATTTGCATGCTGTGCCTCGTGTCTTGCGCGCAAGAAATAGCGAAAACGATGAAAAACATTGTGGGAGCGAGCCTGCTCGCGAAAGCGGTGTGTCAGACAACATCTATGTTGAATGTCAGTCAGCATTCGCGAGCAGGCTCGCTCCCACATTTGACTCCATAGAGTCAGTTAGATCGCTTTAACGTTGATGATCTCGACGTCAAAGGTCAGCGTCTTGCCCGACAGCGGGTGGTTGAAGTCGATGGTCACTTGCGTGTCATCGAACTCTTTCACCACACCTGGCAGCTCAGTATTGGCCGCATCGTTGAAGATCACCAGCAAACCCGGCGACAGCTCCATGTCGACGAACTGCGAACGTGGAATGATCTGCACGTTCTGCGGGTTCGGCTGGCCGAAGGCGTTTTCCGGCTCGACGGTCAGCGTGCGCTTGTCGCCGGCCTTGAAGCCGAACAGCGCCGCTTCGAAACCCGGCAGCAGGTTGCCGTCGCCGACCTTGAAGGTCGCCGGGGCTTTGTCGAACGTACTGTCGACGGTGTCGCCGTTCTCCAGGCGCAATGCAAAGTGCAAAGTGACTTCCGTGTTCTGGCCGATGCGTTGCTCAGCCAATACCTGTTCAGTCATGAACGGCTTCTCCGGTCTTTTTACTTTTGAACATATCCAGTGCCAGCATCACCGCGCCAACGCTAATCGCGCTGTCGGCGAAGTTGAACGCCGGGAAGTACCAGCGGTTCTGCCAGTGCACCAGAATGAAATCGATCACATGGCCCAAGGCAATGCGGTCATACAGATTGCCCAGCGCGCCGCCCAGCACCAGCGCCAGAGCGACGGCCAGCCAGGTGTCATTGCGGCCCAGGCGCTTGAGCCAGACCACCAGCACCGCACTGACCACAATCGCGATCAGGGCGAACAGCCAGCGCTGCCAGCCGGAGCTGTCAGCCAAAAAGCTGAAGGCAGCGCCGGTGTTATAAGCCAGGGTCCAGCTGAAGTAATCGGGAATGATCACGATCTGCTGGAACATTTCGAGCTTGCCTTCGAAGTAGAACTTGCTGGCCTGGTCGATGACCAGCACCAGCAAACTCAACCACAGCCAGCTCAACCGTCCAAAACGGCCAACGGCATTAGGCATAGTGACGAACCTCGCCAGCGCCGCTGATGTTGTCGACGCAACGACCGCAGATTTCCGGATGCTCCGGATTCACGCCAACGTCTTCACGGCAGTGCCAGCAACGGGCGCACTTCGGGAAGGCCGATTTGACGATTTTCAGCTTCAGGCCGCTGACTTCAGTCACTACCGCATCGGCTGGAGCCTGGACGAACGGCGCAACACTGGCAGTCGAGGTGATCAATACAAAGCGCAGTTCGTTGCTCAGCTTGGCCAGATCGGCGCTCAGGGCGTCTTCGGCGTACAGCGTCACTTCGGCTTGCAGGTTGCCACCGACGGCTTTCGCTGCGCGCTGGATTTCCATTTCTTTGTTGACCGCTACTTTGACCGCCATGACGCGTTCCCAGTAGTCGCGGCCCAGTTCAACGTCGGCTGGCAGTTCGGTCAGACCTTCGTACCAGGTGTTGAGCATCACCGATTCGTTACGCTCGCCCGGCAGGTATTCCCACAGTTCGTCGGCAGTGAAAGCGAGGATCGGTGCGATCCAGCGCACCAGCGCTTCGGAGATGTGGAACAGCGCGGTTTGCGCCGAACGGCGGGCCTTGCTGTTGGCGCCAGTGGTGTACTGACGGTCCTTGATGATGTCGAGGTAGAAACCGCCCAGCTCCTGCACGCAGAAGTTGTGGATCTTCGAGTAGACGTTCCAGAAACGGTATTCGCCGTAGTGCTCTTGCAGCTCGCGCTGCAGCAGCAGAGTGCGGTCGACCGCCCAACGATCCAGCGCGAGCATTTCTTCCGCCGGCAGGATATCAGTGGCCGGGTTGAAACCGCTCAGGTTCGAGAGCAGGAAGCGCGCGGTGTTACGGATACGACGATAGGCGTCCGCACTGCGTTGCAGGATCTGATCGGAAACCGCCATCTCGCCGGAGTAGTCGGTCGATGCAACCCACAGACGCATGATGTCGGCGCCCAGGGTGTCGTTGACTTTCTGCGGCGCAATCACGTTGCCCAGCGACTTGGACATCTTGCGGCCGGCTTCGTCGACGGTGAAACCGTGGGTCAGCAGTTCGCGGTACGGCGCGTGGTTGTCGATGGCGCAACCGGTCAGCAGCGACGAGTGGAACCAGCCACGGTGCTGGTCGGAACCTTCCAGGTACAGATCGGCGCGCGGGCCGCTCTCGTGGCCCATCGGGTGCGAACCGCGCAGGACGTGCCAGTGCGTGGTGCCCGAATCGAACCAGACGTCGAGGGTGTCGCTGATCTTGTCGTACAGCGGTGCTTCGTCGCCGAGCAGTTCGGCAGCGTCCATCTTGAACCAGGCTTCGATGCCTTCGACTTCAACGCGTTTGGCGACTTCTTCCATCAGCTCGACGGTGCGTGGGTGCAGTTCGCCGCTTTCCTTGTTGAGGAAGAACGGGATCGGCACGCCCCAGTTGCGCTGACGCGAGATGCACCAGTCCGGACGGTTGGCGATCATCGAGTGCAGACGCGCCTGGCCCCAGGCCGGGACGAACTTGGTGTCTTCGATGGCTTTGAGCGAGCGCACACGCAGGGTGTCGCCGCTGGTTGGCTCTTTGTCCATGCCGATGAACCACTGCGCAGTGGCGCGATAGATCAGCGGGGTCTTGTGGCGCCAGCAATGCATGTAGCTGTGTTCGATGACGGTGGTGTGCAGCAGCGCACCGACTTCGGTCAGCTTGTCGACGATGGCCGGGTTGGCCTTCCAGATGAACTGGCCGCCGAAGAATTCCAGCGACGGCGCGTACACGCCGTTGCTCTGCACCGGGTTGAGGATGTCGTCGTTGACCATGCCGTACTTCTTGCAGGTCACGAAGTCGTCCACGCCGTAGGCCGGGGCGGAGTGAACCACGCCGGTACCAGCGCCCAGTTCGACGTAGTCAGCCAGGTACACCGGCGACAGACGGTCGTAGAACGGGTGACGGAAGTTGATCAGCTCGAGTTCTTTACCAGTGGTGGTGGCGATGACCGAACCTTCCAGGCTGTAGCGCGCCAGGCAGGCTTCGACCAGCTCTTCAGCCAGCACCAGCAGCTTGTCGCCGACATCAACCAGCGCGTAGTTGAATTCCGGGTGGACGTTCAGCGCCTGGTTGGCCGGGATGGTCCACGGGGTGGTGGTCCAGATCACGATCGAGGCAGGTTTGCCCAGCGACGGCAGGCCGAATGCGGCAGCCAGTTGGGCTTCGTCAGCGATCGGGAAAGCAACGTCGATGGTCGAGGACTTTTTGGTCTCGTACTCGACTTCCGCTTCAGCCAGGGCCGAACCGCAGTCGAAGCACCAGTTCACCGGCTTGAGGCCCTTGAACACGAAACCGCCCTTGACGATTTCCGCGAGGGCGCGGATTTCACCGGCCTCGTTCTTGAAATCCATGGTCTTGTACGGGTTGGCCCAATCGCCCAGCACGCCGAGACGGATGAATTCGGACTTCTGGCCTTCGATCTGCTCGGTGGCGTAGGCACGGCACAGCTCGCGGGTCTTGTCCGCGCCGAGGTTCTTGCCGTGGGTCACTTCAACCTTGTGCTCGATCGGCAGGCCGTGGCAGTCCCAACCCGGAACGTACGGCGCGTCGAAACCCGACAGGGTTTTCGAGCGGATGATCATGTCCTTGAGAATCTTGTTCAGTGCGTGACCGATGTGGATCGTGCCGTTGGCATACGGAGGGCCGTCATGCAGAACGAACTTCGGACGATCCTTGCCAATCTCGCGCAACTTTCCGTACAGGCCAATACTGTCCCAGCGCTGCAGGATCTGCGGTTCGCGCTGTGGCAGGCCGGCCTTCATTGGGAAGGCGGTGTCCGGAAGGTTAAGCGTGGCTTTATAGTCGGTCATTTAAGGCTCTTCATTAGCGATGGGCGCTAGGTGCGGCTAGTGCACGGGCGGTGGCGACATCCGCATTGATCGCCGTTTTCAATGCCTCCAGGGAGGCGAAGCGCTGCTCTTCACGCAGCTTTTGGTGGAAAACCACCGTCAAACGCCGGTCATACAGATCGCCGGCAAAATCTAGAAGATGGACTTCAAGGTGGGCTTTGCCATCACCTTGTACCGTGGGCCGCACGCCGATATTGGCGACGCCGGGCCAGGTTTTGCCGTCGATATCGACATCCACCAGATACACCCCGGTGAACGGCACGCGACGACGCTTGAGTTGAATGTTGGCAGTGGGCGTACCCAGTTGCCGGGCCAGTTTCTGGCCATGCAGCACGCGACCGGCAATCCGGTACGGGCGACCGAGTAAACGTTCGGCCAGAGCAAAATCGGCGGCGGCCAACGCGTTGCGCACTTGCGTGCTGCTGACGCGAATCCCGTCCAGCTCGACGGTTTGCGCGGCTTCAACAGTGAAACCGTGCATCTGCCCGGCCTGCAGCAGGAAGTCGAAATCGCCGAGGCGGTCGCAACCGAAGCGGAAATCGTCACCGACCTCCAGATGCTGCACGCCGAGGCCATCAACGAGGATGGTGTCGACGAACTCACTGGCGCTGAGTTTGCTCAGACGCTGGTTGAAGGCCAGGCACAACACCCGGTCAACGCCTTCGGCGGCCAGCAATTGCAGCTTGTCGCGCAACCGGGCCAGACGCGCTGGCGCGGTCTCCGGCGCAAAGAACTCCCGTGGCTGCGGCTCGAAAATCACCACGCAGCTGGGTACGCCCAACTCGAGCGCACGCTCACGCAGTCGGGCCAGGATAGCCTGGTGACCACGGTGAACACCGTCAAAGTTGCCAATAGTGGCGACGCAGCCCCGATGCTGGGGGCGCAAGTTGTGGAGGCCTCGAACCAGCTGCATAACGCGCTTCTTGCTCATAAAGTGGTCGATTATAACCACACCCGACGGCCGACGACAGGCAACACCGTAACGCAAAGTGAACGAGCCGACAAAACTGCCCGCCCGCGCCTGTTTATAAAGGGTAAAACCTTAACTCAAGGCCTTGCGATTGAAGTCACGCAAGCGGAAACCGAGCAGTAGCAACATACCGAAATAGGACACCACACCCGCCGCGACCAATGCGCCCAGACGCAGGAAGCGTTCAAGCATGTGCCCTTGATCCCACGCTGGCATGAAGTGCATGCCCAGCAACAACACTGCCGACATCACGGCCACGGCGATAACCAGTTTGAAACCGAACCTGGCCCAGCCCGGCTGCGGCTGATACATCTGTTGTTTGCGCAGTTGATAAAACAACAATCCGGCATTCAGGCAGGCGCCGGCACTGATCGCCAGGGCCAGTCCCGCATGCGCCAACGGGCCAATCAGCACCAGGTTGAACAACTGAGTGACCACAAGGGTGAAAATTGCGATTTTCACCGGGGTACGGATGTTCTGTTGCGCATAGAAGCCCGGCGCCAACACTTTGATCACGATAATCCCGAGCAGACCGACAGAATAAGCAATCAGTGCGCGCTGGGTCATTTCGGCGTCGAAGCCACTGAATTGACCGTATTGGAACAACGAAACGGTCAGTGGCTCAGCGAGAATTCCCAGCGCCAGCGAACACGGCAGCACCAGCACAAAGCACAGACGCAGACCCCAATCGAGAATCCGCGAGTATTCGTGGCGATCCTTGCTGGCGTAGGTTTTGGCCAGCGTCGGCAGCAAAATCGTACCCAACGCCACACCCAATACACCCGAAGGCAATTCCATCAGGCGATCGGCGTAATACATCCACGACACCGAGCCTGCGACCAGAAACGAGGCGAAGATGGTGTTGATGATCAGCGAGATCTGGCTGACCGAGACGCCAAGAATCGCCGGCAGCATCTGTTTCATCACGCGCCAGACGCCGGTATCACGCAGATTCAGGCGCGGCAGCACCAGCATGCCGATCTTTTTCAGGTGCGGCAGCTGATAGAGCAATTGCGCCAGACCGCCGACCAATACTGCCCAACCCAGCGCCATTACCGGCGGATCGAAATACGGCGTGAGGAACAGAGAGAACACAATCATGCTGACGTTGAGCAAGGTCGGCACAAAGGCCGGCACCGAGAAACGGTTCCAGGTATTGAGAATCGCGCCCGCCAGTGAGGACAGGGAGATCAGCAATATATAGGGAAACGTCACCCGCAACAGATCGGAGGTGAGCTGGAATTTTTCCGGCGTGTCGGTAAAACCCGGGGCCGTGGCCCAGATCACCCAAGGCGCGGCGATCATGCCCAGCGCCGTCACTACCGCCAACACCAGCGTCAGCAGACCCGACACATAGGCAATAAAGGTTCGGGTCGCCTCTTCACCCTGCTGGCTTTTGTATTCGGCCAGAATCGGCACGAATGCCTGCGAGAAAGCGCCCTCGGCAAAGATCCGCCGCAATAGATTGGGCAATTTAAAGGCAATAAAGAAGGCATCCGTCGCCATCCCGGCGCCGAATGTACGGGCAATCAGCGTGTCACGAACAAAGCCCAGAATCCGGGAAAGCATCGTGATAGAGCTGACGGCGGCCAACGATTTGAGCAGATTCATTGAGGGAATTTGTGCCTGTCGATAAACAGCAGGCGAACAAAGCGCCTACTTGTGCGATACTCCGCGCCGCAGCAGCACAGAGCCAAAGCTCGCGAGTTTACAGGTCAAGCGCCGGAAATAAATATCCCGCCTCTTTATACCTACCACTTAGCGGAACGTTTCAAGTGCCCTTGACAAGACTTATCTTCATCGGCATGATTCGCGGCCTATTTTGTTTGCTATTTCCTAAAAAGTCTTTCGAGGAGCTCGACGGTGGCCAACTCACCTTCCGCCAAAAAACGTGCAAAACAGGCTGAGAAGCGTCGCAGCCACAACGCCAGCCTGCGTTCCATGGTTCGCACCTACATCAAGAATGTAGTTAAAGCCATTGACGCAAAAGACGCTGAAAAAGCTCAAGCTGCATACGTTCTGGCTGTGCCAGTTATCGACCGTATGGCCGATAAAGGCATCATCCACAAGAACAAGGCTGCTCGTCATAAGAGCCGTCTGAATGGCCACGTCAAAGCGCTGAAAGAAGCTGCTTAATCGACGTAGTCATTAAAAAAACCGACCTTAGGGTCGGTTTTTTTATGCCTGTGATTCAGTAAATCCAGCGCAAAAAAATGTGGGAGCGAGCAGGCTCGCGAATGCGATCTGCCAGTTGATAGCTCTATCGACTGACACGACCTCTTCGCGAGCAGGCTCGCTCCCACATTTCGATTTGCGGTGTTATTGCTGGACCGGCACCCACGGCAGGATCGGGATGGCGGTCACGGCATTCTGCGGACTGCCTTCGATCAAGCGGTCGCTGTAGACCAGGTACACCAGCGTATTGCGCTTCTTGTCGAGGAAACGCACCACCTGCATGGTCTTGAACACCAGCGAAGTGCGCTCCTTGAACACCTCATCACCATCCTTCAGATCACCCTTGAACTTGATCGGCCCTACCTGGCGGCAGGCGATCGAAGCTTCGGCGCGATCTTCAGCCAGACCCAGACCACCCTTCACACCGCCAGTCTTGGCGCGCGACAGGTAGCAGGTAACCCCCTCAACTTTCGGATCATCGAAAGCCTCGACCACAATGCGGTCGTTAGGGCCGACAAACTTGAACACCGTCGACACTTGACCGATTTCCTCGGCCGAGGCCAGCAATGGCATCGCCATCAGCAAGCCCAACAATCCTTTCGCTAAACGCATCGAGTTTTCCTTAAACCAGAATCAGGTTGTCACGGTGAACCAGTTCCGGCTCCGCCATGTAACCGAGCAAACCGACAATCGCATCCGACGACTGACCGATGATTTTTTGTGCTTCCAGCGCACTGTAGTTGGCCAGGCCCCGGGCAATCTCACGACCATCCGGCGCCACACAGACGACCATCTCGCCGCGACGGAAACTGCCCTGCACCAGCTTCACACCGACGGGCAGCAGGCTTTTGTTGCCCTTCGACAACGCCGACACCGCACCCTCGTCCAACACCAAGGTGCCGCGAGTTTGCAGATGACCCGCCAGCCACTGCTTGCGTGCCGCGAGCATGCCGCGCTCAGGCGACAGCAACGTACCAATGCGCTCACCCGCCTTCAAGCGATCGAGGACACGCTCAAGACGCCCACCAACAATGATCGTGTGCGCACCGGAACGTGCCGCCAGTCGAGCCGCACGCAACTTGGTCTGCATGCCGCCACGACCCAGCGCACCACCCGTGCCGCCCGCCACCGCATCGAGACTCGGATCATCAGCGCGCGCCTCGTAAATCAGCTGCGCGTCAGGGTTGTTGCGCGGATCGGCGTCGAACATGCCGTCGCGATCGGTAAGGATCACCAGCAGATCCGCCTCGACCAGATTCGCCACCAGCGCCGCCAGCGTGTCGTTGTCGCCGAAACGGATTTCGTCGGTGACCACGGTGTCGTTTTCATTGATCACCGGGATGACTTTCAGCTCGACCAATGCGCGCAGGGTGCTACGGGCGTTCAGGTAACGCTTGCGGTCGGACAGGTCGTCGTGCGTCAGGAGAATCTGTGCAGTGTGCCGGCCATGCTCAGCGAAGCTCGACTCCCACGCCTGCACCAGACCCATCTGACCAATTGCAGCGGCCGCCTGGAGCTCGTGCATCGCACTGGGTCGTGCGGTCCAGCCCAAACGACTCATGCCGGCCGCCACCGCCCCGGAGGACACCAGCACCAATTCGACGCCAGCCTCATGCAAGGCCACCATCTGCTCGACCCAGACACCCATTGCCGCGCGATCCAGCCCTTTGCCATCAGCTGTCAGCAAAGCGCTGCCGATCTTCACGACCCAACGCTGCGCACCTGTCACCTTGCTCCGCATCATCTTCAACCTTAGCTTGAGGGCAGCGCGACCCAGCGCCGCCCATGACGTTATTTGTGACTTGCGATTTCCAGATACTAAAACGCCGCTCGATTGAGCGGCGCTTAAGTTTACTGCAACGAATCAGTCACGCACGTAAATGATTTCCGGACCGTCTTCGTCATCTACATCTTCTTCATCCCAATCATCGTCGCCGATGTCATGGACCGACTTCACGCCGCTGCGACGCAGGGCACGCTTGTCATCCAGCGCCTGCAGTTGCGCGCGCGCTTCGTCTTCGATGCGCTGATCGAGATCAGCCAGCTCTTCCTTATACGCCGGGTCATTGGCCAGGCGATCAGCACGGTCTTCCATGTAACGCATGATGTCGTGGCACAGACGCTCGGTACCGATCTTGGCGATGGCCGAGATCACGTAAACCGGACCGGTCCACTCAAGGCGATCAACGATTTCCTTGACGCGCTCATCGTGCTCTTCTTCAAGGATCTGGTCGCACTTGTTCAGCACCAGCCAGCGATCACGCTCAGCCAGGGACGGACTGAACTTGATCAGCTCGTTGACGATCACTTCAGCCGCATCCGGTGCGCTGCTGTCATCCAGCGGCGCCATGTCGACGAGGTGCAGCAACAGACGCGTACGCGCCAAGTGCTTGAGGAAGCGAATGCCCAGACCAGCACCGTCGGAAGCGCCTTCGATCAGACCCGGAATGTCGGCAATGACGAAGCTCTTCCAGCGATCGACGCTGACCACACCGAGGTTCGGCACCAGCGTAGTGAACGGGTAATCGGCAACTTTCGGCTTGGCCGCCGAAACGGAGCGGATAAAGGTACTTTTACCGGCGTTCGGCAAGCCCAGCAGACCGACGTCGGCCAGTACTTTCATTTCCAGTTTCAGGTCGCGCTGCTCACCCGGCTTGCCCGGCGTGGTCTGACGCGGCGCACGGTTGGTACTGGATTTGAAACGGGTGTTACCCAGACCGTGCCAGCCGCCCTGCACTACCATCAACTTCTGGCCAGCCTTGGTCAGGTCGCCGATGACTTCCTGAGTAGCGGAGTCGATCACCGTGGTGCCGACCGGCACGCGCAGGATCAGGTCTTCACCTTTTTTACCGGTGCAGTCGGTGCTGCCGCCGTTGGAGCCACGCTCGGCATCGAAGTGCCGGGTGTAACGGTAGTCGACCAGGGTGTTGAGGTTTTCGTCAGCCATCATGTAGATGGAACCGCCGTCACCGCCATCACCGCCGTTCGGGCCACCGTTTTCGATGAATTTTTCCCGACGGAAACTCATGGCGCCATTGCCGCCGTCACCAGCCTTTACGCGAATCGATACTTCATCAACAAACTTCATAACCAACGCCTCTCGCCATACGGACGAGCCGAAAAACAATCAAGACATAAGACTCTTGCAAAAATGAGCGCAGCGACCCCAAAACACGACCTGCATCGCACGCCGACAGCCCATACAAACAGTTTTGCAAGAGACTCACCCCACAAACGAAAAAGCCCCGTCGCGAGACAGGGCTTTTCCAGCGATCGCGCAATTAAGCTGCGACAACGCTCACGTAACGGCGGTTGAACGCGCCTTTTACTTCAAACTTGATCACGCCTTCGATTTTCGCGAAGAGGGTGTGATCCTTACCCATGCCAACGCCGTAGCCAGCGTGGAATTGGGTGCCGCGCTGACGCACGATGATGTTGCCCGGAATGATTTTCTGGCCGCCATACATCTTAACGCCAAGGCGTTTGGCTTCTGAGTCGCGACCGTTACGGGTACTACCACCAGCTTTTTTGTGTGCCATGAGTCAATTCTCCTAGTGAGGAATTAGGCTGAAATTAAGCCTGAATACCGGTGATTTTGATCTCGGTGTACCACTGGCGGTGGCCCATACGCTTCATGTGGTGCTTACGGCGACGGAACTTGATGATGCGGACTTTATCGTGACGACCTTGGGAGATCACTTCAGCCACAACGGTAGCGCCAGCAACAACTGGAGCGCCGATATTCACGTCGTCGCCATTGGCAACCAACAGAACGCGATCAAAGGTAACGGATTCGCCGGTAGCGATTTCCAGTTTTTCGATCTTCAGGTATTCACCTGGGGCGACTTTGTACTGCTTGCCGCCAGTAACGATTACTGCATAAGACATGGTATTTCTCCGATAATCCTGCTCACCCAGCTCTTTATAGGAAGAGGTATTGGCTGGCATGGCTGCATAAGGCTGGAAGGCCCGTTGCAATTGCGTAAGGCAGGTGCTGCCCAGGAAGTTCAGGGTGCGCGATTGTACGCAAGGCGCGGCAGGCTTGCAAGTAGCCGTCTATCGCGCCTTGACAGGTCTGGACGGGGGTCCTAGCATGCCGCGCAACCCTTCTGGAGCGACTCTCGCTGATGCAACCCCAAGCTTTCTACCGCGCGGTGGCGGACGATTTTAGCGCCGTCGACGGCATCATCAAGAAGCAGCTGACTTCCCGAGTACCGCTGGTATCGAAAATCGGCGATTACATCACCTCGGCCGGCGGCAAACGTCTGCGTCCTTTATTAGTGTTGCTGTGTGGCAAGGCCCTGGGTCGCGAAGGCGACGACATGCGCCTGCTGGCCGCCACCATCGAATTCCTGCACACCGCCACTCTGCTGCATGACGACGTGGTCGACATGTCCGGCATGCGCCGTGGCCGCTCGACCGCCAACGCCATGTGGGGCAACGCTCCGAGCGTGCTGGTCGGCGACTTCCTGTATTCGCGCTCGTTCGAAATGATGGTCGAACTGGGCTCGATGCCGGTGATGAAGATCCTCTCCCAGGCCACGCGCATCATCGCCGAAGGCGAAGTGTTGCAGTTGTCCAAGGTGCGCGACGCCAGCACCACCGAAGAAACCTACATGGAAGTCATCCGCGGCAAAACCGCGATGCTCTTTGAAGCCTCGACCCACAGTGCCGCCGCACTGGCCGGCGCTACCGCCGAACAGAGCGAAGCCCTGCGTACCTTCGGTGATCACCTGGGTGTTGCGTTCCAGTTGGTCGACGACCTGCTCGACTACAAGGGCGACGCCGAGACCTTGGGCAAGAACGTCGGTGACGATCTGGCTGAAGGCAAGCCGACCCTGCCGCTGATCTACACCATGCGCGAAGGCACACCGGAACAGGCTGCACTGGTGCGTCAGGCGATCCAGAAAGGCGGGATCGAAGACCTGGAAAGTATTCGCATCGCCGTGGAGGCCTCCGGTTCGCTGGAGTACACCGCGCAACTGGCCCGTGATTACGTGGCCCGTGCGATCAAGTGCCTTGAGGCGCTGCCGGCCAGTGAATATCGGGATGCGCTGGTTGAACTGAGTGAGTTTGCGGTCGCCCGTACGCACTGATTCTGCCCACTGTGGGAGCGAGCCTGCTCGCGAAAGCATTCTGCCAGTCGATATCAATACTGACTGACAAAACGCCTTCGCGAGCAAGCTCGCTCCCACAGTTGTTTCTGCGATATGCCCTCCCGCCGTTAAAACCTTATACAATGTGCGACTTTTAGCGATCCACACCCCAAGGAGCCTTAGTGAGCACGTTGCCACCCTGCCCGAAATGCAATTCCGAATACACCTACGAAGACGGTACCCAACTGGTGTGCCCGGAGTGCGCCCACGAGTGGTCCGCCAGTGGCGAAGCCGAAGTGGCGTCCGATGATGCCGTGAAGAAAGATTCGGTCGGCAACGTCCTGCAGGACGGCGACACCATCACCGTGATCAAGGATCTGAAGGTCAAGGGCACCTCGCTGGTGGTCAAGGTCGGCACCAAGGTCAAGAACATCCGTCTATGCGATGGCGACCACGACATCGACTGCAAGATCGACGGTATCGGCCCGATGAAACTCAAATCCGAATTCGTCAGAAAGGTCTGATTCCGCTGTCATCCATCCCGCGCCAGGCGTGGGATGGAGCTTCGCCCTCCCCGCTCCGCCCCAGCAAAACCAAGCAATAGCCAAACGCCAGCCGTTTTGACCTTACGCAATCTTTACCCGGAAAATTTCACAATCCGCCAATAGATGCTTGCTATTTGACGAATAAGAATTATTCTCATTGAAACCCTTCAAGGAGATGAGAACCATGACTTATTTGATCGACGCGTGGCTGGATCGCCCACACCCTTACCTCAGAATCCTCCATCGGGAAACCGGTGAAGTCTGTGCGGTGCTTGAAGAAGAAGCCCTGCATGAACTGCAGGATCAAGGGGATCTGGACGTCAGCAGCCTGAATTCCAGCGAGCCGCTGGTGCTCAAGGAGCTGGTGCGCAATCTGTTCCTGTTCTGCTATGCCCGGGCGTTGCGCCCGACCAGTGAGCTGCATCACAAGATAGAACTATGAAACGCGGAAAAAACTGTAGGAGTGAGCCTGCTCGCGATGGCGGTGTATCAGGCAACGAATTCGTCGACTGAAGAGACGCCATCGCGAGCAGGCTCACTCCTACATTAGCCCGCCATCAAGGCAGGCCCGGTCTTACAGAACGTCCAGCAGCTCGACGTCGAATACCAGAACGCTGTGCGGCGGGATGCTGCCAACGCCTTGAGCGCCGTAAGCCAGCTCGCTCGGCACGTACAGACGCCATTTGCTGCCGGCATTCATCAGTTGCAGGGCTTCGGTCCAGCCAGCGATCACGCCGCCAACCGGGAATTCTGCAGGCTGGCCGCGCTCGTAGGAGCTGTCGAACACAGTGCCGTCGATCAGGGTGCCGTGGTAGTGAGTACGCACTTGATCTTCACGGGTCGGCTTGGCGCCTTCGCCCTGAGTCAGCACTTCGAATTGCAGGCCGGAAGCCAGAGTGGTGATGCCCTCACGCTTGGCGTTTTCAGCCAGGAAAGCCAGGCCTTCGCCAGCAGCGGCTTCAGCTTTGGCAGCCGCTTCGGCTTGCATGATTTCGCGGATAACCTTGAAGCTGGCGGACATTTCTTCCTGACCCACACGGCTTTCCTTACCAGCGAAAGCGTCGGTCAGACCGGCCAGGATTGCGTCCAGGCTAACGCCCGGTGGCGGGTTGTCGCGCAGCTGGTCACCCAGCTGACGGCCGATGCCGTAGCTGACGCGGGTTTCGTCGGTGGACAGATTTACTTCGGACATGACACTGCTCCGCTGTGCGGACGGCCACAAGACTTGCCGTGCGTGCACAGCGCGTCCCGGCGCGCCCGGAACCAAAAGGGCGAGCAGACTAGCACAGATGCTCCGGCGATGGCGCGCAACGCCTACAGGGCTGAACGCCAGGCGAGCGGCACTTTCAGGCTTTCCTCGCCACTGGCGCCCAGGCCACACATTTCATCGTGTACCGAGGTGTGTACGAGGTTGAATGGCAATACCGGAAAGTTATGCAGCAAATCCCGAGCATGCTCCACCGAACGCAGCGTCAGCATATCGCCCTTGGGATCTCTCAGTGGATACGCCGCCCCGTGCATCCGCGCTTCGAGCAGATAAATCCCGCCTTCCATGGAAATCAGATTCAGCTCATCAACCTTCCTGGCGATGGCAAACGCATTCAGCTCTTGCAGGTTCATGAACGCACCTCACACAGTGGCGAATCAGGACCTCTACAGGGATATGCCCGCACGCACCAAAGCACAAGCCACAAACGACACCGCCCGTCTGTTTCGCAACAGACGGGCGGTGTTTTTGCAGCGATCAACAGTTGATCAGTGCTTGGTGACCTTGTCCAGGTAACCCATGGCGAACGCCGAAACGACGAAGGTCATGTGGATGATCACGTACCACATCAAGTGCTCGGGATCGACGTTCTTGGCGTCCATGAAGATGCGCAGCAGGTGGATCGAGGAGATCGCCACGATCGAAGCGGCGACTTTCATCTTCAGCGACGAAGAGTCCATGGTGCCGAGCCAGCTGAGTTTTTCCTTGCCTTCATCGATGTTCAGTTCAGAGACGAAGTTCTCGTAGCCGGAAATCATCACCATCACCAGCAGGCCGCCGACCAGCGCCATGTCGATCAGCGACAGCAGCACCAGAATCAGCTCCGACTCGGCCATTGAGAAGACGTTGGGCAGGATGTGAAAAACTTCCTGGAAAAATTTCAGTGCCAGCGCCAACAGCCCAAGAGACAGCCCGATATAGATCGGCGCCAGCAGCCAGCGCGAGGCGTACATTGCATTTTCGATAAAGCGTTCCATTGAATCTCACACAGGGGGGCTGGAAATGGCGGCGAGTATACCAGCCCCCTGTGACAGCCAGAAACTGCCGGAAAATCCGCCACCTGCGCGTATGTGTGATTTTTTTCTGCTAGTGTCCAAGCCATTGACAGCCCAGTGACTGCAGACAGGACGTGTGGAAATGGATGTGCGATTGCCGATAACGACCGCCGGAATATGCCTTGCTCTGTTGATCAGCGGTTGCTCGCCCGGCGACGAGAAACACGCCGCCAGCCTTGAAGAAAAAACCGCAAAGTTCGAACAGTCACTGGACGCCATCACCGATCCAAAACTCAAGGACGCCATCACCGAACTCGGCGGCTCACTGCTGCTGCTCGAACGTGCGCAGATCAAACTCGACGACAATCCACCGCGCACCGAATACGGTGAGGACGCCCTCGCCGTGCTCAAGCACTACCCTGCCCCGCAGGCGCTGGTCGACACTTTTATCAATGGCCTGTTCGTGCTGCACAAGGACGCCAGCTCCGATTACCTCACCGACCTGCAACCGGTGTTCCCGTTCAACCTGAACATTCCCGGCGGTTTCCTGTTCCCCCATGGCGTGGAATGGCAATCGGTAACGTTGAGCAACAAACGCGTGATCGCTTATCAGCCGGAATGGTCGGAAACCGATCCGGGCATTCAGCTCAGCCCTTCCAGCTCCAATGTCACCAACCCCGATGACCTGACCGTGACCTACCCGTTCATTGACGGGCTGGACGTGGACAAGAAGACCCTGCCGCAACCGGTCAGCCTGCAAGGCCAGATCGAAGTCATCGCGCCGCGCCGCCTGTACAGCTTCGACCTGACGCAAAAGGACGTCGGCCAAACCCGCAGCAATGACAACCTCAGCGTCAAACTGCTGAAGCTTGAAAACAACTACGCCGAGGTCGAATTCAGCAACAACCTGCCACTGGCGGCGGAAGTCGCCGATGCCCAACTCAATCCGCTGATCGTTCAGGCCCGTGATAAAACCGGGCAGTATCTGGTGCGCGCCGGCTCGATCAACGAAAGTCCGGAGCAAGTGGCCTTCTACCAGAAACAACTGGCGTACCTGCAACAGCAGAAAGGCTGGAGCGATACGCTGGAAAAACAGCTCACCCAGGAACAGCAGGATTTCGAGCAGAAACACCCGCGTCGCTACAACAAGGTCTACTTCAATGGCCCGATCGAAACCCTTGAAGTCAGCGTGCTCGACTTTTCCTCGGCGACGGTGACGCGCAAAGCGCTCGACCTGCCGATTCGCACGTTCAATCAGCACACCACGGAAAAGGCCATCCAGCCGCTGGATCTGCCGGTGACGGTCTACGACGACCTGGCGGTTAGCTGGCTCAAGGGCGCGAGCCTCACCGAAGAACAACTGAAGGCCGGCATTCGCATCCATCAATCCGTGGAAGAACCGAGCGCCGCACGCATCGAGTTCTCCCATCGCCGCACGTTCAATGATGAATTGCTGGGCGATGACTTCAGTCCGGGGGTCAGCCCTGTGACGTTCTTCACCGAGAAGCGCAGTGGCAAGCTCGATGAACCGATCGAACTGCCGCCCGAGGCGTATCAAGTCGATCCGCTGCGCGCGACGATTACTTATGATCTGAATCTGTTCCCGGAAACCCCGGCGATTGCCGTCGGCTCAATGCCACTGTTTCTCGCCACGGTGGCCAAGCAGACGTACGACGCCAAGACCCTGCCCAAAGGCCTGGAGATCAAGAACAACCAACTGGTGGTGGACCTGAAACTGTTCCCGCCCAACGAGTGGCGTTTCTTCGTCAAGGACGACAGCGGCAACTATCTCAAGCAGATTCTCTCGGTCAGCCACGATGCGAGCGCAGAAGGCCCGGCGTTGTTTGGCGTGCATTACTTTTATGGCCGCCCGAGCCACGTGGAAACCTATCAGCGAACCGACCTCGCCACCGTGCAATACGGCTTTGAGGTCAAACTCGACAAGGCGCAGCTGCCTGAGACTGCGCCTTGAAGAGCAAGATCAAAAGATCGCAGCCTGCGGCAGCTCCTACAGGGCGCGGCCACGGCCACCGTTGATCTGCCGCAGTTGAGCTTGCAGGTGCAGACTCCAGATCTGCGGATCGTCGGCCAGTTCGTAGCCATGCAAGGTCAGACTTTCGACAATGGTGTCGAGTATCGATTCGGCGGCGACCGGCCCATGAAACGGGCCTTGGGCCTTGATGGCGGAAGGTTGCTCACCGGCCATGCCGGCGGCGAAGAGTAGCGTCCACATGCCGTTATCGCCGGCCAACGGCTTGATGGCGCATTCGATTCGGGTCACCAGACCCAGGCATTGACGGGTGAGACAGAGGTTGCGCGACATGGCGGCGACCCTCGGTGAAGCCGGTATTCAGCCCCCACGGGAGGACTGGCTCGATCCAGTGATACTGTCGATATCCTTGAGCTGAGAATAGAAGAAAAGTCCGCTGCGCAAGCCGAATGGAACCAGAAGGCGCCGAATGGTCATTGTGTGAATATTGGCGTCAGAGTTGTGGCGATTCTCCCGAAGATCACCACAAAACAAATGTAGGAGTGAGCCTGCTCGCGATAGCGGTGAACCAGGCAACTTATTCGCCGACTGACACTCCGCTATCGCGAGCAGGCTCACTTCTACAGTTTGACCGCGCCAGGCTTAAGCCGGTTTGGCTTCGGCCAGCGCCTCTTGTGCCAACTCCTTCTCGGCTTCCTTGAGGTCTTCTTCGCTGATCATCTCGGCGATGTCGCGCAAGCGCTCGACCACCCGTGCGTTGATGCTGCCTTCGGGGAATTCGCCATCGGCATTCGGCTCACCCGCCGGCTCGCCCACCAGCAGGCTCAATGCCTCGTCGGCCTGACGCACCGCGTACACGTGGAACTGCCCGGCACGCACCGCCGCCAGTACTTTCTCATCGAGCATCAGCGTGGCAACGTTGGCCTGCGGAATGATCGCGCCCTGCTCGCCGGTCAAGCCGCGTGCTTCGCAGAGGCGGAAGAAGCCTTCGATCTTCTCGTTGACTCCGCCCACTGCCTGTACTTCACCAAACTGGTTGATCGAGCCGGTAATCGCGAAGCACTGCTTCAACGGCGTTTTCGACAGCGCCGAAATCAGCGTGCACGCCTCGCCCAGCGACGCACTGTCGCCATCGACGTAACCGTAGGATTGCTCCAAAGCGATGCTCGCGGAAATCGCCAGCGGGAATTCCTGCGCATAACGGCTGCCCAGATACCCGGTGAGGATCATCACGCCTTTGGAGTGAATCGGCTGCCCAAGGTTGACCTCACGCTCGATGTCGACGATGCCGCTGCCGCCCGGATACACTGTGGCGGAAATCCGCGCCGGCACACCGAACGCCGAGTCGCCGACTTCGAGTACGGTCAGACCATTGCACTTGCCGACTGCGGCGCCATCGGTGTCGATCAGGATAATCCCGGCGAGCATATCGTCGAGAATTCGCGCCGACACCCGCCCGGTGCGCGTGGCTTTGGCTTTCAGCGCACGTTCGATGTGCCCGGCATCGGTCATTTCATCGCCGGCCAAGTGACGGATGAAATCCGCTTCGCTGACCAACTGGAACAGATCGCCAATTCGCGCCGACAAACGCCCTTGGTGTTCGGCCAGTCGTGCGCTGTAAGTCGCCAGACGCGCTACTGCGTCGGCAGTCAGCGGCGCCATGCCTTCTTCCGAAGTCCGTGTTTTCAACAGCTGGGCGAACTGCTCCAGGCTCTCGTCGACCATCGGGATGTCTTCGTCGAAATCCACGAGGACGCGGAACATCTCCTGGAAGTCCGGATCGAGGTCTTGCAGCGTGTAATACAGCGACCGCGCACCGATGATGATGACTTTGACCTGCAACGGAATGTGCTGCGGGTTGAGGGTCACGGTGGCGAAGCGGCCCATCTCGCCCAGCGGCGATTCCATTTTCAGTTTGCGCGACTGCAGGGCGCGTTTCAGCGCGTCCCACACGAACGGCTCGCTGAGCATTTTTTCCGCTTCAAGAATCAGGAAACCGCCGTTGGCACGGTGCAAGGCACCCGGACGCAACTGGCGATAGGTGGTGTAAAGCGCGCCCTGATCGGTGGTGTATTCGATACGGCCGAAGAGGTTTTCGTAAGTCGGGTGCGGTTCGAACACCACCGGCGCACCACCGCTGATTGGATGGCCGACCACCAGGCTTGGCGCGTATTGCTCTTCCAGCAGTTTGCGTGCGACGGCATCAGTCTTGCTGTCATCGACCAGTTGCTCGACCACGGTTTTCAGCAGATACACCTGCATCGCTTGCAGGTAGCCGCACACCGCAGCGTTCTCGGCATATTTCTCCGACAGCGGCGACAGCAATGGCTGCAGCGCCAAGGTGATGGTTTCTTCGTTGAGCGAACGCAGTTGATTGTTCGACTCACGCTTCCACTGCGGCAGGCTGGCGAGTTCTTCGTTCAGGCGCTCTTCGAGACCGGAAATGTCATCGTGAAAGCGTTCACGATCGGCTTCCGGCAACTGGGCGAATTCGGCTTCGTCCAGCGCTTTGCCATCGAGCATCGGTGTGAAGGCGATGTTGCTGGCGTCGCGGTACAGGGCGACGTCTTTTTCCAGGGCCAGACGCTCGATGATGTCGAGAGCCTTGTCGTAGCGCTGGTTGAAGGCGCGGTCGATGGCACTCTTCTTCTGCTGGTAGGACGGGTGCTCGAAGACTGCCGGAAACGTCGCCAGCAGGTTGTCGATCAAACCGTTGATGTCACCGATGAATGCACCGGCAGTGCCCGAAGGCAGTTCCAGGGCGCGAGGTTCGCGTGGCTCGTCGAAATTGTTGACGTAGACCCAGTCCGCCGGGGTCTGCAGGCGTTTGCCTTCGGCCTTCAGGTAGCGTTTGACGAACGAGAAGCGGCCGGTGCCGGGCTCGCCCATGACGAATACGTTGTAACCGGGGCGTGGCATGGCCACACCGAACTGCAAGGCTTCGACCGCGCGTTCCTGGCCGAGCACACCGCGAAAGGGCTCCAGATCATTGGTGGTAGTGAAGCTGAACTGTTCAGCGGAAAACGGACGGGTCAGCGCTTCGGGCGCGAGACGCAAGCTGGCAGCAACAGGATCAGGCATCGGGCTTCCTTAACAATCAGGCGGGGCAGATAGCGGCATTCTGGCGCTGCCCGTGCCCCACTGGCAAGGCGCGCCATGTGACAAAGCATAGACAACCGCGCCTCTGCACAGCAGCCCCCCTGAAACCGGGGTCATTACCGAATCTTTTGTAAAAAATCACGGAACCGCAGGAACGTGCCTAAACTCCAAACTGCGCGGCTGGAACTAATACCGGCCCACTGGCTTCGTTTGGGTCTGTCTCGTACAGAGCTTGGGGGGCCAGAACCCTGTCCATTGGTATGCACACAAAGAGAAAAAAGCTATGAAACGGATTCTTCTCGGTACTCTCTTCACCGCTGTATCCATCAACGCAATGGCGCAAGCTCCAGGCGGCCCGGATTGCGGTTGGGGCAACATGCTGTTCGAAGGTCAGCGTGGCACCCCGGCGCACTTCCTCGCTTCCACCACCAACGGCACTTCCGGTAACGCCACCTTCGGCATGACGTCCGGCACCAACGGCTGCTCGACCAACGCTTCGCTGACCTACGGCGGCAAATCCTGGTTTGCCATGAATGGCATGATGAACGAGCTGTCCGAAGACATGGCCAAAGGCAACGGCGAAGCGCTGACGACCTATGCCGTGGTACTGGGCGTGGCGCCGGAAGACCGTGCGCACTTCGCTGCTGTGACTCACGAGCACTTCCAGCAGATCTTCAGCAAGGCTGACGTGACCGCTGAAGACGTGCATACCAACACCCTGGCCGTACTGAAATCGGATCCTCGTCTGGCCAAGTACGCAACTCAGGCTTAAGCTCGACCCCACCCGCTTCCTTCGGGAAGCGGGTTTTGTTTTTTCGGCCTGCCCTCCTTGGGTCTTTATTTCTTTCCTGTTCAAGTTGCCGACTATGCTCAAACGCCTTGCCTGGCTGGCGCTCTGTGTCTGCGCCCCGCTGTCCGCCGCGCCAACCATCGACCCTCAACGTTTGCAGCAACTGGCCAACGACCGCTTCTGGATTTCCCTCGGTCATTACGAAACCGCCAAGCTTGGTGGCTGGCGCAGCTATGTCAGCGACAAGAAGTTCTTTCTCGCGCCCGATGGCAATGAACACCCCGATCATGAACTGGCGGCTACCGTGCAAGCGCTGTACGCCCCGGCCAGTCTTGGCGAGCAACATGCGCAGTGTGTTTATCCGGCCCGTACTCGCTGGCTGAAAGCTCAGCTCAATCTCAGCGATCTGCCGACACCGGAATGTGCTGAATACAAGAAGTGGTTCAAGGATGTCTCGCCGCACAGCGCGGTGATGATCTTCCCGGCGGCTTACTTGAACAGTCCGTCATCGATGTTCGGCCACACCCTGCTGCGCATCGACCAGGCCGATGTGCAGGCCGACAAGACGTCGCTGCTCAGTTATGCGATCAACTTCGGCGCCTACATCGAAGGCTCGGACAACAGCATTCTGTATGCCTGGAAAGGTTTGATGGGCGGTTATCCGGGATTGTTCGCACTGGTGCCGTATCAGGAAAAACTCTCCGAATACCGCAGCCTGGAAAACCGTGATCTGTGGGAATACCGACTGAATCTGACGCAAGAAGAAACCGCGCGCATGGTCGAACATGTGTGGGAGTTGAAGCAGATCCAGTTCGACTATTTCTTCTTCGATGAAAACTGCTCGTATCGTCTGCTTGAGTTGCTGCAGGTGGCACGGCCGAGCCTGCGCCTGACCGAACAATTCCCGCTGACCGCGATTCCCACCGACACCGTCAAAGCGGTGAAAGAAGCCGGGCTGGTGGAAAGCATTGAATATCGACCGTCCCGTGAGCGTGAATTGCTTAGCCGTGCCGAGCCGCTCAGCGGTGAAGAACAGGATTGGGTGCTGAAAGTCAGCGCCGATCAGCAGCAGTTGCAGGATCCGGCGTTCAAAGCCCTGCCCCGTGACCGTCAAGCGTTGATCATCGACGCTGCATATCGTCTTGAACGCTACCGCGCCAACGGCCAGGAGCGTGATCCGCAACGGGCGCAGCGCAGTTTTGAATTGCTGCGGGCGATCAACAAAAATCCCGCGCCGGAGCTGGACATTCCGCAGCCAGGCTTGCCGGAAGACGGCCACGAATCGCGTACCTGGCAGGCCGGTCTCGGCACCCGTGGTGATCGTGCGTTCGGCGAGTACGGCTTGCGCATGGCCTATCACGATCTCAACGACAACGCCGAAAGCTTCCCGCTCGGCGCGCAGATTGAAATCCTGCAGATGAAGCTGCGTCAGTACGAGGGCAATCAATGGCAGTTCCAGCAATTGGATCTAGCGACGATTCGCTCGCTGACGCCGCGCAATGAGCTATTGCAGCCGCTGTCGTGGCAAGTCACTGGCGGTCTTGAGCGCGTACCGGGCAAGCATGATGACGAAACGCTGGTCAGCCATGTGAATGGTGGGGGTGGCGGCACGTGGGCGCTGGGTGATGATGTGCTGGGTTTTGCCCTCGGCACGGTGCGGGTTGAACACAACAATGACTTCGCCGAGTTCGTCTCCCCGGCGGGTGGTTTCAATACCGGCGTGTTGTGGAAAAACCCGTTGGGGAATATGAGCCTGGAGGCCAAGGGCGATTACTTTTTCAATGGCGAAGTGCGCCGCAGCCTGAGTTTGAATCAGCAGTGGGAGTTGTCGCGTAATCTGGGTTTGCGCCTGAGTGCACAGCGTGAGTTCAGCCACCTCGCCACCCCGGAAACCGAGGTCATGCTTGAAGTGAAGTGGTATCACTACTGATCCTGAAGGCCGATAAATCCCCCTGTGGGAGTGAGCCTGCTCGCGATAGCAATTCATCAGTCACTGTGCTGTGACTGATACACCGCCATCGCGAGCAGGCTCACTCCTACAGGGGATTTGTGGCGCTCAACGAATTACTCACATGCCTTTCACCAACGTCCGACGAATCCCCTTCTAGACTTTCCCCATAAGCCGGACAACCGGCGCGGGAGAGTGCGATGTGGCGGTGTGCGGGTTTGTTGGGTGTTGTGTTGTTGCTGGGCGGTTGCCAGACCACCCATGAAGACTTGATCGCCAAGGGTTACCCACCGGCCTTCGCCGACGGCTTCGATGACGGCTGCATCAGCGGTCGTCAGGCCGCCGGTTCGATCAGCGGCGAATTCCGTAAAAACGTGCCGCGCTATCTCAAGGACAAGCAATACGCCGAAGGCTGGACCGACGGCTTTCGCCAATGTCAGGCGATGCTGGAAAACAAGGATCGCGAACAGTATCGCAACGAGCACTGGGACGAACGCGAACGCGCCTGGCAGCAACAGAAAGATCAGGACGCCGGGCGGGCTTATCGCTCGCCATAGGTCGCTCCCAGACATCCAGTGAAACCAAATGCCTGCGAGCATGGCCCAAACCTCATACGAGGAGGACACCATGAGTCGCGCATTCGTCAACGAAGACAACGCCGCCGCACAAGCCGATCAGCCGGTCGAACGGCAGGTCAGCGCGCAGCCCAATTACGTCACGGCGCAAGGGCTGGCGCAGTTGCAGGCGAAAGTCGCCGAACTGCAAACCCTGCATGCCGAACAATCGGCCAAAGGTGAGCAGGCCGACAAACAACGGTTGGCGGATCTGGAAAGGGATTTGCGTTATTTCAATCAGCGCCTGAGCAGCGCACAAGTCGCGGTTGCCGCCACATCCACCGACAAGGTGCAGATCGGCAGTTGGGTGACCTACGCCGACGAACACGACACCGAACGTCGGGTGCAACTGGTCGGCGAAGATCAGGCCGATGCCGGCAAAGGCCTGATCAATTGGGGCTCACCGCTGGGCCGGGCGCTACTCGGTGCCCGGCTCAATGACGAGGTGCTGTGGCAGCGCCCCGCCGGCGATCAAATCATCGAAGTGATCCGCATCGAACCGGCTTAAACCACACCCTGCGCCAACATCGCGTCGGCGACTTTGACGAAGCCGGCGATGTTCGCGCCTTTGACGTAGTTGATCCGCCCGTTCTCTTCGCCGTAATGCACGCAAGCGTGGTGGATCGACTGCATGATCGCGTGCAGCTTGCTATCGACCTCACCTGCCGTCCACAGCAGACGCATGGCGTTCTGCGACATCTCCAGACCGCTCACCGCCACGCCGCCGGCGTTGGACGCCTTGCCCGGGGCAAACAGAATCCCGGCCTCGATAAAGATATCCACAGCCTCCAGCGTGGTCGGCATGTTCGCGCCTTCGGCTACGCACACGCAGCCATTGCGCAGCAGCGTGCGGGCAGATTCGGCATCGAGTTCGTTCTGCGTGGCGCACGGCAGCGCGATGTCGCACGGCAAAGACCACGGCAACTGAGCGGCGCGGAATTCCAGACCGAATGCTGCGGCCAATTCGCTGATGCGTCCGCGTTTGACGTTTTTCAGTTCCAACAGTGCCAGCCACTGCTCTTCGCTGAGCCCGGCTTCGCAGTACAGCGTGCCCTCCGAGTCGGACAAGGAAATCACCTTGCCGCCGAGATCCATGACTTTGCGCGCGGCGTATTGCGCCACGTTGCCGGAACCGGAGATCGCCACACGCTTGCCTTCAACGGTCTGCTCGCGGCGCTTGAGCATATCCTCAGCGAAGTACACGCAGCCGAAACCGGTGGCTTCCGGACGAATCAGGCTGCCGCCGTAGGTCATGCCTTTACCGGTGAGGACGCTGGTGAACTGGTTGCTCAGGCGTTTGTACTGGCCGAACAGGAAACCGATCTCGCGCGCACCAACGCCGATATCACCGGCCGGCACGTCAACGTCGGCGCCGATGTGGCGGTACAACTCGCTCATGAACGCCTGGCAGAACCGCATGACTTCAGCGTCGCTCTTGCCCTTCGGATCGAAGTCGGAACCGCCCTTGCCGCCGCCCATGGGCAGCGAGGTCAGGGAGTTTTTGAAGGTCTGTTCGAAGGCGAGGAATTTCAGCACGCCCATATTGACCGAAGGATGGAAGCGCAAGCCGCCCTTGTACGGGCCGATGGCGCTGTTCATCTGGATGCGGAAACCGCGATTGACCTGGACCTTGCCCTGATCGTCGACCCATGACACGCGGAACACCACGGCACGCTCCGGTTCGCAGATGCGCTCCAGAATCCCCGAGGTCAGGTAATGCGGATTGGCCTCTAGAAACGGCCACAGACTGCGCAAGACTTCTTCGACGGCCTGGTGGAATTCGGGTTGATCCGGGTCGCGTTTTTTCAGGTGGGCGAGGAAGGATTCGACGGATTCGATCATGGGAAAAGTCTCGGCAAATTTATTGTCGTTGGAGGAGATTGGGCCGGACTGTAACAAACGAAATGCGCACAGGAACAGAGCAAAATGTCGCAGTTATGAAATTAAATGGTGCACAGGATATAAATAAGGCGATTTTTTGAGCTTGTTTTGCACCTGAATGGGGAGTCTGGTTTCAAGAAATGCACCACCAGTTATACAGCTATCGCGAGCAGGCTCACTCCTACAGGGGGGACGCATTTCAAAGGTAGGAGTGAGCCTGCTCGCGATGGCCGCACCTCGGTTCCGCTGACAAAAACCTGGCAAAAAAAACGGAGCCCGAAGGCTCCGCTCTTTCATGCAACCAACCCGATATCAGGCCAGTTTCTTGTGACGTACCCGGTGTGGCTGGGCAGCCGCTTCGCCGAGGCGTTTCTTGCGATCGGCTTCGTACTCGGTGTAGTTACCTTCGAAGAAGATCGCTTGCGAGTCGTCTTCGTACGCCAGGATGTGCGTCGCCACACGGTCAAGGAACCACCGATCGTGAGAGATCACAATGGCGGCGCCCGGGAAGTCCAGCAGGGCTTCTTCCAGCGAACGCAGGGTTTCCACGTCGAGGTCGTTGGACGGTTCGTCGAGCAGCAGGACGTTACCGCCCTCCTTCAGGGTCAGCGCCAGGTGCAGACGACCGCGCTCACCACCGGACAGGTCCTTGACGAACTTCTGCTGGTCGCCGCCCTTGAAGTTGAAGCGACCGACGTAGGTACGCGACGGGATCTCGTAGTTGCCGATGCGGATCTGGTCGGAACCGTCGGAGATTTGCTGGAACACAGTCTTGCTGCCATCCAGGTCATCGCGGCTCTGATCGACGCATGCAAGTTGCACGGTTTCGCCGACTTCGATGCTGCCCGAATCCGGTGTTTCCTTGCCCATCAACATGCGGAACAGAGTCGATTTACCGGCACCGTTACCGCCGATCACGCCAACGATGGCGCCTTTCGGCATCGCGAACGACAGGTTGTCGATCAGCACGCGATCGCCGTAGCCCTTGGTGACGTTCTTGAATTCGATGACCTTGTCGCCCAGACGTGGACCGGCCGGGATGTAGATCTCGTTGGTTTCGCTGCGCTTCTGGAATTCCTGCGATTGCATTTCTTCGAAGCGTTGCAGACGAGCCTTGGATTTCGACTGGCGGGCTTTCGCGCCTTTGCGCACCCACTCCAGTTCTTCCTTCATGGCTTTTTCGTGGGCCGACTGTTGCTTGGATTCGGCGGCCAGACGATCGGACTTGGCTTCGAGCCAACCCGAGTAGTTGCCTTCGTACGGGATGCCCGCGCCGCGGTCGAGTTCCAGAATCCAGCCAGCGACGTTGTCGAGGAAGTAACGGTCGTGCGTGATCGCTACCACGGTGCCCGGGAAGTCGTGCAGGAAGTGCTCCAGCCACGCAACGGAATCGGCGTCCAAGTGGTTGGTCGGTTCGTCGAGCAGCAGCATGTCCGGCGCGGACAGCAGCAGGCGGCACAGGGCCACACGACGTTTTTCACCACCAGAGAGGAACTCGACCTTGGCGTCCCAGGCCGGCAGACGCAGTGCGTCGGCGGCGACTTCCAGTTGACGATCGAGGTTGTGACCGTCGCTGGCTTGCAGGATCGCTTCGAGCTTGGCTTGCTCGGCAGCCAGTTTGTCGAAGTCGGCGTCTTCTTCAGCGTAAGCCGCGTAGACCTCGTCCAAGCGCGCCTGGGCGTTCTTGATCACGCTGACCGCTTCCTCGACCACTTCACGCACGGTCTTGGTCGGATCAAGTTGTGGCTCTTGCGGCAGATAACCGATGTTCAACTCCGGCATCGGACGGGCTTCGCCCTCGAACTCGGTGTCGACGCCGGCCATGATTTTCAGCAGCGTGGACTTACCCGAACCGTTGAGGCCGAGTACGCCGATCTTGGCGCCGGGGAAGAAGGACAGCGAAATGTTTTTGAGAATTTCCCGCTTCGGCGGAACAACTTTGCCCAGCCGATGCATGGTGAAGACGTATTGAGCCATGGAGAACCTTGGGTCAGTGACAGATGAATGATTGCAGCGCAGGCGAAGCCCGGCCAGACCATGCGCGTCGTTCACTTGATGGTTATCAATGCGTGCGCGCTGAAAAAGTCTGAGTCTAGGAGCTGGAACGCTCCCGCGTAACCGGCAAAGCTACCTGATTGATGAAAGGCAGTCCAGCCGCGCGGGGCTGGCACTTCGCCACGACTCAAGGCATGCTAGCCGCCCTTTGGGCGTCCGGCTTATAGTGCACGTCGCGCCAGTCCAGCCAAACCGCAGGATTACAGCTTGTCCAATGTCACTCCGCCAGCTTCTGTGAGCAGCACCCCACCGGCGCCCGGCTCGTCCCTGCGCGGTACATTAAAGGGTGCGCTGGCGACACTCGTGCTTTTGTTGCTCGCCTTGTTGTTCTGGCAACTGCTCGATCAACTGCGCGAAACCCAGAAAAACCAGCGTCAGTACACCATCGATTACACCGCTGACCTCGCCTCGCAGGTCAGCCTGAACATGGCGCTGAACGCGCAAATCGCCCTCAATCTGCTACCGATCGTCGAACAGCCGCAATCAGCCGACGAACAGCAGGCGCTGCTGCGCAAGCTCCAGCAATCCTTGCCTGACCTGCGCAGCCTGGCCCTGCTCACCCCTTCCGGAAAAATCATCAGCGACAGTGCCGACAACAGCCACGACGCCGATTACCTGAGCGAACTGGTGCGCCGCAGCCGTGCACAGGCGCATTACTTCAGCAACGCCGATGACGGTTCGGTGGTGCATCTGTTATTGCATCAGGCTAGCGGCAGCACGCGCGGTTATTGGGCGTTACGCCTGACCCCGACCTTCTTCGACTCGCTGACCAAACAGGGCGAAACCGGCATCCGCCCGTTGTGGCTGGTAGAAAACCGCGTCAATCATCAGATCATCAGCCGCGACGAAGCGCAGCCTTCGGCCAGGCCCGGCGTCTTGAGTCCGGACGACATGGCCAACACCGTGCTGACCGTGCCGCTAAGCAGCAGCGACTGGCAGTTGCGTGGCCTGTTCGACCGTCAGCGCGTGCTCGAAGAACTGCTGCCGGCGTTTATCGGCAAGTGCCTGTTGGGTCTGGCGTTCTCGCTGCTGCCGGTGATTGCGCTGTTGAACATGCGCCGTCGCCAGCGCCAGTTGCACGAAGGTCGTCGACGCTATCAGGACATTTTCGAAGGCACCGGCGTGGCCCTCTGTGTGCTTGATCTGTCCGGTTTGAAGCAGGTCTTCGACAAGGCGCAGATCCAGACCAGCGACCAGCTCAAGGCCTGGCTCGACCAACCGCAGCAACGCCAGCAACTGCTGCAGGAATTGCGCGTCACCGAGGTCAACCAGGTCGCATTGCAATTGCTCAACGTCAATTCCTGCGAGCACGCCTGGCAACTGTTGATCGACGGCCATCCACACCGCCAGTGCGCGATCGGCAATCAAGTGCTTGACGCCGTGTTGCAGCAACAAAAGCAGCTGGAACTGGAAATCAAACTGCCGGACATCAATGGCCGCGACCAGCACCTGTGGATGGTGTTGCGCCTGCCGACCGAGCAGCACGACTACAAAGCGGTGATCCTCAGCATAAACGACATCACCAGCCGCAAGCTGATCGAACTGTCGCTGCTCGAGCGCGAAGGCTTCTGGTCGGACGTGGTGCGCACCGTGCCGGATCACCTGTACGTGCAGGACGTGATCAGCCAGCGGATGATTTTCAGCAACCACCACCTCGGCCAGACCCTCGGCTACAACCGCACCGAACTGCACCAGATGGGCGAGTATTTCTGGGAGATCCTGCTGCACCCGGAAGATGCCGACTACTACCATCGCTCGCGGCAGATGCAGCGTCACGCCGGTTACAGTCAGTTGCTCCAGTGCCAGTTGCGTTTCCGCCATCGCGACGGCAAATGGCGGCGTTTCGATATTCGCGAACAGGCGCTGGCCCGCGATAAACACGATCAGGTCACGCGGATCATCGGCGTGGCCAAGGACATCACCGAACAGATCGAAGCCAGCGAATCCCTGCGCGACAGTGAGCAGCGTTATCGCATGCTCGCCGAAAGCATCAGCGACGTGATCTTCTCCACCGACAGCAAGCTCTCGCTGAACTACGTCAGCCCGTCGGTGCAAGCCGTGCTGGGCTACGACGCCGAATGGATTTTCCAGAACGGCTGGCAATCGACCATCGCCAACCCGCAACAACTGAGCGGCATCTACACGCTGATGGATCGGGTCAGCAAGGCGCTGGACAAACCCGAGCAACTGGCGGTGTTGCGCAATCAGGTGCAGACGCAAATGTTCCTGTTCGACTGCCTGCGCGCCGATGGCCGCAAGATCCCGATCGAGCTGCGTCTGGTGCTGGTGTGGGACGAACATGGCGCGTTCGAAGGCGTACTCGGTGTCGGTCGCGACATCAGTCAGCAACGCCGCGCCGAAAAAGACCTGCGCATGGCCGCCACGGTGTTCGAGCACTCGACCTCGGCGATCCTGATCACCGACCCGGCCGGCTACATCGTGCAAGCCAACGAAGCCTTCAGCCGCGTCAGCGGTTACGCCGTGAGCGAAGTGCTCGACCAGTTGCCGAACATGCTCACCGTTGATGAACAGCAGGACGCGCACCTGCGTTACGTGATCAAGCAATTGCACGAGCACAACACGTGGGAAGGCGAAGTCTGGATGAAGCGCCGCAACGGCGAGCATTACCCGGCGTGGGTCGGCATCACCGCGGTGCTCGACGACGAGGGTGATCTGGCCAGTTACGTGTGCTTCTTCAGCGACATCAGCGAGCGCAAGGCCAGCGAGCAGCGGATTCACCGCCTCGCCTACTACGACGCCTTGACGCATTTGCCGAACCGCACGCTGTTCCAGGATCGCCTGCACACCGCGCTGCAATCGGCCGAACGGCAGAAGTCGTGGGTGGTGCTGATGTTCCTCGACCTCGACCGTTTCAAACCGATCAACGACTCCCTCGGCCACGCCGCCGGCGACCGCATGTTGAAAGACATGGCCACGCGCCTGCTGGCCTGCGTCGATGATGACGACACCGTGGCGCGCATGGGCGGTGACGAATTCACGCTGCTGCTGCAACACCGCTCCAGCCGCGAAATGGCGTTGAACCGGGCGATTCATGTCGCCGAGCAGATCCTTGGCAGCCTGGTGCGACCGTTCGTGCTTGAAGGTCGCGAGTTCTTCGTCACCGCGAGTATCGGCATCGCCCTGAGCCCGCAGGACGGCAACGAACTCAGCCAGTTGATGAAGAACGCCGACACCGCGATGTACCACGCCAAGGAACGCGGCAAGAACAACTTCCAGTTCTATCAGGCCGACATGAACGCCAGTGCGCTGGAGCGTCTGGAACTGGAAAGCGATTTGCGCCACGCCTTGGAACAGAACGAATTCGTCCTGTATTACCAACCGCAATTCAGCGGCGACGGCAAGCGTCTGACCGGTGCTGAAGCGCTGTTGCGCTGGCGTCATCCACGCCGTGGACTGGTGCCGCCGGGAGATTTCATTCCGGTGCTGGAAGAGCTCGGGCTGGTGGTGGACGTTGGCGACTGGGTGATCAGCGAGGCGTGCCGCCAACTTAAGACCTGGCACCAGAACCGCGTGCGCGTGCCGAAGGTCTCGGTGAACATTTCTGCGCGGCAATTCTCCGATGGTCAGCTCGGCACACGGATCGCGACGATCCTGCGCGAAACCGGCCTGCCGCCGGCGTGCCTGGAGCTGGAACTGACCGAAAGTATCCTGATGCGTGAAGTCAGCGAAGCGATGCAGATTCTTGCCGGGCTGAAAAACCTTGGCCTGAGCATCGCGGTCGATGACTTCGGCACCGGCTACTCGTCGCTAAACTACCTCAAGCAATTCCCGATCGACGTGCTGAAGATCGACCGCACGTTTGTCGACGGTCTGCCGTCGGGTGAGCAGGATGCGCAGATTGCCCGAGCGATCATCGCCATGGCGCACAGCCTGAATCTGGCGGTGATCGCCGAAGGCGTGGAAACCCATGAGCAACTGGACTTCTTGCGCGAACATGGCTGCGATGAGGTTCAGGGCTATCTGTTCGGGCGGCCGATGCCGGCGGGGCGGTTCGAGGCGCAGTTCAGTAATGACGCGCTGTTCATGTTCGACTGAAGTCCTGCGGCGCGGCATTCGCGAGCAGGGTCGCTCCCACAAGGGATTGATGTCGGTCAGAAAATCGCGAGAGCACCTCGGTTACTGTGGGAGCGAGCCTGCTCGCGAAGAGGCCTTCAAAAGCACCGCACATCTGTCATGAACGCCACTTGTCTGCGACATGATGTCGTTTCATATGCCATCCAAAACCCATTGGGTTAGAATGCCCCCCTTTTCTGCCCCCGATCCTTGAGGACCGCCATGTTCAGCCGTGATTTGACTATTGCCAAGTACGACGCCGACCTTTTTGCCGCCATGGAGCAAGAAGCTCAGCGCCAGGAAGAACACATTGAGCTGATCGCTTCGGAAAACTACACCAGCCCAGCGGTGATGGAAGCTCAAGGCTCGGTCCTGACCAACAAGTACGCTGAAGGCTACCCAGGCAAGCGTTACTACGGTGGTTGCGAGTACGTCGACATCGTTGAGCAACTGGCCATCGACCGCGCCAAAGAGCTGTTCGGCGCCGATTACGCCAACGTTCAGCCGCACGCCGGTTCGCAAGCAAACGCCGCTGTTTACCTGGCCCTGCTGCAAGGTGGCGACACCATTCTGGGCATGAGCCTGGCCCACGGTGGTCACCTGACTCACGGCGCCAGCGTTTCCTCCTCCGGCAAACTGTACAACGCTGTGCAGTACGGCATCGACGCCAACGGCCTGATCGACTACGACGAAGTCGAGCGTCTGGCGGTTGAGCACAAGCCGAAAATGATCGTCGCCGGTTTCTCTGCCTACTCGCAGATTCTCGACTTCCCGCGCTTCCGCGCCATCGCTGACAAAGTCGGTGCTTACCTGTTCGTCGACATGGCTCACGTCGCCGGTCTGGTTGCCGCGGGTGTTTACCCGAACCCGGTACCTTTCGCTGACGTCGTGACCACCACCACGCACAAGACCCTGCGCGGTCCACGTGGCGGCCTGATCCTGGCGCGCGCCAACGCCGACATCGAGAAAAAGCTGAACTCCGCGGTATTCCCGGGCGCCCAAGGTGGCCCGCTGGAGCACGTGATTGCTGCCAAGGCGATCTGCTTCAAGGAAGCGCTGCAGCCTGAGTTCAAGGCCTACCAGGAACAAGTGGTGCTGAACGCCCAGGCCATGGCCGAAGTGTTCATCGAGCGCGGTTTCGACGTGGTTTCGGGCGGTACCAAGAACCACCTGTTCCTGCTGTCGCTGATCAAGCAGGACATCTCCGGTAAAGACGCTGACGCCGCTCTGGGCAAAGCGTTCATCACCGTGAACAAAAACTCCGTGCCAAACGATCCACGCTCGCCGTTCGTCACTTCCGGTCTGCGCTTCGGTACTCCGGCTGTGACCACTCGTGGCTTCAAGGTTGCAGAGTGCAAAGAGCTGGCCGGCTGGATCTGCGACATCCTGGCTGACCTGAACAACGAAGCGGTGATCGACGCCGTTCGTGAGAAAGTCAAAGCCATCTGCAAGAAACTGCCGGTATACGGCGCTTAATTGCGACGGTAAACCCGCAGCATGAAAAACCGGCCAAGTGATTGGCCGGTTTTTTTTCGCCTGAATTTTTTCAAACGCCTGAACCGCTCAAGAATGGGACTCACCGCACAACTGGTCAGACCGGTCATGCCAATTCATCAATTTTCACTTGCGATGTCTAAAAAACAGCGCCTAGACTGCACCCGCACTGGACATACCGGTAAGACCACAATAATTAAGTCCTGAATCTGAGCGTGCAAGCGCCAGCAGCCAGGACACCGACCAGGATTCCTCCCATGCTCAGATGGTGCTCGCGTTCAATCTTCCTCCAAGTAGTTCTCGGACTGGTGCTCGGCATCGTCTGCGGGCTGACCCTTCCTGAATACTCGGCCCAGCTCAAACCGCTCGGCGACGGCTTCATCAAACTGATCAAGATGCTCATCGGCCTCATCGTGTTCTGCGTAGTGGTCAGCGGCATCAGCGGCGCGGGCGATCTGAAGAAGGTCGGGCGCATCGGCCTGAAATCGGTGATCTACTTCGAAGTGTTGACAACCATCGCCCTGATCATCGGTCTGGTCTTCGCCTTCAGCACCGGTATTGGCAGCGGCGCGAATATTCATCTGGAGCAGCTGTCGACCGCCGACATGGGCGATCTCGCCGAACGCGGTCAGCACATGCACACCACCACGCAGTTCCTCATGGACCTGATCCCGACTTCAGTGATCGGCGCCTTCGCTGAAAACAACATTCTGCAGGTGCTGCTGTTTTCGGTACTGTTCGGCAGCGCGTTGAATCTGGTCGGCGAAGCGGCCTCCGGCATCTCGCGACTGATCAACGAACTGAGCCATGTGATCTTCCGGATCATGGGCATGATCGTGCGTCTGGCGCCGATCGGCGTGTTCGGCGCGATTGCCTTCACCACCAGCAAATATGGCCTCGATTCGCTGCAACACCTGGGCAGTCTGGTCGGTTTGTTCTACCTGACCTGCATCGCTTTCGTCAGCGTGATTCTCGGTCTGGTGATGCGCGCCTCCGGCCTGCGCATGTGGCCGCTGTTGAAGTATCTGCGTGAAGAACTGCTGATCGTCATGGGCACCGCCTCGTCCGACGCTGTGCTGCCGCAAATCATGCGCAAACTCGAACACCTCGGCATAGGCAGCTCGACCGTAGGGCTGGTGATTCCGACCGGGTACTCGTTCAACCTCGACGGTTTTTCGATCTACCTGACCCTGGCCATCGTGTTCATCGCCAACGCCACCGGCACGCCGCTGGCCATGACCGACCTGCTGACCATTCTGCTGGTGTCACTGATCACTTCCAAAGGCGCTCACGGTATTCCCGGCTCAGCGCTGGTGATTTTGGCGGCCACGCTGACAGCGATTCCGGCGATCCCGGTGGTCGGTCTGGTGCTGGTGTTGGCGGTGGACTGGTTCATGGGCATCGGCCGGGCACTGACCAACCTGATCGGCAACTGCGTCGCCACGGTTGCGATCGCCCGTTGGGAAAAAGACATCGACGTCCAACGCGCCAACAAAGTACTCAGCGGTCAGCAGGGCTACACCTTTCAGCCGCGTAAACCAGCAACTCCGGCGCACCAGCAGGAGTTCTGATTTCAACCCTATCGGCGCTGCCGCAAATGGCGATCTCTTGATCTCGGTTTGCGGTGCCCCTTTAGGCACATGGAGCGAGACAAGTGATTACCACATCAACCGTCGTCAACTCAGTCGTAGAAAAACTGCGCGCCGCATTGGCCCGAGGCCAGTGGCGCTCCGGCGAGATGCTGCCGGGCCAGCGTGAACTGGCCGAACAACTGGGCATCAGCCGGCCGAGCCTGCGTGAAGCGGTGATCGTTCTGGAAACCCTCGGCCTCGTCCGTTCGATGCCGGGCAAAGGCGTGGTCGTGCTCGACGCGCAAATCGGCGACAGCCAGAGCCACGACAGCGCAGTCGCCGGTGCCAGCCTCGAAGACGTGCTGCAACTGCGCTACACCCTTGAGCCGTTCATTGTCGGTCTGGTGGCGCAGTCGATCAGCAGCAAGGAAGTCGGCCAGTTGCGCCTGACCCTGATGGACATGCGCGAAGCCCTTGAGGCCGGCGACAGTGACGCCGGGGTCAGCGCCTACATCGCCTTCCACGAAGAGCTGTTCACCCTGACCTCGAATCCGATCTTCCAGAGCGTGGTGCAGCAAACCAGCAACGCCCTCAAGCAGAGCGCCGAAGTGCTGCGCAATTCACCGGAGCATCTGGCCGAGCGGCTGGAAGAAAACGAAGCGGTGGTCCGCGCGATCCGCAGCAAGAACAGCGCCCAGGCCAGCGCCGAAATGCGTCGGCACATTTTGCGCGAAGGTCAGCGCATGGGGATTGAGCTGAACATTCCGGATGACAACTTGAGTCGCTGATTTCTATTGGAGACAGGCCATGAACAGTTTCGCTTCACCGTCGCAAACCCACCCGACCACTGCGCCCCTGCCCTTCTCCCGCGTAAGAGTGCCGGCGGAGGATCTGTACCCGCGACTGTTCGACGCGATTCTCGAGCAGCGCATCGATCCGGCCAGCCGTTTCACCGAAGACAGTTTGAAAGAGATGTTCTGCGCCAGTCGTGCCGATGTGCGGCGGGTACTGACGCAGTTGTCGCTTGAGCAGGTCATTGTGCTGCGCGCCAATCATCGGCCGCGTGTGGCAGCTCCCGATCGGGAGCAGACGCGGCAGGCTCTGCATGCGCGGCGTCTGGCCGAAAACACCTTGGTGCGTCTGGCCTGCCAACGTCCGCAGGCGGAAGGGTTGAAACGCTTGCGCGGGTTGATCGAGCGCGAGCGTCAGGCGGTCGAGCAGGATCGGCGCGGGACGGCGATTCGCTTGTCGGGGGAGTTTCATCTGCACTTGGCGCAGATGGCGGGGAATGCACCGTTGGCGCATTTTCTCGGCAGTTTGGTGCCGCTGACGTCATTGGCGATTGCGCGAAGTTCGTCTCTGACGCACAGCTGTTGCGCTTGGCGGGAACATTTGGCGTTGGTTGAGGCAGTCGAGCGTGGCGATGCTTCCAAGGCTGGCATGCTGATGAATCAGCATCTGGATCATCTTGAGCAGACCCTGCTGGGTTCAGACCTTGAGCATTGTGTTGCAGGTTAGATTGCTATCGCGAGCAGGCTCACTCCTACATTTGAAACGCGTTCCCCTGTAGGAGTGAGCCTGCTCGCGATGGCGTCATCATTGACACTACAAACCCATCAGGCAGAAGCCACCCTGGCAAACCCCGCCCGAATCTTCTCTTCCGGCAACTCATCGGCAATAAACACAATCACACTCTCCCGCGCCTCACCCTCGGCCCACTCGGTGTCCCAGTCGAAACCATAGAGTTTCAGCACGCCCTGAAACACCAAACGCCGATCCTCACCGGCAATGTTCAGCACGCCCTTGTAACGCAGCAATTGTTTGCCGTGCTCTTCCAGCAGTTCATTCATGAATTCACTGAGCTGATCGATATCCAGCGGCTGATCGGTGCGCAATACCAGACTGGAAATACGATCAATCGACGGCGCCTTGCTCACCGGACGCAAGCTCAAACCACCGCCGAGATCGGCGTTAAGGTTGAAGCCGCGCACGTCGAGCAATTCACCTAGATCGATGTTGCCGTGATCAACCACACGGACTGGCGCGCGACGATTGATCCGCGTCAGGCGTTCGCTCAACGCATTGAAAGTCGCCTCGTCCACCAAGTCGGTCTTGCTCACCAGCAGGCGATCGGCAAAACCGATCTGTGCCTGGGCGATGGTCTGGGTCAGGTGCACGTCTGCGTGCGCGGCATCGACCAAGGTGATGATGCCGTCGAGCAGATAACGCTCGCGCAATTCCTCATCGATGAAAAAGGTCTGCGCCACGGGTGCTGGATCGGCCAGGCCGGTGCACTCGATGACCAGACGATCGAACGCAATCTCACCGCTGTCCAGCCGTTCAAGCAGCAAGTACAGCGCCTTGGTCAGGTCGGTGTGAATGGTGCAGCAGACGCAGCCGTTGGCTAGGGTCATGACTTGCACCGGCTCGTCACCCAGCAGCTGAGTGTCGATACCGGCGTCGCTGAATTCGTTTTCGATCACGGCGATTTTCAGGCCGTGCTCGGCTTTGAGGATATGGCGCAGCAAGGTGGTCTTGCCGGCTCCGAGAAAACCGCTGAGTACCGTTACAGGTATGGGAGAAGACAAAACAGATCCCCTTCACAAAATGAATGAACAACACAAAAACAAATGTGGGAGCGAGCCTGCTCGCGAAAGCGGTGTGTCAGTCAAATCATTCATCAACTGACACTCCGTATTCGCGAGCATGCTCGCTCCCACAGGGTGTATTGCATCAACCGCAGGCTGTCAGCTCAACAGCACTTCGGCCCACCCTTGCCACCGTAACGAGCTTCCTGACGTTCGCGAAAGAACATCTCGTAGCTCATCACCGGTTTGTCCGGGTGCTTGGTTTGCATATGCTCGACGTAGGTGTCGTAGTCGGGCATGCCGACCATCAGGCGCGCGGCCTGACCGAGGTATTTACCGAGGCGACTCAGGTCATTGAACATGCTGCAATCCTCTGGTTACGCGTCCGGCAGGGCCTGGAATGGCGATTCTTTATCCGTACGCTCTTTTTTGCCCCAAGCGGCGATGCCGACTTTGAGCGCGTAGAACAGGATGCTGAAGACCACGAACAGGAACAGCGCGGTAAGCGTTGCGTTGGTGTAAGCGTTGAAGATCACGTGCTGCATCTGCTCGACGCTTTTTGCCGGTGCCAGCACCTGACCATTGGCCAGGGCATCGCTGTATTTCTTGGCCAGCGACAGGAAGCCGATCGCCGGGTTGGCATCGAACAGTTTGATGAAGCCCGCGGTCGTGGTGCAGATCAGTAGCCAAGTGGCTGGCAGCAGGGTGACCCAGATGTAGCGCTGGCGCTTCATTTTGATCAGGACCACGGTGCCGAGCATCAGCGCGATACCGGCCAGCATCTGGTTGGAGATACCGAACAGTGGCCACAAGGTGTTGATGCCGCCCAGTGGATCGATCACGCCTTGGTAGAGCAACCAGCCCCACATCGCCACACAACCAGCGGTGGCGATCAGGTTGGCCGTCCACGATTCGGTACGCTTCAGCGCTGGCACGAAAGAGCCGAGCAGATCCTGCAGCATGAAACGTCCGGCACGGGTACCGGCGTCGACAGCGGTGAGGATGAACAGCGCTTCGAACAGGATCGCGAAGTGGTACCAGAACGCCATGGTGTTTTCACCCGGCAGGACACTGTGCAGGATCTGCGCGATACCGACCGCCAGGGTCGGCGCACCGCCGGCACGGGCCAGGATGGTGGTTTCACCAATGTCATGCGCCACGGCTTGCAGCGCTTCTGGCGTGATCGCGAAGCCCCAGCTGGAAACCACTTGCGCAACCGAAGCGACATCACTGCCAACCACGGCGGCCGGACTGTTCATGGCGAAGTACACGCCAGGCTCGATCACCGAAGCAGCAACCATGGCCATGATCGCCACGAACGACTCCATCAGCATGCCGCCGTAACCGATGTAACGGGCGTTGGTTTCGTTATCCAGCAGCTTCGGCGTGGTGCCCGAAGAAATCAGCGCGTGGAAACCGGAAACCGCACCGCAAGCGATGGTGATGAACAGGAACGGGAACAGACCGCCCTTCCATACAGGGCCGGTGCCGTCGACGAACTGGGTCAGCGCCGGCATTTTCAGCTCGGGCATGGTCACCAGAATACCGATCGCCAGGGCGATGATGGTGCCGATCTTGAGGAATGTCGACAGGTAGTCACGCGGTGCGAGAATCAGCCACACCGGCAGCGATGCCGCGACGAAACCGTAACCGACCAGCATCCAGGTAATCTGCACGCCAGTGAAAGTGAACGCCTTGGCCCACACCGGATCAGCAGCAATCTGCCCACCGAGCCAGATCGAACCGAGCAGCAGCAACACGCCGACCACGGAGATTTCGCCGATACGGCCCGGGCGGATGTAGCGCATGTAAATGCCCATGAACATCGCGATCGGGATGGTCGCCATCACGGTGAAGATGCCCCACGGGCTCTCGGCCAGCGCTTTAACCACGATCAATGCCAGCACCGCGAGGATGATGATCATGATCAGGAAGCAGCCGAACAGGGCGATGGTGCCGGGAATGCGGCCCATTTCTTCACGCACCATGTCACCCAGGGAGCGGCCGTTGCGCCGGGTCGACATGAACAGAACCATGAAGTCCTGCACCGCGCCCGCCAGCACCACACCGGCAATCAGCCACAGCGTGCCGGGCAAGTAGCCCATCTGCGCCGCCAATACCGGGCCGACCAGAGGCCCCGCGCCAGCGATGGCAGCGAAGTGGTGACCGAAAAGAATGTGTTTGTTGGTCGGCACATAGTCCAGACCATCGTTGTTGAGCACGGCGGGGGTGGCCCGACGCGGATCGAGTTGCATCACATTGTTAGCGATGAACAGGCTGTAGTAACGGTACGCAACCAGATAAATGGCCACGGCAGCGACCACGATCCACAAGGCGTTGATCGCCTCGCCGCGGCGCAATGCCACTACGCCCAGGGCGCACGCTCCTACGATTGCCAGCAATAGCCAGGGTAAGTGGCGTAGCAGGCTATTATTATTTTTCATTTTATTATTCCAGCCAGGGTGGACAAGAAAGACAGCCACCCCGAGTTTAGCGCTTACGGCGCCAAAGGCCATACCCCGACGTTGGTCTAGACGCTTTAGCGATTGGCTGGCGCCCGCATTCGCGGTCTATAGTCAGCGAACCTTCATGAGGATTGCGCCATGAGCGAGCACCCCGCCAATCGACGTCGCTTCAAACGTATTGCGTTCGATGCCAGAACCGAGCTGAGTCAGGGCCAGTTTATCTGGCCGGTGAAGCTGATCGACCTGTCGCTGAAAGGATTGCTGATCGAGCGGCCAGAGCCTTGGCTTGGGGATATGGAACAGGATTTTCTCGTCGACATTCACCTGAGCGATGACGTCGATATCGAGATGGATGTGCAACTGGCCCATGAAGAAAAAGGCCAGCTGGGTTTTGTCTGCCGACATATCAGTCTGGAATCGATCCAGCGCTTGCGACGCCTGATCGAGCTCAATCTGGCTGACGAAGCGGAACTTGAGCGCGAACTGGGCGCCCTGATCGAAATCTAGAATCCGCCACAGATCAAATGTAGGAGTGAGCCTGCTCGCGATAGCGATTTGTCATTCAACATTTGCGTTGACTGGTTCACCGCTATCGCGAGCAGGCTCACTCCTACAGGGGTCGGTGGTTTATTCGAAGAGTGCGTCGAGGGCCTGTTCGAGGCGGGTCACGGCAATAATCTGCAAACCCGGCGGGGATTCCTTCGGCGCATTGCCCTTCGGCACAATAGCTCGCTTGAAGCCATGCTTGGCCGCTTCCTTTAGACGCTCCTGCCCGCTCGGTACCGGGCGCACTTCACCGGACAAGCCGACCTCGCCGAATACCAACAGATCATGCGGCAACGGTCGATTGCGCAAGCTCGACATGACAGCCGCCATCAGCGCCAGGTCAGACGCCGTCTCCAGCACCTTCACCCCGCCCACCACGTTGAGGAACACGTCCTGATCATGGGTCGGGATGCCGCCATGGCGGTGCAAAACGGCAAGCAACATCGCCAAACGGTTCTGATCAAGCCCCAATGTCACACGACGCGGGTTGGCCAGATGACTGTCATCGACCAAGGCCTGCACTTCCACCAGCATCGGCCGGGTGCCTTCCCACGTCGCCATGACCACACTGCCCGGGACTTCTTCCTGCGCACGAGTAAGAAAAATCGCCGACGGGTTGGAGACTTCTTTCAAACCCTTGTCAGTCATGCCGAACACGCCCAATTCGTTGACCGCACCAAAACGGTTTTTCACTGCGCGCAGCAGGCGCAAGCGGCCATCGGACTCACCTTCGAAATACAGCACGGTGTCGACCATGTGCTCCAAGACGCGAGGACCGGCCAGCGCGCCCTCCTTGGTCACGTGGCCGACGAGGAAAATCGCCGTGCCGCTCTGCTTGGCATACCGCACCAGCAACGCCGCGCTTTCACGTACCTGGGAAACACCGCCGGGTGCCGACTGCAGTTGTTCGGTGAAGATCGTCTGGATCGAGTCGATCACCATCACCTTGGGCTTTTCCTGACGGGCCGTGGCGATGATGGTTTCGATGCAGGTTTCGGTCATCACCCGCAGTTGATCCTGCGGCAAGCCGAGACGGCGGGCCCGCATGGCCACTTGCTGCTGGGATTCTTCGCCGGTGACATAGAGGGCCGGCATGCTTTTGGCGAGGTTGCACAGGGTCTGCAACAGGATCGTCGATTTGCCGATGCCAGGATCACCGCCGATCAACACCACCGAACCATCGACCAAACCGCCGCCCAAAACCCGATCCAGTTCACCGGACGCGGTGGAGAAGCGCGGTATCTCTTCAATGCTGACTTCGGCCAGGGTCTTGATCTGCGCCTGTTGCCCGGCCCAACCGGTACGCCCGGTCGGAGCGGTGGCACCGCCACTTTCGATCATGGTTTCGGTCAGGGTGTTCCAGGCACCACATTCCCCACACTGCCCGGCCCACTTGGGAAAGGTTGCGCCGCACTCGGTGCAGCCGTACATGCGCTTGGCCTTGGCCATCAGAACCCCCGACAAAAACCGCGATGATAACGCACGTGCTGCCGATCAGCGCGGCGCAGCACTACGGATTTCGCCGCTGGCCAGACGCGCGGCGCTATTGCCCAACGGATCCTCGGCATTCAGGTCAGCGCCCTTGGCCTTCAATGCATCAAGCAACTCCAGACGCTTGAACAACCCGGCGTACATGGCCGCCGTCTGCCCGGCGCCGTTGCGCTGATCGGGGCTGCAATTGGTGGCCATCAAGCGGCGGGCGATCTGTAATTCACCTTTGAAAATCGCCCCCATCAGCGCGGTGTTGCCACGTTGATCTTGCGCACAGGCATCGGCGCCGGCCGCGAGTAACCGCTCCACCGCCGGCGCTTGACCGTGATAAGCCGCGAGAATCAGCGCGGTGTAGCCTTTGCTGTCGCGGGTATCGAGGGAATAGCCGGACTCGATAAAGGTGTCGAGCATCGGTACATCACCGCGCCGGGCCGCATCGAAGTAGTAGTCCTGTAGCTGGGCTTTGATCACAGCGGGACTCTGCTCGACCGGTGCCGCCCACGCCGCGAACGAAAGGCAACCGGCCAACAGTAAAAGACAGATTCGCATGAGTAGTCTCCTTGCACGGAACGGGGCCTGACTCAGGCCCCGTGTGCTACATCGAGATCAGTCGGCCAGTTTGGCCGCCAACGCCTTGACCCGGCTCAGGTCACCCTTGGCCACTTTGGTCACACCGGTGCCGTATTCCGGGTCGGCCTTGTAAAGGAAGGACAGGATGATGTGCTTGCTCTCGTCATCGGTGGTCGCCAGCGAGCCGCCGAAGCTGTCGATCAGATCCCGGCGTTCTTGCTTGCTGAACGAGCGATACAGATCGCCGGCCTGCTTGAAGTTCTGCTCACGCTGGATTTTCGCCTGCTGCGTGCTGCCCGACAGCGCCGACTGGCTGTAACGTGCACTCTGGGTCTCCTCACGCGGTTGCAGGCGGCTCGGCTGATAGTTCACGCCGCTATTGCTGGCACCGAAGTTCATCGCACCGTCCTGATTGCCATTGTTCACGGCAACTTTCGATGCATTGATTGGCAATTGCAGGGCATTGGCACCCAAGCGATACATCTGCGTATCGGCATAAGAGAACACTCGACCTTGCAACAAACGGTCTTCGGAAGGCTCGATACCCGGAACAATATTCGCTGGCGCCATGGCCACTTGTTCGGTTTCCTGGAAGACATTCGCCGGATTACGGTTCAACACCATTTGTCCAACTTTTCGTTCAGGAATACCTGGCCAGATCTTGGTGGCGTCTAATGGATCAAAATCAAACTTGGACAAGTCTTGTGGTTTCAGCACTTGAATGTACAAGTCCCATTTCGGGAAATTGCCTTTATTGATATTACTCACCAGATCATTGGTCATGTGACTGTAGTCTTGACCCTGAACGTTGGCGACTTGTTTTGGCGTCAGGTTATTAATTCCCTGCAAGCTCTTCCAGTGAAACTTTACATAGTTAACTTCGCCTTTGGCGTTGATCAACTTGTACGCATGTACGCCGTTGCCGTCCATTTCTCGATAACTGGCGGGAGTGCCCGAGTTCGAATACAACTCGGTCAGCGTACGAGTAGCTTCTGGAACATGGGAGAAGAAGTCGAATCGACGCGAATCGTCATCGAGGTTAGTCCGTGGGTCCGGTTTAAACGCGTGCACCATGTCGGGAAACTTGATTGCGTCGCGAATGAAAAAGGTCGGGAAATTGTTGCCGACCAGATCCCAGTTACCGTCAGCCGTGTAGAACTTGGTGGCGAAACCTCGTGGATCGCGCAGGGTTTCCGGCGAGTGATTACCGTGCACCACGGCAGAGAAGCGCACAAATACAGGGGTGCTCTGGCCGGCGGCAAACACCTTGGCCTTGCTCAGGTCGCTGAGGTCGTTGGTCACCGTGAAGGTGCCATGGGCACCGGTGCCGCGTGCGTGAACCACGCGCTCGGGGATGCGCTCGCGATCGAAGCGTTGCAGCTTCTGAATCAGTTGCACGTCCTGCAGCAGCACCGGGCCGTTGGCGCCGGCGGTCTGCGAGTTCTGATTGTCGCCGACGGCGGCGCCGTTATCGCGGGTCAGCGGAGCGGCGTTGACGGAGAAGGTCAACAGGCTGGCGGTGAGTACACCGAGGGTGCGGCGACGGGGAAAAGCCCCCAGTCCAAGTGCGGAATTCATATCAGGATCCTCTGGTTGTTTTGGGGCGCATCCAGATGCGCCAACCCAAGGCTAGAGGCCTGCGACGTCGAACATAAATAGAAAGAACGTAACGCCATGATTGAGAAAATTGGCTTTCCGATCAGCGAGTTACCGTATATTTCGCGCGCGATTGATGGCACTTTGCAAACTAATCGTCGATTGATGTGTCGATAAAAACGGGCATTGTAAGAAGGTGTTTCGCGCAGGACGCGTTTTGCTGATTTACACTGCGTACACCAAACTCATCTGTAACAAGGAAATAACTATGGGCGTGCTAAGTGAGTTCAAGGCCTTCGCGGTCAAAGGCAATGTGGTCGACATGGCCGTCGGTATCATCATCGGGGCCGCGTTCGGCAAGATTGTTTCGTCGTTTGTCGGTGACGTCATCATGCCGCCAATCGGCCTGCTGATCGGTGGGGTGGACTTCAGTGATCTGGCCATCACGCTCAAGGCCGCCGATGGCGCTGCACCTGCGGTGGTAATGGCCTACGGCAAGTTCCTGCAGACCATTCTGGACTTCGTGATCGTCGCTTTCGCGATCTTCATGGGCGTCAAAGCCATCAACCGCCTCAAGCGCGAAGAAGCCGTGGCCCCGACCCTGCCACCGGTTCCGACCAAGGAAGAAGAGTTGCTGGGCGAGATCCGCGACTTGCTCAAGGCCCAGAACACCCGGCCCTGAACCTTGCACGATAGAAACAACGGCGCCTTCGAGGCGCCGTTTGTTTACCAGTAGTTTTCCACCGCCACCTGGCCAGGCCGGCGGGTGAGGCTGAGGCTCATGTGGCGTTTTTTCAGCAACGCGCGCGTGTCATCGATCATCTGCGGATTGCCGCACAGCATGACACGCGAGTGCTCAGCCGACAGTTCCACGCCCGCTGCGTGCTCCAGCTCACCATTTTCGATCAAGGTGGTGATGCGCCCGTGAAGAGCACCTGGATGTGTTTCACGCGTCACCGTCGCGATGAACTGCAATTTGTGGGCATGTTCGCTGAGATAGTCGCGCTGCCTGAGTCCGGCAATCAAATCCTGATAGGCCAGCTCCCGCGCCTCGCGCACGCTGTACACCAGAAGGATGCGCTCGAATCTTTCCCAGACTTCGAAGTCCTGCAGAATCGACAGAAACGGCGCCACCCCGGTGCCTGTGGATAACAGCCATAGATCGCGCCCGTCGACGAAGCGATCAAGGGTCAGGTAGCCGAACGCCTGGCGATCCACCAGCAGTTTGTCGCCGACCTGCAGCCGACTCAGCTCACTGGTGAACTCCCCGCCCGGCACCACAATGGAAAAGAATTCGAGATAGTCGTCAAACGGCGACGACACCATCGAATAAGCCCGCCAGACAATGCTGCCGTCAGCTTTGACCACACCCAGCCGAGCGAACTGCCCGGCGCGGAAACGAAAACCGGCATCCCGGCTGGTGCGCAAGGTAAACAGGCTCGGGGTCAGGGGTTGGACATCGAGTAAAGTCTGCGTGGTGTATTGCTCTGCGCTGGCGGTCATGGGGTACTCCATTGAACGATTGCCGTGAGTGTCGCGCAAATTAACTGGTCTAAACACCGATAATTGGTAATGGCATTCGAACACTTAATCAATCCGGCAGTATTTATCAGATGACAATATAAATATAAACATCGTCCACCCTAAGAACGCTTTATGGATATTTCGCTATCTGCAATCTCGAAAAAATTTAAAGCCCATTGTAAGAAACATCCTACACTTCGTTGCGTGCCGGATCCTTTGGATCCATTCGGTGCCCCGCAACGTCTATGGAGTGTTCAAGATGGAAACGTGGAAGGAGTCACAGTTGAAAAGACTGACTTTTGCCAAAGGAGTAGAAACTGCTTATCCGATATTGTTGCAATTCGCGGAAAATCTAGGTTTCAACTTTTGCGCGATTTCGGTTGTTTCACTTCATCGCGACATACCGCTTAAACCCTTGCAAATCAATAACTACCCTGACGAATGGAATTCACAATACGAGAAAAACAACTACAGTAAAGTTGACCCACTGATAGCACACTGCAATCATTCAATGACGCCTATTGTCTGGTGCGAATCGGTATTCGCAGATACCCCCCCGTTCTGGCAAGGATTACAACAGTACGGTCTGCAACATGGCTGGTCACAGGCGTTCCACCATGAGCCAAGTGGCTTGTGCAGCATCATCAGCCTGGCGCGCAGGCACTGCCCGATCAGTCCTCTGGAGCTGTATGAACATTTTGGTTATATGTTCTACGCCACCAGCCACTTGAGTGAGCTATTTGCCCGGACGCTGCCGCGAGAGTCTCTCAAACCTCGCCAGCCGCACCTGTCGCCACGAGAACTTGAGGTTCTGCAATTATCTGCTGCCGGCAAAACGGCCTATGAAATCTCGAAGATTCTCAACCTGAGCGAGCGCACCGTGAATTATCACGTGCAAAACCTCATCGTGAAGCTCGGGGCCTGCAACAAGATGTCCGCTGTTACAAAGGCCACCAAAGCCGGCATCATCTAGTCGATCGGTCGTGCCTCCTTTACAAAACGTGCGGGTAATAACAAAGAAAAAAACGTACCATTTGTGGCCCTCCTGAGTGATGACGCGAACATTCTGCGTTGCCTTACACTCGGTCGGTTCCGCCGCACACTGTCAGGGCTGCGGAACACCCTGTTGATTACCCTGAGTCCCCGCCCCATGCCTTTGCTTGATACGCCCTTCGCCCAACTCGATCTGATCCGCCAGCCAGAACAGCAGAACGAACCGCTGCAAGCCTTCGATGCCGCCGACGAATACCTGCTCAACCATTTGGCTGCGCAGCAACCGACGGCCGACACGCGCGTATTGGTGCTCAACGACAGCTTTGGTGCGCTGGCGGCCAGCCTGCTCGGCAAGGTCAAGGTCAGCAGCAGCGGCGACTCGTTTCTGGGGTTTCAGGGGCTCGAGAAAAACCTGTTGCGCAATGGCCAGGCGTTTGACGCTGTTTGCGGGATCCCCGCCAGCGAGCCATTGGTCGGACCGTTCGACCGGGTACTGATCCGCGTACCGAAAACCCTCGCGCTGCTGGAAGAACAACTGATCCGCTTGCAAGGGCAGCTCGCGCCCGGCGCCGAAGTGATCGCAGCGGCGATGGTCAAACACCTGCCACGCGCTGCCGGTGATCTGCTTGAGCGCTACATCGGTCCGGTACAAGCTTCTTTGGCGGTGAAAAAGGCACGGCTGTTGATCGCCACGCCAGCAGCAAAGGCCCCGGCTGTGTCGCCCTACCCTTCCCGTTATCGCCTCGACGAGCCGTCGATCGAATTGCTTAACCACGCCAACGTGTTCTGCCGCGAGGGCCTGGACATCGGCACACGCGCCTTCCTCCCGCATCTGCCGAAAAACCTGGGCAATGCCCGAATCGCCGATCTGGGCTGTGGCAATGGTGTTCTGGCCATCGCGAGTGCGCTGCAAAACCCCGATGCGCATTACACGCTGGTCGACGAGTCGTTCATGGCGGTGCAATCGGCTGCCGAGAACTGGCGCGCAGCGCTGGGCGATCGCGAGGTGATTGTGCGGGCCGGCGATGGTCTGGCCGGACAGGAAGCACAATCGCTGGACGTGGTGCTGTGCAATCCGCCGTTCCATCAGCAGCAAGTGGTCGGTGACTTTCTGGCCTGGCGCATGTTCCAGCAGGCACGTGAAGCGCTGGTGGTGGGTGGCGCGCTGTACATCGTCGGCAACCGTCATTTGGGTTACCACAGCAAACTGGCGCGGCTGTTTCGCGGCGTCGAGCAAGTGGCCGCCACGCCGAAATTCGTGATCCTCAAGGCGCGCAAGTAACCTTCAGGCAAAAAAAACCCTCCGCGAGGAGGGTTGCAAAGCCGTACCCGAAGGCGCCGGGACGGGGATGATTCAGTGCGTGGTCAGGCCTGCGGCATTCATGAACATGCGCATCAGGCTGGCGGCGATGAACAACACGCCGACGCTGCCGCCCCAGATCAGGGCCAACCAGCCGAGCCGCTGCCACAGCGGTTTTTTTTCGGCTTGTTCAATGTCGTGCAGGGAATGTTTTCCAGTCATTTTCTTCAAACCTCTTCAAGATTGATGGCGCCATCGCCGACGCCATCGCGAGCAGGCTCGCTCCCACAGGGTTTTGCTTAGTGATAGCCGTCTTCGTGGGTGACCTTGCCGCGGAACACGTAGTAGCTCCAGAAGGTGTAACCCAGGATGAACGGGATGATGAACAGCGTGCCCACCAGCATGAAGCCCTGACTTTGCGGCGGTGCGGCGGCGTCCCAGATCGAGATCGACGGCGGCACGATGTTCGGCCACAGGCTGATGCCCAGACCGCTGTAACCGAGGAAGATCAGCACCAGGGTCAGCAGGAACGGCATGTAGTTGGCATTGCGCGCCACCGCGCGGATCAGGCCGTACATCGTCACCAGCACCAGAATCGGCACCGGCATGAACCAGAACAGGTTCGGCATGCTGAACCAGCGGGTGGCAATATCCGGATGAGCCAACGGCGTCCAGATACTGACAATACCGATCACGGCCAGCAGTACGAAAGCCAATGGCCGTGCCAGGTCATGCATCTGTTCCTGCAGCTTGCCTTCGGTTTTCATGATCAGCCAGGTGCAGCCGAGCAAGGCATACGCCACCACCAGTGCGGCGCCGCAGAACATTGTGAACGGCGTCAGCCAGTCAAGTGAACCGCCAGCGAACTGCCGATTGACCACCGGCAAGCCATCGATGAACGCGCCCAGCGCTACGCCCTGGAAGAACGTCGCCGCCACCGAGCCACCGATGAAGGCCTTGTCCCAGAGATGACGCTTGTCGTCCTTGGCCTTGAAGCGGAACTCGAACGCCACACCACGGAAGATCAAACCGATCAACATAAAGATCAGCGGCAGGTACAGCGCCGACAACACCACCGAATAGGCCAGCGGGAACGCGCCAAACAACGCCGCGCCGCCCAATACCAGCCAGGTTTCGTTGCCGTCCCAGACCGGGGCGACCGTGTTCATCATCACGTCACGGTCGACTTTGCCGGGAATGAACGGGAATAGAATCCCGATGCCCAGATCGAAGCCGTCCATGACCACGTACATCATGATGCCGAAGATGATGATCACGGCCCAGATCAGCGGAAGATCAATACCCATGGCTCAAATCTCCTTGGTCAGGCTGGGGGTGTCGTCGTGATCGGCATCGGCCGAATCGTCGGCGGCGGACAACGGACGCGCCGGTGTGCGTTTCTTGCCTGGACCACCGTCCGGCGTTTCCGTGCCTTCGCTGATCTTCGGCCCTTTGCGCACCAGACGCATCATGTAACCGAGACCAGCACCGAACAGGGCGAAGTACACCACCACAAACATGATCAGGGTGATGCTCATCTGCATGAAGCTGTGGTTCGAAGAGGCGTCTGCCGTGCGCATCAGTCCGTAGACCACCCACGGCTGACGGCCGATTTCAGTGGTGAACCAGCCAGCGAGGATCGCGATCAGGCCGGACGGCCCCATCCACAACGCCAGATAAAGGAATGGCCGTGAGGTGTAGAGCGTGTCGCGTTTGCGCAACCACAGGCTCCACAGACCGGTGAAGATCATCAGGAAACCGAGGCCGACCATGACCCGGAACGACCAGAACACGATGGTCGAATTCGGCCGGTCTTCCGGCGGAAACTCCTTGAGCGCTGGCACCTGTTTGTCCAGCGAGTGCGTGAGGATCAGGCTGCCGAGATACGGAATCTCCACGGCGAACTTGGTTTTCTCTTCCTTCATGTCCGGCCAGCCGAACAGGATCAGCGGCGTGGCTTCGTCACCGTGGTTTTCCCAGTGACCTTCGATCGCGGCGATTTTTGCCGGCTGATGCTTGAGCGTATTCAGACCATGGAAGTCGCCGATGACCGCCTGGATCGGCGCGACAATCAGCGCCATCCACATCGCCATCGACAGCATCGTGCGGATCGCCGGATTGTCCTTGCCACGCAGCAAGTGCCAGGCCGCCGAGGAGCCGACGAAGAATGCCGTAGCGACGAACGCAGCCGTCGCCATGTGCATCAGGCGATAGGGGAACGATGGGTTGAAGATGATCGCCAGCCAGTCGGTGGGAATCACCTGACCGTTGATGATTTCGAAGCCCTGCGGGGTCTGCATCCAGCTGTTGGACGCGAGAATCCAGAAGGTCGAAATCAGCGTGCCGATCGCCACCATGACGGTGGAAAAGAAGTGCAGCCCGCGCCCGACCTTGTTCCAGCCGAACAACATCACCCCAAGGAAACCGGCCTCGAGGAAGAATGCCGTGAGCACTTCATAGGTCAGCAATGGTCCGGTGACGGCGCCGGCGAAGTCCGAGAAGCGGCTCCAGTTGGTGCCGAACTGATAGGCCATGACCAGCCCCGAGACCACGCCCATGCCGAAGTTGACGGCGAAGATCTTCGACCAGAAATGGTAGAGGTCACGATAGGTGTCGTTACGGGTTTTCAGCCACAGGCCTTCGAGTACCGCGAGGTAACTCGCCAGGCCAATGGTAATGGCCGGGAACAGTATGTGGAACGAGATGGTGAACGCGAACTGAATTCGGGCGAGATCTAGTGCCTCTAAACCGAACATATGGCTTCCTCTGTCAGGTAGTACCGGCTGCGGACCCGGAGGCCTGCACCCACTGCCCCCACGGATATGGAGTGCGGCGAATTCTGATTCGTTCTTTTTAAACAACCATCGCAACGCAGGGAGTCTGGCCAACTGGCCACCGGATCAATTCCTTTTGGGTCTTGATCTGGATCAAGCAACGTTGAAAGAGTAGTCCCATTTTTGCCGATGAACTGCGTGGTCGTTTGCCGCGTGACAAGTTGCCTCATCGGCGGGGCAATGCTCTGCAACAAATCCCCGGCGTGTCGTAAGCGAGGAAAACAGTACAGATTCCGAGGACGACACAAATTCCCGAACAGCGGAATCAATCTGCACCGCAAAAAATTCGATGTCCTCCTAACTAAATTTTTTGCCATAGCAACTTCCTGTTACAGACTGGTGATAACCTCGGCATTCCCCTCGAGCCAGACCTGCCTTCAGATGCCCAGCCAAGAGCCCCTGCTGTTACGTCATCACCGCCCGTTTCTCGCTTTCTGGTTCGCGCGGATCTTTACCGCCAGCGGTTTCCAGATGCTCACCGTGGCGATTGGCTGGAACCTCTACCAATTGACCGGCAACGTCCTCGATCTGGGTCTGGTCGGGCTGGTCGAATTCGCTCCGCGCGTGCTGTTCATGCTGCACACCGGGCATGTCGCCGACCGTTATGACCGGCGTAAAGTCGCGGCGATCTGCCAGTCGTTACAGGCGTTGATCGCGCTGGCGCTGGCCATCGGCAGCGCCACCGATCACGTGACCCGCGAGATGATCTTCATCCTCGCCTTCCTGCTCGGCGCGGCGCGCTCGTTCGAGATGCCGACCACACAGGCGTTGCTGCCAAGTATTGTGCCCAGCGCGCTATTCCCTCGGGCCGTAGCGGCGGCGCAGTCGGCGCAACAGTCAGCAACGATCGTCGCCCCGGCGCTGGGTGGTTTGCTTTACGCATTTGGCAGCGTCTGGGTCTATGGCCCGACCGTGCTGCTCTACGTCATTGCCTGCACCTTGATGCTCAACCTGCCCGCGCGGCAAACGCCGTTGAACAAAGGCAAAGCCACGCTGGATTCGTTGCTGGCGGGGATTCGCTTCATTCGCAGTCGCCCGGACATTCTCGGGGCGATTTCGCTGGATCTGTTTGCGGTACTGCTCGGCGGGGCCACGGCGCTGCTGCCGGTATTCGCCAAGGACATCCTGCTGACCGGACCGTGGGGCCTCGGGTTGCTGCGTTCGGCACCGGCGGTCGGCGCACTGGGGATGTCGCTGTTCCTTGCGCGATTTGCCGTGGAGCGCAATGTCGGTCGGGTGATGTTCACCGCGGTCGGGGTGTTTGGCGTCGCGACCATTGCCTTCGGCCTGTCGACCTCATTCTGGTTCTCCCTCGCGGTACTGGTGGTGCTCGGCGCGGCGGACATGATCAGCATGGTCATCCGCGCGTCCTTCGTACAACTGGAAACCCCGGACGAAATGCGCGGCCGGGTCAGCGCGGTGAACGGGCTGTTTATCGGTGCTTCAAACCAGTTGGGTGAATTCGAATCCGGCGTCACAGCCCACTGGTTCGGCACGGTGCCGGCGGTGGTCATGGGCGGAATCGGCACGCTGGTGGTGACCGGGACGTGGATCAAGTTGTTCCCGACGCTGGCGAACCGGGACCGGATGCATGTGCCGGTGGAAGAGGTGAAGGTCTGACAACCTCCAAAACACAAAATAACTGAAAAGGTGCGGTACATAGTTACCGCACCGAGTGTAATGTATCGCCTTACACTCGAGCCCATGATCAAATCCTTTCAGCACAAAGGCCTTCGAGGCTTCTATGAAACAGGTTCGACTCGCGGGATTCGTGCCGACCACGCAAAACGGCTGTCGCGCATGCTGCAGTTCATGGATCGCGCTACGATTCCCGCAGATCTGGACCTTCCGGGTTGGCGCCTGCATCGATTGAAAGGTGAACTGACGGAGTACTGGTCGCTGAGCGTTTCAGGCAACTGGCGAGTGATCTTTCGTTTTGTCGGTTCGGATATCGAACTGGTCGATTATCTGGACTACCACTGACAGGAGGCAGGCTCATGCCCATGCACAACCCGCCACACCCCGGCGAAACACTGCTGATGGATGTTTTGCCCGAGCTTGGCATCAGCGTGACCGAATTGGCCCGACACTTGGGCTTCGCGCGCCCACATCTTTCCCGTGTATTACACGGACATGCGCCAATCAGTCCGGATCTGGCTGTGCGTCTTGAGCGTGCCGGCATTGGCAAGGCGCGTGTGTGGCTAGGCGTACAAACCGACTACGATCTGTGGCAAGCGGAGCATCGGGAGCAACCGGTTATCGAACTGATCGCTGTCCACGCCTGACACCTCCAGCCACTACAACTCCCCCGCCACTTTCACCCGCAAGGCCTTGCCGCCGATTTGCTCGACCAGCGTCAAGGCAAACTCCAGCGCAGCGCTGGAGCCTTGCGCGGTGACGCAGTTGCCATCGACCAGCACCGGTTGATCAACAAACGTACAGCCCGAGAGTTGATGACTGGCGCTGGGCAGGCAGGTCATGCGTCGTTGACGCAGCACACCGAAGCTTTGCAGGGCGACGGCCGGGGATTCGGCGATGGCGGCGAACAGGCGTCCGGCGCTGGCCTGATCCTTGAGCAACTGTTGCAGCGGTTGATGCGCCGCCAGGTGCTGTGCGCCAACGGCGCCGCCGGGCAAGACGATCAGGTCGAAGGTTTGCGCCAGCACATCGACCAGCATGCCGTCGGCGGTCAGGCGCGTGCCACGCGCGCAAGTCAGCATGCGTCGTCCTTCAATACTGGCGGCGACCACTTCGATGCCGGCGCGGCGCAGCACGTCGATCAGGGTCACACTTTGCAGATCATCGATGCCCTCGGCGAGGGTAATCAGGGCTCTAAAGGTCATGGGCGCTATCCGCTGGGTGATACGTGAAGCGTAGTCAGCTTCACCCGGATCGCGCTGCAACAGCCGTTACTTGATGTAAATCTGGGTCGACATTGTATTGCGTGGCGCGTTGATCGAGGTGTTGCTGAAGGTGAAAGTGCCTTCCTGCTTGCCCGCCAGATCGAAGGTATAAAGAGAACCGACGGTTTTGTTGCCGGGAGTGCATTCGGTGAGGTTGCCGTTATCAAAGGCACACACCGGGGCTCGGGTGCCGTTCACTTCAAAACCGTCCAGTGCGACCTGGGGCTGGCTCTTGCCGTAGCCGACTTCGAGCACGTAAACCTTGATATTCGGTCCGCTGTGATTGCACTGGGTTTGCGTCTGCCCATCGCCGATGTCTTCAAGGCCGCAGGCAGGCGATTGCACCTTGATCACCTTCACTTGCGTCAACGGCGGTGCCGATGCCGCCCAGGCCGTCGACATCCCGGCCATCAGTGCGGCAATCAAACCCAAAACCTTTATCCAGCAACTGCTCATGCGCTTCCCGCCCCGAAAAAATCAGCGCGCAGTATGGCGCAGTTGGCTTCAAGGCAAAACTTCGCCGACGATCGACACCAACAACCGCCATATTCCTCACGCTGCTGGTATGATGCGCGGCTTTTTCCGGCCCACCACAATTTTTCAGGCGCTAGCGACGGTCTGTGCTTTGCTGTTGAGGTCGATACATTCACGGCGCCACGCGCGCCACGGGGAGCAGACATGCTGGAAAGGCTGTTTCAACTCAAGGCACACAACACCAACGTGCGCACCGAGATTCTGGCGGGCATCACGACTTTCTTGGCCATGGCCTACATTCTGTTCGTCAACCCGAGCATTCTCGGTGAGACCGGCATGGACAAGGGTGCGGTGTTTGTCGCCACCTGTCTGGCCGCCGCGATCGGTTCGACGATCATGGGCCTGATCGCCAATTACCCGATTGCCCTCGCTCCGGGCATGGGCCTGAACGCCTTCTTCACCTACACCGTGGTCTTGCACATGGGTCACACCTGGCAAGTGGCGCTGGGCGCGGTATTCATCTCGGCGGTGTGCTTCTTCCTGCTGTCGATCTTCCGCATCCGTGAATGGATCATCAACAGCATCCCGCTGCCACTGCGCTCGGCCATTGCCGCCGGTATCGGCCTGTTCCTCGCACTGATCGCCCTGCACAACGCTGGCATCGTGGTCAGCAACCCGGCGACCATGGTCGGCCTCGGTGACCTGAAACAACCGGCACCGATCCTCGCCACCCTCGGTTTCGCCCTGATCGTTGCCCTCGAAGCGCTGAAAGTGCGCGGTGCGGTACTGATCGGCATTCTGGCCGTGACCATCACTTCCATCGCGATGGGCTTCACCCCGTTCAACGGCGTGACCTCGATGCCACCTTCGCTGGCGCCGACCTTTATGCAGCTGGACATCAAAGGCGCACTGGACATCGGTCTGGTCAGCGTGATTTTCGCCTTCCTGTTCGTCGACCTGTTTGACAACTCCGGCACCCTGATCGGCGTCGCCAAGCGCGCCGGACTGATGGGCAAGGACGGCCACATGCCGAAAATGGGCCGCGCACTGATCGCTGACAGCACCGCGGCCATGGCCGGTTCGTTGCTGGGTACGTCGACCACCACCAGTTACATCGAATCTGCTGCCGGCGTGAGTGCGGGTGGCCGTACCGGTTTGACCGCCATCGTCGTGGCGATTCTGTTCCTGCTGGCACTGTTCTTCTCGCCACTGGCGGCCAGCGTTCCGGCCTTCGCCACTGCACCAGCGCTGCTGTTTGTCGCCGTGTTGATGACGTCGGGCCTGGCGGAAATAGACTGGGACGACATCACCGTTGCCGCACCGGTCGTGGTGACCGCGCTGGCCATGCCGTTCACTTACTCGATCGCCAACGGCATCGCCTTCGGTTTCATCTCCTGGACCGTGATCAAGTTGCTGTCGGGCCGTGCACGTGAGCTGAACCCGGCGCTGGTGATTCTGTCGATTCTGTTTGTGATCAAGTTGGGTTGGTTCAACGCATGACATTCGATTCCCAGGCTTACGCCGAGCAACTTGAAGCCAAGGTCACGCGTTTGCGTGACCTGCTGGCGCCGTTCGATGCCCCCGAGCCGACCGTTTTCGACTCGCCGCTGCAGAACTTCCGTCTGCGCGCAGAGTTCCGTTTGTGGCGCGAGGGCGGCGATCGGCATTACGCGATGTTCGCTCAAGACGACAAGCGCACACCGATCCTCATTGAAGAGTTCCCGATTGCCAGCCTGCGCATCAACCAGTTGATGCCGCAGTTGAAGGCCGCGTGGCAAGCCAGCTCGGCGCTGAGCCACAAGCTGTTTCAGGTCGAATTCCTGACCACGCTGTCGGGCGACGCGATGATCACCCTGTGCTATCACCGTCCGCTGGACGAACACTGGCACGCGGCAGCCACCAAGCTATCTGCGGATCTCGGCGTCAGCATCATCGGTCGCTCGAAGGGCAAACGCGAAGTGCTTGGCCTCGATTACGTGGTCGAGAAACTCGAAGTCGGCGGTCGCACCTTCAGCTATCGCCAGCCGGAAGGCGCGTTCACCCAGCCAAACGGCACGGTGAACCAGAAGATGCTGAACTGGGCGTACGAGGCATTGGGCGATCGCAGCGACGATCTGCTCGAGCTGTACTGCGGCAACGGCAACTTCACCCTGCCGCTCGCTACCCGCGTGCGCAAAGTGCTGGCCACCGAAATCAGCAAGACCTCGGTCAACGCTGCATTGAGCAACCTCAGCGAAAACGCTGTGGATAACGTCACTCTGGTGCGTTTGTCTGCCGAAGAACTGACCGAAGCGCTCAACGAAGTGCGCCCGTTCCGTCGCCTGCAAGGCATCGACCTGAAGAGCTATGAGTTCGGCAGCGTCTTCGTCGACCCGCCGCGCGCCGGCATGGACCCGGACACCTGCGAGCTGACCCGGCGCTTCGACAACATCCTGTACATCTCCTGCAACCCGGAAACCCTGGCGGCGAACATCGCCCAGTTGCACGACACGCACCGTATTACCAAATGCGCGTTGTTCGACCAATTCCCGTGGACGCATCACATGGAATCGGGTGTGTTGTTGACCCGGCGTTGATTGCGGGGAGCTGAGGCGAAAAAGCCGTCGTGATTGACGGCTTTTTTGTGGGCGCTCACTAAGCGGGATCGATCTTACGCGGACGCCCGCCCTTTTTGACATTCGCCCGCGCGGCTGCAGACTTTGCCGCGCTGCTCTGACGGCCGTTGCGCGAAGCAACGGCAGAAGCGGCCATGGCTAATAGTGATGGGCTCGCCGAAATCATCCCGGCAATGGAAACGTCGAGGTCTTTACCCTCGTGACAAAGCGCAGTGCCCGCGAAGCCGACTGTCAGGCTTTCATAGTCCGCTGCGTTGAATCCGTCGAACTCTGGATAACGATCCACCGGTAGCAACACACCGCTGCCGTCTTCAAAACGGATGATCAGGGATGGTTTCTCAAAGGTTACGGAGACAGCCTGCAAGCTATTCGTCCGGCGTGCTTGCCCTTGCTCGATGGCGACGTCGATCATCTCCTCCGTGAGCGGACGACGTGCGGATGGCTTGGCTTTGATGACTTTCATAAATCGATTTCCACTCCTTCCAATGCGTCTATCAATGTCAGAAGAGTTTTGCCCTCGTCTGGCAGATAACGCGCCGATCCCACTCTGTATGTCGTGTCAGTGACGAGTTTCATCCCCAACACTTCGTTTGAATGGCTGTCCCACAATTGATTGTCGAGACAGACAGTTTGCAATTTCGACCACCAGATCCCGCGTGCTCGTCGCAGATGAGCAGGCTGCTCAAGGGATCGACACAAGCCTTCCAGCACGGCCAAGGGTGGTCGACGAGAAAGCGGCACGACGTCCCAAAGCTCAATATCGTTGTGCCAGAAACTGAACTGTAATCGGGCACTCCAACTGCCCGCATTCACGTGAACGTGTGGTGGGCAATGTTCATCTCGCAGCATGATGACAATCGACACTCCTTTGTAGCTGCACACCTTCATGCTAACCCATCCGTTAGGTTAAAAATTTTCAGGATTCGAGATTCCTTTCAAATCCGACGACTGGTGATCAAGCACATGACGTTTCACCGCTTTTGAGGCTAGCGTCGGAACGGTTCATGAGTCGGTCAATCTCCGGTAAAAAACGTAAGCAAAGCTGTCGTCATATCTCGATCAATATTGCTTCTGTGCGATCACCGAACATAAATCGGCCAGACCATTTTTGTTCAATTGACCATGGTAACCATCTAGTACATTTTATCTCCACAGGCTGAAACACTCGGCCAAAGCCAAAAACAATAAGTGGAGTTACCCCTCATGCCCCCTATCGTTCTGGTGCTTAACGGCCCGAACCTGAACCTGCTTGGCACTCGCGAGCCGGCGACTTACGGTCACGAAACCCTGGCGGACATCTCGGCTCTGTGCGGTCGTGCGGCTGAAGAATTCGGCCTGGCCGTGGAGTTTCGCCAGACCAACCACGAAGGCGAACTGCTCGACTGGATTCACGCCGCCCGTGGCCGTTGCGCCGGAATCGTGATCAACCCGGCGGCGTGGACGCACACTTCGGTGGCGATTCGCGATGCGCTGGTAGCCAGTGAATTGCCGGTGATCGAAGTGCACCTGTCCAATGTCCACGCCCGCGAACCATTTCGTCATCACTCGTTTGTCTCGGCGATTGCCACAGCGGTAATGGCCGGGTTTGGCAGTCATGGCTATCGCCTGGCGTTGGAACATTTCAGCCAGCGGTTGAAGGGGTAACGCGCATGTCTCGCTCAAACGTAATACTCGCCGGGCTGATTGGCGCCGGCATTCAGGCCTCGCGCACTCCCGCGCTGCATGAGCACGAAGGCGATGCCCAAGGCCTGCGTTATCTGTACCGACTGATCGATCTCGATCAACTGAACATGGACAGCACTGCCCTGCCCGACCTGCTGCTGGCGGCCGAGCGGATGAACTACACCGGGCTGAACATTACCTTCCCGTGCAAGCAGGCGATCATCCCGCTGCTCGATGAACTGTCGCCGGAAGCCAAAGGCATCGGCGCGGTCAACACGGTGGTGCTGAAGGACGGCAAGCGTGTTGGCCATAACACCGACTGCCTCGGTTTCGCTGAGGGTTTTCGCCGTGGCCTGAAGGACGCTGCCCGTGAGCGAGTAGTCCAGATGGGGGCCGGCGGCGCGGGTGCAGCAGTAGCCCACGCCCTGTTGAGCGAAGGCGTACAGCAACTGAGTATTTTCGACGTCGACCGTGAGCGCGCCGAAAGCCTGGCGAACAATCTCAATGAGCATTTCGGCTTTGGCCGCGCGGTGGCCGGGCATGATCTGCCGAGCACGCTGAATGAAGCGGACGGGCTGGTGAATACCACGCCGATGGGCATGGCCAAACTGCCGGGCATGCCGGTGCCGGTCGAACTGCTGCGCAAGGAATTGTGGGTAGCGGAGATTGTGTATTTCCCGCTGGAAACCGAACTGCTGCGCAACGCCCGCGCGCTGGGTTGCCGCACGCTGGACGGTGGCAGCATGGCGGTATTTCAGGCGGTGAAGGCGTTTGAATTGTTCAGCGGCGTGGTGCCGGATGCGCAGCGGATGCTGGCGCATTTTCAAAGCATGAATGGCTGAAGCAACTTGCTTCCTTGTGGGAGTGAGCCTGCTCGCGATGGCGTCCTGTCAGCCAACCCATTAGTTGCCTGACACACAGCTATCGCGAGCAGGCTCACTCCTACAAAAGCAGTGTCAGGCTTGCAGGTAGCGCAACACCGATTCGCAGATCATCTCGCGATGCCGCTGCTTGATGCTCTCATCGGGCAAATCGATCTGAAAAATCTCGCCAAATGTGTGCCGGTTCGACACGCGATAGAAGCAGAACGAACTGATCAGCAAATGCACATCCAGCGCATCCAGACCCGCGCGGAACACACCCTCTTCGGCGCCACGACGCAGAATCTCACCGAGCGAATCAAGAATGGTGTTGTTCATCGCCTTGATCGCATCGGAACGCTTCACGTATTCAGCGTTGTGGATGTTTTCGATGCTGACGATGCGCACGAAATCGACGTTGCGGTCGTGGTGATCGAAAGTGAACTCAACCAGTCGCCGAATCGCCTCCACCGGCGCCAATTCGGCCAGGTGCAGACGGTTTTCGGTGCTGCGGATGTCGCCGTAAAGCTTTTCCAGCACCTCGACGTACAACTGCTCCTTACTGCCGAAGTAGTAATAGATCATGCGTTTGGAGGTGTGGATGCGCTCGGCGATCGCGTCGACGCGGGCACCGGACAAGCCTTGCTGGACGAACTCGACGATCGCCTCCTGCAGGATGTTCTCGCGGGTCTTTTCCGGGTTGTTCTTGCGACTCTTGCGCGGCTCTACAGCGGACACTTCAGGAGCTGCGGAAAGTTCTGTATTCATCGTCATTGCGGGCTCACGGCCATCACTGCACAGGCGGCGATTATGGGCCGCGCAGCACAGTGAAGGAAGCCGCGCGGCCCGTGTTTAATCCCGCGTTTACGAATTTCCTACAACTTCGCCTGGCGCACCGCGCCACTGCGTGATTTGGCCATCGCCGCCAGACGCACCGCGACGTTCGCCGCGCCATACCCGGCATAGCCGTTCTTGCGCTGGATGATCTCGAAGAAGAAACGCCCTTCGAACGGCTCGGTGTAGACGTGAAACAGCTCACCGCCCTGGGCATCACGGTCGTACAAGACGTTGTAATACGCCAGTTCGCTGAGGAATTCGTCGTCGAAATCGAAGCGCGCAGCGAGGTCGTCGTAATAATTGAGCGGGATGTCCAGCAACGGCACACCGGCCTCTTTGGCGCGACTGACTTCGGCGAAGATGTCATCACAATCGAAGGCGATGTGATGCACACCGGAGCCGCGATAACTCGACAGCGCGTGGGAGATGGCGGTGTTGCGGTTCTCGGAGATGTTCAACGGCAAGCGGATCGAACTGTCGCGGCTACGCAGTGCGCGGCTCTTCACCAGACCGTAAGGGTCCGGCAGTACCACTTCATCGTCCGCTTCGAAATCCAGCAGGCTCTTATAGAACAGCACCCAACTGTCGAGGCTGTCGGCCGGCAGCGCCATGGCCATGTGATCGATACGCTTGAGACCGCCACGGGCCGGCGCATCTGCCAGCAGATTGAAATCGGTGCCGTAGACATCAGCCTGTTCATCCACCAGATAAATCAGGCTGCCGTCCGGCGCGCGCACTGCCGCCAACTCCAGTTCGTTGGGGCCGACCAGTCCACGATAGGGCTGACCTTTGTAAGCGACGGCGCGGGCCAAGGCACTGGCGCTGTCCTTGACCCGCACGGCGGTGGCGCACAGCGACGGGCCGTGAGCCTCGAAAAAGCTGTGAGCAAACGAATACGGTTCGGAGTTGAGGATCAGATTGATGTCGCCCTGACGCAGCAGGCTCACGCTCTTGGAGCGGTGCTGCCCGGCCTTGACGAAACCGAGGCGCTCCAGCCAGTTCGACAGCTTGGCGCCAAGGCTTTCATCGACGGCGAACTCAAGAAACTCGATGCCGTTGTACTCACTGGCCTTCGGTGTTTCGAAAAGGATTTCGCGATTGGCCACAGGCGTCGCGTCCTGCTCGAGACGCTGGCGGGTCTTCTCTTCCAGATACAGCAGCGAACGCAAACCGTCGGCGGCATTGGCCCGTGGTGGCGCGGCGCGGAAGCCGTCATTGAAGATTTCCAGCGACAGCGGCCCGGTGTAACCGCTCTGGATAATCGGCGCGAGGAACCCCGGCAAATCGAACTCGCCCTGCCCAGGGAAGCAGCGGAAATGACGGCTCCACTCCAACACATCCATCTGCAGAATCGGCGCGTCAGCCATTTGCACGAAAAAGATCTTGTCGCCGGGAATATCGGCGATGGCGCGAGGATCGCCCTTCAACGACAAGGTGTGAAAGCTGTCGAGCAACACACCGAGGCTCGGGTGATCGGCCTGACGCACGATGTCCCAGACCTGTTGATACGTGTTGACGTGACGGCCCCACGCCAGCGCTTCGTAACCAATGCGCAAGCCGCGCGCACCGGCATGCTCGGCCAGCAGTCGCAGGTCATCGACTAGAATTTGTTGATCGCCGACGCTGTCGGCCGAGGCATTGCTGCAGACCAGCACCAGATCGGTGCCCAGTTCCTGCATCAGGTCGAACTTGCGCTCGGCCCGCTCCAGATTGCGCGCCAGGCGATCGCGGCGGCAGCCTTCGAAATCGCGGAACGGCTGAAACAGCGTGATGGCGATGCCGAGATCGGCGCACATCTGTTTAATTTCCCGCGGACTGCCGTCGTAGTACAGGAGGTCGTTTTCAAAAATCTCCACCCCGTCGAACCCGGCGGCGGCAATGGCTTCGAGTTTTTCCGGCAGGGTGCCGCTCAAGGAAACGGTGGCAATGGAACGCTGCATGTTTCAACTCCCGGACTGCGCCGCTTTATCTTTACTGTAAGAGCTGCCGAAGGCTGCGATCGTTTGATCTTTATTCGTGAAAACAGAATCAAAAGATCGCAGCCTGCGGCAGCTCCTACATGGGATGGTTTTTATAGTAGGGAAATTATTGGCTGCATCGATCGCGGCAGCAATTTAAAGTGTACTACCCGGTTAGTTTTGCGTGCGATTATCGAACACAATGGCGGTTTGGCGAATTGACGATTTTTCGTCCACTGCCCAACATCGACCGCACATTGAGTCCGGATCTGAACCACCGGTCGCAGCGTGCAAAGTAAAAAGCACACCAAATAACAAATCCAAAAACGGGTGGAACACATGATTCCTTCACAGACTTCCCGCATGGCCCCGGCCATGAGCACTGCCACGGGTGGCATCGGCGACAAGATCCGCGGCGCCATGGCCGTCGGCAAGACCCGTTGGGGCATGCTGGCGCTGGTGTTTTTCGCCACAACCCTGAACTACATCGACCGCGCCGCCCTCGGCGTCATGCAGCCAATCCTCGCCAAGGAAATGAGCTGGACGGCGATGGATTACGCCAACATCAACTTCTGGTTTCAGGTCGGCTACGCGATCGGTTTCGTCCTGCAGGGGCGCTTGATCGACCGGGTCGGCGTCAAACGCGTGTTCTTCTGCGCCGTACTGCTCTGGAGCCTGGCCACCGGTGCCCACGGCCTGGCGACTTCGGCTGTTGGTTTCATGGTCTGCCGGTTCATCCTCGGCCTGACCGAAGCGGCCAACTACCCGGCCTGCGTGAAAACCACGCGCCTATGGTTCCCGGCCGGCGAACGTGCGGTTGCCACCGGCATCTTCAACGCCGGCACCAACGTTGGCGCGATGTTCACGCCGATGCTGCTGCCACTGGTCCTGCACGTCTGGGGCTGGCAAGCGGCGTTCCTGTGCATGTCGGCACTCGGCGGGATCTGGTTGCTGTTCTGGGGCTTGAAGTACTTCAACCCCGAAGATCACCCGAGCGTCAAACAGTCCGAACTGGACTACATCCAGCAAGAAGTCGAACCGGAACAGGCCCGCGTACCGTTCTCGAAGATTCTGCGGATGCGCGGTACCTGGGCCTTCGCCCTCGCCTACTCGCTGACCGCGCCGGTGTTCTGGTTCTACCTGTATTGGCTGCCGCCGTTTCTCAATCAGCAATACAACCTGGGCATCAACGTCACCCAGATGGGCATTCCGCTGATCATCATCTACGTCACGGCTGACTTCGGCAGCGTCGGCGGCGGGATTCTGTCTTCGTTCCTGATCGGTCGCGGCATGAACTCGATCAAGGCGCGGCTGCTGTCGATGTTCCTGTTTGCCTGCTGCATCATCGGTGTGGTCATGGCGGCCGGTTCAGCCAATCTGTGGGTGGCGGTGGCGGCGATTTCCCTGGCGATCGGCGCGCATCAGGCCTGGACGGCGAACATCTGGAGCCTGGTGATGGACTACACGCCCAAGCACATGATGAGCACGGTGTTTGGTTTCGGCGGCATGTGCGCGGCGATTGGCGGGATGTTCATGACCCAGATCGTCGGCCACATCCTCACCGTCACCAACAACAACTACACCGTGTTGTTCACCCTGATCCCGGCGATGTACTTCATTGCGCTGACCTGGATGTACTTCATGGCACCGCGCAAGATTCCGACCATCACCGAATAACCTGCCTACACAACGCTACCTGTAGGAGTGAGCCTGCTCGCGATGGCTTAGTGTCAGTCAATAACTTCATCGACTGACACACCGCCATCGCGAGCAGGCTCACTCCTACAAGGTTTTGCGTAACCTACTCAACGGCGGCTCTGCTGCCACGCTGCCGCCAGTCCGCTGCAACAGATCACCGCAATGCCGATCACCGTCAGCAGACTCGGCGTGTGATTGAACAGCAGCCAACCCAACAACCCCGCAAACACGATCTGGCAATAACCGAACGGCGCCAGCAGCGCCGGAGCGGCATGGCGGAACGCCTGGGTGAGAAACAAATGCGCCGTCATCCCACAGCTACCCAACGCCAGCATCAGCCCGGCGTGGGTCAGCGTCGGCACCTGCCAGAAGAACGGCACCAGCGCACTCATCACCAGCGTGTTGCACAACCCGGCGAAGAAGTTGCTGGTGGTCGGGCTATCGACTTCAGCAAGCTTGCGCGTGAGCAGTTGATAGAAGCAGAAAAACAGCGCCGAACAGAATGGCAGTAACACTGCCGGTGTGAACAACTCACCGCCGGGATGGACGATGATCAGCACACCGATAAAGCCGCAGATCACCGCGATCCATTGCCCGCGTGTCACTTGTTCTTTGAGCAGTGGCACTGACAATGCCGTCACCAAAACCGGCGCGAGAAAGTTGACCGCCGTGGCTTCTGCCAGCGGGATGTAAAGCAGCGCCGTGGTGAAAAACAGGCTCGTACCGAGTAGGCAAAGTGCTCGGGTCAACTGCCATAAAGGCTTCTTCGTGCGCAGGACGCGCAACCCGGATTGCGGCAGAAAAATCCCCGCCATCAGCAGTGTGTGCACCAGATAACGCGCCCAGACCACCATCACGATCGGATAGAAACCGGACAGGTATTTCGATAGCGCGTCGTGACTGGAGAACAGGAAGGTTGCCACGACAATCAGCAAGATCCCCTTGAAGGGTTGGTTGACTCCGGAGAGCGGGGTGCTGACGGTCATTGGATTTCCTTGTGTTGCCAAAAAGATCAAAAACCTTCGCAGGAAAGTCGCGCCGCCACAGGAACAACACGGTCCCTGTGGCAGTGGGTTTGCCCACGATAGGTGCGCAGCACCGCTTACAGCCGCGCCAACAACGCTCGAGTTTTATCAATCGCCATTTGCGCCCGCTGCAATCCGCTCACACCCTGCTCCAACAGTTTCACCGTGGGAATTTCCAGACTCAGTGGAATATTAGTCGGAAGCGCTTTCAACAACCCGAGCAAATCGCAATCGCCCTCGCCGGGAAACCGCCGCTCGTTGCGCGCCTGACGCAAGATCTCGGCCATGTCTGACGGTTTCGGCCCCGCCACATCACATAATTGTGCATAGCGCAGCCTCGACGGCGACACTGTTTGCAGATCCTCAAGCCGTGAAGCCGAACGATCAAAGTGGAATGCATCAACCAGCACCGCAGCGTTTTCCCGATCAGCGTTTCCGACAATTCGCAGCGCTTGTTCGAGGTTGCGCGCATCGGTCCAGGGCATGAACTCCAGATGCGGGTGCAAGCCGTAAGGCGCGGCCAGATCGCAAAGGGCGGCGAAGTTGTCGGTGAGTCGTTGCTCGTCAGGATCATTACCGGCGACGAGTAATTCCGTGGCGCCAAATTCCGCGCCCACTGTCAGAAGTTTCTCGAAATCGGCGACGACGGTCTGCGGTTTTAAACGCAGGATTTCCACGTCGAGCACACGGATGCCGGTATCGCGCAGGCGCTGCAAAGTCTGACTGCGCAATTCAGCATCAGCGACCAACGGGAAATGATGCTCCTCGGGCGTCGCCGGTTCCAGACGCAAGCCGACATGACTGTAACCGGCGCGCGCGGCCACTTCGACCATTTGCGGCGGCGACAACTCCAGTACCGTAAGGCTGGCCAAGGAGAGGATTCTTTCGCTCATGTTCAAGCCTCGATCAATGCAGGGGCGCAGGCACGGCCGGTAGCGGCAGCCTCGCGAATGGCTTCAATCAACGCAAGGGTGCGGGCGGCATCGGCAGCGCTGACCAGCGGCTCGACTTCACGCCGCGCCACACGTACGAAATGCTGTAACTGCAAGCGTAAAGCGTCGTCACCGCTGTAGGACTCTTCGACCATCAACAACGGTTCATGCCAACCGGCGTCGACCTGATCAGCGGCGTAATGCCAACGCCTGAGTTGCGGAATGCTCAAGGCGCCAGCGGTCCCGGCCAGCAGATAACAGGGCTGATCGGCCTGACGCGGATAGACCGGGTTCTCACCGGAACCCAGCTCCCAACTCCACGGCGCAGCCACTGCGTCGGACCCGCTCAGGGTTCCCAAGGTGCCACCTTCGAATTGCAGCAACACCGCCGCGCTGTCTTCGTTGGCGAACCCGCGCACGGTGTTGTCGGTAATCGCTTGCACCGAGCGCACTTCACCGCACAGATGCCGTAGCAGATCGAGGTCGTGAATCAGATTGGTCAGCAACATCCCGGCGCCCGGTTCGCGGCGCCACGGGATCTCGAAGTAACTGTCGGGTTTGCGCAACTGGAACAGTGCGGTCACCGTGGTCAGCCGCCCGAGCGCCCCGCGCTGCACTAATTCATGAGCGCGAACGATCAGCGGATTGTGGCGCCGATGATGGCCGACCAGCACCGGCACCCCGCTGCGTTTGACCGCTGCCACCAGTTCGCGCACTTCATCCAGATGCACGCCTACCGGTTTTTCCAGCAACACCGGCACACCCGCCGCCAGGCAATCGAGCGCTGTGCTGACATGTTGATTATTAGGATTGGCGACGATGACCGCGTCTGGCCGGATGAGCTCAAGCATCTGACGATGATCGGCGAAATGCCTGACGCCCCATTCAGCCGCAAGCGCTGCGGCTTGCGGCCCGGGATCAGCCACTGCGCACAGCGTCGCTTCGCTGAGGGTTTGCAGATGCCGATAATGTTGCTGGCCCATATTGCCGGCGCCGATCAGGGCGATTCGAAGGGGCGAATTCAAGGTGCGGTCCTCTTGTGATTGTTCTCGGAATAACACTCCACAAACAATTTAGAACCGTGTTCCAGAATCAAACACCCATCCATCCTAAAACCGTGCGAACACCGCACAACTTCGTGGACAACAAAAATCCCCTGCAGGAGTGAGCCTGCTCGCGATCACGGTGTGTCAGCCAACGTTAATGCCAGCTGATACACCGCGATCGCGAGCAGGCTCACTCCTACAAGGCACTGCGTGAATTCGGATTAGATAAACAGTTCTGAGGCCAGGCTTGCTGCTGATAACTCTTCGGTGAAGGTCAGTAACAGCGGCGCCAGTTCATGCAAGCGCGCCCCCGGCATCCGCGCACTGGGCCCGGCGATACTGAGCACGCCGATCACCCGACCATCCGTTGGATGCCTCACCACCGCCGCAATCGCCGAAGTCCCCACTGCCGAACTCTCTTCGACACAGGCATAGCCCTGTTCACGGGCCAGGCGCAGCCGTTCCAGCAACTCGATATTGGAGCGCGGCGCATTCGGCCCGATCCCCACCGGCACCTCCGCAGCCTGCCGCTCGACCAGTGACAACGCCTCGGCATCGCTCATGCACGCCAGCCACGCATGGCCGGAGGCGGTGTAGAACAGTGGCGCATCGCGGCCCATGTCCGGGTCATAACGCAGACCGCTGCGCGCGCCTTGTGCCTTGGCAATCCACGTCTGCCGCTCGCCATCGATCACGCCCAAACGCACCAGTTCGCCGGTTTCCTGCGCCAGTCGATCAAGCACCGGCTGGACGATATCGGCGCCGCTGCTCGATAAATACTGGAAGCCCATCGCGACGAGTTTGGTCGACAGGTGATATCGCAAGGTTTCCGCGTTCTGGCGAACGTAGCCCAGGCGAATCAGCTCGGCGAGCAAGCGGTGCGTAGCGCTTTTGGGGATATCCAGTTGCTCGGCCAGCGTCTGCATCGGCAGCCCGCGCGGATCACTGGTAAGGGTTTCCAGCACACTGAAAACCCGTTCGATTTGACTGCCGGCCATAGGGATATCCAAAGGAAATTTTGCCGATTCTAGAAGACATCAGCGGCAAAGCGAAATCTGGAACCGGTTGTTCGATAACCGCCCGCTATGTTGAATCAAGGCTTGTCGAGCTACGCCAGCACTGGTTATTTTCTGGAATCAAATTCCAAAAATAATTCACCGCTGGAGCGTTGCTTTCATGTCTGCCGAACTCCCTGATATCGACTGCGACGTATTGGTCGTCGGTTCTGGCGCCGCCGGGTTGTCGGCCGCCGTCACCGCCGCGTGGCATGGCTTGAAAGTCATCGTCGTCGAAAAGGATCCGGTGTTCGGTGGCGCCACCGCATGGTCGGGTGGCTGGGCGTGGGTGCCGTGCAATCCGCTGGCCCGTCGGGCCGGCATCGTCGAAGACATCGAACAACCGCGCACCTATTTGCGCCATGAACTGGGCGAGCACTTTGACCCGGCGATGATCGACGCCTTCCTTGAAGCGGGGCCGCGCATGGTCGCTTTTTTCGAGCAGCACACCGCCCTGCAATTTGCTGATGGCAATGCCATTGCCGACATTCATGGCGACACGCCGGGCGCTGGCACTGGTGGCCGCTCGGTCATCGCTGCGCCCTATGACGGACGCAAAGTCGGACGCCTGCTCAAGCGCCTTCGTACAACGATGCGCGAAACGTCCTTCATGGGCATGCCGATCATGGCCGGGGCGGATCTGTCAGCATTCCTCAATCTGACGCGGTCGCTGAAAGCGGCATGGCATGTGACCTGGCGCTTTACTCGACACCTGTTCGACCTCGCCGTGCATGGCCGGGCGATGCAACTGGTCAACGGCGTGGCGCTGGTGGCAAGGCTGGCGAAGTCCGCCGAAGACCTTGGCGTTCTGCTCTGGGAATCGGCGCCTGTGACGGAACTGCTGCGTGATGGCTCGCGCGTTTCGGGAGCTGTGGTCAACACAGGCAAAGGCCCGATCCGCATTCATGCACGCAAAGCCGTAGTACTCGCCGCGGGTGGTTTTGCCAATGACATCGAGCGGCGCAAAAACTTGTTCCCGCGTACGCCGACCGGTCACGAGCATTGGGCGCTGCCACCGCTGGCCGTCAATGGCGATGGTTTGCGCCTGGGCGAAAGCGTCGGTGCACGGGTCAATACTGACGTGGCCTCGCCCGTGGCGTGGGCGCCGGTATCGCAAGTGCCACATTCCGAAGGCAGCACCGGCCACTTCCCACACATCATCGAGCGCGGCAAACCCGGGATCATCGGCGTGCTGCGCAACGGCCAGCGCTTCGTCAACGAAGCCAACGGTTATTTCGACTATGTCAGCGCCATGGTGGCTGCTGCGCCGGAAGGTGAAGAGGTCGCCTCCTGGCTGATCTGCACCCATGCCTTTCAACGGCGTTATGGTCTGGGTATATCGCGGCCATTTCCCCTGCCGGTGTCAGAATTCATCCGCAGCGGCTATCTGAAAACCGGTAACACCGTTGAAGAATTGGCCCTTGCCTGCGGCATCGACCCGAGCGGCTTGCGCCAGACTGTGGATAACTACAACCGCCATGCCCGTCACGGCGAAGACCCGTTGTTCGGTCGCGGCGCAACACCTTACAACCGCAAACAGGGTGATCCGGCGAACCTTCCCAACCCCTGCGTTGCCCCAATAGACACCGGCCCGTTCTACGCCGTGAAAGTCCAGCCGGGCTGCTTTGGCACGTTCGCCGGACTCAAGGTCAACCGCCACGCGCAAGTGCTGGACGCCCACCAACAGCCCATCGCCGGCCTATACGCAGCCGGTGGCGACATGGCCAGCATCATGGGCGGCCACTACCCGGCGGGCGGTATCAACATCGGCCCCGCGCTGACTTTCGGTTACATCGCCGCCCGGCACATTGCCGGCATGACTGCTTTCGAACAGGAGATCGACCATGCAGCACATCGTTAATGCCCAAGGTTTGAACATGCCGAAACTCGGCCTCGGCACCTGGCCAATGCTCGGCGACGAATGCACTCGCGCCGTGGAGCAAGCACTGGAACTGGGTTATCGACACATCGACACGGCAGCGGCCTACAACAATGAAGACGCGGTCGGACAAGCACTGGCGAATACACCGACACCGCGCGAGCAGATTCACGTCACCAGCAAGGTCTGGTGGGATCAGCTGCAACCCGACGCGATGCGCCATTCCATGGACCGCAGCCTTACCGCTTTGCGCAGCGACTACGTCGACCTGTTCATGATCCACTGGCCGACCACCGGCTGGGATTTGCCAAGCACCCTCGCCACGCTGGCCTCGTTCAAGGAGCAAGGCCTGGCGCGCAACATCGGCGTAGCGAATTTTCCGCTGCCGTTGCTGCGCAAAGTCGTCGAGGACTACGGCATCGCTCTGTCAGCGATTCAGGTTGAATACCACGTCCTGCTCGGCCAGAACGCTCTGCTCGACTACGCCCGTCAACACGACATGGCACTGACGGCCTACACGCCGCTGGCGCGCAACAAGGTCTCGGACATTCCGCAGATTCAACAGATCGCCAACAAGCACGGCGTGCTGCCGACTCAGGTCGCATTGAAATGGTTGCTCGATCAACCCAACGTCGCGGCGATTCCCAAGGCCAGCAGCCGCACCAATCAACGGGCCAACCTCGCCTCGCTGAAGGTCGAACTCGACGATGAAGACCGCGCATTGATTGCCGCACTGCCGAAAAATCAACGCCAGGTCAGCCCGGATTTCGCACCGCAGTGGGATACGTTTGATCGCTGATTGATAATCCAGCGATAGAAATCCTGTGCGGAGTTGAATTTGCCGCGCGCCAGACCGTCAATAACAGGCCCGACCTCGTCAGCACGAGGCCGGGCCTGTTTGCATGTGGCCAATAGACGGACGACCGGACTGGCGCCACACTCACACAACAGCAACACTCATCACCACCCGATACACACAGAGGATTCCCACATGCTATGGAAAAAAGGCCGACGCAGTGACAACGTCGTCGATGCCCGTGGTGATGATGCCGGCGGTGGCGGCGGCATGCGCTTCGGCGGCGGCAAAGGCCTGAGCCTGGGGGCCATCCTGCTGATCGTCGGTATCGGCTGGATCACCGGACAGGACCCAATGCAGATCCTCGGTCAGCTCGCCGGGCAATCCACACAACAAGCGGCGCCTACCTCGCAAACCCGTCAGGCACCGCCGGCCAACGATGAACAGGCCGAATTCGTCCGCTCGATCCTCGGCGATACCGAAGACACCTGGGGCGCGATTTTCCAACAGGCCGGGCGCCAATATAAAGACCCGACCCTGGTGCTGTTCAGCAATCGGGTCAATTCCGCCTGCGGTCTGGCCACCTCGGCCACCGGCCCGTTCTATTGCCCCGCCGACCAGAAGGTCTATCTGGACATGGCGTTCTTCCAGGAAATGTCGCAACGCTTCAAAGCGGCCGGCGACTTCGCTCAGGCCTACGTGATCGCTCACGAAGTCGGACACCATGTGCAGACACTTCTCGGCGTCTCGGCGAAAATTCAGACAGCCCGCCAGCAAGGCCGGCAGATGGAAGGCGACGGCGGTTTGCTGGTGCGTCAGGAATTGCAGGCCGACTGCCTCGCTGGCGTCTGGGCCTACAACGCGCAGAAGCGTTTGAACTGGCTGGAACCGGGCGACATTGAAGAAGCCTTGAACGCGGCTAATGCCATCGGTGATGATCGCCTGCAACAACAGGGTCAGGGCCGTGTGGTACCGGACTCGTTTACTCACGGTACGTCGGCGCAAAGGGTGCGCTGGTTCAAAACCGGATTCGCGCAGGGCCAGGTCGGCCAGTGCGACACCTTCGCGGCGAAAAACCTGTAAATGCATAAATGGCTTTTGGCGTTACTGATCGTTGGCAGCACCGCGCAAGCTGCCGGTGTCGATGCGATCAGCCCCGGTCGTTTGCAACTCAAGGCCGGGGAAATGGCGGTGGGCATCGGCCCCGCGCCGGAGAAAATCGAGCGCGTGCTGATCGTCATTCATGGCCGCTTGCGCAACGCGGAAACCTATCGCAAAAGCGCCGAGAGCGCCGCCGAACTGGCCGGACAAAGTGCCCACACACTGGTGATTGCGCCACAGTTCCTCAATGAAAGCGATGTGGCCTTATATTCGCTGCCGCCGACACTGCTGCGCTGGCAAGGCAACGAATGGATGGGCGGCGGCTTATCCACAGGGCCGAATCCGTTGAGTTCCTACGCCGCGCTCGATGAGATCGTCGGACGGATCAGCGATCGCAAACAGTTTCCGGACGTGAAGCAGATCGTGATCTTCGGCCACTCCGGTGGCGGCCAGGTGGTGCAGCGCTATGCCCTGCTCGCCAAGGAGCAGCCGGCGCTGAAGGCCAACGGTATTCGCTTGCGCTATGTCGTGGCCAATCCGTCTTCTTATGCCTACTTCAATGAACAACGGCCGGTGGCGTTCGATCACGCCAAGTGCGCGGGTTTCAATCGCTGGAAGTACGGTTTGTCAGACGCGCCGGTGTATGCCGGTGGGCAAACGCCGTTGCAGCTTGAGAGCAGTTACATCAAACGCGAGGTGATTTATCTGCTTGGGCAGCAGGACACCGACCCCAAGCATCCGGCGCTGGACAAGGGTTGTGAAGCCGAGGCGCAGGGTGCGTATCGCCTGGAGCGTGGGAAGTTGTACTTCGGCTATTTGCTCCGTCGGCACCCGGAAGGGGTGAATCAGCGGCTGGTGGAAGTGCCCGGGGTTGGGCATAACGGCGATGGAATGCTGACCTCGCCGGAGGGGCAAAAGGCGTTGTTTGAACAGTGAGTTGTGCGGTGGATGATCTAGCCTCTTCGCGAGCAGGCTCGCTCCCACATTGGATTGATGCATTACACAAAATCTCTGTGCACCGAAGATCTAATGTGGGAGCGAGCCTGCTCGCGAAGGCGTCCCTTCTGACAACATAAATCTCAGGCCAGAAGCATCCGCCGCAACTCGACACAATCCTTCGCATGCCAATCGACCAACTCGGGCCACGGGTTATCCGGCAGATTCACCAACACCGTCCGCGCCCCCGCCGCCCGCCCGCAATCCAGATCAAAACGGTAATCACCGACCATCACCATCGCGCTCGCCGGCACTTCCCAAGCGTCTGCCAGCTTCAGCAACCCACCCGGATGCGGCTTCGGCGGTGCTTCATCACGGCCCAACACATCTTCCACCGCGAAGCAGTCAGCCAATCCAATCGCCTCCAGCGTCACATGCGCTAGTTCCCGCGCATTGCGCGTCAGAATGCCGAGGCGGTAACCGCGCGCATGCAGATCGCGCACCAGTTCCACCGCGCCGGTGGCCGGGGTCGAACCCAGCGCCAGATCGCGCTCGTGCTCCAGCAACCAGGCATGTTTCGCCGCTGCCTCATCCGCCGGCAATGCCGCAAGATGAGTGAGGATGTCGTCCTCCGGCGGAATCGCCAGCGCCACGCGAATCGCCGCAAAATCATGCACAGCGACGGTCAGCGTGCCGTCCATGTCGAACACCCAGTGCTTCACCTCTTTCAGGCTCATGCCCAATCCTTGCGATGGCGGATCAAGCCTTCCTGCGTCACCGAAGCGACCAGTTGCCCGGCGCGGTTGTATACGCTGCCACGGGAGAAACCACGGGAATTGCCGGCCCACGGGCTGTCCATCGCGTAGAGCAACCAGTCATCGGCGCGCAGATCATTGTGAAACCACAGCGCGTGATCGAGGCTGGCGACCTGCATGTCTTTCTGCCACACCGACTTGCCGTGGGGCAGCATCGAGGTCGTCAGCAAACCGAAGTCCGAGGCGTAGGCCAGCAGGTATTTGTGCAGCGCCGGGATGTCGGCCAATGCGCCGTCGGCGCGGAACCACACGTATTTCACCGGATCGGCCGGTTGCGGGTTGTACGGGTCTTTTTCGGTGACCGGGCGCACTTCGATCGGTTTCGGGCACAGCAGTTTTTCACGCATGTGCTCGGGGATCAGGTGTGCGCGTTGCTGGGTCAGTTCCAGCTCCGACGGCAAGTTTTCCGGGCCGACCACCACCGGCATCTGGCTCTGGTGTTCGAACCCTGCCTCGTCGTATTGAAACGATGCGCTGCAGGTGAAGATCGGATGGCCCTTCTGGATCGCCGTGACGCGGCGGGTGCTGAAACTGCCGCCATCACGCACGCGATCAACCGAATAAACCACCGGCAACTTGGCATCGCCCGGACGCAGGAAGTAGCCGTGCATCGAATGCACATGACGCGTTTCTTCAACCGTCTGACTGGCCGCCGACAGCGACTGACCGAGCACCTGGCCACCGAACAACTGACGGAAACCCAGGTCCTGGCTACGGCCACGGAACAGGTTTTCTTCGATCGGTTCCAGGGTCAGCAGGTCGACCAGATCTTCCAACACTTGGCTCATTCAGACTCTCCTCACACAAAGCTATATACCGCGCAGTCTTGGCTGCGGCGGCCGATTCAGATTCTGGCGCGGGCCAATGATATGGCGGCCATTGTAAACGTCCGTGTCGGCTTATCCATGCAAGGTTTGCAGCCATTGTTCCCGGGTGATGCGGTACAGCACATGCCGGCGTAACGGATGATCGACGGCAAGCTTCGGGTGATCGAAATCATCTTGCGGGGCGTGATGCATGCCGATCGCCTGCATGACTTTCTCCGACGGCAGATTGGATTGCGCGGTGAAGGAGACGATTTCCTTTAGCGCCAATCGATCAAAGCCGCAACGCAGAGCAGTCCACGCTGCTTCACTGGCGTAACCCAGGCCCCAATGCTCTTTGGCCAGACGCCAGCCGATCTCCACCGCCGGCGTAAACGGTGCATCGAAACCGACCACACCGAGCCCGGTGAAACCGATGAATTCACCGCTGTCCTTGCGCTCCAGCGCCCAAAGGCCAAAACCGTGCTCGGCAAAATGCCCGCGAATCCGGCCGATCAGCGAAGCGCTTTCGAGGCGGCTCAACGCTGCCGGAAAATAGCGCATCACCTGAGGATCGGCGCACATCGCGGCAAATGCCGGCAAATCCTCGTCCTGCCACTGACGCATCAGCAAGCGCGCGCTTTCGAGTTCCAGTATCGGCTCCATCGTGCCCCTCCGTTTCCATGCCGCAAGTCTACATCGCTGGTAGGATCCTTCACTCTTTCCTACGTTCCTACATGAAACCGCCATGCCACTGCCGCTGATCTACCACGAAGACTACAGCCCCGAGTTTCCGGCGGATCACCGCTTCCCGATGGACAAGTTTCGTTTGCTGCGCGATCACCTGGTGGACAGCGGTCTGACCCGCGATGCCGATTTGTTGCGCCCGGAGATCTGCCCCAACGACATCCTCGCCCTCGCCCATGACCGTGCGTATATCGAACGCTACATGAGCGGCGAGTTGTCCCGCGAAGACCAGCGGCGTCTCGGCCTGCCATGGAACGAAGCCTTGGCGCGGCGCACGGTGCGCGCGGTCGGCGGATCGATTCTGGCGGCGGAAAAAGCCTTGAAACATGGCCTGGCCTGCCACTTGGCCGGCGGCACTCACCATGCGCATTACGACTACCCGGCCGGTTTCTGCATCTTCAATGACCTGGCGATCATCAGCCATTACCTGCTGCAAAGCGGTCGGGTCAATCGCGTGTTGATCTTCGATTGCGATGTGCATCAGGGCGACGGCACCGCGCGGATCCTGCATGACACGCCGGAGGCGATTACCGTTTCCCTGCACTGCGAGAAGAATTTTCCTGCACGCAAAGCGCAAAGTGACTGGGACATTCCACTGCCCAAAGGCATGGGCGACGCTGATTACCTGAAAGTGGTCGATGACACGCTCAATTACCTGCTGCCGCTGTATCAACCGGATCTGGTGCTGTATGACGCCGGCGTCGATGTGCACAAGGACGACGCCCTCGGTTATCTACAGCTCACCGACGAGGGCGTCGCCGCCCGCGATGAAAGCGTGATGCGCCATTGTCTGGGTCGCGACATTCCAGTGGTGGGCGTGATCGGCGGCGGCTACAGCAAGGACCGCCACGCCCTCGCCCGCCGCCACGGCATCCTCCATCACAGCGCGCAACGGGTCTGGCAGTCACACGGTTGTCATTGAGTTGTGCTGCGTTACCCACAATCGCTGTGGAACGGCCTGTGGATAACCTGAGTGAAAGGGACTACAGGCCATACCGCTTATGGCCTGCAGCACACTGATCATTTTTCAACCAACATTCTGAGCCAACACAAATCCTGTAGGAGTGAGCCTGCTCGCGATAGCGTCAGCACCTTCAACATTAACTTGGCTGACACACCGCTATCGCGAGCAGGCTCACTCCTACAAAAGATCTGCGCTGTTAGAATGCGCGCCTTATCCCGCCATACCGCAGCGCACGCCATGACCCAGAATTCCGCCTCCTCCCCCGCTCACGTCGCCATCATCGGCGGTGGCCCCGCCGGCCTGATGGCCGCCGAAGTGCTGAGCCAGGCCGGAATCCGCGTCGACCTCTACGACGGCATGCCCTCGGTGGGCCGCAAGTTCCTGCTGGCCGGCGTCGGCGGCATGAACATCACCCACTCCGAAGCCTACCCTGCATTCCTCTCGCGCTACGCCGAGCGCGCACCGCAAATCGCCCCGCTGCTGCGCGGCTTCGACGCCGATGCGTTGTGCACATGGATTCACGATCTGGGTATCGAAACCTTCATCGGCAGCTCCGGCCGCGTGTTCCCCACCGACATGAAAGCCGCCCCCCTGCTGCGCGCCTGGCTCAAACGCTTGCGTGATAGCGGCGTAGTTATCCACACCCGCCATCGCTGGCTCGGCTGGGATGAACACGGCGCGCTGCGCATCGACAGCCCGGAAGGTGAAATAACCGTCAAACCCGACGCCAGCCTGCTCGCCCTCGGCGGCGGCAGTTGGTCGCGCCTCGGTTCCGACGGTGCGTGGATGCTGGCTCTGGAACAGCACGGTGTAGGACTGGCGCCGTTGCAGCCGAGTAATTGTGGCTTTGAAGTGCAGGCCTGGAGCGAATTGATGGTCAGCAAGTTCGCCGGCGCGCCGCTGAAAAACATCGCCATCGGTTTGAACGACGACGTTCCGCGTTTGGGCGAATGCGTGATTACCGCGAGCGGGATTGAGGGCAGTCTGATTTATGCACTGTCGGCGCCGATTCGTGAGGCAATCAATCAACATGGCGCGGCGGTTATTCACATTGATCTGTTGCCCGGCCGGCCTGTGGATAAATTGCAGACGGCGTTGAGCAAGCCACGTGGCTCGCGGTCGATAGCCAAGCATCTGCACAGTCAGGTCGGGATTGATGGGGTGAAAGCGGCGTTGTTGCGTGAACTGACTGATGCAGCAACTTTCTCCGACCCAGCGCTATTGGCCCGGGCGATCAAGGCACTGCCGCTGACGTTAGTGAAAACGCGGCCATTGGACGAGGCGATCAGCAGCGCTGGGGGCGTGACGTTCGAGGCGATGGATGAGCGCTTGATGCTCAAGGCGTTGCCGGGGGTGTTCTGTGCGGGGGAGATGCTCGATTGGGAGGCGCCGACGGGCGGCTATTTGCTGACGGGATGTTTTGCCAGTGGGCGGGCGGCGGGGTTAGGGATTGTGCAGTGGCTCAAGTCCGAGGCGTCTGCCTGAACCCTCACCCCAGCCCTCTCCCAGAGGGAGAGGGGGCCGAACGAGGTGTCTGACGTCATCCATCGACCTGAAAAACCGAGTCGATTATGGATTTAGTCAATCGAGTATCTCGCGCCATACATCGACCTGAAAACCCGAGTCGATTATGGATTTGGTCAGACGACCTAGGTGTCAGGCGAAAGCTTTTTCGATTTTGGATTCACAGCCGTAGGATCAGAGCATCCCCCAATCAGCCCCCTCTCCCTCGGGGAGAGGGGGCTGATCGAGGTGTCTGGCGCCATACATCGACCTGAAACACCGAGTCGATTATGGATTTGGTCAGACGACCTAGCTGTCAGGCGAAAGCTTTTTCGATTTTGGATTCACAGCCATAGGATCAGGTCGGCGTACTTTGCGAGCATCCCCCAATCAGTCCCCTCTCCCTCCGGGAGAGGGCTAGGGTGAGGGGCTTTTGACTTTAAGGCTTGCGCTTACGCGGTCCAGTGTTGAACACCGGCACCTTACGCACAGGCTTGATCGATGGCTCCGGCGCCTGCGTCTCGCCGCTGTCGACCCACTTGCCCAGATTGCGCTTGCCACCACCACCCGAAGCTTTCGGCTTCTTCGGTTTTTTCGGCTTCTTGATCACCTGACCGCTGGCATCGGTATCCGGCACACGATGCTCCGGTTCGAAATCCGGCTCGTTCTGGCGCTTCAAGGTCTGACGCGTCAGCATCTCGATCGCCGACAACATGTTCACTTCATCTGCGCACACCAGCGAGATCGCCTCACCGGTTGCACCCGCACGACCGGTACGACCAATGCGGTGAATGTAATCCTCAGCCACGATCGGCAGATCGAAGTTGATCACCAACGGCAGATCTTCAATATCCAGGCCCCGCGCCGCAACGTCAGTCGCGACCAGAATCTGCACTTCACTCAATTTGAAACGATCCAGCGCGCGCTGACGGGTTGCCTGCGGCTTGTCGCCGTGGATACCGTCGGCATTCACACCCAGGCCCTGAAGTTTTTCCACCAGCGCATCGACACCGTTGCGGGTTTTGGCAAACACCAGCACCTGCTTCCACTTGTTCTTGCGCATCAGGTGCACGAACAATTCGGCCTTGCGCTTCTTGTCCACCGTGACGATCCACTGCTTGACCGTATTGGCCGCAACGTTGCGCGGGCTGACTTCGACGGTCAGCGGATCGTTGAGCATCTGCCCGGCGAGCAGGCGGATGTCATCGGAGAAGGTCGCGGAGAACAGCAGGGTCTGGCGCTTTTTCGGCAACATGCGGTAAATGTTCGCCAGTTCTTCGGAGAAGCCCAGGTCGAGCATACGATCGGCTTCATCCAGCACCAGAGTCTGCAACTGATCGAGTTTCAGCGCGTTCTGGCGGAACAGGTCGATCAGGCGACCTGGCGTGGCGACCAGCACATCGACGCCGCCGCGCAGCTTCATCATTTGCGGGTTGATGCTGACGCCGCCGTAAACCGCGTACGTGCGCAGCGGCAGGTTTTCGGCGTACTGGCGCACAGACTCATGAACCTGCTCGGCCAGCTCGCGGGTCGGCACCAGAATCAGCGCACGCGCCGAGTTGGCAGCGACTTTCGGCCCTTCCATGGCCAGCAACTGCAGCAGCGGCAAGGCGAAACCGGCGGTTTTGCCGGTACCGGTCTGGGCCGCTGCCATCAGGTCACGACCGGCCAGCACGGCCGGAATGGCTTGCGCCTGAACCGGCGTAGGGGTCTGGTAGCCGAGCGTCTCGAGGGAGCGCAGCAAGGGTTCGATCAGGCCAAGGGTGGCGAAAGTCATGGAAGTACCGTAGGAAAAAATGACGCGGGCATGCAATGCCGCGCAGTTTACCCTAATTCGTACGCGTTTCTGTGGGAACGGCTGTTGGCGCCACGACTGGCGGCTGTGCCGGCCGACGCCACTGCGGCAAGCCAATCAACACCACGGCGCTGATGATCACCAGCATCGCCAGCGCTTCCTCGATCCCGATGGTCTCGCCGACAAACACAATCCCGAGCAACACCGCCACCGCCGGGTTGACGTAGGCATAACTGGTCGCCGCCGCTGGACGCACGTGCTTGAGCAAATACATATAAGAGTTGAAGGCGATGATCGATCCAAAGAAGATCAGGTAAGCCAGCGCCAGCCAGCCTTCAACCGGCGGCATGGCTTGCAGATGTTCACCGCTCGCGGCACTGCCGATCAGCAACACCACACCGCCGACCAGCATCTCCACCGCGCTGGCCATGGCGCCCTGCGGCAACGGCAAGTGTCTACTCCACACCGAACCGAACGCCCAGGTCGCCGCCGCGAAAATCAGCAACGCCGCGCCCAGCGGGCTCGATTGCAGGTTGGAGCCCATGTTGAGCATGGCAATACCAACAATCCCCAACGCCACCCCGGCCCACTCCAGCCGAGTGTTACGCGCGCCCCAGAAATATCCACAGAGCAAAGTAAACAACGGCACCGTCGCCACCGCCAATGCCGCCACACCCGAAGCCACGCCCGTGTGCTCGGCCACGCTCACCGCGCCGTTACCGAAACTGAGCAGCAAAATCCCGATGATCCCCGCCGCTTTCCATTGCGCCCAGGTCGGCGCCGGAGCCCCGCGCCAGCGCAGGAAGGCGTACATCAGGCTGCCGGCGATCACGAAGCGCACACCGCCGAGCATCAGCGGCGGCCAGTACTCAACGCCGATGCGGATCACCAGATAGGTCGATCCCCAAATCACGTACAGCGCAAAAAACGCGGCGATCAGCGGCAAGGAAAAACGGCGCAAGGCAGGCATGGGCAGCTCGAATGTCAGGCTCAGGGGATGGATTATTCTAGAAAGGCCCACAGCTAAAAATAAGTTACAAAACCTGTTTATAGCGCCGTTACACTTTGGAAAGAACGGAGATCGACGGCTTAAACCACGATTTCGAAAGTCTGGAATTTTCAGGAGTCCGGCCTTGGACAAATACGACCGCATGCTGCTCAGCGCCCTGCTCGAAAACGGCCGTGCGTCCTACGCCGACCTCGCGCGCAAAGTGAACCTCTCCGCCCCGGCCGTTGCCGAGCGCGTGGCCAAGCTCGAGGCATCCGGGGTAATCACAGGGTATGAGGCAAAAATCGACCTGTCGAAAATCGGCCTGCCGATCCAGTGCATGATCGAATTGCGCCTGCACCAGAACGGCAGCCAGAAGGTCTACGACGAACTGGTGAAAATCCCGCAACTGACCGAGTGCTTCCGAGTGACAGGCGACCCGTGCGTGATGATGAAGGCCGCGGTGGGATCGATGACGGAGCTGGAGGAGTTGATCAATCGGGTGGCGAAGTTTGGTTTCAGCAAGACCTCGATTGTGCTGTCGAGCGCCATCGAAAAGCGCGTGCCGCTCGGCCAGATCGAAGGCAACAGCAAATAGTCCGGATCACCACAAATCCAATGTAGGAGTGAGCCTGCTCGCGATAGCGGAGTATCAGTCGAAACAAATATTGACTGACACACCGCTATCGCGAGCAGGCTCACTCCTACAGGGGTTGTGTACTGGATTGGGGATCAGCGGTAACGCAGCAAGTGCTCGCTGACTTTCGCGGCGGGGACTTTCTGCAACTTGCACAGCAGGTCATGCGATAGCTCGCTGACGCCGTGCTTGTGCCGCAACTCATCCGCCAGATGCGCCATCAGATTCGCCGCCATCTCGGCATCGGCCATGGCCCGGTGAGCCTGGCCGGTATGCGGCAGGCGCGCAAACGTGGTCAACGTACCGAGCTTGTGATTCGGCGCCGCAGGCATCAAGCGCCGTGCCAGCAACAGCGAACAGGCAAAGTTCTGCAACCGCGTGCGTTTGATCCGTCCCAGTTCAAAGTCCCAGAACTTCTGGTCGAAGGATGCGTTGTGCGCCACCAGCGGCGTGCAGCCGACAAACTCGTTGACCTCGTTCATCACCTGTTCGGCCGATGGCGCGGTGCGCAGCATGGCGTTGCTGATGCCGGTCAGTTGTTCGATGAACGCAGGGACGCGTACGCCGGCGTTCATCAGGCTCTGGTAACGCTCGACGATGCGGCCGTTTTCCAGCATGACCACGGCGATTTCCGTGGCGCGGCAGTTGCTGTTCGGCGACAGGCCGGTGGTTTCAAAGTCGATGACTGCAATGCGTTCCAAACCGGGTTCAACTCCGTACAAATCAATTCTTCAGCTTAATTTTTTAACAGCAGCGCGCCTTCGATCGGCACGTAACGGCTGGCGGCGCGGATCAGCGAGTTGGCGGTCAGGCCGGGCACGCCATAGGCGACTGCTTGCACGCCGTGTTTGCTGATGATGCGTTCGAGCAGCATGTCGAAATCACCGTCACCGGAGGCTAGGACGATTTCGTCGACATGGTCGGCGGCGTCCATGATGTCGAGGGTGATGCCCACGTCCCAGTCGCCCTTGGCCGAGCCGTCGCTGCGCTGGATGTAGGGCTTGAGCTTCACGGTGAAACCGAGGTTGCGCAGGATCTGCTGGAACTGCTGCTGCTTGCTGTCGCCACGGTCGATCGCGTAGGCGTAAGCCTCGACGATCTGCCCGTCCTTACTGATGTCGGCCCACAATGCGGCGTAGTTGAAGTGACAACCATAGGCCTGACGCACGGTGTAGTAGAGGTTCTGCACGTCGGCGAACACTGCGATTTTTTTCACCGGAGTTCCTGTGGGCGCGCAAGCGCACGAAGCGGGATCAGGCGCCAGGCCCGAAAAAGGCGCTCAGTATGCCAGCCATCAGGAGGGTTCCGCGAATAATCGGCCCGGAGCCCTCAGGGGCTCCGGACGAATGGTGAATCAGACGAAGGAATCGTCGTCATCGAAGAACGATGAGTTGTCGTTGCCGTAGTCGGTGTCGGTGAACCCGCTCTGGTCATTGCCAGAGAAGCCGTTATCGGCCACACGCTGATCATCACCCCAGCCGTTGTTGCTCTGGTCGGCAACCTGCGCCGGCTCTTCCTTGATCACTTCAACGATTTCTTCCGGCTGCTGGTTGTGATGAAAGAGGCTGCTGATGCCCTGCGCCAGCATCACGCCACCGGCCACACCGGCGGCGGTTTTCAAAGCGCCGCCGAGGAAGCTGCTGCCCGCCCCTGGAGCGGCTTGCTGTGCGTAGTTAGGTGGTGGCGCGCCGAAGTTCTGTTGTGGCGCCGGGGCCGCGTAATTCTGCTGCGGTGCCGGTTCGCGCCAGCCGCCGGTCGACGCCGGGGCGGCACTTTGGGTCGGCGCCGGACGTGGGCTGCCACCAAAGATGCTCGACAGGAAACCACCACCACTCGGCGCCGGTGCGGCACTCTGCGCCTTGGCCGCTTGCAGCTCGGCCTGCAACTGCTGGGCTTGCTGGGTCAGTTGTTTGTTCTGCTCGTCGAGGCTCTTGAGCGCCGCCTCTTGCACCAGAATCGCCTGGGTCATGAAATAACCTGCCGCCGGCTGGCGGGTCAGGTGTTCCTTGATCCGCGCCTCAGCCTGGGCGTCGCGCGGGGCTGCCTCCGTTTCGGCCTGTTGCAGCCGGGAAAACAGTCCATCGATCAGGGTTTGCTCTTCGCTGTTCATGGCGACCTCGTAGATTGCCGGGGATAACATTGCCCTCGTCCACGTTGGCCGAGGTGCTCTCCTGTAATGGAGACGGTGACAAAACGTTTCAATGACCTTTACCGAATGTTTACGTTTGTGTCGCGCCAGTCATCATCGGTTAAAGTGAGCCACTGTTTTCGACCTGCGATACCGACTGATGAATGCCCTCGAAGTGCTGCGCGACTCTCTGTATTTTTTCAAACGCCATTTGGGCAGCATCGTGCGGTTGTGCCTGCCGCTGGTGATTTTCGAAGCGTTTCTGCAACAGGTGGTCGATCACGCCAGCGGGCCGGAAAACATCTCGGCGATCAGCATCGTCGTTGGTCTGCTGGTGTATCCGCTGTACACCGCAGCGCTGATCCTCTTTCTCGATGCACGCAGCCGTGGCGAGGCGCCGCGCAACCGCGATCTGCTGGCGATGGCCGCCACTCTGTGGCCGCGCTTCGCGTTGCTCACGGCGCTCAATACCTTGCTGATTCTGCTGGGCCTGTCGCTGTACTTCCTGCCGGGCCTGATGTTGATGGTGATGCTCGCGTTCGGCGAATACCTGCTGGTGCTGCGCGGCATGGGTCCCTTGCAGGCGATGAAAGAAAGCCTGCGCCTGACCCGTGGGCATTTCTGGCGAATCCTGTTGTGCATTCTCTGCGTGATGACGCCGCTGTGGTTGCTCAAGGGCGCGACGCTGGCGGTGTACCCGGAGCCGCAGAACCCGGTGATCGCCATACTGATCGACAGCGCTCACAGCTTCCTGCAACTGTTCACCAGTGTGGTGTTGTTCCGCCTGTTCATGCTGATCAGCGAATTGCCTGACAAACGTGACAGAGTGGTCTGACAGCACTGCGCTTGGGCTTCGAGACGGCCGTCAGGTATGCTCGGGGCCACTTTCTGTAACGCTATAAGCCGAGCCATGACCCGTCTACTGCGCTACACCCTGTTACTTGCCGTGCTCGCCCTCGTCCTGATCGGCGCGCTGATGTTCAGCCTGACCTGGCGCCCCGATGCCCGCGAAACCCTGCCGGTCAGTTGCACGGGGACGCCACCGACGCTGGTGCCGGGCCAGGCGCTGAAAGTCATGACCTGGAACGTGCAGTACCTGGCTGGCAAGCGTTACGTGTTCTGGAATGATCTGGCCCAAGGCAACGATGAAGCGCCGACCCAGGAAGACATGGCCTTCAGCCTCGATGAGGTGGCGCGGGTGATCCGCGATGAGCAGCCCGATGTGGTGCTGTTGCAGGAACTGGATGACGGCGCCAAGGCCAGCGACTACCAGGATCAGCTGAAGTTATTGCAGGAACGCGTTGCCGACCTGTATCCGTGCAGCGCCAGCGCGTTTGACTGGAAAGCCGAATTCGTCCCCGACGCTCATGTTTTCGGCAGTGTCGGGCGACAACTGGCGACCCTGAGCCGCTACCGCATCGAACACGCCGAGCGCCTGCAACTGCCGGTCGCCTCAGCCAACTTTATCAGCCGTCAATTCCAGCCAAAAGATGCGCTGCTCGCGACCAAACTGCCGCTGAGCGATGGTGGGCAACTGACCGTTTTCAATACCCATCTGGAGCGTGCCAGGCAACCCGACGACACCTTGCAGGCGCAAGTGAGCGCCGTGGCCAAAGTGCTCGACAAGTACGAAAGTCAGGGCCTGCCGTGGTTGATCGGTGGCGACTTCAATCTGTTACCGCTCGGCCAGTATCGCCGTTTGTCTGCCGAACAACGCACGCCCTACTCAGCCGACAGCGAACTGCATCTGCTGTGGGACAAGTACCCGATGATCCCGACCAACAATGAGGCCAGCGGTATCGACCGTGCGCAGTGGCTGACCCACTACCCCAACGACCCCGGTCTGAATGGCCCGGATCGCACGGTCGACTATCTGTTCTATAGCCCGCGGATCAAACGGGTTGAAGCGCTGGTTCGGCAGGACGATACCTTGCGCATTTCCGATCACCTGCCGGTGATTGCGCGGTTCCTGCTCCCCGCCGCGCCTTAGATCACAACTTCGGCACACCACCGATCACTGTGGGAGCGAGCCTGCTCGCGAAAGCGCTGTATCAGGCAACGAATGCGTCGACTGAAACGACGCCTTCGCGAGCAGGCTCGCTCCCACAGTAGATTGATGTCGTAGCGTTATTCTGTGGCCGACTTCAATTTTGTAGGCGCTGCCGATCTCTTGATCTTCAGGTCCCGCGCGGTTTGGCCCGTGCGGTCGCCTCGGCCACCAACGGATCATCCGGCCAATAGTGGCCCGCACCACGTGAGTGCTCTTAAGATTGACAACCTTTAGAGCCCAGAAAACCTGGCCATAGTCGAACATGCTAGTGACGCAGGTTGACAGTCAATCCATGCAGATGCGGTTGACAATAATCAGGTTGAAAACTCATTTCCATTGACATCCAGAAAACGCGAGCTTGCTCATTCGACCTGAAAGGATTGACAACCTAACAGAGCGGGCATGAGCGCGAAGGCATTCAGAGACCAGCCAGACGTGGGAAAATGAGTACGGATTTTCGTCGCAATCTATTTCACAATGACTCAAGCAATTAGTTTGGCACTGCGCTTTAAGTGTGGTGATTGGTTTCGCCTGCATTACTCCGAACCTTTAATCTCACCACCTGATGGCCGCTGAAAATCAACACGGACTCAATCACTTTCAAATTGACTCGACAACCAAGTAAACTCGAGCGACCATCACAACATTCCATAAATCTAAAAATCAACCAAATATAACTTATCCCCACCACCCCGCACACGCCAGTTGCCGGCCAAGCATCGCAGGAGACATGAAGTCCGTGAAAGAATTCACCAGTCCGGTATCAAATATTGCAATATTTCATGACGAGGAAAGGCACTTCTTAGAAGCCCTGACACGCTGGAATTACTTTCCAAATCAAAAAGACTCGTCGACTGAACTGCCGCCTTGCTTCTCAACAAGTAGATTCACTCCGGAAATTGCTGAAGAGCTGGCTAACGTAGATTTAAGCAGAGAGCGTAAGGCCTACTGGTTCGACCTCGTGGAATACAGGGCTACACGATTCAACAACGTTCCGAGGGTGCTCAGCCTGATACATCCCCAGGCCTATTCACGAATATACTCGAAGCTAAAGGAGAACAGACTAGAAATACTCGAGCTGATGAAGGATGAAAATAGTGCCATTACTGCCGAACAGCACAATGATGGCCGCATGTTTATTATGAACTATGAAGACCATGAAACTAAAACCAAAAACACCTTGGATATTAGTTTTGGCGCTGGTTTCCGAGCTCATGCTGACGTGGCCAATTGCTTTGGCTCTATCTACACGCATTCACTGGAATGGGCTATTCAAGGTTATGAAGAGGCCAAAGAGCGCCTACGCGAACGTGGAGGAGAAAAGCACTGGAGCTCTGCCCTCGACGTTGCGCTTCGGAATGCAAAACGAAATGAGACTTCGGGCCTTCCTGTTGGCCCTAGTTCCTCAAGCATTGCGGTTGAAATAATTCTAGCTGCAGTTGATAGAGAGCTTGCAGGAAAATATCGGTTCGTACGCTACATTGATGACTATACGGCCTATTGCGAAACACACATTCAAGCCCAAGAGTTTGTTCGCGCCCTTAGTAACGCCTTGTCGCGCTACCGTTTAACGCTTAACCTTAGCAAAACTAAAATTACTGAACTACCAGAGCCTTTGATCGACTCCTGGGTTACTAAATTAAACAATGCCACACCTTGGAGAACTGACTCCAATGGAGCATTGACACTACTTACTCATGAAGCCATAAACTTCCTTGACTATGCCGTGCATTTAAACAAGGCAGAGCCCGACGGCAGCGTATTGAAGCTTGCTGCAGGTCTAATTTGCCATAGAGCTCAAGGTGATACAGCGGCAACAGTATTCCAGTATATTCTCAGCCTGAGCTGGCACTACCCAATACTATTGCCCTTGCTTGAAAAAGTCGATGCCACCTCTGACTACTATGACAAAGAAGCCGTATCTAAAAAATTCAATGGAATCCTCGAAACCAATGCCTTACACCGCCGCTCGGATGGCATGTGTTGGGCGCTATATTATTTGAAACAACTAAGCTCCCAGCCCACACAACAAAATATCGAACTAGTTATTCAAACCGGTGACGCTACAGCGATTGCACTGCTTAGTAGCTTTGAATCTGGTGTAGACGCTGCAGTAGCGTATGCAAACCAGGTTACTGAAAACTGCACCCTTTATGAACTTGATCAGAGCTGGATTCTTCTATACCAGCTTTTTTTCCACGAGAAGATAAATAACCCGTACGCGGACGACCCGACATTCGAGATCCTTAAGAAACACGATGTCCAGTTTTTGAATCCTCCTAAAAAGGGCTCCAAAGCTGAGGACTATTGCTTCTATTACTCGAACCCATTTAGAGAGGAAAATGAATCACCGGTAGGGTTCAAGGACTACTTAGATGGAAAGCATTAACCGCCAAGTACAGCCCCGAGGACTTCAGGCGCAATGCTCTACGATGGCGCTGCGGTGGATACAACGCTCCTCTTTTTGGGAGCATTACGCCGTAGCTTTCAGGACTTGCCCCATCCGGGGTTCGAAAGCTGATACATGCTTTTTTCCTTAAAGCATACCTAAACTGATAAATCTCAAAAGGCACTAGAGGCTTCATAACACGTAATTTACTTACGCATTACGTACCTGAAGCCTCTAAACCTTCAGTTTGTGAAAAAACATTTCAAAGCTGCAAGTCAGTCAGCGATAAAACCACGTGTACGCCACTGCTGCCTCACAAAATCACCGAAGTTATAACCTTCCCCAAGGTCGAGTCCGTCGGCGTGATCACAAACGATAATCTGCGGCCTCATACCAGTTTGCTCTGCAGTATCATCACAGAACTTAGCAAGTTGAGTAAACATGTTCGACACCGCATCGATATCGTCGTGCAATGCGACACCCTTAGTGTCATCAGGCCTTAAATTATCAGCCACAAATTCCTGGCCATCATCCTTGGAAGGGAAATAAACCTGTGTAGGTTGATCAAGGAAGAGAATCGGCGGAATTTTGCACTTATCGGCCCTAGCAGCAAATTGATAGTGCAGTGCCATGAACAAGGTAAGGTGCGAGTAAACCCAGTTTGCACCACTTCCCATAGACCTGAGGAAAACTTTTTTGAAGGCTTCCTTCTCATGCCACAAGTCAAAGCTATTTACGTCAAACTTCAGAGACCCCGTCTTGTACGTTTCTTCGAAGTGAAACTTTTGACCAAGCTCCTTCATTTTTTTGTTGATGTCTCTCGCCAGCCTGTCCAGCTCGATATCAACATCATACTCATCAAGCTGGGCTTGGTATTTCTTAACCTGCGCCTCCCAATAATCCTTCATCTTCTTCAAGTCAGAAGGCGGGTTTTCGATGAACTTGTCGATTTCGATCTCAAGCAACAGCTTCGTTTTCTTCGGAGCATCCTCCAAAGAGCTGGCCTGGGCCAGCCGCTCTTCCTGCTCTTCAAAAGGCTTGAGGGAGGTCTGGACTTCTTTGAGCCTCTGACGAAAGTCCTTGATATCTTTCCTCAGGTCGCGACTCTCCTGCCCCAGGCTCTCACGCGCAAACGATGAAAGCTTCAGTTCAGTGTTCAGCCACTCGATGGCCTGTGTCAGCTTGTTGGCCTGATCCTCCGGGATATCGGAGTGAGACTCACACACTGGGCAGAACGTGTGCTCAAGGTTCGTGGAGCGGGGAATCGTCAGCGAGGCATACGAGGCACCAATCCCCTTCGCTTGCTCAACAGATCGCTCAAGTAGATTGAGTCGACCTATCGCCGAACGCAGGTCGGCCACGTGTTTTGCCTTTTGGTCACGCAGCGAGTTGAGCGTCTTCTCGTAATCATCAGCCAGCCCATCCACGGTGACTGGGGTACCTTTCATCAGCCTGAGTGCCTGACTTGGCTTGATGAAAATCTCATCAGCCGTCATATCGAACAGGGGAACTCCCGCGAGGGCCTGGTACTCCGTGAGCAGTTTCTCGAACTTCCCAACGGTCTCTTCCCTGACTTTCTCGTCTTTGGGAATTTTCAGCTCAACCCGACGAAGCTCATACGCTGCTTCGGTTAGATCCTTGGCGATATCAAAATACTCTTCCTTCACGATACCCATGAATATCTTGAAGTGGTCGATGGCCTGATCCCGTTTAACCTTTTCATCAAACCGGTAGAAAATAGCGTGTTTGTTCGCTACCAGGTTCTGGTGCTGAAGCATAAACGACGGGAAGCTACGCACTGATGGCGTGGCGCCCTTGCTACCCGTTACCTCTTTGTACATCGGGTCTTTGTCGATGTTCTCCAGCGTTACACCAAAGTACTTTCCGAGACTCTTTAGGAAGGCGTCCTTATGGATGTAAAAGCGATCGTCAAAGAAGTATTCAACATGCCCCATGAGCTCTAGTACGTTCTCGGCCTCTGGCCCGGTGACCTCACGCAGGAAGCAACGTTTGGAAGCCGCTGCGCGTGCCACCACAAGCGTCAGGCTCGGGAACTGCAGGACGGTGAAAAAGGTATCGCCACGCTCAGTCAGCTTACCATCCGGAATAGTGTCCTCGCTGCTGCCCAGGCAGTAGTCAAAGATCTCCAGAATAGCGCTTTTCCCGGTAGACGATTTACCGGTGATGATATTGAGGCCACGGGTGAACTCCACACTGTGAAGTCTTTTATCTTTGTCTACGACGCCGATATATCGTACATAACAGTTCATAGCGATTTCAGCCCCAATGACCTATAAACAGAAACAACATTTTCACCCGTAAACACCACTGCGAGCTTTCGAGCGTATTTCAACAACTGGGCATCGGCATTTTCCGCCCTGATTTTGCCTTGCGGAGCCACCGACATATCTTCGTTGATCTTGATGCTCTGCTCCGAGGTAAGGATGAGCAGGGAAGCATTGGTGATCGGCTTGTACTCCTCAATGCGCGACTCCAAACCGAGAATCCGTTTGGGTTCCTGCATCAAGGTGCGGATTGAACTGTTTTTCCCCGCGTAGTGCAAAAACTTGTGAAGAGGTTTGTAAGTGATCAGGGGCAAAACTAAGTAGCTCAGCAGGATATCTTTCTCGGTCGGATCCCAGTGATCGTAAAAGGAGTGGATTATCGGCGCGAGGGCAAATGGCGTCCGGCGCAGCGTGTAAATATGATCTGCGGCATTCATACTCACGACCATAACCTCCAGTAAAACTCTCTTTCCTCGTCATCGGACTTCACGTCAGCAAGCATGTGATAAATGCCATTTCGGAAATCGGTCGTGGTGTCTTCGAAAGTATTCAGCTGCACCACCTCTGCAGAGTGCTGCTTGAAGAAAAACTTCAGTGACTGACGCTTCAGCTGGATGGGGCATTTCTCGTCCATCCAGTCGACCATCGCACTTAGCCGACCGTCCAGATGACGATCCAGATGGTTTTTCTGATAGCGTTTGATATCAAAATCCGAGGCCAGGTTGTCTCGGTACAGCTCATCAATGACCTCTCCGGCAATCAGAAGCTGCAAAGCAGCCTGCCTGACGCGTGACTCGCCATCGATTTCGCGGATCTTCTGCACGAAAGGCCGATCGGCAATCTCCTCAAGCACAATCGTCTGCTTCAGCGCTTCAGCATCCACCTCAGGGAAGACGCTCGAATGCTTCATGTAGCGCTTGGTCAGCTCAACAGTTTTGGCGGTGAACTCCTCACAGGTGATTTCCCAGCCGGTATCGATGTACCGGGTGCTGCCAATGAAGCCCAGGATGTCATCGATGTAGGACTGACGCTTCGACTCTCGTATCACCCTCAGTTGATCAACCTCGTAGGCATCGAGCCTCTCTTTGAGCGAAGGCGAGCCGGTGATGAACACAGCCCTCCCCAGCACCTCAAGCAGATCATCCCTCAGCTCTGGAGCCATCACGGATCGTAAGAGCGCCAAGGTCTCTGAAGGCTCTTTCGCCTTGGAAGCGACAAACCGCTGCTCGGCACCGTCGTAGATCGCAGTGAGCAAGGCGAGCTTTTGGGCAGCGGCACAACTGTTCCAGTCGGTCAGCGTCGACTTTGGCGAGTACTCCTGGTTCGTCACCAATATCAGGCTTTCGTACGCCGTATGGTCAAACGCCTTGTTCAGCCAGTTATTGAGGGTGTTCCAGATGTTCTGGTGGCCATCCCTCAACGCATCGGCGTAGAGCTTGACCTCCACTTGGGCCTCGTCTTCCAGGGTTACATCCCCGAAAACTTCGACCCACAAGCGCTTTCCCGTCTTCAGCTTGTGGCAATACTCAAGTGCAACCACAAGCTGGTATGTGAGGGCTTCGAAAAGCTTCGTCGCGTCAAACGGTAACTTATCTGGCAATTTATCCATAAAAATTCCACGACCGCCTCAGAAGGAGCACGAGCAGATCAGTTGGCTGTACTGATGACGGGATGACCAGCGTTTTCCACAGCACTTGGCGACGGAAAATAACTGTACGAATAGACAGTAAAAAAATTATGCTAATTCGACATTAAACTGTATATAAATACAGTTACTCTTATTGAATCCACTCGATGGTAGCACTTCAAACTCGATGATCGCAAAGGGCTATCAATCAATTGAGCTGGGCCGGTTTCATCGAACTATCAAAGGGATATCCATGGGATACCCGAAGGCTATTCGGAGAGTATCTTTAAGGTATCCAGTGTATTTGAAGTGGTAAGCAGAAATGCGTAGCACTGCCGATGCGAGCGGCCAGGAGGGTAGCCGGCGTTCAAACGAAGCACTGATACACTCAGTGCATGCTCAATAGGAATGCAAGGAAAGCAGATGGAAACTTACACTATTCCTCAATACTTAATATCCGCAGTTGCCGATTCCGTTTCCGTCTTTGAAACTCACGCCAGTTTGGACAGCCTGTTCATGTACGCCAACGCTCCAGGCGATCCTCCAGAAGGCAGCAAGGCCTTCAAGGCGCAGGAGTGGCTGCGCAGGATCAGCAAAGAATGCGGCACGGATGCGCTACCCATCGTCGGTCGCATCATCGAGAAGTACATGGAAGACGAAGAAGACACCTCTGGGCGCTTCTGGATTGATCCACAGCAGGCAAAAGAGCGAAAGGCAAAGATCGCTAGGATCAAGGACTGCCTGGAGCGTGCCGGCCTCACTTATAGCTCTGGAGGAATGCTCACCAAGGGCGAGGGGCTGGCGACCAAGACGCTGTCCGAACTAATCAAGAGCCGCAATATCGGCGCAATCGACTTCGAGTTCGAGCGGGCCATCAAGAACATCGAGTCGAGCCCCAGGGAGGCCGTATCGGCAGCGTGCAACATCCTCGAATCGGTATTCAAGGTGTACATTGAAGAGCACGACCACCTCGTTATGCCCGCCAAGCAGGATCTACAGGCTGTCTGGAAGATCGTCAGGGTTGATCTGGGGTTAGATGCATCATTACTTGAGGAGCGAGACCTGCAGGAAATCGTGACAGGGGTGGTGGCGACTGTCCATGGCATTGGTGCACTCCGCACTCATGCCAGCTCGGCGCACGGTGCGGGTAAACGACCCTACAAGCTCAAACCACGACATGCTCGGCTGGCGATCCATGCGGCTCATACCATCGCTGCATTCGTTCTGGAGACGTGGGACGAAAAGAGCGGTCGATCCCAGACAACCTAATCGCACTGCCACAGATCCGGTGCATCGACTCTGGGCGCACACTCAAGTATCTGCCGGTTCAGCCGCCAAGAGGAGATCACTCAAAACGTCGAGCCGGGCTTACGCCAAGGTGCGACAAGCATCGATGCCTTAGCTTCCTAGAAGCCCGAGCTCTGGCCTAGGTTCTATAGTCGACTATAGAGCGATTATAGAATCGCGTCCTCAGCGAAGCATCGTCAGCATTCTCTCCCTCACGACGAGCAGTGTCTTAAGCCCGAAAACGCGATAGCAAAAACCCGTCTCAGAACCGCCTAGAATTGAAGCGCGAGAGAAACCTTACCAAGACTTTCCCCCAGTGAAACGCTATCGACGAGCATTTACTCCTTCAACGCAAAAACTGCGTTCATGTCATCAATGCTCACGATGACCTTCGGCTTGGGAATCATGCCCTTCAGTCGCTTAACGGAGTAACTCACAGCCACGATGGCGAACTGACCATTCTCGAGGTCGACGAATTCGATTTCATCCCCTGGTCGCAGGCCAAGAGTAGTCCGTACCTGGGCAGGGATGGTGATTTGGCCTTTAGCATTCACTGTGGCAGTAGCCATGATGGATACCTACGCGATTAAGCACTTACATGATAGTCGAGCTGTACGGTAGGCCACATAACGTCAGTACATGGGGGCGAGCCGGGCTTTGGCCCGAAGAAGCGACAACCAAAGGAGCTTCTTTCGAAATCCACACTCGGCGCATGAGAAGCGCTTCAAGCGCGGATAATGTCAGTTCCATGAACGACTCAAATCCTGCTTCATCCGTATCCACGATCCTTTCTCGCAGTGAGATGGATGGCACAGACACCACAAAGAATGATTGGGGGCTTTGCGAAGTTCTGACATTGTTAGAGGACGACATCCTGAGTACCCCTGGGAAGCTGATCGCCCTCGATTCAACTCTCCTGGCTCGCCTCAATTCTTTGATCGGCGGTATCGATGTTGACATCAACTCTCCGCTCTCAGCAGATGATGAATGCTCTGGCGCAATGGACGGCGCCTGCAGACAGTCGATCAACCGTGCGTTAGGTGCCGCTCGGCGCGCGTCTTCTATGGCGCCCTCTACTGCGTCGGGAACGTAGCATCCATCATCAAGTAGATGCTCGGCTGATCACGTCAGCCCCTAATCGCGAGCCGGAGGACGGGGGTGCTCCTAGCCTTAGGCTGGATCATTATCCGGATCTGTAAAACGTGCCACGGTGGATCTACAGGCATCGAACGACTCACAGAATCAGAACCAATGGAGACCACATGTGAGAAAGCCCCCTATGAAAATCGTCATCGAAGAATGGGATGGTGACGGTGCGATTCGAATTCCGGATGAGGCGTTGCAGGAGCTGGAGCTTGATGTTGGTGACTCGCTGTATTTGATAGTGGAATTTGTCGGCAATACGCGATGCCTAGTTCTATCAAAAAAGCCTCATGTCGCGGATCGAACAGACGAGTTCACTGAAGCTTGGGATAGCGCAAAGCCAACCGAACATTGCGCCAGACCGTAGTAGATCAAAAAGAGCTGTACCAGTAGGGGGGGCGCGAATCACAAGGTCAATCGAGGTGGACTTTCAAATGGCTACGGCCAAGAAACGAGATGGTGGATATACGCTGGAGGTGTCCAAGGAGTATCTAGTTAAAGCGTTCTTTGATTGATTTTATAGGTAGGCAGAGCGTGATGGTTTGTCTCGCCAGGCATGACCTAAACAGGGAGAGAAATATGCAAGCAGGGAGATGCCGATCTCAATGCTTACTGAAAGCCAGCCGAGTGGCAAACAGAACAAAGACCATGCCAGTGGTGCGATCCATCCATTCGATCACTATTTCACGCCGTAAAATGCCAGCTAGTGGTTGAGTGGCGCCAATCAACATTGATAACCACAGTAAACCGAGCATCACGTGGATGCTGACCAAGCCAAACGTCCAGGCAATCAAGGAGTGCCCTTGGGGAATAAACTGAGGAAGAAAGGAGACATAGAAAACGCCAACCTTGGGATTAAGGACATTTCCCATCATTCCCTTAAGAAACCAGTTTGCATTTGGCTTTCCGTCGGTTTCAGCGGGCGACAGTGAGGTACGTGGACGCAAAAGCATATTCAAACCAAGCCAAGCTAGATAAGCGGTGCCACAGTATTTCAAGAGATTGAATGCCAGCTCAGAGACTGCAATCAACGCACCCAGACCAAAGGCGACGGCGGCTCCCCACAAGAGACAGCCAACATTGATACCCAGCACAGCTCGGAATGCCTGTTGTTTACCTTCCACTGTTGCGGTTCTCAAGACCAATGCGGTATCGAGGCCTGGCGTCAGTGTCAGCAGAGTGGCGGCAAAGGTAAACGTTAAAAGATTTTCGGCGATGGACATGGGATTTAGAAGCTGCTCCTAACTAATTAATCGATCTGGCCGGCTTTGATGGGGCGTTGATAATTCATCAAGTGATGAACTGTGAAAGTGAAGCTAGAGCAGCACCTCCGTTTCGATCATTCGCGGCAGCAGTAGGTATCGAAGCAAAACGGAGAAGCCGGACTTCGTCTCGTGGATGACGTTGTCCGACCTCACCGGCAAACTTTGACGATCAGGCCGCGACTGCAGACCAGCCTTTTTGGCGGGCTGCCACAACCTCAGCAGATTGACCTACTAGCTCTTCGTAGACTTTCGGAGCAGTAGCACCTTCGGTGCTGATCAGCAGGACACGCGAGTTTGCATCGATGCCCAGATCTGCCGCCAGGCTGCTGCACTGGGCAACGCGCTTGAGGGCCGACAAACCAGCAACTGCGGATTCGCCAGCGACTACAGGAATGTCGGAGCCGTTTTCAACGGCGAGGCGGCGCATGGAAGCAACAGCTTCGTCGTCGGTGATGGTCATGAAGAAGTCGACGCTCGGCTGCAGGAACTTCCATGCCAGAGGCGAGGTTTCACCGCATGCCAGGCCAGCCATGACAGAGTCGACGGAGCCGGTCGCTTTTGCCGCTTTACCTTCCAGCGCACTCTGGTAGAGGCAATCGGCTTGTTCGGGCTCAACCACTACGAAGATCGGGCGCTTGCTGCCGTAGAACTCCCAAAAGTAGCTCGCGATACCTGCTGCCAAGCCACCTACGCCGCCTTGCAACAATACGTGAGTGAACTCTTCGCCTGGCGCGAGCGAGTCGATGATTTCAGAAGCAATGGTGCCGTAGCCTTGCATGACGTCACGCGGGATCACCTCATAGCCTTCGTAGGAGGTGTCGGAAACCACGATCCAGTTATTTTCCGCAGCGAGAGCTGCCGCGCGCTCAACGGATTCGTCGTAGTTACCGGTGATGCGAACGATCTCGGCACCATACGCCGCGATTGCATCTTCACGCTCCACGCTCACGTTAGCATGCAGAACGATGACGCAACGGCAGCCGATATCTTTTGCTGCAGCCGCCAGGCCTTTACCGTGATTGCCGTCAGTGGCACTGATCACTACGAAACTCGCCAAGTCTTGCTTGTATTCACCCGCCAGCAGGCGGTGAGGATCAAAGTTCGACTCAGGGAAGGTGCGCAGAACCAGGCGCACCAAAGCGATGGGAGCGCCAAGGGCCTTGAAGCTGCCCAGCTCAGAACGAACGGATTCGTCTTTAATCTTAAGGTCTTTCACGCCGAGCTCACGAGCGAGGCCAGGCAGGCTGTAAAGAGGGGTGCCTTCGCTGTTGATTTTGTCCCAGGATGAGAGCCAAGCCCGGCTTTCGGCAGCTTTCTGAATGCTCATGATCTCGCGCAGTTCTTGGGGATAAGCCTGGCGACTTGCGTTCTTGTTGGCAGTAAACATTGTATCTCCTTGGTGATATTGTGCATCACGACTTCGGTAAACGCTTTTTCAGCGCATCTTTACGGGCTGCATCGCATTGAAGTGACGGAAGAAATGTTAGATCTCGTACTGATCAATTACGGCGCGTTTATTGCGCCACTACCGAGACAAACATGCGTTTCTTCTATTGCCAGCGGGTAGATCATGCGGCTACGTAACTTCTTTGGAAGCCAACCCAGAATCCGCCTCTATAGCTCGAGTCGAATAGCGTTGGGCGAGCACAGCGCACACCATGAGTTGGATTTGATGGAAGAGCATTACCGGCAAAATGATCATCCCGATGCTGCTGGCCGAGAACAGCACCTGAGCCATGGGTACGCCGGTAGCCAGGCTCTTCTTTGAGCCGCAGAACAAGATGGTGATCCGATCCTCCTGGTTGAACCCGAGGTGTTTACCGAGCACTGCGGTCAGAACCAGCGCTATGGCGAGGATCACGATACAAACAGCAATCAATGTTCCGAGAGATACCGCTGGGACTTGATGCCAAATACCCCCGATCACCGCACTGCTAAACGCCGTGTAGACCACCAGGAGAATGGAGCTCTGATCGAGGTACTTGAGAGTGCCCTTGTGCTTATCCACCCAAGTGCCGATCCAGCGTCTTGCAATTTGCCCCGCAACAAAAGGAAGGAGCAGCTGAATGGTGATTTTTTCAATTGCGTCGAGAGTCGAACTCCCACCATCAAAGCTGCCCGAACTCATGATCAACGCAATAATGATGGGAGTAAGGAAGATCCCGAAAAGGCTCGAAGCAGCAGCACTACAAATCGCTGCTGGTACGTTCCCACGGGCCAGGGACACGAACGCAATTGAGGACTGGACTGTTGAAGGGAGTGCGCACAGGTACAAGATGCCCATGTACAGTTCCTCGCCAATCACGGGTGAGAGAGCTGGCCGAAGGGCTAGGCCTACCAGAGGGAACAGGATGAACGTGGCACTGAACACCGTGAGGTGCAGTTTCCAATGCCCAGCGCCAGCGAGCACCGCTTGCTGGGACAACTTGGCCCCGTGCATGAAAAAGAGCAGCGCAATTGAAATATTGGTCAACCAGGAGAAGGCGACAGCTACCTCTCCAAAGCACGGAAGCAGGGAAGCAACCGCGACTGTGGCCAAAAGGGAGATTGTGAAATTGTCTGGCAACCATTTTGGCCTAGCCATAAAAGCCTCTCATCATTTTCGTTACAACAACCCCGCAGAGCCCATGTTCTGCGGGGCTCACCGCGTTACTTGTTGCGTTGGCTGACGACCTGCTGGGCCTCTTCGCCCAAGTCCCACCAAATGCCCGCCATAATTGCCATGGACTCGCGTGCTACCGAGCCGAGAAAGTGCTCGTTCGGAGCGTGCTGAGAGCAAGCTGGATAGGAGTGAGGAATCCAAATGGTTGGGAGACCCAACGTCTCGGCGAAGATGTAGTTGGGAGTGGTGCCGCCAAAGTTCGGCAACAGAGCCGGCTTCTTGCCCGAGGTGACGCCGACCGATTTGACCGCCCACTGTGCCCAGGCATCGTCTGGATCCAGGCGAGTAGCTGGCAGACCCTCAGTGACCTTGACCCGCACGCAATGCAGACCGCGTGAATTGAGGTGGTTGCGCAGGTGCCTTTCCAGATTGCGCCAATCTGAACCGACGACGAAGCGGAAATCGCAAACGGCTTTGGCAGTTGCCGGAATCGCGTTCACTGGAGAATCCGCATTGGCACACTTGAACGCGAGAACTTCGATTGTGTTCCAAGCGAGGACACGCTCTGCTGCTGTCAGGCCAGGCTGACCCCAGCTATGGTCGATCTCAGGAGCATCGTCGTCCTGGCCCAGCACCACGTCGGCAAGAGCGGCAGACACATTGTCAGGAATCGGTGGTGGAAGAAGCGCTTCGACTTGAATGCGTCCGTTCTGGTCTACCAGGCTGGCCATGGCGTGCGCCAGGATAGTCGCAGGGTTCGAGAGAACACCACCCCAGTTTCCAGAGTGATGAGCGGAATCACGAAGGGTCACTTCCAGATCGAAAAGGATACCGCCTCGGGAGCCCAAGAACAGAGTTGGTCGCTCCGCTGAAACACGAGGGCCGTCCGACGCGATGAACACATCGGCAGCTAGGGCTTCTTTTTCAATCTCGCATACCGCATTCAGGCCTGGGGAGTCGATCTCTTCGCCCGATTCGAACAGCACCTTCACGTTGTAGCCCAGCTTGCCTTTACGAGCTTCAAGTACCGTCTGCAGAGCGGCCAGGTTGATGGCGTGCTGTCCTTTGTTGTCAGCGATCCCGCGACCGTACCAGCGGTCTCCGACGACAGTTACTTTCCATGGGCTGAGACCTTCATCCCACTGATCGTCGTACCCTCTGACCACGTCAGCGTGACCATAAGTGAGAATCGTCGGCAGAGACGGGTCTTCGATGCGCTCGCCAATCAACAGAGGTGCAGTGGCGCTGATCGGGTTGTCTACCAGGCGAGTGTTGAACCCCATCTCATGCAATGCCGGCGCGATTTCCTTTGTAAGGTAATCGATCTGAGCTTGTACTTGATGCGGCTCCTGGCTTTCGGTCTTGTAGGAAACCAGTCGATCAATGGTCTTCAACAGCGTGCCCGAGTCGACAATATCAACTGCTTTTTCTACTACTGCTTGGCGTTGGTTTGTGCTCATGTTTCTACTCCAAGTTCCAAACGCCATGGGCGTCCGACGGTCTATCAAAGAGAACTATCTAAAGGCGATCGCGAAGCCGTTGATCAGGCACACCATCCCCACGGCTATCGAGAACCAGTTGGCGAACCCACCGCGATACCTCTTCAGGCATGGCACCTTTGCGAATGCGTATTGCGGCAGGAAGTAAACAATGAAGACACTGATCGGAACCATCACGACCTGGATAAGGTTCAAAACATTCCAGTTGAGGATTGCAGGTACGCAGGTCACTACAAAGATGAGTACTGAAAGGATCCGCTGCAGACCTTTGCCATGCACGACTTCTGGCTTGCAGCCAAGACAGGAAGTGGCGAATCCTTTGGCGCTTTCCTTGGTAGCAAGAAAGTGCGCCAAAAACGACTTGATAGTTGCGGTAAATACGATTAGCTGCGAAGCGCTTGCCAACCATGGGTTATCGAATTTTCGAGCTAGGTAGGAAAGCGCCGTAAGATTGTTTGCTTTCGCTTCCGCCAGCTCAGCGGGCGAGAGAGCGAAGATGCAACTCCAGGAGAAAAAGACAACAGTCACAATGATCATCAGGACGGCAATCAACATGACCTGTCTGACCTTAGCGGTTGCCTGATCACCGTAGGCCCTTTTCTGCGCTACAACGAAGCTCGATACCACTGAAGTGAAGCTGAACGCGTAGATAACCATCGGTAGCGACGACCACACGGATTTCGCAATACCAGCTGCCCCGCCGAAGTCGGTAGCTGTCTCCATGAAGGACAGATTCCAGCTTGGGATGGCCATGAATCCAAAGAACACAAGAGAGATGATGAATGGGAAAACGATCGCTCCCATCACCTTCACAATGAATGTGGTATTTCCTTGAACCAGCAGTACCAGAGCAAGGGTTGCCAGTGGTGCAACGACGTATCGAGGCATGACGCCCAGATGTAGCTGAGAGTCGACAAAGTCGATGATCGTATTGGTGACCGTGATCGTGTACACCATCATCGCCGGAAATACGGTGATGAAATACAGCATGGTCAACCATTTGGCCCAGCCAAGACCCAGGTGCTCCTCAACGGCATCAACGATATTGCCTTCGCGGCCATTCGTTGTACTGGCTGATTGAATGAATCTGGCAAATGCTCGGTACGTGTAATACGTTACGGGAAAGGCCAAGGCTGTCAGGATCAACATCGACCAGAAGCCAGAAAGCCCTAGGCTTATAGGCCAAAAAAGGCTGCCGCTACTGACTGCACATCCATAAATCGCAAGCACCCATAGCGAGTCTTGCTTGTTCCACTTACTTGCGACCACTGGACGGTCATACGCTATCGCCGCATCCATTATCTCTCTCCGTTATTTTTGTACGAGTACGGTCAAACCACGGCGGATACCAATGGTTTGGAATGGGCAGAAACAAAGCCTTAACCGTTTCCACAGAAGGCATACCTACATGAGGGAGTCGCTCATCATCTTGTTATTTGGCGGTGGCCAGAGACTTGCTGTTCGACCTCGCAGCCATCCTAACCATGGTGATGCAGGCAATCGTTGCTAATTGGCCCCTCAGAACGCACCGATGTTGCGTTGAGTCCCGGATAAGCTGCTCGCGTTGGCCATGCTGCATTAGTGCGGCGAAAGCCTTATTTACCCTCAAGGTGCCCTTGTCCAGGAGTCAGCATGCGAAATTTCGAGCAACCCGGTCGCTCTGAAGCGATGAGCACAAAAACAATGGTCGCAACCTCGCACGGACTCGCGACGGCAGCTGCGTTGGATATTTTGCGGCAAGGAGGTAACGCGATTGACGCGGCTATTACCGCTGCTGCAATGCTTGCCGTAGTCGAGCCAACCCAGACCGGGATTGGTGGTGACTGCTTCGCGCTGTTCAAGAAAATTGGAGAGCCTGTATGTGCTCTGAATGGCTCGGGATGGGCGCCGAAAGCCGCCAACGTTGATTACTACAAGCGCAAGCAAATATCCGAAATCGATCCGTCAACGCCAGATGCAGTGACTGTCCCAGGTGCGGTGGCAGCCTGGGAGCGACTCTCACGAGATCATGGCCGCTTGAGCTTTGCGAAGTTGCTTGAGCCGGCTATACAGGCAGCAGAGTTCGGTTATCCCGTGACGGAGCGACTAGCTTATGACTGGCACCGTAACTCTTGGAAGCGTGATCGCTGCCCCAACTTTGCCGAAGTCTTTTTCCCTGGCGGGATGGCCCCTGCTGCAGGCGCTATCCATTGTCAGCCCAAGTTGGCCAAGACGCTTCAGTCTATCGCGCAAGATGGAGCTGCTGTGTTCTACGAAGGTTGGGTCGCAAAGGATCTGTTGGACAGTTTGAACGCACGCGGTGGTTTGCATACCTCAGAAGATTTTTCTGATTATCAGCCAGAGTATGTTGATCCCATATGCGCGAGCTACAGAGGATACGAGGTCTGGGAATGTCCACCGAGCGGACAGGGGGTCATCGCGCTTGCGATCCTCAAAATATTAGAGCAGTTCAACCTCGGAGAAATGGATCCGTTTGGGGTAGAACGTCTGCACATCCAGGCCGAAGCATCACGGTTGGCCTATGCCGAGCGTGACCTATTCCTTTGCGATCCCAAGTTCGGAAGCTGCCCCGTGGAGCTGTTACTTTCAAATGAGCGTGCGGAAGAGCTCGCTTCTCGGATCATGCTTGATCGCCGGCTGGATGACGTCACCCCACAGCCTCACCCCGCTCATAATGATACCGTTTATATCTCGGTGGTTGACGAAGACGGGCTTGCCGTTTCCTTGATTAACTCGATCTTCGATGATTTTGGCAGTGCCGTTTTGGCCCCAAAGTCTGGGGTACTCCTTCATAATCGGGGCTCTAGTTTCGTCATCGATGAGTCGCATCCTAATCGGATTGAAGGGCGTAAGCGTCCGATGCACACGATCATCCCTGCTCTAGTGACCCAAAATAATGAAGTGGTGCTGAGTTTTGGCGTTACGGGCGCTCACTTCCAGCCTCTGGGCCAAGTCCAAGTCTTCACCAATCTAGTTGACTATGGGATGAGCGTCCAAGAAGCCATCGATCATCCCCGGATGTTCGCTCGCGATGACAGCTTTGAGCTAGAAGGAGCATATTCTGAACAGACCTTGCAAGGATTGAGGTTATTAGGACATAACGCTCGCCGCGCAACTGCGCCACTAGGTACAGCTCAAGCAGTTTGGATAAATCCGGACACAGGGGTTCGAAGGGGCGGTGCAGATCCTCGCCGCGATGGTGTAGCTCTAGGATATTGACCTACTATCTCGTGCCCCGTGGAGGGGCACAGTTAATGTCACGCTTCGTCAACGTTGACTTTAAGAGTTCTTTTATTGATCTGCATGACCACATAAGTTTTGAACTGCTTTATATTGCCAAAGAAGAATAGATCTCTGGTTATTTGTTCATATTCGGCCATATCTCTTACGTTAATTACCAACAAGAAATCAAAATCGCCTGTCACATAGTAGACTTGCTGAACTTCAGAATGGCTTGTGAAACGCTTCTTAATTTCGTCAAGTAAGTCCAAGCGTTCATTCTCAAGCTTGACTTCAACGACCACCGTGATAGGACGACCGACTGCAACGGGATCTACAATGCTAACATTGAGCTTTATAACCCCAGCGGCTTCAAGGGCAGCTATGCGTCGATTTACAGCTGATGGGGATAGGTTAACTTTCTCAGCCAACTCTCTCTGGGACAGCTTGTTGTTATCCTGGAGGATGTTGAGCAGTTTACGGTCGTAGGAATCAAGCTGCATCGTAAAATCCTTGTGCTTAATAGGTTATCAATGTACCACAAAGACAGCTATCAATGTGACGAGGCGGGCGCGCTTTACAAAGCGAAAGCGGATATTTCCCTACATCAATCGAAAACCGCCTTCGGTGGAACCATACCATTTGGCGCTTGCTCACACTAACGATCGCGTAAAGTCTGTGCTAGAGAGAGTTAGTCACGATTACATCTAAGTACGGGTTCAATATGATTCGTTTGATCTCTATACGAGCCGTAGCGAAGCTCTTCTCCAGCAGGCTGAGAAGTTGAGACCGAGGTCAGACGGTATGGCGTTGGGAATTGGTGGTTGCGCACCCTCAGCCATCGAGACGGTTGCCCCTCCAACATGCAAGCCTCGCTCGGTTACCAGCTGAGCATCCAAGATCCCGGCGTTACCAAAATACGATGTGGTTTCGGAAAATGGTGCCAGCGAGAGACACCTTGCACACTCCCGAATCACGATTCCAGTACGACAGGAAATGCCAACCAGCCGTAGACACGTCCGGACGTGAGAAATTCATTGCGGCTTTAGCGGTGATGTAGTGCTCACACGTAACCCGAGGCAGGGCGAGATCGAACAGGGGGCTGATTCATCCCGGCCACGTAACACCAGGCTCCAGGCTCCAGGCTAGGCAACGCGGTTTGACTCCAAACAGGGCCGCAGACAAGATGCCTCCAGAACAAGGAGCGAAGATGAACATCAAGCGTGGCAATCACTACATCTGGGCGCATTACATTCGCGGTTGGTCGCACAACAAAAGAGACGTCTTTCATAGAACAAAGAAGGGCAACATTCAAGCCGTGAGCACGAAGGGGCTCGGTCGTGAATATGAGTTCTACAAATTAACCCCACTAGATAACATTGACGTGGAGTTTCTCGAATACTGGATCAGCCTGTGTACTCCAGCAACACGCCCCCTTCATTATGGCTTTCTGAAAAGGATGATCATCTACTCATGCCTTCTAGGTGTGCTTGACCCTATTAAAGATAAAGCCAAGCGCGATGAAATCACCTTCAACACAATCGAAGATATACATACAACAATTGAAAACGATGTTAGACCCACTATTGACGCATTAAGGGCTGGCAATTTCGCAGCGTTGCACGAAGATGTTGCGCTCAACAACCTGATCAGTTATATGGGGCACCAGTTCGCTCGGACAAAAATCTTCCGCAACATCGTAGATTCATCAGCTCGCTCAGATAATGAGGTGATCAACAACCTGATCAAAAAGAATAACTGGTTTATGGCCATTCTTGTAGGAGTCAATATGGGCTACAGCACGGCCATGTACTACCATTCGAAGAATGTGGTCTGGCTGACCAACAACACTGATACTCGATTTATTACAAGTGACAACCCAGTGATCAACGTTCATCCTTCAGTGCTCAACCGCAAACCTGACGGCGTACCACCTTTACATACGGATCTGTATTTCCCTATCTCGCCAACCCTTGCCTACATGGTCAACGACTCAGACTATTGGGGAAATAGGACAGTAGAAGCCACCAGTGAGATTGCTTCCGCTCTCAACAGGCAGATGTTGATCCGATGTGATGAGACCGTATTTGGAGATAGCATGGAGATTATAAAGCAGACCAAACTGCGGAAGGCATAAAGCCCTCCAGGGCTCTGGAGAGCCATTTGCACTCAAACTGACTTCATACTGCGAGCACGGCCTGTTCAGTCAGCAACAGCAGTGCCAGGCTTGTCCATCAGATCTAGTACCGCCATCATGAATGGACGCTCAGCCAGGCTCGACTAAGCCTTGAATATCTTATTTATACTATTAGCCACGGTATGGCTTCGGCCATGTGATCTTAATAGTGCTGCCTGAAACGACGGTACCAGCGGTACTCATCCCAGACGTCTCGGGGGTGATTTCCTCCAATTTAACCCCACTTTCCACAAGCGCAGCCGTCAGGTCGTTAAGATACTTTGTGAGCTCAGTGTTGGCTTTCAAAGCCTTGCTCAGATCGGTTTTATCCTTCTGATCGCCCGCCTGAATGTTCTTCAGCTGCGTGTTCAAGCTCTTGTTTTCATCATTTTTCTGCTCAAAAAGCCCTTTGATCCTTTGAAGCTCTCGCTCCAGGTCTTTAACCTTTTTGGGATCTTCAGCAGGTTTGCTGGGTTTTTTGGTGAGCTGTTTTACTTGCGCCAGCGCCTCATCACGCTCAGTAATGGCTTCATCCAGACTCTCTTCGAGATCCACCAAGGACTCATTGGCCTTTTTCAGGTCAGACTTCAATCCCTTCAGCTTTGCCTTGAGTTTTTTGGTGGCTTCCGAAACCCTGCGTTTGACGGTTTCATCAATGCCTTCCAGCAGCGCCTTGAACTGCTTCGGGAGAAACTCAAAGAGAGTGGTTCTGTTGTTATTCCCGTTCAAGCGGGTCTTGGTCACCGCATGGAAATCAAGGCCTTTAAGGCTCGGAGGGAGCTCTTTCGGATTTTGTTTGTAGTAGCCTTTCGGGTAACGCGTGTCTTGATTGCTCATCATGAATCCTTCATGGGCAAGGGGTGATTACCAGCTTGCCAACCTCATTCAGTCGTCGCGTTCTGTCTCTCGGTATCGGTAGTGCCGGCGTTGCCTGGCAGATCCTGCGGCGAACTCTCTTGTTGCATCCGCGCAGCCCTGACACATAGAGCCAGTTACCTCCTGACACCAAAAAGGCCCCGCTGGGCCCTCATTGTTTGTACTCAAACAGTCTTACTTAGCCAACCAAGATTCCACGGTGTCGGAACCGTACTCAGCTTTCCAGTCTTTCAGAGTTTTGTGGTTGCCGCCTTTCGTCTCGACGACTTCGCCCGAGTGCGGGTTTTTGTAGATTTTGACCTGACGCGGCTTGCGCGTGCCAGTCTTGGATTCGGTGGCAGCAGGAGCACGGCGAGAGGCTTGTGGGTCAAGGATGGCGATGATGTTGCGCAGGCTGTAGCCGTACTCGCCCAACAGGTTGCGAAGCTTCTGCTCGAATTCGATTTCGCGCTTCAGACCGTCATCATTTTTTAGGGTTTCGAGCTCAGCCAGTTGAGCGGCGAGCTGCTGCTCAAGGGCACGGAATTCTGCGAGACGAGACATTTGACGCTCCTGTATGTTGATAGGCCATTATCCGGTGATGGCCAAGGCCAAGTCTAGCAATCGGCCAACTCAAAGGGAGCTTCAATGCATTTAGTAATGCTCGATACGTGCGTCTGGCTAGATATGTCATCACAAAAGGCCGAGCTTCCTATGCTTACCGCCTTGGAGCACTTAGTCCAGAATGACGCAATCAAGATCTTGCTGCCCGACTTGGTACGCATAGAGTATGAGCGAAACAAGGACAGGGTTATCGAAGCCACACGTAAGCGCCTCGCTAACGAGTTCCGGGTCGTGAAAGGTGTGATTGAGTCATTCGGTGGTGATGGGAAAGAAGCTGCGCTCGACACCCTGGATGACGTGAATCAAAGGTTGCCAATCCTCTCTGAAGCGACTCAAGTGACGGTGAACCGTGTTCTGAAGCTGTTCGAGAACGCCATTGAATTTCAGATTTCAGATGCCTCGAAGATCAGAGCTGCAGAGCGAGCAATCGCCAAGCGGGCTCCTTTCCACAAACAGAAGAATAGCGTTGCTGATGCAGTGCTGGTTGAGGCCTTCCAAGAGTTCCGGACACAACACGCGGATGAATACGAGAGCTTCCGTTTTGTCACCCACAATGTCACCGACTTTTCTGCAAAAGATCACCGAAAACCACACGATGATTTTGCAGAAATCTTTGATGACAAAACCTCGCAGTTCTTCAACTCGACCAGCCCCGCCATCGAGGACTTACTAGACCTCGAAGAATTCCATTATGAGTACAGCTTTGCCTGGGAGGACGAGACTCGTGGTCTCCAGGAAATAATGTCAGCCATGGACGAGCTGTTCGACAAGGTCTGGTACAACCGACACATGAACATGATGTACCACATCGAGGAAGGGGAAACAGAAATCGTCCCGGCAGGCACACCACGCTACGGCAATGGTGTGATCCACGAAGATATCTTGATCAGGGCTAAGGCTGCAGCTCAACGCGTTAGAGAAAAATACGAAGATACCGGGCCTTGGAGCGATTTCGAATGGGGCATGCTTAACGGAAAGCTCTCCGCATTGCGGTGGGTACTGGGTGATGAATGGGACATGCTCGACACCTGAGAAAAACGAGGGGTTGTGACATCCTCTATCAACCCCAGCATTCCCGAGAAGTTCAAGCATTCCCCTTCTGTTTTGATGACGCCGCGATGCTTCGATGTCCTTTGAAGTAAAAAATTATGGCTCAGCAATAATTATGGTTGAGCCATAATTTCAAATAATCCAGTTCTGCCGCTTCCCCACCGATGGTGAAACTCGAATCACCTGCAGCGCACCGTCCAAAGCTGATGGGGCTGCGTCGTGATGCGCCTCTATGGTGACAAAACAAACCTAGAGGCCAAGGCCTTGAAAAGCTCTGCAAGCATCCGCGCGTCTAGCAACGCATGGCGTGGAAGATCACATAGCTCTACCTGTATTTGTTAGGAGAGATGCTGTCGTGCAACCACCTTCTTGGCGATACGTTGGTACATCCGAATCCACACGGCTCGACGCGCTTACTCATCCGTTGCCGATCACAGAGCTAGCCGACGCCATACGATGTGAACTCAAGCTAAATTGCTTCCACCGTGAATCGCGCCAAGACGACGCAACGTTCAAGCGCGCCGTTTTCTGCGGAAGTGTAAGTCACGACATCTTTGATTGGTTCTTCAATGCTAGAACAGGGTATCGCGGTGCTTTTTTTGAATCACCGGACAATGGCGACCGGGTCAATCGCTGGCTTCTCGATCAACTTACTGCCTTTCTGTCTGACTGGGTCATAGCCCAAGAGCTCGATACTGATTGTCCATGGGTTTTGACGTCGCTCGCCAAACCATCAGCCAAAGTGTGGCTTGCAGAGAGTCCTGGCCTTTGTGATCAATGCACGGGAGAGTGGAACCCTTCCTACATTTCTGAACTTCAGATTGAGAATAGGCGCTGGGAACTACCCTCTCATGTCCATTCAGTTTGGGGGCGTCAGGCGCCGCGACTTTCTAAGATTCGCATCTTCGGCGGCTTCATTGACAGCCAGCAAAACGAGTGGCTGGCATCTCACAAAACTGAACGTGCTAAACAAATCTGGAAGCACGGGTGGAGCTGACGGTTAACCGCTATCTAGAAACAGTGATCAGCAAGGGAAGGACTACCAGTAAGCCAGCCAGCAGCAAGCGATTTAGTGTGCGCATGATAGCCTCCGGCACAGACGCAACTGTTGCGAGAGTCCGCTTTGAAAACACCTACCGCGCATGCCGATTTCAACACTCTGATCAATGCCCCGAAATTTTCCGACGGCCCCGTTGGGCATCGCCAGAAAAAGCGGTGGCAGCTCATTGCTGAAGACATCTTGAAAAGCACATCCAAAGAGGCGTTGCTTGAAGCAAGAGGCCGAGCCGAGAGCTACATTCATGGTCTTGTGGACGCGGGGCATTTGTCGACGAGAGATACCCACCGCGACTATCTTGTCTTGAGCATCGTGCACCGGCGGCGGGAATTTTTGCAGAAGCTGCTGAACGAATACGGTTACTAAGCCAAGGCGAGCTGTGTATCCATCTGACGGCAAAATGGGCATCACAGGATAGAGACAGATTGAAGCGCTCCGCATGGCTCGGAGCGCGCTGATTGAAACCGTAAGAGGCCATGACAAACGATTTTCAGAGGTCTGCCGGGGCACAAGAATTGAGCTTGTCCTGAATCGATTTCCACTCATCCATTGAGAGGAGCACCGCAGTCCGACCTTCACCCTCAATGAAAACCGGTTTGCGAGACGTGATCACCTGGTCGAGCAACTCGTCGAGATTAGCTATTGCCCGAGCAACTGACCATCTTTCATCTGCCATGACCCTATCTCCAAATCAGAAAGTGGATTTCTCACCATCATTTAGAAACTGTCGGCGGATTCGAGTAGTTTGAGAAAGCTCGCTCTGCCGAGGCCTCGCTTGAAGCTAGCAATGACGTAGTTACCGTCCTGAGTTTCGAGCAACCAAAACCGACCCTCTTTCCTCGCTGACTGAATTTTACCTGTGAGGAGAATGGAACCATCCAATCTGTGGTAAGCATCGTCATGCTTCGAATGGTCGAAGGACACCCCGAAGCATGTGTCATCTGCGATCATCGCGTCGCTGATGAAAGCGGTGATGGGTACGCTGTATTTTCGAAGACTTGCTCGCACCAAGCGACTCATCTGGAAGTCGCTCACATCCTTACTATGAAACTTCAATTCGATTACTTCAGCCATCCGGCCAACGCTCCAAAAAATGACTCAATACATATTTGCGGCGGTCATTGCTTAACCGGCTTTCATTGAAAAAGCGGCACCAATGCTAGCCTCTTTTCTCTGTCCTGCCCCTAGAAGGAGGTAGACCGTACTGTTGGTTTCAACCATGCAGCCTTCTGCGAAGGATTTTGCGAAGTTACTGCGTACCCACATGCCCGCCTGAAATCGATTTCGGCTATCGAAAACGACTTCATGCGCGTACAGAGTCGCGGGCAGTAGACCCAGTCCGATGAGCTTTTCTTTCTCATCCGAATTGACCGTGAGGTCGATCAGAATCCACTGCCGAACAACGCAGAATGCTTTGCCTGGGAATGACTTTGCTGCCAAAGAGATCAGGCATTCTTGAGAGCCTTCCCAGCCGGCAACCTCTTCCCCAGCCCCGTAAAAGAGCTGCGAGATTTCTTCCAACGTCACCATCAAAAACTCTCCATCTCATTACGTGTGACCTACCACGTAAGCTTTGCCAAATGACCAGTTGCTGGCATCAAAGCTCGATCAAAAAATCCGGATCGAATCCAGTCTGTTGATTTGGATATCCGCGAGGATTTGAAACCACACGACACCCATTCTTGAGGAAATCCGCTGAGACGTGGGTATGTCCGTAGACCCAAAGATCGGACTTGCCCACGAGCTCCGGCCAGTTATTGGCATAGGCAGCGACGAGATGTGTGAGTAGGTCATCTGACACATAATCCAACGCCGGTGGATGGTGCGTAACAACAACGGTCTTGCCATCAAATGGCTTATCCAGTTCCTGTGTGAGCCATGCATAGGCTGTTTTAGACTTAGCGATTAGGTCATCGGGACGAAGGCGTCGGTAACTCTCATCTGTTCTGATTACGGTGAAGTCGTTCATCCATTCCCAAGCGATGCGTTTCGCCGCAACGACGTCACCGGTCGACGAGTAATCCGTCCACGCTGTAGTGACCAAAAACCTGGTTTGGTTCAGGATCAAAACTTCATTTTCAAGGATGTGGACATGTGGCGCTGCGGCGTCCTTCATCTTGCGGAGCGTGTGATCGATGTGGCCACCGTAGTACTCGTGATTTCCGCAGACGTAGATCACAGGGCACTTAAATATGTCATTCGCCCATGAGACTCCACGCGATTTGATATCAATGTCGCCAGCGAGAATGACTACGTCTGCGTCGCTGGAAGGAGGGTTGAATCGCGAGAACTCGTTATGCAAATCTGAATAAATTCGCAGCTTCATAGCATTTGTCTCTATTGTCGCGGCAGTAGCTAATGAGCTCGCTCGCAGCTCCATTCCAGCCTAATGCGACAGCTGCTGCGTCGTGAAAAATTGAGTGGCGTCTTCTAGCGTGGCAGCCATGTATCCTCCTGGTCGTGGAGCTTCATTGCCTTGCGCTCGTGTAGATTCGGCCTACATCCGTTACGAATTCGTAGACCGGATTCTCTTCGGTACCGGCCTGGATGCGAATCTCGGATAGGGGCTCCATGGTGTATGAACCCTGATTGTTCTTTGCAGGCGACTGAATGAGATGGATCTTGCTTACGCTCAGGAAATTACCAGCCTCTGCAGCGCGCATCATTTGGATGGAGGTCACATCGGTGACGAGATGTGCAACCGGGCCTATGCATCCATCCTCCAATCCCATACCTTCGATCAGAAATGAGTATTCACAGCGACTAATGTCCACTGATCGCCAAAGCATCCGAATACTCTCCGGCGCTTTAAATTGGCCCTGCAGATCACTGTTATAAGTTACAAACACGGCAAAAAACCCAGTCCATGCCCTGCCAAGCCTTGGATCGGCTTAGCTCAAAGGCGATCCTCTCAATAAACGCTGCTCATACCGCTGGCAGCCAGATAGGGAAGCTGCTGAAGCGTCCGCAATTTGCGGGTCAGCGCGCCGCCCATTTAATGGACATGATAAGCAAGCAACCCACTAATAACAATAAATGATATTTGGTGGGCCGTCACAGCTGTGGCTCTATCCTTCCTTTTGAGAAACTGAACGTGAAGGAAGAGCTAGCCATCACCCTGCGCACCATCCGGCGACTGAAAGGATTAGGTTATGAAGCCCTTGCAGGGACTATCAGCCAGAGCAACCTGAGCTTGCTGGAACAAGGGAAAATCCAGGCAACGCTGCCGACCCTTGTCAAAGTGGCCGATACGCTCGGTATCAACCTTCTTACGCTCATGGCGTTGTGCTTGGCGATCCGTGACAAAGAGTCCCCCGAGTGCGAGTTGCAGAAGGCGCAAAAGGAGCTCCTTTGCTTCATAGAGTCGGGGGGGCTCAAAATCATGGAGGATCAGATGCAGGATGGCGCGTTGAAAAAGCGCGCTCGTGGCACACGAGCGAACGCCCAGAGCGTCAGTGCTGTGATTGACCTGAAAAAGCAGGGCAAGACCCAAGCGGAAGCTGCCCGTGAACTTGGGCTGCCCACATCTACGGTTCAGCGGTATTGGCAGAAAGACTGATCCTTAGGGCACAGACCTTCCATTTCGCTCCATCAACAGCCAACCGGTAAACGGAGCTCTCCTTTCGCAGGAGTTAAAATACAATGCCTATAAATTGCCTGAAGCTTAGCTATGTTCCTCTCGGTTTAGCTCGTGCGGTAGCTTCCGCGATCAAAGGGTCGTCAGGCCAAAAATGTTTGGGGTATCTGCCTTTAAGGTCTTTCTTGACCTCGTCATACGTCGACTTCCAGAAGTTTGCTAAGTCCTGGGTGACTTGCACAGGACGTCGCGCTGGCGATAACAAATGGAGCTTGAGTACCTGACGTCCATTGGCAATGCGCGGCGTGTCCGCAAGGCCAAACAACTCCTGGAGCCTCACAGCCAATACGGGAGGCCGCTCGCTGTAGTCGATTCGAATATTCGATCCGGAGGGCACAGAGATCGTCTGAGGCGCCTGCGTTTCGAGTTGCTGCGGCAAAGGCCAGGGCAAAAGGGTGCGCAGAATGGATGAAAGATCGATCTGCCCAAAGTGGCTGAGCCTGGTTACCTTCGTGATGTAGGGAGCAAGCCACTTCCCTAGAGATTCCAGAAGCACCTGGTCACGAAGATCTGGCCAATCACTTGTGCTCCCCTTCTCCAAATCCAGATCCCGCAAAAGCGCCACACGCGCTTGCCACTGGCGTAACTCTGGAGTCCAAGGTAAGAGCTCAATTCCCTTACGCCGGATGTAATTGATCAACGCCTGGACGCGAGCTTCTTCATCAAGGTTTGCCAGAGGCGCAGAGGAAAGAATCAACTCCCCGACTTTCAACTGCCGCTCCGCTCTAAGCACGCCTTCTCGCTCATCCCAATCCAGCTCATCCACCTGACGGACTTGCTCCTTCAAAACGGATTTGAACAGCCCCTCATCGAAGTCCGCCGCCAAATAAATACGCTCTTCACGCTGGCCTTGGCGACTACCTAGATCAGCGATCACCAACCATGAATGCTTCATCAGCACATCGCTTTCGGTAAACATGGCTGCACGGCCATTGGCGAGACGATACTCAGCACCACCAGGGCGACGTTGTTGAGCGACACGGTCGGGGTATGCCAGGGCCAATAGAGCTCCCACCCACCGAGGGTGCTCAGGATCAGTCACCGGATTGACAATGGGGCCGCGCAGATAAGAACGGTATTGCTTGGCAAGCTGCCTAGCACGTTGCGCACCGCCTTGCTCGGAACGCTCGGCACGCTGCTCTCCAGAGACGATTGCAAGGCGACTGTGGATATCCGCACCGGCGCCACGCTGGATATCACGCTCCCCCAGTAGAGCGGCGATATCGCATGCGAGATGTCCAAGGCCGAAAGCATGACCTCGCAGAAGCAGATGGGCTATGCGCGGATGCGCAGGCAATTCCGCCATATCTTGCCCATGCTTCGTGAGCTTCCAATCATGACTCAGAGCCCCCAAGCGAACTAGAAGGTCACAAGCCTGGGAGTAGGCAGCGGCAGGCGGAACATCCAACCATTTGAGATCAGTGGGCTGCACGCCCCATCTGGACAGCTGCAGAGCTAGTCCAGCAAGGTCGGCCTGCTGTACCTCTGGAGTACCATAGCCTGGCAGTTGATCATGCTGGATCTCTGACCACAGGCGATAACAAACACCAGGCTCGAGACGACCCGCTCGTCCCGCTCGTTGAGTCGCGCTCGCTTTCGATATCCGCTGTGTGTCCAATCTGGTCATCCCGCTGCGCGGGTCGAACCTAGGCACACGCTCGAGCCCCGAATCGATTACTACTCGAACACCTTCGATAGTCACGCTGGTCTCAGCGATGTTGGTAGCAAGGACAACCTTTCGCTTTCCTGCAGGAGGTGGATCAATCGCAGCTCGTTGTGCAGGTAGCTCGAGCTCTCCATGCAAAGGGCACAACAGAACGTCTTCTCGATCACCCAAGCGATCTTTCAGAGACTGATGCACTCGTCGTATTTCGGCCTGCCCAGGTAGAAACACCAAGAGACTTCCACCTTGGTCTTCCAGAGCATCCAAGCATGTCGAAACCACACGCTGATCAAGATAATCGCCTGATTGATAAGGAGCTCCCCAGATCGTCGTGACCGGGTACATACGGCCTTCACTGGTGACAATGGGGGCATCGTCGAGCAATCGAGAGAGCCGCTCACCTTCCAGCGTTGCGGACATCAGCAACACTTTAAGAGAGACATCGTCTCGTAGCATCTCGCGCCCATTAAGCGTCAGCGCCAAGGCCAAATCCGCATCAAGATTTCGGAGATGGAATTCATCGAAGATGACCAGGCCCACGCCTTCAAGTGACGGATCCTCCTGCAGCCTGCGGGCAAGAATCCCTTCGGTCACGACCTCGATACGAGTTTTCGGCCCTACCTTGCTCTCAAGCCGAATACGGTAGCCAACCGTCCCTCCGACTTTTTCGCCAAGCTCACTCGCCATACGTTCCGCAGCAGCGCGGGCAGCAAGACGTCGAGGCTCAAGCATCACGATGGTCTGCCCTTTAAGCCACTCTTCACCAAGAAGCGCTAGCGGCACTCGCGTGGTTTTACCGGCTCCGGGAGGCGCTTGTAGAACGACCTCATTGCGATCATTCAACGCGTCTAGAAGGGCCGGTAAGGCGGCATCGATTGGCAACGTACTCATGCTAACTCCGAACATTAGAACGCAAGTATACGGTGGTAAGTGAATACGCTGCATGGATTACCGGGTGTCGGGTGGATGCAGCGTCAATGACCTAACTTATGTGGTTTGGCGACGTTTAGATCCGGGCTTGATCTCACTCACATTGTTAAACTTCTTCACTTCGACTTCCAAGAATCGAACCCTTTCGACGAGTTGGACGTTCTGTGTCATGACCTGATAAAGCTGCTCTTGGACAATTTCAAGCTCGCTACGAGCCTTGTCCACCTTTTCATTTGCACGCTTAATCTGCTGCGCCTTAGAGGCACTCGCAGTTCCGAAACTGGTTCGGAAAGCCTCAATCTGCGCAATGAGCGGCTTATGAGTGGGCCGATTTTTCTTCAAATAGCCTCGATCAAAACCCGCTTCAAAGCTGACGATTCCTGCAGTGATCTTGGAAGGGTCTAGCCCCACATGAACCGCGAGGTTAGGTTTGCCCACTTTCAGACGCTCGAAAGCGTCCTCACAAGCTTTAATTCCACTACCTGCCATTTCAATAGACCTCGTGTACGGGAATGAATTGCTGGTGAAATTTCTTCAAGCTGAGCAACTCAGTCTCAATTACTTGATATTCGCCCGAACCAGGCTCGTACAGAGCCAGATCTGCTTCATCATCGGCAATTGCACTCTCGAGCTTATCTTGCTCGAGGATTCCATCCTTGCAACTCAAGCAGGGAGTGATCTCGCCTAGAAGAAAAGTTTCGCACTTACCGGTTTTGGTACACGCACCCAAAAAGGTTGGCCGATAAGAAATCTTTCCGTCTTCAGCTTGTTTTTCAGTTTCTTCTCTCAGATCCACGAGATGAATATCACCCTTAGCCATTTTCTCACGCTGTTTAGAGATGTAACTACCTACGCCTCCGAATAGCGGAGCTTCATCACCGAATGCATGAGATAGCAAGTCATAGGCAATATTCATAGGAACGCCTGTTTGATATTCAAAGAGGACATGGTTTTTTGGCAAAACAAAATCACCTAACTTTTCATCGTAGTAGCCAAAAATTGTTTTCAGCCTCTCGAAATTGTTCGCATAGTATCGCGTCATCTGAGTGGACAGATGCTTAAACTGTTTGCGAAGGCTCGGAAGGGAAATGAATCCTGTGCTGCTTCCGTAAAATGCCAATGAGCGGCGAAACTGGTGACTGGTAAGCCGCCAAGGCATCCCAACTTTAAAACAATCATCGCCTGCAAAATCACGAGTGGGATCGCTGGCTTGCAATTCTTCTAGGTCATTTGGTTGAATGATGTAACGGGTCAGTAGAAACTGGGGTTTGGATACCTCGTTCCAACTCGACACACCAATTTTTGTATCTGCCCTATTGATGATCGCAGGATTGAGAAATAGCGGCATATCCTCGTGATTCACGCCGAACAGATGGGAGATTGCACGACAAATGGCGCGGGCAATTTCGACAGCACGGACGACCTCATCCGTAGCTAACCAAGCCGCGGACTTTCGGTATCCAGTGAATTTTGTCGTACTAGAAATTACATTCACGATCATCGGCTTATCACGAACCGTGCCTTCGTCATCTTCAGTAGCGGAAACAACCTCCTCCTCTCCAAGACATTTATAAGGCAACCGCATCACTTCTTGATCACGCATACCCGTGTAAACGTGTATTACCGTTTTCAAAATCCACTGAATCTTCAAGACAGCCGATGACAGAACGCCCCTCCCCTCGCAGGATAAGTCACCAGTAAAAACCTTTTTAAGTTTATGATTTTTTACTGCTTGATCAAACTCTGGCTGAAAAAAACTTGTATCTTTGTTGATCACTTTCTGATAGTTGATGGTGTATGCATAGCCTTCATGTTCAAAACACTTCAAGAATCGCTCTATCGGGTTTTTATGGATATATAGCACATCCATCCAGTCTCCCAATGAGTTAATAACATCAAGATAAATCCGAGTGGGGATCACAGGGTGTTGCTGAGCTTTTTCATCCCCACCGAAATCGAAGTCAAAAACACCGTGAAGTTTGTAACCTAGCCGAGCCTCACCAATGGCGACCATGTGGGAGATTAGGGCGCCCGTCAATTTTCGTTGAGTTCCGCCTATCTCATCCTTGTCCATCCAATGCCGGTACGCATTCAGGTATGCCGGATTACTGAACAACTCCTGCAGACTAATAACGCCTACTAAAGGATTGTCCTTGAAGCCGTAACAAAAACGTGCGGCGGTACGCAACGTCATGAAATACTGATAAAGCATACTCGCACTAATCCGACCCAATTGGCCGCTTTCAACGTAGAAAAGCAAACAAAACAAGAGATACCGCACCTCTTGAATAAGCGGTTCCTGATCAGCGAAAGACTTTTCAAAAATTGTATCAAAACCAATTGCAGAAATTGTATTTGCCTTTAATCGGATGGGGTTTAGATCCCATCTAATCCCACCATATGTAGCCGTGACCTTTCCATCCGCGTCCCGACAGATAACAAAATCATCAGATGGTCTCCAAGTAGGATCGACTGGGATAAGCGCTGCTGCTTCAAAATTGAGAATACCTTTGTCCAGGCTTTCAAAGAACTCGGCCATTAAATATAAATTCCCATTTTCTCATAACGCTGGAGGCGACTTTCCCAGAACGGAGTCAGTTTTCCCAAGTCAAAAACTTTTTTCTTCATTATTTTTACCAAATCAGCGGACGCATCCGATCTCTCAGAAATCGCATCGAGAATAGCGTCTATGCGAATCGCCACGTCCTTAAACGTTTCTTCCGAATACTCAAAATTCGGTGCATTCTCCCTGATTACCTCGATCACATATTGGAAACTCATCAGCTTCTGGATGTCAGTCTCATCAGAGTGCACAACATAGTGAATACAGAACAAACATCCATACTGGGTTTTGCAATCGGGCTCAATCGCGACGACGGGAATGTCTTTGCTGGGGTTATTCATCTCGTCGCAGTGACCAACAGCGATTGAAGTTATCCCTTTCTGGTCAGAGTTTTTGACCCTTTCGGCAGCTTTTTTTACTGCAGCCCAGTAATTTGAAAACTCTGCTTTCTGATTGGTTACCGTTGTACCAGAATATGACTGAGCATTTGTGCGCTCACTGTGATTCATCACCGCACTCACCAACAGCGGCGAGTGCTTCAAATGCTGTAGCGTCAGGCTTTTAAACTTCCGAACAAGCTGTGGAGGAATATTCTTTGAATCCTCAGGAACGAAAACGCCTTGAAGTTGATTATAAAACTTGGTTGAAAATCTACTTTCAAGCGGTACGAACTCAGCAGAGGAACGTCCCGATCTATCGAGCACATTGAAAAACAGATATTCACACTCGCAGCCATCAAGGATCCAATCTCTAAACTTCAGATATTCACGCAGAAGTTGCATGCCCGGCCCCCTTCCGATGGGATACGTAACCTTCAACCCCTTCGCTCTTAACTTCGTCGCGGTGAGCTCTTTTTTTAATGGGGATTTCACGAGCTCGATTGCATCATCGTAGAGAAAATTGATTACCTCCCCCGAATTCGCCCCTACAACAAGATTTATCAGGCAAGCATATGCTCTCATCGCGAAAGCAGCGATTTTCATTCTGAACGGATGATGAGAGTCGGCATTGCAACTATCGATAAGTTTTTGAGCACGATCAAGAGATTCGCGATGATCTGGCAAACGTGTTTTTGGTTTGGCGTGCCTCAGTTCTTCAAGCGTTAAGAGCCGACCGTCGCGATAATTGTACGCCGAAAAACCATACTCACCCTCTGAATAGGGCGTAATATACCTTCCATTACCAGGAAAAAAATGAGTACGATATTCCTTGGTTTCAAATTGCATTGGGAATGGAGCTACGTCCACTAAGAATCTAGAAAAAGTCAGCGCAATGTTCAAAACGATATCGATGTACTTTTTTACATCATCATCCTCAGGAGGTTCCAAACCTTCTTTTCTAGCTTTTATGCGCGAAACTCCGGCTACGATATATTCGTAATCGTTAGGAAACTGGAGTTGAAGTGTCCGCTTTAAAGCTTGCTGTCGTTGCTGACCGGTTAAGGGAGCCATACCTGCTGGTTTGAGAATCTCTTGAAAGAGATAGTTCGTATAATCTAAATATGAAACCCTGGCCGCCTCGGGATTACAATATACGTCGCTGTGCCCGTTGGCGTCACACCAAGTAATGCCGTAATCAACGTACTTAAAATCTGTTTCGATGCTTTTGTGCGTTAGTCCCCTAACATAATAGCCATCTAGCAGAGCGACTATGAGATTTTTTCTGCTGTTAATAAGAGAATCAGGGTTGACCGAATATCCACCGGTGATTTTATCAATTCGCCCTCGAACGGTGTAGGCGCAGACGCCTATATCGAATGGGCTAACTCGATGAGAAAGCTTTAAAGCTAGAAGTTCTGGATGCAGAATGTCTGCTTGGTTACCCATGTGCGATAAATCAATGACTTGAATTCCTCTAGCCTTTATATTATTAGACATTATTATCAACTAGAATCAAATCACTGTAAGTGGAAAGTTTGAACAAGGCATTCTCATAATCCTCCTGAGCGAGAATCTTCTCAGGAATCATTGTAAAGAGCTTCAGGTAGTTCTCCGTCGTCTCTCGACGCTCATGGTGCAAGCGCGATTGTATGATCGAAATTTCGTCACCAGGCTGCAAGCTTCCATCCTTAAGTCTTGGCGTTAAACGCTGATATAGCTGATAAGCGAATGTAGCTCGCAGCCAGTGATAAGTGAAATCCTTTGGAAATTCCGTGGAAGCACTTTGCATGATCTTCTTTTTTAAAGTATCGGTTACCGCACCCAGCGGCCTAGACTTGGCAAAAGGATAGCGAGGGTCGGTAGATGCCATGTAATAGCAATTGTTTTGCTCCGACAGAAATACGTACATCTCATCTTCTGCTATTGCTTCAAGTTCCGGGTATTTCATCGCATAAGCAGCTTGAAACTTTTGCCGACGTCTTTTTGCATACGGGCTTCTGACGTATGTTATCAAATCGTCAGCTAGTTGCTTGGGAACGTGCAGGATCTGAGGCTTGCTATTTTTGGTGTCAATCCCCGTTCCTGGCCCTGCGTTTAGAAGATACGACCCGTCGGATTGAAGCTTGCTTTTTTGCAGAGCCTCTACATGCTTGACACGAAGAGTTAATACGGTTTGCTTTCTGGCCCCCGTCATTACTGCCGATAGTATGATCAGGCGTTCTTGAGCGCTCCAATTATCTAACTCGATAATATCTATGAGCTGCGCAAGCTGCACGTTTGCTAGAGGTCTTAAGCATTCACCTTCATCGTCTACAAACCCCATCGGCACATTTTTTGTTTTATTATAGCTTTGGGTTTGGCTTCTTTTCTCTACCGTAATTTGTGTCGCTATTCCGTACTTATTTTCAATATAAAAATTTATCTCACGAACGGTATCAACACGTTCAATATCAATTTCATGCCAGTTGTTCGATACAAACTTGTAAAAGCTATAAACAACCCCGGTATACTGGTTAGCCACCTGCGCACCGCGTTCCGGCATATCTATCAGGTGGCGATGATACCGATAGGTTGGTCTTTGAGTTATCCGCTTTCCCGAAAAATCAAGCCAATCAATATTGTTGCTTTCGCAAAAAATCAGATAATCAAGCAGACGGCTTGCTTTACGCCTTGCCTCATCTGTTGGGCGACTTTTCGAGTGCTTGTCCCTGACAAGATTAAGTATGTATGAGTTAGCTTCAATCCAAGGCTCACCATTGCGATGAAACAGAAACGGCAGATTGAAAATACTTCGAGATATTGCGTCACCGAGCAACTCGTTTGCTTGGAAGCCATGAACTGAACTATCGACGCCATTGATTGTGACAGGCAATGAACCAGCAGGCTCTTGACCGAAATGAAGATCCGCAAAAGCTTCACGAACTTGCGGTATTACAACCAACCGGCCTACATGAGCCAGATTTTCGAAAGCGGCCACCAAGACACCCCACCCCAACAGAAGTGTCAATGATGAACGTTAAGCGATTGATTTTCAAGAGAAATGTCAATCCTTATTCGTTGCGTGATTAAGCTACTTGGAGAACGTTGCGTGATAGCTTCGGATAACGCCCCTTCAAATCCTTCTTCACCTCGGCATAGGTGCTGCGCCAGAAGTTCGCCAGATCCTGCGTCACCTGCACCGGTCGCCGCGCAGGCGATAGCAGATGCAATTTGACCACTTGCCGCCCACCGGCAATGCGCGGCGTATCGGCTAACCCGAACAATTCCTGCAAACGCACCGCGAGAATTGGTGGAAACTCGCTGTAGTCCAAACGAATCGATGAGCCCGACGGCACACTCAGATGATGCGGCGCCAGCTCATCGAGCTTTTGCGGCAACGGCCATGGCAGCAGGTTTCGCACAATGCTCGACAGATCCAGATTGGCAAAATGACTGAGCCGCGAGACCTTGCCCAGATACGGCATCAGCCAATCTTCGAGGGTGTTCAGCAACGTCGCGTCGCTGACATCCGGCCACTGACTGTCGTCCTGATGGTTCAATTCCAACTGCCGCAACAGCGCCAATCGCGCCTGCCACTGCCGCAGTTCCGGCGTCCACGGCAGCAACTCCAGACCTTTGCGCCGCACCAGATTGACCAGCGCCTGACTGCGCGCATTTTCGTCGAGACCGGTCAGCGGCTCGCGGCTGAGAATCAGCTCGCCGACCTTGCGTTGACGCTCGGCGCGCAGCACACCTTCGCGCTCATCCCAATCCAGTTGATCGACGTTGCGCACCTGTTCGGCCAGCACCGAATCGAACAGCGCCGGATCGAAATCCGCTGCCAGATAAATCCTTTCCTCACGCTGGCCCTGACGGCTGCCAAGATCGGCGATGACGATCCACGGCTGTTTCATCAGGCTGTCCGCTTCGGCGAACAGCGCCGCACGACCGTTGGCCAGACGATATTCAGCGCCACCGGCACGCCGCTGTTGCGCGACGCGATCCGGATAGGCCAGCGCCAGCAACGCGCCGAGCCAGCGCGGATGTTCAGGATCACTGACCGGCTCACTCGCTTTGCCGCGCAGGTACCCGCGATATTGCCGCGCCAGTTGCTTTGCGCGCTGCACCCCGCCCTGCGCACCACGGGCGGCGCGCTCTTCGCCGGAAAGCAGCACCAGACGACTGTGCAGATCGGCCCCGGCGCCACGCAAGATATCGCGCTCGCCGAGCAACGCGGCGACATCGCACGCCATGTTCGCCAGACCCAACGCCTGACCGCGCAGGAGCAAATGGCCGATGCGCGGATGCGCAGGCAACTCGGCCATGGCCTGACCATGAGTCGTCAGAGACTCGCCTTCTAGCGCGCCAAGTCGCTGCAACAAATCCTGCGCCTGGGCATAAGCCGCCGCTGGCGGGACATCGAGCCAGACCAGTTCGCCCGGCGTCACGCCCCAACGACCCAGTTGCAGCGCGAGGCTGGCGAGATCCGCCGAGAGAATTTCCGCACTGCCATACGCCGCCAGCTGTTCGTGCTGATCCTGCGACCACAAGCGATAACAAACACCCGGCTCCAGTCGCCCTGCCCGGCCCGCACGCTGAGTAGCGCTGGCCTTGGAAATCCGCTGAGTATCGAGACGCGTCATGCCGCTGCCGGGATCGAAACGCGGCACCCGCGCCAGCCCGGCGTCGATCACCACGCGCACGCCGTTGATGGTCAGACTGGTCTCGGCGATGTTGGTCGCCAGCACCACTTTGCGCTGACCGGCCGGCGCCGGATCGATCGCCGCGCGTTGCGCATTGAGGTCGAGTTCACCGTGCAACGGGCACAGCAACACATCGCTGCGCTGCCCAATGGCGTCGACCAATTGTTGATGGACGCGACGGATTTCCGCCTGCCCCGGCAGGAACACCAAGACGCTGCCGGTTTCGTCGTGCAGCGCTTCGAGTACGGTCTGGGTGACGCGTTGATCAATGTATTCGCCGGGCTGAAACGGCCGGCCCCAGCGCATCGTCACCGGATACATGCGCCCTTCGCTGCGCAGGATCGGCGCATCATCCAGCAACCCGGCCAGACGCTCGCCTTCGAGCGTGGCCGACATCAGCAAAATCTTCAGCGGCTGTTCAGCTCGGAACAGCTCGCGACCGTTCAGACTTAAGGCCAGCGCCAGATCGGCATCGAGGCTGCGCTCGTGAAATTCGTCGAAGATCAGCAGACCCACGCCTTCCAGCGCCGGGTCGTCCTGCAAGCGCCGGGTGAGAATGCCTTCGGTGACCACTTCGATGCGTGTGTTGGGGCCGACCTTGCTGTCGAGACGAATGCGATAACCAACGGTTTCCCCGACCTTCTCGCCCAACTCGCTGGCCAATCTTTCTGCGGCTGCACGCGCGGCGAGACGGCGCGGTTCAAGCATCAGAATGGTCTGCCCGGCCAGCCACGCTTCATTGAGCAAGGCCAACGGCACGCGGGTGGTTTTACCGGCGCCGGGCGGTGCTTCGAGCACGGCTTCGTGGCGCGTCGCCAAGGCTTCACGCAGGGCGGGTAAAACTTCATCGATTGGCAAAGAATTCATGCTGGCTCCCCAGGGCGTGCCCACAGTAAATTGCGAGTCGCGTTAAAGCTGTGAGCGTGCCAGGCAAGGCGCGGGACGCAGGTAAGGGTCGTTTCCTTGCCAAGTCCCGCAACGCAGCATGGCGCGCTCACAGCTTTAGCCCGGAGGGCCGAACCCCGATAGGATTCGTTGGCCTTCACGCGGTGTCGATCTGGAGAAAACAACTTCAATCCTCAACGTATTTCGGTAGGGGTGAGACGAGGCCGCAATTTACTTTGGGCACGCCCTGCCAGCGGCGAGTATAACGGCGAACTGCTTGGCGTTCGTCAGGGTCTTAACTTCACAAGACGAAGCTTCGTTATCAGATGACTCAGGAGATTTTCCCATGCGCTTACCTTTTCGCCTGATCGGCGGTGTACTGGTCGCCACCCTGCTCACGCAAATCACCGCGTGCGGTTCGATTTTCTACCCGGACCGGCGCGGTCAGATCGACGGCAAGATCGACCCGGCGATTGCAGTACTCGACGCCGTAGGCCTGCTCTTCTACATAATCCCCGGCCTGATCGCGTTTGCCGTCGACTTTGCCACCGGCGCGATCTACTTCGAACCCGGCCACACCGCGCAGATCGACCCGGCCAAACTCAAGCAAGCCATCGGCCCGGACGGTCAGGTCGATAATCACAAGCTGCAGGCTATTCTCGAAAGCGAGTTGGGCAGAGATTTCCCACTGGATGATCCGCGCCTGATTCAACACAAGGGCAGCACGCAGCAACTGGCGATGTTCGGCCTGCAACCCGCCGCTTAAAAAGGACGTTCAATGACATCCAGCCCCGAACACGCCCGCCTGCTGCGGCTGGCGACCCGCGCCTCGGTGGCGGTCGCGTGCACGCTGATCGTCGCCAAAGCCATCGCCTGGTGGCTGAGCGGTTCGGTGAGCATGCTCGCCGGCCTCACCGACTCGGCGCTGGATGGCGTCACTTCGATGCTCAATCTGCTGGCGGTGCATTACGCGCTGCGCCCGGCCGATGACGATCACCGTTATGGCCACGGCAAGGCGGAATCGCTGGCGGGCATGGCGCAGGCGTTGTTCATTGGCGGCAGTGCGGTATTGATCGCGTTTCAGGCGTTCGAACGGTTGAAGACGCCAGAGCCGATCGGCGCACCGTGGCTGAGCATCGGTGTGATTGTGTTTTCGTTGCTGCTGACGGCGGCGCTGCTGGTGTTGCAGCATCGGGTGATCAAGCAGACCGGCTCCAACGCCGTGCGCGCGGACTCGCTGCACTATCGCTCGGACATGTTGCTCAACGGCAGCATTCTGCTTGCGCTGATTTTGGCCGGGTTTGGTTTTGAGCAACTGGATGCGTGGTTCGGTCTGGGCATTGCTGCGTACATTTTGTGGAGCGCAATCCAGATCGCCCGGGAAAGTTTTTCGGTGCTGATGGATGAAGAGCTGCCGATGAATGTCAGTCAGCACATGCTCGAACTGGCCTGCAGTGTGCCGGGCGTGTTGGGCGCGCATGACTTGCGCACGCGGATCTCCGGCAACCACTGGTTCGTGCAGTTGCACCTGGAATTGCCGGGGGAGTTGACCTTGTCAGTGGCGCACGGCATCAGCGATCAAGCCGCCGATGCCATTCACAAAGCCTACCCGCGAGCCGAAGTGCTGGTGCACGCCGACCCGCAGGAAGTGGTCAAATCTGAACGGGCGCAAACCCGGCTTCAGTAACTGACCTGATAACCGCGACTGCTCAGGCAATTGCCCTGAGCCTGGCGGTAAGCCTGCACTACTTCGGGCGCTGGTTGATAGGTCGCGGTGCGCGGATCGAAACCGCTTTGCTGCACGGCGTACTGATAGCACTGGTAACCGTCTTGCTGCACTTGCTCCGGCGACTGGCCGTTGGCTGGATAGGCTTCGACGTCATAGCCTTGGGATTGCGGCTGCGGCTGTTGCTGCACCGGCGGCTCGACCACCACGTAATCTTGCGTCGCTTCCTGATACGCGTAGTAGGAACCGGCGGCGAGGAACAGCAGCGAACCACCGATCCACACTTCACGGGCGTAATCCGGCAGATACTGAATGCGGATCCCGCGCGGCGGTTGCACGACGATGTAGCGCGGGCCTTGTGGGCGATACCAGTAACCGCCGGAAAAGAAGTAATCCTGCCCGCGATACGGCACGCGGTAATCGCGATCCGGGAAACGGTCGATCACATGCCCCGGCCGATATTGCGGACCCGGGCCCCAACCGTTGCCGTGTCCGTCGGGACGTCCCGGCCAGCGATTGTCGTTGGGCCGGTTGCCGGTCTGCCATTGCTGGTTGTGGTAACCGTTCTGCGGACGCTCGTCGCGGTAGTAACCCTGACGCGGCTCCTGGGTCTGACGCACGGCGTCGGGCCGTGGCTGGATCGGCAGGCTATTGGCCGGCAGTTGCGGTGGCGGTGGTGGCTGGCGCACCGGGTTGGGATTGTAGGCCGGGCGGTTCTGGTCGTGGTTTTGCCACTGGCCATTGTTGTTGTGCTGCTGACCGTTGTGCTCGAACTGGCGGCTGTTGTCGCCACGAATGATCTCGTTGTTCTGCGGACGCGGCTGATTCTGTTGCGGCTGATTCTGCGATGGATTGCTCTGCGGGCGCGGCTGATTGTTGCCGCCATGGCCCTGATTATTGCCCTGATGGTCCGGGCCGTGGCCGCCGCCATCCGGTCCGCGATTCTGCGGCTCGTCGGCAAGCGCTTGCACACTGACACTCACACACAGCAAACCAACACCGGCCAGACGCCAGATGCGCGACTTCATGCTTTTTCTCACTGCGGGGCCTGCAAATGTAAGAGGACTTGTCACTAAGACCGGGAATACACACACCGGGTTCTGCAACAGGTTATCAGTCGCGCAACTTATTTATTGAGCGCTAGGGCATGAAATCGCAGGCAAGAAAAAAGGGAGACCCGTCGGCCTCCCTTCTAGAGAACTTCGTCCTGGCTCGACGCTTTTGACGTCGGCTCACCTCACGCCGTCTTCTGGACAGTGTGCAGCTCGGGGGCCGGCACAACCCCGGTGAGGGTGGCGGCCGCGGCAGGCCGGATAGGGCGGGCCGCGTGGACTGTGTTACCGAGCAGTGATTCTGGTGATAAGAATAGGCCTGAGGCGGCGACAGAGGATTGCGAAGATTGCTGAAATAAACACCACTTGCGCAATTTTTAACCCTGGATAGATAATCTGCCGCAATAGTTACAACCAAGGACAGATTGATGAGCAAACTCGACCGTTACGACCTGAGCATTTTGGCGGAATTGCAGCGCGACGCCCGCATCTCCAACCAGGAATTGGCCGAGCGCATCGGTCTGTCGCCCTCCCCGTGCTCGCGCCGGGTCAAGCAGCTGGAGGACGACGGCTACATTTCGCGTCAGGTGGCATTGCTCGATCGCAAGATGCTTGGGCTGAGCCTGACGGCGTATGTGCTGATCGGCATGGACCGGCACACGCCGGAGCGTTTCGAAAACTTCGAGGCGGCGATTCGTACGTTGCCGCAGGTGCTGGAGTGCAGCCTGGTGACGGGGGTGGATGCGGATTACCAGTTGAAGGTGGTGGTGCCAGATATGGATCACTATCAGAAGCTGTTGCTTGGGCACCTCACCCGGATTGAGGGCGTGACCAGCGTTCGTTCGAGCTTCGTACTGAATCAGGTGCTCAACAGCACTGAACTGCCCTTGACCCACCTGCGCAACTGATCAAAGGCACCCTCACCCCAGCCCTCTCCCGGAGGGAGAGGGGGCCGACCGAGGTGTCTGGCGTCATACATCGACCTGAAAGATTGAGTCGATTATGGATTCACAACAAAACGTTCAGGTCGGCGTATTCCTTGAACATCCCCCAATCAGTCCCCTCTCCCTCTGGGAGAGGGAGCCGACCGAGGTGTCTGCTGTCATACATCGACCTGAAAGATTGAGTCGATTATGGATTCACAACTTCTGGATCAAGTCGGTGTAGTTCTCAAGCATCCCCCGGTCAGTCCCCTCTCCCTCTGGGAGAGGGCTAGGGTGAGGGCAACAGTTCCGGATCAGACCCAGATCAATGCCACCCCACAAACCTTGGCGTATACTCGCCGCGCCCTTTTAGCCGCATGCGCGCCGGAGAAATCCAATGGATCCAGCATTATTAGAAGAGTGGATGATGACCGGCCTGGTCAGCATCCTGATCATTTTCATGGGTTTCATCGTCTGGGATCTGGCGAAGAAGTCCAAGGCCGGGCGCTTTGGCTCGTTCATTCTGTTCTTCGTGCTGGGCCTGGGCGTGGCCGCGTTCATCATCAAGAGTGTGGTGATCGGCCTGATCGAATCCGGCGCGTTATAAGCGCGCCGGCACTTCCTTCCACTGGCCTTGATCGAGCCCTTCGATCGTCCAGTCACCAATCCTGACCCGCACCAGCCGCAACGTCGGCAGACCGACCGCCGCGGTCATGCGCCGCACCTGACGGTTGCGCCCCTCGCGAATCACCAGCTCCAGCCACGAAGTCGGTATGGTCGCGCGAAAGCGCACCGGCGGATTGCGCGGCCACAGCTCAGGCTCATCCAGTTGCCGCGCCTCGGCGGGCAAGGTCATGCCGTCATTCAGCTCCACGCCGTCACGCAAACGCTGCAGCTGTTCGGCCGTCGGCACACCTTCAACCTGCACCCAATAGGTCTTCGCCAATTTGTGTTTCGGATCGGCGATGCGCGCCTGCAACTGCCCGTCGTTGGTCAACAGCAACAAGCCTTCGCTGTCGCGATCAAGGCGTCCGGCCGGATAAATGCCGGGCACATCGATGAAATCCTTGAGCGTCGCCCGCCCTTCACCGTCGCTGAATTGCGTGAGCACATCGAACGGTTTGTTGAACAGGATCAGCTTCGGCTCGGCCGGTGGAGCCTTGGCAACACGGCGCGGAGAAGAAGACTGAGGCTTCGCGCCAGGACGGCGGGAAGGTGGACGTGGAGGACGGGACATGGCGAAAAGAACATCTAACGGTCAGGGCTGCCAATGCTAGTAGCCTGACCGTTAAATGACCATCAACAAATCAGCGGAACGGCGGTTCGTCGAAGCTGCGCAGTTTGCGCGAGTGCAGCGAGTTGAGCTCGGTGCGCAGCAGATCCACCGCTTCGATGCCGATTTTCAAGTGCTGGCTGACTGCGCGTTCATAGAAGGCGTTGGCCGAACCCGGCAGTTTGATTTCACTGTGCAGCGGTTTGTCCGAAACGCACAGCAACGTGCCGTACGGCACCCGCAGGCGATAACCCTGCGCGGCAATCGTGCCGCTTTCCATGTCCACCGCCACAGCGCGGGACAGGTTGATCAACGGCCGTTCCTGCGCCCAACGCAATTCCCAGTTACGGTCGTCGTAGGTCAGCACGGTGCCGGTGCGCAGGCGTTTTTTCAGATCGTCGCCCTTTTCGCCGGTGACATTCGCCGCCGCCTGCTGCAACGCCATTTGCACCTCGGCCAGGGCCGGGATCGGAATGTTCGGCGGCACCACGCGGTCGAGAATGCCATCGCGACGCATATAAGCGTGCGCCAACACATAGTCGCCGATGGTCTGCGACTGACGCAGGCCACCGCAGTGGCCGATCATCAGCCAGCAATGCGGACGCAGCACCGCCAAGTGGTCAGTGATGTTCTTGGCGTTGGACGGGCCGACACCGATGTTGACCAGCGTCACGCCATGGCCATCGCTGGCGATCAGGTGATAGGCCGGCATCTGGTAACGGTGCCAGACCACACCGGCAGCAATCGCCGACGCCTCACCGTGATCCATGCCTTTCTCGATGATCACGTTGCCCGGCAACACCATGCGCACGAAACGCGGGTCGCTGCGCAGTTGCTCCAGACCATGGACGATGAACTGGTCGACGTAGCGGTGATAGTTGGTCAGCAGAATCCACGGCTGCACATGGCGCCAGTCGCTGCCGGTGTAGTGCACCAGACGGCGCAGCGAGAAATCCACGCGCGCCGCGTCGAACAAGGCCAGCGGCAGCGGATCGGTGTTTTCCCAGTCGTAGAGACCGTCGGCGATGCCATCGGTGGCCGCGGACAGATCGGTACTCGGGAAAACCCGCGCCAGCACCGCAGCGGTGACGCCGGAGCCGGCCAGTTCATCACCCTGCTCGACCACGTACGGATACGGAATGTTCTGCTGGCTGACACCGACTTCCACGGTCACTGTGAAGTCGTGCATCAGCGGCACAAGTTGTTCGAGCAGGTATTTGCGGAACGCCGCCGGGTGGGTGACGGTGACGCTGTAAGTGCCTGGCAGTTGCACCTTGGCGTAAGCGCGGGTGGTCTGCGGGACTTCGCCCTGGCAGTGATAGGTCAGACGCAGTTCGGGATAACGAAACAGAGCACGCTGCGCAGCGTCGGGTTCGACGCGATCCTTGAGGTAACGCTTGAGCGCCGAGTTCAGCGCAGTGGTGGCCCGCTCATGCAGCTCGGCCAGACGATCCACGGCTTGTTCGGCGGTTTGAACAACAATAAACGCTTCGGTCACGATCAGCTTCCTGTGTTCTGACTTGCAGAGCTTCATCTTGCCTGCATCGTGGCGTCACGGGAACAGTGGCATGTTGGCAACCGCACAATATGTCAGGCAGACCCGATCCCTGTAGGAGTGAGCCTGCTCGCGATAGCGGTCTATCCGTCGACATTTGCATTGACTGATACACCGCTATCGCGAGCAGGCTCACTCCTACAGGGGATGTGTGGGGGGGCAGAGAATCTGAGGGGTTGAGCGGGCGACGATGGCTTCGACGTCCAGCCCACGCGGCAAGGCGCCGTAGACGCGGCCGCCACCGCTCAGACGGCTGGCGATGAAAGCGTCGCTGACCACCGAGTTACCCGCTTCCAGCAACAGTTTGGCCTGCAACCCCAGCGCAATATCTTCAGTCAATTGCCGCGCCCGATACTGAATGTCGCTCGTATCCTTGAACTGCGCCTGCAACTGCTGAATATGCGCAGCCAGTCGCTTGTCGCCATGCCCGTCGCCCAACTCGCTGAACAACACATCCAGCACGCCCGGCTCTTTCGACAAGGCCCGCAGCACGTCCAGGCACTGCACATTGCCCGAGCCTTCCCACGTCGAGTTCACCGGCGCCTCGCGGTACAGACGCGGCAGGATACTGTCCTCGACATAACCGGCGCCGCCCATACATTCCGCCGCTTCATTGATCATCCCCGGCGCACGCTTGCAGATCCAATATTTGCCCACGGCCGTCACCAACCGGGCGAACTGCGCTTCGTGGCGATCATCCAGATGATCCAGCGCCTTGCCCATGCGCAAACTCAGGGCCAGCGCGGCTTCGCTTTCCAGGGCCAGATCGGCCAGCACGTTTTGCATCAATGGCTGCTCGCTGAGCAGTTTGCCGCCGACCTTGCGGTGCGCGCAGTGGTGGCTGGCCTGAGTCAGCGCCTGGCGCATCAACGAACTGGAACCGACCATGCAATCGAATCGGGTCATCGCCACCATCTCGATGATGGTTGGCACGCCGCGCCCTTCCTCACCGACCATCCACGCCAGCGCGCCACGGAACTCCACTTCGCTGGAGGCGTTGGACTGGTTACCGAGTTTGTTTTTCAGGCGCTGGATGTAGAACTGATTACGCGTGTCGTCCGGGCGATGGCGCGGCAGCAGGAAGCAGCTCAAGCCCTTGTCGGTCTGCGCCAGCGTCAGGAAGGCATCGCACATCGGCGCCGAGCAGAACCACTTGTGCCCGACCAGTTCATAGGCCTGACCCGGACCACTGGCGCCGACCGGATACGCCTTGGTGGTGTTGGCGCGCACGTCGGTGCCGCCCTGTTTCTCGGTCATGGCCATGCCGATGGTCACGCCGGCCTTGTGCGCCATGCCGACGTTGCGCGGGTCATATTCAGTGGCGAGGACTTTCGGCAGCCACTGCTCAGCGAGGTTCGGCTGCAAACGTAGCGCCGGCACACTGGCGAAGGTCATGGTCAACGGGCAACCGCTGCCTGCCTCGGCCTGACTGTGCAGGTAAGTCATCGAGGCGCGCGCGACGTGGGCCCCATCCTGTGGATGCGCCCATGGCAGCGAAGTCAGGCCATGCTCGATCGCCGTGCGCATCAGCTCGTGATAGGCCGGGTGAAATTCCACCAGATCAATGCGATGACCATAGCGGTCATGGCTGGCAAACACCGGTTTGTTCTGATTGGCGAGGAACCCGGCTTCCATCAACGGCCCGCCGGCGAGCGCGCCGTAGGCATCGATCCGCGACTCGGCCCAACCAGCACCAAAGCGCCGCGACCACTCCTGCAACGGCAGGTCGATGCGGTACAGGTTGGTGCCGTCCAGCGACGGTGGCTGGTTGGTGACTTCGTGGGTTTCGGCGAACTGATGCAGGTTCATGACGGGCTCCTTTGCTCAACCAAGAGATCCAGTTAAGCACCGCCCCAAGGTTGATCAAAGTGTCATATCCGCCGATTTTGCGGCGCTTTTACCCTATCAACAACTAAGTACGCGACGCTCCAGTGCTGACTTCAAGTCCTCGAATTTCACCGGTTTGTTCAGGTAATCGATAGCGGCACCGGTGCTGCAGAGCTCTCGGTCGGCGGTTAGCGCCAACATAAACACCGGCAAATTCGCGCAGCCTGGCAACGCATGAATCTGGCAGCACAATGATGCGCCGTCGTGAGCCGGCAACTGGCAATCGATCAGCACCGCATCGAAGGCTTCTCGCTGCAGGCAGTCCAATGCCGCCGCACCGTTATCGGCGGTACGCACGCGGAAGCCGAGCTTGAGCAACATGCCACGCATCACCAGTTGGTTGACGCTGTTGTCGTCCACCAGCAACACCGTGCAGTCCTGCGGTGCGCGCACGCAATCGTGTGAAGGCACAGAGATCGGCGCAGCCTCAACCACCGGCAACTCAAACTCGACATCCAATTGGAAGCGGCTGCCACGCCCGGGCTCCGAGCGATGAGTGAGCTTGCCGCCGAGCAACTCGACCAACTGTCGGCAGATCGCCAGACCGACGCCCAGCCCGCCGTATTCGCGGGTCATCGAACCGTCAAGCTGGAAGAAGCGCTGGTACATCGTCGCTTCGCCCAGATCAGTGAAACCGATACCGGTGTCGATCACCGCAAACGACAGCGCCAGACGATTGCCCGTCGACGGTTTGCCCGTCACGCGCAACGCCAACCCACCGACACGGGTGAACTTGATCGCATTGTCGAGCAGGCATTCCAGGCATTGCGCGAGTTTTGCGCTGTCGCCGTGCAAGCGATCCGGCAGGGTCGGCAGCACCTCGACTTTGAAGTCCAGCGACTTGCTCGCCGCGTTGCCGTCGAACTGCACGCGCAACGCTTCAACTACTGCGCGCAGACTGAAGCTGCCCGGCGATGCCTTGAGCTTGCCGGCCTGCAATTCGGTCAGGGTAAGGATGCCGTTGACCATGCGCATCATGTCCCGCGCGGAACCGGCGGCGGTCTGCTGATATTGCTCAAGCTCCGGATCCAGATCGACGGTCTGCATCAGTTCCAGCGAACCGATCACACCGTTCATTGGCGTGCGCAGTTCGTGGGTCAAGGTCGCGAGGAATTCGTCTTTGAGCTTGTTGCTGTGGGCCAGTTGCTGGTTGAGCACTTCGAGTTTCTGCCCGGCGTCGTACAGGGTTTGCGCCTGTTGCTCACGCATCGCGTTGATGCGGTCGGCCAGTGCCAGCGACAGCAGCGCCACCTCGATGGCCGAGCCGATCTGGCTGGCGTACATGGTCAGGAACACATTTGGCAGCAGGCCCAGCACCATCAGCGTGTTGACGATGCCGCCGAGCAGGAACGCCGACCAGGCGATGATGAAATAGCGCGCCACCCGCAAGCCGCGCCACCAGGCCAGAATCCCTGCGGCGAAAATCACCACAGTGAAGGTCAGCGCCAGTATCGTCGCCAAGCGCAGCGACAACGCGTAACTGGTCATCAGCGACAAACCGATGACCAATGCTCCGAAGGCAATCAGCCCGATCAACAAGCGGTCGAGCCAGCGACTGTGGGTTTTGGTCTGCAGGAAGCTGCGGGCGAACTGGCTGCCGAACAACCCGGCGCAACCGATGAAGAATGGCGTCGCGGCGTTGGCCCACCACGGATTGTCCGGCCAGAAATATTCGACCGCCGCACCGTTCACCGACAACTGATAAAGGCCAAACGAGGCAATGTAGAAGATGTAATAGAGGTAACTGGTATCGCGCACGCTGAGGAAGATGAACAGGTTGTAGACCACCATCCCTAACAGCACGCCATAAATGATGCCGAGCACATACAGGCGCACTGGCTGGTCTTCGAGGTACGCCGTGCTCGACCATAACGTGACCGGTGCCTGAATCGAACCTTCGCTGGCCAGTCGCAGGTACACGGTTTGCTGTTGATCCGGTTTGAATGAAAGGTCGAACAGATAGTTGTTCTGGCGAATCTCGCGGCTGGCGAACGGCAAGGCATCGCCGGTTTGCCGGACGAGGCGGTAGTCGCCAGCGGCATCGGGCATGTACAGGTCGAGATGGTCGAGCGGTGGATAAGCCAGTTCCAGCAGCCAGGTGCGCTGGGCGGCGGGATTGCTCGGACGATAATGCAGGTCGATCTTCAGCCAGAACGCCGAGCGTGAATAACCGGCATTGAGCGTGGCTTTATCGTGAGGTTTGAAATTGCCGGCGGCAGCTTGCGCACGAACATCGGCAATGCTCGCCTGACCGCTCGGGTCTTCGAACACTTGCAGCGACCGGCCCAGAGGGAGGCTCTGGGTAAATTCGTCGAATTCGACGGCGCTCGCCATAAGGGGCAAGCAGAACAGCAACATCAGCAGATAGCGCATTGAAGCCCCAGCGTGGCTCGTCCGGTTGTGTCAGGAAGCCCCCCATTCCCTTTGAGTAGACGTAAAACCGGTATTACCTGTTATTGGTTTGGATCCAGACTAGCATAGCCGTTGATGGCCATTGAGCACCATTGAAATTTTTCCTACAAAGGCTCTAGAACGGGCATTCCAGAGCAAAGCAGCGAGCTAGAGCTGTTGAGTTGGTCAGCTTGTGACAGAGCGGTCGGATTCTCCTGCCAGGTTATCGCCCCGGGACAACGGCACTGAACCCGAAAATCAGGTTTGGTGGTAAGCTCGCGCACCATGAATATCTACAGCTCCCGCCCCGTTGTCCTCTGTCTCTCCGGCCACGACCCAAGTGGTGGCGCCGGCTTGCAGGCAGATATCGAAGCTCTGCTCGCGCAGGGTTGCCATGCGGCTCCGGCCGTCACCGCCCTGACCGTGCAAGACACCGTCAACGTCACTGACTTCCGCGTCCTCGACCGTGAGTGGGTACTGGCCCAGGCCAATGCCGTGCTCAACGATTCCGAAGTCGCTGCGGTCAAACTGGGCATGCTCGGTTCGCTGGAAATGGTCGACACCGTTGTCGAACTGCTTTCGGCGCACCCGCACTTGCCAGTGGTCTGCGACCCGGTGCTGCGCGCCGGTGGCGGCGGACGCCTGGGCAAGGACGAGGTCGGCTACGCGATGCGCGAGCGTCTGCTGCCGCTATCGATCATTGCCACCCCCAACCTTCCTGAAGCGCGCATCCTCGCCGAACTGCCCGAAGGCACTGCCGACGAGTGCGCTGAAAAACTCCTGCCGTTCGTCAAAAACCTGCTGATCACCGGCGGCCACGGCGACGAAACTGAAATCCACAACCGCGTGTACAGCCGCGACGGTTTGCGTGAAACCTTTATCTGTCAGCGTCTGCCGGGCAGCTATCACGGTTCCGGTTGCACGTTGGCCAGTGCTTTGGCCGGTCGCCTGGCGCAGGGCGAACACCTCGCCAGCGCCGTGCGCAGTGCACTGGATTACACTTGGCGCACCCTGCGCGATGCCGAACAACTGGGCAAAGGCCAGTTCGTTCCGCGTCGCCTGCCGCTGGATTTCTGCTCGTAACGTCGTGAGGTCTGCCCGATGAAACTACGTGGCCTGTATGCCATTACCGACAGCACATTGCTGGCGGGCAAGTTTCTGTCTTACGTGGAGGCGGCGCTGGAAGGCGGCGTCACCCTGCTGCAATACCGCGACAAGAGCAGCGACGAGGCCCGCCGTTTGCGCGAGGCCGAAGCGCTACGTGATCTGTGCGAGCGCTACAAGACGCAACTGATCATCAACGATGACGCTGAGCTGGCGGCGCGCCTCAACGTCGGCGTGCACCTCGGTCAGACCGATGGCCCGCTGTCGCCGACCCGCGCCCTGCTCGGTTCCAAAGCGATCATCGGTTCGACCTGCCACGCGCAAATCGCGCTGGCCGAACAAGCGGCCAAAGAAGGCGCGAGCTATGTCGCCTTCGGCCGCCTCTTCAATTCCAACACCAAACCCGGCGCGCCGACCTGCAGCCTCGATCTGCTTGACGAGGCCAAACGCACGCTGCACCTGCCGGTCTGCGCGATTGGCGGCATCACCCTCGACAACGCTGCACCGCTAGTGGCCCATGGCGTCGACCTGCTCGCCGTGGTCCACGGTCTGTTTGGTGCCGAAAGCAGCGCCGAAGTGACCCGCCGCGCCCGCGCGTTCAATGAATTACTGAAAGTCTGATTTGAGAGCCCGATCATGTCTCGTTCCGAAACCCTGTTTGCCAATGCCCAGAAACACATTCCCGGTGGCGTGAACTCGCCCGTTCGTGCGTTCAAGAGCGTTGGCGGCACGCCGTTGTTCTTCAAACACGCCGAAGGCGCTTACGTAACCGACGAAGACGATAAGCGTTATGTCGATTACGTCGGTTCGTGGGGTCCGATGATCCTCGGCCACAGCCACCCGGACGTGCTCGATGCGGTGCGTAATCAGCTGCAACACGGCTTGTCGTACGGCGCGCCGACCGCGATGGAAACCGAGATGGCCGACCTGGTCTGCTCGCTGGTGCCATCGATGGACATGGTGCGCATGGTCAGCTCCGGTACTGAAGCGACCATGAGCGCGATCCGTCTGGCCCGTGGTTACACCGGCCGCGACAGCATCATCAAGTTCGAAGGCTGCTACCACGGTCATTCCGACAGCCTGCTGGTCAAGGCCGGTTCCGGCGCACTGACCCAAGGCGTGCCGAGCTCGGCCGGCGTACCGGCGGCCTTCGCCAAACACACCCTGACCCTGCCGTTCAACGACATCGACGCGGTGGAAAAGATGCTCGCTGAAGTCGGCGAGGAAGTGGCGTGCATCATCGTTGAACCGGTGGCCGGCAACATGAACTGCGTGCCACCGGCACCGGGCTTCCTCGAAGGCCTGCGTTCGCTGTGCGACAAACATGGTGTGGTGCTGATTTTCGACGAAGTGATGACCGGTTTCCGCGTTGCCCTCGGCGGTGCTCAAGCGTACTACGGGGTCAATCCTGACCTGACCACCTTCGGCAAGATCATCGGCGGCGGCATGCCGGTTGGCTGCTTCGGCGGCAAGCGTGAAATCATGCAGCGCATCGCGCCACTGGGTCCGGTGTATCAGGCCGGTACGCTGTCGGGTAACCCACTGGCCATGGCCGCTGGTTTGACCACGCTGCGTCTGATCAGCCGTCCGGGCTTCCACGCTGAGCTGACCGACTACACCACGCGTCTGCTCGACGGTCTGCAACAACGCGCCGACGCCGCCGGTATTCCGTTCGTGACCACCCAGGCTGGCGGCATGTTCGGCCTGTACTTCAGCGGCGCCGATGACATCGTCACCTTTGAAGACGTGATGGCCAGCGACGCTGCGCTGTTCGGGCGCTTCTTCCACCTGATGCTGGAAGGTGGCGTGTACCTCGCACCGAGCGCTTTCGAAGCTGGTTTCACCTCGATCGCTCACGGCGAAGCCGAGTTGCAACTGACGCTGGACGCTGCCGAGCGTGCCTTCGCTGCACTGAAATAATTGCCGTACCGCTGACGTTGGCTATCGCCAGCGTCAGCATTCACCTACATCCGCGCTGTTTTTCCGATGCCCCTGCTAAAAATCTCCCCTAAAGTGGGCGATATATTCCCCGCGCAGCAGAAAAACGAGTAAAGACTTTGTAAGGTTGGCCCTGCTTATTTCATAATGCGCGCTTATTGGATCCCTCGATGGGTCCGCGTGCCCTTCAGAGGTAAGTCGATTCCCATGAACCGCACCGGCCGCACCCTTGCCTTGGGCTGCCTGTTGCTCCTTCAGCCCCTGCTCGCGCATGCACAAGCAGGCGGCAACTCGTTGTTGATCCCGGCGATGGGTCGTTGCACCCTCAATACTCAGCCGCAAGACGTCACGCAGGCACTGGCCGCCTGCCAGAAAGCGGCGGACGAAGGGGATGCGCAAGCGCAATACGAGTTGGGTGAGTTCTACTACGACGGCAAGAATGCGCCGCGCGACCTCAATCAAGCCCTGAGCTATTTCGAAAAAGCCTCGTTGCAAGGCCACGCTCAGGCTCAGTTCAAGCTCGGCACGATGTTCTTCCACGGTGAAGGCGTGCAGGCCAACAACATTCAGGCGTATATCGTGCTGAAGATGGCCGCGGTCAACGGCGCTGAAGATGCGCTGGACACGGCCGACGAAGTTTCCGAAAAAATGTCCCGCGAAGACCTCGAAACCGCGACCCAGGTGCTCGGGCAAATTTTCCGTAAATACCTGATGGAACTGCAGAGCGCCGATGGGCGTACGCCTTTCTCACCGCTTCCCTGATTTTTGCATCGACCTTCCTGACCTCTTCGCGAGCAGGCTCGCTCCCACAGGGATCTTCTGAACACTGGAGATCTACTGTGGGAGCGACGGTGCGACGATTCGACCTGCTCGCGAATGAGGCGACTCGGTGTTACGGCTTACTTCTCAGGCATCGGCATCGGGAACGGCATCACATTGCCGACCGCGCCACGGGCTTCGCTGATTTTCGGGGTGCCCAGACGTTCCACTTCGTCGATGCGCACGATCGAATGCATCGGCACAAAGCTGCGCACCACGCCTTCAAACTGCGCCTTGAGCTTTTCTTCGCTCGGGTCGACGACCACTTGCGTGCGCTCGCCAAAGACGAACTCTTCCACTTCCAGAAAGCCCCACAGATCACTTTGATAGATCTGCTTGGCGTACATTTCGAACACCTGGCCCTGGTTGAGGAAAATCACCTTATAGATTGGAGCTTCGCGTTTGGTCATGGCGGGGGGATAACATCGGGGATAAAAATGAGGGCGCAAACTATAGCATAGCCTCCGGACGCGCAGCGGTAGGAACCTGAAGGCTTGTTCCCTATAATGCCGGGTTCTTTGAATCACGTGACGACCCTACTCCATGGCCAAGAAGCTTTACATCGAAACCCACGGTTGCCAGATGAACGAGTACGACAGCTCGCGCATGGTCGACCTGCTGGGCGAACACCAGGCCCTGGAAGTCACCGCGCGTGCGGAAGACGCCGACGTGATTCTGCTCAACACTTGCTCGATCCGCGAGCGCGCCCAGGATCGCGTGTATTCGCAGCTCGGCCGCTGGCGCGAACTGAAACTGGCCAACCCCGACATGGTCATCGCCGTCGGCGGTTGCGTGGCCAGCCAGGAAGGCGCGGCGATCCGCGATCGCGCGCCGTACGTCGACGTGGTCTTTGGCCCGCAGACCCTGCACCGCCTGCCGGAAATGATCGACGCCGCGCGCATCACCAAGTTGCCGCAGGTCGACGTCTCGTTCCCGGAAATCGAAAAATTCGACCATTTGCCCGAGCCGCGCATCGATGGCCCGAGCGCCTATGTGTCGGTGATGGAAGGCTGCAGCAAATACTGCACGTTCTGCGTGGTGCCTTATACCCGCGGTGAAGAAGTCAGCCGGCCGTTCGATGACGTGATCGCCGAAGTCATCCACCTCGCCGAAAACGGCGTGCGTGAAGTGACCCTGCTGGGGCAGAACGTCAACGGCTATCGCGGCACCACCCATGACGGTCGTCTGGCCGATCTGGCCGAGCTGATCCGCGTTGTCGCCGCGATCGATGGCATCGATCGCATTCGCTACACCACTTCGCATCCACTGGAGTTCTCCGACAGCCTGATCCAGGCCCACGCCGATGTGCCGGAACTGGTCAAGCACCTGCACTTGCCGGTGCAATCGGGCTCCGACCGGATTCTCGCGGCGATGAAGCGCAATCACACCGCGCTGGAGTACAAATCCAAACTGCGCAAACTGCGCGCCGCGGTGCCGGGAATCTGCATCAGTTCGGACTTCATCGTCGGCTTCCCTGGCGAGACCGAGAAAGATTTCGAACAGACCATGAAGCTGATTGCCGACGTCGGTTTCGACTTCTCTTATTCCTTCGTCTATAGCCAGCGCCCGGGCACCCCGGCTGCCGATCTGGCCGACGACACCCCGGAAGAGCTGAAGAAGGAGCGCCTGAACGCGCTGCAACATCGCTTGAATCAGCAAGGTTTCGAGATCAGCCGACAAATGGTCGGCTCGACCCAGCGGATTCTGGTAACTGATTATTCGAAGAAAGACCCGGGCGAGCTGCAAGGGCGCACCGAGAATAATCGTATCGTCAACTTCCGCTGCGACAATCCAACCCTGATCGGTCAGTTCGCCGACGTGCATATCGACGCGGCACAACCGCACTCGCTGCGAGGCTCGCTGATCCAATAATCAACACAGGGCACTGTGGGAGCGAGCCTGCTCGCGAAGGCGGCGACACATTCAACAACAATGTGTCTGACACACCGCTTTCGCGAGCAGGCTCGCTCCCACAGGAACAGCGATGATTTAAGAGCTTTCGCACCCAGGCCTCTGGCGTTATCCTTGATTTCATCTTAATTGCCCCAGGGCGGCTAAATACGACCTTGAACGCACCCATAGAACCACATCGTTTTATCCTCGAGCCCTTTGAGGCTCGCCGCTTCGCCAATCTGTGCGGGCAATTCGACGAGCATTTGCGCTTGATCGAACAGCGCCTGACCATCGAGATCCGCAACCGCGGAAACCAGTTCGAGCTGATCGGCGACCCCAAACACACCACGTCTGCGGAAAATCTGATTCGTCGCCTGTACCGGGAAACCAAAGGTTCAGAGCTGTCGCCAGATACGGTGCACCTGTTCCTGCAGGAATCGGCCGTGGTCGAGCTGGACAATCACGCCCCCGCCGAAGCCTCCGTCGCCCTGCGCACCAAGAAAGGCATGATTCGCCCACGCGGCTTGAATCAGTTGCGCTACGTGAAGGAAATCCTCGGCAACGACATCAACTTCGGCATTGGCCCGGCCGGTACCGGCAAGACCTATCTGGCCGTGGCGTGCGCTGTCGATGCACTCGAGCGCGAGCAGATCCGGCGCATCCTGCTGGTGCGTCCGGCGGTTGAAGCGGGTGAAAAACTCGGCTTCCTGCCCGGCGACCTGTCGCAGAAGATCGACCCGTACCTGCGCCCGCTCTACGACGCACTCTACGAAATGCTCGGCTTCGAATACGTGGCCAAGCTGATCGAGCGTCAGGTGATCGAAGTTGCGCCGCTGGCCTACATGCGTGGCCGTACGCTGAACAACAGCTTCATCATTCTCGATGAAAGCCAGAACACCACCGTCGAACAGATGAAGATGTTCCTGACCCGGATCGGCTTCGGTTCCACCGCTGTCATCACCGGTGACATTACCCAGGTCGACCTGCCGAAAGGCACCAAGTCGGGTCTGCACCATGTGATCGAAGTGCTCAAAGACGTGCCGGGCATCAGCTTCACCCACTTCCAGCCCAAAGACGTCGTGCGCCATCCTTTGGTACAGCGGATCGTCGAAGCCTACGAGCGCTTCGAAAACCGTGACGAAGCCCCTAAGGACACCTCGCGAAATGCTTGAGCTAGACCTGCAAATCGCGACTGAAGCGAGCGCCCCGAGTGAAGCCGATTTCCGCCTGTGGTGCGAACTGGCCCTGCGCCAGCGCACCGCCGACTCGGAAATGACCATTCGTCTGGTCGACGAAGAAGAAGGCCGCGAGCTCAATCACACCTGGCGCCACAAGGATTACGCGACCAACGTCCTGTCGTTCCCGGCTGAAGTGCCCGACGAGTTTCTCGACATCCCATTGCTCGGCGATCTGGTGATCTGCGTGGCCGTGGTCGAACGCGAAGCCGCCGAACAAGGCAAGGAACTAAAGGCCCACTGGGCACATCTGGTCATTCACGGCTGCTTGCATCTGCTTGGTTACGACCATATAGATGACGAAGAAGCCGAAGAAATGGAAGCACTGGAACGCGAGTTGCTTGCCGAATTGGGCTATCCCGATCCGTACGCGGACGACGAACCCGAAACATCCCCTATCGTTACAACAAAGGATTCAGAGTAATCGCTATGAGCGAAGATCGATCGAGCAACGGGCAGAAGTCATGGCTGGGTAAACTGACCCAGGCTTTTGCCCACGAGCCGAAGAACCGTCAGGAGCTCCTCGAGCTGCTGCGTGATGCACATCAGAACAAACTGCTGGACAGCGAAGCACTGGCCATCGTCGAAGGCGCCATTCAGGTGGCTGACCTGCAAGTACGCGACATCATGGTCCCGCGTTCGCAGATGATCAGCATCAAGGCGACCCAGACACCCCGTGAATTCCTCCCGGCCGTGGTCGATTCGGCCCACTCGCGCTATCCGGTCATCGGCGAAAGCCATGACGACGTGATGGGCGTGCTGCTGGCCAAGGATCTGCTGCCGCTGATCCTCAAGGAAAACGGCGACAGCTTCAACATCAAGGATCTGCTGCGCCCGGCCACCTTCGTGCCGGAGTCCAAGCGCCTGAACGTGTTGCTGCGTGAATTCCGCGCCAACCACAACCACATGGCCATCGTCATTGACGAATACGGCGGTGTGGCCGGCCTGGTAACGATTGAAGACGTGCTGGAACAGATCGTTGGCGACATCGAAGACGAGCACGACGTCGAGGAAGACAGCTACATCAAGCCGCTGCCTAGCGGTGACTTCCTGATCAAGGCCCTGACGCCGATCGAGAACTTCAACGAGTTCTTCGACAGCGAATTCTCTGATGACGAGTTCGACACCGTCGGTGGTCTGGTGATGAGCGCGTTCGGGCACTTGCCAAAACGCAACGAAATCACTGAAATCGGCGCCTATCGTTTCCGCATCCTGAACGCCGACAGCCGTCGGATTCATTTGCTGCGACTGACGCCAATTGCTCGTTAATTCTAAGGACTGAAATGCGCTGGACAACCCGCCCCGGCTGGCCCGGTAACCTGCTGGCCGTGGCGGCCGGTGCAATCACCACCTTCGCTCTGGCACCGTTCAACATCTGGCCGCTGGCTTTGCTGGCGGTCGGCTTGTTCTATGCCGGTCTGCGCGAACTGAGCCCGCGTCAGGCGCTGGGCCGCGGCTGGTGCTTCGGTTTCGGCCTGTTCGGCGCCGGTACCAGCTGGATCTATTACAGCATCCACCATTTCGGCGGTGCTTCGGTGCTGCTGGCCGGGTTCTTGATGCTGTTGTTCACGGCGGCGATTGCCTGGTTCTTCGCCCTGCCCGCCTGGATTTGGGCGCGCTGGTTGCGCCGTAATGAAGCGCCGCTGGCCGATGCCCTCGCGTTTGCTGCGCTGTGGGTCGCTCAGGAAATGTTTCGCGGCTGGTTCCTGACTGGTTTCCCGTGGTTGTACTCGGGTTACAGCCAGCTCGACGGCCCGCTGGCCGGTCTCGCGCCGGTGGGAGGCATGTGGTTGGTGGGCTTCGTGCTGGCACTGACCGCTGCACTGATCTACAACGCGCCACGCTTGCTGCAAAGCGGCCGCAAAGCTTTTGTTGTGGCCGGTCTGGTGCTGTTGGTCGGGCCGTGGATCGTCGGTATTACGCTTAAGGGTTACGCCTGGACCAGTCCTTCGGGCGCGCCGTTGAGCGTTGCTGCGATTCAGGGCAACGTCGCGCAAAGCATGAAATGGGATCCGGCCGAGCTCAACGCGCAGTTGGCGTTGTACCGCGATCTGAGCTTCCGATCGAAACCGGTGGATCTGCTGATCTGGCCGGAAACCGCTGTGCCGGTGCTCAAGGAATCTGCCGAAGGCTACCTGAGCATGATGGGTAACTTCGCCGCCGAGCGAAAATCCGCCCTGATTACCGGCGTGCCGATTCGCGAAATGGTTCGTCACGAAAAACGCTTCTTCAACGGCATCACCGTGGTCGGCGAAGGCGATGGCACTTACCTTAAGCAGAAACTGGTGCCGTTCGGCGAGTACGTGCCATTGCAGGACGTCCTGCGTGGCTTGATCGCGTTCTTCGATTTGCCGATGTCCGACTTCGCCCGAGGCCCGGCTGATCAGGCGCTGCTGCAAGCCAAGGGTTATCAGATTGCGCCGTTCATCTGCTACGAAGTGGTGTACCCGGACTTCGCTGCCGGCCTTTCGGCACGCAGTGATTTGCTGCTGACCATCAGCAACGACACCTGGTTCGGCACCTCGATTGGCCCGCTGCAACATTTGCAGATGGCGCAAATGCGTGCCCTGGAAGCCGGGCGCTGGATGATCCGCGCAACCAACAACGGCGTGACCGGGTTGATCAACCCGTTCGGGCAGATCACCGAGCAGATTCCGCAGTTCGAACAAGGGATTTTGTACGGTGAAGTGGTGCCGATGCACAACCTGACGCCCTACCTGCAATGGCGCTCGTGGCCGTTGATCATCGTGTGCTTGCTGTTGTTTGGCTGGGCACTGATGGCCAGCCGGATGTCGAAAACCCTCTAAAGCAAAAGATCGCAGCCGGCGGCAGCAGGGAAAACGCAAATCCCAATGCAGGAGCTGCCGCAGGCTGCGATCTTTTGATCTTCAGCGGTAAAACAACGAATACCCCACCTGCCCCACCGCTTCATTCAGCAACTGCCCGCTCTGCCAGATAGACTTGAACTCCGGCAGCCAGCCACCAAACGGTCTTGCGTTATCAGTGCCCAAAAAGCCTACCGGCGCCGGCACCACTTCAAATCCTGCCTGTTCAAAACTCCAGACTGATCGCGGCATGTGCCAAGCCTGCGTCACCACAACCACGCGCTTGATCCCCTGCGGCAATAGAATGTCAGCGCTGAACTTGGCGTTTTCCCACGTGGTACGGCTTTCGCCTTCCTGCCAACGCACCGTCACGCCAAAATCGTCGCGCAGTGAATCCGCCATCAATTTCGCCTCGGTCGGCGGCGTACCGTAATGCAAGCCACCCGTGGTCAGAATCGGCAAACCGGATGCCTTCGCCAGCCGCGCCGCATAACGCTGACGCTCGAGCCCCACGCCAGTCGGCTGATCCTCACCCCACGCCAGATCACCGCGCTCTCGCCCGGAACCCAGCACCACAATAGCGTCAGCCCGTTGCGCCAACGTTGCCCACTCTTCGCGGGCCAGCGGTGGCTCGCGCTCCAGCGCTTTTGCGCCCCACTGCACGACCACCGGCAGGCTCATCAGCCACATTCCGCCAAAGCCAATGGCAAAGCACAATCCAGCCAGGCGCGGCCGAGAGCGGCGCAGCCACCACGCAGCCAGCAACAGCAGCAAGAGAATGCCGGGCGGCAATAAAAGTTGTTTGATGAAATAACGAAAAGGCATCGAGCATCTCCAGAGATGCCCGAAGCCTAAGAGTGTTAATAAAGCGTTACAACCAATAGGTGGGATCCTGTTGAAAAAGATCCGGTTCTTGACCTGCCATGCGCTTACTTGGCCTGCACAGAGCGAACCTTGACGGTGTCTCTGCCGGGCGCCTTGTCCTTGAGCCAGATGACCTTGGCCGAATGTGCTGCATCGAGCTGCTTCACTGCCTGTGACAAGCATCCGTGCGATTCACGTTCACTGCGATCCAGATAGGCCTTGACCAGTTTGAACTCGGCGGGGCTCAAGCCACGCAATTCCAGTTCCAGGGGGCGCTCGTCGCGCAGCCGGTCAGCGGTTTTTACAGCGTCCAGGGCCATACCCAGACGATCGATCAACCTTTCGTACAACTCGGGTTTAGTCACGTTTTTTTGCCGTTGCTCCACCATCCCTCACCTCATTGAAGATAAGACTCACTCCCCAGTTAGAGCTTAGCTTCGCTGCACAAACCGGCTGCACGCCGCGACCAACGGCCCTCGCCACGAATTTGCCGGGACAAACAGCTGTAATCAGGGTTTCCCTAGGCCAAGCACGGTCATGTATGCTACGGCGCTTCCTGTAATTCCACTTCCAGCTCGTCCGGGCCAACCCCGGAACCTGCGTTGAAGAGGATTAGGCCACCCCTATCCAGTACAAAAGTAGCCATGCACGAACAATATCAGCCCCGTGAAATAGAAGCCGCCGCCCAATCGTTCTGGGACGAGCAAAAGTCCTTTGAAGTCAGTGAACAGCCAGGCAAGGAAACCTACTACTGCCTGTCGATGTTCCCTTACCCCAGCGGCAAGCTACACATGGGGCACGTGCGCAACTACACCATCGGCGACGTGATCTCCCGCTACCAGCGCATGCTCGGCAAGAACGTTCTGCAACCGATGGGTTGGGACGCGTTCGGCATGCCGGCGGAAAACGCCGCGATGAAGAACAACGTCGCGCCGGCCAAGTGGACCTACGAAAACATCGCCTACATGAAAACCCAGCTGCGCAGCCTGGGTCTGGCGGTCGACTGGTCGCGCGAAGTGACTACCTGCAAACCGGATTACTACCGCTGGGAACAATGGCTGTTCACTCGCCTGTTCGAAAAAGGTGTCATCTACCGTAAAAACGGCACCGTGAACTGGGACCCGATCGACCAGACCGTTCTGGCTAACGAACAGGTGATCGACGGTCGCGGCTGGCGTTCCGGCGCGCTGATCGAAAAGCGCGAAATCCCGATGTACTACTTCAAGATCACCGCCTACGCGGATGAGCTGCTGGAGAGCCTCGACGAGCTGACGGGCTGGCCTGAACAGGTCAAGACCATGCAGCGCAACTGGATCGGCAAATCCCGCGGCATGGAAGTGCAGTTCCCGTACAACGTCGACTCGATCGGCGAAGCCGGCACCCTCAAAGTCTTCACTACCCGTCCGGACACCCTGATGGGCGCGACCTATGTCGCCGTGGCTGCCGAGCACCCGTTGGCCACCCTGGCCGCGAAAAACAACGCCGAGCTGCAAGCGTTCATCGCTGAATGCAAGGGCGGCAGCGTTGCTGAAGCCGACGTCGCCACGCAAGAGAAAAAAGGCCTGCCGACCGGCCTGTTCGTCGAGCACCCGCTGACCGGTGAGAAACTGCCTGTCTGGGTCGCCAACTACGTGCTGATGCACTACGGCGACGGCGCTGTAATGGCCGTACCGGCGCACGACGAGCGCGATTTCGAATTCGCCCACAAGTACAACCTGCCGGTTAAATCCGTGGTGCGTACCAGCTCTGGCGACAGCAACCCGGCCCCTTGGCAAGACGCCTACGGCGAGCACGGCACGCTGATCAACTCCGGCGAATTCGACGGTCTCGACTTCGCTGGCGCATTCGACGCCATGGAAGTCGCCCTGATCAAGAAAGAACTGGGCGCCTCGCGTACTCAGTTCCGCCTGCGCGACTGGGGCATCAGCCGTCAGCGCTACTGGGGCTGCCCGATCCCGATCATCCACTGCGACACTTGCGGTGACGTGCCGGTGCCGGAAGATCAACTGCCTGTGGTCCTGCCGGAAGACGTGGTGCCGGACGGCGCCGGTTCGCCGCTGGCACGCATGCCTGAGTTCTACGAGTGCAACTGCCCGAAATGCGGCCAGCCTGCCAAGCGTGAAACCGACACCATGGACACCTTCGTCGAGTCGTCGTGGTACTACGCCCGCTACGCCTCGCCGCACTTTGAAGGTGGCCTGGTGGAAAAATCCGCAGCCGATCACTGGCTGCCGGTCGATCAGTACATCGGCGGTATCGAACACGCGATTCTGCACCTGCTCTACGCGCGCTTCTTCCACAAACTGATGCGCGACGAAGGCCTGGTCAGCTCGAACGAGCCGTTCAAGAACCTGCTGACCCAAGGCATGGTGATTGCCGAGACTTACTACCGTCGCGAAGCCAACGGTGCTTACACCTGGTTCAACCCGGCGGACGTAGAACTCGAGCGTGACAGCAAAGCCAAGGTCATCAGCGCCAAACTGATTGCCGACGGTCTGCCGGTGGAAATCGGTGGCACCGAGAAAATGGCCAAGTCGAAAAACAACGGCGTAGACCCACAGTCGATGATCGATCAGTTCGGCGCCGACACCTGCCGCCTGTTCATGATGTTCGCTTCGCCACCTGACATGAGCGCAGAGTGGTCCGACTCCGGCGTCGAAGGTTCGCACCGCTTCCTCAAACGCGTCTGGCGCTTGGCGCAAGCCCACGTTACTCAGGGGCTGCCGGGCAAACTGGACATCGCCAGCCTGAACGACGAGCAGAAAGCCGTGCGCCGCGCGATCCATCTGGCCATCAAACAGGCCAGCCATGACGTCGGCCAGAACCACAAATTCAACACCGCCATCGCCCAGGTGATGACGCTGATGAACGTACTGGAAAAAGCCGCACAAGCTACCGAGCAGGATCGTGCGCTGATTCACGAAGGTCTGGAAGCCGTGACACTGTTGCTGGCGCCAATCACCCCGCACATCAGCCACGAACTGTGGAACAAGCTGGGTCACGCTGACGCAGTCATCGACGCTGGCTGGCCGGCTGTGGACGAAAGTGCGCTGGTTCAGGACAGCCTGACGCTGGTCATTCAGGTCAACGGCAAGCTGCGTGGCCAGATCGAAATGCCGGCCAGCGCGACTCGCGAAGAAGTCGAAGCCGCCGCACGTGCCAACGAAAACGTCCTGCGTTTCGTCGATGGCCTGACTATTCGTAAAGTGATCGTAGTGCCCGGGAAACTGGTCAATATCGTCGCCAGCTAATTGGATTGTGCGTCAGGCTCGCCTGACGCCGGATAAAACCTTTCGGGCCGCACGGTCGGCCCACCTGGTTTCAAGGGGAGCAACACAATGATCAAACGCAATCTGCTGGTGATGGGCCTCGCCGTTCTCTTGAGCGCCTGCGGTTTCCAGCTGCGCGGCACCGGCACCAACGAACTGACGATCAAGGAGCTTGATCTGAGCGCCCGTAATGCCTACGGCGAGACGGTCACGCAACTGCGTCAGGTACTGGAGTCGAGCGGCGTCAAGGTTTACAGCGGCGCGCCGTACAAGTTGTTCCTGGCTGACGAGCAGGAAAGCCAGCGCATCCTCAGCTACGCAGGTGCCGGTCGTACCGGTGAGTATCAGGTCACCACCGTCCTGAGCTACGACATCCGTGGCGACAAAAACCTTTCTCTGCTGAGCGATAAGCTTGAAGTACAGAAAGTGTTTATCCACGACGGCAACAACCTCGTCGGCTCCGACCAGGAAGCCAGCGACGCCCGTCGCGATATCCGTCGCGAGCTGGTTCAACGCATGATGCTGCGCCTGCAACAGCTGACCCCAGTTCAACTGGAGCAATTGCAGCAAGCTGCGAACAACCGCGCCAAGGCAGAAGCCGACGCGTTGGAAGCGGCGCAGAAAGCTGAAGCGGAAACTCCGCGTCAGTCGCCGCTCGAAATCCCGCAGCAGTAAGACGTTCGGGGCGCTCAGGCGCCCCGTTCGACCTTTCTTATGAAGCTCGCTCCCGCCCAACTCGGTAAACACCTGCAAGGTACTTTGGCGCCTGTCTACATCATCAGCGGCGATGACCCGCTGCTGTGTCAGGAAGCCGCCGACGCCATCCGCAGTGCTGCGCGCCAGCAAGGTTTTGATGAACGCCAGGTCTTCGCCGCCGACGCCAATTTCGATTGGGGCACGTTGTTGCAGGCCGGCGCCAGCATGTCGTTGTTCTCGGAAAAACGCCTGCTGGAACTACGCCTGCCTTCGGGCAAGCCCGGTGACAAAGGCGCCGCTGCATTCATCGAATATTGCTCGCGTCCCGCCGAAGACACGGTGCTGTTGATCAGCCTGCCCAAGATGGATGGCAGCGCGCAGAAGACCAAGTGGGGCAAGGCGCTGGTCGAAGGTCAGCAAACCCAGTTCATCCAGATATGGCCGGTGGATGCCAATCAGTTGCCGAGCTGGATTCGTCAGCGCTTGTCGCAGGCCGGTTTGTCGGCCAGCCAAGACGCGGTCGAATTGATTGCCGCGCGTGTCGAGGGCAACCTGCTCGCCGCCGCGCAGGAAATCGAAAAGCTCAAGTTGATGGCCGAAGGTGGCCAGATCACCGTCGAAACCGTGCAGGCCGCTGTGGCCGACAGTGCGCGGTTTGACGTGTTCGGCCTGACCGATGCCGTGCTCAACGGCGAGCCGGCCCACGCACTGCGCATGCTTGAAGGGCTGCGCGGCGAAGGCGTCGAACCACCAGTGATTCTCTGGGCGCTTGCTCGCGAGCTACGTCTGCTGGCCAATATCTCGTTGCAATACAGTCAGGGCACGCCGCTGGACAAGTGTTTCAGCCAAGCGAAACCGCCGGTCTGGGACAAGCGCAAACCGTTGATGAGCAAAGCCCTGCAACGCTACTCGGCGCAACGCTGGGCGCAGTTGCTGCTCGAAGCACAGCGCATCGACGCGCAGATCAAAGGCCAGGCGGCCGGTTCGCCGTGGATGAGCCTGAGTCGCTTGGCATTGTTGATGTCCGGCCAGCGTCTGACACTCCCCGCCGAATAACCTGTTCTACCGCATAACGGCCATTCGCGAGCAGGCTCGCTCCCACATTGAAATGCATTGCAAATGTGGGAGCGAGCCTGCTCGCGAAAGCGCCAGAATATTCCTACACAACAGGCACTGGACAGACGCCCGACATCGGCAGATTATTTCCCCCGCAAAACCCACTCAATCGAGAGAACCCTCATGAGCAAAAAGCCATCGAAACATGGCCCCAACAAGGCCAAATCCATCGTCGCCCAGCCCCTGTTCCGTAGTCGCCAGGAACGACCAACCAAGGGTAAAGGCAGCTACCGCCGCGAAGCCTTCCAGTCTGACAGCTGGGAGGCTTCTTACTTTCTGGCCGCTTGAAGCGCAGTACCCCCCGGTCATGTTAAGGTCTGCACCTGATTCGTTTTCCTGGAACTGTGCATGCCCCTAAGTCTTTCCCGTCGTTGGCCTGTTCGCCAATTGATCGCTGCCTCCAGCTTCATTCTGCTTGTCGCCTGCGCGGAAAAACCGACCGCCGCCGATGCGCAACCCCTTCAAGCCGCGCCTGTCGCCACGGCCCCAGCGATTATCCCGCCGGTAGTGCCGTCCGCCGACCCTCTTGATCTCCAGCCGACCCAAACCTTTGCCGAATGGCAGGCGGGCTTCCGCAAAGATGCACTGGCCGCCGGGATCCGCGCTGACCTGTTCGATCGCGCCTTTGCCAATGTCAGCTTCGACGCCAGTGTGATTCGTGCCGACCGCAGCCAACCAGAGTTCTCGCGCCCGGTATGGGAATACCTCGACGGTGCACTGTCGCCGTTGCGCGTGCGCAAAGGTCAGGCGCTGATCAGCCAGTACGCCGACATTCTGCAAAGCATCGAACAGCGTTATGGCGTTGATCGTCAGGCGCTGGTATCGGTGTGGGGCATGGAAAGCAACTTCGGTCAGTTCCAGGGCAGCAAGTCGGTGATCAACTCGCTGGCCACCCTTGCCTACGAAGGCCGTCGCCCGGGCTTCGCTCACGCACAGCTGATCGCCGCCCTGCAGATCCTGCAACAGGGCGATATCACGCCGGAGAAGATGCTCGGTTCCTGGGCTGGCGCGATGGGTCAGACCCAGTTCATTCCGACCACCTACAACACCCATGCTGTGGACTTTGACGGCGATGGCCGCCGCGATATCTGGGGCAGCCCTGCTGACGCACTGGCCTCGACCGCGCATTACCTGCAAAGCTCCGGCTGGCAGCGTGGCCAGCCGTGGGGGTTTGAAGTGCAGCTGCCGAGCAGCTTCAACTACACCCTGGCTGATGGCGCGACTCGCAAGAGTGTCGCCGAATGGCGTCAGTTGGGCGTGACTCTGCCGAATGGCGGTCAGGTGCCAGCAGGCTCTGAACAGCTGTCTGCCGCCCTGCTGCTGCCGGCTGGTTATCGTGGGCCGGCGTTCCTGATCCTCGACAACTTCCGCGCGATTCTCAAGTACAACAACTCCTCGTCGTATGCGCTGGCAGTGAGCCTGTTGTCCGAGCGTTTCAGCGGTGGCGGCTTGATCAACGGCAGTTGGCCAAAAGATGATCTGCCGCTGAGCCGCACCGAGCGTATCGAATTGCAGACCCTGTTGAGCGCGCGCAATTACGATGCCGGCACCGCGGACGGGATTATCGGCGCCAATACGCGTAAAGCGATTCGCAGTGCCCAGCAGTCATTTGGCTGGCCGGCGGATGGTTATCCGACGCATAAACTGCTGGAAAGCCTGCGTTCCCAATAAAACGAATGCCGTATGGCTGATATCGCTTTCGCGAGCAGGCTCGCTCCCACATTGAAATGCATTGCAAATGTGGGAGCGAGCCTGCTCGCGAAGACTGACTATCAGGCAATAAACCTTCAGGCCTTGATCACCACATCCTGCTCCAGCATCAATTCCTGCTTCCCGGCATCCAGCCGCACCAGCGCGCCCATCGGCAGCGTCAGGTTCGGATCACAATGCCCGCTGCGCCAGCCAGACAAAACCGGAATTCGTAAAGGCTCGAAGGTCTGCTTGAGCAAGCGGTTCAGCGCTGCGACATCCACGCCGGCAATATCCCCGACCAACACCCCGCGCAACTTGGCCAACTTGCCGGCCAGACGCATCTGGGTCAGCAAGCGATCAATGCGATACAGCGGCTCGTTGATGTCTTCGATCAGCAGAATCACCCCCTCGACATCGATTTCGTAAGGCGTACCCAACGTCGAAGCGATCATCGCCAGATTACCGCCGAGCAAGCGTCCGTGCGCGATGCCAGGTTCGACGCTAGTCAACGGATAAGCCACCGGATGGCTCAGCACACTCCCCGCCTTCAATTGCCCGCGCAGCATGGCGAAGAACGAAGTCACCGTCGGTGGCTCCTTGTCACCCAACAGGTCGGCATTGAGCAGCGGACCGTGAAAAGTCACGAATCCTGCGTATCGACTGATGGCCAGGTGCAGCGCGGTGATATCGCTGTAGCCAACGAAGGGCTTGGCGTTGCGGCTCAGCAGGTCGTAGTCGATGCGGTCGAGCAATCGCGGCGTGCCGTAGCCACCGCGCAGGCAAATGATCGCATCGACCTCGGGATCAGCGAACGCCGCGTGCAGGTCACGCAGGCGCACATCGTCACTGCCGGCCAGATAGCCGTCCTTTTCATAGACACCGGGAAACACTTTCAGCCCATAGCCACGGGCGCGCATCCATTGCACCGCCTTGTCGGTGTCCAGAGTACCGGGACCGGCAGGTGCAATAACGCCGATCAGTCCCTCTGAAGGAAGTGCGGGCACGGCTCTGTGCGGACAAAGTGTGTGGGTCGGTCGAACGGTCATCCTTGGATCTCCCTGTGAAGTCATGCACACACAGTAGTCAGGAACGGCGGCAAACAGAAGAGGGTCAGCCACGCCGTGGATTGAAGGAAAAATCAGCAGCGAAGGTAATCCGGGCAAAAAAATGCCCGCCGGGCATCAAAGCCTCGGCGGGCATGTTTTCATTCAACGCGGACTCAGGAACCCAGCAGCTCAGCCTTGACCAGCTTCGCTTGCTCGTCGGCGTGGTACGAAGAACGCACCAGCGGGCCCGAAGCAACGTTTTTGAAGCCCATCTTGTAACCTTCCTCGGCGAACCAGGCGAAGGTGTCCGGGTGCACAAAACGCTGCACCGGCAAGTGGCTGCGCGACGGCTGCAGATACTGACCGAGGGTCAGCATGTCGATGTCGTGTTCGCGCATGCGCTTCATGACTTCGATGACTTCTTCGTCGGTCTCGCCCAGACCCAGCATCAGGCCGGATTTGGTCGGAATGTGCGGCATCATCTGCTTGAAGCGTTGCAGCAGGGTCAGCGACCACTGGTAATCCGAACCCGGACGCGCAGCCTTGTACAGACGCGGCACGGTTTCCAGGTTGTGGTTGAACACATCCGGCGGCTCGGCGGCGGTGATTTCCAGCGCGACGTCCATGCGCCCACGGTAGTCCGGAACCAGAGTTTCCAGCTGCACGTTCGGCGACAGTTTGCGGATTTCGCGGATGCAGTCGGCAAAGTGCTGGGCACCGCCGTCACGCAGGTCGTCGCGGTCAACCGAAGTGATCACCACGTACTTGAGCTTGAGGTCGGCAATGGCGATGGCCAGGCTTTCCGGCTCGTTGACGTCCAGTGGCTTCGGACGACCGTGGCCGACGTCGCAGAACGGGCAGCGACGGGTGCAGATGTCGCCCATGATCATGAACGTCGCGGTGCCACCGGAGAAGCACTCGCCGAGGTTCGGGCAGGACGCTTCTTCGCAGACGCTGTGCAGCTTGTGCTTGCGCAGCAGGCTCTTGATACGGTCGACTTCCGGCGAAACCGGGATGCGTACACGAATCCAGTCAGGTTTCTTCGGCAGTTCGGTAGTCGGAATGATCTTTACCGGAATGCGTGCAACCTTCTCGGCGCCGCGCAGCTTGACGCCGGCTTCTACCTTGGGACGCGGGGCCGGGCGCTCGGTCACGTCGAGCGTCGGGATCATGGTTTGCACTGCATCAGTAGTCATATCAGTCGATTCCGCCCGTCAGGGTCGTCTGCTCAGCATAGTCGAGGTGTTTGACGAGCTGCGCACGCAGCCGGGCACTTACCTCGGCAAATTCAATCGATCCTGCGTGGTCGCTCAGCTGGGTCATCGCCAGCCCGGCATAGCCGCAGGGATTAATCCGTCGAAACGGTTCCAGGTTCATATCCACGTTCAGGGCCAGGCCATGAAAGGAACAACCGTGGCGAATCCGCAAACCCAGAGAAGCGATTTTCGCTCCATCGACATAGACGCCGGGAGCATCTGGCTTGGCTGCAGCGGTTACGCCGTAGCTGGCCAGCAGTTCAATCAGGCAAAGCTCCATGCGGCTGACCAGATCACGCACGCCGAAACCCAGCTTGCGTACATCCAGCAACAGATAGGCCACCAACTGGCCGGGACCATGATAAGTCACCTGCCCACCGCGATCGACCTGCACTACCGGGATATCACCCGGCAGCAACAGATGTTCGGCTTTGCCGGCCTGGCCCTGAGTGAACACCGGCGGGTGTTCGACGAGCCAGATTTCGTCGGCGGCATCGCTGCCGCGTTCGTTGGTAAAGCGTTGCATGGCATGCCAGACCGGCTCGTAAGCCATCTGGCCGAGCTCACGAAAGCCCAGCGTGCCCGGCATCACAACACCATGTGCACGAAGCCGGTCGCCCGCAGTTCGCTGTTGATGTTGTACAGCTGATCCTGATCGGTCGCGACGATGTGCAACTGAATGGTGGTGTATTTGCCGTTGGTGCTTTGACGCTCGTCGATGCGCTCATCGTTGATGGTCGCGTGTTTCAGGACGATCTCGATGATCTTGTCCTTGTTGCCAACACCCGTATCGCTGATCACCTTAATCGGATAATCAGTCTGCGGGAATTCGATCTTTGGCGCCTTTACTTCGGTATCGGTCATGGCGTAACGGCCTCTTGAGCGCAAGCCGTGATAACGCGCATGGCCCCGCACCGGATCGGGGCGGGGCCATGCAGGTCAACACAAATCAGTTGAACAAGCCGTAGAAGAATAGACGGATGCTATCCCACATGCGGCGGAAGATACCACCCTCCTCGACGCCATCCAGAGCGATCAGGTCAGCGCTGTGCACGACCTTGTCTTCCAGTTTGACTTCGACTTTACCGATCACGTCGCCCTTGGCGATTGGCGCGGTCAGCTGCGGGTTCATGGTCATGCTCGCAGCAAGCTTCTTCAGCTGGCCTTTTGGCAGGGTCATGGTCAGGTCTTCAGCCAGGCCGGCCTTGACTTGATTGGTGGTGCCTTTCCACACCGGAGCCTGAGCCAGTTCGGTGCCCTTCTGATAGAAGGTCTGGGTTTCGAAGAAGCGGAAGCCGTAGGTCAGCAGCTTCTGGGTTTCAGCGGCGCGCGCCACTTCGCTGTTGGTGCCGAACACCACGGCGATCAGACGCTGACCATCACGTACTGCCGAAGACACCATGCAGTAGCCGGCTTCGTCGGTGTGACCGGTTTTCAGACCGTCAACGGTCTTGTCGCGCCACAGCAGCAGGTTGCGGTTAGGCTGCTTGATGCCGTTCCAGAAGAACTCTTTCTGCGAGTAGATCGCATAGTGAGCCGGGTCTTCGTGGATGATTGCGCGAGCCAGAATCGCCATGTCGTGAGCCGACGAGTAGTGCTCAGGATTTGGCAGACCGGTCGGGTTCATGAAGTGGGAGTTGGTCATGCCCAGATCGGTGACAGTCTTGTTCATCAGATCGGCGAACGCATCTTCGCTGCCGGCGATGTGCTCGGACAGCGCCACGCTGGCGTCGTTGCCGGACTGGATGATGATGCCGTGCAGCAGGTCGCTGACAGTCACCTGCGAGCCGACCTTGATGAACATCCGCGAACCGCCGGTGCGCCAGGCGTTTTCGCTGACGGTCACCGGATCGTTTTCACCGATCTGGCCACGACGGATTTCCAGGGTCGCGATGTACGCGGTCATCAGCTTGGTCAGGCTGGCCGGTGGCAGACGCTGGTCGCCATTGTTCTCGACCAGCACGTTGCCGCTGCTGGCATCCATCAGAACGTAGGCTTTGGCGGCCAGTTGCGGTGGCGACGGCATCATCTCGGCCGCGAAGGCGGCTGGCGAGAGGAGCAGCGGGACTAGCAGACACAGGCGTTTGGCAAAGGTGGTGATGTTCATCCGTCTCTCGAAATCGCTAATGGAAACTGTCCTTGCGGACAAAATTTAATCAGATGACTTTCTAACGAGCCATCGCGTGTTCAGTTGCTCACTCCAGTCACCCTTGCCGGGCTTTTGTTCTTCGACGAGCCAACAACCTGATTCACCCCCCAATCGCTGGCGAATCGTCAATCAAGTTCTACGTATTACTCGGTGACCACACTTGGCGAACCAAGGTTGGCCAGGCGCACACTGTTCTGCACCTGGGCAATCTCACCCGGCGAGCCGATCGGCCCCAGGCGAACCCGGTGCAGGGTCTGCTGATTGCGCACGATCGAGCTGATGAACACCGGAGCGCTCACCATCCCGCTGAGCTTCGACCTCAGGAGTTCTGCAGCGTCCGGGTTGGCGAACGCGCCCACCTGCAGATACTGGCCAGTTGCTGTTGCAGAAGCGTTTTTTTTTGCACTCATCGGCACAGGGACGGTGTCGGAGGCATGTTGCTGCGGCGGTGGCGTCCATTGCTCGACGGTGCCGGCCGACGCCGTGATCACCGGAGCGCTGTTCTGCGCGACCTGCGGCTCGTTGAGCATCAACGGTGCCGGGCGGCCCTTGGCTGCCCAGTATTGCTGCGGATCGATGCCTTCAACCTTGACGCGCGCGGTGCCGGTTTCGGCGTAACCGAGTTTTTTCGCGGCGGCGTAGGACAAGTCGATGATGCGATCGGAATAGAACGGCCCACGGTCGTTGACGCGCAGGATCACCGTGCGATTGTTGTCCAGGTTGGTCACCCGAACGTAACTTGGCAGTGGCAATGTCTTGTGGGCGGCACTCATGCCGTACAGGTCGTAGACCTCGCCGTTGGCGGTGTTCTGACCGTGAAACTTGGTGCCGTACCAGGACGCTGTGCCGGAAGCGACGTAAGTCTTGGATTCCTGCAACGGGAAATAGGTTTTGCCCAGTACGGTGTACGGGTTGGCCTTGTAAGGACCGGTGTGCAGGGTCGGCGTGGCATCGGGGATGCGCGAAACATCGACATCCCACCACGGCGCGCCGTCTTTGTGCGCGCGGTTGATGTCCAGACCCGGCTGCGCTCGCACAGCGGTATTGGAGGTTTTCGGCGTCGGCGAACGGCTGGTCGTGCAACTGGCGACCAATACCGCCAACGCAGCGAATGCCACCAGCTTCAGGGGTTTATTGTTAGGCAATGCCCGCATTACTTGACGCCCCGTGCTTGTACCAGCTGTTCAGACAGTTGATGTACGGCCATGGCGTACATCACGCTGCGGTTATAACGCGTGATCGCGTAGAAATTCTTCAGGCCCATCCAGTATTCAGGGCCGTTGTCGCCTTCGAGGCGAAATGCAGTAACCGGCATATCATCGCGCAGCGCATCATGACTTGACCAGCCCAGCACTCGCAACTCTCCAACGGTTTTCGTCGGTTCGATGCCGGTGGTCAGGCCTTCATCGACCTGCTCGCCACGGACATCGGCGCGGCTGACCACAGGCTCACCCGCGACCCAGCCGTGACGCTTGAAATAGCTCGCGACGCTGCCGATCGCATCATCCGGGTTGTTCCAGATATTGATGTGGCCGTCACCGTCGAAATCCACCGCGTACGCGCGAAAGCTGCTCGGCATGAACTGCGGCAGGCCCATGGCCCCGGCGTACGAGCCTTTGAGGGTCAGTGGATCGACCTGTTCTTCGCGCGCCAGCAGCAGGAACTCACGCAGTTCCTTGCGGAAAAATTCGGCACGGGGAGGATAGTCGAAACCGAGCGTCGACAAGGCATCGATCACCCGGTAATTACCGGTATTACGTCCGAAAAAGGTTTCAACACCGATGATCGACACGATCACTTGTGCCGGTACGCCGTATTCCTGCTCGGCACGGGCCAGCGTCGCCTCGTGCTGACGCCAGAAATCCACACCACGGGCGATACGCGCGTCGGTGATGAACATCGGGCGATATTCTTTCCACTGCTTGACGCGCTCGGCAGGTCTGGAAATGGCGTCGAGAATCGCCTGTTTGCGCTGAGCCTCGCGGAACACCGCCATCAATTGCTCACCGGCAAAACCGTAGTCGCGGGTCATTTCACCGACGAACTCGGCCACCTGAGGCGAGCCTTCGTATTCGCCGGCCAGCGCTTCCTGGACGCTACCCAGAAGGCCCATCAGGCCTACCAGCGGCGCGCATCGAGTCGCCCAGCCACGCATTACTTGCATTGAACTCTTCACCTTATTCAAACCTGTGCGATCCACTTGCGATGGGTATGGATCGACATCAAAACCCCAAACGCTGACAGCAGCGTCACCAGCGAAGTTCCGCCGTAGCTAATGAACGGCAACGGCACCCCTACGACCGGCAACAGGCCACTGACCATACCGATGTTGACGAAAACGTAAACAAAAAACGTCATGGTCAACGCACCGGCGAGCAATTTGCCGAATAGCGTTTGTGCCTGAGCGGTGATCACCAGCCCCCGGCCAATCAACAATAGATAGATCAGCAGCAGCGCGCAGATGCCCACCAGGCCGAATTCTTCGCCGAGCACGGCAATGATGAAGTCGGTGTGGCTTTCCGGCAGGAAGTCCAGGTGTGACTGGGTGCCAAGCAGCCAGCCCTTGCCGAACACGCCGCCGGAACCGATCGCGGCTTTCGACTGAATGATGTTCCAGCCGGTACCGAGCGGATCGCTTTCCGGGTCGAGGAAGGTCAGGATTCGCTGCTTCTGGTAGTCGTGCATGATGAAAAACCACATCGCCACCGACACCGGAATCGCGGCGGCCAGCACGCTGAGAATCCAGCGCCAGCGCAGCCCGCCCATGAACAGCACGAACGCACCACCGGCGAGAATCAGCAGCGAAGTGCCCAGATCGGGCTGGCGTACGATCAGCGCGAACGGCACGCCGATCAGCATCAGGCTGATGCCGACATGCTTGAGTTGCGGCGGCAACGTACGCTTGGACAGATACCAGGCAATGGTCGCCGGCATCAGGATCTTCATGAATTCCGAGGGCTGAAAGCGGATTACGCCGGGGATGTTGATCCAGCGCGTCGCGCCCATGGCGTTGTGGCCCATGATGTCCACCACCAACAGCAGCACCACGCCGATCACATAGCCGAGCGGCACCCAACGCGCCATGAAACGCGGCTCGAACTGGGCGATGATGATCATCGACACCAGGCCGATACCGAACGATGTGGCCTGTTTGGCCAACAGATCCCAGCTCTTGCCGCTCGCCGAATACAGCACGAACAGGCTGCCGGCAGCGAGAATCAGCAGCAGGATCAGCAACGGGCCATCGATATGCAGTCGTTGCAGCAACGTCGCGCGGCGACGCATCACATCCTCACTGGAGAGCATGCGATCAAAGTTATTCATCACGGGCCGTAGCCTCCGCACTGATTGGGCTGGCGTATTCGGCCTTCAAACGTCCGTCCTGATCGAGCAGCCAGGCGTCCATGACCTGACGCACCACGGGCGCGGCGACGCCGGAGCCGGACTCACCGTTCTCGACCATCACCGAAACAACAATTTTCGGGTCATCGGCCGGGGCAAAACCGACAAACAAGGCGTGGTCACGGTGGCGCTCCTGAACCTTGGAGCGGTCGTACTTCTCACCCTGCTTGATCGCGACGACCTGTGCCGTACCGGACTTGCCGGCGATGCGGTATTGCGCACCGATAGCGGCTTTACGCGCAGTACCGCGCGCACCGTGCATCACCTGCTGCATGCCGTGGTTGACCTTGTTCCAGTCGGACGGATCGCGCAGGACAATGTCCGGCATCGGATTCTCGTCAATCGGTTTCACCCCTTCGAGGGATTTGGCCAGGTGCGGACGATTCCAGATGCCTTTGTTGGCGACCAGCGCCGTGGCCTGAGCCAGTTGCAGCGGCGTTGATTGCATGTAGCCCTGGCCGATCCCGAGGATCAGGGTTTCACCCGGGAACCACGCCTGTTTACGCGTCGCCCGTTTCCATTCGCGGGACGGCATCAGGCCGGGGGATTCTTCGAACATGTCCAGCGAGACCTTCTGGCCGATGCCGAACTTGTTCATGTAGGCCGACAGCCGATCGATGCCGAGCTTGTGCGCCAGGTCATAGAAGTAGGTATCGTTGGAACGCATGATCGCCGTGTCGAGGTCGACGAAACCGTCGCCCGTACGGTTCCAGTTACGGTATTTGTGATCGTAGTTGGGCAGCATGTAGTAGCCCGGGTCGAACACCCGGCTCGAAGCCGTGACTACGCCAGAATCGAGACCGGCAATCGCCACCGCAGGTTTGATCGTCGAGCCCGGCGGGTACAGACCACGCAAGACCCGGTTGAACAGTGGCCGGTCGATCGAATCACGCAACTCGGCATACGCCTTGAAGCTGATCCCGGTGACGAACAGGTTCGGGTCGAAACTCGGCTGGCTGACCATCGCCAACACTTCGCCGGTCTTCGGGTCCAGCGCAACCACCGCACCACGACGACCGCCCAATGCCGCTTCGGCGGCTTCCTGCAACTTGATGTCCAGACTGAGGACGATGTCCTTGCCGGGAATCGGATCGGTGCGCTTGAGCACACGCAGCACGCGGCCACGGGCGTTGGTCTCGACTTCTTCGTAACCGACCTGACCGTGCAATTCCGGCTCGTAGAAACGCTCGATGCCGGTTTTGCCGATGTGGTGGGTGCCGCTGTAGTTGACCGGATCGAGGCTCTTCAGCTCTTTCTCGTTGATCCGCCCCATGTAACCCACCGAGTGCGCGAAATGCGCGCCCTGCGGATAGTGACGAACCAGCTGCGCAACCACTTCCACGCCCGGCAGGCGGAACTGGTTCACCGCGATGCGGGCGATCTGCTCTTCGCTCAGCTCGAACAGGATCGGCACTGGCTCGAACGGCCGGCGCCCCTGACGCATGCGTTTCTCGAAGATCACCCGGTCCTCGGGCGTCAGCTCCAGCACTTCGACGATGACGTCGAGCACTTGCTGCCAGTCGCCGGAGCGCTCACGGGTCATGCTCAGGCTGAAGCTTGGACGGTTATCCGCCACCACCACGCCGTTGCGGTCGAAAATCAGCCCACGGGTCGGCGGAATCGGCTGCACGTGGACACGGTTGTTTTCCGACAGCGTCGAGTGGTACTCGTACTGGATCACCTGCAAGTAATACAGCCGCGCGATCAACACGCCGATCAGCAGCATGATCGCAATGGCCCCGAACACGACGCGGCTACGCACCAGGCGTGCGTCCTTTTCGTGGTCCTTGATGCGGATCGGCTGAGACATGAGGGCTGGATTACTTGTGGTAAGGGTGACCGGACAGCACGGTCCAGGCACGATACAACTGTTCGCCGATCAGGATCCGCACCAGTGGGTGCGGCAACGTCAGCGGCGACAACGACCAGCGCTGATCGGCACGGGCACAGACTTCCGGCGCCAGCCCCTCCGGGCCACCAACCATGAAGTTGACCGTGCGCGAATCCAGCCGCCAGCGATCGAGTTCGACCGCCAGCTGCTCGGTGCTCCAGGGCTTGCCGTGGACTTCCAGCGTGACGATCCGCTCGTTCGGCCCGACCTTGGCCAGCATGGCTTCGCCTTCCTGACGGATGAATCGGGCCACGTCGGCATTCTTGCCACGGGTATTGAGCGGTATTTCCACCAGTTCCAGCGCCAGCTCGGACGGAAGACGCTTGGCATATTCATGCCAGCCTTCTTCCACCCACTTGGGCATGCGTGAACCGACGGCGATCAGGCGCAGTCGCACAGCAATCCCTTACAGCTGGTCTTTGTTGAGCTTGGTGAAATGCTCGTGGGTGTTTTCCGGGCTGTGGTGCTTGGCGTCGGCCGCACGGCTCTGCTCGGCACCGGCCCACAGGCGCTCCAGGTCATAGAACTGACGTGCCGAGGCGGTCATCATGTGCACGATCACGAGGTCCAGGTCGAGCAGCACCCAGTCGCTGTCGCCCTTGCCTTCTTCGCCCAGCGGCTTGGCGCCCTGCTTTTTGACTTCTTCGCGAACCTTGTCGAGCATCGCGTTGATCTGGCGGTTGGAGGTACCGGTGGCGATGATCATGTAGTCAGTAATGCTCTGCTTGTCGCGAACATCGATGATCTGGATGTCTTGTGCCTTGACGTCTTCCAGCGCAGCTACAGCCAGCTTGACCAGCTCGTCGCCCTTCAGCGGCTCATTGGTGTTGACCGGTTCTGGCAGCGGGGCGCTCTTGAATGTGCCTTTGCGCTTTACTTTGGTTTGGTCTTTGTCAGTCATATAAAACTCGTTTTGCTCATATATTCGGCGGCTTGGCGATACGGTGATTCGTATCAGTGAAGCACGCCTTGTTCAGTTCGACGCACGGTACAGACCGTGCGCATCGATGTAGGCCAGGACCGCGTCGGGCACCAGGAAACGTACCGACTTACCGCTGGCCAGCAGTTGACGGATCTGGGTGGCGGAAACCGCGAGCGGTGTCTGCCAGACGAATGCAATCTGTCCGCTTGGCCCCTTCAGGGCCAGCGGGTCGCTCACCGAACGCGCTGCCAGCAGGTTGCGCAAGGCATCCGGCGGTTCGCTGTCGGCGTCCGGGCGCTGTAGCACCAGGATGTGGCAATGCTGGAGCAACTCTTCCCAGCGGTGCCAAGTGGGCAGGCCGCAAAATGCGTCCCAGCCCAAAAGCAGAAAAACCTGGGTCTCGGCGGGCATTTCAGCGCGTATCGACTCCAGGGTATCAATGGTCCAGGACGGCTTGTCCCGCTGCAATTCGCGGGCGTCCACCATCAGCGGCGGCATGCCGGCCACCGCACACTCGACCATCGCCAAGCGATCCTGCGCCGACACCTGCGGCGTACCGCGATGGGGCGGCCGCGCATTCGGCATCAGGCGCAATTCATCGAGCGCCAGCGCTTCGGCGACTTCCAGCCCACCGCGCAAATGGCCGATGTGCACCGGGTCGAACGTACCGCCCAGCACGCCGATGCGCCGCGGACGGGTTTCGCTGCCGGTTTGCGGCGCTGTCAGGTCGAGGTCGGTCAAGTCAGACCGGCGCCTGGCCGCGCAACTGGCCATCACCGACCACGATGTACTTCTCGCAGGTCAGTCCTTCGAGACCCACCGGGCCGCGGGCGTGCAGCTTATCAGTAGAAATGCCGATCTCGGCACCCAATCCGTATTCAAATCCATCGGCGAAGCAGGTCGGGGTGTTGATCATCACCGACGCCGAGTCGACTTCCGCCACAAAGCGCCGGGTGTCAGCGAGGTTTTCGCTGACGATCGAGTCGGTGTGATGGGAGCCGTAATGGTTGATGTGTTCGATGGCCTGATCCAGACCGTCGACCACACGGATCGACAGGATCGGCGCCAGATATTCGGTGTTCCAGTCGTCTTCGCTGGCGGCTACGGCGTCGATGATCGCCCGGGTGCGCTCGCAGCCACGCAGTTCGACGCCTTTTTCGCGGAACTGGGCGGCCATCGACGGCAGGAAATCTTGCGCAACCGTTTGATCGACCAGCAGCGTCTCCATCGCACCGCAGATGCCATAACGATAAGTCTTGGCATTGAAGGCGATGCGCTGGGCTTTCGCCAGATCGGCGTGGGCACTGACGTAGACGTGGCAGATACCGTCCAGATGCTTGATCACCGGCACCCGGGCATCGCGACTGATGCGTTCGATCAGGCCACGGCCACCGCGCGGCACGATCACATCGACGTACTCAGGCATGCTGATCATCGCGCCAACAGCGGCACGGTCAGTGGTTTCGACCACTTGCACCACAGCGGCAGGCAATTCGGCCTCGGCCAGACCGCGCTGAATGCATGCGGCAATCGCCCGGTTGGAATGAATCGCTTCGGAGCCACCGCGCAGGATGGTTGCGTTGCCGGACTTCAGGCACAGGCTGGCGGCATCGATGGTCACGTTGGGACGGGATTCGTAGATGATCCCGATCACGCCCAGTGGCACGCGCATTTTGCCGACCTGAATCCCCGACGGACGGAAGCTCATGTCACGGATCGCACCGACCGGGTCCGGCAGTGCCGCGACCTGACGCAAACCGACGATCATGCCGTCGATGCGCGCCGGGGTCAGTTGCAGACGTTCCAGCAATGCCGGTTCCAGACCATTGGCGCGACCGGCAGCCAGATCCTGCTCATTGGCGGCGGCAAGCTCGGCGCGCGCGGCGTCCAGGGCATTGGCAGCGGCCTGCAGGGCGCGGTTTTTCTGCGCGGTGCTGGCACGGCCGATGACCCGGGAGGCTTCGCGGGCGGCGCGACCCAATCGGGTCATGTAGTCAAGAACGGACTCAGTCATGGTCTGCTGGGGTCTTGGCAAAGAGGAAAGCGGCAGATTATAGCTGTCGCGTCCCGGGACTAACAGCGGTGACGGGCGGATGGTCAAAATGAACGCAGATTCACCGGCGTTCAGGCCCAATTAAGCCGTGCGTTGTTATCATCACGACCTCCTGAGTCTGGATAATCGTTGCCTGCCATGTCCAACCTGACCGCTCGCCACCGCGCCGAACGCCTGCCGCTGGGGCTGCCGGACGCCTTTTTCGACCGCGATGCGCAAGTGCTGGCGCAGGATCTGCTCGGCAAAGTCATTCGCCACCGGGTTGGGGATCTGTGGCTGAGCGCGCGAATCATCGAAACCGAAGCCTATTACTGCGCGGAAAAAGGCAGTCACGCGTCCCTCGGCTACACAGAAAAGCGTAAGGCTTTGTTTCTGGATGGCGGGCACATCTATATGTACTACGCCCGTGGCGGTGATTCGCTGAACTTCAGCGCACAAGGTCCGGGCAATGCGGTATTGATCAAATCCGCTTATCCGTGGGTCGATGAAGTCAGCGGGCCGGCGAGCCTGGCGCAGATGCTGCTGAACAACCCTGATGCTCAGGGACGTGCGCGCCCCTCGCAAAAGCTTTGCGCCGGGCAGACCCTGCTGTGCAAGGCGCTGGGGCTGAAAGTACCAGTGTGGGATGCCAAACGTTTCGATCATCAAGTCCTTCTGGTAGAAGACACCGGGCCTGCGCCCTCGCACATCATTCAGACCACCCGCCTGGGTATCCCCCATGGCCGGGACGAACACTTGATGTACCGCTTCGTCGATGCGACTTACGCGCAATGGTGCACGCGGAACCCGCTGCGACGCGGTCAGGTCGAAGGCCGGGATTATTTTCTGCTGTAAACACACGCCCCTGCGGGCTGCCGACGGCTGCGCCTGCCGGGTTAATCAATGATTGGAGTTTTTCTGTATGGGCCCATGGCTCGATAGCGTGACCGGGTGGCTGGCGGCCAATCCACAATGGCTGGCTGCTGCGGTGTTCATTGTTGCTATGGTGGAATGCCTGGCGATTGCCGGTTTGATCGTACCGGGCACCGTGCTGCTGTTTGCCATCGCCGTGCTGGCCGGCAGCGGCGCACTGTCGCTGAGCGAAACCCTGCTGCTAGGCTTCCTCGGAGGGATTCTCGGTGATTTGATCTCGTATTTCCTCGGTCGCCACTTCCACCAGAACATCCGGCGCCTGCCGGGCTTGCGCCATCACCCGGAGTGGATGGCCGGCGCAGAAGGCTACTTCCAGCGCTACGGCATTGCCAGCCTGTTGGTCGGACGTTTTATAGGACCGTTGCGGCCGATGCTGCCCATGGTCGCCGGCATGTGCGACATGCCCTTCCCGCGTTTCGCCGCTGTCAGCCTGTTGGCCGCCGCCGGCTGGAGCCTGGCCTATCTGCTGCCGGGCTGGGCCACCGGCGCGGCCTTCCGCCTGCCATTGCCTGAAGGGTTCTGGCTGCAAGCCGGGATTGTCGCCGGCAGTATTGCGGCAATGGTCGGCCTCAGTGTGAACAGCAGTTTGCGTCGCCACCGCCGCGCAACAATCTGGATCAGCAGCATGAGCCTGTTGATTCTGATCGGCCTGTTCATCGGCTATCCGTATTTGACAGCGCTTGATCAAGGCGTGATGACCTTGGTGCAGGAACATCGCCAGCCGGTTCTGGACGAAGTTGCCGTCACGCTGACGCTGATCGGCGAGTTCCGCAACATGTTGATGTTCAGCGCGCTGCTCGTTGCCCTGCTGTTGCTGTGCCGACAGTGGCGCCACGCGCTGTTCGCGGTGGGTACGCTGCTGGTCACCGCGCTGGCCAATACCGCGACCAAGTACTTCTTTGCCCGGGTGCGTCCGGAAGTACTGACCGATCCGTTGACGACTTTCAGCATGCCCAGCGGTCACGCGTCGGGTTCCTTTGCGCTGTTCCTGACGCTGGCAGTGCTCGCCGGCCGTGGTCAGCCGCCGCGCATGCGCCTGACGTGGCTGCTGATCGGCTGCATGCCCGCCCTGGCCATCGCTCTGTCACGGGTCTATCTCGGCGCGCATTGGCCGACCGATGTATTGGCCGGTGCGATGCTGGCCTGTTGCGTCTGCGCCGCCAGCCTGTGGCTGAGCCAGCGCTCGACATCACTCAACCCCATGCCATTCAAAGTGTGGTGGTTGATCTTGCCGGCCATGGTGGCGATGTTCGCCTTCTTTGTTCTTCGGCACTTGCCGCATACATTGCTGCGCTATGCCTACTGATTAACATTTAACAAGGCTTATTGTTTTGGCGCTGCTTTTTTAGGAAACTTCCGACGAGAGCAGCGTTATTACCCCACTCCAAACTTCCCTCCTCCGGTAACTTTTCTTTAGTAGCCGGACGGCAACTTCCTGCACAAAAAACCAATAAAAATCAAAGTTACATATTTAATGAAAATCCAGACAGCTATTGCTTTCACGATTTTGAAAAGCCGTTAGATTGACTCGACATCCAACTTAAATATTGATCATTAAAACCATTCAAAAACAGCTTTACACCTGTGAATGTTTTATCGATCCGTTGAACTCGAGTAATTCATGAGTCCGAAAATACCGCGCAAACCGCATCTTTCCACAGTGCAACAACCCGAGCAGGGCAACCCTGCAACCTCACGCCCCGACACACCGCTGGCGACCGGTACACCGACTGGCTATCGACTGCCCGGTTTTCCCGATTACGCAAACCCGATGCCTGACACTGGCGCCCGGCCCGTGACAGATTTGCCCCGGACGCCCGCCGTGGTCATCCACGAAATGCCGACCACAAGCCAAACCTTCCCCGTCCACGATGGCTCCGCAGCCAAGTACTGGCTGAACGACGATTTTCTGCGCGGCATGAAGCCGGCGGACAGCGATGGTTTTCGCTGGATCGTCGGGCGAAGATTTGTCGACGTCGAATACCAGGGCAAGCTGTACACCACCCATGTCGGCCTCGATGAGTCCGGCCTCTTTCGCAGCAAACTGCTGACCGAACGCCAACCTTCCGGCCCACGCCTTTACAAGAATGATAGCCGGCCAACCTGGCGTCTGAGCGAGCAGGCCAGCGAAACACCGGCTGTGGGCAATGAGCCGCCGACACCCGGCACATCGCAGAAACGCCCGGCTGCCGTCACCAGCGAGCCAGACGCCAAGCGCCCTCGCACTGCGAGCACTCCGACCTTCATTGATCTGCGCCTCTACGCACACTCGTCACGTTCGCCGGATGCCCAGGGTTATTACGCGTTCACGCCGATTCGCAAGACCGACGCCGCTGACACCCGGTTTGCTTTCAAGGATCGATTCGGCAACTGGATCGAAGTCGATCCACCGGTGGCGGGTTTTGGCGCACAACCCACACATCTGAAGCATTGGACCGATCACGAGATATGGCAGTTGTACGGCATTCAGGGTGAGGATATCCGACGGTTCCGCGCCGAAGCGCAAACTCACGGCAGGGCACCGCAATGGGCAGAGTCCGCCACGACGAATAATCCGGCAAACGACCTGGCGCGTGACGCTTTGCGCTGGCTGCATCCGGGCATGACGTTGAAGCAGCGCGAATCCTTGCTGCAATCCTACAATTTGCTGCCCAGCCAATTGACGCGTCTGCGGCAAGACCTGAAGGGTGGACACACAATCCCGCAATGGGCCCAGGTGCATAAACGCCTGACTGAAGAGGTCAGCAATCCCCGACGCCTCGATAAGTGGAGCCAGCAGGCGGTCAATGAGCTCAACCTCAAACGCGATGCCCGCCATGACTGGTACAGCCCCGAAACCAGCCTGACCCTGGAAGTGCGCGAAGCACTGCTGAAGAAACTCGGCTATCTGCGCAACAAGAACAATTGCCTGTACCGCACCGACGTCCCGGCACTGTTCCGTGGCGATGAGCGCACACCGTTCGAACTCGCCAATGACGGCTTCATGCTGCCGCGCTATCACCATGAACCCGGCGCCACCACACACAAGCCAATGAGCGCCACGTTCAGCCTCAACGAAGGGCAGATGTACGCTCGCACTCCTTCCGCCGAGTACTTGCTTTACAACAGCCAGACCCACAAGTACCCGGGACGCAGTGCCGACGACAGCGGCTCGGAAAGTGATAACAGCGACTCGCACAGCAGCACGTCTTCCGATTGGTCCGAGCCGGCCAGCCCGATCTACTGGGATCACGACCGGCACTACGAACCGACCCGGACACGGCAGGTAGAAATGTTTCTTTATGCGCTGGACACCCGCCATCTGGAAGTGGTCCCCCATGAAGAAAACATGAGCTTCAACTCGGCAGCCCGCGACACACCACCGACGTGGTTTCCGTCCGACGACTTTGAAGGGCTGATCTCGGTGACTCGCAGCGGCCTGGATAGCGATCGTATCTGGCTGATCAACTCTGCGCTGACCAAAGCAGTGCAGATCGATCACATCAAGGAACAGGCCGGCGCAAGCGCCGAGCGCATCCAAGCGGCCACCCATGCCGGCCACCACAACAAATTCGAATACGACCAATTGATCGATAAAGCCGAGACCGCCGGCAAACCCGTGCTCAGGCTTTCCGGCAACGGCGACGAATTCGCCTATGACATCCGCTGGCCTGAACCGGAAAAAACACTGACTCAAGACGCGTGACACACCGGTACGGACACCGGCGCGCAAACCTCATCATTAAAGGATTAATGACATGTCAAAAATGATTACCCCGCCCCTGCAAATGGCCAACTTCAGCCCCGTTCAGGTCTCGCCCATCAACGCTTCGGCCAATCCCCATGCGCCCCAGGCTGGGACGCTCAACAGCGCAACACCGCCCGATGATGCAGCTGCTGCCTGGCGGCGCACGCTGAAATCCCTCGACAAGCATTTCGGCCCGTTGCGCATCGGTGAGGTGATGACCAGCCGGGTCGAACTGCAGGCCATGGGCGCGACAGTCCATGGCGAGGCCATCAGTCCGGCGAATGCCGGCATGCAGCGCGCGGATCAAGGCTTTATCGACGGGCTCAACTTCGACGCAGACAAGGTGCAGGCGCGGGTCAAATCGGCGGACATCGCCGACAGCGGCGTCGCGGCCATGCTGTTCTATGAAATCGCCTGCAAACGTTCCGTCGATGCCACTCCGCTGTTCGTCGCCGACACCGCCATTGACCCCGGCAGCGCAATGGATCGCTTGAACCAATTGGGCAAGGCCGCGCAGAAACTCGACATTCACCGGGTCGACGCGCTGGAAAACGCGCCGGGCTGGATCAGCAAAAACAAAAGCTATCTGCTCAGCGGCGCTGGCGTGGGCATGCAGGCATTCGGCATCTACAGCGGTTACAAGGCCATGATCGATGCGATCAAGGCTGGCGACACACTGGAGGCGATTTTTCAGGGCGGCTCCATCGCCGCCGAATTCGGCTCGTTGATCATCGAGCGGGGACTGACCAAAACCGGTGAGGCGATGCTGAGAAACGGCGGCACCGCGCTGAAGTATTTCCCGATGACGTCGATGGGCAAATACATGAGCCGGGGGGCCGGGATGTTCGCCAGCGCAATCACCCTGCCCTTCGACATCGCCGACGCTATCAAATCGTTCAATGCCGCCGCCGCAGCACAGGGCAAAGAAGCACAGGATCACTATGTCAGCGGCGGCTTGAGCGTAGCGGGTGCGAGCTTGAGCCTGGTACTGGGTGTCGCCGCACTGGCCGGTTTTGGCAGCGTTGCCGGCCCTGTCGGACTGGTCGCCGCCGGGTTGCTCATCGCGGCCTCGATCATCTACCAGGCAGCGCGGGTGGTGGACGACATCGATGACTACATTGAGCTGACCTTTGAAGAACGCATGCGCTCAGGCTGGTTCGCCTTTACCCGCCAGGAACTGGACAAGGAGGTCATGGATCGCTTCAAGCTCTCCAAGGGGTTTCATGATTACCAGAAACAGCTCGACGTGTCGGCCAGGGACATGCTCGAGGGTGCGTACAAGCACTCCATCGAACACGTGATCAACGGCGCTTTCCAGGTTGAGCTCAGGCCCGTGGAACTCTGGCGCTACCAGTGGGATGAAAGCGCCGGCGAACAACCGTTCAAGCTCGACAGTCAGGCCGCCATTGTCGAGGGCGACGACGTGATCGATGCCGGCAACGGACTGCCCGCCAATCTCAAGGGCAAAGTATCGGGCAGCGCCGGCGACGACAAAGGCGTTTTCTGGCGCCTGGGCAGCGGCAATGACCGGGTCATCGGCGTAAAGAACAAAGCCAATCTGTTCAGCTATCGCGACGATCACAAAGCGCTGACCGGTGGCGACAAAAACGATGCTTTTTATCAGGACGTCACCGAAAAGGAATTGAACCGCCTCCGCAAACCACCCCATCTCAATGTGCTCGATGGCGGTGCCGGTTCCGACACGCTGGCCTTTGAAGGCAGCCGGCCGCTCAGCGATACCCGCCACATCGGCCACTACATCGATCTGCACAGCGGCAGAGTCGCGTTGCGGCGCCTTGATCCGACTGTCGATGCTGTCGACGTCGCGCAACTCACCTCGATCGAGAACGTCTCGACCCTGCGCAAAGGCACCAGCCGCGTCACCGGCAACGACGCGGCCAATCGCATTGCGGCCAACGGCTACGATCGCATCAGCGCCGGCGCGGGCGATGACACGATCGCTATCTACGGGCTGGACTGTCGGGTCGAGGGCGGTACTGGTGCGGACCGCTACTACATCGCCAGCAGCAATGCGCGAACGACCCTCATCGAGGATGGCGAACAGTCGAGCCTGATCGAATTCGGCTGGCCGGCAGACATCATTCAGCGCTGGCAGATCGTCGGCACATCGCTGGTGGTCAGCTCTCTGCGCGGCAAGGATGGCAACGACCCCGAGCATGTGCTGACGATCGAAAATGTCTACCAGTGGATCGATGGCAAACGCCAACTGAAGAACGATCAGTTCACCTTCAAGACCGCGGATGGCTATGAGCTGCGGGTCCAGCTACCCAAGGAGCCGGGGGATGCACCGACTCTGTCTGTCGAGCCCGCCGTCACCGTCATTGGCCAAGCGGCACCGGCTGTACACATCATCAACGGTGGCACTGTCGAAATCACCGAAGACGGTATGAAGCGGCATTTCGTGTCGCGCACGGATCGTCCGGTGGAGTTTGTCGCCCGGCGCGATACACCCGAAACATCCCGCTCGGTTTTTCTGGCGTTCAACAACGCCGAGATTGTCGATGTACTGCTCACTTATGAAGTGCAAGTGCGCAAAGGCATCTCCGGTACCACTCACCTGTACTACCGCGACATCAACCTGTCCGTCCTGCTGCCAGCGAAAGTGCTGACCTTCAAAGGCATCGTTCAGCCCATCCCGGCGGCCACAGGTTACAGCGGCAGAAACAGCCTGAAAGTCACCACGCCCCGTCTGGTGCAAGAGGTGGTGTTGATCATGCAGGACGGTATTTCCTACCGGCTTCAAGTTCCCGAACTGAACTATGAAGACGATGTGAAACATCCCGGGATTCGCGTCCTCAGCACCCGCAGTTTTCTCCAGCGACGCAATGGCAGCTATCGCTTTGTCCGACCGTTGGCGAGCGTAAAACCCGTGCTGACCGCACACCCCAGCCGGATCACCATTGAAGCGGGATCCCACACCGGCATTTATGTACTCGAAGGCCAGAGTTCGACTTATGACGTACTGCTGGCAAGCAATTCGATCATTCGTATTTCAACGCCTGGCGCCGCGGCAAAAACCGCCGATGCCTCGACCTGGAACCTGTACACCCGGACGTTGAAAGAACGGGTAGCACGCGCAGATATAAAACTCGAAGGCAACCGCTTGTACATCGCCAGCGTGACCGTCGAACTGCCGGATATCGACGACGATGCCCCGGTGGAGTCAGTCAGCGTAGTGACTTCAGCGGGCAACGTTTATGAGATTTCCCTGCTGTTTGAAGTGCTCCAACTGTACGTCGTCGATGCGCGTGGGTATGCCAGTGTCGAAGCACTGGTGGCCGACATCGATGCACATCAACAACGCCACGAACTGGCGGCGAAAGTTCATGTCACCCACATCGGTTTCGCCCCCGGGAAATCCGGCGCGGTGTTTTACAGCAGCGTAAGAAAGTACTGGGGTCTGGACAGCGATCCCCTGGCGCGAATCAAACCGGAAGATCTTCAGATCCTGCCGCCCGCGCAAACCTGAGTTCCGAGAAACCAAAAACCGTGCGCCGGTGTGAGCGAAGGCCCACACCGGCGCCTATTCAGTTCAGCCAACGGAAGGCTGACTTATCCACAGGGAGTGACTGCCAATGCGACAAAAACCCGGCCCACGCTCAAAGTCCCCACCCGTCGACCGAGCGGCCAGTTCTTCACCGCCGCTAAACCGCTCGACCGACACCCCGACTCTGCAAACACCCGGCAGTGTTTTTTCGCCCGACGAGCCCTCCTCGCCAAAACGACCGCGCCAGGATGAGCCGGGTACGTCCCGGTCAGTCTCCCGGGCAATCGAAGTGAGTGTTTCACCGGCCACCAGCGCCGACACGGGATTCTTTGCGGCGGGTTCACTTGAGGATTACGCGCATCCGTTTTTCGGCGACATGCCGGCACCGAATGCGGCCGGCATCCGCAGTTATCTGGGCAAAGACTGGGTTGACGTGCAGCTTGCGGGCACAGAGGGTCTGCATCACGTGTGTGTTCAATACGATGCGGACCTCAAGGCCTACCGGGTCATTTCGTTCAGACGTCTGGCGCCCGGCCCGCCGGTTTATCGCAGAGCCCAGGACAATCTCTGGAGCCTGGCAAAAAGCCCAATGCCGCCAGCGGCGAAGCTCGCGCACTGGACTGATCAGGACATCCAGCAGATGTACATTCTGCAAGACACACAGTTGGCGGACTTCCGTGAGCAGGCAGAGAAACACGGCCAACCACCGCAGTGGGCCCTGCGGGTGCAGAACACCGAGGACTACAGGCACGTCGCCGACTCCTTGAAGTGGCGGCATCCACAGCTCACGCTCGAGCAGCGCCTGCAATTACAGCGCAGCTATAACCTGAGCAAAGTCCAACTGCGCCAGCTTCGAGAAGAGCTCGGTCATGGGCCGATACCGCAGTGGGCCGAACAACATAAACGCCAGACACTCGACGCCAGCAATGAACAGCGTTTCAAACTGATCGGCGAGGAGCTGGACAACTATGTTCAAGACTTGCGATCCCAAGGGTTGGCCCTCAATCATCACTGGCCCGCCACCCGCTATAGCGACAGTTTTTTAGCTGACTACGCGGCTCATCTCGGCTACCTGCGAAGTAAACACAACATGTTGTACCGCACCGACATCCCGGCGATGTTCCGCGGCGAAACACGGCTACCGTTCGAATTGGCCAGGGACGGGCGGATGATGTACCGCAAAGGCAATCCCACGGGCACCACCAACAAACGCGCGTTGAGTGCAACCTTCGGGCTGCATGACGCCACTGCCTACGCGGCGACCCGGGGCGGCTTCTATCACGAGCTGCATTACAACTCGCAGGCCAATCTTTTTCCCGGGCTGAATCCACAGCGTTCGCAAGCACGTACCGGCGAGTCCTCCGATTCGGGCAGCAGTTCAGTCTCGGACGGTAAACGGACCGGCGATGAGGTCGACTCTGACAGCTCGTTCGTTTTCGATGATTCGAAAGGTTATGAATCCACGCGACGTCAGCAAACGACATCCTTTGTGTACGCCATTGATACCCGAGGCATGGAAGTGGTGCCGGGCGCGGAAAACAAGGCGTTCAACCCCGGCAACGGCAAGTTCCTCTTCGACGACATGGAGGGTCATATCTCCACGCCTACACGCGGCATCAGTGCCGAGCGGATCTGGCTGGTGCATTCCGACCTGACCCGCGCCGCCCGGGTCAAGGATGTGCTGCAGCAAGCAGGTGACCGTGTCACGGCAATCGAACAGGCGACCTGGGCGGGAACCGACAACCGCGTCGCTGGTTACTTTGGCAGCAACGCCTATGACAGCCTGATCGACGACATCGCCCGTTCAGGCGGCGTGATACTGGATCTGCCCAAAGGCGACAAGACGTTCGCCGATGATGTCGTCTGGCCGGTCCCCGAGCACGACCGGCCTTGAACACAATTCAGCCAACGGATGGCTGACTCAACCACATGGAGTGACTTTTATGCGCCAGAAACCCGGGCCGCTGCGCCCATCCCCCACAGTTGAAACACCCGCTACATCGACACCCCGTCCTGCGCCCTACGATCGGCCAGCCGACCTCGATTCGCGCTTGCCTGGCCGCGTCAGAACGGATGCCTCGAACGCGTTGCCGGGCATTGATTCCGATGCTTCTCCTGGCCGCAACACGAGAACGGAGCCCGCCATCACAATCACGCAGATGCCCGAGACGCAGGCGCCCCGGCAGCCTGCAACGACATCACCTCTGGAGCCCTATTTGCAAAGCGTTGACCAGACACTGGGCCACAATGCCGACGGGCTGAAGAGCCACAAGGGACGACAGTTCGCAGACATCGCCAATGAGGACGGATCAGCCGCCGGGCTGACGGTGATGGTGGCGTTTCACGACTTGATCAAGACGCACCGGGCGAAATTGCCCAGTGAGCGGGTTCCCTCCGGCCCACCGCTTTATCGAGTGGCCGGCAGCAATCTCTGGAGTTTGCACAAGCCCGTCGAGTACTACCCTCCTGAGCGCTACACCCTAAATGACAGGGGTAACTCTTACTCTCGTCCTTTGCCAGATGCCCAAGGCTATTACACGGTCAACGAATGGGCCGACCTACCGTATCAAGGACGGGTGGTCACACGCACCAATGTCGGCTTCGCCCTGCTTGGTGAACATGGCAGGCTGGTTAAAGTTGACCCGAGTGAATCTCGCGGAGATGGCTCCGTACCGGCAAAACTTGCGCACTGGACCGATGGCGAAATATGGGACGTATACAGCATCCATGGTGCAGAAGTTGTGGCGTTTCGTGCCGAAGCCCAAGCCAGTGGCAGAGCGCCGGAATGGGCAACACGCGCAGATAATGACGATCACCAGAAATTCCTCATGGACTCCATGAAGTGGTCCCACCCGCAGAAAACCCGAAGTGAGTGCGCTGAACTCTTGCGCAGCTACAACTTGAGCAACGCTCAGCAAAAACGCTTGCGACCGGACATGGAAAACGGCTTTCCCGAATGGGCAGAACAGCACAAACAACTCACTCAAAACACGTTGGACGACAAGCGGTTTGACCTGATTGCGCAAGAGCTTGGCCCTTTCAGTCTCAGACTCAGAGAAGAAGGCGAAGACAATACCTATGACTTGCCTCCCGTTGAACAACGCTACGAAGAAAGCTTCCTGAAAAGCTACCTGGAACATGCAGGCTATAAACGCAACAAGCATGACTACCTGTACCGAACGGACATCCCGGCGATGTTTCGCGCCGACTTGCGCACGCCTTTTGAGCTGGCACGGGACGAGCGGTTGATCAAGTTGAGGGGCAACCCTTCCGACTCCACGACCAAGTCGGCTTTCAGCGTGACATTTAGTGCGGGCAATGGTTTGACTTACATGGGCTTTGATTACTACTCCAACCCTCGGCATTACAACAGCCAGGCCAACCGTTATCCGGGGCATTTTTCTGACAGTGATTCGTCGAGCGGAAATCGACACAGTTCGGCAGCGGAGTCTGATACATCGTTTGAAATGGATGACTCCCGCGACTATCCATTGCTGCGGCGCAACCAGACTCTTGGCTTCCTGTATGTCATCGACACCCGCGGCATTGAAGTAGTCCCGCGAGTGGAAAACATTTATCTGAACGACAGGGATTTTGACGGCGATAGACTGGAAGGCCGGATATCAATGCCAACGCGAGGCATCAGTGCCGAAAGGATCTGGCTGGTGAGTTCGGACCTGAGCAAGGCCGCCAGAGTCGAGGATATTTTGCTGCAGGCCGGTGACGACGCCGAGGCGATAGAGAAAGCCACGTGGGCGGGTACCGACGGGAACGATGTCTACTGGCATGGCAGCACTGCTTATGACGGCTTGATCAATCAAGTAGCCGACTCCGGCGGCGTTGTCTTGCTATTGCCCAAGGGCAGGAGCACATATTCCAACGACGTGATCTGGCCAGTGGCTGAACATTACCGAGCCTGACAAAAAAGGCGCCATTCATCTCACTAATGAACGGCGCCTTTTATTGAACAGTCGTGGCTTTACCTGGACAACTTGATCACGAATGTCGCCGGTTTGTCATTGAAGGCGTAGTGTCCGAAATCAAGACAAAGACAACAGCAAGACAATGCTGGCAACGCCGGCCAGTTAATTCAAAGTACAACTAGGCAAACAACTCGCCTTGCAGCTCATCGAGCAATGCCTGAATCGCATCCAGCCGCTGTTGTGGATCGTCGAGTTGCAGCAGGTCGATCTTGTCTTCTTCGGCGAATGGCAGCAGATAGGCCAACTGATTGGCCAGCGATTGCTGACCAAGCGCCTCGGTGCCCATGTTCAGCGCTTCCACCATCGGGTGCTCGGCCAAGGCCTTGAGCAGCGCCACCAGATCAGCGTCTTCGTCCTGTAGCGGTTGCTCGGGCTCGTCATCCAGCCACTCGACATCGGCGAGGATCAACTGATCGCGCTGCACCTCGGTACGCAACACCGTGAACCGGCGCCCACCCTGCACTCGTATCCCCAGCAAGCCGTTATCCTGCTGCTGGAAATCAGTAATCCGCGCTTCGCAGCCGACCAGCGCAAACCCTTCTGGCGCGACGCCGACTTCGTGGCCGTCAAGGATGCACACCACGCCGAAACCACCGCCCTGTTTCATGCAGCGGCCGATCATGTCGAGGTAGCGCGCTTCGAAGATCTGCAAGTCGAGGTTGCAGCCGGGAAACAGCACTGTGTTCAACGGGAAAAGCGGCAGACTCATAGACATTTCCTTACACCACCATCGACACCGCCAACGGCAGGAACACCGCCGTGGCCACGCCCATCAGACTCATCGCCAGCGCCGCGAAGGCACCGCACTCATCGTTTTCCTGCATGGCCACCGCCGTGCCGACCGCGTGGGCGGTCATGCCCAGCGCCATGCCTCGCGCTTCGGGACTGTGCACGCCGAGGCGGGTGAGCAGCGCCGGGCCGAAGATCGCGCCGATCACCCCGGTGATCAGCACGAACACCGCCGCCAGCGCCGCAACGCCACCAATCTGTTCGGCCACCAGCATGGCAATCGGCGAGGTCACCGACTTCGGCGCCATGGTCATCAGGATCATGTGCTCGGCACCGAACCACCAGCCCAGCAACACACCCATGCCCGTTGCCACCACTCCGCCTATCACCAGCGTAGTAAAAATCGGCCAGAACAATTGCCGAATACGTCGCAGGTTGAGGTACAGCGGCACCGCCAGTGCCACGGTAGCCGGGCCGAGCAGAATGCTCAGGATCTCGGTGCTCTTGCGGTACTCGGCGTAAGTCAGGCCGCAGCCAATCAGCACACCGATCACCAACAGCATGGAGACCAGCACCGGTTGCAGAAAGATCCAGCGGGTTTTCTCGAACGCCGCCAGCACCAGTTGATAGGCACCGAGGGTGATGCCAATGCCGAACAACGGATGATGAATCACCGAAGCCCAGGCGCCTTGCCAGTCGAAGAGCATCAGGACTCCTCCGACGCAGGCGCGTGACGTTTGACCAGGCGCTGCATCAGCACGCCGGCAAAGGCCATCGACAGAATCAGCGACAGCACCAGTGCGCCGACAATCGCCCAGAAATCGGCAGCAATGTCGCTCGCATAAACCATCACGCCCACGGCCGGCGGCACCAGCAGCAGCGGCAGATAACGCAGCAGGCTGCCGGCCGCGAGATTCAGCGGCTCGCCGACTTCACCGCGAATGATCAGAAAGACCAGCAACAGCAGCAGGCCGATGATCGGCCCCGGCAGTACCGGCAACAGCAAATGATTGAGCGCCGTACCGAGCAATTGGAACAGCACCAACATGGTCAGGCCACGTAGCAACATCAGACATCTCCCCCCACAAGTCGCCCGCATTATAAGCACGCCTGCGCTATGGATCGGCATTCGCCAAAAGCATGGTCGGTTGACCGGAGCAAATCGCCATGATGATCTACAGTGGTTCGCAGGGAGGTCAAATCCCCCCACCTTAAAAACTATAAAACCGATGAACCCAAGGAGAGTCTCAATGCCCTATGTTCCAGTTGCAGAGCTCAAAGATTATGTCGGCAAGGAACTCGGACGTTCCGAATGGCTCACCATCGATCAGGAACGCATCAACCTGTTCGCCGAAGCCACCGGTGATTATCAGTTCATTCACGTCGACCCGGTCAAAGCCGCGCAAACGCCTTTCGGCAGCACCATTGCCCACGGTTTCCTGTCGTTGTCGCTGATCCCGAAATTGATGGAAGACATCCTAGTGCTGCCCGAAGGCGTGAAGATGGTCGTCAACTACGGCCTGGACAGCGTGCGTTTCATCCAGCCAGTGAAGGTCAATTCCAAGGTCCGCCTGAAGGTCGATCTGGGCGAAGTGACCGAGAAAAAACCGGGCCAGTGGCTGCTCAAAGCCACCGCGACACTGGAGATAGAAGGCTCGGACAAACCGGCCTATATCGCCGAACCGCTGTCGCTCTGCTTCGTCTGATGGTTCTGGATGCGAAGCAGCGCACGCTGTTTCGCGTCAACACTGGTTTTACCGGCTGCATTAGTTCACATAGCTGCGGCATACTCGGTCGCCTAATTGCCCGGATCCCGCTATGCGCTCACTTGCACGTCTTGCACCCCTTGCCTTGACCCTGATGCTCACCGCGTGCGGCGACGGCGAATCGCTGTTGCCGCCAGATGCGCGCCTGCCCGATGGCGGACGCTATCGCGGTGAACTGGTCGATGGCTTGCTGCAAGGTCAGGGCCGCGTCGACTACCCCAACGGCAGTTGGTATGCCGGGCAGTTCGACAAGGGCCAGTGGCATGGTCAGGGCGAATGGCATGGCAGCAATGGCGAGATCTATCGCGGCCAGTTCCAGCAAGGCCTGTTCGACGGTCAGGGCAGCCTGACCACCAACGCCAGCAGCTACACCGGCGGCTTCAAGCAGGGCCGCCGCGAAGGCGAAGGCACCCTGAAAGAAAACGCCATGACCTACCGTGGCGAATTCAAGGCTGATCAGTATTCCGGGCTCGGTCGTCTGGAGATGGACGACGGCAGCTCCTATCAAGGCCAGTTCGCCCACGGCAAACCGAACGGCGAAGGCCAGCGCGGCGACGCCAGCGGTAATTCATTCACCGGGCATTTCGTCAACGGTCAGCTGGAAGGCAACGGCACGTTCAACAGCGCTGACGGCGATATCTACGTCGGCGGCTTCAAGAACAATCAGCTGCACGGCAAAGGTCGTTACGAAAACGCCGACGGCGATGTCTGGCTCGGCCAGTTCAAGGAAGGCGCGCTGACCGGCAAGGGCGAGTTGATCGGTGCCGACGGCAGCCATTACGTCGGCGCGTTCAGCGACTGGCGCTTCAGCGGTCAGGGCCGTTTGAACCTGCCTGATGGCAGCTTCTACATCGGCGGCTTCGACAATGACAGCTACGCCGGACGCGGCACCCTGGTGCTGACCGATGGCAGCGTCATGAGCGGCACCTGGATCAACGGCCAGCGCGTGCGCGACGCCGACGGCAAGTTACTGCCCGATACGCTCGAACTCGGCCTGCTCGCTCAGGGCCGCCTCCTAGAAGACGCATTGGCCGCCATCCCGGCGTCGACCCCGGCGGTCGAGCTGTACACCCTGACTCTCGGTGGCGACGGCAAGCAAAGCGTGTTCCTGCGCGAGTCCGACTACGTCGCCAATATGCTCAACACGCGCTTCGGCGCCTATGGCCAGATCCGTCTGGTCAACCACCGCGACCACCTCGGCGACCGGCCGATGGCCACGCGCGAAAACCTGCGCCGCGCCGCGCAAACCCTCGCTGAACGCAGCGGCCCGGAAGACTTGCTGTTCATCTACCTGACCAGCCACGGCACCGCCGAGCATGAGCTGGTGCTCGACCAACCGCGCATGGAACTGGCCGACCTGCCCGCCGACGAACTCGCCGCCGTGCTGGCGCCGCTGAAAAATCGCGACAAGATCATCGTGATTTCCTCGTGCTACTCCGGCGGCTTTATCCCAGCGTTGAAAGACGAGCGCACGCTGATCATGACCGCCTCGCGTGCGGATCGGGTGTCCTTCGGCTGCTCGGAAGAAGCCAACTTCACCTATTTCGGCGACGCACTGTTCGCCCAAGCGTTGAACCAGACCGATGATCTGGAGCAAGCCTTCAAACTGGCCAAGGCCACCGTCGCCGAGCGTGAACTGGCGGACAATTTCGAAGCCTCGGAGCCGCAGATCTGGGCACCGAAAACCGTGCTGTCGCACTGGCAACTGCTGCGCAAACAGCAAGCAAGAAAAGCTTTGCAAAGTGCTGCATTGAACGACGGAGCGATAAAGAGCAACTAAGCTGAACAGTATCAAGGGAGAGACACTATGTACTTGACGCCTCAGCACGTATTGCTTGCCGGAGCCACCGGTTTGACCGGTGAACATCTACTCGACCGTTTGCTCAACGAGCCAACGATCTCTCGCGTGCTCGCCCCTTCGCGTCGACCCTTGGCGGAACATCCACACCTGGAAAACCCGGTGGGTGATCCGCAGGCGTTTCTGCCGCAGCTCAGTGGTCGTGTCGATATCGCCTACTGCTGCCTCGGCACCACGATCAAGCAGGCAGGTTCAGAAGCGGCGTTTCGCGCGGTGGATCTGGACATGGTCGTGGCGTTCGCCAAACGCGCGCGGGAGATGGGCGCGCGGCACCTGATTGTGATCAGCGCGATTGGCGCCGATCCGAAATCGTCGGTCTTCTACAATCGGGTCAAAGGCGAAATGGAGCAGGCATTGCGTGCGCAGGACTGGCCGCAACTGACCATTTGCCGGCCTTCGCTGTTGTTGGGCGAACGCACGGAGCCACGCTTGGCCGAACAGCTGGCCGGGCCGTTGTCGAAACTGATTCCGGGTAAATACCGTGGCATCGAAGCGTGCCAATTGGCGCGGGCGATGTGGCGGTTGGCGCTGGAAGAGCAGGATGGTGTGCGGGTGATCGAATCGGATGAACTGCGCAAGCTAGGCAAATAATCTATAGCGCCTGGAAGAAAGCTTTCGCGAGCAGGCTCGCTCCCACATTGGCACCGCGTTCCTCTGTGGGAGCGAGCCTGCTCGCGAATGGAGTGCGCAGCGCTCCCCTACAATCCGCCAGTCGCCTGAAAACCCACACCTATCACCGTCAGCAATGACAACGGCAACAACAGCGTATCGAGCAAGGCACTCGCCGGCAGATCCACCCCCGGATAGCTCGGCGCCTCAGCCCCGAACCGATCCATCGCGCAGCACCCGCCATTCAGCACATACAGATCCAGCCGCGTCCCGGAGTACACCACCGGCGCGCCGGGTTTGGCCGCATCGAGGGTGCGCGCCGTCGCACACCCGGTCAGCAACAACGCCAGCCCAATTGCCAGCAGCTTATTCATCGCTGCTCAGATGATGCTCACCCCAACGCGGCAGCATGTCCTGGGGAATGCCGAGCAGATTGAGAATTCGCGCCACGACGAAATCGATCAGGTCATCGATGGTCTGCGGCTGATGATAGAAACCCGGCGAGGCCGGCAGAATGGTCACGCCCATGTTCGACAGCTTGAGCATGTGCTCCAGATGAATACTCGAATACGGCGCCTCGCGCGGCACCAGAATCAACTGGCGACGCTCTTTCAATGTCACATCAGCCGCGCGTTCGATCAGGTTGTTGCACGCGCCCGTGGCAATTGCCGACAGCGTGCCCGTTGAGCACGGCACCACGACCATTGCCGCCGGAGCGCCCGACCCCGAAGCTACCGGCGACATCCAGTCTTCCTTGCCGTACACGCGGATCTGCCCGGCGGCAGCTCCAGTGTATTCGGTCAGGAAGGCCTGCATCATCTGCGGTTTGGGCGGCAGCGTGACATCGGTCTCGGTCGCCATGACCAGTTGCGCAGCCTTGGAGATCAGGAAGTGCACTTCGCGATCTTCCCGCACCAGACAATCGAGCAGGCGCAAACCGTACTGAGCGCCGGACGCGCCGGTCATCGCCAGCGTAATGCGTTCGGGGCCATTGCTCTCAAAACGAGTGTTCATTGCAGCGCCTCGGCGAGTTTGCCGTGCAGGCCGCCGAAGCCGCCGTTGCTCATGATCACCACGTGCGTGCCTGGCTGCGCCTGGCTCTTCACGCGTTCGATGATGCCTTCCAGCGAGTCGCTGACAATCGACGGCACTTTGCACAGCGCGGCGGTACCGGCGAGGTCCCAGCCGAGGTTGGCCGGGGCGTACCAGATCACCTGATCGGCATCGACCACACTGTCCGGCAAACCGTCACGGTGCGCGCCAAGCTTCATCGAGTTGGAGCGCGGTTCGATGATCGCGATCAGCGGTGCGTCGCCGATGCGTTTGCGCAGGCCGTCGAGGGTGGTGGCGATGGCAGTCGGGTGGTGGGCGAAGTCGTCATAGATGGTAATGCCGCGTACTTCAGCGACCTTCTCCATGCGGCGTTTGACGTTCTTGAACGCGCTCAGGCCAGCGATGCCCATCGACGGCACCACGCCCACATGACGCGCAGCCGCCAAGGCAGCCAAGGCGTTGGCGACGTTGTGCTGACCGGTCAGCTCCCACTCGACGGTGCCTTGCGACACGCCTTCGAACATTACTTCGAAGGCCGAACCGTCTTCGCTGAGCAATTTGACCTGCCACTGACCGCCAGCACCGGTGGTTTGCACCGGGGTCCAGCAGCCCATCTCGATCACACGCTGCAAGGCCGGCTCGGTGGTCGGGTGAATGACCAGGCCTTCACTCGGAATAGTCCGCACCAAGTGGTGGAATTGCCGCTCGATCGCCGGCAGATCCGGGAAGATGTCGGCGTGATCGAACTCAAGGTTATTGAGGATCGCGGTGCGCGGACGGTAGTGAACGAACTTCGAGCGCTTGTCGAAGAACGCGCTGTCGTACTCGTCAGCCTCGATCACGAAGAACGGCGTGCCGCCCAATCGCGCCGATACCGAGAAGTTCTGCGGCACGCCGCCAATCAGGAAGCCCGGGCTCATGCCGGCGTGTTCCAGGACCCAGGCGAGCATGCTGCTGGTGGTGGTTTTGCCGTGGGTGCCAGCCACCGCCAAGACCCAGCGACCTTGCAGCACGTGATCAGCCAGCCACTGCGGGCCGGAGACGTACGGCAGGCCTTTGTTCAGCACATATTCCACTGCCGGATTGCCGCGGGACATGGCGTTGCCGATCACCACCAGATCCGGCGCCGGATCGAGCTGCGCCGGGTCATAGCCCTGCGTCAGCTGAATGCCTTGGGCTTCAAGCTGTGTGCTCATCGGCGGATAGACGTTGGCGTCGGAACCGGTCACGTGATGGCCCAGCTCTTTGGCCAACACCGCCATCGAGCCCATGAAAGTCCCGCAGATACCCAGAATATGAATGTGCATAGTCGACCTCGTAAAACATGGCCGCAGGTTAGCGTAGGGAGGGGGAAATCGCACTCTTTAGGTGAGGGGCGGGGTGGGTGGGCCGTAACATCTCGACTCGACTTCAGACTGCTGCCCTCACCCCAGCCCTCTCCCAGAGGGAGAGGGAGCCGATCTGCGTCGTTTTCAAATCCTGAGTTCGGCTCGATATTTCAGGTCGGCGTAAATTGGCAGAACACCGCGATCGGTCCTCCGGGAGAGGGAGCCGATCTCGGTCGCTTTCAAATCCTGAGTTCGGCTCTATAACTCAGGTCGGCGTAGATCAGTAGAGCGAATCGGTCAGTCCCCTCTCCCTCTGGGAGAGGGCTAGGGTGAGGGCCTTCTAACTGACTCGCCGCTCAATCCCATGCTTACGCAGCTTTCTATAAAGGGTATTGCGGCTGACCCCAAGCTGCTCAGCCGTTTGCGTCATATGCCACCGCGTCTGCTCCAAAGTTTTAAGCAGTGCAATCCGTTCTGCGTCTGCCAGTGGGTGTTCGCCAGACTCGGCTGGCGGAAGGACTGGACGCCCCTGCCGAATCATCACCGGCAAATCCTCCACCCCGATCCGCCCCTCATCACACAACGCCGCCAACGTGCGCAGGACATTGCGCAACTGCCGCACATTGCCCGGCCAATTGAACGCCAGCAACGCCTCACGCGCCGGCTCGTCGATCACTATCGTTTCACCGCCCGCCTCTTCGGCCAGCAGAAAATCCAGCAACTGCGATTTATCACTGCGCGCGCGTAATGCCGGCAACGCCACTTCCAGCCCATTGAGCCGGTAATACAAATCCTCACGGAAGCTGCCGTCCGCGACTCGCTCCAGCAGATTACGGTGGGTGGCACTGATGATCCGCACATTGACCGACTCCGGCTCGCCGCCGATCGGCACCACCTGACGATCCTCCAACACGCGCAACAGACGAGTCTGCAAGGCCAGCGGCATATCGCCAATTTCATCGAGAAACAGCGTGCCGCCATCAGCCTGCTGCAACTTGCCGCGCATGCCGTCCTTGCGTGCGCCGGTGAAACTGCCACCGCGATAGCCGAACAGTTCGCTCTCGATCAGGCTCTCGGGAATGGCCGCGCAGTTGAGCGCAACGAAGGCTTTGTTCGAACGCTGGCTGGCCTGATGCACAGCCTTGGCGAAGGCCTCCTTGCCGGAGCCGGTTTCACCATTGATCAACAACGGCACATCACGTTCGAAAACGCGTAAGGCTTTGCGGAAGTCTGCCTGCAACGCCTCGTCACCGAGGCAGATGCCCGACAGGCGCGGCGCCTCAGCGACCACCGGCGTCGATACCCTCGGTACAGGTTTACGCGATTCCCCGCGCAACACCGCAAACAGATGTCGCCCGTCACGGGTGCGCAGCGGCCAACTGGCGCTGGCATGGGCACTGGCGCGGCCAAGCAATTCATCCAGCGAGCAATCGAAAAACGCCTCCACTGGTTTACCCAGCAAGCCGCCACGAATATGCCCGAGCAGATTCAGTGCACTCTGGTTGACCGCGCTGATCCGCCCTTCGCCGTCAAACGCCAACAAGCCTTCACTGAACAGCCCGACGGACTCGGCCTGCAGATGAAAGCGCAGCAACCATTGGTTATCGAAACAGCGCAGGAAGTAGCAGCTCTCGATCATCTTCGCCGACAGATTGACCAGCGCCATGGTGTGGAACTGGCTTTGCCGCGAGACGTCATGGCGCGCCGAAGAGACGTCGAGCACCGCCAGCAGTTCGCCATGCGGGTCGAATACCGGGCTCGCCGAACAGGTCAGGCCGGTGTGGCGACCGCGAAAGTGTTCATCCTGATGAATGGTCAGCGCCTGACGTTCGACCAGGCAGGTGCCGATGCCGTTGGTGCCTTCGCAGGCTTCGCTCCAGTCCGCACCGAGCCAGAGGCCGGCGCGCTCAAAGATCTTGCGTTCGGCGGGCGCGGTGACGCAGTTGAGGATCACCCCGCGCGCATCGGTCAGCAGCACCGCGTGGCCGGCGCCGGAGAGTTGTTGATGCAGGCTGCTCATTTCATTGCCGGCGATCTGTAGAACCTGCTGCAGACGTTCGCGGCTTTCCAGTACCCGGCCGTGTTCGAGCACAGTCGGCGCCATGCTCAGCGCCGGGTCGAGGTGGTAGTCCTCCAGACAGCGCAGCCACGAACGGGCAATCGACGGATCGGCACCGGGCCCGTGCAGGTGCGGTTTGCCCTGGGTAGCAGTGAGAACCTGTTGGGCATGGCGACTCAAATGGTTGTCGTGCATTTCTTATTGTTCTCCCCGAGGCTCGACGGCCCAATGCTGAGGTGACGCCCAGCATCCCCCAGCCACCGACGCATTGCAATGCTGGCAAGACTGTCCGGTCACGGGCTGTACCGAAAGCGGTACAAACTGTCACCCCCATCTGTACCGAAACCGTAACAGGCAAAATCCACTCGTCCGACAAAAACCTGCCAAGCCCTTGATTTACCTGCCCTGCACGGCAGTGGCCCGACCTTTGCTCTACGCTTATAGCAAGCGCACTTGCGCGTTTCTCTAATAAGTACAAAGCCAAGGAGAACATCATCATGCGTTACGCTCACCCCGGTACTGAAGGCGCCAAAGTCTCGTTCAAAGCCAAGTACGGTAACTACATCGGCGGCGAGTTCGTCGCGCCTGTCAAAGGTCAGTACTTCACCAATACCTCGCCAGTGAATGGCCAGCCAATTGCCGAATTCCCCCGCTCCACTGCCGAAGACATCGACAAGGCACTGGACGCCGCCCACGCCGCTGCCGACGCGTGGGGTTCCACCTCCGTGCAGGCACGCTCGCTGATCCTGCTGAAAATAGCCGACCGCATCGAACAGAACCTCGAACTGCTGGCGATCACCGAAACCTGGGACAACGGCAAAGCCATCCGCGAAACCCTCAACGCCGACATCCCGCTGGCCGCCGACCATTTCCGCTACTTCGCTGGCTGCCTGCGCGCCCAGGAAGGCAGCGCTGCCGAAATCGACGGCAACACCGTGGCCTATCACATCCATGAACCGCTGGGCGTGGTCGGCCAGATCATCCCGTGGAACTTTCCGATCCTGATGGCCGCGTGGAAACTCGCCCCGGCACTCGCCGCCGGCAACTGCGTGGTGCTCAAGCCTGCCGAGCAAACCCCGCTGGGCATTACCGTGTTGCTGGAACTGATCGGCGACCTGCTGCCACCGGGCGTGCTGAACATTGTTCAGGGCTACGGCAAAGAAGCCGGCGAAGCGCTGGCCACCAGCAAGCGAATCGCCAAGATCGCTTTCACCGGCTCGACCCCGGTCGGCTCGCACATCATGAAATGCGCCGCCGAAAACATCATTCCGTCGACCGTGGAACTGGGTGGCAAATCGCCGAACATCTTCTTCGAAGACATCATGCAGGCCGAGCCGACCTTCATTGAAAAAGCCGCTGAAGGTCTGGTGCTGGCGTTCTTCAACCAGGGCGAAGTCTGCACCTGCCCATCCCGTGCGCTGGTGCAGGAATCGATCTACGACGAGTTCATGGCCGTCGTCATGAAGAAAGTCCTGCAAATCAAACGTGGTGATCCGCTGGACACCGACACCATGGTCGGCGCGCAGGCGTCCGAGCAGCAATTCGACAAAATCCTTTCGTACCTGGAAATTGCCAAGGGCGAAGGCGCCGAGCTGCTGACCGGTGGCAAGGTGGAAAAACTCGAGGGCAATCTGTCGACCGGTTATTACATCCAGCCGACCCTGCTCAAGGGCACCAACAAGATGCGCGTGTTCCAGGAAGAAATCTTTGGCCCGGTGGTGAGCATCACTACCTTCAAGGACGAAGCCGAAGCACTGGCCATTGCCAACGACACCGAGTTCGGCCTCGGCGCCGGCCTGTGGACCCGCGACATCAACCGCGCCTACCGCATGGGCCGCGCGATCAAGGCTGGCCGTGTGTGGACCAACTGCTACCACCTGTACCCGGCGCATGCCGCGTTTGGCGGGTACAAGAAGTCTGGCGTGGGCCGTGAAACCCACAAGATGATGCTCGATCACTATCAGCAGACGAAAAACCTGCTGGTGAGCTACGACATCAATCCGTTGGGCTTCTTCTAAAACCCGGGGCGACTCTGAAATTTCTGAGTCGCCCGTTCAACCGCTTTCGCGAGCAGGCTCGCTCCCACAAGGGAGTTGTGCCGCACCACATACACAGGCTCGCCACAAATCCACTGTGGGAGCGAGCCTGCTCGCGAAGGCGCCCTGTCTGACACACCATCAATGGCCTGGCCGCTCTGGCACGGCCCTTGCGTACCCGTCATTCAGGTTTTGCGTGAAAACTGCCGCTGCGTGAACAGCATCCATCCACCTCAACCGCGCTACCTGAAAGTCCAACAGATCGAACAATAAAAACCAGAGAGGACTTATGACTTCCACCACACAGCTCAAACCCACACTCGGCACCCTGCACCTGTGGGGCATTGCCGTCGGCCTGGTGATTTCCGGCGAATACTTCGGCTGGAGTTACGGCTGGGGCACCGCCGGCACCCTCGGTTTTCTGGTCACGGCGCTGATGGTCGCGACCATGTACACCTGCTTCATCTTCAGCTTCACCGAATTGACCACCGCCATCCCCCACGCCGGCGGGCCGTTTGCCTACAGCCGTCGGGCCTTCGGTGAGAAAGGCGGATTGATCGCCGGCATCGCCACGCTGATCGAGTTCGTCTTTGCGCCACCGGCGATTGCCATGGCCATCGGTGCCTATCTGAATGTGCAATACCCGGAGCTTGATCCGAAGATCGCCGCCGTCGGCGCGTATTTCGTGTTCATGACCCTGAACATCCTTGGCGTCAGCATCGCCGCGACTTTCGAACTGGTGGTCACCGTGCTCGCCGTTGCCGAGTTGCTGGTGTTCATGGGCGTGGTTGCCCCGGGCTTCAGCTTCAGCAATTTCGTGCTCAACGGCTGGTCGGGCGCCAACGAATTCACCCTCGGTTCGATTCCGGGGATCTTCGCGGCGATCCCCTTCGCGATCTGGTTCTTTCTCGCCATCGAGGGTGCCGCCATGGCCGCCGAAGAGGCGAAAGACCCGAAACGCACGATTCCCAAGGCCTACGTCAGCGGCATTCTGACCCTGGTGTTCCTCGCTATCGGCGTAATGGTCATGGCCGGCGGCGTCGGCGACTGGCGTCAGCTGTCGAACATCAACGATCCGCTGCCGCAAGCAATGAAAGCCGTGGTTGGCAATAACTCGACGTGGATGCACATGCTGGTGTGGATCGGTCTGTTCGGTCTGGTGGCGAGCTTCCACGGGATCATTCTCGGCTACTCGCGTCAGTTCTTCGCCCTCGCCCGTGCCGGTTACTTGCCTAAAGGACTGGCCAAGCTGTCGCGTTTCCAGACCCCGCACCGGGCGATTCTGGCTGGTGGCGTGATCGGTATTGCGGCGATTTACAGCGACGGCCTGGTCAATCTGCAAGGCATGACCCTGACGGCGGCGATGATCACCATGTCGGTGTTCGGCGCGATCGTGATGTACATCATCAGCATGCTCAGCCTGTTCAGACTGCGTAAGACCGAGCCGAACCTGGAGCGCACCTTCCGTGCGCCGGGCTATCCGGTGGTGCCGGCGATTGCGCTGTTTCTGGCGCTGGTGTGTCTGGTGGCGATGGCGTGGTTCAACACGCTGATCGGCTGTGTGTTCCTTGGTTTCATGGCCGCCGGTTACCTGTATTTCCAGCTGACCGCCAAGCAACGCGCCGAAGCGCCGGCAGACGCTATGCTCGAAGGTATCTAGCTGCACCGGCACCGGGCCAAATACCTGGTGCCCGCATTATTGAAGTGCATACAACACCTGTAGGAGTGAGCCTGCTCGCGATCGCATCGACGCGGTATGACTGTTGTACCGAGTTGCCTGCATCGCGAGCAGGCTCACTCCTACATAAAGCAGATTGCAGCAATTATTGGAGGACACCGCCCCATGGCCGCATTCGCCCATTCCGTCGGCGCCCAGACCTATCGCTTCGACAGCCTCAAGGACGTCATGGCCAAAGCCAGCCCGGCGCGCTCCGGGGACTTCCTCGCCGGCGTCGCCGCGCTCAATGATGGCGAACGCGTAGCAGCACAAATGGCGCTGGCCGACATCCCGCTCACGCATTTCCTGCAAGAAGCGCTGATTCCCTATGAGGCCGATGAAGTCACCCGGCTGATCATCGACACCCACGACAAACAAGCCTTTGCCGTGGTCAGCCACCTCACAGTCGGCGGTTTCCGCGACTGGCTGCTCAGCGACGCCGCCGATGAAACCAGCCTGCGCAACCTCGCCCCCGGCCTGACACCAGAAATGGTCGCGGCGGTATCAAAGATCATGCGCGTGCAGGATCTGGTGCTGGTAGCGCAAAAGATTCGCGTGGTGACCAAGTTTCGCGGCACCCTCGGCCTGCGTGGGCGCCTGTCCACGCGTCTGCAACCGAACCACCCGACCGACGAACCTTCCGGCATCGCCGCGAGCATTCTCGACGGTCTGCTCTACGGCAACGGCGATGCGATGATCGGCATCAACCCGGCCACCGACAGCATCGCCTCGATCTGCGCGATGCTGGAAATGCTCGACGCGATCATCCAGCGCTACGACATCCCGACCCAGGCCTGCGTGCTGACCCACGTCACCACCTCTATCGAGGCGATCAACCGTGGCGTGCCGCTGGATCTGGTGTTCCAGTCCATCGCGGGTACCGAAGCGGCCAACGCTAGTTTCGGCATCAACCTGAATGTCTTGCAGGAAGGCTACGACGCCGGTCTGAGCCTGAACCGCGGCACTCTCGGGCAGAACCTGATGTATTTCGAAACCGGTCAGGGCAGCGCACTGTCGGCCAACGCCCACCACGGCGTCGACCAACAGACCTGCGAAACCCGGGCCTACGCCGTGGCACGACATTTCAAGCCGTTTCTGGTCAACACCGTCGTAGGATTTATCGGCCCGGAGTACCTCTACAACGGCAAACAGATCATCCGCGCCGGCCTCGAAGACCACTTCTGCGGTAAGTTGCTCGGCGTGCCGATGGGCTGCGACATCTGCTACACCAACCACGCTGAAGCCGATCAGGACGACATGGACACCCTGCTGACGTTGCTCGGTGTCGCCGGGATCAACTTCATCATGGGCATCCCTGGCTCCGACGACATCATGCTCAATTACCAGACCACCTCGTTCCATGACGCGCTCTACGCGCGGCAGACCCTGGGCCTGAAACCGGCGCCTGAGTTCGAGCAATGGCTGGCAAACATGGGCATCTTCACCCAAGCGGATGGCAAGGTTCGCTTCGGTAACAACTTGCCGCCGGCCTTCCGCCAAGCGCTGGCGCAACTGGGATGAGTCACATGGAAAAACCACCCATCGACCCGCAGACCCCTTGGCTGCAACTGCGCCGCCTGACCCCTGCGCGCATCGCCCTCGGCCGCACCGGCACCAGCCTGCCGACCAACGCGCAGCTGGACTTCCAGTTTGCCCACGCGCAGGCACGCGATGCCGTGCACTTGCCGTTCGATCACGCCGGGCTCAGCGCGCAACTCGGTGAGCACGGGCGTGAAAGCCTGCTGCTGCACAGTGCCGCCGTAGATCGAAACAGCTATCTGCAACGTCCGGATCTGGGGCGCAAGCTCAGCGATGAATCGGCGCAGGCCTTGCGCGAACACGCGGCGGCGCATCCCGGCGGTGTCGATCTGGCAATTGTCGTGGCCGACGGCCTGTCGGCACTGGCGGTGCATCGGCATACCTTGCCGTTTCTCACGCGCTTGGAAGAACAGATGAGCGCCGACGGCTGGTCGATGGCGCCCGTTGTCCTGGTGGAACAGGGCCGCGTCGCGGTCGGTGATGAAATCGGCCAATTGCTCGGCGCGAAAATGCTGGTGATGCTGATTGGCGAACGTCCGGGACTCAGTTCACCGGACAGTCTTGGTTTATATTTCACCTACAATCCAAAGATCGGCCTGACCGATGCCTATCGCAATTGCATTTCCAATGTGCGGCTCGAAGGCTTGAGCTACGGCATGGCGGCGCATCGCTTGCTCTATCTGATGCGCGAAGCCTGTCGGCGGCAGTTGTCGGGGGTCAACCTGAAGGACGAAGCACAGGTTCAAACGCTGGAATCGGACGCTGGTGTAGATATGAAAGGCAATTTCCTACTCGATCCGCCCACAACCTGAACCGTTTCCGCATTGCGTTTCTGCGCCGGTTTCAGGCAGGATCGATGCACGGCCGCACGGGTTTCCCATCGCCGTCAGAGCAGTTGAAGACAGCCACTTGAAGACGAGACCTATCATGCGGATTATTCAAGCGACCCTCGAACATCTGGATTTGTTGACTCCGTTGTTCGTCAAATATCGCGAGTTCTACGGTTCCCTGCCTTACCCGGACTCCTCCCGCGCCTTCCTCGAAAAACGCCTGCGCCGCAAGGAATCGGTGATCTATCTGGCGCTGGCCGATGATGATGACAAGAAACTGATGGGCTTCTGCCAGCTCTACCCGAGCTTCTCCTCGTTGTCGCTCAAGCGTGTGTGGATCCTCAACGACATCTATGTCGCTGAAGATGCGCGCCGCCAACTGGTCGCCGACAACCTGATCCGCACCGCGAAGAAAATGGCCAAGGAAACCCAGGCCGTGCGCATGCGCGTCTCCACCAGCAGCAATAACGAAGTGGCGCAGAAAACCTATGAGTCCATCGGGTTCAAGGAAGACACCGAGTTCAAGAACTACGTGCTGCCGATCAGCGAAGAGCTCTGACTGCACAGGCAACGTGTGATGAGGGAGCCCGCTCCCTCAGGCACCCGAATGCTTCCTGACAATTGTTCACACCTCGACATCCCTCGCTACAAAACCAACGCGCTTTTCATCTTTCAGACCGTATAATCCCGATCTTTCCGGCTTGTAAGAAAAACTACACCCCGCTGTAGGCTTACACGAAGTCATCCGCACAGGCCTGCCGAGTCGGGCCGTCAAACAGGTGCCCCCATGGATTTCAACCCGCTCGACCTTATCCTGCATCTCGACGTCTATCTCGATTTGCTGGTGAACAACTATGGGCCATGGATCTACGCCATTCTGTTTCTGGTGATCTTCTGTGAAACCGGTCTGGTGGTAATGCCCTTCCTGCCGGGTGATTCGTTGCTGTTCATTGCCGGCGCCGTGGCGGCTGGTGGTGGCATGGACCCGGTGCTGTTGGGCGGCTTGCTGATGCTCGCGGCGATCCTTGGCGACAGCACCAACTATGTGATCGGACGAACGGCTGGCGAAAAACTGTTCAGCAACCCGAACTCGAAAATATTCCGTCGCGACTACCTGCAAAAAACCCACGATTTCTACGACAAGCATGGTGGCAAGACTGTCACCCTCGCGCGCTTCCTGCCGATCATCCGTACCTTTGCGCCGTTCGTCGCCGGCGTGGCAAAGATGCCGTATCCGCGTTTCTTTGGTTTCAGCGTGCTGGGCACCATCCTCTGGGTCGGCGGTCTGGTCACGCTCGGCTACTTCTTCGGCAACGTACCGTTCATCAAGAAAAACCTGTCATTGCTGGTGGTGGCGATCATTCTGTTGTCGCTGGTGCCGATGATCCTCGGTGTGGTTCGCAGCCGTTTCGGCGGCACCAAAGCGCAATCGCACTAAGCCGATGTGGTCGCTGAGCGCCTGGCGTCGTCGGCGTATTCTGGCGAAGCACCCGATTGCTGACGACATGTGGCAACGGGTCCGCCATCACCTGAGCTTTCTTGACGGCATAAGTGCAGCCGAAGACCAGTGGCTGCGCGAAGCCTGCGTACTGTTCCTCGAAGACAAACACCTGAGCGCCCTGCCCGGCGTCGAACTGCATCAGGAACAACGCCTGCTGCTCGCCGCCCAGGCGCAATTGCCCCTGCTCAATCTGGGCGATCTGAACTGGTATCAGGGTTTCCACGAAATCGTGCTCTACCCCGACGACTTTCTCAGCCCGCAACGTCATCGTGACGCCAGCGGTGTCGAGCATGAGTGGGACGGCGAACACAGCGGCGAAGCGTGGCAGCAGGGGCCGATCATCCTCGCCTGGCCCGGCGTCATGGCCAGTGGTGGCTGGGAAGGCTACAACCTGGTGATCCACGAACTGGCGCACAAACTCGACATGCTCAACGGCGACGCCAATGGCCTGCCACCGCTGCATGCCGACATGCGCGTCAGCGACTGGGCAATCGTTATGCAAAAGGCTTACGACGATCTCAACCGCCAGCTTGACCATGACCCGGACGCCGAAACCGCCATCGATCCCTACGCCGCCGAGAACCCGGCGGAGTTCTTTGCGGTCACCAGCGAGTATTTCTTCAGCGCCCCGGATCTGCTGCACGAGGCTTATCCACAGGTCTATGCGCAGTTGCAGCTTTTCTACCGCCAGGACCCGTTGAGCCGGTTGCGGCAACTTCAGGCCTCAGACCCGGTCTATCAGGCGCACGACTAAGCTCTGCACGACTTTCGGTACATGGCGTCGACGGCAGAATATGCCTATAATCGCCGCCACTTTTTGGTCAATCCGGCCAAGTGTTTTTGGTCAACTACGGGGGCAACGCCCAATGAGCTACAGCAAGATTCCGGCTGGCAAAGACCTGCCGAACGACATCTACGTCGCGATCGAGATCCCGGCCAACCACGCGCCGATCAAATACGAAATCGACAAAGACAGCGATTGCCTGTTCGTTGACCGTTTCATGGCCACCCCAATGTTCTACCCGGCCAACTACGGTTACATCCCGAACACCCTGGCTGACGACGGTGATCCCCTCGACGTGCTGGTTGTGACCCCTTACCCGGTTGCGCCAGGCTCGGTGATCCGCGCGCGTCCAGTCGGCATCCTGAACATGACTGACGACGGCGGCGGCGATGCCAAAGTCATCGCAGTGCCACACGACAAGCTGTCCCAGCTGTACGTCGATGTGAAGGAATACACCGACCTGCCACCGCTGCTGATCCAGCAGATCGAGCACTTCTTCGCGAACTACAAAGATCTCGAAAAAGGCAAATGGGTCAAGATCGAAGGCTGGGCCGGTGCAGACGCCGCCCGCGAAGCGATCACCAAGTCGGTTGCCGCCTACAAAGGCTAAGCACCTGCGCTATGCGTGAGGCTTGAAGAAAACCCCGGTTGATCCGGGGTTTTTTGTGCTCGGGAAAAGCTGTCTTAAACAGAGTGTTTATCGAGGACTACAGAAAAGTTTTAGCCTGTGTAATTTCCCACAAGAACGTCTTACATCCCGTCGCAAAATTCAGCCCGTTTTTGAACGTCCGGTTTATTCAAACCGCTCTGGCACGGCCGTAGACTCCGTGTTTATGAGAAAGAACACTAGCGGTCCAAGATTCAAGGCACTCCTGGAAGCTGCGAACATCTCGACGACGGGTTTCGCAAAGTTCTGGGGCACGGAAGCCCAAAATGTCCACAACTGGTACACCCGGGGCGTCCCGGCGTATCGCATGGAAGAAGTCTCACGCCTGCTGTCCGTCAACAGCGAATGGCTGAAAACCGGCCAAGGCACGAAAGAGCTGCCAAGCCTGACTCCGCCGGCCAGCAACGGCGACAGCTTTGACGCCCACGATCCACAGGGCGCCTACCGATTCATCCATCCCAATGACATCGAGCTGGCCTTCTTCAAGGAAACACCACAGACCAACGGCTCCGACAAAACCCACGTTATCCAGGACCCGGACCTGTCCATCCGCCTGCTGCGTGCACAGGTTGATCAACTGGAGATCCGCCCTGCCGATGCCATCTGCGCGCACATGATCGGCAACAGCATGGCCGAACGCATCGAGGACGGCTCCGTCGTCGCCATCGACCGCGGCCTGACCCAAGTCGTCGACGGCGAGATCTACGCCATCGAACACGACGGTATGCTGCGCATCAAATACCTGCACCGCATGCCCGGCAACGGCCTGCGCCTGCGCAGCCACAACAGCGCCGAATACCCGGACGAAGTGTTCCGCCCGGCGCAGATTGAAGAACAGCGGATTCATATATTGGGCTGGGTGTTCTGGTGGTCGACGGTGAGCAAGCGGCGGCCGGTGGTGCCGTTTCTCTGACTTGATGCAGTTTTTCGAGTCTGCACTGAACCCTGTGGGAGCGAGCCCGCTCGCGAAGAGGCCCGGACAATCGGTACAAATCGCGGATTTCTAGCGTAGAAGTCGCTCTAAACCGCACTTCAGACTGGGAATCCCAAGCAAAACTCAGTATCCTGCGCCCCACATTTGCGCATCGACCCGCCCCGCGGCTCAGACAGCGCCCGACGCGGCAGACCAACGTCTGACCAAGTCCCACAGCCGGACGCAGATCCGGATGTACGTTTTGAAGGCTGGCGCGGTTTACCAAAAATAGGCCAAGCCAGTCCCCGAGAAGCCGGCCACAAGCCGGCTTTTTAATGCCTGAAATAAACCCGCCCCACGTTATTCGCACAGGTATCAGTCCACAGCCGCCATCGGCAAAATGACTTCCATAGCGTCATTTCGGATGAATCATTAGGCATCCGGCGCCAGGAGGTATCAATGAGCACACTTACCCGTTATCTGAGCCTGTTTATTGGCGCGAGTCTGTCCTTTCTGGCGAAGGCAGCCCCGGTACAGTTCACCGATTACCGTGCTTTTTACGAGTCGCTGGGCAGCAACCTGTTTACGGGGCCCGGGATCGAACTGACCATGCCCTGCTCGGAATCACCGAGGCATTGCCTTTGGGTCAATGCCATGCGTCCGGCGTTCGAACGTTATGACCAGGCGCAGTGGAGCGCTCCTGAAGAATTGGCCCTCAACCCGCCCAAAGGCATACCCGAGATTGTCTTCGATGGCGACGCCCTGACGATCGGCAAACAGCGCTGGCCACTGCGCGACGCCAGCAACTTCGCGCCACCGGCATGGCGCACAAATGATCCCGTCGACCCGGAAAATCTGGCGTCGGCTACGGTCTGGCGCCAAGGCACCTCAACGTGCGTCGAGATGAAGTATGTGAGCAGTGGCCGCGGTGTTCGCTACACTCACGTGTTGTTGGTACACGAGCAACACCTCTACGCGCTACCGCCACTGTTTGCGTCCTGTGCGGGCGTTCGCAGGGCTCCGCAGAACCAGTTCAGTTTTCCGGACAATTCCTATCTGGGTCCGGAGCTGGAAAACAACCCTCTCGGTCTGAAAATGGATTATCGGCTGTCCGATGGTAAAACGCCGGTTGCGCAGTACCTGTTGCACTTCCCGGACCCGGGCAACCCCTACGTCTTTGAGGCGCAACGTCAATAAGTGGCCGCGTGCAAATCTGTCATGACCTTGGCGCCGTACAAAGGTCATCATGGTCGGGGATCAACGTGAAGGGTCAGCCGATCGACCCCATTCCTCGCGACAAACGGGGTAACTTTCAAGGAAGAAATACACGATGACTGACGCAGCTCAGGCAAAGAAAACCTGTTTCGCCCCGTCGCGCACTCTGGCCAGTGACAGTTTGGTGCTTCGCAAGAGTAAAAACCGCACGTCTCTCAATCCTGCTTGCCTGCTTCTCATCGGTTTTTTCCTGATCACCTCCCTGGCTCAAGCGGCTGAACAGCCGCTGACGCTCACCCGTTGCTTTGCCAGTCCGCCCTCGGCCGTCACTGCCTATCCTTCGGCCAAGGAAGCGACAGCCATGCCCGTGGATGCCCGTTACCGCGCGCCAGCCACTTCGCCGCGTCTGGACACTCTCGATGTGCTCGCCGTCGGCATAAGTGTCGACGTATTCCGGCAGGGTCAGGTCTGGAAAGCCTTGCAGGAGCAGAACGCGAAACAGGCCGAATCCCTGCACATCGGCAGCATCCTGCCGACCGATCCAGGAAAATATCCGGTGGATAGCGACGACAAGGACATGGCCTACGACAAGCGCAAAGCTGATGCGCTGGAACTGGGTTTACGCGACTTCGTGGAAAAATGGCCCATCCCCACCATCACCGTGGTCCGAGGCTGGAACCCCGCTACGCCGAACCTGCGCTTCTCTCCAGAACGGACCCGAAAAATGCTCTCAGGCATGGTCAACGCTTACCGCACGGAAGCGGGCCTGCACTGGCATCGCGTGCGTAATCTGCAAGACGGCCTTGTCTGCAACGACACCCCGGAAGGTCTGTTGGAAGAGTTGTTCCGGTTGTTCGAGCAAAACCCCGACCTCCCCGCCGTGCTGATCTACAACGTGGAGGGCTTCAGCATGTCGTTTGCCCTCTCGGCAAAAAAAGCGCCGCTGATTGGTGGACCCGGGCCGCGTAAGCCCGGTGAACTCACCGACTCGATGGTCGCCATAGTCGTCGGCCGCCCGGAGCGCGTCGAATGGCTGCGTTACTACGCTCAGTTTGCCCGGATCAACGAGAACGCAATCGACCCGGAGTTCACCGGTTGGCGGGCGCGCAAACCCGCCGTGGCATTCCAGCCCTCGCCGTTCATTCCTCAACCCTGGACCCAGCGTGCGTTCGAGCAATGGGATGCGCTGCCGGTACTGGCCAGGCTGCATCGACCGGTCAGCGTGTCGATGCGCCGGCCGGATAACGGCGAACCGCTGAAGCGTGAGGCCATGACGCTGAAACTGGCCGCTGGCTGGCATCAGGCCATGGCCGGGCTCGCGCCAAAGCCGACCCGGCTGTTCTTTGACAGTGGCTCGAACGCCACGGCAATGGCGCAACTGTTGCCGGCGCTCAACGCGGCACACAGTTCGCTGAACCTGCTCGATTCTCGCGCGGGTTACGACCTGACTCAGCGCTTGGGTGACACGGGCTCGGCGTCGCCTTTTGTCGGGCTCACGCTCGCGACGATGGCCAGTTACTTGAATGCAGACACCAGCGTGGTCATGCCGATGCGGCGTCAGGATCAGGCGACGATCATCGCCGTAACCTCCCCGACACCCGGAAAGAAACCGGTGGGCAATGAGCACTTCAGCGTCACCTTGATGCCATCCTCCGCCAGTACCTATTCAGCCCCGTGAACCGCAGATACGGCGTGAGCCTTTAGGCGGTTCCGCTGTGTCATTCGGCAACCGACACTTGCCAATTGCAATGGCTCGGTGCTAAATCCCGCCCAGTCACCGCCCTCTGTTTTTACCCGCATCCCCGACCCCGGCCGGATTCCGGTATTGAGCCTCACGGGAATCCATGGAATGGCCCTGCATATCCCGACCCTGCTGGTCGTTTCGGTCTTCGTCTTCTTTTTGATGGGGCTTTTGACGCTGCACGCCTGGTATCGCGAAACCCGCGAGCCGCCACTGGCGTACCTCGGCAGCATGATGCTGCTTGGCGCCTTGGGCGTGGTATTGGTCAGTTGGCGTGACCGAGGGGTCGACTTCATTCCCATTGTGTTCGGCAATGTTGTTCTGTTGCTCAGTGCAGCGATGAACTGGACGGCCATGCGCACACTGGTCGGGCGCAGGCCGTCAGTGTCCGGCATTCTGGCTGGGGCGTTCGCCTGGCTGACCTTGTGCCTGATTCCCGCCTTCTACGAGTCGATGCCAAATCGGGTTTTGATCTACTCCTTGCTGGCATTCGGTTACGGCGTGCTGACGACGCTGGAGCTCTGGCGCAGCAGAAACACCCTGAACGTCGCGTTTATGCCGGCACTGGTGCTGACCGTTCTGCACACGGTGTTCTACGCCGTTCGCAGTGCGACCGATGAAGGGCTGCCGGTGACAAAGGCGCTCTTGGGCAGTGGCGAGGGCGTGCCGTTTTTCTCGTTCATGCTGTTCGAGTCGATGCTGTATGTCATCGGCATTGCCTACATCACCCTGGCGATGGTCAAGGAACGTGCAGAGCTCAAGCTCAAAGCGGCGGCGTTCAGCGATCCGCTGACGGGCATTGGCAATCGTCGCGCGTTCATGATGAACGCCGGGCAGTTGCTGACTGAAAGCCAGCAACACGCAGAACCGGCGGCTTTGCTGCTTTGTGATCTGGATAACTTCAAGCGTCTGAATGACACCTATGGCCATCCCGTTGGGGATCAGGCGTTGATCGCGTTCGGCCGGATCGTGGTCGAGAGCCTGCGCAAGGAAGATGTTTGCGGGCGGATAGGTGGTGAGGAGTTTGCTTGTCTGCTGAACAATTGCGATGAGCAGACTGCATTGGAGATAGCCGAACGGATCCGTCGCTCGTTTTCCCAATTATCGATTCTTGAGCCGGGTTTGCTCAGCGTCAGCATCGGCGTAGTAACCACCCGCGAATCCGGGTACGACTTGTCACGTCTGCTCTCGGAAGCGGATCAGGCGTTGTACGGCGCCAAGGATCAGGGACGCAATCGTGTACAGACGTTGCGCTCGCTGTACCTGAGCCTTACCGATAATTAGTGCCCAGCCACCGACCATTTCAATAAGCCATTAGCACATCCGCCCTAATTGCCCCAACCGGCACCCGCCACTAAATTTCCATTCTGTTTTTGTGCACTACAAAAGCGCCAAGGAATGGAGCAGCACCATGTCATCGTTTTTCAAACTGAGTAAATCCCTCGCTCTACTGACTGCCCTCTTGACTGCTACTTCAGTGTCAGCAGAAGAGCCGAACCCCGTCGGCGACTGGTGGATCATTTACGGTAACGGCGTCCCGCACAAGAACATCATGTATGTCGCCGACAGCACATCCGTGGTGCCGTCGACGCGTACCAAGGGTGCGCAAATGCTGGCGGTGACGCTGGTGTATGAAGAGCCGGGCAAGCCAATGATCGATGCCTACAACCTGGAAGTTCAGTGCAAGACCAACAAGCTGCGGTTTGTTAACGGCCAGTCGGTGGATCGAATTGCCTACATGCTGCGGCACCTGAAAGTGAACGAGCAATGGCAACAGCCGAAGGAGTTCTGGGTGCAGCGCGCTTTGGCTTTCGTTTGCACTCCAGAGAAAAAAGACATGATTGCAGTGGGCAAGATGGAGCACTTGCAGATGATTCAGGGCATGCAGCAGATGTTTTTCAAACTTGCACCGATTCAAGAGAAAGGCCAGATGATGGACAACCTCGACTCGATACTGGGCAACAAGTAACAGCCTGATTTCTGGGCGCTGCAGCGCGCTATTTCGTCTCGCACATGACACCGGGAGTCATGATGAATCAATGGACTAAGACGCTACTGACGCTGCTGATAACAGCCACAGTATCAATGGTGAATGGCTGCCACCTGATTGCGCAGTCGCGCTGGGAAGGACGGGATGTTCAGGAAGCACTCGATCTGTTCGGCAAACCTGACTCGATGAAAAAACAGACCAGTACCAACGGCGAAAATCTGGCCGTCCTGACCTGGTTCAAATCCTCCAGCTGGACCACCACCGAAGCGGCCGGCACTTCCATGAATCACACCGGCAACGGCATGGTGTACACCGAGTACTACGAGACGGTCGGGCATAGCTCTGACTGCAAACTGGAAGCCACCGTCAATAAAGCCAAAAAGATCGTATTGTTCAGGATCGAGGACGGAAAAATCATTCATGGCAAATGCATCAACGTTCCGTTCGTACCCGGTTACATTCCGCCCGGTTTCTAGTGCTATCCCTGAGCGAGTACCTGCTCAGGGATAACTGAATGACTTCACCAGCGTCAGCTCTCCCACCGCGCGCATAGGGATCAGAAACGTCTCCATCTTCTCGCTCGGCGTACCCTCTTCAGTGATCACCGTCACCTGCGCCGTGGTCAGCGCCTGCACCGCCTCATCGCCGCCCTCGTCATCGCCGCGATAGCCACCGCCGTAGTAATTCACATACACCAGATACTGGCCCTTGATCGGCGCCGGCATGGCGAAGATTTCCGGGCCGTAGCCGGTGGTGACGTCGACGTCGAGCGCGGCACCGTTAGGCGCGGTGCGGTTGCCGTACCAGATGTGCGCGCCGTCGGGGGTGACGAGGTGCAGGTCGAGGTCGGTGCCGTCGCTGTCCCATGCCAGCAGTACGCGCAGCTTGGCCGGGGTGGCGCCGCCGCTGGTGTTAAGGAATTGTGTGCGGTGACGTTGCTGACCGTCGGGGCTGCGCACTTCGACGCTGTTGCTGCCGTTGGGGAACGAGAACGGGCGATCGAAGCGGCCGCTGTCATCGATTTTCAGCGGCATGCTCACGCCATTGACGATCAGCCGTCCGGGTTCGTTGCCCTTCTGCGTAGCTTTGATTTCGCCGCTGATGCGTGCAGTGTTGGCCTGGCCGACCGGGGTGTTGACCGATGAGGCCGGGTAGTTGACGGTCTGGCGGAAGCTTTCGCCCTCGCCTTCGGGTGCGCCGCTGCGCCAGCCGCCGACCGGGGTGTCGAGTTTGACGCTGTCGGCAGCAATGACCGGCGAGAGCGCAGTCAAGGTGCAGAGCAGCAGCAAGACCTGTGGATAACGGAGTGTCATGGTCTATTCCAGCAAAAGATGACGGGCGAGCCCTTCGATGTAGGTTTCATCCTGGCCGTTGGGGTGAGCTTCAAAGGCCAGGTGCAGGTATTCGTGGGTCAGGTCGAGGCGATCCTGCAGGGTCAGCACGCCGCGCACGTAGATGCGTTGGCGTTCACGGTCGACGAAAGGACGGCCGAAGGCGAGTTTGCAGACGGCGAAGGTGCTGACTTCGTTGTAGCCGGTTTCGCTTTCCAGCGTCGGACGCCAGCCGCGACGTTGTTTTTGCAGCCAGTCTTGTGCGGCGGGCAGCGCTTCACAGGAAGCGACCGGGTTGTCCCAACGGCTGAGGCTGGCGCGCGGATAGGCGTGCAGCAGAATCGCGTCGTAACGCTGACCGGCATTAGCTTGCTCGACGGCTTGTTGCCAGGCGAGTTTGTCCGGGCCGGGTTGATCGGAGTGATAGGTGACGGTGCTACCGGCCAGCACCAGATCCGCCGTCCATGCGGCGATGCTTCGGGATTCAGCAGAGGCCGGGCGCGGGGCGACGCGCTGGCGATTGCTGCTGTCATCGATGCTCAGGCAGTCGCCGTTACGTGTGGCGTTTTGCAGCAGATAAGTGCGGATCGCTACGGCCAACGCCTTGGCCGCTTCGGCGGGTTCGGGTTTGGCTTCGCGCTCAAGGACGCGGGCGACATATTCTTCGCGATCAAGCCTTGCGACGAGTTTGTCGTTGAGCAGAAACAGTTCGCCGTCGCTGTGGATATCCAGCGCATTGCCGTTGGCGAATTCGACGCGGTAGTCGCCTTGCAACGGGCCGGATATCGTGAGGCGATCACCCGCTAACACCTTCGAAACTGGGTACTTCGAAAACAGGCTGACTTCGACACAACGCCCCGCCTCCTCGGGCCAGGCTGCCGGCAACACGGTCGCCAATGCTTGGCCGTAATGCCGCAAGACCATCTGACTGGTGCCGCGCCCGCCTGCCCAGACCGGCGAGCCATCAGCCGTCCAACCGGCAAACCCGCCCTGCCGCGATTGCGGGTCCTGATCACCGAGCCAGCTCCAGGTTTTCACCCGCAGGCGCCCGCCCAGTTCGCCGACGACATTGCCATCCGCCGCATTCAGCACTACATCGAGCAGCACTCGACGCGCCTGATCCTGCGCCGGCAAAGTCGCCAGGACCTTCAGCAGCTCAACCACGGAAACCCGTTGAGCCGGCTGCACCGACGGCAAATCCAGCAACCACGACGGCGCCTGCCGCGCCTGCCAATAGGTACGCCAATCCGCCGCCGAAATCCCTAACCGCGCAGGCTCGAAATACAACCCGCAGGATTTCACCAACGCCTGATCACGCTCGATCTTGCCACCCGCCGAGCAGCAATAAATCTCGTCTTTCGATTGCCCGCGACATTCATATGCCGGCTCCCGCGCGCCGGTATCCACCAGCCATGCGTAGACAAACAACTTCCACAGACTGCCCAACGGCGTATCCAGCGATGACGGCAACGGTTCACGCTTGATCAGTTGCGTCTGACTCAACGACAACAACTCGCCCTTGTAGGCCACGCGCAACGGCTCGTCCTGCGCCGTCGCCAGCGCAGGCATCACACACATCAACAGCCACAGCAGCGGCCGGGTCATATCAGTTGACCGTGACCTGACCGAAGGCGGCTTTCGCTTCCTGGGCCTGATGCTGCGGAGCGTAGATCTGCTTGAAACGCACCGGCGGCAGGTTGAACTGGCCCTTCTGCGAGAAGCGCACCAGATGACGCAGGCGCAATTCGCCGCTCAGCGCATCGACCGGGACCGCGTAGGCCAACTGACCCGGTTCGAAACGCGCCTTCTCCAGCGCAGTCGGTTCGGTGCCGTCCTTGCCCTGCAACTTGATGCCCCACGTGGTGCGTTCGACATCGGCGCCCGGTGGCAGCGGCACTTCGAGCATGCCGTAGCGCAGTGGTTTCGGCGCTTTGCTGGTGAGGATCACTTCGTCCAGATACAGGCTGTCGCTGGACAGCGGCTTGGTGCCGACCGGCTCCAGTTTGAAGGTGAACGCTTCATCGCCCGGCACCAGTCGCGACAGGCGTCGGGTGATGGTCACGGCCATCGGATCGACTGCCGGTTGCTGAGTCTGGAAGCTCAGCGCCGCACGCAGCGGACGCTCTTGTGTGCCGGACACTGTCAACACACTCGGCACCGGCGTGGCACCTTGCCAAGTCCAGTACATCTCACCGGTTGCACCGTAGTTTTTCTTCCAGCCTTCACCCGGCGTCAAGGCGATGGTCGGCGAAGCCTGGGCGATGCTGCGTTGCAACCAGGTCAGCGCCAGCGCACGCTCGAGGGTCGATTGCTGTGGCAGCAGACGTTGCAACAGCGCTTGCGCACGCGCTTGATCGAACGGTTGCAGCGACAGGTTCAGCGCTTCGGCAAATGGCTGCGAGCTGACCGACAGACGCTGTTGCGCAGCGCCCACCTGACGATTGAACGCGTCCGGCAAGGCGACTTTCGACTGCGTGGCCAAAGAGGCGGTCAACACCCGTGCCGTTGCCAGACCGAGCGCCGAATCCGGATCGCTCATCACCAGACTGTCTTCGCCATCGTCCATCAGCGTTTCGGCGTTGCCTTCACCGGCCTTGGCCAGATCGTCCATCAAGCCGCTGAGCAGCGTGTTCACCGGCAAATGCATCTGCTTGGCGAACGACAGAATCAGCGCGCGCTGTAACAACGGCGTGTTCGGCGCTTGCTTGGCGTACACCTCCAGCACCCGCTGCCAATGCTCCGGCGGCAAGGTCAGCTCCAGCACCTGGCTGGCGTTGAAGTCGGCGTAATAAGCGTAAGCGGTGAGAAATGCATCCGGCTCACCGTCGTAACCCCACCAGGTGAAGCTCGCCGATGGCCCGGCCATTTGTACCAGACGCAGGCGGCTGTTCTGCATGATCAGGCGCAAGCGATCACGGATCTGCGGATTCGACGCCAGCGATGGATAGGCGATGCTCAGCGGCAGCAAACGACTGGCGGTCTGCTCGACGCCGCCGTACGGATAGCTGAGCAGATCATCGAGTGCCGAGCGGAACAACGCTTGCGGACTGTCATCCAGACGCAGGCGAATATCCGTGGCATCCGCCGGCAGGCTCAGCGCAGTGTCACCACTGGCGACATCAAGGCTTTGCGTCTGCGTCACTTGCCAGCCATCACCGGTCGCACTCAGGCGCACAGCGAGGGAATCGGCGGTCTTGCCGTCCTGCACCAGCTCCGCCGTCCACTCGCCGGAAGCCAATGTGAACGCTGGCAGCGGCAGGTAGTTGATGCCGTTGTTCAGGGTCACCGGCAGGCGTTGTTCGGCGCCCGCGTAATGGGTGACCAGTTCAGCCTTGACCGGTTTCTCGGCCTGACTGAAGGCGAAGACACCGAGTTGCGGTTGATCGCCCTTGCGGAATTTGCTCGGGCCGCTCCACTTCAGGTACAGCGGTTTTTCCGAACGCACGAACTGTTTCTTTTGCCCGACCTGACCGTCATCGGCGATGGCGCGGGCGGTAATGCGCCAGCGGGTCAGCGAGTCCGGCATCTTGAAAGTGAAGCGGGTTTTGCCGTCGGCACCGGTCAACAACTCCGGCTGCCACGCAGCGGTATCGACGTCTTCACGACGCGGCCGCTCCAGCACTTTCACCCCGCGCTCGCTGCGGTTGGCTTTGCCTGGTGCGCCCGGGCTGCCCGGCAACGCGACGTCGTAACTGATGAACGACAGGCTGGCGCTGGTGCGCACGTTGTTGCGGCGCGGGTGATAGAAGAACTGGTCGATGGTCGGTGCGACTTCCGGTTGCAGCGCGTAGACCATTTCGTCGACGACGCTGACGGTCAGGTGCGCCGGAATGGCTTTGCCGGCGAACTGCGTGGTCAGGTCAACCGTGACCGTGTCGCCCGGCAGATACACCGCTTTGTCGGTGCTGATCGCCACGTCGATTTGCGGCGCGACCACTTTGATCCCGGCGTTCTGGAAGCTGTACTGACCGCCCTTGGTGTAGAGCACGGAGAAGGTCAGGTTCGGCGCAAAGTTGTCCTTCACCGGGATGCGCGCGCGGTATTGAGTGTCGCTGAGTTTTTCCAGTTTCAGCCAGTCGCCACCCTTGACCAGCAGCGCAGTGGCTTCGACTTTGTCGCGTTCCAGCGAGAGCAACGCATCGCTGACCGGCTCAGGGAAAGTGATCAGCGCCAGCGCTTCATCACCCGCTTTGTACTCGGGTTTATCGAGGACGATTTCTACGGTGCCCGGCACCGCTTTGACGCCGTCACCAGTGACCGAGTGCCCGGTGGCACCGAGTACGCGACCGTGTTGATCTTTCAAGGTCAGGTTGTAGGTACCCGGACGCTCGAAAGCGAGACTGAAACCTTTATCCGTCGCTGCGAGTTTGCCTTCGCCGGAGCTCTGGTCTTCCAGACGCACCCAGCCATACGTGCTCGGCGTCACCGCTTTGCTTTGCTCGGTGCCGCCCTCGTTGGCGTAGCTGAACGCAACCTTGTCGCCGACCGCGCTGAAGCGTTGCGGTGCACTCAGACGGAAGCTTGCCGCGCCACGGTCGATAAGGATTTCCTTGGTGGTCTTGACCCGATACGCCGCGCCATCGCTGGCGAACACGGTGAGCATGTAGCGGCTCGGTTTGTCGGCGGCAGGCAGGTCGAGGGTTGCATTGCCTTTGCTGTCGGTGGTCAGTTCGGTGCTGGTCAGTTCCACCGGGAATTGCCCGAGGTATTGCAGCTCGTTGTCGACCATCGACAGTTGCTGGGCACGCAGACTCAGGGTCAGTTTGGCGTTGGCCACCGGTTTGCCGTCCGGGTAGAGCAGCACCAGACTGCCTTTGACCGGCTCGCCGGTGCGGTAATCCTGCTTGGCCAGGTTCAGCGAAATTTCAAAATGCGGTTTGATGTACTCGGCTACACGGAAGGCGCTGCTGTAGGCCTGATCCTTATAGTTGAACCGAATCTCGTAACCGCCCGCCACCGCGTTGTCCGGCAACTGGAAGCGGCCCTGAGTGCCGGCCTTCGAATCGAGTTTCAGGTCAAGGTGTTGCAACTCGGTACCGGTGGCATCGAGCACGCTGACCGTGACATCCGCTGCACCCGGCAACACCGAATCCCGCGCATTCTTGAACTCGCGACCGACGATTTTCAGCGACACCCAATCACCCGGGCGATACAGCGGCCGATCGGTAAAGGCATAGAGTTTGGTGTCGTAGATTTCGCTGTCGTAATAGAAGTTTTCCGAGACGAATACACCGCCCTCTTCGTCCTCGCCGATGACGAACGAACGCTCAGGGCTGACGTGTTTCAGGCGCAGCAAGCCATCGGCATCGGTGGCACCGCTGCTCATCACGCCGAGGCCGTCAGTCCACAGCACGTTAACCTTCGGCACCGAACTGCCTTCATGTTTGCGCGCAGCCCAGACCAGCAATTCATCACCGGCAATCTTGCTCACCGCGACGGTGTTGGAGACGAAGACCATGGTGGTCGCACGGTATTTACCGATCAGCGCTTCAACCAGATACAGACCCGGTTTCAGATTGCCCAGCGGGATGTAAACGTTACCCGGCGCGACACTGACGAAATCGCTCGAAGACCCGGCCAGATTGACCCCGGTCGGCGGCTGAATCGGCTTGGCCTGCCACAATGGATAACGGAACTGACTGACCACCGGCAGACCCGGGATCAGCGCAAATTGCGGCTGCGCGTCGTACGGTGTGGGTGCGGCGATGGCGTTGCCCATCTTCAGTTCCGGCACTTCCTCGGTGACCTGTTTGCGCGATTCATAGGAGAACGCGCGCTGCATCACCCGCCGGGATTTGCGGTACCAGTTGTCCCACAGGTACGCGAGGGTGTTGGACAAGCCTTCACCCTTGAACTGGCCATCACTGACCACACGGTGCAGGTTCTTCTGACGCTTGAGGAAATCCAGCGGCTTGTCGATGCGGTATACGCGGATGTCGGCGCCGCCGTACGGTTCCATGCGGAAACGGCGATAGTCTCGGCCCGGCGCTTCGAGGCGCACCATCGCCTGTTCATCACTGGCAAAGCTGCTGTCGGCCAGCAGGAAAAAGCTCTCACCGGACACCGGCGTATAGCCGCTCGGCTCAACCGAATCTTCGGCGCTGACGGTGGCCATTGGCAGCAACAATGCCAGCAGCAGAGGAATTCGAGAACAGATACGCAACATGCGGGCACCGGTCATTGGGAGAGAAAGTTCAGTCGATAGACGCCGATGAAGTTGGGGTTGGCTGCGTCGGGTATCCATCGGGTGTCCTTCCATGTCATGAGTTGCTGCAGGCTTGCCGAACGCATGCCGTTGTCAGTCGGGGTGGTGGTGCCAGTGTGATAGGCGATGTAGCGGCCCATCCAGATCATCAGGTGCTGGTCGTCGCCCTGATCGAAAAACATCAGGTCACCGGGCCGGGCCTGCGAGACGTCGCGGCTGACCAGGTGGCTGTTGAACTGAATCAGTTTGATCGCGTTGACGTACGGCCCAACCTTGCCGCCGCCCTGCTGCCATTGCTGGGCGAGCTTGCGTTGCTCATCGCTGAGCGACAGCTCTGGCGGCAGGTAGCGATTGGACAAACCATTGCTGCGCAGCCATTTGTCGTCGTGTACTTTCAGCGCTTCGTTGGCGGCGAAACGCACCAGCCCGGCACAGTCCTGCTGATACCAGCGCGGACTTGGGCCCTGGCTGAGTTGCTCTTGAGCGATGCGCACAAACCAGGCGCGAAACACCTGGGATTGCGCCGGGTCCAGCGCTGGCGTTTCAACGGCTCGGGCACCCGAACTCAATAGCAGCGCGAGCAGGCCGAGGCTGCGGATCAGTGCCGTCACAGCGCTTTCCACTCCAGCGGCAACCACTGCCAGTGGCCATCCGGCTCGCTGCCTTCAGGCAAAGTCAGGGCATATTTGCCATAGCCGCCGAGGGTGCGCAGTTTCGGAATCAGGTAGGTTTGTGCAGCGTTATAGAACACCGGCTCCATGTCTTGCGGCAGGCTGTCGAGGGTTTCCTGCTGCATCAGCTGCGCCATCGAATCCGGGCCGAAGTAGATCGGCATCAGCACATCTTTGGGCAGCACGTCGGCCATTGGCGGAAAGCGCTTGTCGAGGGTGCCGAGGGCCTTGTCGACGAGTTTGTCATCGAGGGAAAACAGCAGCGTCGAGCCGTGACGGGCGAGGCTGACTTTCATGAACGCCTTGCCGCTGATTGCGTCCGGATTCTCGGCAGTCTTCGCCGCATACGGGCCGAAGTTGGAGCTGACCTGACGCTGCCAGACATGGTTCTGGCCTTCTTGTTTCTCGACCACGGGGAAGACGTTTTCTTCGACGTTGGCTTCGAATGCGCCGACCATCGAACCGAACAGTTTGCCGAGGTCGCCATCGAGTTTACTGCTGTCTTCATCTTTCAGACTGGCCACCAGCAACGGTGTGTACAAACGCGAATCGGCGTACCAGCACAGGCCTGCCGCGCCAGCCACGTGTTCGGTGAGGGTCTGCGCTACCGCTTCTTCAGCGCCGAGTTTAACCAACAGCGGTTTCTGCGGTTCGGCAGCCACCGGCAAAGTCACGCAGGCACTGGCACCCAGCGGCATGGCTTGCCAGACCGGTTTGAAATCGAAGTCGGGCTGGTTTTCCAGCTCGTCCATGGCCAGGTAGCTGTGCCAGCCCTTGTCGTCCATGTCGAAACGCAGCCCGGCGAAGTTCGGGATGAAGCGCTGATAACCCATGGCGAGAACACTGGAATTGACCGACAGACGCTGTTTGGTTTCCGGGGTTTTCGCTGGCAGGCCGAATGCTTCAGGGAAGAGTTTCTCGCCATTGAGCAGCGCCGCCAGCGCTTGTGGCGAGACGTGCCCCGATTCTTCGGAGACGCCACTTTCCGGGTCGTAATACTTGGCCGGGTTGGACAGCACCACCAACTTGTCACCATGGGAGGCGAACAACAGCGCTTTGCTGGCGTTATAGGTCAGTTGATACAGCGGCACAGTGTCGCCGCCGACCTTGAGTTCGCCCATCTGACTGAGCTGCGTGTCATCCAGCGCGACTTTCGCCAAGGGCTCGAGCAGCTTCGCCAGCCCGCCGCGATCCATCACCAGCAGGAAATCCTTCAAGCGACCATCCGCGCCACGCCACAACGCGACGTCGGCCGGTTGATCGAAAAGCTGTTCGATCAAGCTGTCCTGCAGTTTCAGGTCATGCTCGTAAATGATCCGGCGCAGACTGCCGATCAAGCCGAGGCGATCAGCATGGGTCTCGTAATAGAAGACGAAATCTTCGGTGAGCGTGGCCTTGAGGAACGGCACCGTCAGCAAGTCCTTGGGCAACTGACTCAGCGAGCGGGTTTCCAGCAACGCATCCGGGCGGCTCAGGCCAAGCTTGTCACTGGCCAATTCCGCCGGCGGTGCCTTGGGCTTGAGCAGCAGCCAGCCAAAACCACCCGCCACGCCGGCCACCAGGCACAACCCGGCCAGAAGCAAAGGCCAGCGCCGCGAAGGTTTGGCCGCTGGCGTGTCGGCAGCCGGAGTAACAGTGTTATCGCTCATCTTTTCGCTCATTTCCCAAAGCTCAGGATTTCATCCGTGGCGGAATGCTTACTTAATAATTGAAAGTCTTGACCAGCAGCAGATCACCGATCGCCCGCAGGGGCACGATGAACGTTTCGCGTTTTTCGTCGACGGTGTTTTCGTTGAGCACCAGCGTGATTTGCGAGGTGATGACCTCGTTCTGGTTGCTGGTCTCCTCGAAGTTATAGCCGCCGTTGCCGAAGTTGCCCCAATAGTTGACGTAAACCAGATAGGTGCCATGCAGCGGCGCGGTCATGGTGAACATTTCCGGGCCCGGGCCATCGACACCATCCGGGTCGAGGCCGCCGCCATTGCTCAGCGCCGGTTGTGCCCAGAACGCATGCTGACCGTCGGGCGTGACAATGTGCAGATCCAGCTCGGCTTTCGGATCGTCCCATCCCAAGACAAGACGAATTCGCGCCGGCGTGCGCAAATTGTTTGCTTCATAAAATTGCACGCGCTTGAGCGACTGGCCTTCGGCGCTGATCACTTCGACGCTGTTGGAGCCGGCGCCGAACGCGTACGGCCGTGCAAAACGACCTTGGTCGTCGGTGTACAGATTCAGTGGATTGCCATTCACGGCGAGACTGTGCGGCGGGCGCATATGGCCGATGGCCTTGAGCTGGCCCTGGATCATCGTGCGATTGCGCTGGATGCCGCGATCGATCGGCGGCGTCGGGTAGGCGACTTGCGGGTTTTCCGTGCGGTCGAGCAAGCCGTGATAGCGCCAGCCGCCCACCGGCTCCGACAGCTCGGCCGTCGGCGCCGCCAGCAGTGCGGGCGCGCAGGCCAGGCCGATCAGCAGCCAAAGAAATGAACGCATGTGATGCCTCCTGCCATGCCTGAACGAAACCTTGCACCCGATCCTCGGTACTTCACAGCGGTGAAACTGCGTTTCGTCTGAAAGACCCGTGACTATGGGGTCGTAGAAGGCGCGAAGATTAGCCATTTGGCAGTTTTTTAACAATCGGATACATGTGCTATTGCTGTAGAAATCCAGCCAATCCGGTGGACGGTGAGCCGAATAGGCGTCATATTCGGCTCACAAAATGAGCCGAATAGCTTTTCTATTCGGCTCACGGACTCAAGGCAGGCAACGAATGGCAACTCACTGGATCTGGCAGCAGCCCGACTGGCCCGACTTCAACTGGCAGGCAGAACGCCTGACACCGTTGTTGCGCGAGTGTGTGCAGGCGCAAGGTCAGTTGATGGGTATGTCCGGTTCAGTAGGCGACTCTTTGGGGGCTCAGACCGAACTGGATGCCCTTTTGCAGAATATCGTGACGTCTTCGGCCATCGAAGGTGAGCAACTGAATGTTGGGTCCGTACGGTCGTCGCTGGCGCGACGATTGGGCCTGGAGTTGATCGACGGCGATAAAGTCAGTCAACGCAGTGAAGGTCTGGCGCAGCTAATGCTGGATGCCACCCGTCGATTTACCGAACCGTTGACGCTGGAACGCCTGCTGGAATGGCACCAGTGGCTGTTTCCTGATCAAGAGGCTGACCTTACTGCGCGCTCAATGCATGTGGGCGCGCTACGCGGTGACGAGCCAATGCAGGTGGTTTCGGGTCGCATTGATCGCCCGACCGTTCATTTCGAAGCACCACCACGCCAAGGTCTTGAACAGCAGCTCGATCAATTTCTCCAATGGTTCGAGGCCAGCCAGCATCAGACAGCACTGGACCCGATGCTTCGCGCGGGCATCGCCCACTTCTGGTTTGTTACCTTGCATCCGTTCGATGATGGCAACGGTCGCCTGACCCGCACCATCACGGATCTGGCGCTGGCACAGGGCGAAGCGCAAGCCATCCGTTTCTACGCCATGTCGGCGAGCATTCTGGATGATCGTGCCGGCTACTATCGGATTCTGGAATCGAGCCAGAAAGCCACGCTGGATATCACTGAGTGGCTCACATGGTTCCTGCAAACCTTGCTACGCAGTCTGCAACAAGCCATCACCCGGATTGAAAGCGTGCTGGGCGAGACGCGTTTCTGGCAGGCACACCGCGAGTCCGAACTTTCGGCGGAGCAGGTCAAAGTGCTCAATCGTCTGCTCGACGGCGGCGAGCGGGGCTTTGAGCACGGTATCAGCGCCGGTCAATATCAAGCGGTGGCGAAAGTGTCGAAGGCCACGGCGACCCGACATCTTGCGCAGTTGCTTGAGAAAGGTTGCCTGCAACGCTTGCCGGGGGGCGGTCGGAGCACGCGCTACCAGATCAAATATCCGGACAGAGCAGCCCGTTAAACCCAACCGTCACAGAGTCATGTTTTGCCCTTGAGAGCCGGCCCGCCCATTTGCCCATAAACCCCCTATCTGCTAGTGTCGCGCCGGTTTAACGTCAACCGGAAATCGCCGCCATGGCCCGCAAAAAAGCTGCACTGGATTTCGAACAGTCCCTCGCCGACCTGCAAACACTGGTCGAACGTCTGGAGAACGGTGAATTGTCGCTGGAAGACTCGCTGACCGCTTTCGAGCAGGGCATCGGTCTGACCCGTGATTGCCAGGCAGCGCTGGCGCAGGCCGAGCAGAAGGTGCAAGTGCTGCTGGAGCGCGATGGCGAACTCGCCGAGGAACCCTTCGACGCGGAACAGCCAGAATGATTGCCGCGTACACGGCGAGCAGTCAGACCCGGGTTAACGCAGCGCTGGAAACCCTGTTCAATGCGCCGTTGCCGGAGCTGGCGCGGCTTTACGAAGCCATGCGCTACAGCGTGATGAACGGCGGCAAACGCGTGCGTCCGCTGCTGGCCTACGCCGCGTGCGAAGCGCTCGGTGGCAAGGCTGAGCAAGCCAACGGCGCGGCCTGCGCGGTCGAGCTGATCCACGCTTATTCGCTGGTTCACGATGATTTGCCGGCGATGGACGACGACGATCTGCGTCGCGGCCAGCCGACCACTCACAAGAAATTCGATGAAGCCTGCGCGATTCTCGCCGGTGACGGTTTGCAGAGCCTGGCCTTCAGCGCCCTGCTCGAACCGCGCTTGAGCGACTGCAGCAGCGACATTCGCCTGCAAATGGTCACTGCGCTGGCTAACGCCGCAGGCCCGGCAGGCATGGTCGGCGGTCAAGCCATCGACCTCGGCTCGGTCGGCCTCAAACTCGATCAGAAAGCCCTCGAACAGATGCACCGGCACAAGACCGGCGCGCTGATCGAAGTCAGCGTCAAACTCGGCGCCCTGGCCAGCGGCCGTGCCGAGCCGGATGAACTGCGCGCCCTGCAGACTTATGCACAGGCCATCGGCCTCGCTTTCCAAGTGCAGGACGACATCCTCGACGTCGAAAGCGATACCGAAACACTCGGTAAACGCCAGGGTGCCGATATCGCCCGCGACAAGCCGACCTACCCGGCGCTGCTCGGTCTCGACGCTGCCAAGGCTTACGCGCTGGAACTGCGCGATCAGGCCCTGCACGCCCTGCGACCGTTTGACGCGGCAGCCGAGCCGTTGCGCGAGCTGGCCCGGTATATCGTCGAGCGGCGCAACTGACGGCGTATCCGCCAAAAAAGACCAACGCGTGGGCAGGGGGCGATGCATCAGGTAAACTGCCGCATCTTCTATACCTATAACGATTCGCCTGATGCCCACGACGTTTCATGAGATTCCCCGCAAGCGCCCGACCACGCCCCTGCTCGACCGCGCGAATACGCCGGACGGCCTGCGCCGGTTAGGCGAAGCCGAGCTGGAAACCCTGGCCGATGAGTTGCGCCTGGAATTGCTCTACACGGTCGGTCAGACCGGTGGGCATTTCGGTGCCGGCCTGGGCGTGATCGAGCTGACCATCGCGTTGCATTACGTCTTTGACACGCCAGACGACCGTCTGCTGTGGGACGTCGGTCATCAGGCATATCCGCACAAGATCCTCACCGGTCGCCGCGAGCGCATGGGCACCCTGCGTCAGAAGGACGGCATCGCTGCCTTCCCTCGCCGCGCCGAGAGCGAGTACGACACCTTTGGCGTCGGCCACTCCAGCACCTCGATCAGCGCTGCACTGGGTATGGCGATTGCCGCCCGCCTGCAGAACAGTGATCGCAAGGCGATTGCCGTGATCGGCGACGGTGCGTTGACCGCCGGCATGGCTTTCGAAGCGCTGAACCATGCGCCGGAAGTCAACGCCAACATGCTGGTGATCCTCAACGACAACGACATGTCGATCTCGCGCAATGTCGGCGGTCTGTCGAATTATCTGGCGAAAATCCTTTCCAGCCGCACCTACGCGAGCATGCGTGAGGGCAGCAAAAAAGTGCTGTCGCGTCTGCCCGGCGCTTGGGAAATCGCCCGTCGAACCGAAGAATACGCCAAGGGCATGCTGGTCCCCGGCACCCTGTTTGAGGAGCTGGGCTGGAATTACATCGGCCCGATCGACGGCCACGACCTGCCCACGCTGATCGCCACGCTGCGCAACATGCGCGATCTGAAAGGCCCGCAGTTCCTGCACATCGTCACCAAGAAAGGCAAAGGCTTCGCCCCGGCGGAAGTTGACCCGATTGGTTACCACGCCATTACCAAGCTCGAACCACTGGACGCTCCAGCCGCCGCACCGAAGCAGGCCAGCGGGCCGAAATACTCGGCGGTGTTCGGCGAATGGCTGTGCGACATGGCGGCGGCTGATCCACGTCTGGTCGGGATTACCCCGGCGATGAAGGAAGGCTCGGATCTGGTGGCGTTCAGCGAACGCTTCCCGCTGCGCTACTTCGACGTGGCGATTGCCGAGCAGCACGCGGTGACATTCGCTGCCGGCATGGCCTGCGAAGGCGCGAAACCGGTGGTGGCGATCTATTCGACATTCCTCCAGCGCGGTTACGACCAGTTGGTACATGACGTGGCGGTGCAGAACCTCGACGTGCTGTTCGCCATCGATCGTGCCGGTCTGGTCGGCGAAGACGGCCCGACCCACGCCGGCAGCTTCGATCTGTCGTACCTGCGCTGCATCCCGGGCATGGTCATCATGACCCCGAGCGATGAAAACGAGCTGCGCAAGATGCTCACCACCGGCCACCTGTACAACGGCCCGGCGGCAGTGCGTTATCCACGCGGCAGCGGCCCGAATGCGGCCATCGAGAAAGATCTCGAACCGATCGAAATCGGCAAAGGCATCGTCCGTCGTCAGGGCAGCAAAGTGGCTTTGCTGGTGTTCGGTGTGCAACTGGCCGAGGCGCTGAAAGTCGCCGAGAAACTGGATGCCACCGTGGTCGACATGCGTTTCGTCAAACCGCTGGATGAAGCGCTGGTGCGCGAGATTGCCGGCAGCCACGAGTTGCTGGTGACCATCGAAGAAAACGCGATCATGGGCGGCGCCGGTGGTGCCGTCAGCGAGTTTCTGGCACGCGAGAACATTCTCAAGTCGATGCTGCATCTGGGCTTGCCGGATATCTACGTCGAGCACGCCAAGCCTGCACAGATGCTGGCCGAGTGCGGGCTGGATGAGGCCGGGATCGAAGCGTCGATTCGTCAGCGTCTGGCCTTGCTCGACAAATAAACGCAATACCCTTGTGGGAGCGAGCCTGCTCGCGAATGCGGACTGTCAGTCAAATCAGGGCTGACTGATACAGCGCATTCGCGAGCAGGCTCGCTCCCACATTTGATTTGTGCACATCTGAAATTCCCGATGGATTTCCATGAACCTCTCGCGCCTCGCCCTGCCCTTTCTTCTGCTGCCATCCACCAACGCTTTCGCCGATACCTTCGAGCGTGATCAGGCACTGAAACTGCCGGACATGCTGATCTCAGCCAACCGCCAGGTCGAAGCCCGCAACGACAGCAGCGCCGCCAACACGGTATTCACTCGCGAAGACATCGACCGTCTGCAACCGAGCGACGTGCCTGATCTGCTGCGGCGCGTCCCCGGCGTGCAAGTGGCGCAGGCCGGCGGACGCGGCAGTCTGCCGGGGATCTACATTCGCGGCACGCAGTCGGCGCAGAGCCTGGTGCTGGTCGATGGCCAGCGCATCGGCAGTTCCACTTCCGGCGACAGTAACCTGCAACATCTGAATATCGAGCAGATCGAGCGCGTGGAAGTGCTGCGCGGTTCGCGTTCGGTGATTTACGGCAGCGATGCGATTGGCGGGGTGATTCAGATTTTCACCCGGCGCGGCACCGGGCAAGGTTTACAGCCGCGCATGCACTTGGGTTTCGGCAGCAACCAGACCTGGGAGCGCAGCCTCGGCTTGTCCGGTGGCGATGAGAAAACCCGCTTCAACCTCGGCGCCAGCCTCGATGAAACCGCCGGAATCGACCGTACCCATGAGTCGTATCCAAGCGATGGCGATCACGACGCCTACCGCAATAAATCCGTCAGCCTGAGCCTCAGCCATGCACTGACCGATGACATCGAAACCGGCGCCAATCTGCTGGATAACCGTGGCAAGGGCGAGTTCGACAACCCGTTCGGTAGATATGACTTCGCGACGGATCAGTCCTACCAGCAGCAGCCCTACAGCGATTTCAACGTCAGTAGCGTCAGCAGTTACGTCGATGCCCGGGTCAACGAGATCTGGAAAACCCGCGTCGAGTTCGGCCATACCGAAAACCGCGAGAAAACCCTCGACAAGCTCAGCGACGAACGCACGGTGTTCAACACCTACCGCGATTCGGTGAACTGGCAAAACGACCTGACCCTGGATGCCCGCAACAGCCTGATCCTCGGCGGCGACTGGTACGAAGACCGGGTCAACAGCAGCACCGCATTCGACGAAGACAGCCGCTGGAACCGCGCCGCGTTCATTCAGCATCGATATCAGGCCGACAGTTTCTCCACGGAGCTGGGGCTGCGCCATGACGATAACCAGCAATTCGGTAGCCAGAACACCTGGAGCGGCACGTTCACCCTGCCGCTGAACCCGGACAACGATCTGTTGCTGAGCTACAGCGAAGGCTTCCGCGCGCCGACCTTCAACGACCTGTACTACCCGGACTTCAGCAACCCGGATCTGAAACCGGAAACCTCGAAAAGCTACGAGCTGCAATGGCGCAGTCAGTTGACCGATAGCAGTCGCCTGGAAGCGTCGATTTACCGTACCGACCTCAAAGACGCGATCATCTTCGGCAGCAACTCACGTCCAGAGAACGTGGCTTCAGCACGCATCAACGGTTTCGAAGCAGCGCTGAAGCAGGAGTTGTTCGGCTGGCAGAGCAACCTTGGCGTAGCGATCATCGATCCGCGTGATCGGGATACCGGGCACACCTTGGCCCGGCGTGCGCGGCGGACGTTGAGCTGGGATCTGGATCGACAGTTTGATCAAGTCAGCCTCGGCGCCAGTTGGCAGGCGGTCAGCAGCAGTTATGACGATAAGGACAATACGCAGGCGCTGGGCGGCTATGCGCTGTTCGGCTTGCGCAGCAGTTGGGCACTGAATCGCGAGATCAAGCTGGATCTGAAGGTCGATAACATTTTCGACAAGAGCTACAGCCGGGCGAATTACAGCTACGACGGCAGCCAGTATGGCTATCGCGAAGAAGGTCGGGGGTGGATGTTTGGTGTCACCTGGACGCCAGAGCTTTGATCTGAGCTTTGCAGTGCTTTGGCTGCCCTCTTCGCGAGCAGGCTCGCTCCCACAGTAGATTGAGCACAACCACACATTTTGTGCCCGCCAGAGAACCAATGTGGGAGCGAGCCTGCTCGCGAAGAAGTCACCACGGTTTCAGTGGTCCGGCGCGATCAATTGGCAAAGCTTGGCGGTGGCGCTGATCATCTGGCCGCTTGGGCGCTCAAGGCCTTTGTCGGTGACCAACAGTAACTTTGCCTGCTTCACCGCTGCCACCTGCGGCCACGCCTTCCACGCATCAAGTTGCGCCTGATCCCCCGCCAGAATCACTTCAGGATCACGCTGCAAAACCGCCTCAATACTCACCTGCGGCGCCGGTAGACTCAGGTCAGCGAACACATTGCGCGCCCCGCACACTTCCAGCGCATCGCTGATGATCTGCCCGCCACCGACGGTGTACAGCGGCTTGTCCCACACCTGATAGAAGACCCGCAACGGCACATCGCGGCGATAGCGCTGGCGCAGCTCAACGAGTTGTTTGCGCAACTCCGCCGCCCGCTTCACCCCACGCTCCGGCCGCCCCAACTGCGCAGCAATGGCTTCTATCTGGGTGGTGAGTTGTTCGAGGGAATGCGGTTCGGCGACAAAGGTCGGGATACCCAGACGTTTCAATTGATCACGTTGCGCCGGGCCGACACTCCCGGGCCACAGCAACAACAAATCAGGCTGGAGGCTCAGCAGCTGTTCCATATCGAGTTGGCCATAGCGACCGACTGACGGAACGCTGGCAATCGCCGCCGGCCGCTCTCCGGCATCCAGCACTCCGACCAACAGATCCGCCGAATCCAGTTCAACGACGATTTCAGAAAGGGACGGTGCGAGGCTGACAACTCGCAGTTGCGCCAGCGCAGGACCACTGACGGCCAGCAACAGCAGCGCCAGCCACAGACGGCGCATCAGCCGAGTTGACGCGGGATACGGTAGAGATAAAACAGTACCGCCGTGGACAACGCCAGCAGCATCAACGGTACGGCTTCAAGACCGACAAACACCGCCAGTGCGCCAATCCACGCCGGCAAGGCTGCCGCGAGAAAAGCCGCACGACGACGGGCTGCGAGGGCAATCCACGCGGCAGGTTCAGCAGGGGTATCGAGGGCTTTTTGCGTAGCGATCAGCGCATGTTTGTAGCGACCGAAAAACTTCAGGCTAACAAACATCGACGCGACGCCGGCAATGAAAAACGGCATCGCCAGTACCGGCAGAATCCCCTCGCCCTGACCGAACAGAGCGTTGAGGACAAACAACGGCACCAGCGCCAGCGCCAGGTATTTCCACCAATCAACCGACAACCGGCGCCGCACCTGACCCCGTGTCACGCGCGATCAACCTCGCCCTGATGCTCGTTGCCCATCATGTGGTCGAGCTTGCTGGCCTTGGTCGCCAAGTAGAGTTTGTTGTGCGGGTTATGGCCGGTGTGCAACGGCACGCGCTCAGCGACGGTAATACCCATATCGGTCAAGGCTTTGACCTTGCGCGGGTTGTTGGTCATCAGACGCAGGGATTTCACACCCAAGTGCTCCAGCATCGGCAGGCACATGGCGTAATCGCGCTGGTCGGCGGCAAAGCCCAGACGTTCGTTGGCTTCTACGGTGTCGGCGCCGCCGTCCTGCAGCTCATAGGCGCGGATCTTGTTCAGCAGACCGATGCCGCGACCTTCCTGACGCAGGTAGAGCAACACGCCTCGGCCTTCGCGGGCGATGGCTTTCAGCGCGCCTTCCAGTTGCGAACCGCAGTCGCAGCGCTGGCTGAACAAGGCATCGCCCGTCAGGCATTCGGAGTGCAAACGGCCGAGTACCGGGGCACCGTCGGCAATTTCACCCAGGCTCAGCACGACGTGCTCGCGGCCGGTGGCTTCATCGAGAAAACCGTGCATGGTGAATTGCGCAAAAGGCGTTGGCAGCTTGGAAGCGGCGACAAAGACGACAGGCACCGGTGTGCTCCTGATCTAAAGAGTCTGAAAATTCGCAGGCCGGCATTGTAACAGCAGGTTCCTGCACACGCTTAGGCTGAATTATCGGGCATAACGATCAAAAAGTTTGATAACTGCCTCATGGACGCCGCGGCTCCCTTGTAGGAGTGAGCCTGCTCGCGATAGCGGTGTGTCAGCTAAATCAATGTCTGAGTTAGACCGCTATCGCGAGCAGGCTCACTCCTACAGGGGATTTGTGCAGACCTTCAGTTCGGGTTGAAGGGATACGGCTGCTTCCACTTCTCGAAGATCGGCTTCAACTCGCCGCTCTTCACCAACTGCTCCATGCGCTGGTCATACAGCGCCATCAGCGCCCGCGCCTGTGGAGTGTCGGCAAACCCGAGAAACAGCGGCAGCTCGGCCAGGTGTGAATAGCGATACTGCGCTGGATCGGCTGCGGTTTTCACCACGGCTTCAATCTCGGTCAGCGCATCGATGTAGTAATCCGCCCGCCCCTGTTTGAGCATCGACAGAATCCCGGTACGGCGTTCGATCTGGTTGTAACGCTTGATGTTCGGCAAGTAGTTCTCGTAACGATAACCGCGCACCCAGGCCAGCCGATATTTGCCCAGCGTCGCCTGGGTGGGCGAAGGATTGCTCGCCAGACCCAACGCGTAGATGTGGTCGGAATCGAAGTTCCAGTGCGGATACAGCACTTGCTCGGCTTCATCGCGGTAGGAGCCGACCAGCGCATCGACTTCCTTCAACTGCACGAGCCCGATGGAGCGGGTGTACGGCACGCTGCGGATCTCGACCTTCACACCGACCGGTTCAAAGACCTTGCGCAGCACATCCCAAGCGAGTCCGTGGCCGTCAGCGGCGGTGTAGTCTTCCCAGTCTTCGCTGGCCAGATGAATCACCGCCGGCGCATGCGCTGCTTCCTGAGCACTGACGACAGTGCTCAACAAGGTCAACATCAGCAGCGCCAGCCAGCGTCGAACCATCCCTAGTGTCCTCACTTAACCCTGTACGGCGCGTATCAGGCGAAAATCCATACCAGCCCCTGCATCGCCAGCCAGGCAAACACGCCGGCCAGCACGTCGTCGAGCATGATGCCGACGCCGCCATGCACATGCCGGTCGATCCAGCGGATCGGCCATGGCTTGAGTATGTCGAAGAAGCGGAACACCAGAAAACCCGCGAGCAACCAGTACCAGCCTTCCGGTACCAGCCACAGGGTGATCCACATGCCGACCATTTCGTCCCAGACGATGCCTTCGTGGTCGTGTACCCGCAGATCGTCGGCGACTTTGCCGCACAGCCAGAAGCCGAACAGCATGGTGATCCCGAGCATCAGCCAGTAACCCCAGTCGGGCAGCATCTGCCACAACGGGATGAAGGGTAGCGCAACTAACGAACCCCACGTGCCCGGGGCTTTCGGCAAGGTGCCGGAGCCAAAGCCGAACGCGAGGAAATGCCAGGGATTGCGCCAGACCGACGGCGGAACGAATTCGGCCGGAACCTGTTTCGGGTGATCTGTCACGGTGTCTCCTGAAAATGTTGATAGCCCCGGATTTGCGGGGTGATGTCGTGCCCTTCGCGGTCCAGCAAGACCACGCCCTGCCCTTCGGCTACGCGGCCGATCACATGGATCGGCCAGCCATTGGCCAGCAGCGCCGGCAACTCGACGGACGGCAGGGTGAACGCCAGCACGTAATCATCGCCACCGCTCAGCGCTGCACGCTCGGCGCCGCGCTGACCGAGAAACGCCACTAATGCATCCGACAGCGGTACGCGCTCGCGTTCAATCTCAAGCCGCACCTTCGACGCCAGCGCGATATGGCCGCAGTCGGCGAGCAGGCCATCGGAGATATCCAGCGCCGCCGTGGCTTTGCCACGCAGGGCCTGGCCGAGGGCGAGTTGCGGTTGTGGCGACCAGTAATGATCGAGCAGCGGTTGGGCAATTTGCGGCTCAGCATCACGCTGCCCCAGCACCAGCGGCAAAGCGCCGGCCGCATTGCCCAGTTCGCCACCGACACAGAGCAAGTCGCCCGGTTGCGCACCGCTACGGGTCAATGCCTGACCCGCAGGTACGCGGCCAAACACGGTTACCGTCAGGCTCAACGGCCCGCGCGTGGTATCGCCGCCCACCAGCGCGACGCCACAGCTCTGCGCCATACGGTTCAAACCGCGGGCATAGGCTTGCAGCCAATCGGCGGTCACCGTCGGTACAGTCAGGGCAAGGGTAAAGGCAACGGGCGTGGCGCCCATGGCGGCCAGATCGCTGACCGCGACGGCCAGCGAACGCTGACCGAGCAGAAACGGATCGCAGGGGTCGGCGAAATGCACACCGGCCACCAGCGTATCGGTAGAGATCGCCAGCTGTTCCCCGCGGGGAACAGCGAGCAAGGCGCAGTCATCGCCGATCCCCAGAGCAACGCCTTCGCCGCCCTGCGCACAAGGCGCGGCGGCGAAGAAATTGCGGATCAGCTCGAATTCGCCCATTGAGGTTTCAAGCGCGATTTAGCGCTTGAACGCCTTCACTTCAGCTTCACGCAGGCGCGGGGCCAGCTTGTCGAGCACGCCGTTGACGAACTTGTGACCGTCGGTGGAACCGTAGACTTTCGCCAGTTCGATCCCTTCGTTGATCACAACGCGATACGGCACGTCGACACGCTTGAGCAGTTCCCAGGTCGACAGGCGCAGTACGCACAGTTCAACCGGGTCCAGCTCTTCGATGGTCAGGTCCAGGCACGGCGCCAACGCAGTGTCGATCTCGGTCAGACTGGCCGGAACACCGTGCAGGATGTCGTGGAAGTAGCTGGCATCGGCGAAGGTGAAATCGTTATCGACGCGGAACTGCGCTTCGATTTCGTTCAGCGAAGTACTGGCCATGTGGCGCTGGTACAACGCTTGCGTCGCCAGCTGACGGGCAGCGCGGCGCTTTTCACTTTTCGAAGGCTTGCCGGCGTCCGTTGGACGCGGTTCGCGCGGGTTGAAACGATCGCTTTCGTCGCTAATCACTTGGCCTCCAACTGTGCCAGCAGGCTGACCATTTCCAGAGCGGACAGGGCAGCTTCGGCACCTTTGTTACCGGCCTTGGTGCCGGAACGTTCGATGGCTTGCTCGATGGAATCAACGGTCAGGACGCCGAAAGCGACCGGAACGCCGAACTCCATGGACACCTGGGCCAGACCCTTGGTGCATTCGCCCGCCACGTATTCGAAGTGCGGAGTACCGCCACGAATGACCGCGCCGAGGGCGATGATGGCTGCGAACTCACCTTTCTGGGCGACTTTCTGCGCTACCAGCGGGATTTCGAAGGCGCCAGGTGCGCGGATGATGGTGATGTCGCTTTCGCTCACGCCGTGGCGAACCAGGGCATCAACTGCACCGCTGACCAGGCTTTCAACCACGAAGCTGTTGAAACGGCCCACTACCAAAGCGTAGCGGCCTTTAGGGGCGATGAAGGTACCTTCGATGGTCTTCAGGGTCATTCGTCAGTTCTCTTAAAGAGCCGGGACGCGTCTGCTACGCGTCCCTCAGTGATTTATTTGCCGCGAATTCGGGTCCGGAAACTACCGGTCATTATTCGGAGGGCACGTATTCTACAACTTCCAGATCGAAACCGGATATCGCATTAAATTTCATTGGCGCAGACATCAGGCGCATTTTGCGCACACCGAGGTCACGCAGGATCTGCGAACCGGCACCGACGATGCTGTAAGTCGTCGGTTTTTTCGGCGTGGACTGATCCCCGGTTTCACGGATATGCGCCAGCAACACGTCGCCATCGAGCGGGTGACCGAGCAGCAGCACCACACCGCTGCCCGCCTCGGCAACCGCCGCCATGGCGGCGCGCAGGCTCCAGCGGCCCGGCTGTTTGACCATCAACAGGTCGCGCAGCGGGTCCATGTTGTGCACGCGAACCAGCGTGGGTTCTTCGGCGCAAACAGTGCCCAACGTGAGGGCCATGTGCACGTCGCCTTCCACCGAATCACGATAGGTCACCAGGTTGAATTGGCCCAGTTCGCTGTCCAGTGGCTGCTCGGCAATCCGCTGAACGGTACGTTCGTGGATCATCCGGTAGTGAATCAGGTCGGCAATGGTGCCGATCTTGATGTTGTGTTCAGCCGCGAAAGCTTCCAGCTCAGCGCGACGGGACATGGTGCCGTCGTCGTTCATCACTTCGCAGATCACCCCGCTCGGCTCGAAACCGGCCATGCGCGCGAGGTCGCAAGCGGCTTCGGTGTGGCCAGCGCGAGCGAGGGTGCCGCCGGCCTGCGCCATCAACGGGAAGATGTGGCCCGGGCTGACGATGTCTTCAGCCTTGGCGTCTTTGGCGGCAGCCGCTTGCACGGTGCGCGCACGGTCGGCGGCGGAAATGCCAGTGGTTACGCCTTCGGCGGCTTCGATCGAGACGGTGAACTTGGTGCCGAAACCGGAACCGTTGCGCGGTGCCATCAGCGGCAGCTTCAACAGTTCGCAGCGCTCGCGGCTCATCGGCATGCAGATCAGGCCACGGGCGTGCTTGGCCATGAAGTTGATGTGCTCAGCCTGGCAGCATTCGGCGGCCATGATCAGATCGCCTTCGTTCTCGCGGTCTTCGTCATCCATGAGGATGACCATCTTGCCTTGGCGGATGTCTTCAACCAGTTCTTCGATGCTATTGAGCGCCACAAGGCACCCCCTTCAGTCAGGATTTGAGATAGCCGTTGGCGGCCAGAAAGCTTTCAGTGATGGTGCCGCCAGCGCTCGACTCTGCGGCCTTGTCGCCCAAGAGCAGACGCTCCAGATAACGCGCCAGCAAATCGACTTCCAGATTCACCCGGCGACCTGGCGTGTACGACGCCATGATGGTTTCGCTCAGGGTGTGCGGAATGATCGTCAGCATGAATTCGGCGCCATCGACGGCGTTCACGGTCAGGCTGGTGCCGTCGACGGTGATCGAGCCTTTATGGGCGATGTACTTGGCCAGCTCTTTCGGCGCGCGGATACGAAATTCCACGGCGCGGGCATTGTCGGAGCGCGAGACGATTTCGCCGACGCCGTCGACGTGGCCGCTGACCAGATGCCCGCCGAGACGGGTGGTCGGGGTCAGGGCCTTTTCCAGATTGACCGGGCTGCCGCTTTTCAGGTCGTTCATGGCGGTGCAGTCGAGGGTTTCACGGCTGACGTCGGCAGCGAAGCCGTCGCCCGGCAGCTCAACGGCGGTCAGGCAGACGCCGTTAACCGCGATGCTGTCGCCGAGTTTGACGTCGCTCAGGTCGAGCTTGCCGGTGGCGACGTGGACCCGCACATCACCGCCCTTTGGGGTCAGTGCGCGGATACTGCCGATGGATTCGATGATGCCGGTAAACATGGGGTTCTCCTTGAGAACTGAGCCAGCGCAAACGCGATGGCCGGGAATTATACGCTCGCCGGTTGAGCAGGGATGGCAGTGACTCGCCAGTCATCGCCCACCGCGCGAATTTCAGTGATTTTCAGCTCCGGCGCATCCTTCATATAAGCCAGCGGCCAGTCCAGCAGTGGACGCGCCGTGGAGCCGAGGAACTTGCCGGCGATGAAGATCACGAACTCGTCGACCAGACCGAGCTGAGCAAAAGCACCGGCCAGACGCGGGCCGGCTTCGACCAGCACCTCGTTGACGCCACGGTTAGCCAGTTCAATCAGCAATTGATGCAGATCGACCTGACCGTCATCGCCCGGCACGATCAGGCATTCAGGGCCGTGAGCGTATTGCTCTTCGATCGCGACACAGGTGGCGACCAACGCCGGGCCAGCCTTGAAGAACGGTGCATCGAGCGGCACCCGCAGGCGTCCGTCGATCAACACGCGCAATGGTGGACGGCTCATGGCCAGCGCGGTTTGCTCGCTGTCCAGACCGAGTTCGTCAGCGCGAACAGTCAAGCGCGCACCATCGACCAGCACGGTGTCGGCGCCAGTCAGCACCACGGCGGCCTGAGCGCGCAAACGCTGGACGGCCGAACGTGCGGCCGGGCCGGTGATCCATTGGCTCTCGCCGCTTTCCATCGCCGTACGACCATCGAGGCTCATGGCCAACTTGACCCGCACAAACGGCAAGCCGTGTTCCATGCGCTTCAGAAAGCCTTGATTGAGCTTGCGCGCTTCAGCTTCGAGCACACCGCTTTCGGTGGCGATGCCGGCATCGGCCAGACGCTGTAAACCACGTCCGGCGACTTGCGGATTGGGATCACGCATCGCTGCCACCACTCGAGCGACACCGGCATTCACCAGCGCGTCGGCGCACGGCGGGGTACGACCATGGTGACTGCAAGGTTCGAGGGTCACATACGCGGTCGCGCCCCGGGCCAGCTCACCGGCGGCGCGCAGGGCATGGACTTCGGCATGGGGTTCGCCGGCGCGCTCATGCCAGCCTTCGCCGACAATCTGCCCGTCACGCACCACCACGCAGCCGACCCGAGGATTGGGATGGGTGGTGTAGTGACCTTTGCGCGCCAGTTCCAGCGCGCGCGCCATGAAGTGGGCGTCGAGGATGGCCTGCTCGGCAACGGTGGTCATTCTTTCACCGGTTCGCGGGCGAGGCGGTCGATTTCTTCGCGGAACTCGTTGAGGTCCTGGAAGCGTTTGTACACCGAGGCGAAACGGATGTAGGCGACTTCATCAAGCTTCTGCAATTCAGCCATGACCAGTTCGCCGACCACGAGGGATTTGACCTCGCGCTCGCCGGTGGCGCGCAGCTTGTGCTTGATGTGAACCAGAGAGGATTCCAGGCGCTCGACGCTCACCGGACGCTTCTCCAGGGCGCGTTGCATGCCGGCGCGGAGTTTTTCTTCGTCGAACGGTTGGCGGCTGCCGTCGGTTTTGATCAGGCGCGGCAACACCAGTTCGGCCGTCTCGAACGTCGTGAAACGCTCGCCGCAGGCCAGGCATTCACGCCGGCGGCGCACCTGTTCGCCCTCGGCGACCAGACGCGAGTCGATGACCTTGGTGTCGTTGGCACCGCAGAAGGGACAGTGCATGGTGGCTGGCAACAAAAAAAGGGAGGGCCATGGTAGCGCATCCCGGTGGCAAGACAAGCCATAGGCTTTGCGGTATACAGAACGGCATGATCGTTTGATCCATGGATTTCATTTTGCCGGAGCATCCAATGCCGTTACGTCCGCTCGTTTTGCTCAGTCTTTTCAGCCTGCTGGTGGCCTGTGGCAGCGATGCACCCAAGCCCCAGCCGCCGACGCCAGGCCCGGCGCCGCAGCAAGCGCAGAAAAAAGCCAAGGAAGCCGCCGAGCTTGGCCCGCTGCCAGCCTATCAACGCGAACTGAGCGGCACCCTGCAAGGCGTGCCGGCCGGCGCCGAGGTCGAAATGGCGCTGTTGGTGATCGACGAGAAGGATCGCCCGCAACAATTGCTCGCCAGTTCCAGTCTGATCGGCAACAACCAGATTCTGCCGTTCCGCCTGCGTTTCAACCCGGACGCCTTCCCCGCCGGTGCGCGGGTTGAGTTGCGTGGCCGCGCCAGCCAGTCCGGCCAGTTGATCCTGCACCTGCCGTCGCAAACCATCAGCCAGCCGACCACTCAGGCGTTGGGCCAACTGCAATTTGTCAAAGCACCATGAATGCACCGCTCGACCTGCAACAGGCGTTAGGTGAACTGCTCGGCGACGCCAGACTTAAAGTCTGTGCGTTGCCGGACACTGATTTACAGCTATGGCTGATCGATGGCGACAACATGGATCGCGAATTCAGCCAGGAAGAAATTCAGCGAATTCTGCACGAGCCACCGTACTGGGGTTTCTGCTGGGCCAGCGGTCTGGCGGTGGCGCGCCATCTGGCGGAGTTTCCCGAGTGGGTACGCGGCAAGCGCGTGCTGGATTTCGGCGCCGGTTCCGGGATTGCCGGGATCGCGGCGGTGAAGGCCGGGGCGCTTGAAGTCGTGGCGTGCGATCTCGATCCGCTGGCGATTGCCGCATGCCGGGCGAACGCCGAGCTCAATGATGTGCAAATGAGTTATTCAACGGATTTCTTTGCCGAAGCCGATCGGTTTGATCTGATCCTGGTGGCGGACGTGTTGTACGACCGGGCGAATCTACCGTTGCTCGATGCTTTTTTGAGCCGTGGAAGAGAAGCGCTGGTGGCGGATTCGCGGGTTCGGGATTTTCGCCATCCGTTGTATGAGCGCATCGAGATGCTTGAGGCGATGACGTTGCCGGATCTGGCGGAGCCGGAAGAGTTCAGACATGTCAGCCTTTACCATGCGCGGCGCTAGCTAAAAGCTTCGCGAGCAGGCTCGCTCCCACAGTGGATCTATCTCGTTCACAAATCCCCTGTGGGAGCGAGCCTGCTCGCGAAGGCGTCCACCCATGCAACACCCCTCTCAAAAGCTGACCGCTTCCGGCCACACCCCGCCAAGCCGTATAGTTGCCCCATCCACGCTTTGACGAGATCCCCCATGAGTGAGCAAACGCCGTACATCTTCGACGCCACGACGGCCGATTTCGACCAGTCGGTAATCGAGGCCTCTTTCAACAAACCGGTGCTGGTGGATTTCTGGGCCGAATGGTGTGCGCCGTGCAAGGCGTTGATGCCGATGCTGCAAGGCATTGCCGAGAGTTATCAGGGCGAACTGCTGCTGGCCAAGGTCAACTGCGACATCGAGCAGGACATCGTCGCCCGCTTCGGCATCCGCAGCCTGCCGACTGTGGTGCTGTTCAAGGACGGTCAACCGGTCGACGGTTTTGCCGGTGCACAACCAGAGTCCGCCGTCCGCGCCCTGCTTGAGCCGCACGTGCAAATGCCACCGCCGGCTGCCGCTGATCCGTTCGAACAGGCTCAGGCATTGTTCGATGACGGTCGTTACGCTGACGCCGAAGCGGCGCTGGTGGTGATGCTCACTGAAGACAATACCAACGCCAAGGCACTGATCCTCTACGCGCGCTGCCTGACTGAACGCGGCGAACTGGATGAAGCGCAAACCGTGCTGGATGCGGTCAAAAGCGATGAACACAAAGCCGCGCTGGCCGGGGCCAAGGCACAAATCAAATTCCTTGGCCTGGCGCGTGATCTGCCGGATGCTGCTGACCTGAAAGCGCGTTTGGCGAAAGATCCGCTGGACGATGAGGCGGTGTATCAACTGGCGATTCAGCAGCTCGCTCGCCAGCAATATGAAGCGGCGCTGGATGCACTATTGAAGCTGTTCATCCGCAACCGCAGCTACAGCGAAGGCCTGCCGCACAAGACCTTGCTGCAGGTGTTCGAGCTCTTGGGCAACGATCACCCGCTGGTGACGGTGTACCGCCGCAAGATGTTTGCTGCGCTGTACTAACCCTCATTCGATCCAGCTGTAGAGCGGCGTATCCCCGCCGCTCACCACTTTCACGTCCGCACTGTGGCGCAGGCGCACCAGCAAGCGTTTGCCTGCCACCGTGCTGCCGGTCAGCCCTTCCAGTTGATCAAGCAGGTCCGGCCCGCTGAGCTGCCCGGCCTTGCGCAACAGATCTTTGGCCAACTGCCACAAGGCATCGTCCTGATTCAGCGGTTTCGTCGCTGGGGCTGATGCGACCGCCTCAGATTGAGCGACCGGCGCCTGCCCATGCAGCGCTGAACCGAGCTTCGCCCAATCGCCGTCATCCAGTTCCACCGTCAAATCCACCGGCACATCGCCGACGGTTCCGCGTATCCGCAACATTGAGTTCGCTCCTGCACTTTTCTGACCTGCATGCTCCCACGGGACTTGTGCAACGCCAAGCGCACGGGCAAACTCTGCGCACTTTCGTTATAAGATTACATAACAAACTCTTCACTTTACTTCCCGGAGACCGCCATGCGTCGTCTGCTGCTCGCTTTGCCGTTTGCCCTGTTGCCGCTGGCCATCGCCCATGCGGCTGATGAGCATGACCACGATCACGACCATGAACACGGCAGCCTCGGCGCGCATGAACATGGCGTGGGTCGTTTGAATGCCGCGCTCGACGGTCAGACCCTGGAGCTGGAGCTGGAAAGCCCGGCGATGAACCTCGTCGGTTTCGAACACGTCGCCACTTCGGATGCCGACAAGGCCAAAGTCGCTGCCGCCCGCGCGCAACTGGAAAAACCGCTGGCCCTGTTCAGCCTGCCCACCGCTGCCGGTTGCAAAGTGGTCAGCCAAGAACTGGAAAGCCCGTTGTTCGGTGACAAGCCGGATGCTGACGACCATGACAACGATGAAGCGGACAAGGACGGTCACGAGCATCACCACGACCACAGCGAAATCCACGCGCATTACCAATTCAACTGCGCCACACCGGGTGCGTTGAAGACGCTGGATCTGGCCAACGTCTTCAATACCTTCCCGGCGACGCAGAAAATTCAGGTACAACTGATCAGCGCCAGCGGCCAGCAAGGTACTGAAGTGACGGCCAAGGCTGCTGCCCTGAAATTCTGAAATCTGTGAAGATCCCTTGTAGGAGTGAGCCTGCTCGCGATAGCAGACTGTCAGTTGATTCAGTGCTGACTGGTACACCGCTATCGCGAGCAGGCTCACTCCTACAAAGGGGCCACTCAACTCCATATCCGGTTTCAAATGACCCAAGCACTCATCGAACTGTCCGACCTTGGCTTCAACTGGCCCGGTCACCCGCCGTTGCTGGACATCCCGGCGTTTCGTCTGGAAGCCGGCGAAACCCTGTTCCTCAAAGGCCCCAGCGGCAGCGGCAAGACCACCCTGCTCGGTCTGCTCGGCGGCGTGCAGAAACCCGGTCGCGGCAGCATTCGTCTGCTCGGCCAGGAACTCACCGAACTCTCCGCTGGCGCTCGCGATACTTTTCGCGTCGACCACACCGGCTACATCTTCCAGCAGTTCAACCTGCTGCCGTTTCTTTCGGTACGCGAGAACGTTGAGCTGCCGTGTCACTTTTCCAAGCTGCGTGCGCAACGGGCGAAACAGCGCCACGGCAGTGTCGATCAAGCCGCCGCCACCCTCCTCGCCCACTTGGGCTTGAAAGACGAAAGCATCCTCAGCCGTCGCGCCGATTCGCTGTCGATCGGCCAACAACAGCGCGTCGCTGCAGCCCGCGCGTTGATCGGTCAGCCTGAGCTGGTGATCGCCGACGAACCGACCTCGGCGCTGGATTATGACGCCCGGGAAAACTTCATTCGCCTGCTGTTCGCCGAATGCCGCGAGGCCGGATCGAGTCTGCTGTTCGTCAGCCACGATCAGAGCCTGGCGCCACTGTTCGACCGTCATTTGTCCCTGGCCGAACTCAATCGCGCCGCCACGTCTGCCGAGGTCTGAGATGTATCTGTTTCGTCTGGCCATGGCCAGCCTGGCCAACCGCCGCTTTACCGCTCTGCTCACCGCATTTGCGATTGCTCTGTCGGTGTGCCTGCTGCTCGCCGTCGAGCGGGTACGCACCGAAGCCAAAGCCAGTTTCGCCAGCACCATCAGCGGCACCGACCTGATCGTCGGCGCCCGCTCCGGCTCAGTGAACCTGCTGCTGTACTCGGTATTTCGCATCGGCAACGCCACCAACAACATTCGCTGGGACAGCTTCGAACACTTCGCCAGCAACCCGAAAGTGAAGTGGGCGATCCCGATGTCCCTCGGCGACTCCCATCGCGGCTACCGGGTGATGGGCACCACCGAAGCCTATTTCGAGCATTACCAGTACGGTCGCCAGCAACACCTGGCACTGGCTGACGGCCGTGCGTTTGCCAGCGATCCGTTTGAAGTGGTGCTCGGCGCCGAAGTGGCCGATGCGCTGCATTACAAACTCGGTGACAAACTGGTGCTGGCCCACGGCGTAGCGGCGATCAGTCTGGTCAAGCACGATGACAAACCGTTTACCGTGGTCGGCATTCTCAAGCGCACCGGCACGCCGGTCGATCGCACGCTGCACATCAGCCTCGGCGGCATGGAGGCGATTCATATCGACTGGCACAACGGCGTGCCCGCGCGAGGTAACGGCCGGATCACGGCGGATCAGGCACGCAACATGGACCTGACGCCGCAAGCAATCACCGCGTTCATGCTCGGCCTCAACAGCAAGATTTCCACCTTTGCCCTGCAACGCGAGATCAACGAATTCCGTGGCGAACCGATGCTGGCGATTCTGCCGGGCGTAGCGTTGCAAGAATTGTGGAGCCTGATGAGCACTGCGGAAAAAGCGCTGTTCGTGGTCTCGTTGTTTGTTGTGTTGACCGGGTTGATCGGCATGCTCACGGCGATTCTCACCAGCCTTAACGAGCGGCGCCGCGAGATGGCGATTCTGCGTTCGGTCGGGGCGCGACCGTGGCATATCGCGAGCCTGTTGGTGCTCGAGGCGTTTGCACTGGCGCTGACCGGGGTGATTGCCGGGGTAGCACTTTTGTACATCGGCATTGCCGCCGCGCAGGGTTACGTGCAGGCCAATTACGGTTTGTTCCTGCCGCTGGCGTGGCCGAGCGAGTATGAATGGACGCTGCTCGGTGGCATTCTGGCGGCCGCGCTGCTGATGGGCAGCGTGCCGGCCTGGCGCGCTTATCGCCAATCCCTGGCCGATGGCCTGTCGATCCGTTTATGAGGATGTTCACCATGCCCCGCGCCTTACTTGCGCTGCTATTGCTGGTCGCCCTGCCCGTGTGGGCAGCGGCGCCGAAAGACCTGACGTGGTCGGAAATGATCCCGCCGGACGCCGCGCCGGAAGTGCCGAACATGACCCCGCTGCACGACATGTCGAAGATGAGTGATGCGCTGTCTGCCGAGTCGGCGCCAGCGGCGAAGCAGGACCTGCCGAACGCGCCGGTGGTGCAATCACTCGACGGTCAGAACATTCGTTTGCCGGGCTACATCGTGCCGCTGGAAGTCAATGAAGAGGGACGCACCACCGACTTTTTGCTGGTGCCGTATTTCGGCGCCTGCATCCATGTGCCGCCACCGCCGTCGAACCAGATCGTGCATGTGAAAAGCGATTTGGGTGTGAAGCTTGATGAGCTGTATCAGCCTTACTGGGTCGAAGGGCCGTTGCAGGTCAAGGCGTCGAGCAGTGAACTGGCGGATGCCGGGTATCAGATGGATGCGGACAAGATTTATGTGTATGAGCTGCCGGAGTGAATCCGGCGGTTTTGTGTTGATTGATCCATCGTCTTCGCGAGCAGGCTCGCTCCCACAGGTGATCACATTCCACGGTGGGAGCGAGCCTGCTCGCGAATAGGCCCTCAAAGGTTCCACAGAAACCCACCCCTTCACTGTTTCATTGAGCTGAGTCAAAAGACCGTATCAGTTGGCTTCGTACCATAGGACATCAGACATTTCTAACGTCCTTTCGGAGCCCCCATGAACAAGTCCTTGCTCAGCGCTTCGCTGTTTGCCCTCGCGCTCGCAGCCCCGCTCGCCCACGCCCACGAAGCCGGTGACATTCTCATCCGCGCCGGTGCGATCACCGTCAACCCGAAGGCCGACAGCTCCAGCGTCAAGGTCGATCAGGGGCCGTTGAGCGGCACCAATCTGGGCGGCAAGGCGACCATGAGCAGCGACACCCAACTGGGTCTCAACTTCGCTTACATGCTCACCGATCACGTCGGCCTCGAACTGCTCGCGGCGACGCCGTTCGAGCATGACGTCAAACTCAAAGGCACTGCCCTGCCAGCGGCCAACGGCAAGCTCGGTACTCTGAAGCACCTGCCGCCAACCCTCAGCGTCGTTTACTACCCGCTGGATTCGAAGTCGCCGTTCCAGCCGTATGTCGGCGGTGGCATCAACTACACCTGGATCTATGACGAACACGTCGGCAGCGAAGCCAGCGCCAACGGTTTCAGCAACTTCAAGGCGAAAAACTCCTGGGGTCTGGCCTGGCAGGTCGGTGCTGATTACATGCTGACCGACAACATCATGCTCAACGCCCAAGTGCGTTACATCGACATCGACACCCGCGCCACCGTCGAGAACAACGCCGTTGCCCCGGGCACTCGCGCACGGGTCAACGTCGATGTGGATCCGTTCATCTACATGGTTGGCTTGGGCTATAAATTCTAAGTCGAGTTATCGGACGTTCACGTGGTGGTGAATGAGGCTTGGTGGCGAGCAGGCATAGAACTGACGGCGACCGTATACAGTTGATCGGGGGATAACATCCCCTTGCCACAGGAGTAGCGACATATTCCGGCCGTGAAAAAGGCGCCTGTCAAAGGGCGCCTTTTTCATGTCCGCTGGAAACCTGTGGCGTGAGTTGGATCTCCCCCCTCACCCCAGCCCTCTCCCTCAGGGAGAGGGGGAAAGGGAGCCGATTTGTGTGTTCTTCAAAACCTGAGTTCGACTCGGTATCTCACGTCGGCGTATCCCGAAAGAACACCTCGGTCAGTCCCCAATCCCCCCCGGGAGAGGGAGCCGATTTGGGTGACTTTCAAAACCTGAGTTCGACTCGGTATTTCACGTCGGCGTAACTCGAAAGAACACCTCGATCAGTCCCCTCTCCCTCTGGGAGAGGGTTAGGGTGAGGGGCTCTTTTCAGGAACGCCCCAACAACCGCGCCAACCCCACACTCATCGGCGTCTGCTGCGGCAGTTTGAAGCGCTCCAGCAGACGAGCGTTGTTCGCCCGCGAATGCCGGATGTCACCAGAGCGCGCCGGGCCGTAGCTGACGGGCGGCAACTCACCGACCACCGCTTGCAGTGCTTCAAGCATCTGCTTGAGGCTCATCGCCTGATTCCAGCCAACGTTCACCGGGCCGACGTCCACCTCAGGCTTTTCGATGCCCTGCACCAGCAGATCGACCAGATCTTCGACGTACAGGAAATCACGCGTCTGCTCACCATCACCGAACACCGTAATCGGCAGACCTTTCTGCGCGCGTTCGCTGAAGATGCTGATCACCCCGGAGTACGGCGAGGACGGATCCTGGCGCGGGCCGAAGATGTTGAAGAAGCGGAAAATCACCGGCTCCAGGCCATGCTGGCGGCGATAGAAATCGAAATAATGTTCGCCCGCCAGTTTGTCCGAGGCGTAAGGCGTCAGCGGGGCTTTGGGTGTGTCTTCATCTATCGACTCGCCCTCACCGTTGTTGCCGTACACCGCCGCACTGGACGCATACAGCACACGTTTGACGCCGGCCAGACGCATGGCTTCGCAGACATTCAGCGTGCCGATGAAATTGCTCTGGTGAGTTTTCACCGGATCATCCACCGACGCCTGCACCGAAGCCACGGCCGCCAAGTGCGCGACCGCGCTGCAGCCTTGCATGGCCTTGGCCACCAGCGCCGCATCGGCGACATCACCAACAATCAGTTCAACCTTCGGATTGTCCAGCGGCAGGTTGCTGCGCTTGCCCGTCGACAAATCGTCGAGGATGCGCACCGAATGCCCCTTGGCGAGCAAAGCGTCGGTCAGGTGGGAGCCAATGAAGCCGGCTCCGCCGGTGATTAAAACAATCCCTTCAGCCATGACGGTAGAACCTATCCAGTAAGCCCGGGAGGGCGGCACGCCAGGCGCGCGGTTTGATCCCGAAAGTGTGCAGAATTTTCTTGCAGGCCAGCACCGCGTGTTGCGGCTCTTCGGCAGCGTCCGGCCGCGCGGCGTGAGCCTGGGCGGTCGGCGCTTCGATGGCCAGGGCGTGCAGGCTGCGCGCTTCGGTCAGAATCGCCTGACCCAGCGCCAGCGGCGTGGTCGCCTCGTGGCCGGCGTAGTGGTAAGTGCCCCACAGTGGCGCGGCACAGTCGAGTTGCTTGAGCACCGAAATGATCACTCGCGCGGCATCGTCGACCGGCGTCGGGTTGCCACGGCGGTCATCCGCCAACAGCAATTCGTCCGGTTGCTCGGCCCGTGCGAGGAAACGCCCGAGCGTGCCATCCGGGCTGTCATCGAGCAGCCAGCCGAAACGTAGCAGGACATGTTGCGGGCAAGTGGCGCGAACGCTTTGTTCGATCCGCCACAACGCCTGACCGCGCAGACCCAGTGGCACCGGCTCGTCTTTTTCGCTGTACGCCGTGGCGCGCGAACCATCGAACACCCGATAACTGGAGGGCTGCACGAGGACGATGTTGTGGTGCTGGCACAATTCGGCCAGACGCTCGATCGCACGTTCCTGCCCGGCCATGCGGCTTTCGCTGACGGTTTCGGCCTGGAACCAGTCGAAATAGTAGGCGAGGTTGATCAATGCATCGGGACGGGTGTCGTCGAGCAGTTGGGTCAGGCTCGCGGCATCCCAGCCGTTTTCGGGCGGGCGGGGGGCGAGGAAACCGATGTCTTCCTCTGCACCGAGGCGAATCAGCGCCTGCCCAAGGGCATTTCCGCCGCCCAGTAACATAAGGCGCATTCGCATAGAGTCAGCAGGCCCAGTCTGATTGGAACGATGGCTTTAGCGACGGATCTCGTGGAACCGTCGTCGATAATTACCGGAATCGTTGCATTTTGCGGGTTTAGTGCGCAACCGTCATCCGTAAAGTGTACATCCCGGATATTTGTAGCGCTTCGACTGGCGCCATCGCGAGCAGGCTCACTCCTACAATTGAAATGCATTCCCCTGTAGGAGTGAGCCTGCTCGCGATGAGGCCCGAACGGTACTTGCATCTTCACACCCGCGCCCGCATAACTTAAGCCATGAATCTGCCCATCCCAACGGACGCGGCCCTGGCAGGCTTTCACCCCGCCGTCAGCGCCTGGTTCAGCAAAACCTTCCCGACGGTCACCGCCGCCCAGGCCCGCGCATGGCCGTTGATCCGCCAGCGCCGTTCGACGCTGATCGCTGCGCCCACCGGCTCGGGCAAAACCCTCACAGCCTTTCTCGCCGTACTCGATGATCTGGTTCACCGTGGCCTGGAAAACCCCGAAGGTTTGCCCGATGAAACGCTCGTCGTTTATGTCTCACCGCTAAAAGCACTGTCGAACGACATCCGCATCAACCTGCAAAACCCGCTCGCTGGGATCACCGAACAACTGCGGCAGATGAACCTGCCGGAAGTACACATCACCACCGCCGTGCGCACCGGTGACACGCCGCAGAAAGAACGCGCGGCCATGCGCAAATCGGCGCCGCACATTCTGGTGACCACGCCGGAATCGCTTTACGTCCTGCTCGGCTCGGAGTCGGGGCGCAAAATGCTCGGCACCACGCGCACGGTGATCATCGATGAAATCCACGCGATGGCCGCCGGCAAACGCGGCAGTCATCTGGCCCTGAGCCTTGAGCGCCTGCAAGCGCTGTGCGCCGAACCGCTGACCCGCATCGGCCTGTCCGCCACACAGAAACCGGTGGAAGCGGTGGCGCAATTTCTCGTCGGCCACGACCGTCCCTGCGAAATCATCGACATCGGCCACGCCCGGCCACGGGATCTGGGCATCGAGGTGCCGCCCGTGCCGTTGTCGGCCGTCATGGCCAACGATGTCTGGGAATTGGTATACGACCGCCTCGCCGAACTCGCTCGCGAGCACCGCACCACGCTGATTTTCGTCAACACCCGGCGCCTCGCCGAGCGCCTGAGCCGACACCTGAGCGAACGCCTCGGCAAGCACGCAGTGGCTGCGCACCATGGCAGTCTGGCCAAGGAGTTTCGCCTCGACGCCGAACAACGCCTGAAGCGCGGCGAACTGCAGGTGTTGATCGCCACTGCCTCACTGGAATTGGGCATCGACATCGGTGAAGTCGATCTGGTCTGTCAGATCGCCTCGCCGCGTTCCATCGCCGGTTTTCTGCAAAGGGTTGGCCGTTCCGGTCACCAGGTCGGCGGTACGCCCAAGGGTCGGTTGTTCGCCACCACCCGCGACGATCTGATCGAATGCACCGCCCTGCTCGACTGTGTGCGCCGTGGCGAACTCGATACCCTGCACATCCCGGTCGCGCCGCTGGATGTTTTGGCGCAGCAGATCATCGCCGAAGTCAGTTGTCAGGAATGGGCAGAAGACGCCTTGCTGGCGATGTTCCGCCAAGCCTCGCCCTATCGCGATCTTGACGAAAAACACTATCAGGCCCTGCTGAGCATGCTCGCCGAAGGCTACAACGGTCGTCAGGGCATCCGCAGCGCCTACCTGCACCGCGACGCCGTCAGCCGCACCTTGCGTGGCCGCCGAGGCTCGCAGCTGACCGCCGTGACCAGCGGCGGCACCATCCCCGACAATGCTGACTACAGCGTGATGCTCGAGCCGCAAGGCCTGAACATCGGCAGCGTCAACGAAGACTTCGCGGTGGAAAGCATTGCTGGCGACGTGTTTCAGCTCGGCAACACCTCCTATCGCATCCTGCGCGTGGAAACCGGCAAGGTCCGCGTCGAGGATGCCCACGGCCAGCCGCCGACCATTCCGTTCTGGCTCGGCGAAGCGCCGGGGCGCAGCGATGAATTGTCGTTCGCCGTGGCACGTCTGCAAGCGCAGCTCGACGAACTGCTCGGCGCCAGCTCCGGCAATCTGCAACCGGCGCTCGACTGGCTGACGCATACCCTCGGTCTCAACCGCGCCAGTGCCGAGCAACTGGTCGAATACCTCGCCCGTGCCCGGCAGACCCTCGGCGCCCTGCCCTCGCAGGACACGCTGCTGATGGAGCGGTTTTTCGACGAGTCCGGCGGCACGCAATTGATCATCCATTCGCCGTTCGGCAGCCGCATCAACCGCGCCTGGGGTCTGGCCCTGCGCAAGCGATTCTGCCGCACCTTCAACTTCGAATTGCAGGCTGCCGCCAGCGAAGACGCGATCGTCCTGTCGCTGTCCACCAGCCACAGCTTCGAACTCGATGACGTCTGGCGTTACCTGCACAGCAACAGTGCTGAGCAGATCCTGATTCAAGCGGTGCTCGATGCGCCATTGTTTGGCGTGCGCTGGCGTTGGAACGCCGGGGTGGCGCTGGCATTGCCGCGTTTTACCGGCGGACGCAAAGTCGCGCCGCAGTTGCAGCGGATGAAAAGCGAAGACTTGATTGCCAGCGTGTTTCCCGACCAGATTGCTTGCCTGGAAAACCTCGCCGGTGAACGCGAAATTCCCGAGCACCCGTTGATCGAACAAACCCTCGACGATTGCCTGCACGAGGCGATGGACAGCGAAGGCTGGCTCAATCTGCTGCGGCGCATGGAGCGTGGCGAGGTGCGTCTGATCAGCCGCGATCTGCCCGCACCCTCGCCGCTCGCCGCTGAAATTCTCAGTGCGCGGCCGTACACCTTCCTCGACGATGCACCGCTGGAAGAACGTCGCACCCAAGCGGTGATCAACCGGCGCTGGAGCGATCCGCAATCGACCGATGATCTCGGTGCGCTGGATGCCGACGCGATTACTGCCGTACGTGAAGAAGCCTGGCCGACACCGAACACTGTGGATGAAATGCACGAGGCGTTGATGAGCCTGGCGTGCATCAGCGATGACGAAGTGCAAGCGAACGAAGGCTGGCGTGCATGGCTGGAAAATCTGGCCGAGAGTGGTCGCGCCTGCCGTTTGCAGATCGACGCCGAGCATTGTTTATGGCTGGCCCGCGAGCGCCTGACGTGTCTGCAAGCGCTTTATCCACAGGCCAAATTGCATGACGAAGTGGAGGCGTTGCCAGGTTTCGATGAAGCCTGGACGTTCGACGAAGCGCTAGTCGAAGTCATCCGCGCCCGCCTCGGTGCCTTCGGCCCACTGCCGTTATCCGCTATTGCCGAACCGCTCGCGTTACCCACCGCCCAGGTCCAGCAAGCCCTCGCCCGACTGGAACGCGAAGGCTATGTGCTACGGGGCCAATTCACCCCGAAACTCAACATCGAGGAATGGTGCGAACGGCACCTGCTCGCGCGTATTCATCGCTACACGGTCAAGCGCCTGCGCCGGGAAATCGAACCGGTGGCGCTGCAGGATTTCATGCGGTTTCTGTTCGACTGGCAGCATCTGTCGCCCGCGACTCGCGGTCAGGGCAGTGCCGTGTTGCCGGCAATTGTCGGCCAGTTCGAAGGCTACGCAGCGGCCGCTTCGGCGTGGGACAGCGACATTCTGCCGGCGCGCTTGAAGGACTATTCGCCGAGCTGGCTGGATGAGTTGTGCCGCAACGGCAAACTGGTGTGGACGCGCCTCAGTGCCCGGCAGAAAGTCAGCGGCACGGCGTTGCGCAGCACGCCGATTGTATTGCTGCCGCGCAGTCAGGTCGGCTTATGGAGTGCGCTGGCGGAACAGACGCCGGTGAATGAACTGTCGCCGAAAACCCAGAAGGTGTTTGAAGCCTTGAGTCAGCACGGCGCGTTGTTTTTCGATGAGCTGATCCATGAAGCGCACCTGCTGCGCACCGAGCTGGAAATCGCTTTGCAGGAACTGGTCGGCGCCGGTCTGGTGAACGCCGACAGCTTCGCCGGCCTGCGCGCGCTGATCACCCCGCCGAGCAAGCGCCAGCAGCGCAGCAGTCGTCGCGGGCGCGGCGCGTTTGTCGGTGGCATGGATGACGCCGGGCGCTGGGCCTTGCTGCGGCGCGGGGCGGCTGTGGATAACAGCGAGACGCTGGAACATGTCGCGATGACGTTGTTGCGGCGCTATGGCGTGGTGTTCTGGCGTCTGCTTGAACGCGAGGCGGACTGGTTGCCGAGTTGGCGCGAATTGCTGCGCACGTTTCATCGGCTGGAGGCGCGCGGCGAGATTCGCGGCGGGCGGTTTGTCAGTGGTTTGGCGGGGGAACAGTTTGCCTTGCCCGAGGCGATTCCGTTGTTGCGCGAAGTGCGCCGTCGGCCGCATGACGGCAGTCTGGTCGCGGTGTGCGGGGTGGATCCGCTGAACCTGGCCGGGACGTTGTTGCCGGGGGTAAAAGTGCCAGCGCTGGTGAGTAATCGGTTGGTGTATCGCGATGGGTTGCCGGCGGCGGCGGAGATTGCCGGTAAGCAACAGTTCTGGCTGGAGCTGGATCAGATCGGCATGGAGCAGGTGCGCGGCACATTGATCCGGCATTGAGGTTGACTGTTCTGGCGCTATCGCGAGCAGGCTCACTCCTACAGGGGAACGCATTCCAAAATGTAGGAGTGAGCCTGCTCGCGATAGCGTCGGTAATCCCCCCTCAAAATCCACCCGTTAAGTCCGCGATTCCTGCGGCACCTCACTCGTCACTACCTCTCCCTCCTGCTGCCGCTTCGGCAACAAAACCTGCTGTGGATAAGTCTGCGCGAAATGCACCACCGGGCTGTTATCCACAAGCTTTTTCAAGCGCTGATTGAACGCCCGGCTCACCGCATACTGCCCACCCGAGACCGTACGGAACTGCGCCGTCAGCACCACGCCATTCAAATCCATCTTGTCGACGCCAAACACATCCAGCGGCCCTTGCAGGTTGTACTTGAGGAACGGGTCTTCGCGGATCGAATCGCCGGTTTCGCGAATCAGCTCGATGGCCTTGTCGACATCCGTGTCATAGGTGAACTGCACCGAGAAAAACGCAAAGGCAAACTGCCGCGATTGGTTGGTCACGGCTTTGATCTGGCCGAACGGCACCGAGTGCACAAAGCCCTTGCCGTCGCGCAGACGCAAGGTACGAATGGTCAGCCCTTCGACGGTGCCGGCATGGCCCGAATCGAGCACCACCCAATCGCCAATCGAAAGCGTGTCTTCAATGATGATGAACAGCCCGGTGATCACGTCCTGCACCAGTTGCTGCGAACCGAAACCGATGGCCAGACCCACCACCCCGGCACCGGCCAGCAGCGGCGCAACATTGATTCCCAGATTGGCCATGGTGGTGATCGCGCAGATCACCACGAGGATGATTTTGATCGCGTTGCGCAGCAGCGGCAGGATGGTTTTCACCCGCGTGCTCGGCTGGCGCGCCGCGCGTTTGCTGAGCGGCGGCTTCAGCGCTTCCTGAATCGCCGTGTCGAGTACCACCCACAGCAACCACGTAACCAGGAAGATCAGTCCGATGCTGCTCAGCGCGTTGCTGATCGCCCGGCCGACCGTGCTGCTCTGAGCGAAATCGAGCAGCGATACACCCCAGATCCGCCCGAGGATATCGATGAAGGCAATGGCGATGACAATCCGCAGCAAGGCATGCAAGAGGCTGAGAAAACGCTCCTTGTAGGCGCTGCTGCGCTGGATCGCTTCAGCCTTTCGTGACTTGAACAAGTGCTGCAGGATCGTGCTGAGGAATACCGTGCCGATTAACAAAACCGTGGTGAACAACGCGCAGCGCAGGGCTTTCTGATTGTCCTCGCCGATGCCGATCAGATTGACCGCCGAGACCAGCACCATCAGCACGATTGGCCAGTACCACAGCCCGGAAAAGATCCGCAGCGACTCCTGCAACGACGGTTGTTTCAGCCGTTGGCTCAGTGGACGATTGCGGATCAGATGCGCCACCGGGCGGCGCAGGCGAATCACCAGCAAGCCGAAAATGATCGAGGCGATCAGCCCGGTGAATACCGCGACGCTGCTGGTGATATTGCCGCCCAGTTGTCGGGCGATCTGCGGGCTGGTCAGCGCATCGCTGAGGGCCGCGAGGAAACCGATCAGGAACAACGGTCGCGGGCAATAATCTCGAATGATCCGCGCTGCCGGACGTTTATGGCCGACGTTGAACATCACCACCACGCACAACAACATCGAGGTGGAAAAGATGCCGCTGCTGGTGGCGTAGGCCAGACACAGCGCCAGCGCGCGTCCGATTGAGGCTTGCAGAAAATGGCTGACATATAACGTCAGCGGTAGACAGATCAGCGCCGGCACGGTGTACGGCAGCAAGTAGCCAATCAGGTCCTGACTGCGTTGGCGGGTGCGCAACCAGCGGCCCTCGCGCAGGCGTTTGGTCAACAGGCTGCCGAGCACGGTGAGCAGCGCGAAACTGCCGAGCCAAGTGCCGGACAAAGAGAGGAAATCCCCGGCGACGCTCCAGCCCGAGCGATTCGACGGCTGGTTGACCAGTTTGTCGACTTCATCGGCGGCGCGATCGGCACGCAGGCGCCAGGCGTCGACCAGGTGTTCGTTGAGATCGAGCTTGTCCTGGACGTCGTCGATGCTCGAACTGATCGCACCGAGCAGACCGCCCTGCACAATCGGTTCGGGTTTAGCCGCTTCTTCGGTGGTGGCCGGGACGCCCGGCAATGCGGCGGCGTCAATTTCACTGGCGCCGAGAAACAGCAGTGCTCCCAGCAGAATGGCGATCCTGAACTTGACCAAAACTCCGATCTCCCTTGGCTGAACCTGTAAGGAACTGATCGGTAATTGCACAGCAAGTTCAAGAGCGCCCTCACCCCAGCCCTCTCCCAGAGGGAGAGGGAGCCGACCGAGTTGAATACAAGAATTACATCGACCTGAAAGTCCGGAGTCGAATTCAAGTTCTGGAAACCATAAAGACCAGCTCCCTTCCCCCTTGTGAGGCGAACTCAAATCCTGAAAACCCTGAAGATCAGCTCCCCTCCCCCTCGCCCTCTCCCAGCGTGAGAGGGAGCTGACCGAGTTGCCTGCGAGAAGTGCACCGACTTGCAAGTCCGGAGTCGAACTCAAACCCTGAAAACCCTGAAGATCAGCTCCCTTCCCCCTCGCCCCCTCTGGGGGAGAGGGTTGGGGTGAGGGGGAGCGCTTTTGATCTTCGCCTTAAAGACGTGACCGTCCGTAATGCCATCGAAACTTTCCCCAGCCGCCAGCAGTCATCAAAAGATACCGGCAACACGAGGACTTTCGACGGGAGGGTGGCATGGCAACGATTCACATCGGTATTTCCGGCTGGCGCTACGCACCGTGGCGCGGGGACTTCTACCCCAAGGGACTGGCGCAAAAGCGCGAATTGCAGTTCGCGTCGAGAGCGGTCAACAGCATCGAAATCAATGGATCGTTCTACGCCCTGCAACGGCCTGAACGCTATGCGCAGTGGTACGCCGAAACACCCGACGACTTCGTTTTCAGCGTCAAGGCGCCGCGCTTCATCACCCACATCCGTCGCTTGCGCGAGATCGAAAAACCACTGGCGAATTTCTTTGCTTCGGGAATTCTGGAACTCAAGGAAAAGCTCGGGCCGATCCTTTGGCAATTCCCGCCAAACTTCAAATTCGAGCCTGAGCGCTTTGAACATTTCCTCGCATTGTTGCCCCACGACACCGAAGCCGCCGCCACCCTCGCCCATCAACACGATTCGCACCTGCACGGCCACGCCAGCATCAAAGCCTGGCGCAAAAAGCCGCTGCGCCATGCCGTGGAAATCCGCAACGAGAGCTTCATCGACCCCGAGTTCGTGCGCTTGTTGAAACGCCACAACACCGCACTGGTGATCGCCGACACTGCGGACAAATGGCCGTACCGCGAAGACCTCACCAGCGACTTTGTCTACCTGCGTCTGCACGGTGCCGAAGAGCTCTACGCCAGCGGCTACACCGCGCCAGCCCTCAAACGCTGGGCCGAACGCATAGACGCCTGGCACCACGGAGAGCAACCAAAAGACGCACACCTGATCGCCCCACGCTTGAAACCGCACGCGCGCAAATCCCGAGAGGTGTTCTGCTATTTCGACAACGACATCAAAGTCCGCGCGCCGTATGACGCCCGCGATCTGCTGCATCGTTTCGAGCTGGATAAAGACCTCGCCACCACCCCCGGCGAACCCGCTGGTGAAGGAGTGTTGCCATGAGCATTCCAGAACCGGTCGGTTTCACCGATGAAGGCTGCGTGGTCGCGCAGTCAGTGCGCACCTTCACCGTGCTGACGGTCAATACCCACAAGGGTTTCACCGCGCTCAATCGACGCTTCATCCTCCCGGAACTGCGCGAAGCGGTGCGCAGCGTTGCCGCCGACGTGGTGTTTCTGCAGGAAGTCCACGGCACCCACGAGCACCATCCCAAGCGCTACAGCAATTGGCCGACGATGCCGCAATACGAATTCCTCGCCGACAGCCTCTGGCCGCAGTTCGCCTATGGGCGCAACGCGGTGTACCCGGAGGGCGATCACGGCAACGCGTTGCTGTCGAAGTTCCAGATCATCCGTCACGACAACCTCGACGTGTCGATCAACGGCCACGAGAACCGTGGCCTGCTGCATTGCGTGCTGCGCCTGCCGGGTGACGGAACTGAAGTACATGCGATCTGCGTGCACCTGGGCCTGCGTGAAAGTCATCGCAACGCCCAACTGGATTTGCTCATGCAGCGCTTGGCGGAGTTGCCCGACGACGCACCGGTGATCGTCGCTGGCGATTTCAACGACTGGCGCCAGCGCGCCGATGCACAGCTCAAACCCTGTGGCCTGCGCGAAGTGTTCGCCGAGCATCAGGGCAAACCGGCGCGCAGTTTTCCCGCGCGCCTGCCGGCGCTGCGCCTTGATCGTATTTACGTGCGCAACCTCAAGGCCAGCCAGCCGAAAGTCCTGGCGAACCGGCCCTGGTCGCACCTTTCCGACCACGTTCCTTTATCGGTAGAGATCGAACTATGAACAGCGCGCCGCTGGAGAAATCCGCCGTGGAACCGGTCGCCATCACCCCGCCGATCCGCGAGCCCGGCCAGGTCGATGTCGAGTACCACTGGCAGGGCAACAACCGTGTCGAGTTGCTGGAAAACGGCGAAGAATATTTCCCGCGAGTGTTCGCTGCGATGCGCGCGGCGAAGAGTGAAATCCTCCTCGAGACCTTTATCGTTTTCGAAGACAAGGTCGGTGCCGAGTTACAGGAGATTCTGATCGACGCCGCACGACGAGGCGTGCGCACCACCGTCAGCCTCGACGGCTTCGGTTGCGGCGAGTTGACCACCGCTTATCTCACCGCGCTGAGCGAGGCCGGCGTGCATCTGCAAATTTTCGATCCAGCACCGAAACGTCTGGGCATTCGCACCAACTGGTTCCGGCGTTTGCATCGCAAGATCGTGGTGGTCGACGGCCTGATCGCATTTATTGGCGGGATCAACTTTTCCGGCGATCACCTCGCTGATTTCGGCCCTGAAGCGAAGCAGGATTATTCGGTGCAGGTCCAAGGGCCGGCAGTCGCTGACATCCACCACTTCGCCCTGCTGCAAAGTGGTCGGCCGGGCCGTGCGCGGTTCTGGTGGCAACGTCGGCGTCAACGTCGCGCGGAGATGGCTTTCGATGACCACGACGGTCAGGTGCGTCTGGTGTTCCGTGATAACGACCAGCACCACTCCGATATCGAAGACGTCTATCTGCAGGTACTGCGCCGCGCCAAACGCCGGGTGGTGATCGCCAACGCCTACTTCTTTCCCGGTTATCGCCTGTTGCGGGAAATCCGTAATGCAGCGCGTCGCGGCGTCGAGGTGCGGCTGATTCTGCAAGGCCAGCCGGACATGCTGGTGGCCAAACTGGCGGCGCGCATGACCTACGATTATTTGCTCAAGGCCGGCGTGCAGATTCACGAATATTGCCAGCGCCCGCTGCACGGCAAAGTCGCGCTGGTCGATGAAGAATGGAGCACCGTCGGCTCAAGTAATCTCGACCCGTTGAGCCTGTCGCTGAATCTGGAAGCCAACGTGCTGATCCGCGACCGCGCCTTCAATCAGCACTTGTTCGAGCGCCTCGAAGACCTCAGTCAAAACCATTGCAAAGCCATGGATGCCAGCAAGTCCCCACGTGGACGCATCTGGCACATGACCGTGGGGTTTCTGGTGTTCCACTTTCTGCGGCACTTCCCGGCGATGGCCGGTTGGCTGCCAGCGCACAAACCAAGGCTCAAGCCGTTTCGAGGTGACCGCTCATGAGCCATTCCGAGGTGCATTCCGCCGAGCATTCGGCGCCAGCAACGCATTCGAAATGGAGCCGCTGGAAGCGCCCGTTGACCCTGCTGTTTTTCCTCGCGCTGATCGTGTTGCTGACGCTGTTTGCCACGCGCATCGAATGGGCCGAGGTCCTGCAAACCCTTGCCGACTTCAAGGTGCGCACGCTGATCATCGCCGCCAGCCTGACCCTGCTGAGCTTTCTGGTGTACGCCAGTTTCGACCTGATCGGCCGTACCTACATTCGCCAGGACCTGACCTGGAAACAGATTCTGCCGGTGGGGATCATCAGCTATGCGTTCAACCTGAACCTGAGCGCCTGGGTCGGTGGCATCGCCATGCGTTATCGGCTGTATTCGCGCCTTGGGGTGAGCAAAAGCAACATCGCCAAGATTCTCGGCTTGAGCCTGGCGACCAACTGGTTCGGCTACATGACCATTGCCGGCGCGGTGTTCAGCAGCGGATTGGTGACGATGCCGCCGGGCTGGAAAATCAGCAGCAGTGCGCTGCAAGGCATCGGCGTGTTGTTGCTGCTGACCAGCGCCGGCTATCTCGCCGCGTGTCAGTTTTCCAAGCGCCGCGAATGGTCGATTCGCGGCGTGGAAATCAATCTGCCGTCGTTGCGCATGGCGGTCCTGCAATTGCTGCTGGGCGCGTTGAACTGGTCGCTGATGGCGGCGGTGATTTTCACCTTGCTGCCGAGCAAGCTCGATTATCCGTTGGTGCTGGGCGTGCTGTTGATCAGTGCGATTGCCGGGGTCATCACGCATATTCCGGCGGGGCTTGGGGTGCTGGAGGCGGTGTTTGTGGCGCTGCTGCAACACGAGGCTTCACGCGGCAGTCTGGTGGCGGGACTGTTGGCGTATCGGGCGATTTATTTTCTGTTGCCGTTGTTGATCACGGTGGTGATGTATCTGGTGGTTGAAGCGAAGGCCAAGGCGCTGCGGATCGAGAAGAAACCTTCTTAAGAGAGTTGGTGAGTTTGAAAACGCTATCGCGAGCAGGCTCACTCCTACAAGTGAACGCATTCCAAATGTGGGAGCGAGCCTGCTCGCGAAGGCGTCCGAACGAACAACACAGATCATGCGGACTGAATAATGCTCAACCGTTCACCCACGACCATCTCGGTAATCCAGTCCACCAGAATCGAGGTGTACGCCTGCTGCGACACCGGCTCGCTCAGCGCATGATCGGCGCCGTCGATAATCCGGTGCGTCAATGAATGGGTCTGCTGACACGCCGCGCGGTAACTCATGATCGCTGCATGCGGGACGTAATCGTCGGTTTCCGATTCCACCAGCAACACATCCCCGGTGAATTGCGAACAGGCATGCAACGCCCGATTGGTGTCCGCACGCACCAGCGTGCTGCGGTAATCACGCAAATCGGCCTTGTCCAGCTCACGCTTGGGTGTGTGCCATTGCTCGTCGCGATACAGTGCCGGCACGCGCAACGCCAGCCAGCGCACCGGGCGCAGCGAGGTCAGGATCGACGCCAGATAACCGCCGTAACTGGTGCCGACCACGGCGATCGCCGAGGTGTCGAGCGCCGGATGCGCGAGCAAGCGGTCATACGCCGCGAGCAGATCACGCAGGTTATCTTCGCGGGTAACGCGGGTCAGCGGAATTCCGGTACCGCCAGTGTGCCCGCGCAAGTCAAAGGTCAGACACACGCAACCGAGACCGGCAATGCCTTTGGCGCGCTCAAGGTCGCGCTCCTGACTACCGCCCCAACCATGGACAAACAACACCCCCGGGACTTTCGATTTGGGACTGAGAAAGGTCCCGCTCATCTGTTCATCATCAATGTCGATTTGAATGCTTTCGCTTCTAGCCGTCATAGGATTTGACCGTTACGTATTTGAGGAGAAATTCACTGTTTTCGGCCGGCCCGCGATAGACCTCGATAGCGTCCGCTGGCAGCGGCTGATCGATGTAGGTTTCCACCGAAGACACGCGGATCGCGCGCATCCCCGGGTCGTTGACGAAACTTTGCAGTGCCGCAACCTCAGCACTGCTGGCACCGCCCATGCGCCAGGATTGTTCGAGTACGCCGCTGCGGGTTTTTCCGTTGCTGTCCCGGCCTTGGGCGATGTCGTAGTTGCGTCGCGAAGCATAGAAGCGCGGATAGGCTTGATTGGCGGCCGCGTCGAAAACCTGCGCCTGCTCAATGGCCAGACGCACATCGTCGGGAAGGTCCAGCGTCAGTAGTTCGTCATAACCACCCTGCACCACCAGCAGATTCGAGCCGCCATAAACCTCTTCGCCGTGAGCATCCTTGGTCAAGTATTGATCACCGCAGTAGCTCAGCACTTTATCGCCGATGAATGACTGGCCGACGCTGTGGGTGATGACGTCGCTCAGGTCCTGTTCCAGCACCACGCCTTCGCTGAACTGCTTTTCAATGTCAGGGCGGGCAAGGATTTCGTCGAAGGCGTCGAGGCTTTTGATCACTTCCTGCCCACGACCGGCGCAGGCGTGAACCGGCTTCAAACGGATCGGGCCGCTGTACAGCAAATGCTCGGCAGCCGGCCGTGCATCTTCCAGCGCGAACACGCTCAGACCGTCGAGCACTACGTTACGCGTCCGCTCGGAAAACAGTGGCGACCACCCAGGTGGCGCATGAGCCAGATGACTGCGCAAACCGTGGCTGATGGCTTTGGTGCAGATGAAATCGTGCTCGACAAAGCCACCCCACAAATCGTCAGGGCCTGTGATACCGAGTTGCTGAGCGCTGGCAGTGCCGACAATGGTTTGCGTCGGTAGCAGATACAGATCACGGCCGCGATGTTTGTCCGGGTCGTAGCTGCCGCCGAACTTGCATCCGAGAATCTGCGCCAGCCATCGCGCCAGGGCCTTGTTGGTCTGTATTTCATGTTGCGGCGCGTCGGCGCGCACTGAGTGGGCGACGACGATTTTCCTGCGGGGTGTCGGGGTCATGCGTCCCCCTTCCATCGGTTCGATGACTGTAGCGGTGACAGGTGCAGAGATCAGGCCAACGGCCGCTCTACGAAAATCTCAAGCCAATCAGAAACTTGCCAGAACCGTGCTGGCACCACGCCTGTTTCAATCTGCACGACGGCGTGCAAAATCCCGGCAAATTGCACGATCCCGAACCTTGTGCGGTCTCTTGTAGGAGTGAGCCTGCTCGCGATAGCGGTGGGTCAGTCACCTCACGGTTTTCTGACAGATTGCTATCGCGAGCAGGCTCACTCCTACATTAGATGTTCGTTGCTTTCGGGATCGGGGTCACACCAAACCGCGCCCGATAATCACTCGGCGCCAGCCCGGTAATCTTCTTGAAGATTGCGCGAAACGCACCCGGATCCTGATAGCCCACCGTCCACGCAATGTGATCGATCGTGCCATTGCTGAACTCGAGCATTTCCCGCGCCTTGCCGACCCGTAGATGCTGGCAGTACTCGGTCGGTTTCAACCCGCTCGCCGCGCGGAACCGCCGCAGAAATGTGCGCTCCTCCAGCCCGGCCCGCTCCGCCATCGCCGTCAGCGAAACATCCGTCGCGCCGGTGCTTTGCAGCCAGTGCTGAACCTTGAGAATCGCCGCATCGCCATGACCGAGAATCGGCGCGAAATTACTGCCGCACTCACTGGCGCTGTCACTGTGCTCTATCACCAGAAATCGCGCGGTGCTGGTAGCGATGCTCGGTCCGAGCAGGCGGTTGACCAGACGCAAACCCAGTTCCGACCACGCCATCAATCCGGCGGTGGTGATCAAGTCGCCGTCGTCGACAATCGGGGTATCCGCCTTGAGCTTGATCTTCGGGTAACGCTCGGCGAAGGCCTTGGCCGAGGTCCAGTGGGTGGTGGCGCTGCGGCCGTCGAGCAGACCGCTTTCAGCCAACATCAGCGAACCTACGCAAACCCCGCCAAGCGTCGCACCGCGGGCATGTTGATCGCGTAACCATTGCATCAGGCTGGCCGGTGCTTGCGCCGCCGAGAACCCGCCGATCGACGGCGGAATCAGCACCGCCAGCAAAGCGCTGTCGTCACCCGCATGACTGGCGTAAGTGCGCGTCGGCGGCTGATCACCTTCGACCTGCCAATGACTGACCCGCAGCACAGGCAACTGCGCGGCCTGATGCTCGGCGGCAATCCGGTTGGCCACCGCAAACAAATCGGTCAAACCGTGCACCGCTGCCATCTGCGCACCGGGATAAATCAGCACACCCAGTTCAGCGGTGGCAGCCCTTTCTGCGCCCATTGTCAGTTTTCCCCTGTCTATTGTCGGTGCGGCCAATCCCCGAAGCTCTGCTCAGCGCCAATACTGAAGCCACTTCCAGCCAACACATCGAGGACACACCCATGGCCAAGCAAGCGCTCATCGTAGTCGATATCCAGAACGACTACTTCCTCCAAGGCAAGTGGCCGCTGGCCGGTGCCGACGCCGCTGCCGACAACGCCGCCCGGCTGATCGCCGCGTTCCGCGAGGCCGGCGATTCGGTGGTCCACATTCGCCACGAATTCACCTCAGCGGATGCGCCGTTTTTCACCCCGGGTTCCGAGGGCGCCAAGCTGCACCCGAAAGTGCTCAATCGCGCTGATGAACCGGTGGTGCTCAAACACTTCGTCAACTCGTTCCGCGAAACCGAACTGCAAGCAATCCTCGACGAACATGGCATCAAGGAACTGGTGGTGGTCGGCAGCATGAGCCACATGTGTGTTGACGGCATTACCCGTGCGGCGGCAGATCTGGGTTATGGCGTGACCGTGATTCACGATGCCTGCGCTAGCCGCGATCTTGAGTTCAATGGCCTGACAGTGCCGGCCGCTCACGTCCATGCCGCGTTCATGTCAGCGCTGGGTTTTGCCTACGCCAGCGTGGTGTCCACTGACCAATTCCTCGCAGCCAAAAGCTGAGTCATATTTCGCAAAAACACTGGGCCCGTGTTATTGCGGGCCTTTTTTCGTCTGTCATGAAAATCTCACGCGTGAGCCATTGATGGCATTTTGAATTGGTTGTAGTGTGGCTCACGCGTGAGATGCCCATAACCGAGCCATTGCCATGAAAAGCCGTTCCCCCACCGCGAAATCAGAAAGTCCCAAGGGAGAGCGCGCGAAACCGTCGGCGAAAAAACCGTCGAGCTTCTATATGAAGCAGATGCGCGCGGGCCTGGCCGCTGCCGGTTATGTGAAACACGAAACTTGGGTGCTTCCCGAAAACCGAAGCTTGCTCAAGCAAATGGAGCAACAGCTACGCCAACCGATTCTGGCTGGCTCTTTCATGTCGGAGAATTACATGAGCGCAGGCAACAACTGGACCATCGATAGCCTCTTCAACGCCCTCAAGGCCCTGGACGAGGTGGCTTCGCAAGAAATCACGCTGTCGCTGATCCAGAGCTCCGAACCCAGCATCAAGCTGGAAATGAACGAATTCGGCGGTCTGCCGATTCACATCGCCCTGGCCGGCCAGCAGATCATCGTCGACACCGTGCTGGTGGACATCGATTCGATCAGCGACGTGCGCGCCTTCAACGATGCCGTGCTGCGCAGCCGGGAAATGTTCCCGCTGTCGTCGATCGGTATCGAGTCGATGCCGAACGGGCAGACCGTTTACAACATGTTTGGCGCCCTCAGCGCCGACTCGAGCCTGACCAACGTGGTGACCGAGGTGAAAACCCTGGTCGACAACGTGCAGCGCGCGAGTGAAGCCTTCGAACACTTCTTCAAGTAATCAACAGGGAATATCCAATGACTCAGTCCATCTGGAGCAAGTTGTTCACCGCACTGCGCGGCGGCGCCAATGAAGTCGGCGAAGCGATCGCTGACCAACAGGCCCTGCGCATCCTTGATCAGGAAATTCGCGATGCCGACACCGCCCTGTCGAACGCTCGTCGCGAACTGGTCACTATCATGGCCAAGCACAAGCTGGCTGCCGACCGCGTGAGCGAGTACGACGCCAAGATCAAGGATCTGGAAGCCAAAGCCGTCTCGGCGCTGAACGCCGGCCGTGAAGACCTGGCGCTGGAAGTGGCCGAAGCGATCTCCACCCTGACCAACGAGCTGGATGTTGAGAAAAAGCAGAGCGACGAATTCGGCACTTACGCCGAAAACATGCGCAAAGACATCAGCAAAGCCGAGTCGCGGATCAAGAGCCTGCGCCAGCAAGTGGACATGGCCAAGGCCCGTGAAAGCGTGCAGAAAGCCCAGGTCAGCGCTTCCATCGCCAGCGGTGGCGCCAATGGCAAACTGGAAACGGCCGTCGGTACGTTGAACCGCCTGCAAGCCAAGCAGCAGCAACGTGCTGCCGAGCTGAGCGCGGCGGACGAACTGGCTGACGCTTCGAACGGCAACGACCTGGAACGCAAACTGCGCGACGCCGGCATTACGCCGAACGAAGGCAGCGCCAACGCGATTCTTGAGCGTCTGAAGCAAAAGTCCGCTCAGTAAGCATTTGCGCAAAACCTGTGGGAGCGAGCCTGCTCGCGAAGACGGAATATCAGTCGGCATATGAGTCAGCTGACATGACGCTTTCGCGAGCAGGCTCGCTCCCACATGGTTTGTGGCGTGTCGTTGATCGCGTAGCCCGGTACACTAGCCACGTTTTTTTCGCCGACGAACACTTCCACCCGCTTCAAGGAACGTACCCATGGGATGGTTTAAAGACTTGCTGGGCACCAGCAACTGGCAGACCGCTGCGCCGACATCGACCGTTGCCAGTGGCCCACTCGGCTTGGCTCAGGGCAAAGCTGTCAGGTTCGATACGACGCTGGCGCTGCTGCTCGACGGCTCGACCACGGTGCGCGTGCCCTTCGATCAGGCGATCTGGAGTCACGGCTGGGTCGACCTCGGCCAGTCCAACAAACTGCACCGCTATTACATGAATGACGAGGATTTCTGGCTGCAGATCCACGTCACCGGTGACGATCAGATCGAATCGGTCACCCTGTTCAACTACCTCAGTTACGTGACCGTCAACAGTGACGCCGAACTGCAGCGCCTGGCCGGACCCAACAGCTCGATCGGTCTACCGACCTACACCCACGCAGGTGTCGAATACACCCGCGAGTGGGGCACCGAACAGGGCCAGACCGAACTGGTACCGATGACCGAACAGGTGGTCAATCCGGACGAGAGCTACACCATCGAACACCACTCCATGCTTTATGCGCGCGAGACCGGCCTGACCGATCGCCGCGAACTGCTGCTGTTCTCCGTCGAACAGGATGAAGAAGGCACCGTCAGCCTGAGCACTTCGCTCGGCATTTCGCTGTACACGACAGATCTGAGCACCATTTAAAAAAGGAAGTTTTTCATGCTGGAAGTGCTGGCCGTTTCCCTGAACAAAACCGCTCTGGTCGGTTTCGTCGTCTACCTCATCGGCGCCGTACTGCTGTTCATGCTGTTTCAATTCGTCTACACGCGCATCACGCCACACAAGGAGTTCGAGCTGATTCGCTCCGGCAACATAGCCGCGGCCATCGCTTTGGCCGGCGCGATCATCGGCTTCGCGATTCCGGCCAGTAACGTGATTGCGTTTTCGGTCAATGTTCTCGATTTCGTACTGTGGGCGGTGATTGCCGCCGTCGTGCAACTGCTGGCGTTTCTTGCCACGGGCCTTGTGCTCAAAGGCACCTCCCAGCGCATCGCCAACGGTGAAATCGCTTCCGGCATTTACGTTGCAGCGGTCGCGATCAGCGTCGGCATGCTCAACGCCGCGTGCATGACACCGTCCAACTGATCGGCAGGAAGCCTTAGATGAAACGCAGCAAATACGTTCAGTTGTCCCTCGCTGCCTCGGTGGCCATGGCCGTTTCCGGCCAAGTGACAGCCGCGGATCAACCGCGCAATTTCCAGAACGTGGAACAGTGCGTCGACGCCGAAGTGGCTGCCGATGTCTGCTCCAACGCCTACGTCGCCGCTCTGACCGAACACCGGCGCATCGCCCCGGCGTACGACGCCAAGGCCAAGTGCGACGCAGATTTCGCCGCTGACTGGTGCCAGAAGAATTCCGACGGCCGCTTCGTGCCGAAACTCGGCGGCTTCAAAGTGCCGCAGGAAGGTGAGCCGGCGCAGAACCTCGACGCCATCGCCAATGCCCAGATGCCCGCCGGTAGTGCAACGGCGCAGAATGTGCAAAGCACTTCGCACGTCTCCAGCGGTGGCGGAAATGGCTGGCTGACCGGCTGGCTGATCGGCAACGCGATGAGCAACAACGCCGAACGCACGGTTTACCGCGATCGCGAAACGCGCCAGCCATACAACACCTCGACGCAGTACCGCAGAGCCGAAACCACGACGCGCAGCCAGCCGGATTACGAGAGCAGCAAAAGCAAACCGGTCAACGTGGCTTCTTCGACGTCACGCGGCGGCTTCGGCAGCCAGTCCAGCGCCCGTAGCGGCTGGGGTGGCTGGGGCAGCAGTTCTGGTTCTGGTCGTTCGAGTAGCTGACCATGAAGAAGATCCTCTGCGCCGAGCGCCCCGACTGGAAACAGACCGCCGAAAGCCTCGGCTTCATGTTCCACACCATCGACGACGAGCCGTACTGGGACGAAAGCGCGTACTACCAGTTCACGCTCGCGCAGATCGAAAACGATCTTGAGGACCCGACCACCGAACTGCACGAGATGTGCATGGACCTGGTCGACCGTGTGGTGCACAGCGAGGAACTGCTGGATCGCCTGAGCATCCCGGCGCCGTACTACGACATGATCCGTACTTCCTGGCTGGAAGGTCATCCGCATCTGTACGGCCGCATGGACTTTTCCTACAGCGGCAACGGCCCGGCAAAACTGTTGGAGCTCAACTACGACACGCCGACCAGTCTTTATGAAGCGGCAGCGTTCCAGTGGGGCTGGCTGGAACAATGCATCGAGCGCGGCACCCTGCCGCGCCATGCCGACCAGTTCAACAGCATCGACACCCAGTTGCACCAGGCCTTCGCCGAATTACAGCTGAAGCGTCCGTTCTACTTTGCTTCGATGAAAGAGTCGGTCGAAGACAAGGGCACCACGGATTACCTGCGGTTGATCGCCGAGAAGGTCGGCATCGAATCACGGCACATCGATATTGAAGACATCGGCTTGACGGCTGAAGGGCGTTTTGTCGATCTGGAAGATCGCTGGATCCCGCATCTGTTCAAGCTGCATGCCTGGGAATTCATCTTCCACGAGCCGTTCGGCGCGGCGATTGCCGAGTGCGATACGCAGTTTTTCGAACCGGCGTGGAAGGCGATTCTGTCGAACAAAGGTGCACTGCCGTTGCTGTGGGAAATGCACAAAGGGCATCCGAATCTGCTGGCGGCGCATCTCGACCCGAACCCGGCAAGCGCGGTGCCTAAAGGCTGGGTACGCAAGCCGTACTTTTCCCGCGAGGGCGCGAACATTGAGTTGCAAACGGCTGATGGTCTGATCGTCAAAGAGGACGGACCCTACACGGATGCACCGTTTATCCTGCAGGAATTTGCACCGCTGCCGAAATTTGGCGACAGCTACACGTTGATCGGTTCGTGGGTGATCGGCGATCAGGCAGCGGGGATTGGTGTAAGGGAAGACAACAGCCTGATCACTAAAGATTCGAGCCGGTTTCTGCCGCATCTGATCCTTGATTGAAACCCGAATCCCTTCTGTGGGAGCGAGCCTGCTCGCGAAAGCGGTGTGTCATTCAACCATTTTTTGAACTGACCGACGCCTTCGCGAGCAGGCTCGCTCCCACAGTTGATCGGGGGGATTGCAGGTTATTTGCTCCACAAAAAAGGCCCGTCGTTTAAGCGACGGGCCTTTTTATTTGCAGCGGTTACAGCAGCAAATCAGAACGGAATATCGTCATCAAAGCTGTCGAAATCCGGAGCCGGTTGCGGTGCGGCCTGTTGTGGAGCCGGGGCCGAACGCTGCTGTGGAGCCGACTGCTGCGGACGCGGCGCCTGCTGGCGTGGCGCTGGAGCGGACTGCTGGTAGTTGTTGCCACCGCCTTGTTGGTCGCCCTGCTGTGGACGGCCGCCGAGCAGTTGCATGGTGCCTTGCATGTCGACCACGATTTCGGTGGTGTAACGCTTGATACCGTCTTTTTCCCACTCACGGGTCTGCAGCTTGCCTTCGATGTAAACCTGCGAACCCTTGCGCAGGTATTCGCCGGCAATTTCCGCAACCTTGCCGAACATCGAAACACGGTGCCACTCGGTCTTCTCGACCTTCTGACCGGTTTGCTTGTCGGTCCATTGTTCGCTGGTGGCCAGACTCAGGTTGGTCACGGCGTTACCGTTAGGCAGGTAGCGAACTTCGGGATCCTGGCCGCAAGTGCCGACCAATATGACTTTGTTAACCCCACGGGCCATAACGTTCTCCTAGGCTTCGCAAGCAGCCCCGGCCGGGTTGTTCACCAGGCGTTCGAGGGTGTCGCGATCCACTAATTCTTTGTCCAGTTTGATGTAAACAGCCGCTTCATCGGCGACTATCACTGCATCGGTTACCCCTACGAGGGCCTTGAGGCGCTCGACCAGACCCGCTTCGCGGATCGCCTCGGGCGACAACGGCAAGCGCAGGCTCGTCACGTAGGGAGGTTCACGCATGGTAACAGCAAAGGCCAACCAAAGTGCAGCCAGCCCGGCACATCCAAGGAACACAACCGACAGACCGCCATGCTGAAACAGCCAGCCGCCGAGTATCCCGCCGAGTGCCGAACCGAGGAACTGGCTGGTGGAATACACGCCCATGGCCGTGCCCTTCCCGCCCGCCGGTGAAACCTTGCTGATCAGCGACGGCAATGAAGCCTCCAGCAGATTGAACGCGGTGAAGAACACCACCGTACCGATCACCAGAGCCCGCAGGCTGTCGCCGAACTGCCAGAAGAATAGCTCAGTCAGCATCAGCGTCATGACGGCGCCGAGCAAAACTCGTTTCATTTTGCGTTTCTTCTCGCCATAGATGATGAACGGGATCATGGCGAAGAACGAAATCAGCAGCGCGGTGAGGTAGACCCACCAGTGCTGTTCCTTGGGCAAACCGGCTTTTTCCACCAGCGCCAGGGGCAATGCAACGAAGCTCGACATCAACATGGCATGTAACACAAAGATGCCCAGATCGAGTCGCAGCAAGTCCGGATGCTTGAGCGTCGGCATCAAGGCCTGACGCGCCACGCCGGACTCGCGATGAGTCAACGGCCCGGTGGATTTCGGCACCATGAACATCACGATGACGATGCCCACCAGCGCCATGCCGCCGGTGGCAAGAAACAATCCAGAGAGCCCGAAAGCACGGGTCAACAGCGGCCCAACCACCATGGCCACGGCGAACGACAGACCGATGGTCATACCGATCATGGCCATCGCTTTGGTGCGATGTTGTTCGCGGGTCAGGTCGGAAAGCAGCGCCATGACCGCAGCGGAAATCGCCCCGGCACCCTGCAGGATCCGCCCGGCGATGACGCCCCAGATCGAGTCGGCCTGAGACGCCAGCACACTGCCGAGGGCAAAGACGATCAGCCCGAGGTAAATCACCGGACGACGGCCTATGCGGTCGGAAATGATTCCGAACGGAATCTGGAAAATTGCCTGGGTGAGGCCGTAAGCGCCGATAGCCAACCCGATCAGGGCCGGGGTCGCGCCTGCCAGATCCATGCCGTAGGTCGCCAGTACCGGCAACACCATGAACATGCCAAGCATACGGAAGGCGAACACCAGGGCCAGACCGCTCGCCGCGCGGGTCTCGCTGCCACTCATGCGTTCGCTGTGGGGATCGTGCATGGAAAAACCTCGTGTGAACCGGCGGCGATTCTACCAGTCCCATCGGTAGACGGGGTATATCGCGACGCTTTGACGCGTATAGATGAAACTCTCTTCATCCGGGGCAAAAAACCCTTGGTTTGATAGTGTGCATCCATCCAGTATTTGCCCGTATACTCCTACGTTTTCGACGCCCGCCGAGCGAGGCCACTTTGGACAAGATCCTGATACGTGGGGCCCGTACCCACAACCTGAAGAACATCGACCTGACCCTGCCACGGGACAAGCTGATCGTCATCACCGGCCTGTCCGGATCCGGCAAGTCGTCCCTGGCCTTCGACACACTGTACGCCGAAGGTCAGCGCCGCTATGTCGAATCGCTGTCGGCCTACGCCCGCCAGTTCCTGTCGATGATGGAAAAACCCGACGTCGACACCATCGAAGGCCTGTCGCCGGCGATCTCCATCGAACAGAAGTCGACCTCGCACAACCCGCGCTCCACGGTCGGCACCATCACCGAAATCTACGACTACCTGCGCCTGCTTTATGCACGCGTCGGCACGCCGCGCTGCCCGGATCACGATATTCCACTGGAAGCGCAGACCGTCAGCCAGATGGTCGACCTGGTGCTGGCGCAGCCGGAAGGCAGCAAGCTGATGCTGTTGGCCCCGGTGATCCGCGAGCGTAAAGGTGAACACCTTTCGGTCTTCGAAGAGCTGCGCGCACAAGGTTTCGTACGCGCCCGGGTCAACGGCCGCATCTGTGAGCTCGACGAACTGCCGAAACTGGATAAACAGAAGAAGCACTCGATCGATGTAATCGTCGACCGTTTCAAGGTACGCGCCGATCTGCAGCAACGTCTGGCCGAGTCTTTCGAGACTGCGCTGAAACTGGCGGACGGCATTGCACTGGTGGCGCCGATGGACGATGAGCCGGGCGAAGAGATGATCTTCTCCGCGCGCTTCGCCTGCCCGATCTGCGGCCACGCGATCAGCGAACTTGAGCCGAAGTTGTTCTCCTTCAACAACCCGGCCGGCGCTTGCCCGACCTGTGATGGCCTGGGCGTGAAGCAGTTCTTCGACATCAAGCGGTTGGTCAACGGCGACCTGACCTTGGCCGAGGGTGCGATCCGCGGCTGGGACCGGCGCAACGTCTACTACTTCCAGATGCTCGGCTCACTGGCCTCGCACTACGGTTTCAGCCTCGAAGTACCGTTCAACGAACTGCCGGCCGACCAGCAGAAATTCATCCTGCACGGCAGCGGCTCGCAGAACGTCGACTTCAAATACCTGAACGACCGTGGCGATATCGTCAAACGTTCGCACCCGTTCGAAGGCATCGTGCCCAACCTTGAGCGTCGCTACCGCGAGACCGAGTCGGCAAGCGTGCGCGAAGAGCTGGCCAAGTTCCTCAGCACTCAGTCGTGCCCGGATTGCCGTGGCACGCGCCTGCGTCGCGAGGCGCGGCACGTTTGGGTTGGCGAGAAGACATTGCCGGCAGTGACAAATCTGCCGATCGGTGATGCTTGCGAATACTTCGGCCAGTTGAAGATGACCGGCCGCCGTGGCGAGATCGCGGACAAGATTCTCAAGGAAATCCGTGAGCGTCTGCAGTTTCTCGTCAACGTCGGTCTCGACTATCTGTCGCTGGATCGCAGCGCTGACACCCTTTCCGGTGGCGAGGCGCAACGGATTCGTCTGGCCAGCCAGATCGGCGCTGGCCTGGTTGGCGTCTTGTACATCCTCGACGAACCGTCCATTGGCTTGCACCAGCGTGACAATGATCGACTGCTCGGCACGCTCAAGCACCTGCGCGACATCGGTAACACGGTAATCGTGGTTGAGCACGACGAAGATGCGATTCGTCTGGCTGACTATGTCGTCGATATCGGCCCGGGCGCCGGGGTGCACGGTGGGCAGATCGTTGCCGAAGGTACGCCGGCGGAAGTCATGGCGCATCCGGACTCCCTGACTGGCAAATACCTGTCGGGCCGGGTGAAGATTGAAGTGCCGGCCAAACGTACACCGCGCAACAAGAAGCTCAATCTGTCGCTCAAAGGCGCGCGAGGCAACAACCTTCGCAATGTCGATCTGGACATCCCGATTGGCTTGCTGACTTGCGTCACCGGCGTGTCCGGCTCGGGCAAATCGACACTGATCAACAATACGCTGTTCCCGCTCAGCGCCACGGCACTCAATGGCGCAACAACGCTGGAAGCGGCAGCGCACGACAGTATCAAAGGCCTGGAACATCTCGATAAAGTCGTCGATATCGACCAGAGCCCGATTGGCCGTACACCGCGCTCTAACCCTGCGACGTATACAGGGCTGTTCACACCGATCCGTGAACTGTTCGCCGGCGTGCCCGAATCACGCTCTCGTGGTTACGGCCCGGGGCGCTTCTCGTTCAACGTCAAGGGCGGTCGTTGCGAAGCGTGCCAGGGCGATGGTCTGATCAAGGTTGAGATGCACTTCCTGCCAGACATCTACGTGCCGTGCGATGTGTGCAAGAGCAAGCGCTACAACCGCGAAACCCTTGAGATCAAATACAAGGGCAAGAGCATCCACGAAACCCTCGAAATGACCATCGAGGAAGCCCGAGTGTTCTTCGACGCGGTGCCGGCGCTGGCGCGCAAGCTGCAGACGCTGATGGATGTCGGTCTGTCGTACATCAAGCTCGGACAGTCGGCGACCACGTTGTCCGGCGGTGAAGCGCAGCGGGTCAAGCTGTCCCGCGAACTGTCCAAGCGTGACACCGGCAAGACCCTGTACATCCTCGATGAGCCAACCACCGGTCTGCACTTCGCGGATATTCAGCAGTTGCTCGATGTGTTGCATCGACTGCGCGACCACGGCAACACCGTGGTGGTGATCGAACACAACCTCGACGTGATCAAGACGGCCGACTGGCTGGTCGATCTGGGGCCGGAGGGCGGCTCCAAAGGTGGGCAGATCATTGCCACCGGCACGCCTGAGGATGTGGCCGAGATGAAGCAATCTCACACCGGCCATTACCTCAAGCCATTGCTGATCCGTGATCGGGCTTAAACGCCAGGCATGAAAAAGCCCCTGTCACTTCATCAGTGACAGGGGCTTTTTTGTATCGTTTTGCAATCAGGAAGTGTGAGATTGCAGGTAATTCTCGAGACCGATCAGCTTGATCAGGCCCAACTGCTTTTCCAGCCAGTAGGTGTGATCTTCTTCGGTGTCGTTCAACTGCACGCGCAGGATCTCGCGGCTGACATAGTCTTTGTGCTGCTCGCACAGCTCGATGCCTTTGCACAGCGCAGCTCGGACTTTGTACTCAAGACGCAGATCGGCTTCGAGCATCTCCGGCACAGTGGTGCCGACATCCAGATCATCCGGACGCATGCGCGGCGTGCCTTCGAGCATCAGAATCCGGCGCATCAGTGCATCAGCGTGACCGGCTTCTTCTTCCATCTCGTGGTTGATTCGCTCGTAGAGCTTGGTGAACCCCCAGTCCTCATACATCCGCGAATGAACGAAATATTGATCACGCGCGGCCAGTTCGCCGGTCAGCAACGTGTTGAGGTAATCGATTACGTCTGGGTGGCCTTGCATCGCCCTACATCTCCCTACTTGAAAGGCTGTAGTTTGAACCAACCTGACTGGAAGGTCACCCGCTTCACGCAATAAAAGCGAAGATATTCTGAGAAAAGCAGCCTAAATAACGCAAAAACCGCCCGAATGAGGGCGGTTCTGCTTCTCGTTTAGACTTCGTTAAGCTGTACGTTGAGCAGCTTTGCGATTGCTTCTCCATACGCCGGGTCGGCTTTGTAGAAATGCTGCAGCTGACGATCGACCACATCACTGGAAACACCCGACATGGCGCCGGCGATATTGCTGACCAGCAATGCTCTCTGCTCGTCGCTCATCAGTCGGAACAGCGCGCCGGCGTGGCTGTAGTAATCGGTATCCTCGCGGTGATCGTAGCGATCTGCAGCACCGCTCAAGGCCAGCGCTGGTTCAGCGTAACGCGGCGCTTGTTTCGGCGCTTCGGTATAGCTGTTCGGTTCGTAGTTAGGCGCGGCACCACCGTTGCTGCCGAACGCCATCGAGCCATCACGCTGGTAAGTGTTCACCGGGCTGCGTGGCGCGTTCACCGGCAACTGCTGGTGATTGGTACCTACGCGATAGCGGTGAGCATCGGCATAGGCGAACACGCGACCTTGCAGCATGCGGTCTGGCGAGAGACCAACGCCTGGGACCATGTTGCTTGGGCCGAACGCGGCTTGCTCGACTTCAGCAAAGTAGTTCTGCGGGTTGCGGTTCAGCTCCAACTCACCCACCTCGATCAACGGGAATTCTTTCTGCGACCAGGTTTTGGTGACGTCAAAAGGATTCTCGTAATGTGCCGCCGCCTGAGCTTCGGTCATGATCTGGATGCATACGCGCCATTTCGGGAATTCACCGCGCTCGATCGCTTCGAACAGATCACGCTGGGCGTAATCCGGATCGGTGCCAGCCAACCGCGCAGCATCGGCCGGAGCCAGATTCTTGATGCCTTGTTTGGTCTTGTAGTGCCATTTCACCCAGTGACGCTCACCTTTTGCGCTGATCAGGCTGTAGGTGTGGCTGCCGAAGCCGTGCATGTGACGGTAGCCATCAGGAATGCCACGATCGGAGAACAGAATGGTGACCTGGTGCAGCGCCTCGGGCGAATGCGACCAGAAGTCCCACATCATCTGCGCACTTTTCAGGTTGCTTTGCGGCAGACGTTTTTGCGTGTGAATGAAATCAGGGAACTTCAGTGGATCACGGATGAAGAACACCGGCGTGTTGTTGCCAACAATGTCCCAGTTGCCTTCTTCGGTGTAGAACTTCAATGCAAAACCGCGCGGATCACGCTCGGTGTCGGCAGAGCCGCGTTCGCCGCCTACCGTGGAGAATCGCAAAAACGTCGGGGTTTGTTTACCGACAGATTCAAACAACTTGGCGCTGGTGTATTCGGTGATGTCGCGGGTCACGGTAAAGGTGCCGTAAGCACCTGAGCCTTTAGCGTGAACACGACGCTCAGGGATGTTTTCCCGATTGAAGTGGGCGAGCTTCTCGATCAGATGAAAGTCGTCGAGCAGCAGCGGGCCACGCGGGCCGGCGGAGCGAGAATTCTGGTTATCAGCGACAGGTGCGCCACTGGCGGTCGTAAGCGTTTTGATCTGGCTCATACGGTCTTCTTCCTCTGTCAGTCTTGAAACTGCCGGCTAATCGGCTTGTCGGGAAGTATCGATCATCCATGTGATAGCTACAAATTCATTAACTTGCAGACATCGATAGATAATTACTAATTATGTTTCCCAGCACATAGTGACAACAGAGACATGTCAGAAGCTTGTATGAACAGCGCATTTTCTTGCAGGCACAAAAAACCGGGCACTAGGCCCGGTTCTTTGTTTCAGACTGACGTCTTACTCGGCGGATACAGCTTCGCCGGCAGTAGCACGATCAACCAACTCGACGTACGCCATAGGCGCGTTGTCGCCAGCGCGGAAACCGCACTTGAGGATGCGCAGGTAGCCACCCTCACGGGTAGCGTAACGCTTGCCCAGGTCGTTGAAGAGCTTACCAACGATAGCTTTCGAACGAGTACGGTCGAAAGCCAGACGGCGGTTAGCCAGGCTATCTGTCTTGGCCAGAGTGATCAGCGGCTCAGCAACGCGACGCAGTTCTTTGGCTTTTGGCAGAGTAGTTTTGATCAGCTCGTGCTCGAACAGCGACACCGCCATGTTTTGGAACATGGCCTTGCGGTGCGAGCTGGTGCGGCTCAGGTGACGACCACTTTTACGATGACGCATGGTTCATTCCTTACCAAACACTACGTTCGGTGATTACGACGATCAGGCAGTCGCCTTGTCGTCCTTCTTAAGACTTGCAGGCGGCCAGTTGTCGAGGCGCATGCCGAGGGACAGACCGCGGGAGGCCAGAACGTCCTTGATTTCAGTCAAGGATTTCTTGCCAAGGTTCGGAGTCTTCAACAGCTCTACTTCGGTACGCTGAATCAGGTCACCGATGTAGTAGATGTTTTCCGCCTTAAGGCAGTTAGCCGAACGTACAGTCAGTTCCAGATCGTCAACCGGGCGAAGCAGGATCGGATCGATCTCGTCTTCCTGCTCGACAACCACTGGCTCACTGTCACCTTTGAGGTCGACGAACGCAGCCAACTGCTGTTGCAGGATGGTTGCAGCGCGGCGGATAGCCTCTTCAGGATCCAGAGTACCGTTGGTTTCCAGATCAATAACCAGCTTGTCCAGGTTGGTACGCTGCTCGACACGGGCGTTTTCCACCACGTATGCGATACGGCGAACCGGGCTGAACGAAGAGTCAAGCTGCAAGCGACCGATGCTGCGGCTTTCGTCTTCATCGCTCTGACGCGAGTCTGCTGGTTCATAACCACGACCACGAGCTACGGTGAGCTTCATGTTCAGGGCGCCGTTAGACGCCAGGTTAGCGATTACGTGATCGGGATTAACGATCTCGACATCATGATCCAGCTGAATATCGGCAGCGGTAACCACCCCCGAACCCTTCTTCGACAAGGTCAGCGTAACTTCGTCACGACCGTGCAGCTTGATGGCCAGACCTTTAAGGTTCAACAGGATTTCAATTACGTCTTCCTGTACACCTTCGATGGCGCTGTACTCGTGGAGCACACCGTCAATCTCGGCCTCGACTACTGCGCAGCCGGGCATTGAGGACAACAGGATGCGTCGCAGCGCGTTGCCCAGGGTGTGGCCAAAACCACGCTCGAGAGGCTCGAGAGTGATCTTGGCGCGGGTTGGACTGACAACCTGCACATCAATGTGGCGGGGTGTCAGGAACTCATTTACCGAAATCTGCATGGATGCACCTATTTTCTAGCCCTTACTTGGAGTAGAGCTCGACAATCAGGCTTTCGTTGATGTCGGCGGACAGATCACTGCGAGCAGGAACGTTCTTGAAAACGCCCGACTTCTTCTCAGTGTCTACTTCTACCCATTCTACGCGGCCACGTTGGGCACACAGATCGAGAGCTTGGACAATGCGAAGTTGGTTTTTTGCTTTCTCGCGAACTGCAACCACGTCACCAGCACGAACCTGATACGACGGAACGTTTACGGTCTGACCGTTAACGCTGATCGACTTGTGCGATACCAGCTGACGGGATTCGGCACGAGTCGAACCAAAGCCCATACGGTATACAACGTTGTCCAGACGGCATTCGAGCAGTTGCAGCAGGTTTTCACCGGTTGCACCTTTCTTGCCAGCAGCTTCTTTGTAGTAGCCGCTGAACTGACGCTCGAGAACGCCGTAGATACGACGGACCTTCTGCTTTTCACGCAGTTGGGTGCCGTAGTCGGACTGGCGACCGCGGCGTTGGCCGTGGATACCAGGTGCTGCTTCAATGTTGCACTTCGATTCGATCGCGCGCACGCCGCTCTTCAGGAAGAGATCGGTGCCTTCGCGACGAGCGAGTTTGCATTTTGGACCAATGTAACGAGCCATTCTTTACAATCTCCTGGATTACACGCGGCGCTTCTTCGGCGGACGGCACCCGTTGTGCGGGATTGGCGTCACGTCGGTGATGCTGGCGATCTTATAGCCACAGCCGTTCAATGCACGGACAGCAGACTCACGACCTGGACCTGGACCTTTGACGTTAACGTCGAGGTTTTTCAGGCCATATTCCAGCGCAGCTTGACCAGCACGTTCAGCAGCTACTTGAGCAGCAAACGGGGTGGACTTGCGGGAACCGCGGAAACCCGAACCACCGGAGGTAGCCCAAGAAAGCGCGTTACCTTGACGGTCGGTGATGGTCACGATGGTGTTGTTAAAAGAAGCATGGATGTGGGCGATGCCATCAACCACTGTCTTTTTAACTTTTTTACGAGGACGAGCAGCAGGTTTTGCCATGATTAATTTCCTGTCGATTCGCGTGGGCGATTACTTGCGGATCGGCTTACGCGGACCTTTACGGGTACGCGCGTTAGTCTTGGTACGCTGACCGCGTACTGGAAGACCACGACGATGACGCAGACCACGGTAGCAACCGAGGTCCATCAAACGCTTGATTTTCATGTTGATTTCGCGACGCAGGTCACCTTCAGTGGTGAACTTCGCCACTTCGCCACGCAACTGCTCAATCTGCTCGTCGCTCAGATCTTTGATCTTTGCGGCTGGGTTTACCCCAGTCTCTGCGCAAATTTTCTGCGCAGTAGTGCGACCAACACCATAGATGTAGGTCAGCGAGATAACAGTATGCTTGTTATCTGGAATGTTAACGCCTGCAATACGGGCCATTCAGTGGGACTCCAATTGACAGCTACCTACGCCCCGGAAGCCAAGAAATAGGGCGCGAGATAATATCGCTGTAATAACAAATAATCAACCCGGCAGCGCACTAGCTGCCGGGCTTCAAGCAGATCACACTCAGCCTTGGCGCTGTTTGTGACGCGGTTCCGCGCTGCAAATTACTCGAACAACACCTTCGCGGCGAATAATCTTGCAGTTACGGCACAGCTTTTTCACCGATGCACGAACTTTCATCACCAACTCCTCGAACCTTATGGGTACTCAGCGCAACATGCCGCTGCCGTAACCCTTCAGGTTGGCTTTCTTCATCAGGGATTCGTACTGGTGCGAAACGAGGTGCGATTGTACTTGGGACATGAAGTCCATCACAACCACGACCACGATCAGCAACGAGGTCCCGCCAAGGTAGAACGGAACGTTTGCTGCAACCACCAGGAACTGGGGCAACAGGCACACGGCCGTCATGTAAAGAGCACCGAACATGGTCAAGCGAGTCAGAACGCCATCAATATAGCGCGCAGACTGCTCACCTGGACGGATGCCCGGAATAAAGGCACCGGACTTCTTCAGGTTTTCCGCTACGTCTTTCGGATTGAACATCAACGCCGTATAGAAGAAGCAGAAGAAAATAATCCCTGCACTAAACAGCAGAATATTCAACGGCTGACCAGGAGCGATCGACTGCGAGATGTCCTGCAACCAGCCCATACCTTCAGACTGACCGAACCAGGCACCCAACGAAGCCGGGAACAGCAAAATGCTGCTCGCGAAAATAGCCGGAATAACACCGGCCATGTTCACCTTAAGCGGCAAGTGGCTTGTCTGCGCAGCAAAAACCTTGCGGCCCTGCTGACGCTTGGCGTAGTGAACAGCAATACGACGCTGACCACGCTCAATGAACACCACGAAACCGATAATCGCTACTGCCAGCAAACCGATGGCAACCAAGGCGAAGATGTTGATATCACCCTGACGCGCAGACTCGAAAGACTGCCCGATTGCTCTCGGAAGACCGGCGACGATACCCGAAAAAATCAACATCGAGATACCGTTGCCTACACCACGCTCAGTAATCTGCTCACCCAGCCACATCATGAACATCGCACCAGCCACAAAAGTGGATACCGCGACGAAATGGAAGCCAAAGTCACCAGTGAACGCAACACCCTGCCCCGCCAGACCAATGGACATGCCAATAGCCTGAACGAGAGCGAGGATGACGGTGCCGTAGCGGGTGTACTGGCTGATCTTGCGACGGCCAGCTTCACCTTCCTTCTTCAACTGCTCCAGCTGCGGACTGACGGCTGTCATCAGTTGCATGATGATCGATGCCGAAATGTACGGCATGATCCCCAGTGCAAAGATGCTCATCCGTTCCAGCGCGCCGCCGGAGAACATGTTGAACAAGCTAAGAATGGTCCCCTCATTCTGTCGAAACAGGTCTGCGAGTCGGTCCGGGTTAATACCTGGAACCGGGATGTGTGCGCCTATTCGGTAGACGATAATCGCCAGGAACAGAAAACGCAGACGAGCCCAGAGTTCAGACATACCGCCTTTGCCGAGCGCAGAGAGAGCACCTTGCTTAGCCATTTATTCCTCGAACTTGCCGCCAGCTGCTTCGATAGCCGCACGCGCACCTTTGGTGGCGCCGATTCCCTTGCCGATAGTGACAGCGCGAGTCACTTCACCGGACAGCATGATTTTCACACGCTGTACGTTGACGTTGATCACGTTGGCATCTTTCAGGGACTGCACGGTGACGATGTCGCCTTCCACTTTAGCCAGCTCGGACAGACGCACTTCTGCGCGGTCCATGGCTTTCAGGGAAACGAAACCGAACTTCGGCAGGCGACGATGCAGCGGCTGTTGACCGCCTTCAAAGCCTGGAGCAATGGTGCCACCGGAGCGGGAGGTCTGACCTTTGTGACCACGGCCACCAGTCTTACCCAAACCGCTACCGATACCACGGCCCGGACGATGCTTTTCGCGACGGGAACCCGGCGCTGGACTCAGATCATTGAGTTTCATCGATTAACCCTCGACACGCAGCATGTAGTAAGCCTTGTTGATCATCCCGCGATTCTCGGGAGTATCCTGGACTTCTACAGTGTGACCGATGCGACGCAGCCCCAGACCCTTAACGCACAGTTTGTGGTTAGGGATGCGGCCGGTCATGCTTTTGATCAGCGTTACTTTAACGGTAGCCATGATCAGAAGATCTCCTTGACGCTTTTGCCACGCTTGGCGGCAATGGATTCAGGAGACTGCATAGCTTTCAAACCTTTGAAAGTGGCGTGAACCACGTTTACCGGGTTAGTCGAGCCGTAGCACTTGGCCAGAACGTTCTGAACGCCAGCAACTTCGAGAACAGCACGCATAGCGCCGCCAGCGATGATACCGGTACCTTCAGAAGCAGGCTGCATGTACACCTTCGAAGCGCCGTGAGCGGACTTCATTGCGTACTGCAGAGTGGTGCCGTTCAGATCAACTTGGATCATGTTGCGGCGAGCAGCTTCCATTGCCTTCTGGATCGCAGCAGGCACTTCACGCGACTTGCCACGGCCGAAGCCAACACGCCCTTTACCATCACCAACCACGGTCAACGCGGTGAAAGTGAAGATACGGCCGCCTTTAACGGTTTTGGCTACGCGGTTAACTTGAACCAGCTTCTCAATGTAGCCTTCGTCGCGCTTTTGGTCGTTATTTGACATAACTTAGAACTCCAGCCCAGCTTCACGAGCAGCATCAGCCAGCGCTTTAACGCGGCCGTGATACTTGAAGCCAGAGCGGTCGAAAGCCACTTGCGAGACGCCAGCGGCCTTAGCACGCGTAGCGACCAGCTGGCCAACCTTTGTGGCCGCGTCGATGTTGCCAGTGGCACCATCACGCAGTTCTTTATCCAAAGTCGAGGCGCTTGCCAGGACCTTGTTGCCGTCGGCCGAGATGACCTGGGCGTAGATGTGCTGCGACGAGCGGAACACGCAGAGACGCACGACTTCGAGTTCGTGCATTTTCAGGCGTGCTTTGCGAGCGCGACGCAGTCGAGTAACTTTTTTGTCGGTCATTTGCTATGCCCTACTTCTTCTTGGCTTCTTTACGACGGACGACTTCGTCCGCGTAGCGCACACCTTTGCCTTTGTACGGCTCTGGTGGACGGAAGTCGCGGATCTCAGCGGCCACTTGACCTACCAGCTGCTTGTCGATGCCCTTGATCAGGATATCGGTCTGGCTAGGAGTCTCAGCGGTGATGCCTTCCGGCAGTTCGTAATCCACTGGGTGCGAGAAGCCAAGGGCCAGGTTCAGAACCGTGCCTTTTGCTTGCGCTTTGTAACCAACACCGACCAGCTGGAGCTTGCGCTCGAAGCCTTGGCTTACGCCTTGGACCATGTTGTTTACCAACGCACGCGTGGTACCGGCCATTGCGCGAGTTTGTTGATCGCCATTGCGAGCAGCGAAACGCAGCTCACCAGCTTCTTCAACGATCTCAACGGACGAATGGATGTTCAGTTCAAGAGTACCCTTGGCACCCTTCACCGAAAGCTGTTGGCCTGCGAATTTTACTTCGACACCGGCTGGCAGCTTAACGGGGTTCTTAGCGACGCGAGACATGCTTATCCCCCCTTAGAACACAGTGCAAAGAACTTCGCCGCCGACACCGGCAGCGCGCGCAGCACGATCCGTCATCACACCTTTGTTGGTGGAGACGATAGACACGCCAAGACCGCCACGAACTTTCGGCAGATCTTCAACGGACTTGTACTGACGCAGGCCTGGACGACTAACGCGCTTCACTTCTTCGATAACCGGACGGCCTTCGAAGTACTTCAGCTCGATGGACAACGACGGCTTAGCGTCGGTGGTGATCTGAAAATCCGCGATGTAACCTTCGTCCTTCAGGACTTTTGCTACAGCCGCCTTCAACGTGGAAGATGGCATGCTTACGACAGACTTTTCAGCCATCTGGGCATTACGGATTCGAGTTAGCATGTCCGCTAACGGGTCCTGCATACTCATGGGCTAGACGCTCCTAATACAGAAAAATTAGCCTTTCGGCTACTACTTGTCGCCGAGAACTTCCGGGCATGAAAAACACGGGCTCAGGCGAGCCGGTCATTCTAGACACACCCCAGAAATGAATCAAGCCCCAAAAGGGGCTTGATTCAGATTCAAGGCCACCGATGGTCAGGTTCTTGCGAACCCGAACATCGAGACTTTGACAGCAATTACCAGCTGGCTTTAACCAGACCTGGTACGTCACCACGCATTGCAGCTTCACGCAGCTTGTTACGGCCAAGGCCGAACTTGCGGTAAACGCCGTGCGGACGACCAGTCAGGCGGCAACGGTTACGCATGCGCGAAGCGCTTGCGTCACGTGGTTGCTTCTGCAGAGCTACGGTAGCTTCCCAACGTGCTTCTGGACTTGCGTTCAGATCAACGATGATAGCTTTCAGCGCTGCACGCTTGGTGGCGTACTTGGCAACGGTGAGCTGACGCTTCAGCTCACGGTTTTTCATGCTCTTCTTGGCCATTTTCCTACTCCAATCAGTTGCGGAACGGGAATTTGAAAGCACGCAGCAGAGCGCGGCCTTCATCATCGTTCTTGGCAGTGGTGGTCAGGGTAATGTCCAGACCGCGGAGAGCATCGATCTTGTCGTAGTCGATTTCCGGGAAAATGATCTGCTCTTTCACGCCCATGCTGTAGTTACCACGACCATCGAAGGACTTGGCATTCAGGCCGCGGAAGTCGCGAACCCGAGGCAGGGAGATCGACAGCAGACGATCCAGGAACTCATACATACGCTCACGGCGCAGAGTCACCTTGACGCCGATCGGCCATCCTTCACGGACTTTAAAGCCAGCGATGGATTTACGAGCGTAGGTCACAACGACTTTTTGGCCGGTGATCTTTTCCAGGTCAGCAACAGCATGCTCGATGACTTTTTTATCACCAACAGCTTCGCCCAGACCCATGTTCAGGGTGATTTTTGTAACGCGTGGAACTTCCATCACGTTCGAAAGCTTAAGTTCTTCCTTAAGCTTCGGTGCGATTTCCTTCCAGTAAATCTCTTTTAGTCGTGCCATGGTCTTCTACCTAGCAGTGTTCAAGCATCAACCGCTTTTTGGGTCGACTTGAAGACACGAATTTTCTTGCCGTCTTCTACTTTGAAACCAACGCGGTCAGCCTTGTTGGTTTCGCCGTTGAAAATGGCGACGTTAGAAGCGTCCAGTGGAGCTTCTTTTTCGACGATACCGCCTTGCACGCCCGACATCGGGTTAGGCTTGGTATGACGCTTTACCAGGTTCAGACCGCTGATAACCAGACGGTTATTAGCAAGAACCTTGAGCACCTTACCGCGCTTACCTTTGTCTTTGCCGGCGATCACGATGATCTCGTCGTCACGACGAATCTTTTGCATGTCGGATCTCCTTACAGCACTTCTGGGGCGAGCGAGACGATCTTCATGAACTTCTCAGTACGAAGTTCACGGGTCACTGGCCCAAAGATACGGGTGCCGATCGGCTCTTGCTTGTTGTTCAGAAGAACAGCAGCGTTGCCATCAAAGCGGATAATGGAGCCATCAGCACGACGTACGCCGTGACGAGTGCGGACTACAACAGCAGTCATCACTTGGCCTTTTTTCACTTTACCGCGAGGAATTGCTTCCTTCACGGTAACTTTGATGATGTCACCGATACCAGCGTAACGACGATGGGAGCCACCCAGCACCTTGATGCACATAACACGGCGAGCGCCGCTGTTATCGGCCACATCGAGCATGGATTGAGTCTGAATCATATAATTTCTCCGACCCCTAGTCCTTAGACTTCCACAGCGCGTTCGAGAACATCAACCAGCGCCCAAGACTTGGTCTTGGCCATAGGACGAGTTTCACGAATAGTGACTTTGTCGCCGATGTGGCACTGGTTGGTTTCGTCGTGCGCGTGCAGCTTAGTCGAACGCTTAACGTATTTACCGTAGATCGGGTGCTTTACGCGACGCTCGATCAGTACGGTGATGGTTTTGTCCATCTTGTCGCTGACAACACGGCCAGTCAGCGTACGGACAGTTTTTTCGGCTTCAGCCATGATCACTTACCTGCCTGCTGGTTGAGCACAGTCTTCACGCGAGCGATGTCACGTTTAACTTGCGAGAGCAGATGAGACTGCCCCAACTGGCCAGTTGCTTTCTGCATACGCAGATTGAACTGGTCGCGCAGCAAGCCGAGCAGTTGCTCGTTCAGCTGCTGTGCGGATTTTTCACGAAGTTCATTCGCTTTCATCACATCACCGTCCGTTTAACAAAGGCGGTGGCGAGCGGCAGCTTTGCAGCAGCCAGGGCAAAAGCCTCACGCGCCAGCTCTTCAGAAACACCCTCGATTTCATACAGGACTTTGCCTGGCTGAATCTGGGCAACCCAGTACTCCACACTACCCTTACCTTTACCCATACGAACTTCGAGGGGCTTTTTGGAAATAGGCTTGTCCGGGAATACACGGATCCAGATCTTGCCGCCACGTTTAACGTGACGGGTCAGAGCACGACGCGCTGACTCGATCTGACGAGCGGTGAGACGACCACGAGCTACAGACTTCAGCGCGAACTCGCCGAAGCTGACTTTGCTACCGCGCTGAGCCAGACCACGGTTGTGGCCTGTCATCTGCTTGCGGAACTTCGTACGCTTAGGTTGCAACATTTGGCGTACCCCTTACTTAGCAGCTTTTTTACGAGGCGCTGGTGCTTGTGGTTTCAGCTCTTCTTGGCGACCACCAATTACTTCGCCTTTGAAGATCCAAACCTTTACACCGATCACACCGTAAGTGGTGTGAGCTTCGTAGTTGGCATAGTCGATGTCGGCACGCAGGGTGTGCAATGGCACACGACCTTCGCGATACCATTCAGTACGTGCGATTTCAGCACCGCCGAGACGACCGCTCACTTGGATTTTGATGCCCTTGGCACCAATGCGCATGGCGTTCTGAACTGCGCGCTTCATAGCGCGACGGAACATTACACGACGCTCCAGCTGCTGAGCTACGCTCTGCGCAACCAGCATACCGTCGAGCTCCGGCTTGCGGATCTCTTCGATATTGATGTGCACAGGCACACCCATTTGCTTGGTCAGGTCCTGACGCAGTTTCTCAACATCTTCACCTTTCTTCCCGATAACGATACCTGGACGAGCGGTGTGGATGGTGATACGTGCAGTTTGGGCCGGACGATGGATATCGATACGGCTTACGGACGCGCTTTTTAGTTTGTCTTGGAGATACTCACGCACTTTCAGATCTGCGAACAAGTAGTCCGCATAAGTCCGACCGTCTGCGTACCAGACGGAGGTGTGCTCCTTGACGATTCCCAGGCGAATGCCAATGGGATGTACTTTCTGACCCATCTCTTCGACTCCGTTACTTGTCAGCAACCTTGACAGTGATATGGCAAGACCGCTTGACGATGCGATCAGCACGGCCTTTGGCACGTGGCATGATGCGCTTCAGCGAACGCCCTTCGTTGACGAAAACGGTGCTGACCTTCAGGTCATCAACGTCTGCGCCTTCGTTATGCTCGGCGTTGGCTACGGCCGACTCCAGCACTTTCTTCATGATCTCGGCGGCTTTCTTACTGCTGAAAGCCAACAAGTTGAGCGCTTCGCCCACCTTCTTCCCGCGGATCTGGTCGGCGACCAAGCGGGCTTTCTGGGCGGAGATTCGAGCGCCCGACAACTTAGCGGCTACTTCCATTTCCTAACCCCTTAACGCTTGGCTTTCTTGTCAGCCACGTGCCCGCGATAGTTGCGGGTACCGGCGAACTCGCCCAGTTTGTGGCCGACCATGTCTTCGTTAACGAGAACTGGGACGTGCTGACGACCGTTGTGTACTGCGATGGTCAGACCGACCATTTGTGGCAGGATCATCGAACGACGCGACCAAGTCTTAATTGGTTTGCGATCGTTCTTTTCCGCCGCCACTTCGATCTTCTTCAGTAGGTGAAGATCAATAAAAGGACCTTTTTTCAGAGAACGTGGCACTGTCGTATCCCTCTATTTACTTGCGACGACGGACGATCATTTTGTCGGTACGCTTATTACCACGAGTCTTCGCGCCCTTAGTCGGGAAGCCCCATGGCGATACCGGATGACGACCACCAGAGGTACGACCTTCACCACCACCATGTGGGTGGTCAACCGGGTTCATGGCAACACCACGAACGGTTGGGCGAACGCCACGCCAGCGCTTGGCACCAGCTTTACCCAGCGAACGCAGGCTGTGCTCGGAGTTCGAGACTTCGCCCAGGGTCGCACGGCATTCAGCCAGGACTTTACGCATTTCACCGGAACGCAGACGCAGGGTAACGTAAACGCCTTCACGAGCGATCAGCTGAGCCGAAGCACCAGCAGAACGAGCGATCTGTGCGCCTTTACCTGGCTTCAGTTCGATGCCGTGTACGGTAGAACCGACTGGAATGTTGCGCAGTTGCAGAGCGTTACCTGGCTTGATTGGAGCCAGAGCGCCTGCGATCAGCTGGTCGCCAGCACTCACGCCTTTAGGGGCGATGATGTAGCGGCGCTCGCCGTCTGCGTAGCAGAGCAGTGCGATGTGAGCAGTACGGTTTGGATCGTATTCGATACGCTCGACAGTGGCGACGATGCCATCTTTGTCGTTGCGACGGAAATCGACCATACGATAATGCTGCTTATGACCACCACCGATGTGACGCGTGGTAATACGGCCATTGTTGTTACGACCACCAGTCTTCGATTTTTTCTCGAGCAGCGGTGCGTGAGGAGCGCCTTTATGCAGCTCCTGGTTGACCACCTTGACCACAAAACGGCGGCCAGGGGAAGTCGGTTTGCATTTAACGATTGCCATGATGCACCCCTTCCTTACTCAGCACTGCTGCTGAAATCGAGATCTTGGCCTGGCTGAAGGGAGATAACTGCCTTCTTCCAGTCATTACGCTTGCCCAGACCGCGAGCAGTGCGCTTGCTCTTACCCAGAACATTCAGGGTAGTGACGCGCTCTACTTTCACGCTGAACAGGCTTTCGACGGCCTTCTTGATTTCCAGCTTGGTTGCGTCAGTAGCAACCTTGAAAACGAACTGGCCTTTCTTGTCTGCCAGAACCGTAGCCTTCTCGGAAACGTGCGGGCCAAGCAGAACTTTAAATACGCGTTCCTGGTTCATCCCAGCAGCTCCTCGAATTTCTTCACGGCCGACACGGTGATCAACACCTTGTCGTATGCGATCAGACTAACTGGATCGGAACCTTGAACGTCACGTACATCTACGTGCGGCAGGTTACGAGCAGCCAGGTACAGGTTCTGATCAACAGCGTCCGACACGATCAAAACGTCGGTCAGGCTCATGTTGTTCAGCTTGCCCAGCAGATCTTTGGTTTTCGGAGTTTCAACAGCGAAATCCTGAACCACGACCAGACGATCAGTACGCACCAGCTCAGCAAGGATGGAACGCATTGCTGCGCGATACATCTTCTTGTTCAGCTTCTGGGAGTGATCCTGTGGACGCGCTGCAAAAGTGGTACCGCCGCCACGCCAGATTGGGCTACGGATAGTACCGGCACGAGCACGGCCAGTACCTTTCTGACGCCATGGGCGCTTACCGCCACCACGAACGTCGGAACGGGTCTTCTGCTGCTTGGTACCTTGACGGCCGCCAGCCATGTAGGCCACGACTGCTTGGTGAACCAGCGTCTCGTTGAATTCGCCGCCAAATGTCAGTTCGGAAACTTCGATCGCTTGAGCGTCATTTACATTTAATTGCATGTCAGCTTCCCCTTAACCGCGAGCCTTGGCTGCTGGACGTACAACCAGGTTGCCGCCAGTAGCGCCAGGAACAGCACCCTTGACCAACAACAGATTGCGTTCAGCGTCCACGCGCACTACTTCCAGGGACTGCACGGTCACGCGCTCAGCGCCCATATGACCGGACATTTTTTTGCCCTTGAATACACGACCAGGAGTCTGGCACTGGCCGATAGAGCCTGGGACGCGGTGGGATACGGAGTTACCGTGGGTGTTATCTTGCCCGCGGAAATTCCAACGCTTGATCGTACCCTGGAAGCCTTTACCCTTGGACTGACCGGTTACATCAACCAGTTGACCAGCGGCGAAGATTTCAGCGTTGATCAGATCGCCAGCCTGGTACTCGCCTTCTTCAAGACGGAATTCCATGGTGGTGCGACCAGCGGCAACGTTCGCTTTAGCGAAGTGGCCAGCCTGAGCTGCTGTTACACGCGAAGCACGACGCTCGCCGACAGTGACTTGCACTGCACGATAGCCATCGGTCTCTTCAGTTTTGAACTGGGTGACGCGATTCGGCTCGATCTCAATGACCGTGACCGGAATGGAGACACCTTCTTCGGTGAAAATACGGGTCATACCGCATTTACGACCGACTACACCAATAGTCATGTTGTAAACCTCATGAGTGTACGGGGCTTTCACCCGCTATGGCCGCCCATTTCAGAGCGTTACACGACTAAGACCGAGTCTTAGCCGAGGCTGATCTGCACTTCCACACCGGCCGCAAGATCAAGCTTCATAAGAGCATCAACGGTTTTATCCGTTGGCTGGACGATGTCCAGAACGCGCTTATGAGTGCGGATTTCGTACTGGTCGCGCGCGTCTTTGTTGACGTGCGGAGAAACCAGAACGGTGAACCGCTCTTTACGGGTAGGCAGTGGAATTGGACCACGCACTTGAGCACCAGTACGTTTCGCGGTTTCCACGATTTCCTGGGTTGATTGGTCGATCAGGCGATGGTCGAAAGCCTTCAACCTGATACGGATTTGCTGATTTTGCATTGGATTTCAGACTCCGGCTGCTATTCCCACCGAGCGCAATACGCCCGTTAAAAGGAGGCGCAATTCTATAGACGCCCCAGATAGGTGTCAACCCAATAAAAAAGCCCCCGCTGAGCGGGGGCTTTTTCAAAGCATCAGGCAATCTCTATAAAAGAGAATTACGCGATGATTTTGGCTACGACGCCAGCGCCGACGGTACGACCGCCTTCACGGATAGCGAAACGCAGACCGTCTTCCATCGCGATGGTTTTGATCAGGGTAACAGTCATCTGAATGTTGTCACCTGGCATTACCATTTCAACGCCTTCTGGCAGCTCGCAGTTACCAGTCACGTCAGTAGTACGGAAGTAGAACTGTGGACGGTAGCCTTTGAAGAACGGAGTGTGACGACCACCTTCTTCTTTGCTCAGAACGTAAACTTCTGCGGTGAAAGTGGTGTGCGGCTTAACCGAACCCGGCTTAACCAGAACCTGACCACGCTCAACGTCGTCACGCTTGGTGCCACGCAGCAGAACGCCGCAGTTCTCGCCAGCACGACCTTCATCGAGCAGCTTGCGGAACATTTCAACACCGGTGCAAGTAGTAACGGTGGTGTCACGCAGACCAACGATTTCCAGCGGATCCTGAACGCGAACGATACCGCGCTCGATACGACCAGTCACAACAGTACCGCGACCCGAGATCGAGAATACGTCTTCGATTGGCATCAGGAACGGCTTGTCGATCATACGAACTGGTTCTGGGATGTAGGTATCCAGAGTCTCAACCAGCTTACGAACGGCAGTGGTGCCCATTTCGTTGTCGTCTTTGCCTTCCAGCGCCATACGAGCCGAACCGATGATGATTGGAGTGTCATCGCCCGGGAAGTCATAGGTGGACAGCAGGTCGCGAACTTCCATCTCAACCAGTTCCAGCAGCTCAGCGTCGTCTACCAGGTCAGCCTTGTTCAGGAAAACCACGATGTACGGAACGCCTACCTGACGGGACAGCAGGATGTGCTCACGGGTTTGTGGCATCGGACCATCAGCGGCCGAGCAAACCAGAATAGCGCCGTCCATTTGAGCAGCACCGGTGATCATGTTCTTCACATAGTCAGCGTGACCTGGGCAGTCAACGTGAGCGTAGTGACGAATTGTCGAGTTGTACTCAACGTGAGCGGTGTTGATGGTGATACCACGAGCTTTTTCTTCTGGTGCGCTGTCGATCTTGTCGAAGTCAACGATTGCGGAACCGAAAACTTCGGAGCAAACGCGAGTCAGAGCAGCAGTCAGAGTGGTTTTACCGTGGTCAACGTGACCAATGGTGCCAACGTTGACGTGCGGTAGGGAACGATCAAATTTTTCTTTAGCCACGACAATTAACTCCTAGCCTAAAGGGGCTGAATCAGCCTTGTTTTTTGGTTACGGATTCGACGATGTGCGACGGAGCCGTATCGTATTTTTTGAATTCCATAGAGTAGCTTGCGCGACCCTGGGACATGGAACGAACGTCGGTCGCATAACCGAACATCTCACCCAGTGGAACCTCGGCACGGATAACCTTGCCGGACACTGTGTCTTCCATACCCTGGATCATGCCGCGACGACGGTTAAGGTCGCCCATCACATCACCCATATAGTCTTCAGGCGTAACAACCTCTACAGCCATGATCGGCTCAAGCAACTCACCACCGCCCTTCTGGGCCAGTTGCTTGGTCGCCATGGAGGCAGCCACTTTAAACGCCATCTCGTTGGAGTCGACGTCGTGGTAAGAACCATCGAACACGGTAGCCTTCAGGCCGATCAGCGGATAGCCGGCAACAACGCCGTTCTTCATCTGCTCTTCGATACCCTTCTGGATAGCCGGGATGTATTCCTTAGGAACCACACCACCTACAACTTCGTTCACGAATTGCAGACCTTCCTGACCTTCGTCAGCAGGAGCAAAACGGATCCAGCAGTGGCCGAACTGACCACGACCGCCGGACTGACGAACGAACTTGCCTTCGATTTCACAGTTCTTCGTGATGCGCTCACGATACGAAACCTGAGGCTTGCCGATGTTGGCTTCGACGTTGAACTCACGGCGCATCCGGTCAACCAGGATGTCCAGGTGCAGCTCGCCCATGCCGGAGATGATCGTTTGACCAGTCTCTTCATCAGTTTTAACGCGGAAAGACGGGTCTTCCTGAGCAAGTTTGCCCAGAGCGATGCCCATTTTTTCCTGGTCATCCTTGGTCTTAGGCTCTACGGCTACCGAAATAACCGGCTCCGGGAAGTCCATGCGAACCAGGATGATTGGCTTGTCAGCGTTGCAGAGGGTTTCACCAGTGGTGACGTCCTTCATGCCGATCAGGGCCGCGATGTCGCCAGCGCGCACTTCCTTGATCTCTTCACGGGCGTTTGCGTGCATTTGCACCATACGACCCACGCGCTCTTTTTTACCTTTAACCGAGTTGATCACGCCGTCGCCGGAGTTCAACACGCCCGAGTAAACACGGACGAAGGTCAAGGTACCCACGAATGGGTCGGTAGCGATCTTGAACGCCAGAGCCGAGAACGGCTCCGCATCGTCTGCATGACGCTCCAGCTCGATTTCCTCGTTATCAGGGTCAGTACCCTTGATCGCAGGAATGTCGGTCGGCGCAGGCAGGAAGTCGATAACGGCGTCGAGAACCAGGGGAACACCCTTGTTCTTGAACGAAGAACCGCAAACAGCCAGAACGATTTCGCCGGCGATAGTACGCTGACGCAAAGCAGCCTTGATCTCTTCGATCGACAGCTCTTCGCCTTCCAGGTACTTGTTCATCAGCTCTTCGTTGGCTTCAGCAGCAGCTTCAACCATGTTGTTGCGCCACTCTTCAGCCAGCTCTTGGAGCTCAGCAGGAATGTCCTTGCGAACAGGGACCATACCTTTGTCAGAGTCGTTCCAGTAGACAGCTTGCATGTTGATCAGATCGATCTGACCCTGGAAGTTGTCTTCGGAACCGATGGCCAACTGGATCGGCACCGGAGTGTGACCCAGACGCTGCTTGATCTGACCGATCACGCGCAGGAAGTTGGCACCAGCACGGTCCATCTTGTTTACGTAAACAAGACGTGGAACACCGTATTTGTTGGCTTGACGCCATACGGTTTCCGACTGAGGCTCAACACCCGAAGTACCGCAGAACACAACGACAGCGCCGTCGAGTACGCGCAGGGAACGCTCAACTTCAATAGTGAAGTCAACGTGGCCCGGGGTATCGATTACGTTGAAGCGGTGCTCGTCCTTGTACTGCTTCTCGGAACCTTTCCAGAAAGCGGTGATGGCAGCAGAAGTGATGGTAATACCACGCTCCTGCTCCTGCACCATCCAGTCTGTGGTCGCGGCGCCATCATGCACCTCGCCCATTTTGTGACTTTTGCCGGTGTAAAAAAGGACGCGCTCGGTGGTGGTGGTTTTACCAGCATCCACGTGAGCGACGATACCGATGTTACGGTAGCGGCTAATCGGAGTAGTACGAGCCATAAAGCCCTCGCAAAATTAGTGAAGCTAAAATTAGAAGCGGTAGTGCGAGAAAGCTTTGTTGGCTTCAGCCATACGGTGCACGTCTTCACGCTTCTTAACAGCAGCACCTTTACCTTCAGCAGCATCCAGCAGTTCGCCAGCCAAACGCAGAGCCATAGACTTCTCGCCACGCTTACGGGCGAAGTCTACCAACCAGCGCATTGCCAGAGCGTTACGACGGGAAGGACGAACCTCGACCGGAACCTGGTAAGTAGCACCACCAACGCGGCGCGACTTCACTTCGACCAGCGGAGCGATGGCGTCGAGTGCTTTTTCGAAGAGTTCCAGGGGATCGGTGCCAGCCTTACGGGTCGCAACGGTTTCCAGGGCACCATAAACGATACGTTCGGCAACGGCTTTCTTGCCGCTTTCCATAACGTGGTTCATGAATTTGGCGAGGATCTGGCTTCCGTATTTCGGATCGTCCAGAATCTCACGCTTTGCTGCTACGCGACGTCTTGGCATGATAAGCCCTCAAGCGGTCTTCAGGTTAGCTCGGGACAGATCCAATGGATGCGTGCCCGACCTTACTCTTATCGACTCAATAAAATAAAATCTGCAAAACGGCCGATTACTTCGGACGCTTGGTACCGTACTTCGAACGACCCTGGTTACGGCCTTTAACGCCGGAAGTATCCAAGGAGCCGCGAACGGTGTGGTAACGAACACCTGGCAAGTCTTTTACACGACCGCCGCGGATCAGTACCACGCTGTGCTCTTGCAGGTTGTGACCTTCACCACCGATGTACGAGGAAACCTCGAAACCGTTGGTCAGGCGCACACGGCATACTTTACGCAGTGCCGAGTTAGGTTTTTTCGGCGTGGTGGTGTACACACGGGTGCACACGCCACGACGTTGCGGGCAGTTCTGCAGCGCAGGTACGTCGGATTTCTCGACGATACGCTTACGCGGCTGACGTACCAGCTGGTTGATAGTTGCCATCTACTAGCTCCACTGTTGTCTTGCGACGCTATTGTCTTGCAAGAAAAGCAAAATGGCAGGAACGAATTCCCGCCAAATTTAGGGGATCAAGAGTCTAAAGAGGATCTTGTCCCCAGTCAAGGCAAGGCCCCGACCTCCCCGCCCCTCGAACCTCGACAAAATGTCTCGATTCGATGAACGGAGCGATCAGGGCCTTACGCTCATTTATCGCAGAACTCAGTTACCGCTCGAGTTCAGCGCTTCGGTCAGTGCAGCTTCCACTTCACTGGCGCTTACGCGCAACGGCTTGTCTGCTTCACGACGACGCTTGCGCTCGCTGTGATATGCCAGGCCGGTACCTGCCGGGATCAGACGACCCACGACCACGTTTTCTTTCAGGCCGCGCAGGTAATCGCGCTTGCCGGTGACTGCCGCTTCGGTCAGTACGCGGGTGGTTTCCTGGAAGGAAGCCGCCGAGATGAACGATTCGGTGGACAACGACGCCTTGGTGATACCCAGCAGAACGCGAGTGTACTTGGAGACGAACTTGTCTTCGCCGCCCAGACGCTCGTTTTCTACCAGTACGTGAGTCAGTTCCATCTGGTCGCCCTTGATGAAACTGGAATCGCCGGATTCAGCGATTTCAACTTTACGCAGCATCTGACGCAGGATGGTCTCGATGTGCTTGTCGTTGATCTTCACGCCTTGCAGACGGTAAACGTCCTGGATCTCGTTCACGATGTACTTGGCCAGCGCGCTCACACCCAGCAGACGCAGGATGTCGTGCGGATCGCTTGGACCGTCGGAGATAACTTCGCCGCGGTTTACCTGTTCGCCTTCGAACACGTTCAGGTGACGCCACTTCGGAATCAGCTCTTCGTACGGATCACTACCGTCGTTCGGGGTAATAACCAGACGGCGCTTGCCTTTGGTCTCTTTACCGAACGCGATGGTGCCGCTGACTTCAGCCAGAATCGACGCTTCTTTCGGACGACGGGCTTCGAACAAGTCGGCAACACGCGGCAGACCACCGGTGATGTCACGGGTCTTCGAAGTTTCTTGCGGGATACGCGCGATAACATCACCGATCGCGATCTTCGCACCATCCGCTACACCGACCAGGGCGTTGGCTGGCAGGAAGTACTGAGCGATAACGTCAGTGCCTGGCAGCAACAGATCCTTGCCGTTGTCGTCGACCATCTTCACTGCTGGACGGATTTCTTTGCCCGCAGCTGGACGATCTTTCGCGTCGAGTACTTCAATGTTGGTCATACCGGTCAATTCGTCAGTCTGACGCTTGATCGTGATGCCTTCTTCCATGCCCACGTAGGTCACGGTACCTTTCATTTCGGTAACGATCGGGTGAGTGTGCGGATCCCACTTGGCCACGATTGCGCCAGCGTCGACCTTGTCACCTTCTTTAACCGAAATCACAGCACCGTACGGCAGCTTGTAACGCTCGCGCTCACGACCGAAGTCGTCAGCGATGGCCAGCTCACCGGAACGGGACACAGCAACCAGGTGACCATCCACTCGCTCAACGTGTTTCAGGTTGTGCAGACGGACGGTACCGCCATTCTTCACCTGAACGCTGTCGGCTGCGGAAGTACGGCTTGCCGCACCACCGATGTGGAACGTACGCATCGTCAGCTGGGTACCCGGCTCACCGATGGACTGGGCAGCGATAACGCCGACCGCTTCACCGATGTTCACCTGGTGACCACGAGCCAGATCACGGCCGTAGCACTTGGCGCAAATGCCATAGCGGGTTTCGCAGCTGATCGGCGAACGCACGATCACTTCGTCGATGCTGTTCAGCTCGATGAATTCAACCCACTTCTCGTCTACCAGAGTACCGGCCGGAACGATAACGTCCTCGGTGCCTGGCTTGAATACGTCACGGGCAATAACACGACCCAATACGCGCTCACCCAACGGCTCTACAACGTCACCGCCTTCAATGTGCGGAGTCATCAGCAGACCGTGTTCGGTGCCGCAATCGATCTCGGTTACAACCAGATCCTGCGCCACGTCTACCAGACGACGAGTCAGGTAACCGGAGTTCGCAGTTTTCAACGCGGTATCCGCCAGACCTTTACGAGCACCGTGAGTCGAGATGAAGTACTGAAGTACGCTCAAACCTTCACGGAAGTTCGCAGTAATCGGCGTTTCGATGATGGAACCGTCCGGCTTGGCCATCAGACCACGCATACCGGCCAGCTGACGAATCTGTGCTGCGGAACCCCGCGCACCCGAGTCGGCCATCATGTACATCGAGTTGAAAGACTCTTGATCGACTTCAACGCCGTGACGGTCGATAACCTTCTCTTTCGAGAGGTTGGCCATCATTGCCTTGGAAACTTCGTCGTTCGCTTTCGACCAAAGGTCGATCACTTTGTTGTACTTCTCGCCCTGGGTTACCAGGCCGGAGGCGTACTGGCTCTCGATCTCTTTCACTTCGTCGGTGGCAGCACCGATGATGCGGGCTTTTTCATCCGGGATAACGAAGTCGTTAACACCGATGGAAACGCCGGAGATGGTCGAGTAAGCGAAACCGGTGTACATCAACTGGTCAGCGAAGATCACGGTCTCTTTCAAACCAACCACGCGGTAGCACTGGTTGATCAGCTTGGAGATCGCCTTTTTCTTCATAGGCAGGTTGACGACGTCGTACGACAGACCTTTTGGCACAACCTGGAACAGCAGCGCACGGCCGACAGTGGTGTCGACGATACGGGTACCGCTCACGCTGTTGCCGTCACGGTCGTTGACGGTTTCGTTGATACGAACCTTAACCTTGGCGTGCAGTGCGGCTTCGCCGGCACGGAACACACGGTCAACTTCCTGCAGATCCGCGAACACACGACCTTCGCCTTTGGCGTTGATCGCTTCACGAGTCATGTAGTACAGACCCAATACAACGTCCTGCGACGGAACGATGATTGGCTCACCGTTGGCTGGCGACAGAATGTTGTTGGTCGACATCATCAACGCACGCGCTTCCAACTGGGCTTCCAGTGTCAGCGGTACGTGCACGGCCATTTGGTCGCCGTCGAAGTCGGCGTTGTACGCGGCGCAGACCAGAGGGTGCAGCTGGATAGCCTTACCTTCGATCAGTACCGGTTCAAACGCCTGGATACCCAGACGGTGAAGGGTCGGTGCACGGTTGAGAAGAACCGGGTGTTCGCGAATCACTTCAGCGAGAACGTCCCAAACCTCTGGCAGTTCGCGCTCGACCATTTTCTTGGCCGCTTTGATGGTGGTCGCGAGACCACGCATTTCCAGCTTGCCGAAAATGAACGGTTTGAACAGCTCGAGAGCCATCTTCTTCGGCAGACCGCACTGATGCAGACGCAGAGTCGGGCCTACGGTAATTACCGAACGACCGGAGTAGTCAACACGCTTACCGAGCAAGTTCTGACGGAAACGACCCTGCTTACCCTTGATCATGTCAGCCAGGGATTTCAGAGGACGCTTGTTGGAACCTGTGATAGCGCGGCCACGACGACCGTTGTCGAGCAGAGCATCGACAGCTTCCTGCAACATACGCTTTTCGTTGCGCACGATGATGTCCGGAGCGGACAGATCCAGCAGGCGCTTCAAACGGTTGTTACGGTTGATCACTCGACGATACAGATCGTTGAGGTCGGAAGTCGCGAAACGACCGCCGTCCAGCGGGACCAGTGGACGCAGATCTGGCGGCAGAACCGGCAGAACGGTCAGCACCATCCACTCTGGCAGGTTGCCGGAACCCTGGAAGGCTTCCATCAACTTCAGACGCTTGGACAGCTTCTTGATCTTGGTTTCCGAGTTGGTTTGCGGAATTTCTTCACGCAGACGGCCAATCTCGTGTTCCAGGTCGATAGCGTGCAGCAGTTCACGTACAGCTTCAGCACCCATACGGGCGTCGAAGTCGTCACCGAACTCTTCCAGCGCTTCGAAGTACTGCTCGTCGTTCAGCAGCTGACCTTTTTCAAGGGTGGTCATGCCTGGATCGATAACGACATAGCTCTCGAAGTAGAGAACGCGTTCGATATCACGCAGGGTCATGTCCATCAGCAAGCCGATACGGGACGGCAGCGATTTCAGGAACCAGATGTGAGCAACCGGGGAAGCCAGTTCGATGTGCGCCATGCGCTCACGACGAACCTTGGCCAGTGCAACTTCAACGCCGCACTTCTCGCAGATCACACCACGGTGCTTCAAGCGCTTGTACTTACCGCACAGGCACTCGTAATCCTTTACCGGGCCAAAGATCTTGGCGCAGAACAGGCCGTCACGCTCAGGTTTGAACGTACGGTAGTTGATGGTTTCCGGCTTTTTAACTTCACCGAACGACCATGAGCGGATCATCTCAGGCGAGGCCAATCCGATACGGATGGCGTCGAACTCTTCGACTTGACCCTGGTTTTTCAGCAAATTCAGTAGGTCTTTCAAGGCCTTTCCTCCTGGCGGAGCAGAGAGCGGGCAATCCTGCCCCGCTCTCGATTCGCGTCACGTGTTATTCGGTTTCCAGATCGATATCGATGCCGAGGGAACGAATTTCCTTGATCAACACGTTGAAGGACTCGGGCATGCCCGGCTCCATACGGTGATCGCCATCCACGATGTTTTTGTACATCTTGGTACGGCCGTTCACATCGTCCGACTTCACTGTGAGCATTTCTTGCAGAGTGTAAGCAGCACCGTATGCTTCCAGTGCCCAGACCTCCATCTCCCCGAAACGCTGACCACCGAACTGCGCCTTACCACCCAGCGGCTGCTGGGTAACCAGGCTGTACGAACCGGTAGAACGCGCGTGCATCTTGTCGTCTACCAAGTGGTTCAGCTTCAGCATGTACATGTAGCCAACGGTAACTGGACGCTCGAACTTGTTGCCGGTACGGCCGTCAGTCAGCTGCATCTGGCCGCTTTCCGGCAGGTCTGCCAGTTTCAGCATGGCCTTGATTTCGCTTTCCTTGGCGCCGTCGAACACTGGAGTGGCCATTGGAACGCCGCCACGCAGGTTCTTCGCCAGATCCAGGATTTCCTGATCGGAGAAGCTGTCCAGATCTTCGTTACGACCGCCGATCTGGTTGTAGATCTCGTCCAGGAAGGTACGCAGTTCAGCGACTTTACGCTGCTCTTCGACCATCCGGTTGATCTTCTCGCCCAGACCTTTGGCCGCGAGGCCCAGGTGGGTTTCAAGGATCTGACCAACGTTCATACGCGAAGGTACGCCCAGTGGGTTGAGGACGACGTCGACCGGGGTGCCATTGGCATCGTGCGGCATGTCTTCAACCGGCATGATCACGGAGACCACACCTTTGTTACCGTGACGACCGGCCATCTTGTCGCCCGGCTGGATGCGACGACGGATTGCCAGGTAAACCTTGACGATTTTCAGCACGCCTGGAGCCAGGTCATCGCCCTGCTGCAGTTTGCGCTTCTTGTCTTCGAACTTGTCGTCCAGCAGACGGCGACGATCAACGATGTAGGCCTGAGCCTTCTCGAGCTGCTCGTTCAGAGCATCTTCAGCCATGCGCAGTTTGAACCACTGACCATGCTCAAGACCGTCGAGGACCTCGTCGGTGATGTCCTGACCTTTCTTCAGACCTGCGCCGCCTTCAGCCTTGTGGCCTACCAGAGCGGAACGCAGACGTTCGAAAGTCGCGCCTTCAACGATACGGAACTCTTCGTTCAGATCCTTGCGGATCTCGTCGAGCTGAGTCTTCTCGATCGACAGTGCACGAGCATCACGCTCAACGCCGTCGCGGGTGAAGACCTGTACGTCGATGACAGTACCTTTGGTACCGGTAGGTACACGCAGGGAGGTGTCTTTAACGTCGCTGGCTTTTTCACCGAAGATTGCACGCAGCAGTTTTTCTTCCGGAGTCAGTTGGGTCTCACCTTTCGGAGTGACCTTACCTACCAGAATGTCGCCTGCGCCAACTTCAGCACCTACGTAAACGATACCGGCTTCGTCCAGCTTGTTCAGTGCAGCTTCACCCACGTTAGGGATGTCCGCAGTGATTTCCTCAGGCCCAAGCTTGGTATCACGAGCCACACAGGTCAGTTCCTGAATGTGGATCGTGGTGAAACGGTCTTCCTGAACCACGCGCTCGGACAGGCAGATGGAGTCTTCGAAGTTGAAGCCGTTCCATGCCATGAACGCGATGCGCATGTTCTGACCCAGCGCCAGTTCACCCATGTCGGTGGACGGGCCGTCGGCCATGATGTCGCTACGCTGAACGCGATCACCCTTGCTCACCAGCGGACGCTGGTTGATGCAGGTGTTCTGGTTCGAGCGGGTGTATTTGGTCAGGTTGTAGATGTCGACACCAGCTTCGCCGGTTTCAACTTCGTCATCAGCAACACGAACCACGATACGGCTGGCGTCGACGGAATCGATCACGCCGCCACGACGAGCCACGACGCAAACGCCGGAGTCACGGGCTACGTTACGCTCCATGCCGGTACCTACCAGCGGCTTGTCAGCGCGCAGGGTTGGTACAGCTTGACGCTGCATGTTCGAACCCATCAACGCACGGTTGGCGTCGTCGTGCTCGAGGAACGGAATCAACGACGCTGCAACCGAAACTACCTGCTTCGGCGAAACGTCCATCAAGGTGACTTCTTCAGGCGCCTTGACGGTGAATTCGTTCAGGTGACGTACGGCTACCAGTTCGTCGATCAGGACTTTCTGGTCGTTCATGGTCGCCGAAGCCTGCGCGATCACGTGATCGGCTTCTTCAATAGCTGACAGGAACACGATCTCGTCGGTAACCACACCCTCTTTCACCACACGGTACGGGCTTTCCAGGAAGCCGTACTGGTTGGTGCGAGCGTAAGCAGCCAGGGAGTTGATCAGACCGATGTTCGGACCTTCCGGCGTTTCAATCGGGCATACACGACCGTAGTGAGTCGGGTGTACGTCACGGACTTCAAAGCCTGCGCGCTCACGAGTCAGACCGCCAGGGCCGAGTGCAGAGACACGACGCTTGTGGGTGATCTCGGACAGCGGGTTGTTCTGGTCCATGAACTGCGAGAGCTGGCTGGAACCGAAGAACTCTTTCACCGCCGCAGCCACTGGCTTGGCGTTGATCAGGTCTTGCGGCATCAGGCCTTCGCTTTCAGCCATCGACAGACGCTCTTTGACCGCACGCTCAACACGTACCAGGCCAACGCGGAACTGGTTCTCGGCCATTTCGCCTACGCAGCGAACACGACGGTTACCCAGGTGGTCGATGTCATCGACGATGCCTTTACCGTTACGGATGTCGACCAGAGTCTTCAATACCGCGACGATGTCTTCCTTGCACAGCACGCCCGAACCTTCGATCTCGGTACGACCGATACGACGGTTGAACTTCATCCGGCCGACCGCAGACAGGTCATAGCGCTCAGGGCTGAAGAACAGGTTGTTGAACAGGGTTTCGGCAGCGTCTTTGGTTGGCGGCTCGCCTGGACGCATCATGCGATAGATCTCGACCAGCGCTTCCAATTGGTTGCTGGTGGAGTCGATCTTCAGCGTGTCGGAGACGAACGGACCGCAGTCGATATCGTTGGTGTACAGAGTTTCGATGCGAACAACGCCGGACTTGGCAATTTTTGCCAGGACTTCGGTGTTCAGCTCGGTGTTGCACTCTGCCAGGATTTCGCCGGTAGCCGGGTGCACGATGACCTTGGCGGTAGTACGGCCCAGGACGTAGTCCAGAGGTACTTCCAGAGTCTTGATACCGGCTTTTTCGATCTGGTTGATGTGGCGCGCGGTAATACGGCGGCCCGCTTCAACAATGACCTTGCCTTTCTCGTCCTGAATGTCCAGAACCGCAATTTCACCACGCAGACGCGAAGCAATCAGTTCCAGGCTGAGGGTTTCGCCGCTCAGGTGGAAAACGTTGGTGGTGTAGAAAGCGTCCAGCACTTCTTCAGTGGTATAGCCGAGCGCGCGCAGCAGTACCGATGCCGGCAGCTTGCGACGACGGTCGATACGCACGAACACGCAGTCTTTCGGGTCGAACTCGAAGTCCAGCCACGAACCGCGGTAAGGAATGATGCGCGCGGAGTACAGCAGTTTGCCGGAGCTATGCGTCTTGCCGCGGTCGTGATCGAAGAACACGCCCGGGGAACGGTGCAGCTGGGAAACGATTACACGCTCGGTACCGTTGATTACGAAGGTACCGTTCTCAGTCATCAGGGGGATTTCACCCATGTAGACTTCTTGCTCTTTGATGTCCTTGATCGCTTTGTTCGACGATTCTTTGTCGAAAATGATCAGGCGCACTTTTACCCGCAAAGGTACGGCGAAAGTTACACCGCGCAATACGCATTCTTTGACATCAAATGCCGGTTCGCCCAGGCGATAACCGACGTACTCCAGCGCAGCATTGCCGGAGTAGCTGATGATCGGGAAAACGGATTTGAAGGCCGCATGCAGGCCCACGTCGCGGAACTGATCTTTAGTCGCTCCCGCTTGCAAGAATTCACGATACGAATCCAGCTGGATGGCCAGGAGGTAAGGCACATCCATGACGTCCGGCAACTTGCTAAAGTCCTTGCGGATACGTTTTTTCTCAGTATATGAGTAAGCCATCAGCGTTCCCCAGCTTGGTCACCTGCTTGTTTGGCCCCTCCCGACGGGAGCAGCCAGAAAATCGTGCAAACCCCATGGTTTGCTCCACCGCATCGGGTGGTTACAGCGCCTTTATCAGCACCGACCCAGTCGGCTGCCAATAACGGAAAAAGGCCGGTGGCAAGAGCCACCAGCCATCAGCCTGTCGCTTGACGCTCGGGCTGGAGGAGCAAAGTCGATACTTATTTCAGTTCGACTTTAGCGCCTGCTTCTTCCAGCTTCTTCTTGGCGTCTTCAGCCGCTTCTTTCGAAACGCCTTCAGCTACAACCTGAGGAGCGCCGTCTACTTTCTCTTTGGCTTCTTTCAGGCCCAGACCGGTCAGTTCACGAACTGCCTTGATCACGTTAACCTTCTTCTCGCCAGCTTCCAGCAGAACAACGTTGAACTCGGTTTGCTCTTCAACAACAGCGGCAGCAGCAGCTGGACCAGCCGAAGCAGCAGCAGCGGTAACACCGAAGGTTTCTTCCATCGCTTTGATCAGCTCAACGATTTCCACTACGGATTTCTGGCCGATTGCTTCGATGATTTGTTCGTTAGTCAGAGACATGACTCAATTCCTGAATTGGGGGACGGCCTACGCGACCATCGAAATAAACAAAAAACGCGAGAAGTTGACGAGCCTTAGGCTGCAGCAGCTTCTTTCTGGTCGCGAATTGCCGCCAGAGTACGAGCCAATTTGCTGGTAGCGCCTTGAATCACGCTCATCAGCTGAGAAATTGCTTCGTCACGGGTCGGCAGAGTTGCCAGTACGTCGATCTGATTAGCTGCGAGGAACTTGCCCTCGAACGCAGCTGCCTTGATCTCGAACTTGTCCTGACCCTTGGCAAACTCTTTGAAGATACGAGCAGCAGCGCCCGGATGTTCGTTCGAGAATGCAATCAGGGTCGGGCCGGTGAACACGTCGTTGAGGACACTGTATTGAGTGTCAGCAACAGCGCGCTTGAGCAGGGTATTACGTACAACGCGTACGTAAACGCCAGCTTCACGAGCCTCTTTACGGAGTCCGGTCATTGCGCCTACTGTTACGCCACGTGCATCAACCACGACAGCGGACAGAGCGACTTTGGCAGCCTCGTTGACTTCAGCGACGATGGCCTTCTTGTCTTCGAGATTAATTGCCACGGGTTTAACTCCTGCTTGTTACCGTTTCATTCGATCGGAACCGAATGTCGTTTTGGTGTCTGATTCGGTAAGGAACCGGGAGCACCATCTGCGTAGGCTGGTGGTTTAAGACTTGCGTCGCCTACGGTCTTGGATAGCCCCCGCCAGGCAGGGACCCCAATCTTTCAACTGGCGCGAATACTCGCGCCAATTTTTGTCTTACGCGTCCAGCGAGCTCTGGTCGATGACCAGACCTGGGCCCATAGTGGTGCTCAGGGTAACGCGCTTGACGTAGATACCTTTCGAAGAAGCTGGCTTGATACGCTTCAGATCAGCGATCAGGGCTTCAACGTTTTCCTTCAGCTTGACGGCGTCGAAGCCCATCTTGCCAACGGAGGTGTGAATGATGCCGTTTTTGTCGGTGCGATAACGAACCTGACCAGCTTTAGCGTTCTTGACCGCGGTAGCTACGTCTGGAGTTACGGTACCAACCTTAGGGTTAGGCATCAGACCACGTGGACCGAGGATCTGACCCAACTGACCTACAACGCGCATGGCATCCGGGGATGCGATCACTACGTCATAGTTCAGGTCGCCGCCTTTCATTTCGGCAGCCAGGTCGTCCATACCTACACGGTCAGCGCCGGCAGCCAGAGCGGCCTCAGCAGCTGGACCTTGGGTGAACACAGCAACGCGAACAGTCTTGCCAGTGCCGTGCGGCAGCACAGTAGCGCTACGAACAACCTGGTCAGATTTACGCGGGTCTACACCCAGGTTTACAGCAACGTCGAACGACTCGCTGAACTTGACAGTCGACAGCTCAGCCAGCAGTGCAGCGGCGTCTACAATATTGTAGGCCTTGCCTGCTTCGATTTTGCCGGCGATAGCCTTTTGACGCTTGGTCAGCTTAGCCATTACACACCCTCCACGTTAAGGCCCATGCTACGAGCAGAACCGGCGATAGTACGCACGGCTGCATCCATATCAGCTGCAGTCAGATCCGCGTTTTTGGTTTTCGCGATTTCTTCCAGCTGAGCACGGGTAACGGTGCCAACCTTAACGGTGTTCGGACGAGCGGAACCGCTGGTCAGACCGGCCGCTTTCTTCAGCAGAACCGAAGCAGGGGTGGATTTTGTTTCGAAAGTGAAGCTACGGTCGCTGTAGACAGTGATGATCACTGGAGTCGGCAGACCTGCTTCAAGACCCTGAGTACGGGCGTTGAAGGCCTTGCAGAATTCCATGATGTTCACGCCGTGCTGACCCAAAGCAGGACCAACAGGTGGGCTTGGGTTAGCCTGAGCGGCCTTCACTTGCAGCTTGATGTAAGCGGTAATTTTCTTGGCCATGAGGCACTCCAATTACGGGTTCGAACGCCTCGAAAGGCTCCCCGGTTACTTGCGCGTTTATCCCAGTGACGACAAAACCCCACAGCCTAGGGCTGCGGGGTTGGGATGCTTGCCCAGCTAGACCTTTTCGACCTGACTGAACTCCAACTCTACCGGAGTAGAGCGACCGAAAATGAGCACTGCCACTTGGATCCGGCTCTTTTCGTAGTTAACTTCTTCAACAACGCCATTGAAATCAGCGAATGGACCATCATTGACTCGCACCGTTTCACCTGGCTCGAAGAGAGTCTTCGGCTTCGGCTTGTCGCTACCATCAGCAACACGACGCAGAATTGCTTCTGCCTCTTTATCGGTGATTGGCGCAGGCTTATCGGCAGTACCGCCAATGAAACCCATCACCCGAGGAGTATCCTTGACCAAGTGCCAAGTACCCTCGTTCATATCCATCTGAACCAGCACATAGCCTGGAAAGAACTTGCGCTCGCTTTTGCGTTTCTGGCCATTACGCATTTCAACCACTTCTTCAGTGGGAACCAGAATCTCGCCGAAGCCATCTTCCATGCCAGCCAGCTTTACGCGCTCGACCAGCGAGCGCATCACATGCTTCTCGTAACCCGAGTAAGCATGCACAACATACCAACGCTTAGCCACGGGACACCCTTAGCCGACAATCAAGGAAACAAGCCAACCGAGCAGGGAATCAAGACCCCACAACAGCAACGCCATAACCAGAACAACAGCCACCACAATCAGGGTGGTCTGCGTGGTTTCTTGGCGAGTTGGCCACACGACTTTACGAATCTCGGTGCGAGCTTCCTTAACCAGTACAAAGAAAGACTTGCCCTTGGCTGTCTGCAGGCCTACAAAGGCAGCTACAGCAGCAATAACAAGCAAAGCGAGTACACGGTACAGGATCGGCGAAGCAGAGTAATACTGATTGCCAACAACGCCAACAACCACCAAAGCGACAACTACAAGCCACTTGAGCAGATCGAAGCGAGAGCCTTGAGCTTCAGCTTTAGGAGTCATCTATGAAGATCCTGTGAAAAGAAAGCCAGACACACTGAGTGAATCTGGCAGGTCAGGAGGGAATCGAACCCCCAACCTACGGTTTTGGAGACCGTCGCTCTGCCAATTGAGCTACTGACCTAAAACAAAATCAGGCCGACCATTATGCCGGCCCGAAAAATACATTACAACCACTTACTCGATGATTTTGGCTACGACGCCAGCGCCGACGGTACGACCGCCTTCACGGATAGCGAAACGCAGACCGTCTTCCATCGCGATGGTTTTGATCAGGGTAACAGTCATCTGAATGTTGTCACCTGGCATTACCATTTCAACGCCTTCTGGCAGCTCGCAGTTACCAGTCACGTCAGTAGTACGGAAGTAGAACTGTGGACGGTAGCCCTTGAAGAACGGAGTGTGACGGCCGCCCTCTTCCTTGCTCAGAACGTAAACTTCTGCAGTGAACTTGGTGTGCGGCTTAACCGAACCCGGCTTAACCAGAACCTGACCACGCTCAACGTCGTCACGCTTGGTACCACGCAACAGAACACCGCAGTTCTCGCCAGCACGACCTTCGTCGAGCAGTTTGCGGAACATTTCAACACCGGTGCAGGTGGAAACGGTAGTGTCACGCAGACCAACGATTTCCAGCGGATCCTGAACGCGAACGATACCGCGCTCGATACGACCAGTCACAACAGTACCGCGACCCGAGATCGAGAACACGTCTTCGATTGGCATCAGGAACGGCTTGTCGATCATACGAACTGGCTCTGGGATGTAGCTATCCAGAGTTTCAACCAGTTTCTTGACGGCAGTGGTGCCCATCTCGTTGTCGTCTTTGCCTTCCAGCGCCATACGAGCCGAACCGATGATGATTGGAGTGTCATCGCCCGGAAAGTCGTAGGTGGACAGCAGGTCGCGAACTTCCATCTCAACCAGTTCCAGCAGCTCAGCGTCGTCTACCAGGTCAGCCTTGTTCAGGAAAACCACGATATACGGAACGCCCACCTGACGGGACAGCAGGATGTGCTCACGGGTTTGCGGCATCGGACCATCAGCGGCCGAGCAAACCAGGATAGCGCCGTCCATTTGAGCAGCACCGGTGATCATGTTCTTCACATAGTCAGCGTGACCCGGGCAGTCAACGTGAGCGTAGTGACGGATCAGCGAGTTGTACTCAACGTGCGCGGTGTTGATGGTGATACCGCGAGCTTTTTCTTCTGGAGCGCTGTCGATCTTGTCGAATTCAACTACGGCCGAACCGAAAACTTCGGAGCAGACGCGAGTCAGAGCAGCGGTCAGAGTGGTTTTACCGTGGTCAACGTGACCAATGGTCCCAACGTTGACGTGGGGCAGGGAACGATCAAATTTTTCCTTAGCCATCGATATCACCCTCAACAGAAGAAATTAGACAAACAATATCAACCATTAAAACAAAGGCAGATATTTTCATATCTGCCTTGTTATATGGAGCTCTTGAGCGGATTTGAACCGCTGACCTCACCCTTACCAAGGGTGTGCTCTACCAACTGAGCTACAAGAGCGAAACGCGTTGCACAACCTGCAAACTTGGAGCGGGTAGCGGGAATCGAACCCGCATCATCAGCTTGGAAGGCTGAGGTTCTACCACTAAACTATACCCGCGGAGCCTGCAGCTCACGCTTAAATCTGGTGGAGGGAGAAGGATTCGAACCTTCGAAGTCGTAGACGTCAGATTTACAGTCTGATCCCTTTGGCCGCTCGGGAACCCCTCCTAATCAGGCCGGCATTCTATACCATGCCAAACCTCTGTCAAGCATTTTCTCATTTAAAAACCTGAGGTTAGCTGCGTTGACATCACTTCACTTTGAATACCCGTTTAGGTCTTCGCTGTGGAGCGGGCGCCATTCTATGCAAACTATTCAGCAGGTGCAACCCCCTCACACAGCATTATTTTATGTTTTAACTCATTGAATTCGTTGGAAAGGTTTTGTAGCTGAGCGTCACCCAACAAACGCTGGCTCTGAGGCGCGACAGACAACCAATAACCAGCCCCAAAAGCATCCCTCGAAGAAGATTGCACACTGACCCCCATTTCGACCAAGCGCTGCTGAAGGGGTGAAAGCGACTCCTGACTGGAAAAGCCACCGAGAAACAGACACTCCTGCCGTCGCCGCTCTCGCCCCTCCCGAACATCACCCGTCGTTTCGCTGAGCAAGCGTATGTCTTGCTGGGAACCCCGATACAAACTGAGGGGCGTTACATCTTTCGCCCGCAAGGGTGCCTCTTGCTGATGCCAGACATAATAGAAAACGTTGAGAACAAGAAGCAGGAGGAACAACCAACGCATACAAACCTCAGGAAAAAGGACACGCCATGGCCAACCCTACAAATACCAGGTCGGGAACGACTCGGGCCTCAGGCGCGACATCCGCGACCAATTCAGCATCACCGCCAGTTATAAAGACTGTGAAGCCTTCCCCCCAGTAAGAGCGCGCCAGCTCCAACTGCGTCAAGACGAAACCTCGCAGCATCAATGCACACCCGCGCTCCACCGCCTCAACGGTGGTGCGCCCAGGCGCAATACTGGACAGTGCACGCTCAGCCGCCTGATCCCCATAGCGAATCTTGCGGGTATGAGTACGCAGCTGATCTCGCATCAATGGAATTCCAGGGCAAATAAAGCCGCCAAGATGGTCACCATCAGAAGCAATAAAATCAGCAGTTACCGCCGTACCGAAATCGAGTACAAGGCAAGCGCCGCCCGATGCCAGATGAAACCCGCCAAGCATGGCCAACCATCGATCAAGCCCTAGACGCTCGTAGTCTTCATAACCATTTTTGACACCAGACATTTCACGAGCAGACTTCGCACACACCGCAGAAACACCGAACTCCCGCTCGAGAGCATCGATCAATACATCCGTCTCTTCCGCAGTCCTGACGCTGACCAGGCGACACTTGCGCAGTAAAAGCCCTTCAAGGGACCTTAAACTGTCAAGCAACGCGATGTCAGAGCCGACAACTCCTTCAGAAAAAATAGCGACGGGCGCAGCCTTCAGCACACGCCACTTAATAAAGCTGTTTCCACAGTCGAGCTCAAGAATCATCACGCAACCTCAGGCTGAGCTCACCACCACTAAAGACTTTTTCCACACCACTCACCTTCAGACGCAGCGCACCCTGACTATCTATTCCGAGCACCACACCATCTACATGGTTGGAACCGGCGATCAATGACACCGAGCGATCTTGCCATAGATGGTTCGCCTCCCATTCCGACTGAAGAGCCGAAAAACCATCGACTTGATGGCGCTGAATGCAAGCACTTAATTGCTTACTCAACTCAACCACCAAGGCGTTGCGATCACTGCTTCTGCCTGACTCAAGCCGAATTGAAGTCCATTGCTGATCCACCTCATCAGCCACCTGCATATTCACGTTGACGCCAATACCCAGGACCACGTGGCAAACGTCTGCCGGATCGCCGACGAGCTCAAGAAGAATGCCCGCGATTTTCTTGTTACCCACCAAGACATCGTTAGGCCACTTCAATCCTGCACCTGGCACCCCAAAGTTTCTCAGAGCCTGCAAGACAGCCAATCCCACAACAAGACTCAAGCCCTCAAGCTGGCGCATTCCGCCATCGATGCGCAGGACAAGACTGTAATAGAGATTTTCAGCAAACGGGCTCACCCACTTGCGACCTCTTCTTCCGCGCCCAGAGACTTGTCGCTCCGCGAGCACCAAAAAGGGCGCCTGCCCCCCTTGGCCGATTGCACGCAAAGCCTCAGCGTTTGTCGAGTCGACCGAATCCAGGACGGTCACCGGCCAAGATGGCGCAATTGCGGATATCGTCAGAGCGTCGAGAAGCATCAATGGCGCAGCCAATTGATAGCCCCGCCCCCGCACTTTATGGATAGACAGACCAAGCTCAGCTTCAAGATGCTGAAGTTGCTTCCATACCGCACTTCGACTTATCCCCAGGGCGGCCCCCAGATCCTGACCAGAATGGAATCGACCATCTTTCAGAAGGTTCAACAACGTCAACATGCAGGTCTCGCCTCACAATGAGGCCCGAATAATAGCCATGCACCGGGCCGTTGCATAGAAATCAAGCAGATGCTTTTCTTGCGGGCAAAACAAAACCCCAACTGCTTTCGCAATTGGGGTTTCGGAATTTAATCTTGACGATGACCTACTCTCACATGGGGAAACCCCACACTACCATCGGCGATGCATCGTTTCACTGCTGAGTTCGGGATGGGATCAGGTGGTTCCAACGCTCTATGGTCGTCAAGAAATTCGGGTACTGAGTCGTGACCAGATGGCCTCGCTTCAGCAAATCGGGTATGTGACAGCTTTCGGTGTTTGTGAACATCGAACTTTCGGTTCGTTTCGTCTTCACACACCGCAACTTGGCCTTTCGACGCAAATTGCTTGGGTGTTATATGGTCAAGCCTCACGGGCAATTAGTATTGGTTAGCTCAACGCCTCACAGCGCTTACACACCCAACCTATCAACGTCGTAGTCTTCGACGGCCCTTCAGGGAACTCAAGGTTCCAGTGAGATCTCATCTTGAGGCAAGTTTCCCGCTTAGATGCTTTCAGCGGTTATCTTTCCCGAACATAGCTACCCGGCAATGCCACTGGCGTGACAACCGGAACACCAGAGGTTCGTCCACTCCGGTCCTCTCGTACTAGGAGCAGCCCCTCTCAAATCTCAAACGTCCACGGCAGATAGGGACCGAACTGTCTCACGACGTTCTAAACCCAGCTCGCGTACCACTTTAAATGGCGAACAGCCATACCCTTGGGACCGGCTTCAGCCCCAGGATGTGATGAGCCGACATCGAGGTGCCAAACACCGCCGTCGATATGAACTCTTGGGCGGTATCAGCCTGTTATCCCCGGAGTACCTTTTATCCGTTGAGCGATGGCCCTTCCATACAGAACCACCGGATCACTAAGACCT